>CAWIUU010000021.1:0-363931 GCA_963839315.1 Candidatus Acidiferrales bacterium
CAGCATCATTTTCGCTCAACGGTCGCGTGTGGTTCGTTGGACTCCGCCCGGAACAGTGTCATGTATGTGTCATGCAACCGGGAGATATTCGGAGCGCGAGGGATCTTGGTCCTAATTGGTAGCCCAAGTAGCCCAACTGAGGGACTGAAAATCAGTGTCTTTCCCGGTAAGCGACACCAAACAAGGCATTTAGATTTTGCATTCTTCGGCTGTTAACCGAAGGGTTGTTCCGGCTGCTCCAATTGGAATCCATCTGATAATTTCGAAAAACAACAAAATGCTGCCAATTTCGCTCCATAACCATCGATGACTCGATTGGCCTTACACGGGTAAGTTACTGAAATCCACTCCTAGAATGGCCTAGCTTGGACGCTAGTTGGACTCTACTGGTTTCAATTTGACGCCGGACGTTCCACGCAAGAAAATGACGCCTTACTTTCGACGAGGTCAGATCCCGTTACCTTCCATCTCAGGCGGTTTTGCGCGTTACTCGTAGTAAAATCGCAGCGTGCGAGCATGAACGCGAGCGACCCACACAATCTGCAACGTTTCGTCGATGCGCAGAGCCATTGCTACGAACGCGTCTGCCAGGAACTGAGCGAGGGCCACAAGCAAAGCCATTGGATGTGGTTCATCTTTCCCCAGTTCAAAGGCCTGGGGCACAGCGCCATGGCCAACCTCTACGGAATCTCGTCGCTTCAGGAAGCCGAAGCGTATTTACAGCATCCCATCCTCGGGCGGCGCCTCCGCCACTGCGTCGGCCTCGTGCTACAGATCGACGGTCGCCCCGTCGAGGAAATCTTCGGCGATCCGGACGATTTGAAATTTCGTTCCTGCATGACGCTTTTCGCCAACACTGCCGGCGACAGCGCTATTTTCAAAGACGCCATGCAGAAATTCTTCGCCGGAAAACCCGATCGTTTGACCCTCGACCGTTTATGGCCTCGCCAGTAAGGTCAACCCCAAAACCGAAAAGTTCGTTCTAGGCCAACTTGATGGGAGCTACGGCGAAATGGCGGATGCGATTGGCCTGGATGCGACCATCTGGTTGCTGCGTTGACATGGGTCTGCTCACCGACGAATGTGAACCACAGCCTGGAATTACATGCCTTTTGACAGGTCCCACGCCGAACAAGGTCCCGATTAACGGCAACGGGAAAACTTGGGTGCTAGCCTCCCGACCCCTGAACGAAAGAGAACGGGGCCTGCCCCTGATACTCGCGAAGATCACGAGACAGGCCCCGCGCCCCGCGTCAGAAGATGCGCGGGGAAACTGGATAGAACTTGACGCTGTGGAAGCCGCGACGGACGACGCCGGGAAATTCGGTACAACTTCGGGACAATTGAGAAGTGGGAATTAGTGACTTTTCGGGCGTAAGCGACACCAACGAAGCCATTTAGTCCAGGATGCAACCCTGCTTGCAAAGCAGGTGCTCTCCCAGCTGAGCTACACGCCCACAGCGGCACTGATACTCATTCTAAAGCACTTTCCAGTTTTCTGCCCGTTTCTATTCATCTCTTTCGACCTCGACCGTGCATTTACCGTGCACTTATTCGCTACTGTTTTCGATTGCATGGTTGATGATTGCAACTCCGGCGAGAGCGCAAGCTGGCGCCATTCTCGAGAAAATCAAAGCGGCCGGCTCACTCCCTTGCGAAATCAACACTGAAGAGCCCGAGTATTCCACGCAAGACGCGCATGGCAATCACTCCGCTTTCGACGCGGATATCTGCAAGGCAGTCGCCCTGGCTGTGCTTGGAACAAACGCAAAGTTTACGATCACGCCTTACCGCGACGAAGAGGATGCATTGAAGGCCCTCAAGTCCGGCGAGATTGCGCTGCTCGCGACAGCCTCCCCCAATTTCATAAATGCGGCGCCCAACTCTGGCCTGGGCTTCGCGCGGCCGATCTTCCATGACTACCAGGGTTTTCTGGTGAACAAGACCATGGGAATCGCCACTCCGAAAGATCTTGCCGGAAAAAAAGTCTGTTTCCTGGGTGGCACCGAAATCGAAGATCAGCTGGAAGCCTACATGAAGCGCGAGAAGATCAAGTGGCTGCCCTTCTCCTTTCAGGAAGAAGGCGAGATGGAAGCAGCATTCATCACCCGCAACTGCGCCGCGGTCACCGCCGACGTCTCGCAACTCGCCTACGAGCGCATCGCCTTCAAGAGCATGGCCCAGAATTTTGAAATCCTGCCGGACGTGATCGCCAAGGATCCGTTGGCGCCGGCCTATCGTCTCGACGATCCGCAATGGGCGGCCATTGTGAACTGGACGGTGGAGTCATTGATCCAGGCCGAAGAGAGCGGAGTGACGCAGGGGAATCTCGCGGAGATGAAAAAGAGTGACGACCTCGTGATTCGGCGTTTGCTCGGCGTCCAGCGCGGCTACGGCCAATACCTGGGGCTCGGCGACGCTTGGGCCGCGCGCATCATCGAAGCGGTCGGCAATTACCGCGAGATGTTTGAGCACGACCTCGGATCGGGCTCGCCGATGAAGCTGTCCCGCGGCACAAACAATCTGTGGACCCAAGGCGGCCTCATGTACGCTCTCCCTATCCGCTAACGTTCACATCAAGTCGCTCAGAATTT
Source organism: Candidatus Acidiferrales bacterium (assembly GCA_963839315.1). Lineage (GTDB taxonomy): Bacteria > Acidobacteriota > Terriglobia > Acidiferrales > UBA7541 > Acidiferrum. The sequence continues at coordinate 2,595 of CAWIUU010000021.1, forward strand.
AGCCTTTGAGACTCCTGGACGTGGACTTCGAGCTAGTGTTGCGCCGACCCATTGAGACCGCCCGCATAACCAAACATCTGTCCTGTTACGGCGTTGATCGGGACTTGGGACGTTCGGGGCCGATTTTGTCCAGCGTTAGAATCTCCGCCATGGTCTCCAAATCGGAACGCTCGTGTAATGTACATTTGTCGGCCTGTTGAAGAGTTCTCTGACCTTACTGAGAATACGTTTCAACAAGGTGAGTTTAGGAACTTCGGCTTTCATGAGCGAAGAGTAGCCCCGTGCGCTGCGAGCGTCAACAAGAGGTCTGGCAAGTCGTTAGGTCGACACCTTTGTACCGGAACCCAGTTTTCCGGCAACGGCGTAGCAATCGTCCGCCACTCTGTTGATTCATGAGAATAGCTTGGAACAACTTCGGACCATGGGTTCGCAGACCACTGGGGTGAACCCCCTAGTGAGACAGTTTTTTGTGGCCACACTCCCGAGCTGACCTGCCACGCATTTCGGGACAGCTGCTGAGTTGAATCCGGGATTACTTTGGGTTTGCCCGCAATCCGGGAACTACTCCATTAATGGACACAAGGGCGGCTCCTGGGGCGACGGCCAATCGCTGCAGCAAACCTGTTTTCTGGTTCCGAACACGTCGTTCAAGACTCTCCAGGTCATCAATGCTCTCAACGGTCCTCGTGCCCTGCAGTTCGCTCTTAAATACAGCTTCTAGCCTGACGCCACACTCTTCCCACGGATTGAACGTCGAGTCGGGAACTCACGAGGGGGTGATGTCGCGGGTTGGGCGATCTTCTGTTGGGCTTATCTCAAGCCTGCGGCGAGCATTCGCGGGACCAACGCCTGTCTACCTAAGGCGTAGCGGAACCCGCATGTCGCGAGGGCGACGACCACCAGCAGCGCCACGACGAATCGGCCTGCGTACCAGGATGACGAGTCCCACGTAAGCGGATATTCAATTATTACATTCCCGGTGAAGGTCGCGACACCAAACGCCAGCACTCCGAACCCACGCAGAGCACTATGCAGTGCCTATGACGATGGCGACTGAGGCATCGCGTGGTTCTCGACGAAATTGAGCGGCAGGCGGGTATCCACGTCGGATAGCCTCAGAATGACATTTTCCTCTTGTTTTCATGCATTTCTCATCTCCTGCCTGGCCGGTTCATGAGATGATTGCTTTGCTGGAGCATTTACGGCGCATATTCGAGCCAGGTCCACTCGCTCCTCTTCGTCAAGACTTTCCAGGGCGGACTGCTTGGAACAGTGGGAGGCGCGTCAATTGCTCCAGGTATTTCCAACAGCGCGATTGATGCAGCCGTGGCCGCCAATCAAACCTTCAGTTCCGGGTTTTCTCAGGGGCAGCTTTCTTGTGCGTCTACCCTGGCGAATCCTGCGACCTGTCTTCCTCCGGTTGCCATCACGGCGGTGCCCGACGGAGAACTGCACGCGCCATACTTCATGGAATGGAGTCTGGGCCTGGAACATCAGTTTGGAACGACAGCAAGCTTCCAAGCGCAATACGTTGGCACCCGCACAGTAAACCAGCCATATCTAACGCAAGTGAACGGTTATCAAACGGTATGTGAGGATTGTTTTTCGCCGTTTCCTTATGAACAGCCGACCGATCCACGATTCGGGGCAGTCCCACAATTGTCTACAAGCGCTAAAAGTCACTACGACGGTTTACAACTGTCAGCAACGAAGCGCATGGGACACGGACTGATGGGACAAATCAATTACACCTGGAGTCGTTGCATGGACACCGTCTCAAACGGCGGGTTCTTGCAGTTCTCGGCCGGGGGGATATTGTCTCCCCTCCCGGGAGACTTGGCTCGGGACTACGGTCCTTGTGACTATGACATCCGGAATAATCTCAATGCTCAATATGTCTATCAATTTCCGTTTAAGATCCAAAATCGCCTTCTTGGCTACGCACTGAACGGTTGGCAGGTGTCAGGAACCGTGTTTTGGCATAGCGGGATTACGTTCTCCGTCCTAAGCACACCGTACTCAGCAAATGGAAATGGCATCGTGAACGGAAGTGGACCCCAATTCGCGAGCGTTGTTCCCGGCGTCCCGCTCTACGTTCCCATGGGGATAAAAAAACAGCAGTCTTTCAAGTCAAATAAGCGTCGGCCATTGACCGCATAACAAATGCTACTTGTATGAATGCTGTTCGCGCTCATCAAATTCCTGGCGTCTGGTCGCGAACTCGGAAACTGGCCCGAAACGGCGTTCGAGGAGATGAGAAGGCAATCGACCTCCTGCGAAGCGTCACTTCCCTGAACAGGATAGCGAGGAGAGATCCCACTCCTCCTATTACTGACGTTTATCAATTAACTCATCCACGCGGTTTCAGCGGGCCTGCTCAGGTGGCAAATTCGTTGTGTCCGGGAAAGATGAAGCGTACGATGTGCGAGCCTGGGGTCCAGATCGGGGATGCCGGCTAAATTGGTGGATGACGCTGGTTGCCGGTGACGCGCTGTACCCCCGCTATGAACCCGACCGCAGTAGCACAGGTCAAATTTGAGCGATCGAGGTAACGATGCTGAACGATGCGACGATTGCAGCTTTCAGGGCCAGCTTGCGCGGAGGACTGATCGAGCCAGGCGATCCGAGTTACGAGGTGGCTCGCAAGGTGTACAACGGGATGATCGACCGGCGCCCACGATTGATTGCGCGCTGCGCCGACGTGGCCGACGTCATGACGGCGGTGAAATTCGGCCGCGAGCAGAAGCTACTGCTAGCCATCCGCGGCGGCGGGCACAACGCGGGCGGGTTGGGAGTGTGCGATGACGGATTAGTGATCGATCTTTCGCCGATGAACTACGTTCGCGTGGACCCGAAGAAGAAGACCGTGCTGGTCGGCGGCGGCGCGCTGTGGCGCGACGTGGACCATGCGACGCACGCGTTCGGTCTCGCGGTTCCTGCGGGCGTCATTTCGACAACCGGCGTGGCCGGGCTGACGTTGGGCGGCGGGATCGGTTACTTGACACGGCGGTACGGCCTGACTATCGACAATCTGCTTGCTGCCGAAATGGTGCTGGCCGACGGGCGGTTCGTCACAGCCACCGCCCAGGAAAATGCCGACCTGTTCTGGGCGGTGCGCGGCGGGGGTGGTAACTTCGGCGTCGTGACCTCGTTTCTGTTCAAGGCGCAACCCGTGCACACCGATTACGCCGGACCGATGTTCTGGCAGATGGAAGACGCGGCGGAGATGATGCGCTGGTACCGCAGCTTCATGGCTAAGGCGCCCGATGACGTCTATGGATTCTTTGCTTTCCTCACGGTGCCTCCGGGGCCGCCGTTCCCCGAGCATCTGCACAATAAGAAGATGTGCGGCATCGTGTGGTGCTACACCGGACCGATCAAAAAGGCGGAGAAGGTGTTCAAGCCAATTCGGAGCTTCAAGGTTCCTGCGCTCGATATGGTCGGCCCGATTCCGCATCCGGTACTGCAAAGTCTGTTCGATGGTCTCTATCCGCCGGGCCTGCAATGGTACTGGAAGGCCGACTTCGTGCGCACACTCCCAGACGAAGCCATCGCGCTGCATCTGAAGCACGCGGCGAAGTTACCGACGATGCAGTCGACCATGCATATGTACCCGATCAACGGCGCGGCGAGCCGCGTCAAGAACAATGCAACGCCGTGGTGTTACCGAGACGCGATGTGGGCTGCCGTGATGGTCGGGGTCGATCCGGACCCCGCAAACAAGGAAAGAATCTCTACGTGGGCGAAGGAATATTGGACCGAGCTTCATCCATACTCCGCCGGCGGTGCGTACATCAACTTCATGATGGAAGAGGGCGAAGATCGCATTCGAGCGACATATGGCAAGAATTACGACCGTCTAGCGAAGATCAAGAAGCGCTACGACCCGGCGAACCTGTTTCGCGTGAATCAGAACATCAAAATGAAGTGAAAGACGGCCACCGACCTCATGTGGCGCAACTTGAGTCATCGCGTCGAAATCATTTTTCCGGTGACCAATCCCAAGTTGCTTTCTCGCTTGAAGGATGTTCTCACGATTCAGTTGGCCGACGAAGAGAAACCCCATCAACTACAAAGCGACGGTCGTTACATCCGAAGCAGCAAGAGCGGGCAACCGGACGCACTCGATAGCCAACTCCGGTTTCTGAACCCAGAAGACTCGCCTCTTAAAACTAAGGGCTCGGCGGCTTTATCGCACAAGGGCCGAGTCGCGGGCGTGCTCACGCGCGGACAAAAGCCTGATTCTCGAGCCCTGATTCCATCAATACACTACTCACACCGCAGTGCGACTGTCGGCTCAATGCTAGTGGCTCGTCGTGCGGGAATGTGGCAAGCAATCAGTGTGACGACCGAGAGCAGCACCGCGACGCTCGCAAATGTCAGCGCGTCCGTGGAGCCCACAGCATACAGCTTGCTCTTCAGCAAACGAGTCACCGCCAGCGAAAGGGCCATGCCAACCACCAGACCGGCGAGCATCAAGCGCAAGCCCTGCCCCAACACCAGCTTGTAGATCTGCACCTTCTCGGCCCCGAGCGCCATACGAATCCCAATCTCACGCGTGCGCTGGCGCGTTGTATAAGCCACCACCCCGTAGATGCCCACCGCGGCCAGTAACATGGCGAGTAAACCAAATGATCCCGCGAACGTGGCAGCCACGTGCTCAAAAATGGTTCCAAACTTCATGGTCACCGTGAGCGGGTTCACATTGAACAATGGCAACTCCGGATTCAGCTCATGCACCGCTTGTTCCACCGGGAACGCCATCGCTCGCGGGCTTCCCGAAACTCGCACGTGAATCGTAGTGTCCTGTGTCGAGCGGTACGCCTGATACATCGGCAGATAAATGACCGGCTCAGGCGCGTAGGTTAACAGGCGGTATTTGGCATTACGAGCCACGCCCACGATCGTGAACCGTTGATCGCCGTCGCTGGCTTGCTTGCCGATTGCGTCCTCGCCCGGCCAATAGCGGTCCGCCAGCGCTTGATTCACGATCGCCACGCGCTGCGATTCCGGCGCGTCCCCGTCAGTGAAATCGCGTCCCGAGATGAGACTCGTCTTCATCGTGTGAAAGTAATTCGGTCCGACGATCGCGCGGCTAATCTCCATCGACTCGTGCGGCTGCGGCACATATCCTTGCAACTGTAGGTACTCGGTATGAATGCTGAAGCTCAGAGGCGAGAAATCTGCCAAAGTGACTGCCTCGATGCCGGGCAAAGCGGCAACTTTGGCAAGCACTCCGCGGTTGAAGGTCACGGAAGTAGTTCGTGAATAGCCAGCAGGAGAAAGTTCATACGAAGCAAGTAGCACGTGGTCGGGCTCGAAGCCCGGGTCCGATTGTTGCGCCTTCTGCAAGCTACGGGTGAACAGTCCGGCGCAAACCAGCAGCAGCAGCGAGAGCGATATCTGCGCAATCACCAGGCTGCTCGAAAGCCGACTCTTGTGGAAGCTCAAGGACACGTTGTTCGCTTCTTCTTTCAGCACGGCCTGCACCGGCAGGCTCGACGAACGAATGGCCGGCAGGATTCCGAAGATCAACGCCGTGAGAATCGAAACGACGGTCGTGCCCAGCAGCACGCGCTGATCGAGATGAGCATCGTGTGTCAGCGGAAGCGTCGTGGGAGGAAAGAAAGCAGCCAGGCTGTGCGCTGTCCAAATGGTCATCAAGATGGCCACAATGCCGCCGCTCAGGCTGAGCATCAGGCTCTCCACCAGGAGCTGACGCACCAATTGTCCTCGCGTAGCGCCCATCGACAGCCGGATGGCAATCTCGCGCCGCCGCGCCACCGAGCGCACCAGCAACAGATTCGCCACGTTGGCGCAGGCTAGCAACAGCAACACCGCGGCGAGCCCCACCAGCATCGGCAATACTTTATAAAGGTAGCCATTCACGCCAAACGGAGAGCGCCACAGCGGATCAAGCGTGATCTGGTTGGGGCTATCGCGATGCGCTTCGGGGAAACGCTCCGCAATCCTCTGCATCAGCAGGTTTAGTTCGGCTTCCGCCTGACGGTCTGTAATTCCAGGCCGCAGCTTTCCCAAAACGTTAAGCCAAAATGTGCCGCGATCATCGGGACGGTTCGAACCCCACACAGCTTGGTCCATCGTCAGCGGAATCCAGATGTCCGTACGCAGCCCAGTCTTGCATCCACGGAATTCCCGCGGCGCCACTCCGATGATCGTGTACGAATGCCGGTTGATTTGAATCGTCTTGCCAACTACCAACCGGTCCAGTCCAAAGTGGCTCTGCCATACGCTGTAACTAATCACCGCCACCCTTGCCCCGGCGCGCTGCTGTTCTTCCTCGGGCACGAAGCCCCGCCCAACGATCATGCGCAGTCCCAGCACGTCGAAATAATTGGTCGAGGTTAAGGCTCCGTAAATGCGCTCCGGCTTGCCCGCTCCGGTGAGCGACATGTAGTCGTCATGATATCCCAGCAGCCCCGAGAAACTGCGGCTACCGTCGCGCAAGTCTCGAAAGTCGGGATAAGAAAACGGAGGGGTGGGGTGGTCGCTTCGTTCTCCCCTCATTACCGTGACCAGGTTGGCCGTGTGTGTCACCCCCGGAATGGGGTTCAGCAGCGTCGCACTGATCCAACTGAAGATGGTGCTGTTTGCGCCGATGCCGAGCGCCAGGGTCAGCACGACAACAACCGTGAAGCCGGGAGACTTCTTGAACATTCGGAAGGCGTAACGGAAATCCTGAATCAATTGTGTGTAACTCCGCCCGGGAGACAACTCGCTGATTGAACCTGCTACCGTATTTAGCTCCTCCGGGCGGGTCGCGGTCAGTGCCTCCCATCACATCCGCGCTCCAACAGACTGGCGTTGCCTATTACCACCTGCCACGCGTCAACAGGTAAATGGTTCCGAATGTGGGAATAACTGTCAGCATAGAGACTACCTTGTGAATCGCGAAGATTTCGTCGTTTCTTGCCTTGCCAAGGCTCAGCAAACTCCCGGAAATGATTATGAGCAGAAAAAGCAATCCGGCAACAATAACGAGAGTTAATTCGATGCCGCTGGACTGTATGCCGCGATGCAATTTGCGGATAGCCACTGCCAGGGTCAGGAACCACGTTTCACTTCGCGATCAGACAGTCGTCAACTATCGGGAAACAGTCTTGACAGGCTTTCAACAAGTCAAGGACAACCTTGCTGCGTTGCGCATCCTGGAGAACGAAGCACTGGTTCAAGAGAAAGCAGTCGTCGCCGCCCAGAAGTATCTGGAACTCGCCAACACCCAATCGCCTCTCGTCGGACGATCGCCAAAAAGATTGAGGAATCTCCAGGAATCGACGCCGTAATTCTTACAGAGGGTTCAGCCTTAATGATTCAAGTCAAGACAGTGCGCATGGAACTCGACCAAGATCTGAAGAAGCTTGAGCGTGCAGAGAACATCGTTATTTCCGACCCAGAAATTATGGGCGGTACTCCCGTCTATCGTGGGACACGTATTCCTGTCCAATTGGTCGCCGACATGCTGTGCCAAGGAGCGAAGCCAGAAGAGATCTTGGAGGGGTACCCAGTCCTTGATAGGGAGAAGATCGAGCTTGCCCCACTTTATGTCCAAGCCTTTCCACGACGCGGGCGTCCGGTTTCTCGTCCTTGGGCAAAACGGAAACCGATACTTACAACCCGGCATAGCCGTGCCCTTGTGGGGTGACGGTGAAGCTTTTGATCGATGAATGCCTACACACGTCTCTGGTCGAACTAGCACATGCGGCAGGTCACGTGGCCGACCATGTCAATTACCTAGGCCTCGGTAGCTCTAAAGATTGGCATCTCATCAAAACCGTTCGCCAACAGGACTACACGTTTGTAACGAACAATCGCTCCGACTTTCTTCTTCTCTACGGAAAGGAACCGTTGCACGCCGGAGTGATCATTATTGTTCCCAATGTCGTGCCAGCTCGTCAGCGGGAACTGTTCACCGCGGCACTTGAACATATCGAAGCAAGGGATCTGACCAATACTGAAGAAGTAAAATATGCAGGGAGTCGAATGGTGTGTTCAGAGTATCTCCTACAAGAAGGGGACTAATGAGATAGCCGCCCATGCAGTGTGTTTGCGACCAATCCAATGCAAATACGAGTCAGCCCCAGGCTGGCTTGCTCATTTGGTCACATATTTCACGTGCGATTTGTCTTTGTGGGAAGGAGTAACGTCCACTTCGGGTCTTAAGATCGGCACAAGATAAGTGGCGAAACCGATGCCGACAAGAATCGTTCCGAACGATTTTCCCGGAGTGTAGGTCCGAACGACTGATTTCCCGAACTCGAGTCTATAGAACCTAGTCTTATAACGCCGCTCAAAAAGTTGTTGCATCGCTTCCCGTAAATTGGCTTCCGCTTCTTCGACCGATCCGTTGCCGGCATACTCGCACGCGAATCCGCCAAGGTGAGAGCCATCGAAATTGCGGTAGACCTTGGCCATGAGCAGGCCGGCGGTGATCCGAGTTCCTGGCTTATCGGTATGCTGAATCGCGATGATCCCCTCAAGCACGGACCCATGGTGGATGTCAGGTAAGTGGGACAATTCAACCATCTCAGGCGGCAACACCGAGGTGTAAAGCACCACGTTGTAGTTCTCGATGCCGGCCATGTGCAAAGCAGCATCGTACGAACCGGTCTCGATTCCGACGTCGCTCTCTCCCCAGCCGATCACCCAGAAACATTCCTTGGGAATCCGGCAGCCAATTTCGGAGTAGTGAGCAGGAGGATGGTTCGGCATTTTGTGATTCCCGACGCAGCTTAGTGCGGTTCTCGTTGGACGTCAAATCAACGGATCGCCTGACCTTTTCGGTTCGAGGTACTCCGAGAATGGGAGTCACATAGCAATGTCGTTCCCACACTTTCATTAATCTTGGCTGTGGTCCGGGAGATGTAAAGTACGTCGTAGCCCGCCGCCAACACCACGACTACCGTGCCATGCTCAGGCATTACAAGTCACTTCCGTGCCGACCTGTTGTCTATGCCATGACCTGTCTCTGGCGAATTGTTATTTTGCCCATGATTCCTCAGGATTCCCCCGTCCTGCTACGATTCTGCGATGGGCAACCTGGTCGTTCCTTCATCCGTTGGTTCGCCAAAGCTCCAGCCGAGGCTCAAGGCGGTTCTTGTAGCCCTGTTACGATTATCGCCTCGATAGAGCAAGAAGACTCTGGAGGGCACCCCGGACTAGGCCGCTCGACTTTCACTTGCCCGCTCTGGGAAGTTTCGGCGAGCAGCAAATCCGCCGATTCTGGACGAGTGGCGGGCCGCTCGAGGGCGATTGCGGGAACGCGGTGTGGACGACGGGAGGGTTGGGCCTGTAGATCCGACCGGGCCACGCCGTCGACGAAGGCTCCGACACGGTGCCAAGCCTTGTAATTCCGTCCATCAAGGCAGGAGAAATCTGCTGCACTCTTGCTGCACTCTACGTCGCAAATGAGAACATGTGGCTGCAAGTCAGACGTCGCTAATGCGAACAAAAGACGTGAAAATCGGTGAGTACGAATCGTGCAGGGAGAATTAGCAAACCGGTGCATTTGAACACGGAATTTACAGAAGCAGGTGCGCTAGCGTGCACGGACCGTGCATTTCTGACTGAGGTTGAGGCCTTTGGAGTTAGCTTTGAACGAGAAGCAGGTTCCCCAGTTTGTTGGAAACAATAGAAACGGAAGCAGGAAATGGAATACTTAGAATGAATTCCCGTGCTTGCAAAGCAGGTGCTCTCCCAGCTGAGCTACACGCCCATCTTTCCTACTAAGCCATTTTAGAACACTTTCAAGTGACGCGCATCTCCGCTTGTCATTTCCTGTTTGTGCAGCAAGGCCCTATTTACGCGCCAGAACTTCCACGGAATGGCTGGCGGAAACAGGGGATAGCGCGGCATCCACAATCGCCAGACCTTCTTCCACAATGTCCAGGCCTTGGCGGAGTTCTGCTTCCGTGATGATGAGTGGCGGGCAGACCCATAACATATTGAAGCGGCTGAACGCATAGAGATGTTTGCTCTTCAAGTGGCCAGCGAGCTTGGTCATCTCTGGGCTGGTGCTATTGAACAGAGCCAAAGGTTCACGCGTGGACTTGTCTTTCACAAGTTCAAGAACGCTGAACAGTCCTTTGGAGCGAACATCGCCGACACAGTGATATTTCTGTTTCATGGTTTCGAGGCGCTCAGCCAGATAGCGCCCCTGGCGTTGGACATTTTCGAAGATTTTTTCTTCTTCATAGAGATTGAGATTAGCAACAGCGGCGGCGCAACAAACTGGGTGGCCGCTATAAGTGAGTCCACCCCAGAGCATGTTCGTCTCAAAGTATTTGGCGATCGAATCGGAGACAATCACGGCGCCAAGAGGGAGGTAGCCGCTCGTCAAACCTTTGGCGCAGGTCACGATATCGGGACGTATACCGTAATGTTGCGTGGCAAGCCATTTGCCGGTACGACCGAACCCACTCATGACCTCGTCATCGATCAGAATAATGCCGTATTTGTCGCAGAGGGCGCGAAGTTTGGGATAGTAATCGTCCGGTGGAACCAGCAGGCCATTCGAGCCTGTAATGCCTTCGACGAGAATCGCCGCAATCGTGTTCGGTCCTTCCATCTGAATGATTTCTTCGATATGCGAAACGCATTCCCGATGGCAAGTTTCCACTTTTTGCCCAAAGGGGCAACGGTAGCAGTAGGGATCGAAAGCACGCACGATGCCCGGGACGCCGGGTTCCACGGGCCAACGCCGCGGATCGCCGGACGCGGTCATCGAACCCATGGTGGCGCCATGATAAGAGCGATAGCGCGTGATGATCTTGTCCCGGCCGGTAAAAAGCTTTGCCATCTTCATGGCGTTTTCGTTGGCTTCGGAGCCGCCCAGCGTGAAAAATGCTTTCGCCAAGCCAGTAACTTCGGCGAGTTTTTTGCCCAGCAGGCCGCGTGGTTCCGTGGCAAAACCCGGTCCCGCGAAACAGAGTTCTTCAACCTGCTTCTTGATCGCTTCCAACATTTTGGGGTGTTGGTGGCCGATGTTTAAGTTGATGAGCTGAGAGCTGAAGTCCAGCCAGCGATTGTCATCACCATCCCAGAACCAGACCCCCTGGCCGCGCTTCATATGAATGGGATTCGAAGCCCCCTGTACGGACCAGGAGAACATCGTGTAATCGCGATTTTCTTGAACCACTCTGCGCGAATGAGAATCCATAAGTTGTGTATCCTTCCTCAAAATCTCGTCAGAACCACTATTGCTTCACAATCCAATCCATCGTTTTGGATGCCAGCCGATCAAGCGCTACAACGGACATTTCGAGATGTTCTTCTTTGGTGTCTTCAATCTTATTATGACTGATCCCGTTCAGCGATTGAACGAACATCATCACGGTGGGAATTCCCGCGCGCGAGACTTCGGCGGCGTCGTGCAACGGGCCCGAGGGCATGCGGTGCGAAGTGCCGGAAGTTTCCCGGACCGCCTGCTCGCAAAGATCGAGTAAAATCCGATGAAACGGAACGGGTTCGATGTTCCAGAGACGTGACCAGGTCACTGTACATTTTTCTTCGGTGGCGAAACGTTGGCTGGCTTCCTGAGCTTCGAAATACATCTGGGCAAGAACTTTGGTGTCCAGATCGCGCTGGTCCAGCGTTACCTCGCAACGGCCCACAACCGCCGTAACGATGCCCGGGAAAGTCTTCACGCTACCGATGGTACAAACGGCGTCTTCGTGTTTCTTGGCAATGGTGCGGATCTCTAGCGCCAGCTTTGCCGCTGCGGCAAGAGCATCCCGTCGCGCGTTCATGGGTGTCGAACCGGAGTGCGCTTCTTGCCCGTGGAATGTGATGTTATGCCGCTCAACACCTTTTGTGCCCAAGACCACGCCGAGCGGCAAGCCCATGCGCTCAAGCACGGGTCCTTGCTCGATATGCAGTTCAAGATAGGCAGCCGCGCTCTTCCGTTCTTTCCCGGCGTCAGGAAAGTTATCAATTTCCACGCCGCAACGCCGCAACGCATCCTCCAATTTTATTCCGTCGCGATCGGTGCGTCCGCGGTCTGCGTCAATTGAATGTGTTCCGGCAAATGCGGAGGAACCCAAGAAGACTGCGGCCAAAGCGCGCACCTTCTTCATCAGCCCAATCGACGAGACGAACGGTGACCGGAGGGCGACCAGCGAATTCCGCTGGCAATTCGGCGCAGCACTTCCAGGCCCGCCAGCACATTCAGCGAGCCATCAAGCCAACCTCCGTTGGGTACGGAATCAAGATGTCCGCCGATTAACAGGCATTTTTCAGAAGCTCCCAACAACGTGACCCAATTGTTTCCTGCCGCGTCGTAATGATGCTCAATGGGAAGTTCTTTCACTTTCGACGCAAACCATTCGCGCGCCTTCCGCCAGGTATCAGTCCAGGCTACGCGCTGTGCGCCGTTTTCATCGCCCGTAAGCGCGCTTAGCTCCTTCAGTTCGGCAACCGTCCGTTTGGGATTCAAGGTCATAGGATTCGCTCAGAAATGGCTCGGCTCACGCCGCAGCATTTTGCCGCGGCCACGTTCGCCGATGAATCTGCCGTCGCGCACCTGGACTTTTCCGCGCACCGTCACGACTGACGGGCGGCCCTCAATCTGCATTCCTTCGAAACCATTGTAGTCGTTGTTCACGTGATGCGACTTCGCGGAGACGACGCCGCGATAGTTCGTATCATAAACCACCAGATCAGCATCGCTGCCCACGGCAATCGGTGCCTTTGCGCGGGTAAAGTCCGAACAGTTTCGCGGCCCGGGTACTCGCAGCGTCCACAAAGCGATCCAGGTCCAGCCTTCCGCGTTTCACACCGTGCGCATACAAGCAGATTGACGCGGTCTTCGATTCCTGGAATCCCGTTGGGAATGTTGACGAAGGAATCCTTGCCGAGCAACTTCTGCTCGGTATCGAACGGGCAATGATCCGTCCCGACTGTGTCGATGGAGCCGGCCGCCAGGGCATTCCAAAGTGCGGCTTGATTGTGCTTCGCGCGTAAAGGCGGCGACATCACGTGCTTCATTCCTTCGACTCCAGGTCGTTCGGCGTAGGTTTTGTCGAGCAGGAAATGCGGCAGCACGGATTCTACGTGGATCTTCACGCCGCGTGACTTTGCCTGCAGCGCGGCATGCAGCGCTTTCTCGCACGATAAATGGACAACATAGCCAGTCGCTCCTGTGTTTTCAAGGAAAGTGGCGAAACGGCCAGTGCCCTCGGCTTCCACTGATTCGGGACGGCTGGGTTCATGCCATTCGGGACCGGTCTTCCCTTCCGCCAGAAGTTTTTGCTGCAACCGCGCCACAAGTTCCGCGTTCTCACAATGCGCGGTGACAATCACGCCAAGACCCTTGGCGAGTTCCAGAGTCTGATACATTTCGCCGTCGTCGACGCCAAAAAAGTTCTTGTACGCAAGGAAAATTTTGAAAGATGCCGTGCCGTCGGCAACAATCTGTCGCAACTGTGATTCGGTTTCCTTCACAAACTTGGTCACGGACATGTGAAATGCGTAGTCACACGCGCTTTTGCCTTCGGCCTTCGATTTCCAGAGCTGGTAGCCTTCCAATGCGTCATCGTTGCGATTCGGGCAGCACATTTCAATGTACGTGGTGGTTCCACCGATGAGCGCCGCAATGCTTCCGGTTTCGTGGGTGTCTTTGGCAAAAGTCGCCATGAACGGAAGATAGATGTGCACATGGGGATCGATGAAGCCGGGAAAGACCAGCTTGCCGCTGGCGTCGATCATTTCGGCATTCGGAGGAGCCTCAAGATTTTTGCCGATACGTGTGATGGTCTCGTTTTCTACGTAGATGTCCGCCTGAACACGCGAGCCCACGGTCACGATTTCCCCGTTCCTGGATCAGCAAAGCCATTTGTCACTCCCGCGGTGCCTCTCATCACGCTTCAGTGAATATGGATTCCCATCTTCTCGCGATATTTCTGCATCTTTTCCCAATTCTTCGTCACTTCGCGCTGCGATTCAGAGAGTTGCTTCCAGGTAACCGGCGGCCGACCGGAGGGTTCTTCGATCATGCGAATACAATCTTCCACGGGACACACGTTATAGCAAAGGCGGCAACCGACACAATCCTCTTCGCGCACCTGCACCGCTGGGGCGCGAGTTCACGGCTCTCGTCCTTGCCATTCGCACGAATATCATAGGAATGAGGCTGCACGACGGCTGCCATCTTTGGCAATCAAGTCAATGCACTGGTGGGCCGTGTCGTTGCAGGCGACGTAGCAGAGATTGCAGCGGATGCATTTCTGCTGGTCGATGCGCGCGACTGCGCGAAATGAAAGGTCGAAATTATTGAAGTCCGATACCCGGTGCAGGCTTTGACCGGCCACGAGGTCAGAGATTCTTGCGAAGCCCTTTTCATCCATCCAATTGGACAACCCGTCGCACAAATCTTCCACGATGCGGAAACCGTAGTGCATCACCGCGGTGCAAACCTGCAGGCTGCTGGCGCCGAGCAGCAAGAATTCTGCCGCGTCGCGCCAGGTGGAAATGCCGCCCATTCCAGAGATCGGGAAGCTTCGAACCACTTACGATTGGATCTCTGCCGAGCGCCGAAAGCATATTGAGCGCAATGGGCTTTACGGCTGGGCCCGCATATCCGCCATGGCCGCCCTTTCCGCCAATGTTGGGCGTGATTTCAAGCGTATCCAGATCAACGCCGATGATGGAATTCAGCGTATTGATCAGCGACACCGCATTTGCTCCCGCCGCGACCGCCGCACGTGCCGGCATCACGATGTCCGAAATATTTGGCGTGAGTTTCACGATCACGGGAATCTTGGCCACTTCCATCACCCAACGGGTGATTTGTTCGCAATATTCCGGCACTTGCCCGACGGCGCTGCCCATTCCGCGTTCGCTCATTCCGTGCGGGCAGCCGTAATTCAGTTCGATGCCGTCCGCGCCCGTATCCTGGATACGGCGAATGATGTCGTGCCAGGTTTCCGGTTTGGACTCCACCATCGCGGAGACGATTACCGCGCGATCGGGCCACGCTCGTTTCACTTCCGCAATTTCACGGAGATTTATTTCCAACGGCCGGTCAGAGATCAACTCGACGTTGTTGATGGCCAGCATCTTCTGGCCGCCGTAGTGCCAGGCACCGTAGCGATTCGAGACATTCAGCACTGGAGCACCGATTGTCTTCCACACGGCGCCGCCCCAGCCCGCTTCAAACGCGCGATGCACCTGCATGCCGGAGTTGCTCGGGGGCGCGGAGGCCAGCCAAAACGGATTCGGCGAACGAATGCCCGCAAAGTTGATACTCAGGTCAGCCACGTGCCACCAACCTTTCATGAATCGAACGCGCGGCCAGCTTGCCGTCTTGCACGGCCATCACCGTAGAGGCAGCGCCTCGCGCGCGAATGCAGTCTCCGCCGGCATAAACACCCGGCGAACTTGTTTCGAAATTTTCGTGTTACCTGGATGAATCCTTTTTCCGTTTTGAGTTTCAGCAGGAAAGCCAGCGAAGGTTTTTCCTGGCCGGTGGCCTTCACAATTTGGTCCGCAGCGAAAAGGATCTCCGACCCAGGCACAGGCTGGGGATAAGGGCGACCCGAAGCATCGGCCGGTCCTAAACTCATGCGCAGACATTCCAGCGATTACACAGATCCGTTCTCCGCGTGGACACGCACCGGTTGAGTCAGGAAGGAAAAGCGGACTCCCTCCCGTTTGATGAAGTCATATTCGTGGGCATACGCGGTCATTTCTTTTTCCGAACGGCGATAGACCATCGTGACTTGGTTGGCGCCGAGGCGTTTGGCGATGGTGGCGCAATCAATCGCGGTATTACCCGCGCCAATCACGACAACATTGCGTCCGACGACAAGTTTGTTCACGTCCAATTTGCTTTGCTCGATGTATTCCAGCCCATCCAGAATGTGTTCCTCGCCGGGAATGCCCGAGAGTAGTGGTGATCCCCAGGCCCACACTGAGAAACACTGCGCCAAAAGTTAATTGAAGATCGGGCAACGTCAGATTGGTGCCCAAGCTCCTTGCCTGTTTCTAGCTTAATGCCGAGCTTTGTGAGCATTGCGACTTCCGCCAATGCCACCTCGACGGGTTCGCGAAGGCCAATGATTCCATAGGTCGAAAGACCGCCTGCCAGATCACGCCTTTCGAACAAAGTTACACGATGCCCGCGCTTGGCAAGTTCGCCAGCACAGGAGAGGCCCGCGGGTCCGGCCCCAATGATTGCCACCTGTTTGCCTGTAGATTTCGCAGGCCGAAACATCTCCAGACCTTTTCCGTAAGCAAAATCCATGGCATATCGCTGCAACCGGCCGATGGCGATGGGCTTATGCTCCGCGCCAAGTACGCACGCTCCTTCGCACAATTCCTGTACTGGGCAAACGCGCGCGCAAGTAGCGCCGAGCAAGTTGGATTCCAGGATGGTGCGTGCTGAGCCGCGCAAATTCTGTGTGGAGATTTTCTTGATGAACTTGGGGATATCGATGTGCGTGGGGCAAGCATGAGTGCAAGAGGCGTCGTAGCACATCAAACATCGCGCCGCCTCGATAGCGGCTTCGTTGTTCGTCAGCGGAGGCAAAAGCTCGTCGAGCGCTTTCGCATGCGTCGTTTTTTGCTCAAGTTCCGTCAACCCGGCCTCCTGATCCTCTGTCCCCCGTTAAGGTGCACCGCCCGGGATGAAGCAAGGTTAGAAGCGAAATGTGCTTTATTCAACATGCATTCCGTCGGCAAAAGCTACTTCAACACCGGGACCTGCCGGCGCATCAGCAGAAAATACAATCCACCGGAAACAACGAAGCCCACAAACCACGCATAATCGTAGAGCCAGCGGAGAACGGGGATGGCGAGTCCGATGAGCGCTATCGCTACTCCCGCCGCCAGGGCGGCAATCGCTTTGGGATTGAACCCATGTCGATATTCATAGGCGCCTCCGCGACGATACAATCCTTCCACAAAAAGCTGGCGGCGCCGCACCACGTAATAATCGCAGATCATGATTCCCGCGATCGGCCCGAGCAGCGCCGAGCAGCCCACCAACCAGCCGAAAATATAGGAACTGAAATCGCGCAGTAATTTCCAGGGCATCATTAAAATACCGACCACGCCGGTGATGAGGCCGCCAGTCCGGAAGGAAATGAGACTCGGCCGCAAATTTGAAAAATCATTGGACGGTGACACCACGTTGGCGGCGACGTTAGTATTCAACGTGGCAAGAAGCAGCGCCACCAGCGCGACCAGAGCGACGACAGGCTGATTGAAACGGCCAAGCAGAACGACCGGATCCCAGATTGGCTCACCAAAAATCACGGCCGACGCGGAGGTAACCGCGACGCCGATGAAAGAATATAGCGTCATGGCGGTGGGCAATCCGAGGGCCTGTCCTACCATTTGCGCGCGTTGCGATTTGGCGTAGCGCGTGAAATCGGGAATATTCAGCGCCACCGTGGCCCAAAATCCGACCATCCCGGTTAGTGCGGGAATGAAGAAGCGCACAAATTCCGACGTGCTGTGGAACTTACTCGAGGTGTGCAACACCGGGCCTAATCCGCCTGCCTTGCGCGTAATCCAAAAAAGAAGAAGCAAACCCACCAGGAGCATGAACGGCGCGCCAATCCCTTCGAGAAACTTAATCGTTTCAATGCCGCGCCAGATGACGTACATGTTGAGCGCCCAAAAGAGAAAGAAGCAGATCCAGTTGCTGCCCGGCACATTTGCCGCACCGGGCCACACAATGCGCAGCATGGAGTAGATCGCTTGCCCGCCAATCCATGCCTGGATACCAAACCAGCCGCACGCAACCAGAGCACGCAAAATTGCAGGAATATTGGCTCCGCGTACGCCAAACGATGCGCGCACAAAAACGGGAAAGGGAATGCCGTAGCGTGTGCCGGCATGCGCGTTCAACAGCATGGGAATCAACACAATCAGATTGCCCAGAAGGATAGTAAACACCGCTTGAATCCAACTCATGCCACCGGTGATCAAGCCCGATGCCAGCATGTAGGTGGGGATGCAGACGCTCATGGCGACCCAGAGTGACGCGTAGTTGTAGGTGCCCCAGGAGCGTTTTTCCAGGGGAATGGGGGCCAAATCAGGATTGTAGAGTGACGAGTCGACCTGTGTAATTTCCATCCGTTATCCCAGAAGAACGGGGATGAGGCGTCAGACTATAGCATGCATCCGGGAATTTCCACTGAAGAGGGGGACGATTGTTCGTGAAGCTATTCTTCGCCGATGTCTTCATTCCAAACCGCTGGGTTTTCGCGGATATAGTCGGCCAGCATCGAAACGCATTCCTGTAAGTCCAGATCGATCACCTGCACGCCAAACGAACGTAGCCAATCGATGCCTCCTTGGAAGTTTCTGCTTTCTCCGACAACAACAGTGCCGAAGCCGAACTGGCGCACCAGGCCACAGCAATACCAGCAAGGCGCCAGCGTAGTTGCCATAATCAGATTCCGATAACTTTTTTGACGGCCTGCTTTTCGAAACGCGTCCGTCTCTCCGTGCATCGACGGATCGCCGTCCTGCACCCGGCGGTTGTGCCCCGCGCCAACCAAATTCCCCGTAGGATCGAAGATCGCAGCACCAATTGGAATGCCGCCTTCGTTCCGGCCAAGACGTGCTTCCGCCAGGGCAACCGCAAGCATGGATTGGTAATCCGGGGCAGTGTTCATGGGTTCTCCAGACTCAATCATGAGAAAGTTCGACAGTCATGACAGGCAGTAATGGGAACGTAAACTGTATTTGCGCATCTTCACATCGAAAACTTGACGCGCTCATTCTTTGTCGGTAGTTTAATTACCTCTTGTTCCATAAAGACAGAGCCTATATCGTACCCGCACTTACTCCCCGATTGAGTGAAGAAGTCAAAGAACGGAGCAATTCTTGCAATATGGCGCAAGCTCAACCCGAACCTGCAAGTTATGGATTGCTCGGTGATGTTCTTTCTCCGATGGAGACGCTGGCCCTCAATGGATGCAATTCACGTGGCAGGAATTGCGTGATGGGCACTTTGTGAGCGGCGAAAACACTGCCTATACACTCGAGCTCCTGCAAGAAAAGTAGTTATCGCAACGATGTTCGCGGATTGCGTATTCGCCCGCATCGACGTAATCTTTTTCTGTTTGAGGTAACCATATGCCTTCCACAATCAGCCTGTTGATCAACGGTCACGCATTTGCCGTCGACGCGGAACCAGATGCAAGTCTCCTTGCCGTCCTTCGCGAACAGCTCGACCTTACCGGAAGCAAGTATGGCTGCGGCGAAGGACAGTGCGGCGCTTGTACAGTCTTGATCGATGGCAAAGCTCACCGTTCTTGCATCACTCCATTGTGGAGTGTAGCCAACAAGTCTGTCACGACCATCGAAGGTCTCGCTCGCGATCAGCATTTGCATCCGGTGCAGCAGGCCTTTCTTGAAGAGGGCGCTATGCAGTGTGCCTACTGCACCTCAGGCATGATTATGTCCGCCATTTCTCTGCTCAACAGCAAGCGCAATCCCTCCGATGCCGAAATACTTGAGTTCATGCAGGGAAACATTTGCCGCTGCGGCACCTATCCTCGTATCCTCGCTGCCATTCGCAAGGCCGCGGCAGTCACTCCGGAGCCACGCTCATGAACAACATGCCTCTTCTCCCGGACGCAATCGAGCCCGAGCGTTACGAGCTCACCTCTCCCCCTGCCTGGATTTTTGCATCTGATCGCAGGTCCTTTTTCAAATTCATGGGCGCGGGACTTTTTGTCGTTTGCGCTGCCTCCAAATCGGTCGCTCTTCAGGAATCGGGCGCATCCCGAAGGAACTCCGAGGATTCACTACCGAAGGAAATAGATGCCTGGTTGCACATCGGCGAAACGGGAGAGATTACCGTTTTCACCGGCAAAGTGGAGGTCGGCCAGAATATCCGCACTTCCCTGTCTCAGGCCGTCGCCGAAGAACTTCGCGTGCCGCTCGATTCCATTCGCATGGTCATGGGCGACACGCAACTTGTTCCTTTCGATATGGGCACGTTTGGCAGCCGCACAACACCGGTAATGAATCTGCAGTTGCGCCGCGTATCGGCCGCCGCGCGCGACGCCGTTATCGCCATCGCTGCGAAACAGTGGAACACGGATCCTTCGCATCTATCCGCGGCCGACGGCAAAGTTCTCGAAACCGGTTCGCACCGATCATCTACTTATTCCGAGCTCGTCAAAGGCCAGCAGATTACTCAACTCCTCCCGTCCGAAGATCCTCTTATTGCTCCTGCGCAGTGGACTGTCGCAGGGCGTGACGTGCCAAAGGTCGACGGCCACGACTTTGTAACCGGCGCACATCGTTATCCCGCCGATCAAAAGCTTCCTGACATGTTGTACGGAAAGATTGTCCGTCCATCCTCTTTCAACGCCACTCTCCTCTCGGTTGACGACGGCGAAGCCAGCAAAATGCCCGGTGTCACTGTGGTTCGCGACGGGAATTTCCTCGGAGTTGCTGCTCCCAGCTCGGCGCTGGCCTCGAAAGCAGCGGCGTCTATTCGTGCCACCTGGAAATTTGATCCGCAGCCTTCTAACTCAGAGCTTTTTGAATATCTCAAGAAAAATCAGGAACCTCCCGGCGACCGTGGCGATAATTCACGATTCGTTGCCGGGAATGTAAGTTCTGTTTTTTCGGCGACACAAAATCGGCTCCAGTCCACATACAACATCAATTACATTGCGCACGCCCCCCTTGAACCCCGCGCCGCACTTGCACGTTGGGAAGGCGATCAACTGACGGTTTGGACCGGTACACAACGCCCGTTTGGCGTCCGCGCCGAACTCGCTTCCGCTTTTCACCTGCCCGAACAAAAAATCCGGGTGCTGATGCCCGACACTGGTTCCGGCTATGGCGGCAAGCACACCGGCGATGCGGCATTGGAGGCTGCTAGCCTTGCCCGCGCGACCAAACGGCCTGTCAAGGTTGTCTGGACCCGCGAAGAGGAATTTACCTGGGCCTATTTCCGCCCGGCAGGCGTCATCGAAGTCACAAGTGCCGCCGACCCTTTCGGAAAACTCACGGCCTGGGAATTTCACAACTACAATTCCGGCACCGCGGGAATTCGCACATATTATGATGTGCCTAACCAGCTCATCGAATACCATCCCGTTAAATCGCCTCTTCGTCAGGGCTCTTATCGCGGGCTTGCTGCCACAGCGAATCACTTTGCGCGTGAAGTTCATATGGATGAAATCGCTCATTCACTCAGGATGGACCCGCTGGAATTTCGAGTGATGAATCTGAAGGAAGAACGGCTTCGCGCTGTATTTACGGAAGGGGCCAAAAAGTTCGGTTGGGGTGGCCCGAAACCGGCCAACCATGGTTATGGTGTTGGCGGAGGTTATGAAAAACTCGGTTACATTGCGACGTTTGTCGAGATTGCTGCCGGACACGACGGCAGTCTCAAGATTCTGCGCGTCTTGACAGCCTTCGATTGCGGTGCGGTCGTAAACCCCGATGGGCTCCGCAATCAGATCATCGGGGCAAACATTATGGGCTTGGGAGGCGCGTGGTTCGAAGCGATCGAATTCGAAAACGGCCGCATCCTCAACGACCGATTCTCGAAATACCGCGTCCCGCGCTTCCGCGACGTTCCTCCGATGGAGACGCTCCTGCTCGATCGCAAAGACCAGCCACCCGTAGGGGCCGGCGAGGCGCCCATTGTGGGAATCGCTCCCGCCATTAATAACGCTATCTTCGACGCCACGGGAATTCGAGTGCGCTCTTTGCCGATGGCTCCGCTGCTTGTTGCTCATGGCCGCCAAATCTCTTAGCTTCGTGGAAAATGGACCCCAAGGCATTACCCATGGTCAGCCTGCCTTCTAATCGAATTTCTGAGAAGCCAACAGACGAAATCAGCCGTCTAACCGGGAATCAGCGGTAATCGGTAGGGGTGTCGATCCATTGCCATTCCCGTTTAACGACTGAAGATGCACCCGTGCTGTGCGCGAAGTAGACGGGGGAACCGATGAATTCTCGCTTAGCGCCGATGCAGTTTTCCCGACCCGATGATGAGTTGAATTTTCCTCAGAAACCTCCCGCGCGCTATGTACGTTTCGGATCCTATGATATCGATCTACAGCGGCAGGAACTTTTCCGCGAGGGTTTGCGCGTACCTTTGCCGCGCAAGGTCCTTGAAGTCCTGTTGATTCTCCTCGAGAAACCAGGTGACGTGGTTACTCGCGAGGCTCTGCGCGCCCGGCTCTGGCCCGCGGATTCTCAGGTCAATTACAACGCAAACGTAAATACTACCGTCAACAAACTGCGGCAGGTGCTAGGCGATTCCACCGAACAGCCGACATTTGTCGAGACGATTCCGCGAAGAGGTTATTCCTTTATTGCCAGAACGGAGTACTGCAATCAACCATGCGCGCGCGCGGCGGACACTCATCCCGGGCAGAATTCTGCATCCGTTACCGGACCCGTCTCCGAATCCCGGAAGGGCTTATTTCAGGCAACACCGCAGTCCGCTTGGTTCGCCATCGGAGTAGCCAGCTTGTTGCTGGCGGGGATTTTGCTGGGCGCGGTCGCTGGCTTCTTTGCTTTCCATCACTAGCCGCAGACATCCGCGCATGCGTCATTCAGCTCAGAAGTTGCTGGGTGAATGAGGTTTTGGCGGGTCCTTTTTCGCGGATTCTTCCACTTTCTGCAGCATCTTCTGAAGGTCGTTGCGCGAGAAATATCTTCCGTTCACGATCACCGCGGCAATCTTCTGTGTATTGGCAATGTCCGCCAGCGGATTAGCTTCCAGGAGCACCAAATCCGCCGTTTTGCCCATGGCCACAGTTCCCAACTGGTCTTCCATGGCAAAAAATCGCGCGGGATTCAGCGTGGCCGTTTGCAGGGCTTCCAGGGGCGTAAATCCGGCGGCAACAAAGCGTTGCAATTCTTCGTGCAAACTGAAGCCTGGAAAGATGCACACGCCCGGCGGCGTATCCGTTCCCGCCAGGAAAGGCACGCCGGCTTTGTGCAGCGACTGGACCACTTCCAACTCCTTATCCACAAATTTCTTTCGGGTCGCGAGGTCGTCGGTGAGGAACTCCGCTTTCACTTGCTCGCTCATGTTCTTCCAGGTTTTGTCTTTCCAATAAGCAGGCACGTATTTCGCGCGTGGATCCTTGCTGTAATCCGTTTCATCCAGCAGGTTGCCACCCCGCTCCCACACCAGGGTGGGGCATTGCCAGGTCTGGTTCTTGGCCAGGATTGCGGCAAGAGCTGCAGCGCGCTCGGGATCGTATGTCGCTAGAAATTTTGATTCTGTTTTCGCGCCGGTCAGAAATTCGGCTTCCGCAGGCGAGCTTCCTTCAAAGATTCCGATCAGATGCTCAAAGCTGCGCATTCCCGCAGCCGACATGTCCGCCGCCCGCACCGCGTCTGGAACGTGCCCTTCAAATGACAGTTCTTGCTTGCGCGCCTCGTCGGCAATCGCAAAGACCGCGTCCGCGGGAATCAGTGATTGCAGCTTGATGAAGTCCACGCCGTGATGCTTCAGATCGTCAACGGCGCGACGCCCATCCTCAGGCGTGGCAATGGCCAATGAACTGGGAAAACGTGGCTTGGGTCCATCGAGCATGGGACCACTCGTAAGGATTCGCGGGCCGACGATTTCCCCCGATTCGATTTGATTGCGGAACGCCTGGACGGTCTCCAGTTCGCTGCCCATATCGCGTACGCTGGTGACGCCATTGGCAATAAACAAAGGCAAAGAAATTTCCTGCGCCAAGGGAAACCAATCGCCAAAAACGAGATGGACGTGCATGTCCCACAAGCCGGGGACCAAGTAACCGCCTTTGGCGTTTACCGTGGGAGCGTTGTGTGGATAGCGTGTGCCCTTGGAGCCGACCGTGGTGATGCGGCTGCGTTCGATCACAACTATCTGGTCGGCGCGTATTTCTCCGGTACGAACATCCACCACGTTCACGTCCGTGATGACCAGGGTTTCTTCCAGATTCCAGTGTTGCTGCGCGGGAACCTTTATAGGGCCAAGGAGCAGTACGCTGAGCAGCATTAAGAGGGTAGCCACAAATGGAGCAAGGATGGGGGGGCGAGGTTTCATGTAGCGCATTGTAGCAAGCGTTGGCCAGTGGCGTAACGATTCGCCACACCGTGGATCTCTTTGAAGCAAGTAGACGCGAGAGTGAATAAGAAAGTCACGGAATTGCGGCCGTGAGTGCAGTGGTTGCTCGAAGATGATTCTCAACCATTCGGCTCGGCGGAATAGCCTTGAATAGTCTCTCGGCGCGCGGCGTGCAGAAGAAAGAATGCGGCAGCGAGGAGGATTGGAGAGCTGTAGACGCCGGGCATCCAACGATGGAAATAGAGTGAACTGCAAATGTGAAGCGCGGCGTTGAAAACACCAACGATGAGTGCGAGCGGGAATGCAATCATGCAAAGAAGTCGATTGCCGCGAAAGGCGAAGGAGGAAAGACAAAACAATAGCAAGATGCCCGCGACCAAGCCTGCTCGCCACACTGGAAGCGTGAACGCTGGTAAAGGAAGCAAAGGCAGGCGCGCGCGAATTGCCTGAATGGCCGCGTTGTAGGCGGTAAGGAAATCGTGCGTGGCCTCGTCGGCAACGTGCAGGCCGACAGCCAGAGCGAAAAGGACCCAGGAAACTCCGAAACGGCGGTTTGCGCGGGCGAGGTCCATCAGGAGATGCGCAGGAGCGGTGGATGTTTTACGCTGCATGGGCATGGAGAGAACAGGGACGTGAAATGAATTTGGCCCGCTCCCACATAGCGCGTGGGAGTGGGCCAACGAATAAAATGACGCCGCTATTTCTGGCGAGTCTGCTTGCCTTCCATGACGACTGCCAGGGGGTCGGAACCGGCGGCCATTTCAAATTTGAAGGTAGCGGAATCGTCGGTGACTCGCTTTAGAGTGAATCGCGAGTGCAAGGGCTGGCCATTCATTTTTGATTCTCCGGTCCAGGTCCAGGTGTCGCCATCCACAGTACCGCGCGAGAAGGTGTTCTGGCCCATGCTGTTGGTCTCAAAGTACACGTAGGTTTTTTCGCCCATATCGTAACCCATGACGCTGAGTCCCTTGATAGTCGAGCCGTACATTGCGGCTTCGGAATGACAGATGAGAGAAAAATTTCCAGCGAACCATTCACAAGTTTCAGTGAAGCTGACTTTTCCGCCCGGGCCATACGGGCCTGGCTTCATTTCTGCCTCGGAAGCCCATTTGCCAACGAAGTAAGCGAGCTTCTGCTCTTCCGGCCCGGGTTTGGGAGGTTCGGGCGGAGCTTGTGCACGTATCGCAGAAACGGAGAAGGTGAACAGGAAAGCGACCAAACAAAGCGCTGCAAGTTTCTTCACGGGTTCCTCCAAGAATCAAAATAGGCAGGGAACGGGAAGCGGAATGCTGAGCATCGTAGCATGCAGGATGTTCTGACGCCAGGAAAGTGAAGCGCGCCGGTTATGGCCGAGTCAGGGGATAAGGTGAAGGAAAGCGGTGCCGTAACCATTGAGTGTGACGGACAGTTTGGGAGAGGGAGACAAGTTCGCTGGCTGAGGACCATTGGTCAAATCTGTGTCGCTCTGCAAGATTGGTTGTGAGACGGAGGAATAGTTGCCGAGGGCAGCGACGTCGACGATGATCGTACGGGGATCGCCGGGACCATTGTTGTCGGAAGAAGAGTGAACGGCGCGGTCGGTGATCATGATGACATAAGATCCGTCGGGATTTTTCGTGGCGAGAGATTCGATGGAAGTAGTGTCGCTGGCCTGAAGCGCAAGGATCGAGGGAGAAGAGGTAGCAGTTACGGGAAACATCTGGGCGAGGCGACGAAATGGATTGTGGCATCCCCCGATGCATCGGGCTGCGTGATCTGCGCCGTCACACCGGTGGGCATGGAAACGAGGCTGATGGAGGAGGCGGAAAAGGGAGCTCCATTCACGGTGACAACCAGTGAAGCGGGAGTTCCGTCTTGAGAAATAAGCACGGTTGAAGTTGAAAAAGCAAGGAAGAAGCCGCTACTGACGATTGTGAAAGTGGAATTGCAGGCGGCCAACAAAAATGACACGAGAACGACCGCAAAAAGACGAACGGGAAGGCAGGCACTAAAGTTTCTCCTGGACCTGGAGCGTGGTGGATACAGAAGAATAAGGATAACACCGAGAGTCCGCTCAGGAGAGCCTTGGAGCACGGAAGGGTGCGTGGCGGGCATCGTCCGCGCTGGAAGTCGCGGAGATTTGAGTTTGACCAGGAGTGCTGTTGATGTTGCAACGTACTGTACTTAACAGATGCGTTACTATGCGCATAGGCTCAAAGCAGAATGGAGCTGCAAGCTTCCCTCCCCTGGCTGGCGTTGACCATGACGCCGGGCATAGTGGCCCGACTGTCTGCGCCATTGCTGCGCGAGTTTGGTTCGCCAGACGGCGTCTTTCGAGCTTCTCTTACCCCTCTTGAAGGCTGTAACCTGTCTGCCCCCGTGGCGCAGGCAATTTTCAAGAAACAGACGTTCTGGCGGGCGGAGAGGAAGTTGATGCAGCACGACGTGCTGGCTGCAAGCTGGTGAACTGGACGGAGCCGGAGTACCCACAATCCTTATTACAGATTTACGATCCACCCGTGGTTCTGTAGGTGCGGGGAGATGCCAGCATCCTGAACGGGCCGAGCCTGGCGATTGTCGG
Organism: Candidatus Acidiferrales bacterium; assembly: GCA_963839315.1. Lineage (GTDB taxonomy): Bacteria > Acidobacteriota > Terriglobia > Acidiferrales > UBA7541 > Acidiferrum. The sequence continues at coordinate 29,210 of CAWIUU010000021.1, forward strand.
TACGCGACGGCCGACGGTGGATGGCACGCAAATGGCAGATCGAATGGGGCGAGACCTGGCCTCTCGCGGTCTGTCCATCGTGAGCGGGCTGGCGCGCGGAGTGGATGCGATTGCTCACCAGGGTGCAATCGCGGTTGGCGGGCGGGCGATTGGAGTGCTAGGCACCGGAATCGATATCTGCTACCCCAAAGAAAACAAGAAACTCTTCGAGAAAGTGCTGGAACGGGGAGCAATCCTCAGCGAGTTCCAATCCGAAGCCATCCAGAACCCGAAAATTTACCGGTAAAAAATCGCATCATCGCGGGAATGCCGATTGGCGTGGTGATCGTGGAGGGCAAACGATACAGCGGATCGTTGATCACGGCACGGCTGGCCATGGAATTCGGGAGAGAGGTGTTCGGAGTCGCGGGGAACGCGACGCAGGAGGTGAGTTTTGCACCGAACCTGCTTATTAAGCAGGGTGCCAAGCTGGTGACCAATGCGGAAGATGTGATCGAGGAGCTGCCGACCCTGGTCCGAGCGGCGTTGGTGCAGGTGGAGGCAGTAGAATCAGAGCAGAGGAATTTGCTGGTTGCGGACGGGCTAAGTGTAATAGAAAAAAAGATTTACGAGCTCTTAAGAGCGGAAGAATCGCGCGCGATTGATGACCTGGTAGAAACCAGTGGGTTGAATTCGAGCGAAGTTCTGGCTACGCTGTTTACTCTGGAGATGAAGGGGATCGTGCGGCAGTTGCCAGGAAAACAGTTTAATAAGGTACTGTTGTAAACGTTGAACTTAGATCCCTCGCGGATGCTGGATGCATCCGAACGTGGCCGCGAAGCATCAAGAAGCAAACGAAGAGGTAACGACGCCGGGAAGAGATAAGGTAGCGAGAAGGACACACACCGCCCTGCTGGCCCTTCCAGAAGAGTGATCCGGGGTTACAAAGGAAACCATGGCAAGGTCATTGGTCATCGTCGAGTCGCCTGCAAAGGCGAAGACCATTAACAAGTATTTAGGAAAGAACTACACGGTGAAAGCGTCCATCGGACACGTGATGGACCTGCCGAAGAAGACCATCGGTATTCGTCTGCCCGACGAAGATGAGAAACCAAAGAAGAGGAAAGGAAAGAAGGGGGCAAAAGCGGCTGCACCAAAGCCGCCGCGTAAACCAGTGACGCTGGATGACCCGAAAATTTTCGAGCCGACACTCCAGATCATCCCTGGCAAAGGGAAAGTGATCAATGATTTGCGTAAATCAGCGAGCACGGCCGATGCCGTGTACCTGGCAGGCGACCCGGACCGCGAAGGAGAGGCAATTTCCGCGCACCTGGCGATGGTGCTATCAAAGCCGGCGAAGTTCCTGATTCCTGAGGACGACGAAGCGCTCAGTAAGAATGGGAAAAATGGGAAGAACGAGAAGAATGGGTCTGAAGAGAAGACGGACGCAAAAGCGGAAGTAAAGCCCGGCAAAGTGTTGGCGATTAAGGGCAAAAGAAAGCCAGAGAAAAAGGAAAAGGACGAAATCAGCATCGAGCCGATTGACCCGAAAAAAATCTTCCGTGTGACGTTCAACGAGATTACGCCGAAGGCGATCCGGGCCGCGTTTGAGAAGCCGCGGCAGGTGGATGCGCAGCTCGTGGATGCGCAGCAAGCGCGTCGCGTGCTGGACCGCATTGTGGGTTACAAAATTTCGCCGCTGTTGTGGGACAAGGTGCGGCGAGGATTGAGCGCCGGTCGCGTGCAAACGGTGGCGCTGCGTCTGATTGTGGAGCGCGAACAGGAGATTCGCGCGTTCGTACCGCAGGAGTATTGGACGATCCACGCAATGCTGGATGCAGGGGAACCGCCGATTTTTGAGGCGAAGCTGTCGAAGTACAAGGGTGAGGATATAGAGGTTAAGAATCAAGAATCGGCAGACGCGATTGTCGCGGCGGTGAACAAGGCGAAGTGGCAGGTAGCGAACGTCACGCAGAAGGAAAAACGCCGTAACGCGCCACCACCATTCACGACGTCGAAACTGCAGCAGGCGGCTTACAACCGGTTGAGATACACGGCCAAGCGCACGATGGCCCTGGCCCAGCGGCTGTATGAAGGCGTGGAACTGGGAGAAGAAGGATCCGTGGCGCTGATTACATATATGCGCACGGATTCGGTGCAGGTCTCGAACGATGCCCTGGAACAAGTGCGTGAATTGATTCCGGCACGCTTCGGAAGCGACTACCTTCCGGAAAAGCCCAACTTCTACAAATCGAAAAAGGATGCCCAGGGAGCCCACGAGGCGATCCGGCCGACGGATGTGTCGCGAGCCCCGGAAGATGTTCGGAAGTTTCTGGAAGACGACGTTTTCAAGCTGTACCAGCTGATCTGGCAAAGGTTTGTGGCATCCCAGATGCTGCCGGCAGTGTTTGACCAAACCTCCATCGATATTGCGGCGGGCGATTACACGTTCCGCGCAACGGGATCGGTGATGAAATTCGACGGGTACCTGAAGGTGTATCAGATACCGGTGGCCAACGCTGACCGCGAGGACGATGAGAAAGATGACGAAGGCGAGGGGAAAACCCTGCCGCGAGTGAGCGAGGGACAAGTACTGAGGTTGGAATCGATCCGGCCGGATCAACACTTCACAGAGCCCCCGCCACGTTACACGGAAGCAACTCTGGTGAAGGAATTGGAAGAGGATGGGATCGGGAGGCCATCGACCTACGCGTCGATTATTTCGACGATCGTCGAACGGGAATATGTGAAAAAGGAGCAAGGGCGATTCACGCCGACCATGCTGGGGGAACGGGTTTGCGTGTTGCTGATCAAGAGCTTTGAAGATGTGTTCGACGTTAAATTTACCGCCCGGCTGGAAGAAGAGCTGGACGATATTGAAGAAGGCAAGTTGCCCTGGAGGGAATCGGTAAGGGAATTCTGGGAAAAGTTCGTTGTCGACCTGGATAAAGCCGGCGATGAAATGATTTCCTACAAGGCGGGGATACCTACCGGAAAGAAATGCGAGAAGTGCGGGCAGGGAGAATTGCTGGAGCGCATCAGCCGGCACGGGTTCTTTCTGGGATGTTCGAGATACCCGGAATGCGATTTCATCCAAGATCTTTCGGAAGAGATTCCGGAAGACACGGAGAATAAGGTCGAGTATTGCGAGAATTGCGGCAAAGAAATGGCGCTGAAGCGCGGTCGTTTTGGCGCGTTTCTGGCGTGCACAGGCTACCCCGACTGCAAAACAACGCGGCGGCTGGTGGCGGGAACCAGGATTGCCCATCAACCCGACGAGCCCCTGGAAGAGAAATGCACGCTGTGCGGAAACGGCCTGGTAAAGAAGCACGGACGATTCGGAACCTTCATCGGCTGCACGGGCTATCCGAAGTGCAAGTACACGCGGCCGATCACGATGGGCATCAAATGCCCCAAGTGCAATGAAGGCGAATTTGTGAAACGCGCCAGCATGGGGAAGGGTGGACGAGGACGGATGCGGGTGTTCTATGGGTGCTCGCGATATCCCGATTGCGATTTCACTTCGGCGAATATGCCGATTGACCAGCCTTGCCCGAAGTGCGGTGCACCCTTTGTAGTGGAGAAGAAGAGCAAGATTGGCACCGTGTACTCCTGCATTAAAGAAGGGTGCGACTGGGAAAAATTGGCGCCGGAAGAGAAGCCGACCGAGGCGCAGGGCAAGCCTGCCGCGGAAGAAGCGCCAGTGGTGGCAAAAGTCTAGCGATGGACATCCAAGGTGCGGTTGGACCGCATCAGCGAGCCAATATCCAAGGGGAAGCAGACAAATTGTAGAGGTATGATCTGGGGGGAAGTGTATCTGAAAGTAAGGCGTGAATGATGCTGAAGCAGACCATCGACAATTTCCTGGAGTACCTCAGGTCAGTGCGGAACTCTTCCCCGCACACCGTGATTAATTATGGGAAGGATCTAGAGCAGTTCCGGGAATATCTGACGCCGCCAGGAGAACAAACCCCGGGGCTAACGAAGATAACGCACCAGATGATCCGGGAATTCGTGGGTTATCTGCATGAGCAGGGACTGCAAAAGAGTTCAATCGCAAGAAAACTGGCCGCGTTACGCTCATTTTTGAAGTACTGCGTACGGGAAGGAATTCTGATTGAGAACCCGGCACGGCTGGTGCCGACGCCGAAACTCCCGAAGCGGATTCCGATGGTACTTTCGGCGGAGGAGATGAGTCGTTTTCTTGACCAGTTGGCCGGTACACACGGGAGAGAAGCGCCGCGCGGAATGAAACGGAGCGGGCGAGAGCAGCCTGTCACCGGGTCGTCGAGGGGACTCACAAGACTGGAAGACACGCCGTTGTTACCGCGTGACCGGGCAATTCTGGAATTGCTCTATGCGGCAGGTTTGCGCGTCAGTGAGTTGACGGGGCTGAATCTGGCTGATTTGGACCAAAAGGATCAGATGCTTCGTGTGCGCGGAAAAGGAAATAAAGAACGGATTGTGCCGTACGGCGGAAAGGCGGCCGAAGCGATGCGGCGTTATTGGCCTGTGCGCGAGGAATTGATCCGCGGGTGTGAAGAGCACCCTGCGCGCGCGAGCGTTGACGCGGTATTCCTGAACTACCGCGGGCGGCGCCTGACGCAGCGGAGCGTAGGACGAATTGTGAAGAAGTATGTGCGACTGGCTAATATCAATTGGGATTTGCATCCACATTCCATGCGGCACGCGTTTGCCACACATCTTCTGGCTGATGGTGCGGATTTGCGCGCCATCCAGGAGTTGCTGGGGCACCAGTCGCTTTCCACGACGCAGAAATACACGCATGCAACAATCAAGCAATTGATGGATATTTATGACAAATCCCATCCACATGCGTAATACAAAGTCCCGATAGCCAGGCATGGGGTAATTGGCTCTACTAGTCAGCTGAATGCAAACCGACGTTTTCCGGGGCCAATCCAGGTGATTTTATAGGACACTAAGTGCTTTGTGTGGCCTTGGGACAAGCATGCACCTGACTCGGCAACTGTGGTTCACATTAGCGGCGGCCGCCTGGCTGGGCGGAGCGCTTGTTGCTCGCGCACAGGACAACTACGAAATTCAGGTCTACGGAGCAGAGACGGTGGAAAAGGGCCACACCATGGTGGAACTGCACAGCAACTTCACCGAACAGGGCAACACAACCAGCACCGACGGTACGATTCCGACCAATCACCAATTGCATGAGACCCTGGAAATCACGCATGGATTTACGGAATGGTTTGAAATCGGCTTTTATCTTTTCACTTCCGTCCAGAACGGATTTGGATGGGATTATGTGGGCGATCACATCCGGCCGCGCGTGAGGGTGCCGCCCAGCTGGCACTGGCCCGTGGGAGTGAGCATTTCGCAGGAGTTCGGGTATCAGCGAGCGCAATTTTCCGCCGATACCTGGACGTATGAGTTGCGTCCAATCATAGATAAGCAGGTGGGGCGCTGGTATTTCGCGTTCAACCCGGCGTTTGATAAGTCATTCCATGGGCCGAGTGTGAGCCAGGGATTCATTTTTTCGCCGGACGCGAAGGTGAGTTACGACTTTACGAAAAAGATCACCGGAGGGATCGAATATTACGGGACCCTGGGCCCGACACAAAATCTGTATCCGGTTTCTCAGCAACAGCAGCAGGTTTTTCCCGTGATTGATTTAAATGTGTCGCCGAAATGGGAAATTAACTTTGGGGTGGGCTTTGGCTTGACGAAGTCCACCGACCATCTAATAACAAAAATGATCTTAGGCTACCGGTTTGACTACTGAGAAAGAGCCTTGGGGGAGATGGAATGAAGAACACGATCTTCGCAGGCTGGCTGGCCATGGCGTTGGTGTGGGGGATCGCGACACAAGCGGAAGAGCGGACGGCCGAGTGGAACACTGTAGTCGATGACTATCTGGATAAAGTGTATTTTCCGCTGAACCCGACGACCGCGACGCAATACGGCATCCACAAATATGATTCGGAAATCGAGGACTATTCGGAATCGGGAAGAGATGCAGAGGCCAGGAAACTGCGGGCCTTTGCCGCACGCGTGGAGCAATTCCCTGCTGAAGGCTTGCGGCCGGTAGATGCCGCCGACCGCGAAATTCTGCTGGGGCGGCTCAAGAGTGATTTGCTCACACTGGAAAAGATTCGTCCGCTGGAGAAAAACCCGGACTTCTATTCCGGGGGAGTGACGAGCAGCATCTACGTCCTGATGAGCCGGAAATTCGCGCCGGCGGACGAACGATTGCGCAGCGCAGTTGCGCGAGAGAAGAAAATTCCAGGAATACTGGCGCTTGCGAAGGACAACCTGAAAAATCCACCGCGGATTTACACGGAAATCGCCATCCAGCAATTACCCGGGATCGTCGGTTTTTACGAGAAGGATGTTCCTCTGGCGTTTGCGGACGCGAAGGATCCGGAAGTAAAGGCCGAATTCGCGAAGAGCAACGCGGAGGTTATCGCGGCACTGAAGAAATATGAAGAGTGGTTGAAAACAGATTTACTGGCGCGGTCGAACGGAGACTTCCGCATTGGCGCCGAGAATTTCTCAAAAAAGCTGCACTATGAAGATATGGTGGACGCGCCGCTGGATCGTTTGCTGGAAGTCGGGATGGGCGATTTGCGGAAAAATCAGGCGGCGATGCGGGAAGTGGCAAAAGAGATTGCGCCGGACAAGACACCGGAACAAGTGATGGCGGATTTGGGGGCTATGCACCCGGCCGCGGATAAGTTGATAGGAACATTTCGCGGGACGTTTGACGGGCTGGTCTCGTTTATCCAGCAGAAATACATCATTACCATTCCGAACGGGTCGCGGCCAATCGTGCAGGAGACTCCACCGTTCGAAAGAGCCACGACGACCGCGTCGATGGATACGCCGGGGCCATTTGAGACGAAAGCTACGGAAGCGTATTTCAACGTGACGCTGCCGCAACCTGCGGACAGTCCAGCGGAAGCAGCGAGCCTGATGGCCGGATTCAACATTGGGACCATCGTTAGCACATCGACTCACGAGACTTTTCCAGGGCATTTTATGCAGTACTTGTGGACGGAGCGGGCGCCAACGAAACTGCGGAAAGCGTTCTATGCGAACACAAATGCGGAAGGCTGGGCGCATTATTGCGAGCAGATGATGCTGGATGAAGGGTATGGACAGCCGGGAACGGGTGCAAAGGATGCCCTGGAGTCGAAATACATCCGGCTTGGGCAGTTGCAGGACGCGCTGCTGCGCGACGCACGATTTGTGGTTGGGATCAAGATGCATACGGGAAAAATGAGTTTTGAGGAAGCGAAGGAATTCTTTGTGAAAGAGGGGTACCAGACATCGAAGATCGCGGATATCGAAGCGAAGAGAGGGACGTCTGACCCCACGTATCTGTATTACACGCTGGGAAAACTGCAGATCTTGAAGTTGCGGGAAGATTACAAAAAGAAGACGGGAAACACTTTCGTATTAGGGAAGTTCCATGATGAATTCATGTCCCAGGGAGAACCTCCAGTTGCTGTGGTGAGAAAAGCGATGCTGGGAGATGACTCGCCGGTGCTGTGAGGTTCGGAATCCTCGCCCAGGTGGCCGAATTGGCGTGATTTAGCCGTCAGCAATGCAGGTGGACTAGGGGTAGTTGGTGGGATTCAAATCAAAGAATTTTTTTAGTTTTAAGAATCGCTTCTCTAAGACAACCCAGGAAACTGCCGCCAACAAGTAGCTGGAGACGAATACCAAGGATATCGAAAGCAAGGGATGCAGGCTCGGACGTATCTCCTTGACCACATCCAACGGGATCTTGTGGAGTAGATACAAGCCATAACTGATGACGCCGGTGTAGGTAAGGAAACGATTCCGGAAGACGGATTGTAGCCACTTCCAAGGAGAAAACATCGTTAGATAAACGAGGGAAACAGAAGCCAACGAGGTCATCGAAAATGCAATCCAGCGCGCTTGATGATTTTCGGCCAGGATCGCGAGGGATGCCGTGACCAAGAAAGACAACCAGGAAACCCTGACATACTTAAGAGGCGCAATATCGCCCGATCGGAGGTGAACAGCAAGAAGCGCTCCCGTCATCAGGCCGTCCAATCGGCAAAAAGGATTCGAATAGATATTGACGTGGTGGAGCGCAAGATAGTAGCGCAGCGGCGGGGACAGAAGAATTACAGTTATGGCGATTCGTTTAACCTGCACCAAAGAAAAATAGTGAACTATCCAGGGCCAGATCAAATAGAACTGTTCTTCGATGGCGAGCGACCAGGTGACGCCGAGGGCCCCTGCTGCTTCCGCCGGAATCGCGACGAAGAAGTTTTGCAGGAAGAATGGATAAGCCCACCAAGGTGAAGATCTCTCAAGAATGGCGTGAGCGTCTGAGTGGCGCAGATGGGGAACAATCACGAACATGAAAATCAGCAGGCTATAGTACAGCGGCCAAATCCTGAGGCAACGGCGAGCGTAGAAATTCTTGAAGTAGGACGGGGATTGCCTGGCATCCCACAAAATTCCGGTGATCAGGAAGCCGGACAGCACGAAAAAGAGGTCGACGCCCATCCAACCGTAGGTGGAGAGGGGTGCCAAGTACGGGGAAGAAAAGTAATTGGTATTGTGAATTAAGACGAGAAGTATGGCTATACCGCGAACGGCGTCGAGTTGCGGGATCTTGTGAGTCATCGGATGGCGCGGCAACTGCCGGAAATGTTCTCATTTCGCAAGCGATTGTGAACAAGATGCTTGCAAATCCGTCAAAATAGATGCGTTGACGGTTCAGCCAGCAGCCTCGTATAATAGTGGATTGTCTATAGCGTTTGGAGGACAGATGTACGCCGTGATACAAACCGGGGGAAAGCAATATCGTGTCGCACCCGGCGACACCATCCGCATAGAGCGGGTCAAAGGCGATGTGGGCGAGCAGGTGAAGTTTGGAACCGTGCTGGCTGTGCACACCGATGACAAGAAGATATTGGCAGGAACGGACGCAGGAAAGGCCAGCGTGACCGGCAAGATCGTGGAACAGGGCCGCGCAAAGAAGCTGACCGTTCTGAAGTTCAAGAAGACCAACCAATACAAGATTCAGCGAGGCCACCGGCAGAACTACACGGCCGTGCAGGTCAGCGAGATCAAGCTATAAAGCGAAAGGGATTGCGTCATGGCACATAAGAAGGGCGGCGGCTCGTCGACAAACGGCCGCGATTCACACGGACAGAGACTGGGTGTAAAGCGTTTTGGCGGGCAACTGGTGAACGCTGGCACGATTCTGGTGCGACAGCGCGGTACGAAGCACCAGGCCGGCGAAAACGTAGCGCAGGGCAAGGATGACACCTTGTTTGCGCTGGTGAGAGGGTTCGTGAAGTTCGAAGATAAGGGCAACCGTGGGCGTTTCATCAGCGTGACGCCGGCGGAGCAAACCAAGGCCGCGAACTAAAACACCAGGATTGCGTTCAAAATAGCTTGGCGCGATATTGAAAGGGCGGAGAGACTCCGCCCTTTTTTCCTTTGCGGAAATGAAGATGCAATCGCTTTTTCTACTGACGACGATCCTGGCGATGGAAGTGTGCTTGAGCAGCGGCGCACTGGCCCAGACAAAAAGTACAGGAGACGCGGAGCCAGACGCCTACACCTATAAGCGCGTGGACGGTATGGAGTTAAAGGCGTATGTTTTCGAGCCGCCACGCAGCGAATACCGGAAGCCGCCGCGGGCCGCGATGCTGGTGTTTCACGGAGGAGCTTGGAACCATGGCTCGGCCGCATGGACGTTCGGGCAGGCGCGGTACTTCACCTCACTGGGGATGGTGGGAATTTCCGTTGATTACCGCCTGGCGAACGGGGAAGGTGTAACGCCCTTCGATTCCGCAGAGGATGCCAGGGCGGCAGTACGATGGGCACGCAGCCAGGCAGAGCTGTTGAACATCGATCCGAAGCGGATTGGAACCTATGGAGAGTCAGCGGGCGGCTTGCTGGCAGCGGCAACGGCGATTACCGAGGAGACGCCAACGAAAGAGGAGTTAACCGCCGTGCCGAATGCGTTGGTTCTCGTTTCTCCGGCACTGAACGTGGAAAAGAGCGCGAGGTTTCTTGCACTCGCGGGGAAGCGGCAGGACATCGCAAGTATCGAACTGGGGGAACATATCCGAAGAGGCTTGCCACCGACCATCATCCTGACGGGTGCGCAGGACATAGCGATACCGCCGGCAACGCTGGTGGACTTTTGCGAGAAGATGCGGCAAGCGAAGAACCGTTGCGAACTCGAAATCTATCCGGGCGTTGGACACATGTTGGAGCCGCCAGATAAAAATGCAACCGCGAAAGAGAATGGGGCTAAAACAAGGTACGATGCCTATCTAAAGGCGGATCAGTTTTTGGCATCCCTGGGATATATCCCAGTAGCGAAGCAGAGAAATTAACGGGCGAATGGCAAGAGTTGGGATGAACCGAACGGGGATCAAACGTGTTTGTTGACGAAGCAAAAATATATGTGAAGGCAGGAGATGGCGGGAACGGTTGCGTGGCATTCCGGCGGGAGAAGTATGTTCCACGGGGGGGACCGTCAGGGGGAGATGGGGGCGTCGGCGGAAGCATCTACCTGGAAGCGAATGTGAACGACAACACCTTGCTGCGTTACCGGTATAACCGGGAGTTCAAGGCGGATCGTGGCAGGCACGGAGAAGGATCAAACTGCACAGGAGTGTCTGGCGACGACATGGTTTTGAAAGTACCGCTGGGTACGCTGGTGTTTGACGAAGAGGGTTCGGAGTTGCTGGCAGACCTGAAGAAGCCAGGACAAAGAGTTCTGGTGGCTCAAGGCGGACGCGGCGGACGCGGGAATCAGCATTTCGCAAAACCATGGCACCAGGCACCCCGGGAAAAAGAAGAAGGACAACCGGGAGAAGAGCGGCGCTTGCGCCTGGAGCTAAAGCTCCTTGCGGACGTGGGGCTGGTAGGATTTCCGAACGCGGGAAAATCGACACTGATCTCCGTGATCAGCGCGGCGCGCCCGAAAATTGCGAATTATCCGTTCACGACGCTGGAACCCAACCTGGGAGTGGTGAATGTGGATGGTGGGACAGGCGGCCATGGAACGGAGTTGGGACGCACGTTTGTGGTGGCGGATTTGCCAGGATTGATTGAGGGGGCGAGCCAGGGTGCAGGACTTGGAATTCGCTTCCTGCGGCACGTAGAGAGGACACGTTTGCTGGTGCACCTGATCGATACAAGTGACGCGACGGATACGGACCCAATAAAAGCGTTCGAGATCATTAATGCGGAGCTGGCGGCTTTCAGTGCGGAACTCCTGGAAAAGCCGATGATCGTGGTGGCAAGCAAGCTAGACGCCACGACGGACCGGACCCGGTTAGAAGAACTGCGGAAATTCTGCAAGAAAAAGGGTTTCGAATTTCACGCGATCTCGGCGGCGACAGGTGAAGGCGTCAAAGATCTGATGAAGGCAATGGCGGATGCTCTGGACAAGATTCCACGGGAAACAGCGAAAGAGCTTGAGGACGAGGTGGAGCACCCGGGGCTCGAGAATATTGAAGTGATTGAAACAATGGATGATCCCGAAGAGGACGAGGGCGGCCCTTCCATTGTGAAGAAATCGTGAGAGAATTGGGCCATGTACACTCGGAGGCGCGTTGACGACGGCGCAAGCTCACCGCACGGCGGCTAAACATCATCCAAGGCGCATTGCACTTTTCGGCGGCTCCTTCGATCCTATTCATTCCGGACATTTGGCGGTGGCCCGAGCGGCCGACCGGCGGTTCAATTTTGACGAGATGCACTTCATCGCCGCCAGCCGTCCTCCTCACAAGCTGAAGCAGCATCTGGCGCCCTTTCCGCACCGGTTTGCAATGGTGACATTGGCTTGCACGGAGCACCCTCATTTCGTGCCCTCGCTGGCAGAAGCGGGCGAAGACTTCAGTGGGACACAATTACACTATTCAGTGGATACCGTACGGTACTTCCGTCATGCTTATCATGAACAAGGTGACCGGATATTCTTCATTATCGGGGCGGATGCGTTCCTGGATATCCCGATGTGGAAGGAGTACGAAACTCTGCTAGGACTGTGCGATTTCGTAATTGCGAACCGGCCGGGAATCCGGCTTGAGGCGCTGCGGCTGGTGATCCCACCCGATCTGCATGGTAGGCCTGACGCGAAACGCGACGAGGAATGGGATGCCATCGCTCCCGGGACACCGATTGTGGGCCGGCTGCATCAAACTACCGTGTATCTGCTGGAAAACGTAGCCAGCGAGGTGAGCGCAACGGATATTCGAAAGAAGGCGAGCCGCGGCCAATCCATTCATGGACTTGTATCGGCGCGCGTGGAGGAATACATTTTGAAGCAGGGCTTGTACCGGTGAAACTGGACAAACTACCCCAAGGGGTGCGGCTGGCAGTTGAAGCCGCGCAAAACAAGAAAGCGGGCGGGATCACCGTTCTGGATCTGGACGGGCTTGGAGCGTTCACGCAATACTTCGTGATTTGCACGGGCTATAGCACTCCGCAGATCCAGGCGATTTGTAACGAAGTGGAAGAATTGCTGTACAAGGAACTGAAGCGCACTCCACAACACCGGGAAGGACATCGTTCGGCGGAGTGGGCGCTGCTCGATTTTGGTGGATTGATCGTGCATGTTTTTGGAGAACAGGCAAGACGATATTATGATTTGGAGAGGTTGTGGAGAGCGGCTCCAAAGCTTGAAGTTCCCGATCTACCGGGGCAGAGCGGAAGAGCGCTTTCCGAGAAAGTAAGTTAAGCCCAGCCCGGAACGCTGCCTTCGGGATACGCAGGCGGCTGGAGAAGTCCCGCAACATGACTACAGAGCGATTGCTTTGGATCGGCGAAGATCCGGCGTCGCGGCGTCTCTTCGAACTCGCCCAACAGATTGCCCCAGTTCAAACCACGATCCTGATCACCGGAGAGAGCGGCACCGGAAAAGAATATCTAGCGCGCCTTATTCACGAAATTGGACCTAGGCGCGATTCCCCGTACCTACGAATCGATTGTGCCGGACTGCCCGCCGACCTGGCGGAAAGCGATCTATTCGGGCATGAACGAGGCGCAATTCCAGGCGGGCAAGAACGAAAAATCGGACAACTGGAGATGGCAAGGAAGGGAACAGTGATCCTCGATGAAGTGGCCGCATTGCCCCCGGCAGCGCAGGTGAAACTGTTAAAAGTGCTTCAGGACCAATCAATGGAGCGAATCGGCGGCAAGGAGCCGGTGAAGGTAGAAGCACGCATAATTGCCCTGACGAACGCCGACATGGCCACAGCCGTGAAGGAAGGACGCTTCCGGGAAGAACTCTACTACCGGTTGGATGTAGTGAAAATCTGGGTGCCACCCCTGCGCGAGAGAAGGGCCGACATTCTGCCGTTAGCAGAACTCTTTCTTGCCACAATGCGCGCGAAGCACGGCAAACCTAAATCAAGATTCAGTGAAAATGTCAAACTTCTGTTGCAGGGCCACAAGTGGCCGGGGAATGTGAGGGAGCTGAGGACGGCCGTGGAACGCGCCGTGATTTGCGGCAATGGTGAACTCCTCGAGGTCGAAGACTTTCCCGCGGAGGTACGGATGGCTTCGAATAAGGGCGAGCAGGAATCCCGGCTGCGTTCGTTGGAAGACATCGAGCGCGAAGCGATTGTGCAAACGCTCGAGGTAATGGGGCAACAGATAGGAAGATCGGCGGAAATCCTGGGAATCAGCCGCAAGACGTTGTTGGAAAAGCGAAAAAAATACGGATTGGTGCCGGAGGCGGAAGTTAGTGGTAACGGAGCAACCAATGTTCTTAGGCGTGGACAAGCGGGCTAACACGATTTCTGCCAGTGCTGCGGGAAATCCATACATCAACAACTCAAATGCGTTTGATGACCACGGCGGTTAGATCGTCTTGCTGCGTAGTGCCGTTGGAAAAAGTCACGACGGCATCGTAAAGGGCTTTGAGAATTTCATTGGGTGACGAGTGTCGCGAGGCTCGCACCGCTTGCTGTAAGCGCGCGGAACCAAATAGTTCTCCTTTTTCGTTTTCCCACTCGACAAAACCGTCCGTGATCAATAAAAAGAGATCCCCTGGAAGTAGGGTAAGTGTGGCCGGGGCCCCGGAAGTAAATTGCGGCAGGATGCCGAATGGCACCCCCTGTGAATCCACCTCGGCGAAGGAATCATTGGCGGCCGAGTATAGAAAAAGAGGACCGTGGCCGGCAGATAGGACTTCCAGTTCGCCTGTGCCAGGCTTGCACGCTGCTGCAACGTACGTGATGAAACGCGTGGGATCGAGATCACGGGCGATCGCATCGTTGACGCCAGCAAAAGCCTCAGGCAAATCGGAGTGAGAGCGGAAGTTTGCGCGCGAATAAGCGCGGCACGCCGCGGCGATGAGGGCGGGGCCGATGCCATGACCAGTGACATCGGCGAGCGTGATGATCCAGCGGCCGTCGGGCAGAGGGCACCAGTCGTAGTAATCACCTCCAGTGTCATCGGCGGGCTTGTTCCACCCGGCGATGGCAAAGCCGGCGAGCGCTGGCTGGTCTCGCGGGAGCAGAGACTGTTGGATGTCGCGCGCAGTCTGGAGATCGTGCTGTAGGCGAGCGAGTTGCTGCTTGGTTTCAGCCTCGCGCAGAGCGGCTTCGACGTGCTTGCGAATTTCCTTGGCGACACTGCCGGCAACGAAGCCGGAAAGAAGCAGGATGATGGCATAGAGAGTGACGTCTGTCTGTGTAATCGGAGCGGGGGTGCCAGGAATCGGTGGGGTCCATCCCAGATGAAACGCGGCGAAAAGATACGCAGCGCTTGCGGTTATGCCCGAGAGCCAGCAGAGGCGCGCATTCAAGCGGAGAATCGAAAGGATAATGAAGATGAAAAAGAAAAGAGTCGCAGGACTCGCTAGCGGCTGGTACGCGGGATCAATGTGTCCGCTGGTCAGGAAGGCGATGCCGACGGCGGGAAGCGCGGACTCAAGGATGGTGGTGAGGCTCCAGAAAATCGGGGGAAACGTGCGACCGTCGCGGATAGCAAGGATGATCAGACGGAGCATGAGGAGCTCAACTAGCACCGCGGCGAGGATGAGGCCAAAGGTCCAAGCGGCTTGACGATTCAGGACAGTTGTATGGAGAAGAAAAACGCGGATCAAAAGAACGGATACCGTAATCGCCAGGAAGACAAGAAGGCCGAGAATCCGGACGCGCTCACTGCGCAGTTCAGCCGACCGTAACGCGCCGGGTTTGATCTCGTTCGTAGCCATCAAGAAAATCCATCAAAAAAATTGCCTCCGCCATGATACTGGCTCGGCGGAAGAATACAAAGCCAGGACCCGGTGGCGAGAGTGCATGTGGGCAGGAGAAATGCCACAGGGAAAGAGGAGTAAGATCACAGGATGCGAATTCAGTTGTTAATGCTGGGGAAAACGCGGAGAACGGAACTGCGCGCGGTGCTGGAAGACTATGTAAAACGGATCGCCAGGTCGTGGCCTGCGGAGGCCACGGAAGTGCGCGACGGCCAAGCGGCATTGAAGAAGCTGGCCGGGGACCGCGCGGCGACGGCTGTGCTGTTGGATGCCGGTGGAAAGCTCTACGATTCGGCTGCGTTTGCGAAGTGGTTGGGAGAGCAGCGGGATCGCGGGACGAGGGAGATCATTTTTGTCTGCGGAGATGCAAACGGTTTTCCCGAAGAATTGCGCGAACAGGTGAGGCAACGAGTATCTTTAAGTGCGATGACTTACTCTCATGAATTGGCGCGGGTAATGCTGGCAGAACAGATTTACCGTGCACTTGCGACTCTTTCGGGAAGTCCTTACCCGAAATAGGATGAATGGCCAATGAGAAGCGGTGCTGTTAAACGTGTGTGTGCGTTTTTCTGTGTTCCGTGGTTGAATGGGCGACGGAGAATAGATGTCGATACGAATTGAAGCCGATAAGAACCAGCCCTCTGTGGCGATTGAAATCCCTCTGGAAAAGCCGCTGCCAGATTACGATCTGGAACAGGTGGAACAACCCACGCCGCGGGACATTGATGCCCTGTTGGTCTCGCAAGGCTTTCGCGATCTTGTGGATGATGCCAGGGGCGTATTAACGGAGCTAGTGGCGAATCCGCCGCCTCTTCCCAACCCTACGCATCTGCAGGATCTGGAATTAACCGAAGTACCGAATTTCGAGATTACCCAGCTGACCGGCGCTATTTGCCCTGGGGACGAACTGTACCGGCCAGGATTGTGGATTGTACTGGAAGACAGGAAGCTGCCCTCCAAAAAGCCGCTGACAGAAGTCGCGATGGAGCACGTGCGAGTAATTGTCGCGGAGTTCGTGAAGAGGCTAACCCTGTAGAGCTGGGCGCGCCTTGACGAGCGTAAGTCCACTACTCCAACTGGAAGTCTTCCACCGTGTCGATGAGACTTGCAAAGGTGAGGATTCATGCCGGAAGGAAAGGGACTGCTGATTGTTTACACCGGACCAGGAAAGGGAAAAACCACGTGTGCCCTGGGAACCGCATTCCGCGCGGTGGGGCAGGGGCTGCGCGTACTGATGGTGCAATTCATCAAAGGATCGTGGCATTACGGTGAACTCGACGCGGCGAAAATGCTGGGGGACGATAAGTTCGAAATAAGACCGATGGGACGCGGGTTTGTAAAAGTAGGTGGAGCGGAAACGGATCCGGAAGACCTTCGACTCGCAGAAGAGTGTTGGGAGTCCGGGCGCGCAGCGATTTATAGCGGTAAGTATGACCTGGTTGTCCTGGACGAGATCAATTACACCATCAGCTACAAAATGCTGGATGCGGCAAAAGTGGTAGAGGCCCTCAAGGGGCGGCCGGAGCAGGTACACGTGATTTGCACGGGGCGAAATGCCCATCCGTTACTGGTGGAACAAGCGGACCTGGTGACGGAGATGAAAGAAGTGAAACACCCGTATACGAAGGGTATACTGGCGCAACGGGGAATCGATTATTGAAGTTTACCGTTATCCGTTTGACGTTTTAAGTACCCCCATTAGCCCGGCAGGTTCCAAGGCAATTGGTAAGTCCTCCTTGGAACTGATAACTTAGAACTGAAGACGAACCATGTCATGGTTTAAGCGGGAGAAAAAGTCAATTGACCAGGCTACGCCGCCGGAAGAGCGGCGTGTGCGCACGGAAGGGTTGTGGGTAAAGTGCGAATCGTGCCGCGCGATCGTGTTTCGGAAGGATCTGGAAGAGAACCTACTCGTCTGTCCGAAATGCCAATTTCACTTCAAGATGAACTCGAAACAGAGACTCGCCCTGCTGTTAGACGGCCACTGGACGGAGCACGATGCAGGGATGGTTTCCACCGACCCGCTGAAGTTCGTGGATACCAAGCCCTATGCAAAGCGAATCAAGGATGCCCAGAAAAAGCTCGGAATGAACGACGCGATCATTACGGCGGAAGGCCAATTGAATGGCCGGCCGGTGATCTGCTGCGCTATGGAATTTGGGTTTATCGGCGGATCGATGGGAGCTGTAGTCGGGGAGAAGGTGACGCGAGCGATTGAGATGGCGATTGCCACGCGGCAACCGCTGATCATTGTGTCCTGCTCGGGGGGCGCTCGAATGATGGAAGGCACGATCAGCCTGATGCAGCTTGCCAAGGTATCGGCGGCGCTAGCGCGGCTAGATGAAGCAAAGCTGCCATACATTTCCGTGCTGACGGACCCGACGACAGGCGGGGTGACAGCCAGTTTTGCGATGCTGGGCGACCTGAATATCGGTGAGCCGGGAGCTTTGATCGGTTTTGCCGGGCCGCGCGTAATCGAACAGACCATTCGCCAAAAACTACCGGAAGGATTCCAACGCTCGGAGTTCCTGCTGGAACACGGTTTTCTGGATGCGGTGGTCCACCGAAAAGATTTGAAGGGTTTCATCGCAAATGTGTTTGACCTGCTGATGAACTGAAATGAATTACGAGAGCGCTGTGCGGTATCTCCTGACCCTTGGACGCGAACTGGCCGCTCCCACACAAGCGGCAGCGGCAAAATTCAACCTGGAAAACATTACAGTTTTGCTGGAGCGACTAGGCCGTCCGGATCGAGCGTATCCAGTAATCCACATAGCGGGGACGAACGGAAAGGGTTCAACGGCGGCTTTCCTGGAAGCGATTCTGCGCCACGCGGGGTTTCGCACGGGACTGAATACTTCTCCGCACCTCGAACGGATCAATGAGCGCATCCGGATCGGAGGCCAAGAAATCAGTGACGAGCTGTTCGCGGAAATTTTCACGCGCATTCTTACGGCGATTGAGGAGTTGCTTGCTGACGGCAAATTAGGAGCTCACCCAACCTATTTCGAGTGCGTGACCGCCCTCGCCTTTGAGGCGTTTGCGCGGGAACGCGTGGAATTTGCGGTTGTGGAAGTGGGACTGGGAGGGCGGCTGGACGCAACGAACATTCTGACGCCGGTGGTTTCCGTGATTACGCGGATCGATTTTGACCACGAGAATTTTCTGGGGCATTCGTTGCAGGAAATCGCGAGCGAAAAAGCCGGCATCTTGAAGGTGGGCGTGCCGGCGGTCCTTGCTCCGCAACAGCAAGAAGCCGCGGAGATGCTGCAAGAGAAAGCTCGGGAACTGCACTGCCCGGTTATAGAGACTGACAGAGTGTTCCACGTGATCCGCGAGGAACTGCAAAGCGGGTGCATACGAGCGGAGATTGAGGAACGAGCCAAGGGCCGGAGGCTGGAACTGGCGCCGCAACTCCCGGGGCGGTTCCAACTCCAGAACGCGTTGAACGCGGTGACTGCAGCAACAGTGCTTCAGACGCGAAAATACCGGATTAGCGACGAAAACATCGTTCAAGGAATCGCTTCGGCCCAGTGGCCTGGCAGGATTGAGAAATTGCAGTCGGACCCTGATGTCTATCTTGATGGGGCACATAATCCGGGAGCGGCGCGAGAACTGGCCCGGTTCATGGAGGAAAATTTCGCGGGACGACGAGTGTGCCTTATCTACGCCGCGATGAGAGACAAGGCGGTTGACGAAGTGACGGGCTTGCTGTTTCCCCATGCGGAAGAGGTGATCTTCACCGAGGCGCGGACGCCCAGAGCGATCAGCGCGGCGCAGTTGGCAGAAATTGCGGGCCACCATGCGTCGCGGCACTCCGTGATTCCTGACGCAGAGAAGGCCATGGAAGTGGCGTTGGCAAGAGCGAAACCTCAGGACGTGGTTGTGATCACCGGTTCGCTCTACCTGGTTGGGCAAGCGAGGCAGGCGTGGCGGCAATCGAGAAAAGTCGCATCGCGGTAAAAAAGACCGTAGAATAAGGGCCTATCGCGATACTAAGCCGGCCGTTTGGCCGGCATTCTCTTTTGTAGGAAAAGCGAGAAAAATGAGCAACGATTCCAGCAAACCTTCAGCAACAAAACATGCCGTGTTGGTTGGCGTGATTATGGGTTCTATTTCCGATTGGGAAACCATGGAGCACGCCGCCAAAACCCTGGAAGAGTTGGGTGTGCCCTTTGAAACGCGGGTGATTTCCGCTCATCGTACCCCTGATCTGCTCTTCGAATACGCAGCGACGGCGGAGCAACGCGGCATGCAGGTGATTATTGCGGGCGCGGGCGGCGCAGCGCACTTGCCGGGAATCACCGCGGCAAAGACAATATTGCCCGTTCTGGGAGTGCCGATCGAATCGAAGACATTAAAGGGACTGGACTCGCTTCTTTCGATTGCCCAGATGCCGGGAGGAATCCCCGTGGGAACGCTGGCGATCGGGAAGGCGGGGGCCACTAACGCAGCGTTGCTGGCGATAGCGATTTTGGCGAATCAAATACCCGGAATATCGGGAAGCGCTTCGAAAATTCCGGAAGGCACAGACGGAAAGGGTTTTGGCGATTTCCGATCCCGCCGTTTTCGCCGCAACTAGCGCAAAAGCCGCCTCGGAAGGTCCGAACGGGAAAAAAGACGCATGACCATCGGAATTCTTGGTGGAGGACAGCTCGGCTACATGCTGGCGTTGGCCGGATATCCACTAGGACTGCATTTCCGGTTTTTGGATCCTTCGCCGGAAGCGCCTGTCGGCCGCATCGCGCACCGGGTGACCGCCGACTATCTGGACGAAGCCGCGCTAGAGAAGTTCGCGCACGGGTTAGAAGTGGTAACGTACGAGTTCGAAAATGTGCCCGTGAGCGCAGCACGATTCCTCGCTGAACGCACGCATGTCTATCCTTCTATTTCAGCCCTGGAAGAGGCGCAAAATCGGCAACGAGAGAAGAGACTCTTCCAAAAATTGGGGATACCGACAGCAGAATTTGTCGACATTGAGAAGCTTGACCACCTTGACAAGGCAATCGAACGCGTTGGCCTGCCGGCAATCGCAAAGACCAGCCGGATGGGATACGACGGAAAAGGACAGTGGCTGTTGCGGACGCCGGAAGATGTGGCGCGGGCCCGTCCCGAATTGCCCGATGTGCCATGATCCTGGAAAAATTCGTTCCGTTTGAGCGGGAAGTTGTCACTAATCGGAGTGCGCAGCCGGACAGGCCAAACGGCGTTCTATCCCTTAGTGGAAAACCATCACCGGGGAGGAATTCTGAGGTTGTCGCTGGCACCCGCACCAGGTTGGGCGGAATCGTTGCAGGGAACTGCGGAAGCAGCGATGAAGAAGGTACTTGAAGCGCTGGAATATGTGGGAGTTTTGTGTATTGAGTTCTTTGAAGAGAACGGGCGCCTGCTAGCCAATGAAATGGCTCCTCGTGTGCATAATTCCGGGCATTGGACGATCGAAGGCGCAGTAACCAGCCAATTTGAAAATCACCTGAGGGCTATCCTGGGATTGCCGCTGGGAGCAACGGTCGCGGTAGGATACTCGGCGATGATTAACCTGATCGGCGAGGTTCCGAAGGCTCGCGGGGTGCTGGCGGTGCAGGACGCGCACTATCACCTATATGGAAAAGAGCCGCGTGAGGGCCGGAAAGTAGGGCACGTGACGGTGCGGGCGGAAGATAGGGAAAAGCTGCACCAACGATTGAGTGAATTGCCGGAATTCCTCCAACGAACTGAGTTCTGTTTAGAAAAAGTGATGCCGGAAATGCTTGCGAAGAGAGCTTAGTAGAGGCCTCATCGATTCGCGCTCGCGCAGAGAAATTCTCGCAACAAGTTTCTCATTCAGAGCGCTCAGCAATTGATCATCCGAATAGGTAGGAGTAAAGCTTAGGATTGTTTTGGAGAATGTGGCGGACTTTATGATGACAAAATGGTTTCAGGCTATTACTTTTGCTGCTGTAATCCTTTGCGCCTCCCCTACCCTCGGCCAACAGAGCATGCTTCACAGTTTTGCCATCAAAAATGGCCAATTCGAGCTCGACGGTAAACCGTTCCAAATCATTTCCGGGGAAATGCATTACCAGAGGATCCCGCGGCCCTACTGGCGCGAGCGATTTCGAATGGCAAAGGCGATGGGCCTGAACACCGTCACCACCTATGTCTTCTGGAATGTCCATGAACCGCGGCCGGGCGTTTACGACTTTTCCGGCAACAACGATGTCGCCGAATTCATTCGCGAAGCGCAGCAGGAAGGGCTGTATGTATTGTGCGGCCCGGGCCCTACGTGTGCGCCGAGTGGGAATTTGGCGGCTACCCGGCCTGGTTGCTGAAGGACCACTCGCTGGTTCTGCGCAGCAGCGATCCGAAATTCATCGAGCCCGCCGCCCGTTGGTTCAAGCGATTGGGACAGGAGTTGGCGCCGCTGCAGATCGGCAATGGAGGCCCCATCATCCTGGTGCAAGTGGAGAACGAGTACGGTTCGTTCGGCACCGACCACGCCTACATGGAAAAAGTCCGCGGCATGTCTGCTGGACGCGGGATTCACGAAATCGCAGCTTTACACTGCCGACGGCGCGGAGCAAGTTCCGGCCGGCTCCCTTCCCGATTTGCCCGTGGGCATCAATTTCGGAGGCGCAGACGCGGGCGCAGCCCGGAGAGAATTCGAAAGACTAAAGAAAGTCCGACCCAACGGTCCTTTCTTCAACAGCGAATATTGGGATGGCTGGTTTGACCACTGGGGCGGGCACACATGCGTCGACGAACGCGGCCAATGAAGCGGACAACCTGGATTGGATGCTGAAGCAGGGCTATTCCGTCAGCCTTTACATGTTTCACGGCGGAACCAGCTTCGGCTGGATGAACGGCGCCAACAGCGATGGCAAAAACTACGAGCCCGACGTCACCAGCTACGACTACGATTCACCGCTCGATGAGAGTGGCCGCCCCACTTCAAAATACTCGTTGTTCCGCGAAGTGATCGCGAAGGATACCGGAACGACTCCCCCGGCCGTGCCCAGTGTTGCGCCGACCATGAAAATCCCAGAGCTTAAGGTTGAGCAAACCGTTGCTCTGTGGAAGGTGCTGCCCGCTGCGGTGCACTCGGAGCAAGTACAGAGCATGGAAGATTTGGGTCAGGCGTACGGCTATATTCTTTATCGCACGCGTCTTGAAGGGCGCGACTGAGGGGAATCTCGTTCTCGATGGACTGCACGATTATGCGCAGGTGTACGTCGACGGCAAGTTGGTGGGCACGCTGGATCGCCGCCTCGACCAGAACCAACTTCCTCTGGTTGTACCGGACGGCCGGGGCGCAACTCGACATCCTGGTGGAGAATACCGGGCGGATTAATTTCAACATCATCCTGCGCGGGGAACGCAAAGGAATCATCGGCCAAGTCACGCTGGACGGCAAGCCAGTGTCGGGGTGGGACATCTATCCCCTGCCCATGGACCAACCGGCGAAGATTCCTTCACCAAGGGCCCCTGCGAGGGCGCCTGCTTCTATCGCGCCACTTTCCACGTGGACACGCCGCGCAGACACGTTTCTAGATACCAGCACGTTCACCAAAGGTGAAGTCTGGCTGAACGGCCAGCCACTGGGCCGAGTATGGAATATTGGTCCGCAGAAAACCCTCTATGTTCCGGGACCTTGGCTGCACAAAGGGGAGAACGAAGTGGTCGTTTTCGATTTGCAAGGTGGCGCGGGCCGAACGTTGGTGGGGCGGGACAAGCCGATTTAGATGGGAAGAGCGAGTAGCAGCCCGGGGAAGGGACCTCAGTGGTCAGTTTCGAGTTTTGAGTCAAGAGCTAGGGGCTCAGGGCAATACCAGCCCCGGCGACACAGGAAACCCAAGAGGCTCAAAAAACCCAAGAGCGGACGCCTCAGAAGACGATCCCTACAGAGACTAGAACCTACCTTTTTGGGGCGCGGTTGCCGGTACCCCTGCCGGATGTTAGGATTTGGGGTTCCATGACACCTGCCAGCCCCAACCTACCTCGGATCGGCATCTCCTGGCGCACCTCTCAGGAAGAGGGCGAGCAAAACCGCCCAAAGATCCAGGACTACGAGAACGCCGTCCGGGAAGCCGGAGGCGAGCCGGTTCTTTTGTCGCTACAAGATGATGCGGGGCTTGAGAGACAATTGGCCTCGTTGGATGGGTTTGTGCTTGCCGGGGAGCCCAGCGGACGTTGAACCAGAGGAATATGGGGCAAGCAATAAGGGAAGTCGGAGCCGGCGGACCTGCCGCGAGAGCGAACGGATCGAGCGATTCTGGACCACGCGTTTGCCGAGAAGAAGCCTGTGCTGGCAATTTGCTACGGCTGCCAACTCTTGAACGTCTATCTGGGCGGAACGCTGATTCAGGACGTACGGGGCGAGACCGGAACGACCGTGGCGCACCGAAAGAAGGATGTGGCTCTGGAGCGGCCGAAGGATCCGGAGCACGAGGTGCGTTTTGAGGCGGGCAGCCGGCTGGCAGACCTGGCCGGAGAGGCGAAGGCGGTGGTGAACAGCTCGCATCACCAATCGGTTGAGAAACCGGGGCGGGAGTTGCGGGTAACGGGAAAGGCGGTGGACGGAATTGTGGAAAGCGTGGAATGGACGGGCGACACGAACTGGGTGATCGGCGTGCAATGGCATCCTGAACGCATGACCGGCGATGCATTGGCGGAGCGGCTCTTTTCGGAATTGGTGAGGCGGCAAAGCGGCCGCAAGAGTCGGCGGCGACGAAGCCCTAGACGAAGTCCGACCAACGGGTTACAGAATTTGTGAATCTGAACATGGGGGAAACATGATTTCACTGGCAGGAAAGGCGGCACTGATTACCGGAGGTTCACGAGGCATCGGCGCGGCGGCGGTAAAGTTGTTCGCGCAGGCTGGAGCGGACGTGGTATTCAGCTATAACTCCGCGAAGGAGGCAGCAAAGCAGGTGGAGCAGGAAGCGGGGAAGCACGGAACGCGCGTGGAAGCATTTAAGGCGGACGCCGGAAAACACGCGGACAACAAGAAACTGGTGGAGCACACGATTGCGCGGCTGGGGCGGCTGGATATTCTTGTGGCGAACGCGGGCGTTTGGAACCTGGAAGATCTGCCGATCGAGAAGATGACGGAGAAGCAGTGGGATGACATGATCCGGATCAATCTGAAAAGCGTCTACAGCGTGATTCACTTCGCGGTTCCGCAGATGATCAAACAGAAATCCGGCAGGATCATTCCCATCAGTTCAACAGCCGGGCAGCGCGGAGAATCGTTCCACACACACTATGGGGCATCCAAGGGTGGAGTAATCAGCCTGACGAAAGGGCTTTCGACAGAACTGGCGAGACATGGAATTCTGGTGAACAGCGTGGCGCCGGGTTGGGTGGCGACGGACATGTCCAATCCCGTGCTGAATACGAAAGCTGGGCAGAAGATGGCGGCGGCGGCGATTCCCTTGGGCCGTGCGGCCACGGCGGAAGAAGTTGCGGGGCCGATTCTTTTCCTGGCGTCCGACCTGGCGAATTTCATGACCGGAGAAATCTTGAACGTGAACGGAGGCTCGGTGCTGTGCGGGTAAGGGCTTACCAAGTGTGGCTTGGGTTGGCGCATGACGGTGGCACTGTTGGCGCCGTTGGCGGGAGCGCAGAATCCCGACATGATGACCCCAGAAGCCAGCGAAGCCAAAGGAAAACAAATCCTGAAACAACTGATCGCTGCGCTGGGCGGACAGGCTTATGTGAATGAACGAACCTCGGAGTGCAACGGCAGATTCGCCCAGTTCGGTCATAACGGGGATCTCACTGGGTATATCGAGTTCAAGGAATCCTGGTCCTACCCCGACAAAAAACGCACGGACTATGCAAAGAAGGGGAACATTGTTGATCTCTACGCGGGGGACGAGGGGTGGACTCTGGACCGGGGGGGAGTTTCCGAGGAACCAGCGCCGGCCGTGGCGGATTTCCAGGAGGCGATAAAGAGAAATATCAACAATTTGCTGAGAAACCGCCTGAAAGAAGATCGCATACAGGTTCGATTTGGTGGGAGTTCGGTCGTTGATCTGAAACAGGTAGATTGGGTGGAGATTACAGACGCGGAGGAGCGTTTCTTCCGGCTGGCTGTGGACCATTCGACGCATCTTCTCGTCCGCAGTGTGGTGACCATCCGCGACGAGAATACAAATGAAAAGATAGACGAGACCACTGTCTACTCAAATTATCAGGAGAAGGACGGGGTTCAAATCCCCATGCAGGTGACAAAGGAACGGGATGGCAGGCGCGTCTATCAGGCGTTCTATCAGAGTTGCCAGATCAACCCCGAACTTCCGAGCCGACTTCTTCACGAAACAGGCATTGGAAAAGCGGTATGGTGAAGTCGGCGGGAAAAAAGAAGAAATAGGCCGGGCGCAGGGCGTACTGTAGACTGATAGGTAATCGCCCTTGAGGAATGCCCTATCTGGGCGGTCGAAACCCTGATAAGTTAGAAGGTCCCAGGCCAAAAATTGAGAAAGTGGCGAGCACCTTCCCGCGGTGCCGGTACGGTATTTCATGAAAGTACTGAATTCCAATCGAGGCGGTGATCGAAGAAGCGTGACGCGGATTCAGCCTGACGGAACTCGTCGTAGCTATGGCCGTGGCGCTGGTCTTGATGGGCATCGGCATGCCCGCATTTCTTCGGGCATATCACACTTATCAGCTTTCAAACGCAGCCTCACAGATGCCGAAATTTTGCGCTTCACACGCTATGAAGCGATCCGAATGAAATATGCAATTGCGTTGCCAGATTCAGCCGTACGCCGGTGATCCCACGATGACGATCATGTGGACGGATTCGGACAAGGATGGCCAACCTGATCCGACCGAACAGCAGATCTTGTTGGGGAGAGGGGGAAACCTCGTGGCCGGGGCGGGCGTGCCCGGCGGCCGCTACGTTGATGCAGCAGCGAACATCACTTCGGGAACCACCACGGTCCCTCCGAGTGGGACACCGATTACTTTCGATGCGCGCGGGAGCAGTGACTCCTTCAAACGTTTATATGTTGTACCTGGCGAGCCTAGCGCCCCGGCGGCTGGCTACCGGGCGGTGCTGCTGATGCCCGCGGGGTCCATCGAGTTGTGGACAGGAGATGTGAGCGGGAAATGGCAACAACTCCGTTGAGGCAAAAGGAATGAGATGGCCACAAACAAATCGCGCGAAAGTGAGAGACGCCCAGAGCGGCTTTACATTCTGGAATTGTTGCTGGCCACAGTGATCATCATTGTTGGGCTGGTTGCCGTGGCGCAACTTGTGCCCACGTCCGTGCTGATGAATTCGAATAACCGGAACGATGGAACTGCTTTGGTATTTGCCCAACACGAAATGGAAGACATGCGCGCGGTGCCGCTGAACCAGTCTACGTTTTCCGATCCACAGGGAGAGCTCTGTCCACTGGGGAACACCTGCCAATTGGGAGATCCAACACAACCGGGAGTGGTAGGCAGTCCCGTGAATACAGGTTCGGGATCGCCAATCATCGATTTTTCCGCTGCGCTGGTAGATGGGTACAACTTCACTTACATCGATCCGCATGATCCTTACGGAGCAACCTATGATGTGCGCTGGGCCGTGGTCACGACAACCAACGGACCAATCACGACGGGAAGGCGCATCATTCTGGGAGTATTTCGGCGGGGAATGAAGTCCACGGCTCTTCCCGTAACTCTCGACACCATGGTGTCGAGATGAGAGGTCAGCCCAAGAAATCCCCGGCAGTCGGGTTTCACACTCTTGGAGTTGCTGATCGCCACTTCCGTCTTTCTGCTGATTTGTGGGGCAATCTTCGGATTGCTGGATCTCGCTCAAAAAAATTATGGGAGTGAAACGCAAATTTCGAGTTCGTTTCAGGAGGCGCGGCTGGCAGTGGACCAGATTGTGACCGATTTCGATCAGTCTGGATTCCCTTCCCTCTCGATGTTTTCAGAAGTTCCGTCCCCTGCAGTCTATGCGTATGGTCCAGTGTCCTGGTCGCCGGGATATACAACCAACCCTCCCACGCCCTGCCAAGTCGGGACAGCGGGTGGAGGGACATGCACAACACCGGGAGATTTTGATTTGATCGTGGAAACCAGCATAGGGGGTGTGGTGAGCTGGATCCGCTATGAATTGGATGGGACGACACTGTATCGCGCGGTGGTGCCGAAGGTCGCGGGGGTGGATCCGTTGGCGGCAACATCGGCGTCCGGGACCTTGGTGCCGTTTATCGTGAATGTGATGAATAATCCTCCGGCTGATCAGCTCGCCGAAATCATGGCCACCTATCCGAGCCATGTTTCCGGGAGGGAAGACCCGTGCCTATCTTTCAGTTCACCTGTGATTCAACAACGGGAACTGTTGCGTGCCCGCGGCTGCCGGAGCCGACTTATCCACCAAAATTCGAGATGTGGACATTACCCTGATCGTGAGAACGACGCAACGCAGCCTGCAAACTCAGAAATGGAAGCTGGTGGAGCTGAATGGCAGAGGACACCGTTTGAATCCGGATAATTAGGAAAGAGCGAAGAAGAACGAACATGCACTTGAAGCGCAAAGCGGTGAAGCGGCGAGGGGAAGCTGGCGCAGCATTGCTGATCGCGATTTTCGCGTTGCTGCTGATCAGCGTTATCGCGATCGCACTGATCGTGTCGGCGGGGACTGACACTGCGCTGGCCAAAAACTATCGCTCTTCCACGAGCGCGTATTACGCCGGGCTGGCCGGCCTGGAGGAAGCGCGGGGAAGACTGCTGTGGCGCAATCCTAATTACGTAAATAATGCGATTCCGGGCTTCATGCAAGCCTCCGGAAACCCTTCGATGACGTTAACACAGGTCCTTTACATCTTGAATCCGGCGAGCAATGAATTAGTTGACCCTACAAACCTCTCCAGTTCGAATCTCTACGCGGACAACGAGTATCAGCAAGAATTTGGAATTCCCGTGACGTCCGCTGCTGTGCAGATCGACCAATTCCGTCTCGGGTGTGGGGGGCGTGCCAGGTCCGCAATTTAAGTGGGTGCGCGTGACACCAGTGACGGAGAAATCCTTGGGTCTGGATACAGACAATGATGGCGTGATGGATCAAGTCTCGCCGCTGTACTACGACCCAATGCACATCAGCGTGGGGGGGACGGTCAAGCCGGGGCTAGTTACCGTAGCCACGCCCTCTTCGATGCAGGCGCTTGAAGTTACAGCTCTCGCCGTCATACCACCCAACACCCAAAAACTGTTGCAATATGTGGTGGTGCCAGGATCGCTAAACGTCAGTTTTCCTGCAGGACTTACACTTGTGGGCAACAATGTGAGTTACATAGGGCCTAATTCGGCTCGTTTTTTGTCAGTGGGACTGACCCAACCGTGGGTAGGTCTTGCACTACAGCTGCGCTTCCACCGCTTCCCGCAATCGGCTACACAAATGCCGGCGGATAATTCCAAAACGAGAATACTGGACCGGAACTACGCCGCAGCCGGGCAACTATGTTGGCTGCCGCCGCCACCTCCCGCCCCAGCGACCCCCAGTGTAGGGATTAGTGACCGTGCCGATCAGCATGCAGAAACCAAGTTCCCTTGATTCACTGGTGCAGACGATCATACAGAACGCGGACATGGTGTCTGTCCCCGATACCGCCGGCGACCAGCGTAGCCCGGTTCGCAATTGCCAAACTCAATGACACCGTCGAATCCCATGACCATCGTAATTAACGGCGACCTGGACTTAACTTCTTGGCATAACGCTGGCTACGGACTACTGCTCGTGACAGGAAACCTGATTTACGATCCCGATGCCTCTTGGTATGGGATTGTGCTTGTGATTGGGAAAGGCAACTTCACGGGATCTCATGGAGGTACCGGTAGGATCGAGGGAGCCATGTTCGTGGCGCAAACGCGCGACCCGTCACGGGCAACTTGTTAGCGGATCCAACTCTGGGAGCCGCGTCCGTTATTTTTGATCCAGCTACTGGCGGCGCGGGGATCTATTTCGACAGCTGCTGGATCAACGCGGCCCTGAAACCACCCACCTATCAAGTGCTTTCCTTCCGTGAAATTCCACTAAACTGAGCCCCTCCCCGACGCGAGTGCGGAAATGACCGGAGTCTGCGGGCGAGGTATACTTACAGGATGGGACATGCGAGCGGGAATTCACTGATGCACGGCACAACGGTTCTGTGCGTCCGGAAAGAGAACAAAGTAGTCTTGGTTGCGGATGGCCAGGTAACCATGGGCGATCACGTGCTCAAGCATACCGCGAAGAAAACTCGCCGCCTTTTCAGCGACAAAGTGGTTGCGGGATTCGCGGGTTCGACGGCAGATGCGATTTCTCTGTTCGAACGATTCGAAGGAAAACTGCAGGAACACTCGGGGAATCTGCAGAAAGCCTCGGTGGAGCTGGCCAAGGAATGGCGTAAGGATCGCGCGCTCAGGCACCTGGAGGCATTGCTGATCGTTGCGGATGGAAAGGCCACGTTTGTACTTTCAGGGAATGGCGACGTGATTGAACCGGACGACGGCATCTGTGCGATCGGCTCCGGAGGCCCGTATGCACTTGCGGCGGCCCGGGCTCTGCTGAAACACGGCAAACTGTCAACCAAGGAGTTGGCTCTGGAAGCGATGCGCATCGCCAGCGAGATTTGTATTTACACGAACGCGAATTTTACAGTGGAAGAGATCTAAGGGGACACGCGAAGCTCGTCAGCTTCCGCGCAGGCAAGGACTCGAAATCATATGGCTACCAAGACGGAGAAGGAAATAACGCTGTTTCCCGGGGGGAACGGCGCAGCGCAGGCTGAGGGAACGGAGATGCTTCCGGCGTTGGACGATATGACGCCGCGAGAAATCGTCGCAGAGCTCGATAAGTACATCGTCGGGCAAGCCGCCGCCAAGCGCGCCGTAGCTGTCGCGCTTCGCAACCGCGTGCGCAGGCAGAAGCTGCCGCCAGAGATTGCCGAGGATGTCCTTCCCAAAAACATCCTGATGATCGGACCGACTGGCGTGGGCAAGACGGAGATCGCACGGCGACTGGCCCGGCTAGCCGGATGCCCCTTCGTGAAGGTGGAAGCTTCGAAGTACACCGAAGTGGGGTACGTGGGACGCGACGTGGAATCGATGGTGCGCGACTTGGTGGAAACCTCCATCGACATGATCCGCGAAGAGAAACTGGATGAAGTTGCGGATCGCGCGGAACAGGCTGCCGAAGAACGCGTGCTCGACCTTCTCTTGCCACCCCCACCACCTGCAGCCCCTGGAACTGCCGAAGGCGATCTGGCAGCCCAGCGCGAGCAGACCCAGCGCACACGGGATAAATTGCGGGCGCAGTTGCGCGAAGGAAAACTGGATCAGCGGATGGTGGACCTGGAAGTGCGCGAACGGGCAATGCCATCGTTTGAAATCATCTCCAACCAGGGAATTGAGGAGATGGACGTCAACCTGAAAGACATGCTGAGCGGATTCTTTGGGCAGCAGAAGAAAAAGCGGAAAATGAGCGTTGCGGATGCCTTCGAGTACCTGATCCAGGAGGAAGAGAACAAGCTTCTGGATATGGAGCAAGTCACCCGCATCGCCGTGGAACGCGCCGAGCAGATGGGAATCATCTTCATCGACGAAATCGACAAGGTGGCAGGACGCGAAGCCGGTCACGGCCCCGACGTATCGCGTGAAGGCGTCCAGCGCGACATTCTGCCCATCATTGAAGGCACCACCGTTAACACCCGCTACGGGATGATTCGGACGGACCACATCCTGTTCATCGCTGCAGGTGCGTTTCACGTCACAAAACCCTCAGACCTGATTCCAGAGTTGCAGGGCCGTTTGCCTATCCGTGTGGAATTGCAATCGTTGAAGGAAGAAGACTTTGTGCGTATCCTGACGGAGCCGAAGAATGCGCTGATCAAGCAATATGTGGCCCTCATGGAAACGGAAGGCCTGAAGTTGCAGATTACGGACGATGCTGTGCAGACGATCGCGAAATTTGCCACGACAGTGAACGAGCAGACGGAGAACATCGGGGCGCGGAGGCTGCATACCATTCTGGAAAAGGTGCTGGACGAGATTTCTTTCGAAGCACCCGACCTGAAAAAGAAATCGGTGAAAGTCGATTCGGCGTATGTGAATAAGCAATTAGCCGATATCGTGAAGAACCAGGACTTGAGCCGGTACATTCTGTAGGCGCCCACGATTTGAAAATGAAAACTGGAAAAGGGGCGAGACCCAACACGCCGCGCTGGCCGCTTCCCTCTCTGACGATTCCCGCTCTCTTTCTTTCCTCCATTCTCTTTGTTGCCGGATGCGGTGCTCCGGGTGAGCCTTTGCCTCCGGCGCCACCAACTCCCGTTGCCATCGCGGATCTGCAGGCCCGCCAGGCAGGCGACGCGGTGCAGTTGAGTTTTACAATGCCCGGCAAGAGTACGCTTGGCGAGAAACTGAAGGAAGTACCCACTGTGGAGGTCTTGCGGGGATCGTTAAAGCCCGATGGGACCGTGGAGGAAAAGTCGTTTCGAGTGGTCGACACGGTTCCTGGGTCGCTAGTGAACGGGTACGTTGAGAAGGGGAAGGTAGAGTTTCTCGACCCCATCTCGCCGGAAGACTTAAAGAGCCATGCGGGCGAGACGGTGATCTATCGAGTCCGGACGTACATCTCCCCCAGGAAAAACTCCGCAGGCTCTAAAGATGTTTCTCTGAAGCTCTACCCGGTTCCAGCACCGATTGTGTCGGTAGATGTGGAATTGACGGAGAATGCCATTCGATTGAAGTGGTCAAACCCAACTCGCACAACAGCCGGGGAACCCAGCGGAGCGATTCAGGAATATCACGTTTATCGTGGCGAACTTGATCCGGAGACAGCGGAAGCAGCAAAGAAAGATCCTCGCAAGGGAACTTGGAAAACTCCCCTGATAC
Organism: Candidatus Acidiferrales bacterium; assembly: GCA_963839315.1. Lineage (GTDB taxonomy): Bacteria > Acidobacteriota > Terriglobia > Acidiferrales > UBA7541 > Acidiferrum. Next base: position 61,296 of record CAWIUU010000021.1, read on the forward strand.
AGATCGCCCGCACAACAATAACGGAGTACCAGGACCTGGGCTTCGATTATGGCAAGACCTATGCCTACCTGGTCCGAAGCGCAATCCAGGTTCAAGGAACTCTTCTGGAATCCGGCGATTCGCCCCTGGTGGTATTGACCCCGAAGGACACGTTTCCGCCGGGTGCACCGCAGGGCCTCGTGGCGGCAGTCCTGCCGGGAGAATCAGGGGCGGCTCAAGTAGTAGATCTATCCTGGTCGATAAATTTGGAAACCGACTTGGCCGGTTATCGCGTCTATCGTAGTGAGCAGGAAGGCACACGAGGGGAAGTGCTGACCAGGGAATTGTTGCTGACGCCTGCTTACCGTGATAATTCTGTGAAGACAGGGAAAAAATATTGGTACAGCGTGACCGCCATGGACAAGGCTGACAATGAAAGCGCTGCGAGCATGCAGGCAGCCGTGGAAGTCACGCAACCCTCTCCATAGAACCGGGTTTTACAACATAGCAACACTTGGTAGGACGCCCAGATCCATGCCAGACATCATGAAGTTGCCGGGTTACCGCTGGTTCCAGTTTCTGCATAACATTCCTGTCCGAATGGGTATCTACGCCGGAGTTGGATTGTCGGTTGTGTTTACTGCATGGGTGATCGTAGCCAACCGAATGCCACTGCTGGAGCCATTTGCGCTTGGCAGAAACCTTGGAGCCGTGGCCGCCCTGTGTTTCTTTGCGAGCCTTCCTGCACTGAGGTTTTTCCGGAATCCAGGCGAGATGCTGGTTTCCGGTCTCGTGGCATGGGCCATGCTTTCGTTGACCTATCGCATCCTGTGCATGGAATTTGAGTTACTTGAGGAACGATATACCGCGTTCCATGTCTTCGTGCTCGGCGCTGTGATATATCTGATCTGCGCGACGCTCTCCTGGATTGGCACCATCATCTGGAAAGCGCGCATGGCTGACAGCACGGATACCGATCATTAGGGATATCTTCCGCGAATGAAATTCTGCCGATTCCTACCTGTGTCTTCCAGGCAAAGGTCCAATGCGACTTGTAGATTTGGCTTGATCGAAAGTGACTCCATCCGGGAAATTTCCGGCGCTCCGTGGAAAAAATGGAGCAGGGGATTCCGATCGCATTCCTTGAAAGATTGCCGTCTAGCCGCTCCGGTGTTGCCCAGCAAGATCGTGTGCGTGGGACGAAATTATGCGGCGCATGCGGCGGAGCTTGGCAACGATATGCCGAAGGACCCCTTGATCTTCCTGAAGCCTCCGTCCTCTGTGATTGGGCCGGGTGCATCGATCGTACTGCCGGGATATTCGCATAGAGTGGAGCACGAAGGCGAACTCGGCCTGGTGGTTGGCAAAACCTGCGCTCACCTGAAAGATGACGAAGATCCGCTTTCCTACCTGCTTGGCTACACGTGCGTCAACGATGTGACGGCGCGCGACCTGCAGAAAAGCGATGTGCAGTTCACGCGCGCCAAGGGATTCGACACGTTTTGTCCTGTTGGCCCGCACATTGAGACGGAACTCGACCCTCAAAATGTGCTCGTGGAGGCTCACGTCAATGGGACGCGGAAGCAATCCGGCAACACTTCATTGATGGCCTTTCCGGTTTCATTTTTGGTGCGATGGATTTCGCGGATGATGACGCTTCTTCCCGGGGACCTGATCGCCACGGGAACTCCGGCTGGCGTTGGCCCGCTGGTGGCAGGGGACACCGTAGAGGTCTCTGTGGCAGGGGATTGGCGTGTTGCGCAATCCGGTGCATTCCTCTCAGGAGTGACTTCGCATAGGTACTCGCCATTCGGTAGAATAGAGATAGAACGGGAATGAGAGCTTGCGGCGAAACGATGTTGAATCACGCTGCAAGAATCCTCATCCATCCCGAGAAGCCAGATTTCCTAATGTGAGAGGTAAGGCGTTGAACGAATTTCTCGCCGATTGGAAGATGTTGCTAGCGATAGGCGGAGGGAGCCTTGTCGCGTTGGCCATGATCGCGTATGCCTTCGTGCGTCCTGCAGTTAATCCGGAAGAGGAAGAACGGAAGCGAAGACTGCACCTGAACTTGATTGGCCGGATTGCGGAAGGCCAGGTTGTCGAGCTGGCGGAACACGACGCCCAAGTCGTGGAAGAGAGCCGCAGGCTATTTGGCTCGCGCCCGCGGCCACTCGCGGATGCCCGGCCACGGCAATTGGTGTCCTACATGTATGCGATATCCGGAGTAACGTATCAAACAGCGCAGGATATTACGGGTCTGGAAAGCCAGGTTCGGCTCGAACGCCTCGTGGCAGGCCATCCAGCCAGTGTGAAATACGATCCTTCAAATCCCAGCGATTCCATCCTAGTGGCAGACGACTGGTCCGGAATAAGGTAACTTGTCCAGAGGCACGCGTGGTTCCCCCGCGGATACTGGTTTTCTGTCAATTGCGCTATCCTTTGTCTGCAAACCTGTAGCGGTCTAACTGACTCCGATGAAACACGTGATCCTCTCGTTTTTCATGGTGCTCTTGATTGTGGCGATGACTTTAAGCGCCATGGCTATCCTGGTACGGGCAACTGCATACGTTACGGCTATCGAGCACCCGCTGGCTCGCGCTGGTGCGATCGCGGCAGAATTACTACTGGGTGTGATCCTGCTTCTCGGAACAGTGTGGTTGGCAACCCATCTGGCGGTATTAATCTTTGCTCCCAAGCAGGAACCGAAGGAGGGAGAACCCCTTGGCTGAAAAGAACCGCGTCACATGGGAATCAACCGAGAATGTAAAACGGCTGGAGCAACTGCGTCGCATTTCGGAAGAAGCAGAAGCGGGCGGCGGGCCGCAACGGCGCGAGCGCGAACACAAAGCGGGTAAACTTTCGGCGCGGGGACGGATCCATCTGCTCCTGGATGAAGGCACTTTCGAGGAACTGGATAAATTTGTGCGCCACCGCTGCGTTGACTTTGGAATGGAGGAAGCGCGGCCGGCAGGCGATGGGTTTGTGACAGGATTCGGGAGAATTGATGGCCGCCTCGTGTATGTATTCGCGCAGGATTTCACGGTTTTTGGCGGTTCGCTTTCGGAGACCAATGCACAAAAGATCTGCAAGATTATGGATCTCGCCATGCGCAATGGCGCTCCCGTCATAGGTTTGAATGATTCCGGCGGCGCGCGGATTCAGGAGGGCGTGGCATCGCTGGCGGGCTATGCGGATATTTTCCTCCGGAATACGCTGGCCAGCGGGGTGATTCCGCAACTGAGCGCCATCATGGGGCCGTGCGCGGGGGGAGCGGTGTATTCGCCGGCAATTACGGATTTTATCTTCATGACCCAGGAAACCTCCTACATGTTCGTGACGGGACCGGATGTAATCAAGACGGTCACGCATGAAGAGGTGACCAAACAGGAATTGGGCGGGGCCATGACCCACAACGCCACCAGCGGCGTCGCTCATTTCATTTCGCGAGATGATGCGGATTGCTGTGCGATGCTTCGCGAGATCTTGAGCTTTCTGCCTTCCAACAATATGGAAGATCCGCCACGGCGGGCGGCGAGCGATCCAGTTGACCGGCGTGAAGAATCGCTGAACTCGCTCGTACCCGAAGATCCGCAAAAACCTTACGACATCAAGGACGTCATCCACGCGCTGGTCGATGAAGGGTACTTCTTTGAGGTGCAGGAGCATTACGCCAGAAATCTGGTGGTGGGCTTTGCGCGCTTCGACGGGCGGCCCGTAGGAATCGTGGCGAACCAACCGGCATTCCTGGCCGGGACGTTGGACATTAACGCTTCCGTAAAGGGCGCGAGGTTTGTACGCTTCTGTGATGCCTTCAATCTTCCCCTGATTACGTTTGAAGATGTGCCGGGATTTCTGCCCGGCACACAGCAGGAGTTCGGCGGAATCATCAAGCATGGAGCAAAGCTACTGTTCGCGTTCGCTGAGGCAACGGTACCGAAGATCACCATCATCACTCGCAAGGCCTATGGCGGGGCGTATTGCGTTATGGCATCGAAACATATTCGCACGGATGCGAATTTCGCGTGGCCCACTGCGGAAATCGCGGTGATGGGGCCGGAGGGCGCCGTTGACATCGTTTACAAACGGGAGTTGAGCAACGCGCCGGAGCATCAGCGCGAAAGCTTGAGAAAAGAAAAGATTGCAGAGTTCCGCCAGCGCCTGGCTAACCCGTTTGTTGCGGCGGAGCGCGGCTACCTGGATGGCGTGATCGAACCGGCAGAAACGAGGGAAAGAATTATTACGTCATTACGAGCCCTGGAGAATAAGCGGGACAGTAATCCAAAGAAGAAACACGGAAACATTCCGCTGTGAATCTGTGCGCTGGCGTGGACGCCTGCAAAGACGAATGGCTGGTTCCAACTACATGTTGGGCTTTGGATGCGCGGCCAAAGCTTCGCGGAATGCCGCCAGATTATTCTTGTCGATGACGGCAGTGCCGGTATCGACCCACACGGGAAGAGGAGCGCTGGGCGCGGTACGCCAGTCTTTGTATTCGTGAACCACATTGTGGTGCAGATCGTCGGCAAAGCGCACGCCATAAAAGCCCATGATGTAAGGCTTCTGTACAACGGTGGCGGTGATGGCACCGCGATCGATCCAATCCAGCGTTTCGGGATCTTTGTCAAAGGCAACGATCTTCACCTTGCCAGCCAGGTCGAAACGATTGAGCACCTCCGCGGCACCTTCGCCCCCGGACGCTTCCAGCCCGATCACCCCATCGATCTTTTCCTTCTTTTGAACGAGAGCCGCGATGCCGTCGTATGCGTTGCGCGGGTCACCCTTGTCGTCGATGGTCTGCAGCACTTTGATGCCAGGATATTTCTTCAATGCTTCCGTGGCGCCGCGAACACGATCCTCAACATTGAGTTGGCCATTTAACGCCACGATCACTATATTCCCCTGTCCGCCCAGAAGTCCCGCCATGCGCTTGGCACTCTCTTCTCCGGCGCGGACATTATCGGTGCCGACAAACAATACGCGCTTGGAGTCGGGGGCATCCGCATCCACGCAAATCACGGGAATGCCCTGCAGTACCGCATCATCAATCGGCCCCTTGAAGAGTTGTGGATTGCTTACGGAAACCAGAACTCCAGCCGGATGCTGCGCAATCGCTTCCTTAAACGCGGTTAGTTCCTCGTTGGGCGAGAAACTGGCGGGTCCCGTCAGCTCAACCTTTACACCCATCAATTTGCCGACGTCGTTCAAGCCGGCTTGGGCTTCCTGCCAATAGGGTAAATTCACGTTGGCTGCGACGAGGATGTAGCGTTCCTCAGGCTGGTGATACGGAGTCCCACAACCGGCCACAACCAGGGCTATCGCTCCGAGACTCCCCAGAGAAATCGATTTTCCGAATTGCATGAGCGGTCTCCTTTGCAGGTGTTCCCCTGTTTGCCGCCGAGCTTGGGGAAGAGACCAGACGATGTTCGGGGAAAGCCTAACACAAAACGCGATAAGCGGAACTTTCCAAAGTCACGTGAGTCACGTGGTCGTGTAATGGACTCGCCGTATGGCCCTGTGCATTCCCTATTTGAGCAGGAATTCCTGTAGAAACTCCACGGTCGCATAGAACTGGTAATCCTGATTCGCTTTTTTCTGGAATCCATGACCTTCATCCTTAGCCATGACATACCACACAGGAGTTCCCTGCTGTTTTAGAGCCGCAACGATCTGATCGCTCTCGCTGACGGGGACTCTGGGGTCGTTCTTTCCTGCCACCACCATCATTGGTTTCTTGATTTTGACGATATTGTTCATGGGTGCGATGCGTTCCAGAAAGTCGTGCATCTCCGGATCGCGCTCGTCGCCATATTCTACGCGGCGCAAATCGCGGCGATACGCTTCCGTATGCTCCAGGAAAGTGACGAGATTCGACATGCCCACAATATCCACGGAGCAGCGAATACGGTCGCTGTAGAACGTTGAAACCGCCAGTGTCATGTGGCCGCCATAACTTCCGCCGGTGACAGCGATGCGGCTGGAGTCGAGTTCTGGCTGCGTCGCAATCCAGTCGAACAATGCGTTGATATCTTTGTACGTGTCCTTCCGCTGAAAGCCGTTATCCAATAGCGAAAACGTTTTGCCATAGCCGGTAGAACCGCGAACGTTGGGATAGATGAGGGCGATTCCGAGCTCGTTCAGATAGTAGTTGCCACGACCCAGAAAGCCAGGCTGCGATTGACCTTCTGGCCCACCGTGGATCATCACCAGTACGGGGCGCTTGCCGGTGAATTTCGCCGGCGGGCGATAGAGAAAACCGGAAATCGTCTTCCCATCGAAGCTTTCCCAATTTACTAGCTGCGCTTCAGGAAAGTCGGTCGTTTTGACGGCGGTTTCGCTGTTGGTCCAGCGCTCGAGTTTGCCAGCGGGAACGTCGACCGAATAGACGTCACCCGGGCCACGTGCGTTGCTTAGTGCGAATGCAAGCTCGTGACTGTTCTTGTGCCAGCGAAGTCCTCCCATCACTCCCACGGGCAATTTGGGCAGCGCGAGTTCCTTTTTCGTGGCAAGGGAAATCACATGCAACACGCTGACCCCATCTTCATCCTTCAAATAGGCCAGAAATTTTCCATCCTGGGAAAGATCGAATTGCTCGACGTCCCACTTTGCGGCAGGTCCTGAAAACAGTATTTTGGTTTCGGGATGAGCGAACTCGAGATAAGCAAGATTCAGGTATTCGCCGCCTGCATCTGTGGTGAAATAAAGGCCCTTCCCATCTTTACTGAACTGCGCGTCTCCATAAGCGATCTTGTCGTCGCGGCTCGTGCCGGTGGGAAACAGGGGAGTCTTCTCCCCGCTCTTACTATCAACAAGCCATAGGTAAGCCTGATTGATGGAGATTTCTTCTTTCAGAATGATCTTGGAGTCGTCGGGCGACCAATCGAGAGGCTCCCACCCTCCGCCCGCCAGCTGCGTAAGAAGATGATCGCTCTTTGGATCCGCAGGATTCATCACCCAGAGATCCGTATCCTTACCAGTGCGACGGGTGGACATGTAGGCGATTTGTTCGCCCTTGCTGGACCACGGGCCCAAAAGATTGCGCGACTTGCCATCGGTCAGAAGGGTCACGTCTCCGGTCGCAACGGTGTAGCGGTAGAGTTGGTACCACTCTCCGCCGCCGATGTCTTTCGAGAATACGATATAGTCGCCACCGTTGGGGTTAAACCGGCCTACACGAACAGCGTCGGCATAAAAAGTCAGTTGCTGCCGCTCCCCACCGGGGGCATTCACGAGATGAAGCTGCGGAGTCTCCGCGAAGCGGGTGCTGATGAGCATGACGCGGCCGGTTGGGTGCCAGTCGACCATGCCTGCACTCCGATAAGCACCGTAGCGTCCCGCAATTTCTGCCAAGCGGACCGGGAGTTTTGACACTCCTTCCACAACCAGGCTTTCCGGCGGAGAAACCACGCCTTCTTGGCCATGAGCACCTGGGGTAATTAGAAAAAAGCAGGTGGCTAGAAATACCGAACGCCTTTTCATGCACTCCCCCTGAAGAAACCAGCAACGTTTCATACACCGGAAACAATACGACACGCAAGCCCGAGTAAACCAAGGGAGGCGATAGAGCACGTGATAGAATCGCGCGAGTCGTAAAAAATCCGCCTATGTTTAATAAAATCCTGATTGCTAATCGCGGTGAGATAGCCGTTCGCATCCAGCGGGCCTGCCGGGAATTGGGCATCAAAACAGTTGCGGTGTTCAGCGAAGCTGACCGCGCATCGCTGCACGTTCGGCTTGCGGATGAAGCTTATGCCATCGGCCCCGCGGCCTCCCGTGATAGTTACCTGCGCATCGACAAATTAATCGACGTAGCACGAAAGTCGGGTTGCGATGCGTTGCATCCCGGCTACGGATTCCTCGCGGAAAACCCGGCTCTGCCCCACGCCTGCACAGATGCGGGGATTACCTTCATCGGGCCGTCTGCCGATGCCATGGAGGCGATGGGTTCAAAGACTGCCGGAAAACAACTGGCCCGCCGCGCGGACGTGCCAACGGTACCGGGCACAAGTGATCCTGCCGAGAATCTGAACGAGGCCCAGGCTCTGGCGCAAAGCATGGGCTATCCGGTTGTGCTGAAGGCCATTGCCGGCGGCGGCGGCAAGGGTATGCGGGTGGTACCTGATGACGAGTCATTTGCATCCGCATGGCGGGACGCGGCTTCGGAGGCGCAGAACTCGTTCGGGGATCCGCGGGTGTTTTTGGAAAAGTTTCTGGTGAGCCCGCGACACATTGAGATTCAGATTTTAGCGGATGCCCACGGACGCACAGTTTCTTTGGGCGAACGCGAATGTTCGGTGCAACGACGCTATCAAAAAGTGGTTGAAGAAGCGCCTTCCACCATCATGACTCCCGATTTGCGGAAGAAAATGGGCGACGCGGCGGTACGCATCGCGCGAGCCGGAGGCTATAGCAACGCCGGGACAGTGGAATTTCTTGTCGATGCGGACATGAATTTTTATTTCCTGGAAGTGAACGCGCGCCTGCAGGTGGAACATCCCGTTACCGAGCAAGTTACGGCACTTGATCTGGTGAAACTGCAAATCGCCATTGCCGCGGGCCACCGCTTGCCCTTTGCTTGGGAGACAATTACGCCGCGCGGGCATGCCATGGAAGTTCGTCTCTATGCGGAGGATCCCGACAACAACTTCTTCCCTTCCCCGGGAAAGATTTTGATGCGTCACGCACCGACGGGACCGGGAATCCGGCTGGATGAAGGCGTCTACGAGGGATACACCGTGCCGATCGAATATGATCCCTTGCTGAGCAAACTGATTGCTTGGGGAAACAGCCGCGAAGAGACGATTGCGCGGCTGCGACGCGCGCTGGACGAATACACCATCACGGGGATCCGCACAAACGTGGGCTTGTTCCGGCGAATCCTGGGCGAACCCGAATTTCTCAAAGGAGAAATTCACACGAAATGGCTGGACGAGTTGCTGGCTCGGCCGCGCCCTCCCGCAACCGAACCACGGCCCGGTACAGAAGAAGCATGTGCGATCGCGGCGGCCTTTTGGGAGGCGACGCAAATCAGCGGCAAACCAGATGCCGCTTTCGACGCGCAAACTGGCTCCTCACGTTGGAAGACAGAAGGCCGGAAGGAACAATTGGATCGCCAACCATGAAATTCGAGGTACATCTCGACGGAGTGTCCGGGAAGCGCAAGCACATAGTGGAACTGGAGCGCGAAGGCGACTCCTACCGCGTGGCGCTGGATGGCAAAGCGCTGGATGCCAATTGTGTTGTGGTGGCTGCTTACACCGTATCTATTTTATTGGGCGGGCAATCGTTCGAAGTGCACATCACGCCGACGCTGGAGGGAAATCTGAAGTTGCAATCTGGGCCGCATGAGTTCATTGCGCAGGTGCAGGATTCCCGGGCCTGGAGCGGCCGTAAGCACGCGGAAGTGCGGGCCGAAGGCCGTCAGCAGGTTGTGTCTCCCATGCCGGGAAAAGTGATACGCCTGCTGGTAAATGAGGGTGAAATCGTGACGGCAGGCCAGGGGCTGATCGTCATCGAAGCGATGAAAATGCAGAACGAAATTTGCGCCCCGAAGGATGGAAAAGTCGAGCGCCTTCTTGCAAAAGAAGGCCAGACCGTCAACGCTGGAGAAGTTCTCGCCTGGGTGGAATAGTGAACGGAAAATGCCGCCGTCACACTCGCTTCAAGCAGTACCCCATCTATTGTGTGTTAGCGGGAGCCGCGGGCTTTGTGGCCGGCGCTGGCGCGGTTACTGGAGGCAAAGTTGATTTGGCAGCATCGGGCAATTTGCCGGCAGTCTCCACGACCTGTTCAGCCAGATAGTTTGTGACCTTGGCTTCGTCGCGTGCCACGGCAAGATACGCCGCGCGCAGGAGCTGTTCCTTGCGATCGCGCAACGTGTCGCGAATCGTCTGCTGAACCTGCGGATCGTTGATGCCGCGCTGCCCAGCCGCTTCGCGCGCAACCAGCTTCAGGATACGGGTGCTATCCTTCAATACAATCGGCTGGCTTACTTGTCCTGGCTTCAGGGTTATCACTAATTTCTTAAGCGAAGGATCGGCCTGATTCAGCGAAGATTCCGGAATGTACCCGAGGTCTCCGCCGTTTGCCGCCGTGTTCACGTCCTCGGAATAGTCCATCGCCAATTGCGCAAAATCCGCGCCGCTGTTCAGCTTGTCCATGATCATCTTGGCTTTGCGCTGCGCTTCCGCTTCATTGGTGGCGTCGTCATTCTTGCGATTGCGGATCTGCACGTCTTTCCGAGGCGTGATGACGATCTGCGAAATGCGGTACTGGGGTTCCGCGACATTAAACTGATTCAAATTGGCGCTATAGAAGTCCACCACGTCTTGATCGGTGATGGTGATCTTGGCCGCCACTTCCCGGTTCAGCAGTTTTTGGATCGATAATTGCCGCCGCAGATCGCGCTTCAGGTCGTCCACGGACATTCCGCGTGCCTTCAACTGGCGCTGAAATTCATCTTCCGTGAATGGGCTCTTTAATTCGGTGAACTTGTCTTCCACTTCCCCGTCGCTCGCCTGCAGATTCAGCTTCTTGGCGCGCTCCAACAGGATCTCATTGTTGATGAGCTGCTCGACGACGTTCAGCTTCAGCGAAAGCGAGTCTTCTTGGGTGGGCTTCTGCGCTTCCGGATTGACCTGGGAACGATAGTACTTCTCTACATCATCGCGCTTGATTTCCGTCCCATTGACAACTGCCCAGACGTCGGGAGCATGACGCTCCGTCTGCGAGCAGCCGCCCAGCCCGGAAAGCAAAAACGCGGTCACCGGGAATAGAGCCGCAGCGCGGCGGGTGCCACGAAGTTTCCGTGTACTCGTAAGGGAGTTCGGAGAAAAGTTCAATGGTTTGGCTCAGGCAGCTTTTTTAACACGGCCCAAACGAATGCATCCCGTGCAGACGCGCACCTGCTTGCGAACTCCGTCAACGACCGCGCGGACGCGCTTCAAGTTGGGATTCCAGCGGCGACGCCGGGTATTGTTAGCGTGGCTGACCACGTTTCCGAAATGCGGCGCTTTGCCGCAGATTGCACACTTCAATGCCATGACTCTACACTTCCTAAGCTTCAAAGGATAGAAAACAGAAGTTTTAATTGTAACAGAGCGAATCGCGAAATCAAAGCAACCGCTCCTCTGTCTCCTCTGTCAGTCACCATAGGAGTTACGATTGGCCCATCCGGAGATTCCGGGATATTTGAAGGGATTGAACAATTTTCGCGAATTTGCGACTGCTTAGCGTTTGCGCAGCATTTGCTATACTTTAGAGGCTCCTACAGGATGAACACGACGTGAACTCGCTCCGCATCTCCATTGTCCAATACCTGAACACTGCACCTCTCGTTCGCGGATTCACCCATGGCCCGCTGCGCGGCAAGTACGACTTGTCCTTCACGGTGCCCTCTCAATGCGCGGAAGCCCTCCGCAGCGGGGCGGCGGATCTGGCGATCATTCCCGCGATTGAATATCAGCGCATCCCGAATCTGGTGCTCGTACCCAACTTGTCGATTGCCTCGAAGAAGGTGGTCCGCAGCCTGCTGCTGATTTCCCGGAAGCCGGTAAACGAACTGACGCGAATCGCGCTGGATCGCGGTTCGCGCAGCACCCAGGCACTCACACGCATCCTATGCCAGAGACTCTGGCGGATTGAGCCAGAGTTTTTTGAAGCCGAGCCCGACCTGCCATCGATGCTGCAGCAGGCTGACGCGGCATTGTTGATTGGCGACCCGGCCCTCCGCTTCTCTTATACCATTGAGCAGAAAGCGCGCGGCGATGCTTCCGGCGCCTTGACGTGTTCGGGAACCCGCGCTGGCGTAGCAGAATATCCCACGCTGTACGTCTACGATATCGTGGAACAGTGGCGCGCGCTCACCAAGCTCCCTGCTGTCCTCGCCGTTTGGGCTGGCCGGCGCCAGGCCGTAACACCAGAAGTGGTGCTGGATTTTCAACAGTCCCTCGCCTTCGGTTTACAACATCTCGACGAAATCTGCAGTGAAGCTTCGCTGGAATTGAAGTTGCCCGCCGCGGACCTGCGGCGTTATCTGACTGAGAACATCGATTACACGCTGGATGACGAAAACAGGCGTGGACTCGGCGTTTACTGTAGCTATGCGGCAGAGATGGGACTGATTCCTGAAGTTAAAGGAATCGAACGCGCGGCCGAACCGGGCGGGCCGGCGCGCTACTCCGATTTTATTGTGAGCCGGGAACGCTAAGCAGAGCGTTCGATAAAGAATTTGTTTCGATCAACTGGACGAATCTCAAAAGAGGGAAACCCTGTGGGAATCACTAAACAAGAAGCTCTGGAAATGCTCCAGTCCGACGACCTGATCGGCATCGGCATGGCTGCGCACCAGTTGCGCCTGAAGAAAAACGACCCCCGCATTGCCACTTACCAGATCGATCGCAACATCAACTACACGAATTTCTGCACGGAATATTGCTCGTTCTGCGCGTTCTACCGGCCGCTGGGCGCGAAAGACGGTTACATCCTTTCGTTCGACACTATCTACAAGAAGATCGACGAGATGCTCGAACTGGGCGGCACCGGCGTGTTGCTGCAGGGCGGTTTGCATCCCGACCTGCAGATCGGCTATTACGAGAATTTGCTGCGTTCGCTGAAAGCACGCTATCCGCAAGTGCACCTGCATTGTTTTTCCGCGCCGGAAATCTTGTGCATCGCGGAGGTCAGCGAGCTGAGCATCCGCGAGACCATCCAGCGCCTGATGGATGCGGGGCTGCAGTCGATTCCCGGCGGCGGCGCGGAGATTCTGGACGACGAAATTCGCGGAAAGATTGCGCGGCTGAAGTGCACCAGCGACGAATGGGTGGAGGTACACCGCATCGCGCATTCGCTGGGTCTGCGCACCACCGCGACAATGATGTTTGGCTGCGGCGAAGAGCTGCGCCACCGCGTGAATCATCTCGAACGCATCCGCCAAATCCAGGAAGAGACCGGCGGATTCACCGCGTTCATTCCGTGGATTTTCGCGGCGGAAAATACGGCGCTCGGCAAGAAAGTGCAGGAAACCACGGCGGTGGATTACTTGAAGACGCTGGCGGTGAGCCGGCTCTGTACCTGGACAATATCGACCACATTCAATCGAGCTGGCTGACGCCCGGGAATCAAGGTCTGCCAGATTGGATTGCAGTTTGGCGCCGACGACGTGGGCAGCATTCTGATTGAAGAAAACGTGGTGTTCGCGGCGGGCGTGAAGACGCGAACGAATGAAGAGGAGATTGCGGCGCATCATCACGGATGCCGGATTCATGCCGGCGCAGCGCGATACGCTCTATCGCTCGTATGCACTGAAATCGCCGTACCCTGTGCATTCGCAACGCCGCATGAACTGGTCTAAAGACCGGCCACTAAAAATTGCAAAGAGAAAGCCTATTTGCGAAGGCGAAGGATGACTTCCACGTTCGTGCCGTCGGGCAGACTGAGCGAATCTTCCGGGTGCAACACCCCGTCTTTGTAACGGGCAAAAAAACGAATCGTCGCGTCTTTCGAGGGCTGCTTCGGCTGAATTTCGGCCGAGGCGGCCGGGCCTGTGCGCGAAGTTTCATCCAGCGCCTGGTTCACCAGCGCGTCCGCCTCGCGATTCTGCTCGCGGTACACATGATCGATGCGGAAAGACTTCCAAGCGTCATGCGACATTTTCTTCGCGCGTTCGAACAACGGCTTCAGGTCTTCGCTCTTCACCTTGTACTGGCCGCGCATCTGCTTGACCATCAGCTCCGAATCGCTTTCCACACGCAGCGCGCGCACACCGTGCGTCTGTGCATAATCGAGCGCGGCAATCAGCCCAAAATATTCGGCTACATTGTTGGTGTTCTGCCCGATGTATTTCTTCAGACGCGCGACTATTTCCCCTTTTCCATCGCGAATGACCACGCCGTAGGCGGCGGGCCCAGGATTACCGCGCGATCCGCCATCGATGTTCGCCTGAAACGAAGCCAGTTGCTTGCGTTCTGGCTCAGGTTCTCCGAATAGGCCGCTCCCGCGAGGAACTGGAGGACAATTTGGACATCAGGAACTGCTCGATCCGCCCGAAGCAGCGCCCTCCGCGCTCGCAGGGAGGCGTGCCATGAGGAATGGGCTCCAGGGAGTACAGAATGCGGCCGCAAGTTTCGCAGCGAAACACTTCTTCGTCGGTCTCTGATTTCAACAACTGAATCGTATGCGGCAGAACGCGCATGCCGCAAGCGCGGCACTGTTCATTACGCACTTCTGCCATGACCGAACCGGGATTCTTCTTGGCGATTCGGGAATAGAGTTCCAGCAAACCTTCGGGAATGTTTTTCGCGATCTCTTCCCGTTTGGCCGCATCCGCCTCCAGCGCTTTCTTTTGTTCGCCATACTGCATTTCAATCTGCTTTTTCTCTTTGGCGACGGCCTGCTCCGCTTCTTTCAGGTCCGCCTCAAAATGTTTCACGCGGCGCTCGGCCTCTTCAATGCCCATCATCTGTTCCAGGACGCGGTCCTCGGCCTGGGAAACTTCCTTTTCCGCGTTCGCGATCTCGTGCTGGAGTGCCTTGTAAGCCTCATTCGTCTTAATGGAGCCGCTTTGTTCGCGGTATTTCTTGGCGCGCTCTTTCCACTGGTTCACGTCGAGTTCGAATTTCTTCCGCTGCGTTACATTCTGCGTCAGGGCTTCCTTCGCCGTGGCAACGGCGGCCCGCGCTCCGTTCAGTTGGGCGTCCGCCTCACGCATACGCTTCGGCAGGCTTTCCAGGTCAGCCCTCAGCGCAGCGATCAACTGATCAAGTTTTTGCAGATCCATCAGCTGAGGAATGGCAGGATGCATGGGCTTCGATTCTAGCACACGAGCCGGGAGGCATTCCGCGGTGGAAGCGAAGACCAGACGAGGTAGAAAGGACTCTCTGAAGACTCTTGAACTGGTACAGAAGAGAAATTATGCGGAGCGGGTGTGCCCGTTATCAACAGATGAGCACACCCGAAAGTCAGGGCGGAAAGCCTCCGCAAAAGATAGTCAACGAGGACGCTCAGGAAGTCTTGACGATGTCCCGATGAATCATTGCGGCATCAACAAAGTAGCCGAGGCCAATGGCCAAGGGCAGGATTCCGAACGACGCCGCCACCATCGTCTGAGGCTCGCCGGAAAAGCGGGCGATCAGCATGAACATCAGGAAAAATCCAAGTCCGGCGCTGACCAGCAGGATTCCAGAACGACGTGATCTCGCAAATTGAGAGAGTTCCGGTTCCATCGGGATTTCCGCGCCGCGTGCCAGTGCTGCCAGTTTCTCTTCAGTCCGCAACTTACGGACACGATAATAGGTATACATCGCTGCCAACGGGATTCCACAGGTCAGGACTACCGCAACCAATCCAATCAGATCTCCACCCATATTGTGCTCCTTCGAAGACGCTCGCTCACTGGGCCGCTTGTTGCGGTCTCAACAGAAGTTACGTATCGAACAAGGAAAAAGTTCCCGGGGAATCAGGCAGAAAAGAAGGCCGTGGGGCTTCAGGGTTGCACTTCGTGGATTTCCATATGGGAATCAATCGCCAGGGTGGGGTAACGGATTGGTGAGCCCTCAGCTGCAGGAGGGTGCTTCGCCACAACATGAAATTCTGCCGCGGAACATTCGACTTGATAGGTGTACCCGTCGCGTCCCGTCCTGGCCATTGTGAGCGAACCCGAAGAGATCAAATCTTCGAGTGAAGAACAGTGGCCATCTAAAGCGATGCTACCGCGCTCCGCTTGCGCAATCTGCAGCAAGTCAGCGCGAACGCCAGTCAAGCTGATGGCCTGCGTTGGGGCCGTCCCCGAGTCCGTAGTCGGCATCTTCTTGAGATAGAACTGGTAAACTCCGAAAAACACGAGAGCCGCGACAAGAACAAGTGCAAGGACGCGCATAGTGCAATTCTGTGTGTTAGTCGCTGGCTGGGCAACAGTTTCAGAACCGGCGGTGCGCAGAAGGGCAACCCTGATAAAAGAAATTTACCGTTTCGGTCAATTTCGCGAGTATCCTTAAATCAGCCGGTCCTTCCCCGGTAAACAGCACTCCCTCTGGCTGGTACATTCTCCCCTCCGGACAAAAACCATGCCGCTTGCTTCAACCGAAGTTTATTTGGATATTCCTGAAAGGCCACGCGAGCAAGATCTAGAAGAGGCGCGCGCTATTCAAGGAGGAATGTTGCCGTCGCAACCGTTGTGCGCTGGCGGAGTAACGATCTCTCATGAGTTTCAGCCTGCTGCTTTGGTAGGTGCTGACTACCTGGATTTTTTTTCGCTTCCCGACGGCCTGATCGGCATGTAGGTCGGGGATGTCTCAGCCAAGGGGCTGCCCACAGCCCTATATGCAGCACTCGCTGTAGGAACCTTGCGGGGGATCCACAAAACTGGGCAGCATCCGGCACAGGTGATGGCACTATTGAATCAAAGACTCCTGCTCCGAGGCCTCCCGGCACGGTATACGGCCCTACAGTACGCGCTGTTCGATCCCCTCACTGCCCAGGTGCACCTTGTTAGCGCTGGCATGCCGCGGCCAATGCTCCTGCCTGGGCAAGAATGCCAGTTTTTACCTGCGGCGGGGGTTCCGCTGGGCCTGCTCCCCGATGTTGAATACGATCACTTGACCGTGCAGCTAGAACAAAGAGATTCCCTGCCGCGATACTCCATTACTCTGGTAAGCGACAATAATAGCGTCTGACCAAGAGTGCCCACCCTTAGTTAAATGGGCAATTGCTTCTGATTTCTAATTGACCCTTGCAAGCTTCTCCAGTAACTACGAGAGATACCACTCTCTCCAATAGAGGAGCCCTCGATGAAGACTAAGTCTCCGTACGGAATAGCCTTGGCCTGTCTGGCCGCCTGCTCGATCGCGATTCCGGTGGAGAGTTGGGGGGCGCCTCAGACCAGTGACCAACGGGCCGGAGAGGTGTCTCGCGTAATCCCCGCGGTGAACATTGCCCGCGGCACCAAAACGATGCAAGCCGAAGCGAAGACGGTTGTCGACTGGCAAGACACCGTCAACACTCAAGCCAATGCACGCGCGCGAGTAGCGCTCGATGATGGCTCGGTGCTCAACGTTGGCTCGGATTCATCCGTGAAAGTGGCAAAGCACGACGCTGGCGCGCAACAGACCGACCTGGAAGTAGGATTCGGCAAAATGCGTTCGCAGGCTCAGAAAATATCAAAGCCGGGCGGAAAGTTTGAGGTGCATACGTCGGCGGGCGTGGCAGGAGTTGTCGGTACGGATTTCTATGTTTCTTTTGAAAACAACGTTATGACGGTGATCGTCTTCGAAGGGTTGGTTAAGACCTGCAATCTGGCGGGCGTGTGCGTGGAGGTGAAACCTGGGCAGATAACCACGGTTCGAACCGGGGATTCGTCAGGGCCCGCGGCCCCCTCACAGGCCACATTGAGCACCCTGACAGACGCGGTGACAGCTACCAATCTGGAGGGCAATCCGAATGGTACCTCAGCCCACCACATCGGAAAGGGCACGGGGATTACCATTGCGGTTCTTGTGGCAATCCCAGCCATCATTGTTCCCCTCGTGCTAACGCATGGCTCGACAGCGCCACCGCCGCAGTCCGGCCAATGCAGCGCGAACAATCTCACAGCCTGCAAATAAAGTCCCGTATGGGTGCATTGGGGAATCCCTCGCAGCGCTGGGATTCCAACGGAGGATTCTGCTCATTACAACGATTTGCGTTCACCTGCCATCCAACTCTTGTGTGGTTGCTACGCCGTTACTCTCCGCACAGAGCGTGCTTTGTCTGATTCAAGGCTCTGGCGTACACTGAAACCTTGATATTTCCGTCTAATTTGAAGTGAGGAACTCCTTGAAAGAAAAAACCTGCGCTCCCCTGCGCCATAGTTCTATGCGCGCCTTAATTTGCATTCTGTCTGCCGGCCTGGCCATCGTTCTGGTGCCGCGTCACACTTCCGCCGCCGGAGATGCTGCTGCGAAGCCTTCGCCGCTGTTTGAATCCATGAAAACCGAACTGGACCGCTCGATGAAGACGCTTGGCTCGCAGGACCCCGCGGCCTATTTCATTGGCTACGCCATGACGGATACGGACCGCGTCAATGTGTCTGGTTCGAACGGCGCGCTGCTTACCAGCGATGAGGCACGTAATCGCTGGCTGGAAGTATCCGTGCGCACTGGCACCTATGAACTCGACAACACCCACAAGGTGGACGGGCGCCAGCCCCCCAACGGGGGACCGGGCACGACCGTTCCCCTGGACGACGACGCCGAAGTACTGCGCCGGGCCATCTGGCTGGAGACGGACAAACAGTACCGGTCGGCCGCTGAGGCGCTTATCAAGATTCAGACTGGAAAGGAAGTAAAGGCCCAGTCAGAAGAAGGCAAAGCGCCCGATTTTTCGAGAGAGAAGGGTGCGACACACATTGGACCGTGGGTTTCCTTCACTGTGGATCGTAAGCCCTGGGAAGAGAAGGTGCGCGCCTACACGAAGTACTTTCGGGAATCCCCGGCGGTGATCAACTCGATCGTGACTTTCACGGCGCAGGCAGAAAACACCATCCAGTTGAATTCCGAGGGCACACAACTCCAGTTTGGCCAGATTCGATACCGCCTCGAGCTATTTATCCAGGGGAAAGCTGGCGATGGAATGGACATCGACCGCTACTACAACTTTGATTGGGTGAATCCCAGCGAAACGCCAGACGACAAGGCCGTGCTGGCAGCCTCCGCTCAACTTCGCAAGGAAATGGAAGGCCTGGTCGTTTCGCCAATCAACGATCCCAGCGTAACTCCTGCGTTGTTGACGGGTCGCGCGGCAGCGGTATTTTTCCACGAGGTTTTCGGTCACCGCGCCGAAGGACACCGGCAGAAAGACGTCAACGAAGGCCAGACGTTCACCAAGAAGGTGGGCACTCAGATCTTGCCAAGTTTCCTGACCGTGATTGACGATACTACCCGAAGAAGGGTTAACGACCAGGAATTGCTGGGCTTCTACGAATTTGACGATGAGGGTGTGCCTGCTCAACGCGTGGTGCTGGTAGATCATGGGGTCTTGAAGAATTTCGAAATGTCCCGCTCCCCCATTGACGGGTTCCCAAAGTCAAATGGCCACGGCCGCAGGCAGTTGGGTGCCTCACCGGTTTCGCGGCAGGGAAATCTGATTGTCGAGAGCAACAAAATGGTATCGAATGCCCAGCTAAGAGAAAAACTCATTGAACTGATTAAACAGCAGGGCAAGCCTTATGGCCTCTTGATCGACGACATTGCTGGCGGCTTCACCCTGACCGGTCGCGGCCAGCCACAAGCCTTCCAGGTGGAACCGCTGGTGGTCTACAAGGTCTTTGCCGACGGACGCCCGGATGAACTGGTCCGCGGCGTGGACATTGTGGGCACTCCGCTGGCTTCGCTAACCAAGATCGTGGCCACGGGTGACACACCAGAAGTCTTCAATGGTTACTGCGGCGCAGAGTCCGGCTCTGTGCCGGTTTCCGCGGTATCTCCCGCGATCCTCACTACGGAATTGGAAGTTCAGAAGAAACCAGCGGCAACAGACCGGCCACCGATTTTGCCGGCCCCAGCGCACGACACGGTGAAAACGGGAGGCCTTCAGTAATGCGGATGCTTCGACTCGCGGCAGTTTTCCTTGCTTTCTCTACCGCCTTTGCCGCTTACGCGCAGGCCCCGGCAGATAACGATCACACCATGCAAGCCATGAAGGACGAAATGGCCCGTGCAAAATCACGCCTGGAATTGCAGATTACACAGGGCGATAAGCCGGTGCGCCCGTATTTCATCGAATACAGACTGCTGGATATGGACGTGCGCGAGGTCGTGGCGGAATACGGTGCACTGCTCTCCACCAATCACAATCGCTTTCGCAATATGGACGTAAACGCCCGGGTCGGCGATTACAAGCTCGACAGTTCCAACTTTGTCGGAGAAGAGGCCTTCCGGGGTTTCATTGGTTCGACGGGGACTGTAGGAATCGACCGTGACTATGATTCTCTGCGTCAGGACCTCTGGATTGCCACGGATCAGGCGTTCAAGGAAGCGGCGGAAACCTATTCGCGCAAGCAAGCCTACTTGAGTAGTTTGGCCCGCCAGTCGGACATCGATGATTTTGCCCGAGTGCAGACGGTTCAGCACATCGAACCGCTGGCGAATTCTGATTGGTCCAACCGCAATTGGGATCAGGAAGCGCGCGATACTTCGGCAGCTTTGCGAGCGTTTCCGCTGATTTATGAATCCCGCGTGACGTACTACCTGGTGTACACCACGGAGTATCTGCTCACCAGCGAAGGAACGGAGGTTCGCTCCAATCATTCCCTCGCCGCAATCGAAGCTGGAATGAACGCGTTGGCTAAAGACGGCATGCAGGTGAATCATTACTACTCCACCTACGCGCCGCGTCCAGCAGATCTGCCCAGCGTCGATGAGGTCAAAAAAGCACTGAATGTTGCCGGCAGCGAGCTGATGGCAATGAGAATTGCTGAGCCCGCGCCAGACTACACAGGTCCTGTGCTGTTTGAATCGCGCGCCGCAGCCGCCCTTGTCGCGGAAGTGCTCGGGCCCTCGTTGAGTGGCGCCCGCCCGCCTCTGGCCTTTCAGCCGGTGGTTGACCAACTGATGAGCAGTCTGGGCGCACGCAGTGATTGGAGCGGCAAAGTGGAGTCGCGGGTTCTCCCTGCCAACGTTTCTCTCATTGATGATCCCGGTGCAAAAGACTACAAGGGAACTCTGCTGGTGGGGGGTTACTCGATCGATCAGGAAGGCGTCCCCGGTCAGAAGGTGACAATCGTAGAGAATGGGAAACTGAAGAGTCTGCTGATGTCCCGGCGTCCCGGCCCGGATTTCGACAAATCCAATGGGCATGGACGCTCGTCTTTTCTCGCGGATCCTCGACCCACCATGAGCAACCTGTTTTTCAGCTCCGCGGAAACAGTTTCGAAGGACGAACTGAAGAAGAAGTTCATCGACGAGTGCCGCTCGGAGAAACTGGCCTTCTGCATCGTTGTGCGGGAAATGGACAACCCATCCTTGAGCCTGATGCACCAGGATGATTTCACTGGATTGCTAGCGAGCTTTGGAGGTAAC
This sequence comes from Candidatus Acidiferrales bacterium, assembly GCA_963839315.1. Lineage (GTDB taxonomy): Bacteria > Acidobacteriota > Terriglobia > Acidiferrales > UBA7541 > Acidiferrum. The sequence goes on from CAWIUU010000021.1 coordinate 82,325, forward strand.
GCCGCTACTGACCGCCTTCCGTTGGTCGTCTACAAACTGTATCCCGCCGACGGCCGCGAGGAGCTTGTACGGGGCGCACGCATCACCGGATTCAGCCCCCGAAGCCTGCGAAACATCGCTGGGATCGGCAACGACGATTTCGTCTACAACTATATGCAAAGCCAGATGAACGGCATCGCGGGGACGGCTCTGGGAGCCTTTGGAAGCGCGCCAAGCGGCCTGCCCGCGGCCGTAGTCGCTCCATCTCTGTTGTTTGAAGAGGTCGAGGTGCGTGGCGCCCGCGGCGAGCCAAAGCGCCTTCCCATCTTGCCGGAGCCCCCGATGACTGCCAAGGGCGGTAAGTAGTCAGCACAGGTTAGACTTCACGAATGTGAGCATGCCCCGTTTGACGCGGCGCTCTTTCTTGTTTTTGGCTGACACGCGCATGTTGCGGAATGCTCGGGAGCTTCCGCGTTCGGTATACCGGGACACTTGAGGTAGTCTTATGCCATGGTGCTTTCCCGCCAAATGCATGAGGCCGTCCAGGAAAAGAAGCGAGCCGCACTACTGAGCATCGGCTCTGCAGTGTTATTGCTCTGCTTGAAGACATTTCTTGTAGTCCGCACCGGCAGCCTCGGTGTGCTTTCCGAAGCTTTGCATTCCGGACTGGACCTTGTCGCTGCGGTGATCACTTTTCTTTCCGTGCGCGTATCCGACCAGCCGGCAGACGAGCGCCATCCCTATGGCCACGGAAAATTCGAGAATTTTTCTGCCTTCGTGGAAACCGGCCTGCTCATCCTCACTGCCTTTTACATTATCTATGAGGCTTTTTCGCGGCTTTTTTTCCACAGTGTTCATGTAGAGCCAAGCTTGATTGCCATTGTCATTTTGTTCGCTGCGCTCGCCATCGACATGACTCGTGCGCGCGCCTTGAATGCCGTCGCCAGGAAACATGCCAGCGAAGCTCTGGAGGCGGACGCCTTGCACTTCTCCACTGACGTTTGGAGCACGTTGGTCGTGATTCTGGGTGTTGCCCTCGTCTGGGCCGGAAACTCCTGGAATCTGCCCTGGTTGGTTAATGCTGACGCCCTCGCCGCACTCGGCGTTTCGGCGGTGATTCTGTGGGTGGCTTCCCAGCTCGGCAAACGCACCCTCGACGCATTATTGGATGCCGCGCCCGAGGGCCTGCACGACGAGATCACCGACGCCGTCGGGCGAATGGATGGCGTGCTCGACGTAGAGCGGGTGCGTGTACGCCGCGCTGGTAATCGGCACTTCGTGGATGCCACTGTCAGCGTCCCGCGCACATCCAGCTTGGAGCAGGTCCACGTCTTGACCGATGCCATCGAGCGGCGCATCGGCGAAATTGTGCCTTCCGACGTAATAGTGCACACGGAACCTCGTGCCCCGCGCGGTGAAACTCTATTCGAATCGATACGCGCCGTGGCGCAACGCATGGGACTGGCGATTCACGACGTCGCCGCAGTGCAGCAGGACGGCAGCATCTTTGTCGAACTTCACCTGGAAGTGGATGAGAACCTGAGCCTCGGCCAAGCGCATCGACGCGCCACGGAACTGGAAGAAGGCATTCGCGCGTTACGCGACGGTAATGTAATGGTGAACATCCACATTGAACCACTGGGCCGCCACATCGCCACCCCCGATACCCGCGAAGGGGAAATGCGCCAGTTGGAAATCGACGTGGAGAAGTTTCTGAATCGCATGCCGTTGGAATACGGCGAGCTGATCAATTGCCACGACGTACATGTGCGCCAAGTGGAGCATCATATCCTCGTCTCGTGCCACTGCATCATGAAAAGCGATTTGCCCATTACTCGTGTTCATGACGTCACAGCGGCGTTGGAAGACCGCGTCAAAGAACGCTTTTCCCAGATTTCGCGCGTCACGATACATCCTGAGCCACCCGAAGCTCCCTAGCTACCTTTTCACCCGCGCTGTTCTTGCTTCCCACGGAGCACGAGGGCGAGTGCTCCAAATGCCAGCAGCGCCGGAAAGCACTGCAGGACGTATCTTGGCTCTGGCGTCTCCACCGTTGTTAGGAATGCGGTTCGCACCACGATATAAAACAAGAGCACACTCGCCGCGGCACGTACGCCCGGCCACTTCCACAATTTCCAGATGCCCAGAATCGCCAGGGCCACATAGAAGAGATTCAGTAAGAAGATGCAAACAGTCACTCCTTGATCCACAGGATCCACGTCCCACATTTGCGCCAGCGGGAACACATTGCCGGAAACAGGGATCAGCTCGATGCGCGGGGTAAACCAGATTCGTACCGCGCGCCGCAAGGGAATCCAAACGTAGGTACGCAGGGGATGCCGGGCTGTCCTTTCGCGCGCGAGTTGGGCGAACACCGCATCTTCCTCTGCCGTCAAGGTCAGGTCGTCGTTATATTGTTCCAGCAAATCCGCCACGCGCTCTTTCTCTTCCGGCGTATCGAATGCCGTCGCGGGAATATCATCCAGGTTGATGGATTCCTCGTTCAATTTCCACGGCACCAGGTAGCAGTCCCGGACGCGGTACAACCACGTCCTTTCCCACGCCATGAAACCCTTCGGATCGATTTCACCCGGCAGGGTGGCATCCTTCGGAGCCAAAGGCTGTATTTCGTGGAAGGTAATTGCATTGCGAACGGCCCAGGGCACCAGCGGCACGGCACAGGTGCACGCCATCAGGAAGCCCGTCCGTATCCAGCGCTTCCATTCGCCCTGGCGTACCATCCAGAATCCCAGCAGCACAAGTATCGTCAATAGCAACAGCGGCGCTTCCGGGCGAAACAAACTGCCGATGCCGACGACCAAGCCAGTCAGCGCCGTCAGCGCCCAATAGCCTTTGTTCGTTGACCCGCCTTGGTGAAAAACTTCCTTCCCCTGGTCGCGGCCTAATGTAGCCACCAGCACAAGAACAACCATAGCGACAGCTGTAAAAAAGATCGCCCAGGTTTCCGTGAGGGGGACTGCCACATAGTTCGCTGTAAAGGGACACAACGCTGCCAGCCACAAAGCAACAATGAAAGCCCGCTTTGGCTTGGCACGCGGGTCACACAGCGTCACTAGAAGCGCGGCTAATGCGCCGGTGACGACACAGGTCATGAGATCCGCCAGCACTTGGGCCAGCATCACAAATAGGCGCGCGGGCTCTCCAGTGCGGCCCGTTAACGTGTAAACCAGGGCCAGGAACGCCGGATAGCCGGGCACTCGCAAGTCTACGGGGATTGCCGCCCCACCTATGTCCATGGCGTACTTGCCGTGCTTCAGCCAGTTTGTCGCCAACTGTTCATAGATGGCGGTATCTCCTGAACCTGCCGGAAACTTCAGTACAAAGAAAAGACGCAAGCAGGCTCCAGCGAGCAGCGCGGTAATTGGACTTAAGAAAATTCGCTTCATGGTTGCTTCGCATCTTACAATAGAGAGGTTCAGTTCTACTCGACGGAGTGACTTGTTCCTTACGTGCGTATCCCACCTGCGCCGCGAGGACGCTACGCTTCATGAAAGAACGCAGGCCAATCTTCTACGACGCCGAGAAGCTCCGGTGGCGGCGTACTCGTCGGCTCATGGAAATCAGCGGGATTCTGCTGACACTGCTATTGGTGTATTTCTTCGTGACGATCGCCGGCGGCGTGGATCTCCCCTCTTCACTTTTGCCTGATTCCCGGCCGGCCTACCATGCTGTTAAGAAAAGGAACCTGAAGCAGGTGGTGCTGCGTGAAGGGCGCCACAAACGTGTCGCCAATATCGGTCAGATACCCGCCAGGTACGATCCTCTGCGCGCGGCGTTCTACGTTAGTTGGGACCCCAACAGTCTTGCGTCTCTGAAGAAACACTACAAGGATATTGACCTGCTCATGCCGGAGCAGTTGCACGCCATTTCCCCTGATGGGGCCATGACCATTGTCGACTACCAGCGGAACCAGCAATTAGTCGTCAAAGCGTCGCCGGCTGAAGCCATCGCCCGGCTAAAACAGGACCAGCTGCATCAGTGGATGCGCTCGATGAATCCGCCCCTCGAGCTTCCCATGATGGGATTGCTGAACAATTACGATGGCACGGTTTGGCGGGTGAAAGAGCTTGCGGAACTTCTGGCAAACCCCACGGCCCGCCAGCGCCTGATCAGAGATGTGGTCAACTATGCCATAGCGGCCAAGCAGGCGGGGATCGTCGTCGATTTCGAGGAAGTGCCCGCGGCCAGCCAGCATAATTTCCGTGACTTCGTCGGTGAACTTGGACCCGCGCTCCATGCCGTGGCTCTGAAATTGATGGTTACGCTTCCGGCTCGGGACGACGCATACGACTACGCATTTTTCGGTAAAGAAGCAGACGCCATCATTTTGTTCAATTTCGACCAGCACTGGCTCTCCTCTCCTCCGGGACCGATTGCGGCCCAAGATTGGTTCATAGAGAATCTCCGCCAGGTCCGTGAGGTGGTTCCCGCGCAAAAAATTATCGTGGGAATCGCCAATTATGCGTATGACTGGACGGAAGCGACGAAGAAGCAGCCTCAGCAATCGGCGCAATTCAGCGTGCAAGAAGCTCTTCTGCATGCCTACGAATCGGAAGCGGAAATCGAGTTTGATCCGGTTTCACTGAACCCGCATTCCTCCTACGTTGACGAGCACGAGCGCACCCACCAGGTCTGGATGCTGGATGCGGTAACCGCCTACAACCAGTTGCGTGCCAGTGAGCGCTTGGGTGTGCAGGGGACCGCGGTGTGGCGCTTTGGTTCCGTGGACACTTCCTTCTGGCCCATTTGGGACGCCACCCGGCCCGATGACGCCACGCGAGACAAACTCACAGATGTTGCCCCGGGTCCTGACCTGATTCTGGAGGGAGACGGCGACATCTGGCGCATTGCAGACGTTCCTAAACACGGCAAGCGCACTCTTGTTTACGACAAGCTTTCAGATCTGATCACCAGCGAAAAGTACGACGCCATTCCCCTTTCCTATGACATCGAACAGATCGGCGGGGCCAGGAACAAACTCGTTTTATCCTTCGACGATGGCCCGGACCCCCGCTGGACGCCCAAGATTCTGGATGTGTTGAAAGAGAAGAAAGTACCGGGAGTGTTTTTCGTCATCGGAGAAGAGGCCAACCGTTCGCCGGATATCCTGAAACGCGCATATGCCGAGGGGCACGAAATTGGCAACCATACTTTCACGCATCCTCAATTCGACCAGACTTCGAAGACGCAGATCAAATGGGAATTGAATCTCACGCAAAGGCTGATCGAGAGCACTCTGGGCGTGAAATCCATCCTGTTTCGCCCTCCTTACGGCATCGATCACCAACCGGAATACGCCGAAGAAGTCGCCCAACTGCCTTATCCGCAGGAATTAGGTTACTTGATTGTTGGCCAGCGAATTGATCCGGACGACTGGAGCTTGACCGACGACAAGCGGCCCATTCCGGCAAAGGACATCGTCGACGGCGTTCTGCGGCAAGCCAACCGGGGCAATATCATCCTTATGCACGACGGCGGCGGTGATCGCTCGCAGACTCTTGCCGCCCTGCCCCTCGTAATCGACCAGTTGCGCGCAAAAGGTTATGAATTCGTCTCCGTCTCCGATCTGATTGGCAAGACGCGCGCGGATGTGATGGTCCCGCTCTCCTTCCGGGAGCGCTTGTCGGCGCGAGCGGATGGTTTTATCTTTGCCATCTTTCAATGGTCGCGCTTCGCGATCGCCACTATTTTTATCCTGGGCATCATCATGGTTAGCGGCCGCGCCCTGATCATCGGCATTCTCGCCATGATTGAACGGCTGCGGCCCGATCACGCGAAACTGCCCCAACCGCCGCCCAGTGTGACCGTGCTGATTCCCGCGCACAATGAGGAAAGCGTCATCGTGCAGACCGTTACTTCAGTTCTTCTATCGGACTACGACGATATCCACGTTATCGTCGTCGACGATGGCTCCACAGATCGCACCCTAGAACTGCTGCATTCCAATTTCGGCAACAATGCCGCAGTACAGATCATCCACCAGGCGAATCGCGGAAAGGCCGCCGCCCTCAACAACGCCCTTACTCATGCGAAGGCCGATATCGTCGTGACCATCGACGCGGATACCGAGATTGAATCGGACGCCATCCGTCACCTGCTGCGCCATTTCTCAGATCCCCTGATCGGTGCAGTTGCTGGAAACGTGAAAGTCGGCAACCGCGACAGGTGGCTGACCCGCTGGCAGGCCCTGGAATACATCACCAGCCAGAATATGGAGAAGCGGGCCTTTGATCTTCTGAACTGTATTACCGTTGTGCCTGGCGCGCTCGGCGCGTGGCGCAAAGCCGCCATCGAAGCAGCGGGAGGTATTACCGCGGATACCGTGGCGGAAGATGCTGACCTGACGATTGCGATTCGCCGCCTGGGCTGGCGCGTCACCTACGACGAGTACGCCGTCGCCTGGACGGAAGCCCCCGAAACACCTCGCGCGCTGATTCGTCAGCGTTTCCGCTGGACCTTCGGCACGTTGCAGTCTTTCTGGAAACACAGCGACACGCTGTTCCGGCCGAAGTACGGCACGTTGGGCTGGGTGGCTCTTCCCAACATCTTTATTTTTCAGATTGCACTGCCGTTGATCTCCCCCATCATCGATTTGCTGTTCCTGGGGAGCTTGCTCTTGTGGGGCATCGGGCAACTGCACATCACGCAAATTCCCCAACTCTGGACGGACGCCGATGTTCAACGCTCGGTGGTCTTCTTCCTTGGATTTATCATTATCGACGTCCTTACGTGCGTGATTGCATTTGCGCTGGAGCGGCATGAGGACTGGACGCTCCTCATTCCAGTGCTTCTCCAACGCTTCTATTATCGCCAGTTGATGTACATCGTTCTGTTCCGCTCCGTGAAGGAAGCTGTCAGCGGGCGCCCCGTAGGCTGGAAAGGCGTGGAACACGAGCCTCCTCGACACACTCCAGCTCCTGTGTCGACGTAGCTCTCCACTATCATCTTCAGACCCTGAATCCTCGACTGAAAAAACAAAAACTCCCGGCCCGCCTTGCGGCACACCGGGAGTTTCGGAAGAACGCTGGACTGCGTTTAAGGCTGCGCCTGCACCAACGGAATCTGCGAAGCAAGTTGCAGATCGATCAGGTTGCTCAAGCGCCGGTCCAATTGGAAGAAAGTCGCCAGCTTCTTGCCGGGCAGTACCTGACTGAAAATCGGAACATACTTCAGTCGCAATTGCGCAATGGACTCGTCTGCCTCCAGGGAACGCTTGATCAGGCTTGCGGCCTGCTCGTCAGTAACCGAGCCCCAATTGGTTGCGTACTCTTTGAGCAAAGCGTATTTCGTGTCGTTGATCTTGGTGAGTTCAGCGGTGTACTGGTCGTAGAGAGGCCAGAACTTGGTCGCTTCCGTGTCGGTGAGTGTCAGGTTAGCGGCGATGAGCTGCTTCTTGGTTGAACGAATGTCTTGTCTCATCAAGGCAATATCTTGATCGCTGACACCCTGAGGCGACTTGCTGCCGCTTACCGATTGGGAAGACGCCGCTTGTGCAGATGCCCTTGGACTGAATGCGAAAAAAGCTCCCGTCAATACCAGCGCGCCGATTACCACTTTCTTGTTCACGAATATTCTCCTTTTTGAAGCAGCGAAAAGGGCGTGTAGCCCGAGGTTCGTCAAGTGGCAATCAGGCCACTTCTCGCTGTCCTTCTTTTTTTGCACCGCATTTTTCAGTTCATCAGGTGTCAATTTCTAAGATTCGGGGCGGCTGAGCGAGGGAAAAGCGGAATGGGCGAGGTTCCACATCTCCTGCCATGACAAGTAAGCCGTCTCCGTACTGGAGTGCAACATCACTCCTTATAGCCTGGCCGGGAAATCATAGAACCATTTGTCGTTTTGCACAAATACCTTGCGTATTACCCGCCATAGGAAAAACCACCCGCCTCTGCTGTCCGTGTTCTCTCCCGTTCCTTTTCCCTAACCCTGAAGTGCTACACTTTCCCGGTATTTTTGGGTCAAGGGCTGGCACAGTGACTGCTCACTCCCTGATTTTTCGCGACATTGCCATGGTGTTCGCCGCATCGCTCGTTTGCGGGCTTATCGCCTGGAAGCTCCGCCAGCCCATCCTGCTTGGTTACGTCCTTGCCGGACTGCTTCTCAGCCCGCTTACGCCCGGCCCTCATGTGCAGGACGTGCACACCTTCGAAATCATGGCGGAGATCGGCGTGATTCTGCTGATGTTCTCCGTGGGCATAGAGTTTTCCATCCCTGATCTTCTCCGCGTGAAATGGGTGGCATTGGCAGCGCCCCTTTGGGGATTCTGCTATCGATTGGGCTGGGCACGGGAATCGGTGCCCTGCTTCGCTGGCCGCCGCCCAGGGAGTTGCCGTGGGCTGCATCATTTCTGTGGCCAGCACCATGGTTCTGATGCGCCATCTGATGGATCGCGGCGAACTTGGCACCGATTCTGGCCGCGTAATGATCACGTTAACGCTTGTTGAGGATCTGGCGGTGGTGATTCTAACCGTGATTCTTCCGGGACTGTCTTCTTCCGGTGCCGAGAATTTCCCGCACGTTGCGTTTAAGATCGGGAAGTCGTTGCTTCTTCTGATTCCTATCGCCGTTGTCGCCTGGAAACTCGTGCCTCCCTTGCTTTCGCGCGTCGAAAGAACCTGCAACGATGAAATCTCTTTGCTGCTCGCACTGACCATCTGCCTGGCCATTGCCGCTTTGACAGAAGCGGTAGGCCTCTCGCTGGCCCTCGGCGCTTTTCTGGCCGGCCTGCTTCTAGGGAATACGTCGTTCACGCACAAGTTGGAACAACAGACGAGGTCTTTACGCGATGCCTTTGTGGCCCTTTTCTTCGCTACAATCGGCATGCTCATCGACCCGCAAAGTTGGATCACCAGTTGGCGCACCATACTTCTCATTGTGGCTATGGTGCTGATCGGAAAATTTGTGATCTGGAGCGGCGTTGTTCGGTTATTCCGCTACCCAACGAGCACTGCGATTCGAGTAGGCATCGGTCTCACGCAGATCGGCGAATTCTCTTTCATCCTCGCTCAAGTTTCCCTGAGCGCAGGCCTAATCTCCGAAGAGATCTATCACGCCACTCTGGCCGCGTCTCTCGTCACAATTTTGGCAAATGCAACTCTGTTTCGTTTTCTGAAACCTTGCCTGGCACAAGCCGCAAGGCACTTGTACCTGCCTAGATTCCCGTTCCCAGCGACTATTCGTCGTACTTGAATGATTTATTCGGGTAAGGCGGTGCTTTCGGAACCGGCCTCGGGTCTTTCTGGATTTCTTCCTGAAGAACCTTCAACGCCTCCTCCAGTTGCGCATCGCTGCCCCCGAACGTGGCGTGGGGTAGATTGTCTTTCACGATATCTGGATCGACGCCGTGCCCCTCGATCAACCATTTTCCTTCCGGTCCGTACACCCCGGTCTCCGCGGCCGTAGCGATGCCAAAATCTGACAGCACATTGCTGGAGGAAAGCCAAATCTCGCCTCCCCAGGTGCGAACGCCAATGATCTTTCCTAATTTGAGGCGCCGAATTCCCTCCGTGAATGCCTCGCCGTCGGAGCCGGTGAGTTGATCGCAAAGAACCACGATGTGTCCACGGAAGGCGTATTGCATGTTCCAGGTGGGATTGCCGATTCGGGGTTGCCAATAGAACCACGCCTCTCGCAGCAGTTTGGACAGCAACCACGAATCGATGTTGCCCCCGCCATTGTGGCGCACGTCGATGATCAGCCCTTGGCGGTCAAAGACAGGATAGTAATCGCGAGTCCATTGTTCGATGTCCCGTGGTCCCATGGCCTGCAAATGGACATAACCAATGCTCCCCTTGGAGTCAGACTCCACTTTCAACCGGCGCGTGTATTCCCATTCCCGGTAGCGGATCTCACGCTCCTCGCTCGCCTTTACTGGAGTCACAAGCACGTCCCGGGTCTCCCCGCTGGCTGACTTCACATTCAACAAAACCTTCCTCCCAGCTTTGCCTCGCAACAACTGACGTTCGTCCTGCACACTCAACACATTCTCGCCGTCGATGCTCAGGATCACTTCGCCTTCTTTCACCATCGAGTCAGGCCGCGCGAGTGGAGGAGCCTGATCCGGCAGGTCGGGATCATGCAGGTAAACGTGCTGAACAATGTCGCCCCCCGCCTTTTCGTCGCGCTGCAGCACCGCCCCCAGCGTGGCAATATCCACCTGGTCAGCGGGCTTGCGCGCATCTCCTCCAAACACAAAAATGTGCAGAGCCGATAATTCGCTCACCATCTGCGCTATCACGTCGTTCAGTTCTTCGCGGTCCGAGACTCGCTCCACCAGTGGCAGATACCGGTCACGCAGCGCCTTCCAATCCAGGCCATGCATGCTCCGGTCGTAGAAGTAATCGCGCTCCAGCCGCCACGCATCCAAAAATAGCTCGCGATATTCCACTCTCGGATTCGTCATGATCGTCCACTTGGACATGTCGATCTTCGCCTTGGCCAGGGCCTTGGGATCGCTAACTCCGCTAGCCTTTATGTCGGAATCGAAGATCAGGAAATCCTCGCCCTTGGCCACCAATATTTTCTTGCGGTCCAGCGAGATTTCGTAGTCCTTTACGTCGGCCATTAACGTCTCGGGAACGTCACCCTTGTTGGCAATGTCTATGCAAGCCAGGGCTTGTTTGGGGGGCATCTCCCCCTCACGATCCGTCCAACATAGGCGCTTGTCCGTGGCCTGCAACGAGGAATAATTGCCCGCGGGGGCGGGTATTTCCCTCAATCGCGTGGCGATGTCTGTAAAATCGATGTTAACGGTTGCCGGTTTCTTTTCCTCCGACTTCTTCTCTGTAGCTGCTTTCTTCTCTTCTTCCTTTTTCTTTGTGTCGCCTGGCTTTTCTGTTTTTGTTTCATCGGTTTTCACCGCCTGCTCCGGATGCAATTCGTCAGGCGGCGCAAACGGCGAGCGCAGCCCCGGGGTCAGCGCCAGTTCGTAGATTTTCACGGATCGATCGAAGTTCGGATCGGGTTGGCGCGGCCCCCAAGGCGACGGAACCGTGGTTTTCAGCATGCGATCCGACAAGAAATAAAGCCATTTCCCATCGGTGCTCCAGGCCGGGTTTCCGCTGTTATAACGATCGGAGGTGAGCGCTTGATTTGCTCCGCTATTCACATTCAGCACCTTGATCTGCGCAAAGGTATTTGTGGCCGCCTCCACATAAGCAAGCCACTGGCTGTCCGGAGACCAGGTCAGGTCAGAGAAATCATCCACCATGGATTGCGCAATGCGTTTATCTTGTTTGGCCTTGATGTCGTAGAGCCACAATTGTTGGTCCTTGTCGCGATGCGCAAGCCAGCGGCCATCGGGGGACGGTATACCTTCCCAACGAAGCACTTTCCCGTCATTGGTCCACTGTTCTGCCGCTCCTACCCCGTTTGCCGGGTATTTCCAGAATTCCGTTTCGCCGGTTTGCGTGGAGATGGCCACGATGCTCTTACCATCGGGCATATAGCGCGCTTCGCGGTAACGAATCCCCGAATTCCCCGCAACCTTCACGATGCGCCCGCTGATTACTGGCAACGTAAACACTTCGCCGCGTGCCGTGAATACCGCCGCACTCCCGTCGGGAGCTATGTGCGCGCCGGTCAAATATTCGAGAGGCTTCTTCACCCAGTGATCCCGCAGTTGGTCAAAATCCGAAACCAGAGTAATGGGAACAATCGCATCCTGTCCCGCATTCAGGTCTAAGAGCCACAGGTCCGCTCCACATTGGTATACGATTCGCCCATCCGACATCGAGGCATATTGCACATCGAAGCCTCTGTGATGCGTTTCTTGCTTCAGGCCATGCCCTTCGCGATCCATGGAGTAGATGTTCATCACGCCGTCTCGATCGCTGAGAAAGTAAACGCGGCCATTCCAGAACATCGGATTGTGCGAAGTACCAGTAAAGTCGCTTGTCAGCGGCACCGCCTCTGTGCCCGAGTCATACCTCCAAATGTTTTCTGCTGTTCCGCCCTGGTAGCGTTTGGTTTGGCTTCCCTGGCGATTTAGCCGTGTAAAGAAAAGCGTCTTCCCGTCCGGTGTGAAGACGCCCTCGGCGGCTTGCGCCAACGGCACAATCTCATTCTTCCCGTTGCTGTCGATCGCCACAAGCTTGGGATCAGGCAGAGTGGAATACCGGCGCGTGCGCACCAGCACGCGTCCATCCGGAGTCCAGCCGGCGACCATTGCATCCCCATTCCAGGTCCGCCGCTCGGGCAGGCCGCCGTCCACCGGCATGGTGTATACATCCGTGGGGCCCTCATACTCCGCACTGAATGCTACTGTCCGGCCATCCGGAGAGATCGCAGCGAAAATTTCTTGCCCGGGATTGGAGGTCAGCCGCTTTGCCGCGCCACCTTTTGCGCTGACGGTCCAAAGATCGCCCTCTGCTGTGAAGACAATGGTGTCTCCGTGAATGGCAGGGTAGCGGTAGTAGCCTGGACGGGTACTGGGTTTATCGTCCGCCGTGAGCCCCGCACCGGACAATGCTACGGTTGCGATAACAACAAGCATTCGAATAAGGATCTTGCTGACACGATTTCGCATAGCTGGTTGCATCTCCGTGGCACGCAGAGATCTTAGGAATCGCGAAGCGAAACTATTCCGTGGCGCGCCTTCGACTGTTGGTATGAGCCGGAATTTCATTAAGAAGGGATCCGGCGGTAGAGAGTATACTCCCGTTTTGCGCCTCCGCTCGCCACCCGCCTCATGCGAGGAAAGCCTGAGCACCATCTTTTCGTCTATTTCCGTCCATTTCCTATGCTGCCCAATTTGTTGTAGGATATTTTCTCGGCGGAGGGGGAGGACACCATGGCCACTACGTTTACGCTCAACGGAAAGTCCACGACAGTTAACGTCGATCCGCAAATGCCTTTGCTTTGGGTGCTGCGTGACACACTCGACATGACCGGTACGAAGTTTGGCTGCGGCATGGCGCTCTGCGGGGCGTGCACCGTCCACATCAATGGCGAAGCCGCTCGCTCCTGTATTACGCCGATCTCCAGTGTCCAGGGAAAGAAAGTAACGACCATCGAAGGCCTGTCCGCCGATGGCTCCCATCCTGTTCAAAAAGCATGGATCGCCGAAGATGTCCCACAATGCGGCTACTGCCAGTCGGGACAGATTATGTCTGCAGCGGCTCTGCTCGCGAAAAAACCCAAGCCCACCGACGCTGACATCGACGACGCCATGAGCGGTAACATCTGCCGCTGCGGCACCTACCAGCGCATCCGTAAAGCCATTCACCGCGCCGCGGGCTCTACCGGCGCCTAAGTTCACCTGTTCACAATTCCTTCCTCGCAAAATCTATTGAAGGAGTCGGGTCATGTCTTCCAATTCGCTCCTGGATCGACGTTCTTTCCTCAAGACCGGCGCCGCGAGCGGTGCTGTCCTTCTGGTTGGTTTCCACATCCCTGCGCGTGCTTCCGATCCCGCCGAAGAGCAAGAGAAGCCCCCGCTCAATCCGTTCAATGCCTGGATTCGCATCACGCCGGAAAATCACGTCACCCTCGTGCTGGGAAAATCAGAGATGGGGCAGGGTGTGTTTACAGCTCTGCCGATGATTCTTGCCGAAGAATTGTGTGTGGACTGGCACCAGGTTTCCGTGGAACAGGCTCCGACAAATCCCAAAATCTATGATCTCGGTACGGGCGGCAGTGGAAGTGTTAGCGGCTCATGGCTGCCACTGCGCCAGGCAGGTGCGGCGGCCCGCGAGATGCTGATCGCAGCGGCAGCGAAAAAATGGGAAGTCGGCCCCGAAACGTGCAAGGCGAAGAATGGCTATGTGGTGCACGGTCATCCGGAGCGCTCCTTCTGCTATGGGGAACTTATTGCGGACGCGGCGCAATTGCCGATTCCAGATCTGCGCAAAGTCCCGTTGAAGAACTCCTCAGACTTTTCCATCGTCGGACAGGATTTCAAACGCCTGGACACTCCCCAGAAGACAAATGGTTCCGCGAAATTCGGAATGGATATGAGCGCGCCGGGGATGCTCTACGCTGTAGTTGCCCGATGCCCGGTATTTGAAGGAAAAGTAGCGTCCTTCGACGCGACAAAAGCGAAGGCCGTGCTTGGTGTACGGGACGTCGTCCAGTTTGAGACCGCTGGCCGTGGAGCGTCTACAACCGGCGGAGTTGCTGTTCTTGCGGATAATGCTTGGGCCGCGATGCAGGGACGCAAAGCGCTGCAAGTGAAATGGGACGAAGGTCCTGCCGCAGCCGAATCCTCTGAACAACTGCAAAAGCACTTCGTGGAGAAAGCGTCAAAGCCCGGCAAAGTGGTTCGCAATGATGGTGACGCGGATGCTGCCTTGGCTTCGGCTTCGAAAAAGATTGCAGCGGTTTACCAGCTCCCTTTCGCCGCGCACGTTTGCATGGAACCCATGAATTGCCTGGTGCACATTCAGCCGGATCACGCCGAAGCATGGATTCCCACGCAAGCTCCTCAGTGGGCACAGTCCGTCATTGCCGAAGCCACAAAATTGCCGCCTGAGAAAATCGTGGTCAACACAACTCTCCTCGGCGGAGGCTTTGGCCGGCGCTATCAAGCCGACTTTGTCATGGAGGCGACACAGATTGCCTTGAAAGCTGGCAAGCCTGTGAAGCTGCTTTGGACCCGCGAAGACGATATGCAGCACGATTTTTATCGCCCTGCGTCTTATCACAAACTTCAGGGGGCACTTGATTCCGACGGCAAGGTTGCCGCTTGGAAGCATTTCCAGACCTCGACCTCCATCGCCGTAAAATGGCGCCAGAATGGCGCGGAGAAGCCGGAGCAAGGGGAATTTGGCAGCGCGGCTACCCCCGCATACTCGCCTGCGAATGTCCGGCTGGAATACACTCTCGCGGAATCGTCGGTCACGCGCGCGTGGTGGCGTTCGGTGGAAGATTCAAGCAGCGGCTTCGTTGTGGAGAGTTTTGCTGATGAACTTGCCGCAGCCGCTGGCCAGGACCCTCTGGCGTTTCGTTTAAAAACTATCGGCGCGGACCGCAAGATCCCCACCTTCAATGCCGGTCCAAATGATCCGCCGCTCGATACTGCAAGGCTCAAAGGCGTCCTCAAACTCGCCGCGGAGAAAGCTGGTTGGGGAAAGCCGCTACCGAAGGGACAAGGACGAGGCATAGCAGGTTTTTTTACGTTCGACACCTATGTCGCTGCCGTCGCCGAAGTTTCCGCGGATTCTCATGGGTTCAAGGTGAATCGGCTTGTCTGCGCCGTGGACTGCGGCCGCGCCGTGAATCCCGCCGGTGTGCGCGCGCAAGCGGAGAGCGCGGCCATTTATGCGCTCACGGCAACGGTGAAGGACGCTATCACCATTGACCATGGCCGCGTTGTGCAAGCCAATTTCAACGATTACGACATGATTCGCATGAACGACGCGCCGCCCGTCGAAGTCCACGTCACAATCAGTGACGAAAAACCGACGGGGATTGGCGAGCCCATCGTCACTGTGATTGCGCCTTCTGTGTGCAACGCCATATTTGCAGCTACGGGCAAGCGCCTTCGCCGCTTGCCTATCCGCAATGGAGATTTAGCTTGAGCCTTACTGGAGACTACATGCCGACTGTCACGCGTCTGGATCGCCGCAATTTCCTGAAGAAGACTGCCGCCGGGACTTCCGGGCTGGTAATCGGACTCTACCTGTCCGGCAAATACCAGGCGCTCGCTGGTGTACCTGCAAAAGATCCCACTGCGATCAACGCTTGGGTGCAGATCGCTCCCAATGACTCGGTCACGTTGCTGATTGACAAGTCGGAAATGGGCCAAGGCATTTCCACGGCCCTCACCATGGTCCTTGCCGATGAGCTGGATCTCGATTGGAAAAAGATAAAGACCGAGTTTGCTCCTGCGGCGCCGCAATACTTTAATCCGATTTTCGGACTCCAAGGCACCGGCGGCAGTTGCAGCGTTCGTGGGTCCTGGGAGCCGCTGGTAAAGGCTGGAGCCGCGGCGCGAGAGATGCTGGTGGCCACGGCCGCAAAACGCTGGAATGTCGACCCTACCGCCTGCCACACAGAGAACAACGCGGTTGTGCAGACCGCAACGGGAAAGCGGTTGGGCTACGGCACACTCGTGGATGACGCGGCGAAATTGCCTGTACCTGTGAATCCGAAACCGAAAGATCCCAAGGACTACAAATATGTCGGCAAGCCAACACCGCGACTGGATTCGCTGGAAAAATCGAATGGAAAGGCGCAGTTTGGTATCGATGTGCGGCGCCCAGGCATGCTGCATGCCACGGTGGCGCGCTGCCCCGTCTTCGGCGGCCAAGTTAAGGATTTGGACGCCACAAAAGCGAAAGCCGTGCCCGGTGTAAAGCAGGTCGTTCAAGTCTCTACGGGTGTTGGCGTCGTGGCGGACAATACTTGGTCTGCGATGGAGGGACGTCGCGCGCTCACCATCCATTGGGACGAGGGCGCCAACGCAAAGAATTCCAGCGAGGCGATTCGCAAGCTTTATCACGAGAGGGTGGAGCAAACCGGCGCCATCGCTCGCAAGGATGGAGATGCTGATGCCGCGCTCGCCGGCGCACCCAAGAAAATTGAGGCGCTCTATGAAGTGCCTTTCCTCGCTCACGCTACCATGGAGCCGATGAACTGCACCGCGGATGTGCGCTCCGACGGCTGCGACATCTACGCTCCCACACAGTTTCAAACCTTCTGCCAGATGACCGGCGCGAAAATCACCGGACTGAAGCCTGAGCAAGTACGCATCCACACAACGTATTTGGGTGGAGGCTTTGGTCGCCGCGCCGAACAGGATTTCATCACCGAAGCCGTGGAGCTTTCTAAGGCAATGAACGCTCCGGTGCAGGTAACCTGGTCGCGCGAAGACGACATGCAGCACGATTTCTACCGGCCAGCCGTGCTCGTTAAGCTGAATGCGGGATTCGATGCATCCGGGTCGGCCATTGCGTGGAAAAGCCGCATCGTTGGGCCCTCGATCATGTCGCGATTCTTCCCCGGCTCCGTCAAGAATGGCCTGGATGAAAGCTCGGTCGAAGGCATCGCTAATTTGAAATACGAAATCCCGAACTTTTTTGTGGATTATGTCATGACAGATCCGGGCGTGCCCGTAGGTTTCTGGCGCTCCGTCGGAAATTCGCACAACGGCTACATTGCCGAGTGCTTTGTAGATGAGATGGCCAAGGCGGCGGGCAAAGATCCTGTGGAATTTCGCCGCTCGCTTCTGGCAAAGGAAAAACGCCTCCTGGGTGTGGTGGATCTTGCTGCAGAGAAGGCCGGCTGGAGCAAGCCACTTGCTGCCGGACGTTACCGCGGGATTGCCGTCGTCGAATCGTTCGGAAGCTTCGTTGCTGAAGTGGCGGAAATCAGCATCGACCGCAAGGCTCATACCCTTCAGGTGCATCGCGTCGTTGCGGCGGTAGATTGCGGACGCTACGTGAATCCGGAAACGATTCGCGCGCAGATCGAAGGCGGTATTGTTTACGGGCTGTCCGCAGCGCTTAAGGGCGAAATCACCATTGCGAACGGCCGCGTGGAACAATCGAACTTCAATAATTACGACCTGGTGCGCATCAACGACACGCCGCAAACCCAAGTCTACATCGTGCAAAGCACCGATGGCCCAGGAGGCATCGGCGAACCGGGGACTCCTCCAATTGCCCCAGCCGTCTGCAATGCCATCTTCGCGGCCACGGGCAAGCCTGTGCGCCGCCTGCCAATTCGCGCGGAAGATCTTGCTTAGCCGCGAGGCTTTTCCTGCAAAGGCTCAGGACTTTCATCGGGTGGATGATCGCCGGAGGGTGTCGCGTCCTTTTCGACCCGCAGTTTCTGCTCGATCACGAAATCTGCTTCCTTGCGGCGCAGGGCTCTCTCCATGCCAATGACGGCAGCGCCTAAAAGAGAACTTTTCTTGGCATCTTCCTCGAATTCCTGGTCCGTCATTTTCGCATAGCGGTTCGGGCGGGCCATCACGTGGACCAGGACGCCGATCGAGCCCGCTACCACCAGAAAAATGATAATGTCTGCCAGCATGATGCCCGCTCTCCCAATTCCATCCTGCCGCAAACCACGATTTGTCGCACAGAGAATTTGTTTGCGCGCTGACCACCGCGTATTCTGGTGCGCAGCAGCCTCTGGCGCACTCTGATGCCCATCTCTTCGGTGATTTTCATCGGCCTGGTGGCAGTCTCTCTTCTACTCTGGATTGTTCTGACTTTTTTTTGGGGAGCCTTCTGGCAACTGTCTGCGTTTGATGATGATTCCCACGTTCCCGAAGTGCTTTCCACATGGCCTCGCGTCGCCGCCATCATTCCCGCGCGCAACGAGGCTGAAACGATTGCACGCACCGTCGACTCTCTCGTCAAGCAGGACTACTCCGGCGAATTTCACGCCATTGTCGTCGATGACCACAGCGAAGACGGCACCGCGGTTCTCGCCATGGCGGCCGCGGAAACCTCGGGAGCCGGCAATCGCATAACACTTCTTCCTGCGGCCCAACTCCAGAACGGCTGGACAGGCAAAATCTGGGCCATGCAACAAGGGGTCGAACGTGCCGCCCCGCTGGCCCCGGAGTACCTGTGGTTCACGGACGCGGACATCGTGCACGCCCCTGACACTCTAAGACGATTGGTTTCCCGCGCGGAAACTCGAAAACTGGCTCTCACTTCGCTCATGGTCCTTTTGCAAGCACACTCATTCCCGGAACGCCTGCTGATTCCTCCCTTCCTGTATTTCTTCCTTATGCTCTATCCGCCAAGATGGATTGCCGATCCCAAGGCGCGGACCGCCGGTGCAGCCGGAGGCTGCGTCTTGTTGCACCGCACCATGCTCGAGCGCCTGGGTGGATTCGCCGCCATGCGCGCGGAAGTGATCGATGATTGCGCTTTGGCTCGTTCTGTAAAGCGTGCCGGTGGGGCGATCTGGATGGGTTTGACGCGAAAGAGCGTGAGCCTGCGCGCCTATAAATCTTTCGGTGAAATTCGTGATCTGATCGCGCGCACTGCGTTTACGCAACTCAACTATTCCCCTGTGTTGCTCCTCGGCACTCTGCTGGGAATGTTCCTCACCTACATTGTTCCACCGCTGTTTGCCTTTCATACGCACCCGATTGTTTGGCGGCTAAGCCTGGCGGCATGGGCATTGATGACCATCACCTATCTTCCCACCGCGCGTTACTACCGCCGCTCACCGCTTTGGGCACCGCTCTTGCCCATCGCCGCGGCATTCTATTCGTACGCTACATGGCTCTCCGCAGTTCGCTACTTGCTCGGTCGCGGAGCCCAATGGAAGGGCCGTTCGCAGGCGCCAAAGAGTTAAGTCCCGGTGCCGGAAAACCTTGCGGGAATATCGCTTTTGTCACACGATTCTGACTAAGCAGATTAGCTAAGGCACTACATAAGGGTGATTCAGATGAGAGCGATTCTGGCGGTCGTGTGTGGACTTCTCTTCTTCGCGGGCGCGACGGTCGCGCAAAATTGGATTCCCACGAATGATCCACCCTACTATGGACCGTTTAACGGCGCTTTCTTGGCCGACGGTGAGGGCCTGAAAAAGCCTCTTGCAAAAGACGATACCGTAACGCGCGCGGATTCGCCGTGGACTCTCTATGCCTGGGTATGGCTCGACGACGTGCCGAAAGGACCAAGTCTCCTTGCTGGAATTGGCAATCCTGAAGACGAGTACTCGCGTTTCCTAGGGATCGATGGCGACAAATTGCTTCTTTGGGCGGGAAAAGACAATTGGTTGTCTGAATCGGCCACTCTTACTCCCCGAATATGGCATTTTGTCGCGGCAACGTTCGACGGACGCGAATTCCATCTGTTCGGCCAAGAAAATCGCCTGGCTGATGGCAGGCTGGATCTTGGTGCCGTAAGCGGTGTACTGGAAATGGCGCCCGCTGTTTTGCCATGGCCCGATGGAAAACATTTTTCCGGCAAGATTGCGGGACTAACCGTGTTTCGTCGCGCTCTTACTAACGATGAACTGAAGAATTTAGCTGAGAAACCAGCAAATCTTTCGGCCGCGCTCTTCGAAGAAGGATCGAAGCCATGGCCCGTACAAACCCATGCCCAGGGGGGATATCGAGGTCCACAGGATCCCGCCACGCTTCCTCACTCGAAGGCGCCATTCTCAATCCCAGAAAAGAAAAACATCAAATCTGCACCACCAGGCATGGAAGCTGCCGGCAAAAATGAATGGACACTGTCCGGCGGGTGGAAACTTCGGCCCGCCCCAGATGTGCGAGAGCCCGCCGAAGCCATCTCGCATCCCGAGTTCTCTGTAAGAGAGTGGTGGAACGCCACCGTGCCGGGGACGGTCCTGACTACTATGGTGGACCAGGGCATCTATCCTGATCCGGATTACGGCCTGAATAATCTGGCAATCCCGGAATCCTTGAACAAGCAGGATTACTGGTACCGCACGGAATTCAACGCTGCAAACGAGTGGAAGGGCCGCCGGATCACCTTGACGTTCGAGGGAATCAACTACGCCTCTTCCGTTTGGCTGAACGGAAAGCAACTGGGAACCATCAAGGGTGCGTTTATCCGCGGAGTTTTTGATGTAACCAACGCGATCAGGCTCGGGCAAACCAATGTGCTTGCCGTGCGTGTCTCCCCGCCTCCCCATCCCGGAATTCCTCATGAACAGAGCATCAAAGCGGGCGCGGGCGAGAACGGCGGCATCATGTGCCTGGATGGCCCAACGTTTGTGGACACCGAGGGCTGGGACTGGATCCCTGCGATTCGCGACCGCGACACAGGCATCTGGCAGCCGGTAACTCTTCGAATCACCAACGCTGTCCGCATCGGCGATCCACAAGTTGTCACAAAGTTGCCGCTACCGGACACGACCCGGGCAACGGTGGATATCTCTGTGCCGCTGACGAATGATTCTCCTAATGCCGTGCGCGGCACTCTGACCGGCTCGTTTGAAAACGTGACGGTATCAAAAATAGTTTCGCTCTCCCCCGGCAAAAATGAAGTGAAGCTCAGCCCCGCCGAATTCCCGCAGCTGAGCGTGCCAAATCCAAGGTTGTGGTGGCCGAACGGTTACGGGAAGCCGGAGCTCTACACGCTCAAACTCTCCTTCGTCGAAGGCGGCAAGGAGTCCGATGCAAAAGATATGCGCTTCGGTATCCGGGAAATCACCTACGAAATCAGCTTGCTCGACAGCACCGGACACCTGCGGCGCGTGGATTATTCACCCACCGTTGCGCACGAAAAGAATGAACAGATTGTAGACATCACCCACGAAGGCATTCGCAACATCCCTGCTGCCGATCCATATCCGTCCATATTTCCTCCCGAATGGAAGGATGGATGGAAGTCGTGGGTCGCTTCGCTGAAGCCTGGCGCCGAGAAATCCTCCGCGGTCAAAGTAATAGATGACATCCGCGCCTCGCCCTATCTCACGATTCGCGTCAACGGCGCGCGCATTGCCGCGCGAGGTGGCAGTTGGGGCATGGACGACTCGCGTAAGCGTGTGTCACGCGAAAAACTGGAACCGTATTTCCGTCTGCATCGCGATGCCAACGTGAACATCATTCGCAATTGGGTGGGGCAAAACACCGAGGAAACTTTCTTCGATCTTGCCGATGAATATGGATTGTTGGTCTGGAACGATTTCTGGGCTTCCACGCAGAATTACAATGTCGAGCCGGAAGATCCCGAACTCTTCCTTGAGAATGCGCGCGACACTATCCTGCGCTTCCGCAATCATCCCTCGATCGCCATCTGGTGCGGCCGCAATGAAGGAGTGCCGCAACCAACATTGAATGAAGGCCTCGATCAGCTTATCCGCACGCTCGACGGCACGCGCTACTATACGCCCACCTCCAATCAGGTGAATTTGCAAAACAGCGGGCCCTACCGATTCGTCGACCCCAAGCTCTATTTTACGATGTTGAATCACGGCTTTTCCGTGGAGACAGGCACTCCTTCCTTCCCCACTCTGGAAATGTGGAAAGCATGGCTCCCCGCACCCGACCTCTGGCCTATCAGCGATGCCTGGGCATATCACGACTGGCACATGAACGGGAATGGCGACATGGCGCCGTTCATGACGGAAGTGGAGATTGAGTTTGGCGCTGCCACCAGCCTGGAGGATTTCGACCGCAAGGCGCAGATGCTCAATTACGTTCAACATCGCGCTATTTTCGAAGGAATGAATGCTCATCTGTGGGCGCCGAACACCGGCCGTATGTTGTGGATGACCCAGCCGGCATGGCCCAGCTCCACTTGGCAAATTTTCAGTTCCGACTACGACACCCAGGCCTCTTTCTATGGCGTGAAGAAAGCGAGTGAGCCGTTGCACGTCCAAATGGATCCCACCAGCTTCCAGGTGCAAGTCGCCAATTCCCTGCCAAGCACCACCACAGGGCTGTCGATTCGCGCCAGGGTCTATTCGCTGGATAATAAGGTGCTCGCCGAACACGAAGAAAAGAAGGACGCCCCAACAGGCGTGATCGAAGCATTCGCGCTGGACCTGGCGCCGCACATCAAGGGCAACGTCGCTCTTGTAAAACTGGAGTTGCGCGATGCCAGTGGGAATCTCGTTTCTGACAATTTCTACTGGCTTGGCGGCGAGAGTGCCGATTATCGCAAGTTGAACCACTTGCCCACGGCGCAACTTGCCGTGACCACGAATGCCGCGCATGAAAAGGACTTGATCAAAGTTCACGTGCGCCTGGAAAACATCGGCACTTCAGCCGCAATCGAAACCAAAGTAACCCTGCTCGAAAGCGACGGCGCTACGCGCGTCCTCCCCACCTATTACGGCGACAATTACGTCTCACTGCTTCCTGGCGAAGCTAAGGAAATTGATATCGAGTCTCCCGCTTCCTCCGTAAAAAGTGGCTTAACGCTTGGCCTCCGTGGTTGGAACGTCACCGAAAAAGTGGTAAAGGTTGGCGGCGAGAAATAGATGCGCGCGGCTGTATACGCCGCGGCATTGAAATGTGAGGGAATGTTCACTACGAATCCATTGCATTGCCCCATTTTCGAGGTCGACTCCCGTCGAGAATCGCAAATATTGGTGACTAGCATCACATTTTGTTATACTTCTCTCGTCTGGATAAGGGCTGCATCCCGCAACTAGGGAGTGGCACCGGAGGCCGACATGAGTATGATCCCGAACGGGGGCAACGGGCCCTTCTTAGAAAACCGAAAGATCACCGTCCCCGAATTGCTGCAGCGCAAGACCTCGGCTGCGGATTCCGCAAACAAAAAGAGAATCACTTGCCTGACGGCATACGACTATCCTACGGCGCGTCTCGTCGATGAAGCCGGCGTAGACGTTGTGCTTGTGGGCGACTCACTCGGCATGGTTGTTCTGGGCTACGACAGCACCTTGCCCGTCACCCTGGAAGAAGCCCTGCATCACACCAAAGCCGTCCGCCGCGGCGTCGAGCACGCCCTGGTGGTCGGCGACATGCCTTATGGCACCTACCACGGCGAAATCCACGAATCTATTCGCAATGCCATGCGCTTCGTTAAGGAAGCGGGCGCGGAAGCCGTGAAGATCGAAGGCGGCGAGCGCCGCCTGGAATTGATCGCCCGGCTGACCGAGGCCGAAATACCTGTGATGGGGCATGTGGGCCTCACACCCCAATCAGTAAACGCCATGGGCGGCTACCGCGTGCAGGGCAAAACCCCCGGGGCTGCAGAGCAATTGCTCCGCGACGCGCGCGCTGTGGAGGCCGCAGGCGCATTTGCCATCGTTCTGGAGGGCATCCCCCGCGAAGTGGCAGCCGAGATTACTCGCGCCTCTCGTATTCCCACCATCGGCATTGGCGCTGGCCCCGACTGCGACGGCCAAATCCTGGTGCTGCACGACATCCTCGGATTGACATTCCAGGAGCCACCGAAATTCGCGCGTCGCTATGCCAATGTTGGTCAAGTGATCTCCCAGGCCGTCCGGGAATATTGCGCGGACGTCCAAAGCGGCAGCTTCCCTTCTGACGCGGAGTCCTATCACACGCCCGCAGGCACGAAGGCGCGCAAGGCCATTCCTATTGCCCGGTAAATTGAATCGGAGCCGGTTCCTTACAGGGCGCCTCAAGCAATTGTGGCGCCCTTTTCAACGCCAGGCGTCTGTTCTCCAGGAGGAATCCATGAAACCCGAAGAAATCGTGGCGCTGTACGAATTCAATGCCTGGGCGAATCACAAGACGTTGGATGCAGTGAGCGCCCTCACCACAGAACAATTCACGCGCGATCTGGGTTCCAGCTACCGTTCGGTGCGCGACACCCTGGTACACATTTACGGCGTGGAATGGATTTGGCTGGAGCGCTTGCAGGGGCGCTCGCCGGCAGCTTCAGGATTCCCGGCCGCGCAAGAATTTGCAGAGATCGAGAAGTTGAAAGCGCGCTGGACCGAACTTGAATCGATCCAGTTCCAATACGCGCGTGGCCTTACTCAAGCGGATCTTGATGAAATTCTGGACTACAAAACACTCCGCTTCGGCCCGGCACGTAATCCCCGCTGGCAGATGATGCAGCATGTGGTGAATCATGGCACGTATCACCGCGGGCAGGTCACCAGCATGCTTCGCCAACTTGGCGCTAAAGCCGTGGGCACCGACTTGATTACCTTCTACCGGGAGAGGAACGCAGCCGCTTAAGCTGCCGATCATGGAGACGATTCGAACGATTGATTGGATGAAACAGAAAGCTCGGGAGGCGCGCCTGGAGCAACGCGTAATCGGTTTCGTGCCAACCATGGGCGCGCTGCACGCCGGGCATCTGGCGTTGGTCGAACGAGCCAGGCGGGAGTGTTCACCGGTTTACGCATCGATTTTTCTGAACCCCACTCAGTTTGGCGCAAATGAGGATCTATCGAAATACCCGCGCCCCTTGGAAGCGGACGTGGAAAAGCTCACCGCCGCAAAAGTCGATGGACTTTTCTTGCCGCAGGCCGCGGACATCTATCCGCCCGGATTCTCCACATATGTTCAAGTGCATGGACTCAGCGACCGGTTGGAAGGTAAGACCCGCCCGGGCCATTTTCGCGGCGTCGCTACCGTAGTCCTCAAATTGTTTGAGATTGTCCAGCCGCACTACGCCTATTTCGGACGCAAAGACGCGCAACAGGTCCGCATCGTGCAACAGATGGTCCGCGATCTGAATCTGGACACGGAAATTGTGGTCTGCCCAATTGTGCGCGAACCGGATGGATTGGCCATGTCTTCCCGAAATGCCTACCTATCCACTGAGGAACGCAAAGCGGTGACTGTGCTCTCACGGGCTTTGCGCGCCGCGGAAAAAGAAATCATCGTTGGCGTCCGCGATTCAATGGAACTGCAGCGTGCCATGCGCCAGGTTCTGGAGACTGAACCGCGCGCCCGCGTTGACTATGCGGAAATTGTCGATGCCGAAACGTTTGAGCCCGTGCTGCGTGTGGCGCGCCGTTCTTACGCGCTTCTCGCCGTTCATGTCGGCAAAGCGCGCCTCATCGATAATCTGCTCATCGAACCAGTCGGCGATGAATTGAAAACGGACTTGTAAGCTACCCGATCAGGCGCCCAGCCGCGCCAGCACTTCCGCCGCGTGTCCCTTGGCTTTCACCGGGTCCCACACTTCCTCGATCTTGCCCGTCGGCCCAATCAGGTAACTGCTGCGCACGATGCCCTGGAAAGTGCGGCCCATGAATTTCTTCGTTCGCCATGCCCCGTAGGACGTCAGCATTTTTTGCGTGGGATCGCTCAGCAGAAAGAAATTCAGTTTGTGCTTGGCACGAAAGCTTTGCAGCAGCTTGATCGGGTCGGCACTCACGCCCGCGATAACCACTCCTCGCTTGTCGAACTTTGCTTTTGCGTCGCGAAACTCGGACGCTTCAACCGTTCAACCCGAGGTATTCGCCTTGGGGTAAAAGAAAATCAGAACGCGCTTCCCTTTGAACTTTTCGAGAGAAACTTCCTCTCCCTCGTCGGATGGAAGTGTGAAATCGGGAGCCTTGTCGCCAATCTTCAGCATGTGTTCCTCGTTCTAATCAGGATAAGAGTTTGCGCAACGTATCGTTGATGATTTGCGGATTAGCCTGGCCCTTCGTGGCCTTCATCACCTGGCCCACGAAAAATTTGAATACCCCTTCATTGCCCGCCTTGAATTTCGCCACATTGTCCGGGTTCTTCGCGATTACTTCGCGCGCGGCTTGCTCGATGGCCGAGTCGCTGATTTGCGCTCCCAAGCCCTCCGCCGCAACAATGTCCGCCGCCGTCCGCCCCGATTCGAACATCGTCGCAAATACTTTCTTGCCGATGGTTCCTGTGATCTTCCCTGATTCGACGAGTGAGACGAGTTCTGCAAGCGCCTCCGGGCCCACCGGGCTCGCAGCGATTTCTTTGCCAGAATCATTCAGCCGCCGCAGCAGCTCCGTCTGCATCCAGTTGGCTGTTGCCTTGCCCGGAGCGCCCGCTTTCACCACCGCCTCGAAGTAGTCGGCCAATGCCTGCGTGTCCGTCAATACTTCCGCATCGTAGCCAGTGATTCCAAGCGTCGAAATGAATCGCGCCCGCTTTGCCCCAGGCAATTCGGGCAGTGAACGTCGAACCTCTTCTCTCCAAGCCGAACTCACATGCACCGGCAGAAGGTCCGGCTCTGGAAAATAGCGATAGTCGTGCGCCTTTTCCTTCGAACGCATCGGCTCGGTGCGCCCCAATGATTGATTCCACAAACGCGTTTCCTGCGAGATTCGCCCGCCAGTCTCCACGATGCCGATATGCCGCTCGATCTCGAATTCCAGCGCCTTGGCGAGATACCGGAACGAATTGAGATTCTTGACCTCGACTTTCGTCCCGAACTCTTTCGCCCCCCGCAGCCGCACGCTCACGTTCGCATCGCAGCGCAGCGAGCCCTCCTCCATGTTGCAATCGCTCACCCCCGTGTACAGCAGGATTTGGCGCATCGTTGTAAGGTACGCGTAGGCTTCATCAGGTGAACGCATGTCCGGCTCGGAAACAATCTCACTCAGCGGTGTGCCGCACCGGTTGAAGTCGACGTAGGTCTTTTCATCCGAATGCGCGAATCCATCGTGCAGGGATTTCCCTGCGTCTTCTTCCAGATGCAGCCGCGTGATCCCGATCCGTTTCGTCTCACCTTTGTGTTCGATTTCAATCCAACCGCCCGTGGCCAGCGGAAGTTCATATTGCGAAATTTGATAGCCCTTGGGCAGGTCTGGATAAAAGTAGTTCTTACGCGCAAAACTCGAGTGATCGTGAACCGTGCAGTTCAGCGCGAGTGCCGCCCGCATCCCCATTTCCACGGCGCGCTTGCTCAAGACCGGCAGCGTGCCTGGTAGACCAAGGCAAACCGGGCAAACATTCGAATTAGGCGTATCCCCGAAGCGCGTTGAACAACTGCAGAAGATCTTCGTGCTCGTCAAAAGCTGTGCGTGCACCTCAAGGCCGATTACCACCTCGTACTTCGCGAGCATCTCCGGTGACACAACGGATTCTGTGGCAAGTTTAGTCATGGCGAAAGAAAAAGTATAACAGAGGGACGACGGAACCGGGCCATCCTCTGGCGGTTAGGCAGGCAGCCGCGGCTTGACTTCGCGAAGAGCGGGACTGAATTATTCGGCGATAGCGAAGCCACCAAATAAAATCACCACATACAGGAAATCACCCGCGAGAGTGTTTCCAAAGTACGGAATTCCTGCCGCATAGCAGCTCAGTAAACCAAGTGGGGACTTTACATAGGTGCTGCCGAAAGCCCACACCGCGAAGTTCGTGATTAGAAAGAACTGCGCGGCCCCGAGCAACGTAGCCCCAAAGAGCGGAAGAAACAATTGGCGATTGCGAAACAAACGGCCAATCACAACGCTAAGGCAAAAGCTAAGTAGACAATGGGGATCAGTCGGTGAAATCCGATGAACACATCGCCGAAGAAAAGCGTGGAGAGTGGAAACAGCAACGCCGCCCAGGGGTTGCGAAGTTTTGCCCCTCCGAAGAGAGCCATTGCCCCCACGGGAGTGAAATTCCAGGGATGTGGAAGTATGCGCAGGCAAGCTGCGAACAAGATAAAGCAGCCAATGGCGAAAATACGGATGGATCGAAAATCAGAATTGTCGTTTACAGGATCGAACATTGTTTTTCTCCTTGCGAATCCTGGCAACAAATCGCAAAACACAAAAGAATCGCGCTCCACAACCTGCCCCGTAACCACTGGCACAGGGCGAGCGGAAAATAGGGCCATCGAAAACAAACGTGTGGAATTCGCCGTTTTCCCCGCATGGATCGACCTCGACCGGGAGCTCCCGAAAGAAGTCAGCATCCAATTCCCTGCCGGCAAATGATTTGTCTAGCTTCCTTGGATCGATGCAAACAGTTCTGGCGCGAAAGCCATCCGCAAGGAAACGTGCCGCCAGTTCGCGCGTATCCACATCCCACAGTGGAAAGAGCGCGACACATTCCCGGCACGGGCAAGGTTGCTTTCGCGATAGGCGCGCAGATCCCGGAGGAAAATATCTCCGAAACCTACATGAAGGACTCCGCGTTCCCGATAGCGCAGGACAGTCTTCTCCATGCGGGATTCATAGATGGAATTGGGGCATTGCGGCGGGATGCGCACTTCCTCCAAGGGCAGTCCGATCGAGGCGGCTTGTCGCTGTAAGAGTTCGCGACGCACTCCATGCATGCTGATACGTTCATAACCTTCCGTAACCGTGGTCAGAAGGGTGATAACCTCAAACGTGGAGTCGCGCAAAAGACAGTGCAGGGCCATGGCGCTGTCTTTTCCTCCGCTCCACGCGAATACAAGAGGCACTGGCATGGCTAATTGCGCCCGGAGAATTGATACCGAAGCCCGATGCGCGCATCACGGCCTAAGGCGGGATAGCCAAGCACGTCCTGATATTGTTTGTCGAACAGGTTAGTGGCACGAGCATAAATCGACAGCCCACGGTAGAACGTATAACTGGTGGAGAAATCGAATCGCGCATAGCCCGGATTGCGCGCATATCCAAGAAACAGAAAATCGCTATCGGTGCGCACTCCCGCAAAATAGCCGGCGAACACCGCGTTGAATCGGTGATACGCCGCCGTCAGGGTAATCGATCCTGAATTCAACGGCCGCCGGATCAGCCGGTTGCCCGCTATTTCCGCCGGGTCTGTGGCATTCGGCGATTTCAGCACGCGCGTGTCGTCGTAGGTGTAATTCCCCGCCACAAACAGCCACTTTGTCGCGCGCAGCTCCCCCGAAACGTTCACACCGCGCGAAAAGGCCAGGTCCGTATTGAAATAGCTGCCGAAAAAAGGACAGCCGGCGGGCCCCGTGGCTTGCCCAAAACTCACGAGGTTATAGAAGCGGTAATAAAAATAATTGGCGGACACTTTGATCCGGTCGCCATTTAGCTTCTGATCCAGGCCCGCACTCCAGTTCTTGCTGGCTTCGGGCTTCAGGTTTGGATTTCCGGGATCACACACATCGGTTCCGTAAGGTCTGGTCAAATCGCGGCTCCTTGATTCCCTGCCCGTAGAACATCCGCAGTTGTGTGTCACCCCAGAAACCTTTGCCGTAGCGCAGAAATGCGGTTCCGCCAACGCGCGGCACCACTCGCGTTCCGTAGTAGCCATTGTCCTCCGCGCGCAGTCCAAAATCGAACGAGAGCCGCGACATCGGCAAATACCGGAAGTCCAGGTAGCCCCCCTGATTATTTCGTCGGACATGCGGCTGCGGCAGGTAATAAATCGAGCCGTTTTCAACCGTGTACTGATAGCCAGCCGTCGCCGCAAACTTCTGAATGCTGTAGGTCGTCTGCCCCGTGACGCTGGCCACGTTGTATGCGTACCGCGCGTCGTACACATAATCGCAGAACTCAGCTGTTGCCACCGCGCTTGGATTCGTTTGCGGGCAGAAGGCGTTCGGATCGCTGGCATAAAAACTTTGGGCGGGATTAAAGCTGTGTTGCCTCGTGTACGCCTCCGCACCCATCAACTCGCTTTGCCAGTGCGACCCGGTCGCAAAGTCCGACCGCGCGTTGGCGCTGAACAATTCCTGGTTATAGCGCTGGTACAAGCTCGGCGGCGTAAATCCGATCTGCCCAGGAATCCCCGCGCCTCCGGAATTGTTGCGAAGCGTCAACCGCAGCTGGTTTGTGTCGTTGATCGCATAGCCAAAATTGCCAGACAAGGTGCGATCGATAAAATCGCCATTCGGGTATTCACCGGCTGTCTGAAGATACGAAGCGGCGCCCGCATAATCGAAATGCCCGGCCATCCCGGAAATCTGCCCACCACCGCGATAAGAGGAAAAACTACCGCCCTCGGAAAAGACACTGAACGCCGGAACCACTGTTGTCCCGCGGTGAGAGATGAGTTGTACGACGCCGGAAACGGCATCCGTGCCGTAAATGGCGCTCTCCGCACCCCGCACTACCTCCACCTTGTCCACGTTGTCTGTCGTCAGAATCGAAAAATCCACCGCGCCGCCCGGAGGATTGATCGAAGTTCCGTCCACAAGAACTTTCGTGAAATTGGAATTCCCGCCATCCAGGAAAATAGAGGCCGTACCATTTGCGCCGGTTCGCCCAAATGCCACGCCCGGCGTATAGATAAGCAGGTCAGGAAAGAAAATCGATTGCCGTTGTTCAATCTCTTCCCGCCCCACGATGGTGCTCGGCGCGGACGATTGTTGCTCGTTGATAGGCTCCGCTTGCGCCGTCACCAGCACTTGGTCAGAAAGCGCTTGCAGCTCCATTCGAAAATCGAGTGCGCGAGTCGTTCCTGGTGCCAGGTCCACGGTAAGATCGCGCGGCGCAAAAGGATCACGGGAAAAATGCACACGGTAATGCCCCGGAGGCACGGACAAATCGTACGCGCCATCGGTGGAAGAAGTGGCTGACCACAGAGGCGCATTGGCTGTGTTTCCCAGTTGCGCGGTAACTCGAACACCTCCCACTCCTGCGCCACTGATATCTGTTAGATGACCAGCAATATGAGCATCGACGGGCTGGGACTGCGGGAAAAGGGGCGCTGCAAAAACAAACAACGCGTACAAAGAAAGAATAAGGCGAAGAATTTTCATGGATCCTCCGCTCCCTCACGCGCGGGAGCTCAAAGGTTGGCCAGCGCCTGACACGACTTGCGCGGGCTGCAGACTTCGCCGGTCTCCTGGCTTGGCAGAATGGAACCCGTGGCATCCACTCATCGATCCTTCCGTGAATGAATCTCGTTCGAGTCCTCTCGCGGCCTTCCCGTAGCGCAATTACGCCACAGTGGCCGGCGAGTACTGAATCTGCCTTACAGTCGCGCGGCGGCGACGGTATTCCACCGTCTTCCCGAGCACGAGGTCTGCGGTAAATAGAAAGGGGCGGAGCCCACTGTGGGTTACGAGAGTCGGCTGCGCAAAACAGCCGGGTTGAGGTAAACAGAAAGTACGGCTATGTCTTCGAAAAAAGTGTCACGCGCGGCCTCCCGGAGCCGGTCATTTCCACGCTAAGCGGCGCTTGAAATACCTGTTCCAGCAGTTCCCTCTGAAAAACGGTTGCCGGCGGTCCCACCCGCAGGCACTTCCCTTTTTGTAGCAGAACCACTTGATCCGCGTATTCACCTACCAGATTCAATTCGTGCGTCACCACTACCACGGTGTACCGGTTCTCCGCCGCCAATCGCTTCAGCGAAGCCAGCAGGTCTACCTGCGCGCCAATATCCAGATGCAACGTCGGCTCATCCAGCAGCAACAGTAAAGGCTGCTGCGCCAGCGCGCGGGCAAGAATAATGCGCTGTTTTTCGCCGCCCGAAATCTTGTCCATCCAGCGATCGCTCAGGTGCGAAGCGCCTGTCTGCGCAAGAGCGTTTTCCGCGATCAATACATCGTCGGAGTTTTCGAAGCGTAGTCCTGGTCCGTGCGGGTGCCGCCCCTGCAGTACGAACTCCCAAGCTCGCGACGGAAAGAGCAGCCGGCTTTCCTGTTGCACCAGGGCGATCCTCTGGGCGCGTATTTTTGCCGGCAGCGTGTGCGTATCGAAACCGTTCAGAAAAATCCTGCCGGAAAGTGGCTGCAGAGCCCCGGAAATCAGCTTCAGCAATGTCGACTTGCCGCAAGCGTTCGGACCCAGTATCGCCACGATTTCCCCGGGTCTTGCTTGAAAACTGAGTGCTTCGAGCGTGAACAATGGTACTTGTGAAGGATTGGAGGAGTAGGCGTAGCTGACCTGCTCTACGCTCAACCGCACATCGGAGCTCGCTCGCGGGTGCTCCCCGCTCCCTTGCGAGGATGAGGGGAGAGGAGACCGAAGGAGGCTACTCATGTGATCCTCCTTCGAAGCAAATAAATAAATAATGGCGCGCCGGCCATCGCGGTCATGGCCCCGACTGAAAGCTCTGAGGGCGCAACGATTGTCCGTGCCAGTGTGTCTGCAATCACCAGTGCGATTGCTCCGCCCAGGGCCGCCGCCGGAAGCAGCATGCGATGATCCGAACCAAATATGAGGCGCATCACGTGTGGTACCAGCAGCCCCACATAGCCAATCGTTCCGCTGACGGAAACCGCCAATCCCGTCAATATGGATGCCGCGATGTACACGACGATTCGGACGCGCGACACTTCCACGCCCAAATGCATGGCTTCCTTTTCGCCGGCCAGTAATAAATTCAAATCCGAAGACGTTGTATAAATCGCTCCAGCAGCCACAATAAATCCTAATCCCACAAGGTAGAGAAGGCTTTTGGGCTGCGGTGTGGATAAATCGCCCATCATCCAGAAAGCCCAGCCTCGCAGATTGCTGCCCGCCAGTGTCGTCATCAAAAACATGATCAGTGCCTGCAAAAACGAAGCGGAAATGATGCCGCCCAGCAGAAGAGTGCTGCTGTCAATTTGTCCATCTCGCTGCCCCAGTAAGTACACCGCGGCAATGGTGACCGCGGCGCCAATGAACGCGCCGAATGGTGTTATCAACCCGGCGAACTCCGGCGAAATCGCCAAGTGGCTCTCAGCAATCAGGGCCAGGATGGCGCCAAGGGCCGCGCCTGAAGAAATCCCCAAAACATAGGGATCCGCAAGCGGGTTTCGCAGCAGCGCCTGAAAACTTGCTCCCGCAACAGACAACGAAGCTCCCACGACGATTCCCAGAAGAATGCGCGGCAATCGTATATCCACCACGATCAAACCGTAGTCCGTCGAGATTGCGCTGCTTCGCCCCAGCAGCACGTGAAGCAGGTCGCGACCCAATCCGTACAGCGACACCTGCACCGCCCCCATCTTCAGCGACACCACCACTACTCCAAATAGGATGATCGCGAGAATCCCACAGCGAAATAGCAGCCGTTGCAGTGTCAGAGGACGCATGAACACTCCGTAACCGGCGGGCCACTCTGTAAACCTGGCGCCAGGAACTCGGCATGAGGATGATCTGGATTTGTACTGTTCGTAGGCACTGTTTCCTTTTCTGGACTGGGAGAATTCTGAAACGATGCTGGATGCAACTGGTGCGCGAGGTCCTCAATCGCGGAAACGATGCGCGGAGCCGGCCGATTCACTGCATCACTGATGACCGCGTAATGGCGATTCTGCACCGCTTCCAGCAGGTGCCAACCCGGTCGGCTGACAAGCGCTTCAAAGTCCCGCTTTCCTTCCGCCGCATGCGACGCCGCAAACACTAGATAATCCGGTTGCAGATGCACTACTTCTTCCAGACTCATCTGCGGCCAATCCTGCGTCGAATCCACGATTGAGATCGCGCCCGCCTTCCGCAACGCATCGGCGATAAACGTGTTCTTTCCCGCGGAAATGAGCGGCTCGGCCCAAACCACAAACAGAACATGAGTAGCAGGCACGGTACTCAGCTTCTCCTCCAGCCCAACCAACCTGTGGTGTAGGTCCTCTCCAACCGTCTTGCCCGCCTGCGGAGCACCCAGGACAATCGCGAGTTTTTCCGTGGAAGAAATGATTCCATCGACAGTGCGCGTCGCATCCATCGAATAACTCGGTATTCCAAGCGTGTCCAGCGCTCGCACCGTCTCGAGCCGATTTAAGTCTCTGGTGACAAGGACCAGATCCGGATGCAGGGCCGCGATCTCCTCCAGATTCGGGTTGATGGCCCCGCCGACTTTCGGTTTCTTCTGCGCATCCGGTGGATAATCGCAATAGTCCGTGTCGCCCACAAGCCGGTCCTGCAACCCCAGCGCATACACAGTTTCCGTCAAGCTCGGGGCCAGAGAAACAATTCTCATCGGCACCAGCGGAATGCGCAACGTGCGGCCCACTTCATCCACAACTTCATGCGTGCTTGGCTGTTCTGAGGTAGAGCCAGCTGCACCCCCCTGCGCGGCAACCGTGGCCGTGCACAAAAACGACAGCACGGAAACCAGCAGAAAGTCATGCACCCGGCAAATGCACCGAAATTGCGGCACGGATCTCCCCTGACGAGAGCTGTGCGAGAACTCGCACAATAAAAAAACCCCTCGAGATCCCAGGGGCCATTTCCGGAAGCGCCCTCTCTCGCGAAGGACGAGCAACCGATGCAGCTTTGAGAGGGTAGCCTGGCTGACGGCGTTGACGCCGATCACAGTGGCGGGACCGCGGCCGATTTTCACGGCACTTCCCCACTTCTCGAGCCTGCAAATTGTGGATTCAGTGTACGGCCCGTCTCAATGAGTGTCAATCGAGCGGCCGTTTTTCTCCGCACAAGTTCAGCGATTTTTCCAGTTCGGTTTGCGCTTTTCCACCAGCGCGCGCAATCCTTCTTGTGCGTCTTCCAGGCGATAAAGTTCGTTCAGAAAGATGCTCATGGAATTCTTCAACCCATCGCGCAGGGAAAGCCCCATGCCGCCAAGAATCGCCTTTTTCGCCATGGTCAACACGGGCCCCGAATGACTCGTGACTCGTCCTATCAAGTCGTTTACCGTGTGCTCTAATTGCCCTTCCGGCACCAGCCGGTTTACCAGCCCCAATTCGAGCGCGCGTTCGGCTGTGACTGCCTCACCCAACAGCACCAGTTCCAGCGCTACCTTTGGTCCCACCAGGTACGGTAGGATTGTCGTGGCCAACGGAGGAAATACCCCGATGGTGATTTCCGGTTGCGCGAATCGTGCTCTGGGCGTGGCTATCACCAGGTCGCCGAACGCCGCGAGTTCCGCGCCTCCGCCGATTGCCGGCCCATTTACCACGCACAGCACCGGCTTCGAACTTTCCACAATCCCCAAAAACACGGAGTGAAACGCGTCCAGCATCTGGAACACACGCTCGGAGGTATACTCGCCGACGTCGATACCGCCGCAAAAAATCTTGCAGGCGGAGTCAATCACTATCAGTTTCACGTCGTCACGCTCGGCCACAAACGCAATGCCATCCGCCAGTTCGCGGAGCATCGGTTCGTTCAAAAGGTTATGCTCCGGGCGGTTTAGGGTCATCCGGATAACCCCCGCCTCGATGTGATACTTGATGAATTGAAATTCTTCAGGGGACCGGCGCTTGGGCTCGGTTCGGACTTCGACAGTGCTGCGGCGTTGCACGGTGTGTTCTCCTCCGCGAAATGCGGCTTTTCTCTTCGAATTTGATGCTAGCACGCAGCAGGGCCCCCGCCTTGGCGGCTTCATCACTTGGTGTGCAATAAGTCTGCTGGCTGAACAGCCAGTTGACCGAGTTGCTCAGAAACTCTTCCTAAGGTAGAAACAGTCTGGAGCTGTAACGAATGCCATTGAAACTTCCCTGGAATCCGAAACGCATAGCCCGGTGGCCGATCGCAACGCTTTTTTTTGCGACGAGCTTTGCCCTGGCCCTGAATTACAATGTCCGTGCAATGAAGGATGAGCCGAAGGTGAACGACAAGAATCTGGCCACCGCGACAGCGCAGCGCCTCAACGAATCACTGGATGCGGATGCCTTTCCACGAAAATCTGCCTGGGAAACTGCGCCACCCGTTCGCTTCGATCAAGACTGGCAAGCCCGAAACGCAGATCCAAACCGGGCTACCGAAGTACGCCTTTTATGGACACCGGAAACGCTGTTCCTCCGTTTCCACGCGAGTTATCGCGATCTGAATCTCTACTCTGATGCGCGTGAGGATGGTTGGCGCGATAAACTCTGGGACCGCGATGTCGCCGAGGCATTCCTCCAACCCGATTTCAGCGATCCTTTGAAATATAAAGAGTTCGAAGTTGCCCCCAATGGCTTCTGGATCGACTTGGATGTTTCCCATGGCGCCATACAGGAACTCCATAGCAAGCTGCGCCGGCGCGTTGCGCAGAATGTCACTGAAAAAACCTGGACCGCGGAACTTGCCATTCCTGTACGAAGTCTGACCCCCGCCTTTGACCCGAATCACCCGTGGCGCGTCAATTTTTATCGCATCGAAGGAAAAACAGAGCCGCGCTTTTATTCCGCATGGAGTCCAACGTATTCGCCGCAACCCAATTTCCACGTGCCCGCAGCGTTCGGGAAACTCGTGTTCCAGGATTCCAAGTGAATTCTTTTGTGCGCTGTCTGATTCTTCAAATCTGCTAAGCTCGCGGGGAAATGTCTATGCCGATAATGCCTCGTAGAGTTTATCCGCTTTTTCGCCTGCCACTGGTTCTGACGCTCATCTTTGGCTTGCTCTTCTTATCGCCGCGCTCCGCGTTCGCCCAGGAGAATCCAAACCCCGCTGCACCATCCATCACCAAAGTAGAGCCCCCGAACTGGTGGGTGAATCTCACTCCAGATGTCATGTTGCTGCTCTCCGGCAAAAATCTTCAGGTCACCCATGCCAGCTGTAACTTGCCCGATGTGGTTGTCAGTCGCACGCAATCCATCGCCGACGGAAATTACCTGGTCGTGTGGTTGCGACTCGCCCCGAACCTCAAGTCTGGCACCGCCATCTGCCGTGTGACCACTCCCAAGGGACAGTCCTCCTTCGAATTACCCTTCGCCGCGCGAAAACAAATTCTCGGCAGAAATCAGGGACTCTCACTGGACGACGTGCTCTATCTGATCATGCCCGACCGGTTCGCCAATGGCGATCCTACCAACGATGAACCCGTTGAATTTCCGGGCTCGCATGACCGCGCAAAGCCTCGCGCATGGCACGGTGGCGATTTGCGCGGCGTCCAGGACCATCTCAGCTATCTCAAAGATCTGGGCATCACCACCATCTGGTTGACGCCCATTGTCAAAAACGGTGCAACGCAGGACTACCACGGCTATGGCGCGGTTGACCTCTACGCCGTCGATCCTCATTTAGGTTCTTTGAAGGATTATCAGGATCTTGTTGCGGCCGCTCATAAGCTGCGCATGAAAGTCTTCTTCGACATTGTTCCCAACCATGTCGGTCCCCTCCATCCATGGGTTTCGAATCCTCCGATGCCCGACTGGTTCCACGGAACCCCCAAAGACCGTCTGACATCTTCGTCGCCGCTGAAACCGGATTTCTACGGTCAGTCTAACAAAAAAGAAATCACCAATGATTTCTTTGAATCACTCGAGGATCCACACACCCCGCCGCAGGTGCGGCGAAACCTCACCGAAGGCTGGTTTTTCGGCATCTTGCCGGACTTGAATACGGAGAATCCTGTTGTGGTTCAGTACCTCATCCAGAACGGCATCTGGTGGGCAGAGTCGTCCGGTCTGGACGGCTACCGCATAGACACTTTCCCTTATGTTCCCAGAAAATTCTGGGCGGAATGGCACTCCGGCCTGCGGAAATACTATCCGCGCCTCTCCACCATTGGTGAAGTCTTCCATCCCGACCCCACTGTCACTTCCTTTTTCGTAGGCGGTCGCGAGGCTTGGGATGGCATCGACACGCAACTTACTACAGTGTTCGATTTCCCGACCTACTTCACCCT
Source organism: Candidatus Acidiferrales bacterium (assembly GCA_963839315.1). Taxonomy (GTDB): domain Bacteria; phylum Acidobacteriota; class Terriglobia; order Acidiferrales; family UBA7541; genus Acidiferrum. The sequence goes on from CAWIUU010000021.1 coordinate 120,024, forward strand.
TCGCGACGTTTTATTGAAAGAGGCGCCTGCCGGAAAACTGGCAAACATTTTGCGCCAGGATTCTCTTTATCCGCACCCCGACTTCCTTGTGCCGTTCTTCGCGAATCACGATGTGCCGCGGTTTGCCAGCATGCCGGGATCATCCATCGCAAAGCTGAAGCTCGCTTTCGGTTTAACGCTTACTTTTCGCGGAATTCCTGAACTCTATTATGGAGACGAAATCGCCATGCCGGGTGCCGGCGACCCCGACAATCGCCACGATTTCCCCGGTGGTTGGCATCAAGATCCTCAAAATGCTTTCACTCCGGAAGGAAGAACACCCGGGCAGCAGGAAGTATTCGCCTATGTTCAGTCTCTCTTGCGTCTAAGACGCGACCACGAAGCCCTTCGCAGCGGAAAACTCTGGCATCTTTCGTCTGACGACACCTCTTACGTCTTTTTAAGAGAAAGTGAAGAAGAAAAACTTGTTATTGCTTTCCACGATGGAACCAAAGAGCGCGAGTTGAACATCTCCCTCCGCGACACTCCCGGCGAGGATGCTACTGGGGTGGCTTCCGTTTTTGGCAGCGCACAATGCGATTTAACGGCGCGGACTCTGCATCTGCGTCTCCCCCCCAAAGCCTTTCGATTTTTTCGTTGCAGTGAGTTGCCCATAGTAGATGCGCGCATCCCACACTTTGTGTAGGATGAATACCTGGCTCCGGAACATCCATTGGGAGATTCCTGGTGAAAAAGCTCATTGTGTTTATCGCGCTTCTGGGGGCGTCACTGATGGCCGCCGAAAAGACTGTTTTCGACTTTACCCTGAATTCCATTGAGGGCCAGCCCGCGCCACTTTCTGCTTATAAAGGAAAGATCGTCCTGCTTGTCAATGTCGCCAGCCGCTGTGGCTACACTCCGCAATACGCGGGATTGGAATCACTGTACGAGAAATACAAGGACCGCGGCTTCGTCATCGTCGGCATTCCTGCCAATAACTTTGGCGCCCAGGAACCCGGCACAAACCAGGAGATCAAGACGTTTTGCACCTCCCAATACCACGTTACCTTTCCGATGATGGCCAAGGTCTCTGTGAAAGGTGACGATATCGCCCCTCTCTATCAATTCCTTACGGATAAAAGTCAGAACCCGAAGACGGGCGGCGCGATTGGCTGGAATTTCACCAAGTTCCTGATCGGGCCTGACGGTAAAGTCCTGGCGCGCTTCGATTCCGCCGTCGAGCCCGATTCCCCTCAGGTGACTTCGGCAATCGAAAAAGCTCTTGCCGGCCTCAAGTCGTAGCTCCGGCATGGCGCACGCGAATTCGCGGAAATAAGGGCTGCGCGGGAAATCAACTGTTGGCCGGGTTGCTGCGGTCGCGAATAGTCGATTCGCACTCGAAGACTGATGCCGATCCTGTCTCTGCAAAATGTTGCAAAAGAATATCTCACCGATGGCCAGCCGGTTCGCGCCCTCGATGGCGTCTCCCTCGATGTCTCTGCCGGTGAACTCGTCGCCCTCGTCGGCCGCAGCGGCTGCGGTAAATCCACCCTGCTGAATCTCGCCGGCGCCATGGATTTTCCTTCAACCGGGACCGTCCTCATCGATGGTGTGCCCACCTCCACCCTCGACGACTCGGGTCTCACAAAACTGCGCCGCGACAAAGTCGGCTTTGTCTTTCAGTCCTTCCAGCTTCTGCACACTCTCACCGTCAACGAAAATGTCGAGCTTCCCTTGCTCTTGGCTGGCTTCACTGCCGTGCGCGCGAAGGTGCAGGAGTGTTTGCACCGGGTAGAACTCGACGGCCTTGGCCACCGTTATCCTCACCAACTCTCCGGTGGACAAATGCAGCGCGTTGCTATTGCTCGCGCGCTGGTCCATTCACCCAAACTTCTCCTTGCCGATGAACCTACCGGCAATCTCGATACCGCCACCGGCTCTTCAATTCTGAACCTGTTGCAACGACTCACCCGGGAGCAAAACACTGCAACGCTTCTGGCCACCCATAGCCAGGAGGCCGCTGGCATTGCCAATATTCTCGTGCGCCTGCGGGATGGACGCATCGAAACTGTCGAGCGGCGCTAACATGCCTCACCTGAAACTTTTCTACCGTTTGATGATCCGGCCACTCTTTCACGAGCCTGTTCGACTCACGCTCACAATTTTCGCTGTCGCTCTTGGCGTGGCTGTTGTTTTGGCCATCGAACTCGCCGGCAACGCTGCCGCAGGTTCGTTTCGTTCCTCCATGGAAACGCTCGCTGGGGACAACGACTTGGAAATCGTGGCCTCCGGTGGCGTGCCCGAATCTGTAATCGCCAGCCTTTCCTCCCAGCCGTTGTCGCTTCGCATTTCTCCGCGCATTGAGGATTTCGCAACTGTAGCAGACACCCGGCAAACGCTCCCGCTGATCGGCCTGGATCTCATCGCCGAAGGAAACCACTACGTTTCCCAAGACTCCGCCAGTGTCTCAACACTCCCTTCCGGCGGCTCTCCACTTGATTCATTGAAGCTCATGCAGGATCCGACTAGCGTCTGGGTTGGCGCCAGTCTCCGAAAAAATCCCGGTGATCAACTCCGGCTTCTTCTCAATGATCAAACTTTCCTTTGCACCGTTCGCGGCGTGTATCCCGATTCCAATGGAAGCGAAAGCGCCATCCTCATGGACATCGCGGCGGCACAAAAGGCCCTGAATCGATTTGGCCGCGTCGATCGCCTCCTGCTCAAATTGCCTGCCGGCGCCAATCTCAACAAAACGCAAGAGCGCATTCGCGCCGTCTTGCCCCCTGGTGTTGACGTCCGCCCACAAGGTACGGCCACCAATGAAAACCGGAAAATGCTCGCCGCGTTTCGTTGGAATTTGCGCTTGCTCAGCTATATCGCCCTGATTGTCGGCGCTTTCCTCATTTACAACACCATCTCTATTTCGGTCGTCCGGCGTCGCCACGAAATCGGCGTCGTGCGCGCACTGGGCGGTAGCCGGTCTGGCATTCTTGGCGCATTTCTTGGCGAAGCCGCTTTCCTCGGCTTGGCTGGTGCTCTCCTTGCTTTGCCGTTCAGCCGATTGATGGCTTCCGGTGCCGTGAAACTAATGTCTCTCACGGTGGAATCGCTGTACGTAAGCAGTCGCCCGGGTTCCATTGCGTTGACAGCTCGCTCCATCGCGCTCGCGATACTGCTTGGCGTCGGCGTTGCTGTCGGGTCCGCTCTTTCGCCCGCACGAGAAGCCATGCAAGTTGCCCCTGTCGACGCTATGTCACATGGGCGCCGTGAATATTCCGCTCAAATGCACAAAGGCCGCGACCTGGTGATCGCCATTTTCCTTGCTCTGACGGGCGCCTTGGCTTCCAGGATGCCTCCCGTCGCGGACAAACCTCTCTTCGGCTACCTCGCCACCGTTTTTCTGATTGTCGCCGCCGCTTACGCAATCCCCGCGCTGGTTAGCTTTTTATCTATTCTCACCGCACAAACTCTCCGAAGAATTCTTGGCGTCGAAGGACTTCTCGCCTCCCGCAGCCTGGCTGCCTCTTTGAATCGCACCTCCGTGCTTGTGGCTGCGCTCTCCACGGCTATCGCCATGATGGTCTCTGTCGGCATTATGGTTGGCAGCTTTCGTCAGACTGTCGTCACCTGGATGGACGGCCAGTTACCCGCGGACCTCTATATTCGTCCTGCGGGTAGTCCTGCCGCGGACCGCCATCCAACACTCTCCCCGGAACTCGCAGAAAAAATTGCTTCCCTGCCTGGTGTCGCTTCGGTAGACCGCCTACGCGCCTACGAAATCACTTATGACGGCATGCCGGTAACCCTTGCTTCCATGGAGCTTCGCACTTCCCGTCCCTATCGTAATTCCGATTTTTTCACTGGTCGCCCCACAGAAGCCGTTCTCTCGGAACTACGCGGCGCAAACAACATCATCGTCAGCGAACCCTTCACGTATAAACATCATTTGAAGATCGGCGACATCATCCCACTCTCGCTCGGCAAATCGCGCGCCGATTTCCGCATCACCGATGTTTATTACGACTACGCCAGTGAGCGTGGCTACATCCTGATGGATCGCGAAACGGTGCTCCGCTATCTCCCGGACCCGACTCCTTCCAATCTCGCCGTCTTCCTCTTTCCCTCGGCCAACACGGAAGACGTCCGCAAAACCATTCAGGAAATGGCCGCCGGCCACAACATCCTGATCTTTTCTAATCGTGATTTGCGCACCGAAGCAATTCGCATTTTCGACCGCACTTTCGCCATCACCTACGCTCTGGAAGCGGTCGCCGTCTTCGTCGCTATTATGGGAATCGCCGGCGCCCTTCTGGCCCTCGTGATCGACCGGCGCCGCGAGCTGGGCCTGCTCCGTTTCCTTGGCGCTTCCGTGCGGCAGGTGCGCAAACTCATTCTCGTCGAGGCCGGCCTTCTCGGCCTGCTTGCCAATCTGATTGGTTTTGTTCTTGGCTATCTCCTTTCACTCATCCTCGTGTTCGTCGTCAACAAGCAATCCTTTGGTTGGACCATCCGTTTTCATTGGCCTATTGCCATTCTTTTCGCTGCCCTCTCTGTGGTCTTCCTCGCAACCGTCATGGCCGGACTCTATCCCGCGCGTGTGGCCGTGCGCCTGAATCCGCTGGAGGTCGTCCATGAAGAGTAGCGCCCTCATCTGCGTCGCCCTTTTTCTGCATTTGCACCCCGCCACTGCGCAATACCATTCCGCTTTGCCCCGCTACCATTACGAATTCCCCCGGGATCACTTCAATCATCCAGACTTTCAAACCGAATGGTGGTATTACACTGGCAACGTTACTTCATCCGAAGGCCGCCGCTTCGGCTTTGAACTTACCTTTTTCCGCCAGGCCGTAAGTTGGGATCCGATTTCACATTCCTCTTGGGACATCCGCGACCTCTATCTCGCCCATCTCGCTTTAAGCGATCTGGATGCCGGAGAGTTTTATCATGCCGAGCGCACGAATCGCGCCGGTCCCGGCATCGCGGGAATAGACCAGTCCGCACAACGCATCTGGAATGGCAACTGGCAGATCACTTGGAGCGGCACAGATCAGACTCTGCGCGCGATCAACGACCGTTTTTCCCTGACGCTTCTGCTCCACCCGGAAAAGCCGCCCGTCATTCACGGTGAAAACGGTGTCAGCCAAAAAGCGCCGGGCCCCGGACACGCTTCTCACTACATTTCGTTTACCCGGCTGAAAACTTCGGGAACGATCGTGTTGCATGACAAATCCATTCAGGTTTCAGGTCTTGCCTGGATGGATCACGAATTCTTTACCAATCAACTCGAAGCCAATCAGGCGGGCTGGGATTGGTTTAGTCTTCAGCTTGTGGACAATTCTGAGCTCATGCTCTTTCAGATCCGGCGCAAAGATGGTTCCATCGACCCTTTTTCCGCCGCCACCTTTGTCGATCCACGGGGGAAATCGCAACATCTTGCAAACTCTGACTTCACGCTCACGCCGTTGGGAGATACCTGGAAGAGTCCTGCGACTTCGGCAACTTACCCTGTCCACTGGAAAATCTCCGTCCCGAAACTGGGCCTCGAATTGGACGTTGATACTTCCCTGAAATCCCAGGAACTCACAGGTCAAAGCAAATTCGTTCCGAATTATTGGGAGGGCGCGATTTCTGTCTTAGGCCACAGGGGAAGTGTGCCTCTGAAGGGCGTCGGTTATCTGGAAATGACCGGCTATGATCGCGCCGTGGAACTCGTGCACTAAACCTGCGGCAGGTCATCTGAACAGCTATGTTTTTGATTTGGCTGAATGATCTTGCGAGCTTACCCGGCCTTACCCGTTCACGATGCTTTCCAGCGCGGGCTTGTTCTTTATGACGAGCGTCGAGCCCATCACTTGCACCAGTTGTTTTCTCCGGAAATCGGCAAGCAGCCTCGTCACCGTTTCCCGCGACGAGCCGATCATCTGCGCGATTTCTTCGTGCGTCAGCGTCAGTTTGATCCGCACCTGTCCCTTTTCTTCTGGATAGTTGGCCGCCCATTCCAGCAGAAAACGCGCCAGCTTTTCCCCAGCGGAATGCGACAATCCGATGGTGCGCATTTCGGAAACCGCGGCATGATAGGTTTCGCCCAACTGCTGTGCCACGCGAAGAGCCGCTTCGCCGTTTTCCTTCAGAAAATTCAGGAACTCGTTCCTTGAAATGAAATTTGCTTGCGCGGGCTCAATCACGTCCCCGGTGAGTTCGTAACATGTCCCTGTGACCGTCGCCGGCAGCCCTAGAACTTCCCCTGGCTCCGAAATCCGCAGGATCAACGTCTTACCGTCTGCCGAAGAAGTGGAGAGTTTCACCCGGCCACTGCACAAAATAAATACCCCTCTTGCCGGCTGCCCCTCCACAAACAGCGTCGCTCCTTTGGGATATGACGCGGAGGAAGTAATTAAAGACAAAGCTTTTACGGATGCCTCGGGCAGATTGCAGAACAGCCGCTCTTCCCGGTGCGGACACGCCAGACAATTCTCGATGATCTCTAGCCCATACGGCGCCCGCATGGAGGTCCCGTCCGGGAGCGCCTCCCCGTCCGTCCGTGTTACAAACTGGAACCTTGTGCCATTTCGTCGCCAGCCGTTCAACATGCCATCACCTACTTATGTGACCTTGATACCTTACGCCGTCTCGGGCTCCTGTGATGCGCATCACGGCCCTTAGTGACTCGTGGCACCGCCCTTCCTTTTTCTTTCTCTCACTATCAACCTGGGGTTTTCTACATGCCTGACAAGCGTGACGTGTTACAAGTCTTGCGGGCCGAACTCGCCTTCCTGGAAAGCGGCGGGTATCGCAAAAACCAGCGCTATCCATGGCGCCCTAACTTCGTTTTCGAGGATTCTTCCACTTGTTTCAATTTCCACGACCCGGACCATCCGCAACCCTGTTCTGGGTGCCTGTTGATGCAATTCGTGCCCGAGGATCGGCGTGAAACCCGCTTTCCGTGCCGGCACATTCCTCTTACCAATCGGGGAGAGACCGTCAATTCTTTCTATGAGTGGGGCACCGAAGAAGAATTGGAGACAGCTCTGCGTGGCTGGCTGCTTCGAGTCATTCCCCTTATGGAGCACGATGCCAAGGCAAGTTCTCAGTCTGCTTAAAATGAGATTTCCTGCACATCAACTCGGGCTTGCGTTTCTGTGAGTAGCCAAAAATATAGAGAAGAGAGGCTTCTTCATATCCGGGAGGAGCCTTTCGCCATTTCCGGTGCGGGCGTCAGGGACGGTCCAGGTAATGTGTCTCGGAAAGCCCAGCCAGTCGTGCTGCGGCTAGTTCGGGAGTAATATCGCGCTGCGGCATATCGAGCAGCTCGTATCCCACCATGAACTTCTGCACCGTGGCAGAACGTAACAAAGGTGGAAGAAAGTGCGCATGGAAGTGCCACGCGGAATAATCGCCGTTCCCGGAGGGCCGCTGGTGCAGGCCCGTGGAATACGGGAAATCGGTCTCAAACAAGTTGTCGTAACGGGTGGTCAGGCGGCCCAACAGACTTCCGAAGAGGTCTTTTTCTTTCGCAGTGAATTCCAGCAATGAACTGACGTGCCGTTTGCTGAGAATCATCGTTTCAAACGGCCACACCGCCCAGAACGGCACCACCGCCGCAAATCCTTCGTTCTCGCAGACAATCCTTTCCTTTTGCTCCATCTCCAGTTTCAAATAGTCGCATAGCAGGCAACTCTTCTTTGTGTTTCGGTACTCCTCAAACGATTGCAACTCGCGCTCCGGAAGATTCGGAATACTGCTTGCCGCCCAGATCTGGCAGTGTGGGTGCGGATTGCTGGCGCCCATCAATGCCCCGCGATTTTCGAAAATCTGTATATGTCGTACCCACGGCAGTTCTTCCAGAGATTGCATCTCCCTCGTCCATGCCTCAATTACCCCGTGGAGTTCTTCTTGCGACATCCGCGCGATCGTCAGGTCATGTCTCGGTGAAAAACACAGCACACGACACCTGCCTGAAACTGGCGCTGCCACCAGCAACTCATTCTCCGCTGCCGGCTGTTCTCGTACCTCAGGCAATAGCGCAGGAAAATCATTTTCAAATGCAAAGGTTGTCTGGTATTCGGGATTCCGCACGCCGCCTGAACGCGCATTCCCCGGGCAAAGATAGCAGTCGGGGTCGTATTGCAGCCCTGCCGGGCCGGTTTTCTTTTCTACCTTTCCTTGCCACGGACGCTGCGTCCTTTGTGGCGACACCAGCACCCACTCCCTGAGTAATGGATTGAACCGCCGGTGAGGTTTCTTCTCGAAATCTTCACTCATTGTCGTCTCAGCTCACGGACGCGCGTTCGGCGCCATCCGCAGCTTTCAGGCTATAGATCTCGGGCTTCAGTCCGGTTTGCTCCTGGTATTCCTCTGTTATTGCCTCTCGGAACGAATCCACAGCTTCCTGCACCACCAGATTGATGGTGCATCCTCCGAATCCCCCTCCTGTCATGCGCGCACCCAAAACGCCTTTCTGCTTTCCTGCGATTTCAACAAGAATATCCAGCTCCCGGCAACTCACTTCGTAATCCTCCCGCAAACTTTCGTGAGATTCCGCCATCCACCTTCCCAGCGCGCCTAGTTCCCCGCTTTCGAACGCGGCTGTCACCTTCAACGTTCTCTCATCTTCTGTTACCACGTGCCGGCATCTCTTGTAGATCTCCACGGGCAGTAGTTTTCGATGTAATTCCAGGTCGCTTGAACTTACATCTCTTAGCGCCTCGATCGAAGGCATTGCCTGCTTCAACAACTTCACTCCTAATTCGCATTCCTCCCGGCGCTTGTTGTATTCATTCGCCGCCAGCTCGTGCTTCACCATTGTGTTGCACACCACTAAGGCAACATCACCCGGAATTGGAATCTGCCGTCCTTCCAGCGACCTGCAATCCAGCAACACTCCATGGTTCGACCGTCCATGGCATGCGATGAACTGGTCCATGATCCCGCAGCGAGCTCCCACAAAGTCGTTCTCCGCCTTCTGGCACAGCAATGCCAGCTCTTTCTTTCCCATGGACGCCCCGGAATTCTCCAGCAAAGCAAGTGCGGTTGCCACTTCAATCGCAGCCGACGAACTCAAACCCGATCCGAGCGGCACATCTCCCGCAATATATAGATTGCAGCCTGCCAACGCGACACTTGCCTGCGCCAGTGCCCACGCCACTCCCAGCGGATAACTTGCCCAACCCTTTCGCGGCCACGCGGAAAGATTGCCGCTCTCGACCTTCACGTCCTCATGGAAATTTCCCGAATGAATCGCCAGCTTTCCATCGATCCGTGGTGAAGCTCCCACCCAGCAAGAGAAGTTAATTGCCGCCGGCATCACCAACCCTTGGTTGTAATCCGTGTGCTCGCCAATCAGGTTCACTCGCCCTGGCGCTCGATAAACCTGGCCTTTTTCTCCGAACTGTCTTTGGAATTGATCCGCAACTTCTTGGGCTGTATGCATGAACCGGGTTACGGCACCTTCAAGGTTGGACTTCTACCGAAGGAATCTTACTGTCTCTGCGGTACATTCGAAAGCCAGAAAGAAAACTTTGGGTTCGAAAGCTGCGCCTTAGCTACCCTTCCTCTGGCCATAGTACGCGGTACTTCCATGCTTCCGGAAAAAGTGCTTCTCATGCAATACCTTTTCCAGCGGCTTCGCTTTCGGGTTTGCGGCTAGCGTCTGCAGCGCCATGGCCGCGATTTCCTCTACGATCACCGCATTGTGTGCCGCCTCCGCCGGTGTTTTCCCCCAACAGAACGGCGCATGCCCTGCCACCAGCACCCCAGGTAGATGCAGGGGGTCTCGCTTCCCCACGCATTGCACAATGGCCAGTCCCGTATTCAGCTCATAATCCTTCTGGATTTCCACTGGTTTCAGCGCTCTCGTCACAGGTATCGAACCATGAAAGTAGTCCGCGTGCGTCGTCCCGAAACATGGTATCTCGCGCCGCGCCTGCGCCCAGGAAGTCGCTGCCCGGGAATGCGTGTGCGCCACTCCGCCAATCTCCGGGAACGCTTTGTACAAAGCCAGATGAGTCGCCAAATCCGATGACGGCCGCAAATCTCCTTCCATAATCTTTCCGTCCAGCCCCACCACAACCAGGTCTTCCGGCTTCATTGTTTCGTATGGCACGCCACTCGGCTTGATAACCACCAATCCTTCGTCCTTCGCGATTCCGCTCGCATTCCCGAACGTATATAACACCAATCCCCTGCGCACTAGTTCCAGGTTTGCTTCCAGCACCTCTTCTCGCAGCTTCTGTAGCCTCATGCAGCCCCTCGTGCCGCCATGGCAATATTCCGCAGGGCCGGTAATACCCGGCCCGCCGCCACAGGCTCTGCCTGACTTTTTCCAAACCCAAAATAGAGTTCGCGATACATGCCGTACAGCTCTTCGTAGACTTTCGCCGCCTTGGCGTCCGGCTCCACGATGCGGTACTTCGGGCACAGGGCGTCTTGTGCCTTCTCGATGCTGGGGAACGCTCCTGCCGCGACGGCTGCAAAAATCGCCGAGCCCAGGCTCGTCACTTCCGATTGCGGGATCAGCACCGGTTTGTTCAGCACATTCGCGTACACGCGGTTTAGCACGTCATTCTTCTGCGGAATGCCCCCTGCATTGATCACCCGCCGGATTGGTACCCCATGTTCTTCCATGCGTTCCAGAATTACTCGCGTGTGAAACGCCGTTCCTTCAATCGCCGCGAATAATTCATCCTGTGCCGTGTGTGCCAGGTTCCATCCAAACGTTACTCCGCCCAGCTCCGGATTCACCAGCACCGTGCGATCTCCATTATCCCAAGTCAACCGCAGCAGTCCTGTCTGTCCCGGCAGAAACTCTTCCAATCCTCGCGACAATTCGGTGATCGATTTCCCCGCTCGCCTCGCAATCGCCTCAAAGATATCCCCAGTTGCGGATAATCCTGCTTCCACCCCTGTCTTCTGGGGATGTACAGACCCGGGCACCACTCCGCACACGCCTGGGACCAGCCGCGTTTCATCACTCATTGCAATGATGCACGTCGAAGTCCCCACAACGTTAACCACATCACCCGTCCGCGCGCCGGCTCCAATTGCGTCCCAATGTGCATCAAACGCGCCCACCGGGATGGGGACTCCTGCCTTCAACCCGAGCTTCTTGGCCCACGCTCCGCTCAGCCGCCCGGCAATCTTGTCGCTTGTCTGATAATTCCCGGCCAGCTTCTCCCGCACGCCGTTCAGCAATGGGTCCACTGCCACAAGAAAATCCTCTGGCGGCAATCCTCCCCACTTTGGATTCCACAGCCATTTGTGCCCCATCGCGCAAATGGAACGCGGCACCGCGCTGGCTTCGGTCATTCCACACAGAATTCCCGCCACCATGTCGCAATGCTCGAAAGCGCTCACGAATTTTCCGCGCTTTTCCGGATTGTGCCTCAGCCAGTGCAGCAGCTTCGAAAAGCCCCATTCCGATGAATACGTTCCCCCGCACCAGTCGATCGCTTCCAGCTTCTTCTTGTGCGCCGTCTCGGTGATCAGCGCGGCTTCCTTCCACGATCGGTGGTCGCACCAGAGGTAGTATTCGTCTAGCGGCTCCAGTCGTTCGCCTACCGGTATTACGCTCGATCCCGTTGTATCGATGGCCAGCGCGGCCACCGCGTCGCCTGAAACCCTCGCCGCGCTCAGCGCCTTTTGCGTGGCCTCGGCAAGCCCCCGCATGTGATCGTCGTGACTTTGTGTTGCATAATCCGGATCTTCCCTCTTCCGGTGCAACGAATACTCGGCAACCCCGGATCCGAGCCTGCCTCGCTCCGTATCCACCAGCGTGACGCGCACGCTCAGCGTTCCGAAATCCACTCCTGCCACAATCGACATGTGCTTGCTCTCTCTTGGCGCCTGCTGGAACTATGCAACGTGCGCGTACATTTCCCAGCCTAGATACCTGGTCGTCGCCTCATGTACCATCGGCGCGACGTTCGAAAAGTTTGCCGCCACATGATGCTCAAATCCCTGCTCGCAGATGTAATGCAGCAGTTTCTGCAATCCGGGAATCTCCACTACTCCGGCTCCCCCAAACGTCTTCAACGGATCGTCTGTGAACCGCCCGCTGCCGGAATAACCCCGTATTTTTCCGTGTACATCGTCCGTCGAGAATCGCGCGAAGCTCATTGCTCCCGCTTTCACCTGACCCACGCAGGTCCCGAACGTGTTCTCTTTTCCCACGGTTCCTGCGATGATCTCCTGAAAATCCATCTTCACATCCTTGAAAAAATGCTTTGGCAGGTTGCTGCAGTGGAAGCAAACCGCCTTGTTCGGGTCATCGCCGTAATTATTGTTCCAGTCCAGAAGCGCGCTCGGCGTTTCCGACGCCAATTGCAATGCATGCATCCCCAGCACGCCGCAAACATCCACTTCGCACGCGCTCGACAGCAGGGAATCGCTCATCATGCTCATCAATGTGCACGGCACGATTCCCAGGTTCTCTTCCAGAGATGTCCAGCACTGCACTGCGCTGATCTGCACGTCCACGGCCTTCATCCACCCATCCACCACCGCTCCCAGCTTTGCCATTTTCACCAACGCCGCTTGTGGTACATCTTTCGTCGTCACATATTTTTGGATGGACTGTAGTTTTTGCGCTACCGCGTCGTCCGTGTCCTTCATTCGGCTGATGCGTCCCAGAACTTCGGACAGATCGAATGTTTCCACCGTGATTCCGTTGGCCTCCAGCAGTTTCTCGCTGTATCTCACGGTATTGAACGCAGCCGGACGCGCCCCAATTGCTCCAATCCGAAGGTTCCTCAATCCCTTCACCACGCGGCACACTCCCGCGAACCATTCCAGGTCCTTGGCAAATACTGGGGAATTGGGACTCTCCGTGTGCAGGGTCGTAATCGAGTAAGGAATCCCATATTGCCGCAGGTTATTGCAGGCGGACATCTTTCCGCAGAAACTGTCGCGGCGGTGGGTGATCAACATTTGTCCGGGGGTGTCCGGTGTCGCCTGTACCAGCACGGGCACTCCTAGATTTGCTCGCCGTAGCGTGTCCGCAATGGCGCGTTCATCCCCGAAGTTCGGCAGCGTCACAATTACGCCGTCAATCTGTTTGCTCTTCGATTGGAATAATTCCGCGCACCGTTTTGCTTCTTCGAACGTTTCCACCGCTCCGTGTTTGCTGTCCTCCGGCCCCAGCACCACCACGTTCATCCCCGCCTTGTGCAGCACCCCAATCATCTCTTCCCGGCCCGCTTTCGCCAGGTGATCGGGGAAAAATCCGCGGTTCCCCACGATCAACCCCATTGTCATCTTCTTATTTGTCATGATTCGGCTCCGTACTTCTTCCATTTTTGTTCCACGTTATGGCGGTGCGTCGTGGTTGAAGGCGATAAAGGGTCTCGACAGCCGCCAGAATCTTATCCCATTCACCTGCAAAAAGCCTTATCGTAAGCGTTAACGCGCTCTCCTATTGGCCTGCGGTGAGCAGGTACTTTCCCATCGCCTTGCAATCCCCGGTCTCATCTACTCTCCCTGCTTTTCTTCCACAATCGCCGCATCCCACGGCTTCAGCGTCAGCTTCTCATCATGGCTCACGGCACCCTGCGAAAGCAGGTCCGTACCCGCTCCGTATCCGTAATTCACGGTTTGTGGCGCGCTCGAATAGTTCAGGTAGAAATGCAGCGTGTTGCCGTTCCGGTTCTTCCCATGCTTCACTCGCACGCTGCCTGGCGCATCCGAATCGGCGCCAACCAGCCCCGCCTCTTTCAGCACGAGCAGCAAAACGATTTGCTGCAACTTGTCGCTCAGCACCGTGCCTTCGTACGTCAAGTGCCTTTGCCGATATTGATTCCGCGTGATGGCAGGGTACTTGCCGAAGAACGGATGATCGTAATATGCGACGGCCTTCGCCGTATCCAGAATCAGCATCTCCGCCCAGTCCGAGACCTTATTGTCCGCGCCCGCATGCAAACGGATCGCCCTTCAGCGCCAGTGGCTGCTTCAGATAGGAAAACTCCTGATAGTGAAAGCCGGCGGCGTCGCTGCAGCGGCCCGGGCATCATCGTCCCAGCGGACCGTATCGAATATTCATTGCTGAATCCACTCTTAAACGCCAGCACCAGATGCCCGCCATTTTTCACATACTCGGCCAGGTGATTCAGCAGTGCATCGCTCGCGACGTACAGTGGCGGCACGACAATCACCTTGTAGTCCGAGAGATTCGCGCTATCGGGAAAGACAAAATCAACACCAATATTTGCTCTGATAGAGGGCGCCATACATCTGCCTCAGGATGTCTCGGTAGTTCTCATGATCGCTGAACTTCATGAACTCGATTCCGTAGTAGCGAATCCCGGCTGTAAAGAATGGCGACTTGGTTCTTGCGCCTGCAGGTCGACAATCTGCGGCCCGATTCGCCGCAGTTCGTGCGCGGTCCGCTCACCTCTTCGTAGTCGCGCCCGGGCTCCAGGTCGTGCCCCAGCACGCCCTTCCAGTAAGTCTCCTGACCATAGTGGAGCGAGTGCCAGTGCCAGTACTCGACCATGTTGGCGCCGGCCGAAACGTGAGTGTACACATCCAGACGAAGCTGGCCGTCATAGGGCGGAAATTGATTTTTGGAATCCCATCCGATGGCTTCGCGCGTTGGTTTCTGTGACCAGGTAGTTCGTGTGCTTCAGAGATCGCGTGTAGTCGCCCTCGTAGGAAGACGCACTCTCCGTCGAACTCATCCTGCGTGCCGTGATACGGATTGGCTGGCGACGATATCGAGACTCGTAGCGACATCCGCTCGTTAACTTCCGGCCGAGGCGGGCCAGCGAAGTCGTGCGTGACGAACTGGTCGGGCCGCTTGTACTGGTTCACGATGGACGCCTGCCACGCCAGGAAGTCGGTGGTGATCCACTGCGAGTAGCGCTCCCACTCCAGCTTCCATCCCGGATTCAGGATGCCCTCCCGTGGTGGAATTTCGGTCCAATCATTCAGCCGCTGGCCCCAGTAGTTCAGACCCCAGTCTTTGTTCAGTTCGTCGACGGTCTTGAACTTTGCTCAGATATTCGCGAAATCCCACCTGCACGTCGTGGTTTGCCGCCCCGCCGACGAGGTTTCGTTGTCGATTTGATAGCCGATGACCGCGGGATTGTCTTTGTAGTGCTCCGGCGATTTTGCGGATGACGCGCTCGCAATAAAAACGGTAAGTCGGATTCATAAGATCGGTGTTCTGGCGCAGTCCGTAAGTGATGGTCTGTCCGTCCAGCCGCGTCACGACAATCTCGGGGTGTTCCTTGTACATCCACGCCGGAATGGAATAGGTTGGCGTGCCCATGAATCACCTTAATTCCGGCCTTCTGCAGTTCGTCGACGACGTTGATCCATCCAGGCATATTCGAATGTCCGTCTTCCGGCTCCCACAATCCCCAACTCGACTCTCCCACGCGCACCACACTGATACCCGCCTTCTTCATCAGGGCGATGTCCTTGTCCGAGACGTTCGTAGGGCATATATTCGGGATAGTAGGCCGCGCCGTACAGAACCGTCTCCATCTGGTCGGCGCGGAACGTGTCTTTGGCCGCCGGGTTCATTTGCGCTTTCGCCCCAAGGGCCATTCCCGCCACCACTATGGTAGCCGCCACGAATCTTCCCACTCGCTTCCGCATGATCGTCGCCTCGCTCGCATCCCCAATTCTCTGTTTCATGCTTGCTTCCGTTCTCTCGCGTCTTTTGGACCATCGTGGATTTAGCGCCGTCGTCTCTCGCAGCACCAGGCCTGTCTTCAGCACATACTCCGTCCCTTTCGGGTTCGGCTTTTCGCGTTGTACATCCTGGAGCAGCGCCGGAAACGCGATCTGCACAAGTTCCCTCTCCGACATTTCGATTGTGGTCAACGGTGGCGTCATATATTCCGTGATGCGAATATTGTCGAAGCCCACCACGGATAACTCTTCCGGAATCACAATCTTCTCCGCATTGCCCTTATAACTGCCTGCAAACTACATTTGCTCTTCATGGTCGCCTCTGTTTTGTCTCGATACTTGCGTAAGCAAGCTCGTGTGCTCAACTAACGATTCGCATACGTAGCGCCCGGCCAATCATCTGTCCGGAACGGCGAAGCCGGCAATCCTTCATTGTTGTAGAGATTCCCTTCCGGGCTGTCCGCCCAGTCATACCTGATAGCCAATGGTTTCTCGACCTCCGGCTCGACACAATCACCGTTTCGCCATCGATCCGCGCAACCGCATGGTGAAACTTCTTGTCATCGCCCGCAATCGAGAACCCTTGTAGTGCGCCGCCGTGTGCCTGCAATCCCATGACCTGCGTGCTTAAATTGCACACGAATTTCTTTCCCTTCGACGCGCATGCTTTCATACAGCGGCCCCGAATAAACCACCTTCTTTCCATAGGTCGTCCCAAGCGCCCACAATGCCAGGCGCTCCCCCACTTCTTGTTTCCTAGGTGGATGCAAATTGTTGGGGTCGCCTACATCAATTGTCACAGCCAGCCCGGTATTCGGCACCGTCTTCGCGGTCATCAATTGCGCTTGGCGCAGTTCCGCCCACCAGGAATCTGCGAATTCTTCGCTGTGTCCCTGGTTCGGCAGTTGCACGATCAGAAATGGAAAATCTCCTTCCCCCCAACCTGCGCGCCAGCCCGTAATCATCACCGGCAGCAGCGTGCGATATTGGTACGCGCGAAAGGTGTTGCTCTCTCCCTGATACCAGATTGCTCCACGAATCCGATAATCCTCCAGCGGCACAATCATTCCTTCATACAGTCCGGCAGGCGGCCTTGGCGGATCTTCCAAATCTGTCATGCAGGAAAGAGCAAATCCGCTAAGTTGTTCGAGCGTCAGTTTTTCTCGAACGCCCCAACCCGCTTGTTTCAGGTCCTTGAACCATATTGTTATTTCTTTCCAGTCTGGCGTGGCCTTCACTCATTCGGACGCATAGTCGTCCCAATCGGAAATGGTCGGTTGCAGACTGCGAAATACGAACGACCCATTCCCTCGCACCCAGAATCGCACTCCCGCATAAGAAGAAAAATCGCAGCTGAGCCGTCCAGATGATAAGACGCCTTCCAATACGAACCACTCGCGCCATCCAGCTTCCCGGAAATCTTGCCCGCGTACCCTTTCCCACCGTGCCCGGGCGCGACCAGCTCAAATACGCTATTTTCCGCGTCCGCCCAGCTATACGACCACTCACCACCAGTCGAAGTGCTGGATGCTCCATCTGCAAAATTGCTGAATGGAACTGGAGAAGACGTTGGATCCGCCCGCAACAGTGCAAAATCATCAAACTCCAGCGAGAAATCCCGCGAACCCGCCGCGAATTGCTGGTCCTCCGCCGAGGTCTTTTCCCACTTCGCCACAATAGGCTGTAAAACGCCCTCTTTCTGGAGAGATTCCATCGGTGTCCATTCTTCCGCCGCCGTGCCCGGCCAAGCACTCAAGATAATGCCTACCGGCACTTGAAGCGTCCGCCGCAAATCTCGCGCAAAAAAGTACGCCACGGCCGAGAATTTTCTAGCCGACTCGCCGGTGCACACTTCCCACGCAGCAGGAAGCGTATCGGTTTGCGGCTCCATCGCAATCTTCTTCGGTACGGTGAAGAAGCGAAGCCCGGCGTCGTCAGCCTTGGGAATCACTTCGGAGGCATTCGCGGCTCCTCCCAAAGCATAGGCCATGTTGGATTGTCCCGAGGCGACCCAAACTTCCCCGATCATCACGTCCTTAAACTCAAGCTTCTTTTTCCCACGAACCTGCAGGACGAAAGGACCGCCAGCATGCATGGAAGCCTAGCTCCACATGCCATCGCGAATCGCTGCCCGCCGTGCTCTGCTGCGTTTGCCCGGCAAAGGCAACGGAAATTGCCTCCCCGGGATCGGCCCAACCCCACACTTGAATCGCCACATCCCGCTGAAACACCATGTGGTCGCTGAAAAGATGCGGCAGCTTGGGCTCGGCGGTCACTGTTGTGGCAAGCGAAGAAAATGACAGAAGAACGAACAGCGATCGGAATTTCACCTGGAGAATTCTCCCTCTGAGCGAGACAATTGTTGACGTGCTGATTCTAAGACCTGAGTAAAGACGAAACAACTCACTCCCGCGTAACTTTCCCCGGGCGCGAAGAACGCAAGAGAATTCGCCACTCATAAATTACAAAACCCTCCCGCAAACTTTTGCCGACATCCTGCTGAAGATCCTGGGTCTGACCGCCACACATTGCTCTGCTTAATAGCCCCTAAGCCCCTGTTCCTCAGCATCACTAAGTTATTGAATATTCAGCACTAACTTGCAAAGAAGCTCTTGAACCCTTCCACCCCGCACCCATACGCTATTCTAAGATCAAGTCCTGCGTTCGGTACTGAATGTAATCCATATTTCTCCTGGGCCGAGCGCTTCCTCGAACCCGCTCAAGATTTTTTTCCTGAAGCCGCCCGCGCCATCCGGCTTGCGGTGCGAAACACCAAGCTTTGCGGAGGGATCGCCTATGAACTCGTCGTTGAGAATCCGCCACGGCGCAGAACGTCTGGTCATGTTGGCGTTGACCATCCTGCTGGTTGGCATACTCGGCTGCGGAAGCGCTGGTTCGGGCTCCAATGGCGGAGGAGGGAACGGCGCTGGATCGCCTCCCGCCACACCAACAGGCTTCACGGCAACGGCGGGCGATACTCAAGTTAGTTTGACATGGACCGCCAGTTCCGGCGCGACAAGCTATCACGTGAAACGTTCGATGACCGGCGGTGGTCCCTACACACAATTAAGTAGCCCAACAGCGACGAGCTATATGGACGCAGGACTGACGAACGGAACGAAATACTACTATGTTGTCTCCGCGGCAAACGCCAATGGTGAAAGTGCAAACTCTGCCGAAGTAAATGCCACTCCCACACTCGCCGTTCCAGCTGCCCCAACTGGACTTGTCGCCACAGCGGGAAATGCACAGGTGGGTCTGACGTGGACCGCGAGCGCTGGTGCGGCCACCTATCACGTAGAACGCTCCAGCACCAGCGGTGGCCCCTACACGCAGATCGCCAACCCGGCCAGCCCTGGTTATACCGATACGGGATTGACCAATGGAACGAAATACTACTACGTGGTTTCGGCCGTGAACGCTTCTGGTGAAAGCGCGTACTCATCGGAAGCGAAAGCCACACCAACCGGCGGTGTGCAGACTCCTCCAACGCCGCTCGGATTGATCGCGACTGCCGGAAATGCCCAGGTCGTACTCTCATGGTTGTCCAGCAGGGGTGCCACAAGCTACCCTGTGAAACGTTCTACCACCAGCGGCGGTCCCTATACGCAAATCGCGAATCCGACGGCGGCGACCTACACGGACACCGGTCTGACCAACGGCACTCCCTATTACTATGTGGTTTCCGCCGTAAACTCCGCCGGCGAGAGCGTCCATTCCGCCCAGGTTAGCGCCACTCCTGCGGTTACCACCGTGAATGTCACCATCACAGTAAATCCCGCAAACACGAAAGCCATTTCCCCCTATATTTACGGCCTCAACTTTTATTCAGGGAATACTGGCGCTCCGCCGCTTGCTCACTTTTGATCGCGATGGAGGCAATCGCTGGACCGCCTACAATTGGATCAACAATGGGTCCAATGCTGGCAGCGACTACTTCTACGAAAACGACAACTATTTGTGCAATGGGACCTGCAATGCCGGCATTCCAGCGGAAGCGGTGCGCACGTTTATCGCGGCTGACCAAGGCCAACGGCATGGCCAGCCTCGTCACATTTCAACTGCAAGGGTATGTGTCTGCCGATGGAAACGAATCCGTTCAGGTACTACCAAGCCGTTTCCAAATATAAAGTGCTTCCGGCCGTGGTTTCCAAGAAGGACGGCCAAGTCCGAGCGCCCCATTCACATCATCACCCCGCCGACCACTGACGAACAACGTATACATGGACGAATTCGCTGGGCCCTCGATCAGGATTTCCCGGCAGAATATTTTCGGGAGCAAACCCAACTCATCCCACTTTCGTCAGCCTGGACAACGAGCCGGAACTCTGGAATTCCACTCATTAAGAAATACAAGGATCTGACCCCATCTCATCCGATAACTTCGTCACCAACACCATCACTTTCGAAGGCTTAAAGCCCTGAAGAGAACAATTCCCAACGCAGTTTGCAAATGCCTGATTTTCGGCCCCGTGAACTACGGCTTTAAGGGCATCTACAACTGGCAGGGCGAAGTACTCTGAGCCCACACCCACCGGCGCAAACTGGTTTCGCGGACAAATATATGCCCGCCATCAAGTCGGCCTCCACAAGCTACGGAAAACCCCTGGTGGACGTCTACGACTTCCACTGGTATTCAGAAGCCACGGATGGGACCACCCGTGTCATCAAACATGACCAGCTCAACCCTGACCGACGCCCAAGTTCAGGCCATCGTGCAAAGTCCGCGCAGCCTTTGGGACACCACCTACCAGGAAAATTCCTGGATCACAAACGCCGTACTCGGCGGGCCCATCTATATTCTTGGTCGTCTCCAAAGCAAGATCACCGCCGAAAACCCAGGAATGAAAATCGCCATTACTGAATACAACAATGGCGGGCCCCAATCACATCGCCGGAACGATCGCGCAGGCCGACAATCTTGGCATCTTCGGCGCCGAAGGCGTCTTCGCTGCGACCCTGTGGCCATTAAGCAGCAGCGAACCCTACACACTGGCTGGTTTCGCGCGTTCCGCGGCTTTGACAGCTCGACCTCCTGCTTCGGAGACACTTCGCTCGAAGCCGCCTCCACCGACGTATCGAAGGTGGCGGTTTACGCCAGCGCAGACAGTACGACTGCGGGTCGCTATGTCTTTGTGGCCATCAATCGCTCAACCGCCGCGCAAGCCACCGCAATCACGGGCTTGCCTCTTTCCGGCACAGCACATCTCTACCAGATGACAGCCAGTTCCGCCGCGTCGCAGACACCGTGCAACCTGTGCCTGCCGGGACAGCAAACTGTGAACGGCTCGACGCTGACGATCACACTTCCCGCGCTCAGCGTCACGACAATCGACGTCCAATAAGAGGCCGCCGAGAGTGATCGGAGCAATGCTGAGGGGTCGGAGCGTTCCCAGCTGCCGAAACTGTAGCGTTTCTAGGAGGCCTTGGGCTTCAGCCCCTGAGGAAACGGTTTTGGCATTCTTTCGCAATCTATTCAGTCATCCCCAAAGGGCAGAACGCGGACTCTAATTTTTTTGACAACCTCTTAAGACATCCTACTGTGTTGACTTGCTTCCGCCTGGTAATGACAGCTGAGTTTTGTCAGCTGTTGATCCACCCCGATAGCTTTCGGGGGGACCAAGGTAGCTTGCCTTCACGCCGCCAAGGTTCACAATCAGTTTCTCAAGCACTACTCCAGGATCGACCATCCAGAACTTCAGCTTGTGGTATCCCGTCCCCGTGATGGCATGCTTCGACGTGCTGGTGCGAACGTTGTCTTTCACCGAAGTTTCCCAGTCTTCAGGCGAGTTCTGCGCAAGTGCATCGATGATTTGTGGCGGCTGATCATCGAACGAAATACCATAGCGAAGCCCACGGCCGGGCACGAAATTCAATGTCGGTCCGAGAATCGCTTCGACCTCAATTTTCCCGGGATCAAAGAGATACATCTGATATTCCAGGCAAGGAGAATTCTGTAGGGGCGTGACGCTCGCGGCCGTGACGGGAAACACCGACATGGCTGAGCCGGTGCGTCCATAGTCGGGAATATTTTCCCAACGGCCAACCATCCCATCTACCTTGCCGGTAAACTTGTCTGCCTCCATCGAAACACAGCCTTCGGATTCGGCAAACCCTCGGAGAGAATCTCGCGTTGGCTCTTTGGGATTGAAAATGGCTATCTTCACGGTTACAGATTCTCCCGTAGATGCAGAAATCTTCAAAGCACCCGTGCTTGCTCCTCGGGGAGTCTTGCTCCAGTCGATACGGACCCATACCCGTTGTTCTTTCTCGATCTCGCCTGAAGATTGGCTCAGTTTGATCCACGGTTCTGTTGTTGCCGAAAACTGAAAAGGTGCGCGTCCCCGGTTGAAGACATCCACGTAGTGCCGTTGACGGGCAAAAGTATCAAACTGGGGAAGAAGGATTCCTCTGCTGCACCCGGCCACGCGGAAGCGGAGCCTTCAATCGCGACCCCCAGTTTTGCCGCATCCGCAAGTTTCAGTTCGACGACTTCAGGCATCATGTTTTTTGGGTGGCTCATTCCAGGACGTATATCCAATGTGTGTCTGATCCATCATGTGGTCCCATTTTCCCCGGGCAAGGGTGTGATTGTAATTCGCTGAGAGCTCCTCATCGGCCTGAAATAACGCGCGCGCCTCTGCCGCCAGATCGTTTGTGCTGGCGCGGCCCTGCTTCGCGTAAAGCTGGTTCTTGCCCGCCGTGATGTAAAGTTGCGTGACTTGCGCCGACGCTTTCACCGGGAACAGCACGAGCTGAAAGAACGCATCGCGATAATTCTCCGGCAGCTTGACATAAATCTGCTCTGCCTGGTTCACAGCCGATTGAAACTCAGCGGACACGCGTTCTGTCTCCTGGTAATTCACCAGACTATAGGTGGTTGGCTCCAGAAGCTCTGGTTTGCGCCTGCCGTTGTATTTGCCATATCTCTCCAGGATGCTCGGCGATCTCTGCGGCGTGCGCAGGTCCAAACTCGCGCGTGGCCCACTGGGTGGTGAATTCGCCAAGTTTTTCCTTTGGCCAACTCTCTGGATCACGCGCAAATGTCAGGAAGAATTCCATCGGGAATTCCATGGGTTTCAGGTCACCCACGTTCACGATCCAGATACGCCTCGCCCCGTACTGGTAGGCCAGATTCATCTGCTCCCACACCTTCGGGATGGGATTGGTATTGATCCATTTGTAGGAGCGAGGGTCTCCGACATAATCGAAATGGTAGTAGATGCCTGCCCCACCAATCCGCTTGCGCTCTTCGGCCGTCGGCAAACGGCGAATGTTGCCCCAGTTGTCGTCGCACCACAGAAGAGTCACATCGTCGGGAACGCGCATTCCCTTCTCGTAGTATTCCTGAACCTCTTTATAGAGCGCCCAACTCTGCGGAATCTTCCCCAGATCGGGATTCATTTCGCTCGCAAGGATCTTTCGCTGGTCCGCAACAATTTTCTCCAGCAGCGCCACGTTGCTCTGCTCGGACATCGGCAGGTCGCCATCCCCGCGCATTCCCAGCGTGATGATGCTTTCGTAGTTCTTGTTGCGCTCGATTCCTTGCGACCAGAATTCGCGTAGCTCCTCCCCATTCGTGGAATAATCCCACGCGCCTTTTCCGTGGCGCTTCCATTCCTGTTGCGCGCGCAACATAGGTTCATGATGCGAGGTACCCATCACGATTCCATATTCGTCGGCCAACTTGGGATTCAGCGGGTCGTCTTCGTTAAACGCGCTGTTCCACATGGCGGGCCACAGGAAATTGGCTCGCAAGCGCAAAAGCAGTTCAAACACTTTCTCGTAAAACTCGCGGTTGTACCCACCGAATTTCTCATGAACCCAGCCGGTAAGCGCGGGCGCTTCATCATTCAGGAAAATCCCGCGGTATTTCACGGCGGGTTCGCCGTGAACATGACTGCCCGGCTTAATGAATAAGCCTGCTGGTGGGGAACCGGTACGTCCGCCCACCAATACCAGGGAGAAACGCCAATCTGTTCGGAGATTTCGTAGATCCCGTAAATTGTTCCTCTCTTGTCGCTTCCCGCAATCACCAGAGCAGAAGACACACCCGGAATTGGCTGCGACACGGTCTGCACGAGATACGACTCCCACTTCCCCCGTATGGCTCGGCTACATCGATCTTATGGTCCCGAATCAGCCGATCAATCAGAGCACTCTTGCCGATCGTGCCAATGATGACTGTGGGCGAAGAGAGATCACTTTCGTCGTGAAGAATTCGTGAAGCAATCCGGTCACTCTCCAAACGTCCTGAGACAGATCATTGGCCGCGCGAGTTACCCCCGCGATAGTCGTTAGCATCGACATAGATCCCGGCCGTCCGCTACCTCGGGCAAAAACAAAATCGCCGGCATGGAATTCGCTTTCCAAGTACCGGTCTTCACCAATTGCCTGCGCTGTTCCCGGAAAAGGAAGGAACAAACTCAAGAATCCGAACAGAAGCTTTACCCGACGTGATGTTTCGCGTCATAGATTCCGAATGAGCTTCTCCGGATGACCTTGAAATCGAGTTATACTACGAAATATGCATCTATTCGCGGCGATTGTGGCTTTTTCTGCGTGGCAGCCGTGTGCGCGCAAGAGCCCGACCCAGAGAAACTTTTCCGCGATGCCCAACTGGCACAGCAGGCGGGAAACAACGAGTTCGCCGTACAAAAATACCAGGAATTGCTGAACTCCCATCCGGAAGTTGTCGCCGCGCGCGCTAACCTGGGCATCGCCTTGGCCGCCTTGGGGCGTTACGACGAGGCCATTGAGCAGGACAAAGCAGCGCTCCTTCTCGTCCCCGGCAACCGCGACCTGCGCATGAACCTGGCGCTTGCCTATTACAAGGGGCAGAAAATACCCGAAGCCGCCGACCAGTTTTCCTCGTTGCTCCAGGAGGACCCGAAGAATGCGCGAGTCGCCATGCTCCTCGGAGACTGCTATGTCCGACTCGGCAAAGACGACCAAGCCATCGTCCTGCTTACGCACTTTGAGGACGCGGACCCCGAGAATCTGACTATCGCCTGGACCTTAGGCTCTGCCCTCATTCGCACGGGTCACACCCGTGAAGGACTTCAGCGCGTCGATAAAGTTGCCGCAAAAAAGGCCATGCCAGAGGTATATGCATTGGCGGCGGAAACGCATCTGCGGCTGGAGGAATTCGAAGCCGCGCGCCAATATGCAGACCTGGCTGTCAAGGTTGACCCGAATTTCCCGGGTGTCAATACCCTCAGCGGCCTGGTAAGAGAATATTCTGGCGATCTGGAAGGCGCAGAAGCAGCATTTCGCGCGGCCATCTTTCAGAAGCCGGATGATTTTGAGGCTCATTTACGGCTTGGCTCTGTACTTTACCAGCAGCGAAAACTGGATGAAGCGCAAAAGCAACTGGAACGCGCCCTGGAGATTGATCCATCTTCTTCCTACGCCCGCTTTGAGCTTGCCAAGGTCCAGAACGCCCAAGGTCAGACACAGGCCGCCTTAAAAAACTTTGAAACCGTGGCGCAAGCGATTCCGCAATGGCTGCCGCCTCACGTGGAACTCGCGGCGCTTTACTTCAAGTTGAAAAGACCGGAAGACGGGGCTCGCGAAAAACAGATTGTCGACCGCATTACCGAAGAAGAGCGCCAGAAGAAAGTAAAATCGCCGGTCATTTCCCCGCAGCTTCCTTCACGCTGAGCACTCGGTCCCCCGTCACGTCCTGAAGCGTCTGTACAATTCCTGACGGCCAATGAATCTCGACCGACTTAGCCTTAGTGTCCTTGCCTAAGCCGAAGTGCACCGGTCCATAACTGGAAGAAGCATATCCGACGCTCGAAGTCATGTGATTGTATTGCGCGCCCGCAGAGGTGAGCACCTTGATGCGTGCGCCGATGCCGTCACGATTGCTCTTGGTTCCCTCTAAAGCAATGTCCAGCCAGTGGCCCGAACCCTCGGAGCGATTCATCCAGATTTCCGCATCTTTGCCCAGCGCCGTGACCACAACATCGATTCGCCCGTCACTATCAAAATCGCCGAACGCGCACCCCCGATGCCGTGCCGGAGGAGATGCGTCCAGCCCCGCTTCCGCCGTAAGCGCCTGCCATTTTCCGGTCGCGCCGGGATTCAGGAACACCGTGTTGTACTGATCGATGTCCGTGCCCGGTTTTGTCAGCGATTCCACATGCCCACGCGTGACGAAAAGATCTTTCCAGCCATCGTTGTCAAAATCGTAGAAGCCAGGGCCATAGCCGGCCATAGCGCGGGTCAAGTTGCGCATCCCAGTGGGGAATGTGACCTCTTCGAACCCTTTGCCAACTTTGTTCTGAAACAGCGGAAAAGTCTGATTATTCAGCGCCACAAACACAATGTCCGGATATCCATCATTATTGTAGTCGCGAAAATCCAGGCCCATGCCAGAGACAAACTCACCATCCTCGACGAGTGCGACTCCTTCTTGAAACGCCACCTCTTCAAATTTCTGCCCGGTGTTGTGGAACAGGTAGTTGTAATACGTATCGTTGGTGACGAACAGGTCCGGCCGCCCATCCAGGTCATAGTCGGCCATGCCCACGCCCATTCCTTTGCCAACATGCGCCCGAATTCCCCACTTCTCCGAAACATCCTCAAACGTGCCATCGCCCTTATTCAAAAACAGCTGGTTCGGCTGCCCCTCGTAGAACCGGGGATTGCAGTAATCGTAGGACCCGCCAAAACCGCACAACGGCTCTTTCTTTATGTCCCACTGCAGATAATTCACCACGAACAAATCAAGCAGCCCGTCGTTGTTCACGTCCACCCACACCGCCGCCGTGGTCCACAGTGGGCCATACTTCGGGTCGACCGCATGATCGAGCCCTGCTTTTGCCGTGACATCCGTAAACGTTCCGTTGCCATTGTTGTGATACAAGGTGTTGCCGTGCAACCCCCCGACGAACAGGTCCGGGTTGCCATCGTTGTCGTAGTCGCCCACCGCGGCGGCCATGTCATAGCCAGTTCCGCTCAGCCCCGCCTCTTTCGTGACATCCGTGAAAACGCCATTGCCATCGTTGCGATAAAGATGATTGGAGTATTTCGGATCATCCTTTTTCAGCGTCTCGATGTTTGCTCCATTCGTGAAGAAGATGTCCGGCCGTCCGTCTTTGTTGTAGTCCAAGACCGCAACGCCACCGGCCATCGTCGCCGGCGCATGAGGAGTCTTGAGTGTCTCGTCGGTCTCAACGCGAAACGGCAGGTTCTGCAGCGCGAACTTGATTTTGGGTGCGGCTTTAGCTGCAATA
The DNA here is from genome assembly GCA_963839315.1 of Candidatus Acidiferrales bacterium. GTDB lineage: Bacteria > Acidobacteriota > Terriglobia > Acidiferrales > UBA7541 > Acidiferrum. Next base: position 146,876 of record CAWIUU010000021.1, read on the forward strand.
GTAGGCGTCTGGGCTATGGAATTTTCCGCGGACCCGGCCAGACAACTCGCGAGGACCACGCAACAAACAAAGCGAATCGGATGAACCTGCACCTGAACAATCTCCCCAATTGCCTCGCAGCATCGCGCCGAGTCGGAACTGGCACGATCCGCGCGTCGAAAACGCATCGCACCGAAACTTGGTCGTGTGGAACGCACCAACTTGCATCCGTATTCTCTCACACACAAAAAGCAAAAGGGGATGGTGTGAACCATCCCCTTTTGCGCAACTGCTTGTTTAGACCAGGTTAGAAGTTGTACTTGATTGCCAGCTCCAGTACGCGGCGGCCCGTCGTGTAGTGTGCGCGGCCGTCGGTGCAGCTGCCGGAGGTTGTGGACCCGCAAGTGTTTGTGTTAACGCCCTGCGCGTTGAAGTTCAAGTTCAAAGCATTGCCCTGCGTCAAGTCTGGCAGGTCGTGGTTGATGAAGTTGAACGCCTGGATACGAAACTGCAGTGTCTGCCGCTCCGTCACGTGGAAGTTCTTGAACAGAGACAGGTCGGTGTTGAAATAGGCCGGGCCCTTGATGTACGGCCAGATGATGTTGCCATTCTGTCCGCGCGTCGGCATAGCGAAACAGCCGGGATTGAAATACTGACCGGCCATCGTCTTCGACCGTGGATCGCAAGTGAGTGCCGGAACCAATGTGTCGGCATTGGTTCCGAGAATGCTCCCCGTCGATTCCCCGTTCTGATAATTCGCGTTCAGATTTCCCCCGGTGTTTGGCTGGATTGGTGCGCCGCTCTGGTACTGAAGTGTACCGGAGAGCTGCCACCCGTTGACCGCGCCAGAGGCGAACTTGTTGGAGGTGTGTGCCGTCGGCAATGCGAGAACGTAGGCTGCGTTGAAGATGTTGCTGTGGTCGTAAGCAAGCACGCCATAGTTATTCTTCATGTTGAACCAATCGATCACGCTGCCGTTCCCATTTCCATTGTCCGTCTGTCCGTCGCGGATGCCCAGTACCTTGCTGAACGTGTAGTTCACCATGAAGGTGCTCCGGCCGGTCTGCTTCTGCCACATCATCTGCAGAGCGTTGTAATTGGAATAGCTCCCGTGTGAAGCCACCTGGATGGAACTGTAATTCCATGGCAGGTACTGGGAGGTATTTGGCGGCCCGCTAGATTTACAGGTCGCGCTTGCCGCACCCTGGCAATAGTAGGTTATGCCAGTGACAGGATTGGGCTGGAAATAGCCGCCTATCGGAACAAGATTGATGTTCGAGAGGTTCGCCGCAATCAGCATGTCAGAGGTGTGACTGCCAATGTAGCCGACCTCGAACAATGAATTCCAAGGCCCGCGTTGGTCGATCAGGAAGGTCCAGTTCTGAACCCATGGCGTGCGGTTGTCACCCATCTGAAGTGCTTGAATGCCGGTACCCGTGCTTGATGCCGGTAGGGACCCTGCAGGCGAGCTCGGCTGGCAAAGAGGATCCGTTTGGACTTGAATGGTCTTCAGGAGGTGGCAATTGCCGGATGTGGCAAAGTTCTGGATGCCGAGTGGAGCATCCAGGGCCGCATTCACGTCGTTGTAGGCCAGTTGATAGCGATAGATTCCGTAGCCGCCGCGAAGAACGGTTCTGCCTGTTCCGAATAAGTCGAAGGCAGCGCCCACGCGCGGGTCGGGAATGAAGCGCGATTCGAACCCAGAGATTGGGATGTTCTTGTTGACTCCGTGCCAGGAAAGCCCAGGAAGATTCGGCCCTACGCAGGCCGGCCCAGGGGCTGTCGCGGGAGGGCAGGTGCTTGGATCCCAGACTACCATGCCAGGAGTATTGCCTTCTGGATACCATTGGCCTTCATGATCGAAACGAAGACCATAGTTCAACGTCAAGCGGCGCGTTACCTTCCACGTGTCTTGTGCGTAGAACGCGATTTCGTTGTACCAGAGTGTGTGTAGCGGGTCAGCACTGGTCTGCGCAAAGTCGGCGGGATGCCCAAGAGCGAAGTCTGCCAGCGGATTTCCCGTGGTGCCCCAAGCCCAGTTGTCATAGTCGTAGCGCCCTTGCGGGAACGCATTGGACGAACCTGCCCATGCACCCTCAGTTTGCTGGTTGCCACCATGCGCCCAGAAGAAGCCGAACTTCATGGTGTGGGTTCCCTTCACCCAAGAGAGGTTGTCTGCGAAGGATGGCACGCGCTTAAGCGCTCCAAACGCTCCACCCGAAAAACCTGCGGCATACGCCGGTGCCCACAAACCAGGGAACCAGCCGCCGTTTCCTGTCTGATTTCCCCAGCTCACCATGTTCGGAATCATCGGTGTAATGCCCGGGTACCCGAACGGATTCGTCACGTTGTAGCCGACCTTGGTCGGATCTACTGCGCCGATATTGCTGGGATGTACAGGGTTAATGAAGGATGTGTAATTGAACACGAATTCGTTCGTCAGCGAGGTCGTGAATTCATGCACGTAGCTGGCGGACCACAGGTTGGAAACCTGCTTCGCCGGCATCGTTGTGGGGTATGGCAGCGTATCGCTGGGCCACCACCATACACCGAAGTTATTGATGTCCGTTTCATTCTGCCGGTTGTAGGAAATATACACGCGATCCTTCGGCGTAATGTTCCAGTCGCCGCGAATCTTGAACTCCCAACGATTCACTGGCGTCGAATTCACGAACTGGTAGTTAAATGGATTACCTGCTGTTGGTGTGAGGTTGGGCTTCGGAAAGATGGAAGCAAGGGCCAGCATATTCGGGTCGAGCTGGCTTAGTGGAATCTGCCCGTTGTTCGCGACAATTGGTGCTCCCGACACGCCGGTGGTAGCTCCGCAATAATTGTTGAACCACCATTGCGTGTTGTTGCTTGCCGCGCATGGTGTCGTGCCGGCAGAACCCGCATTGCTGGAACCATCCGACTTTTGCAGACCCAGACTCTGCAGATACGCCGGCGTAAAGTCTGCGTACGGTTTGTTCGGGTTCAGGCCCAGCATATCCGCTGTCGGGACGAACAGGTGAACAAGGTTACCTTCCGGCTGTTGATTCATGTATTCGTAGCCGGCAAAGAAGAAAAGCTTGTCCCGGTTTCTATTGAAGTTGGTGTGGGGAATAATCACCGGTCCGCCGATGTTGCCGCCGGGATAGTATTGGCTGTCGTTCGGCTTCGCAACGTTATTGGCCTTCAGTGAAGCGTCTTCCGCGTTCATCACCCCATTGCGGGCGTACAAATACGCGCCGCCATGGAATTGTGAACCGCCGCTCTTGCCGCTCGCTTCCACAACTACAGGACCGCGGGAGTATTCCGCGGCAAAGGACGAATTATGCACCGTCATTTCAGCCGTCTGATCCTGGTTGATGTTGGCGATCTGCGTTCCCATGTTGCCGGTGTCTACCAGCAAGCCGCCATCTTGAGTGAGCTGCAATCCGCCGTACGGCTGCGTGCCGTTCGCGGAGAACTGCCCGACTGGACCGGTGTTGCTGGCGGTGGTCAAACTATTCCACATACTCTGGCCAAGTCCATTGTTCATGCCCATGCCTGGCATGAACTTGATGAGTTCGGCAGCATCGCGTCCTTGTATGGCGATGTTATTCACCATTCCCTGGTTCAGCGTCATTCCGCTCTCACCAGAGTCCACTGGGGTAATCAATTCTGCTGTGCCAACCACTGTGACTTGCTCAGTCGACGTTGCCACGGCCAAATCGACGTTGATCGTGCGGCTGTCCTTCAGGTTCAGCACCAGACTGTGGGTTTCCCATGCTGCGAAGCCCTTTGCCGTGATGCTCACGGTGTAGGTGCCCGGCAGGAGTGTCGGGAAACTGAAGTACCCGGAATCGTTCGCCGTGCGCTGTTCCACGACGTTCGTTCCTTCGTTCTTCACCATCACTTTGGCACCCGGAACTGCCGCGCCGCTGGCATCATGAATATTTCCCGCTAACGAACTCGTATACGTCTGCGCAGCCGCAAAGCTGGGCAGAAGCACGAGACAGGCAACCAAAAAAAGAACCATCCACCGCGAGCTGCGGCAGATAGAAGACACACTCGGCATAACCCCTCCCAAGCGCTTTCCTTGTTGCAAGGAAATGCGCGCATCTTTACTAGACATTTCGAAAAAGGAATGAGGCAAAGCAAGACCCGCCTTAACCACCAGACCACCCCCGTCTGCTTCTCTGCTATATGAGCGAAACCACCCCAAATAACCCCGCCGAAGAGGCGAAGCCGCGGCGCAACCGTAATCGTTTACGCCGCCTTATTAATCGTTTTCTACTATCAGCTTAACTTTGTGTCAAGCATTCTTTTCAAAATTGCAATGCTGAATATCGTTTTTTTAGTGGATTTATGATCAAATTGGTCCTCATAGCCCCCCTGGCCAGCCCTCAATCGAGGACCCATAACAACCAACAATATCCCCTCTCAAAGGCTCGCCAAGTCTTGTTCGGCCCCTTTCCCCTGCCATTTGGCGGCTTTTTTGCCCCCAAAACTGCGAATACCCGCCTTTGCTCTCCCTTTCCACCGGTCTCAGGATGAGATTCTTCCTCACCAAGGTTCCAACTCCACAACTAAACGCCTCTCCTCCGGAGGGGGTTGTATGAAAAGACACGATGGTAAGAATAGAAGATTTTCGTACCGCTTTGGGAAGACTTCGCTTGGCATGAAAGTTTCAACAAGGGCGCATTCCCTGTTTAGATATCACCAGCGCGTTTTCGATTTTCTGCTATCGTGTTTCAGATTTCAGCGCGAGGAGAATCGATGCGATTCCTTTTTAGTTTGGTCGTGGCCTCTTCTCTGTTGTGTTTTCCTGTAAATTCTCAGTCACAAATCCCAGCCTACAAAGATTCGAAGCTCTCGGTTGAGGATCGGGTCTCGGATCTTCTTTCACGGATGACTCTGGAAGAGAAAGTGGCCCAAATTTCGGGCGGTGGCCAAGGAAACGCTGGGCTGATCGACACCAGCGGAAGACTTCCCTACAAAAACGCCACAGAAGTGTTCAAGGATCTTTACAGTGTGGATAACAAAATTGGCCCACGCGAGCGGGCTCTCATCCACAACGCGCTGCAACGTTATCAACTCCAAAAAACCAGGCTTGGCATCCCGGATATTTTCTTCGGAGAAGGCTTGCATGGATTCATGGCCTACGGAAGCACCAGCTTTCCGCAGGCTCTGGGGCTCGCAAGCACCTGGGACCCCGTCCTGGTGAAAAAAGTCTTTACGGCAGTGGGCGAGGAAATGGGAGCTTCCGGAGAAGGCCAGGCATTTACTCCCGTGCTGGATTTGGCGCGCGACCCCAGGTGGGGACGTACCGAGGAGACTTATGGCGAGGATCCCTTTCTTGGGTCCCGCATGGGCGTGGCGGCCATCAAGGGCCTGCAGGGAGATACCTTTTTTATCGATCGGCACCATGTAATGGCTACGGCGAAGCACTTCACCGCACACGGCCAGCCGGAAAGTGGCACGAACACCGCCCCGGCAAATTTTTCGGAGCGCGAACTGCGAGAGTCCTATTTGTTTGCGTTCGAAGCGGCAATTCGAGAAGCGCGCACGGGAAGCGTGATGGCCTCATACAACGAAATCGATGGCATCCCTTCGCACGTAAACCACTGGCTTCTCGAGAAGGTGCTGCGTCAGCAATGGGGTTTTCGCGGCTACGTTACCTCCGATGGCGAAGGTCTGCAAATGTTGTTCCGGACCCACGGTGTGGCCGCCGACGCTGCAGAAGCCGCAAGGAAGGCGCTCGCTGCGGGCGTCGATTTCGACCTGTCGGATGGCTCGGTTTATCACACGTTGCTGCAGCAAGTTAACGAGGGAAAAGTCCCAATCTCTGAAGTGGATCAGGCTGCAGGCCGCGTTCTCGCGGGGAAATTCCGGCTGGGTTTGTTTGAGAACCCCTATGTCGACCCGGATTATGCCGAGAGCATCACCAACAGTGCCGAGCACCAGAAATTGGCGGAAAAAGCCGCGGAAGAAGCCATTGTGCTTCTCAAGAACGATGGCGCTCTGCTCCCCCTGGACCTAAAGAAGCTGAAGACCATTGCGGTCATTGGGCCAAATGCAGCCGACGTGCATCTGGGTGGATACTCGAGAGATCCCGGACGAGGAGTGAGTGTGCTCGATGGCATCCGCGCGCGCGCAGGTTCCTCAGCAAAAGTTTTCTATTCCGAGGGCTGCAAAATTACCACCGGCAAGCAAGGCTGGGCCGGGTGGTACGAGAACAATTCGAAACTTGCGGATCCCAAAGATCAGCAAGACAGCATTCGCACCGCCGCGGAGACCGCAAAGAAATCGGATGTTGCGATCGTCGTTGTTGGAGAGACCGAAGCAACGAACCGCGAAGCTTGGTCTGAGGAGCACCTGGGCGATCGCGACTCCCTGGATTTGTTAGGCGCTCAAGATCAATTGATTCAAGCTATCGTAGAAACAGGGGTGCCCACGGTGGTCGTGCTGGTCAATGGCCGCCCACTCTCGATCAACTACGCTGCTACCCATAGTCCGGCAATCGTCGAAAGCTGGTATCCTGGCCAGGAAGGTGGAACGGCAGTCGCTCGAATCCTGTTCGGCGATGTCAATCCCGGCGGCAAGTTGACGATCACCTTCCCGCGGTCCGTCGGCCAATTGCCCGATTTCTACAATCATAAGCCATCACGCAACCGCAGTTACATTTTCACTTCGCGTGAACCTCTATTCCCTTTTGGACATGGCCTCAGCTACACAACCTTTAAATTGGATAACATTCACATTGCGCCGGCGGAAATCGCTCCGAACGCTAATGCCACAGTGACACTGGACGTCACAAACACAGGCGATCGCGAAGGCGATGAAGTGCCCCAGCTCTACGTCCACCAAAAAGTCAGTTCCGTAACCCGCCCCGTTCTTGAGCTGCGCGGATTCCAACGCGTCCATCTTCGCCCCGGCGAAAAAACCACGGTACGCTTTACGCTCACCCCGGAGAGCCTGGCCTTGTGGAATGAAGACATGAAGTTTGTTGTGGAACCGGGCATCTTCGATATCCTGGTTGGAACTAGCTCGACGAAAACACAGGCATTTCAACTAAAAGTATCAGCGAAACTATAGAGCGCGCCTCTACGTACAAACAGCTGAGAAGGCTGGGCCGTTGACAACCTGAGAAAAGTGGTTTTTAATGGCGCCGTAAACGTTTACGGAACCATGCTCTCTTCTCACTCGAGTCTGCTTTCGTGCCGCTCCAGCGTTTCCAGGTGGCAGATCATGGACAAGAAGGTCACTCTCTTCGATCTCGCGGATGCGCTTGGCATTTCCACCGGCACCGTCCACCGGGCTCTTCACAATCATGGCGGAGTCAGTCCGCTCACCAAAGCTCGTGTCCTGCAGATGGCCAAGGCTATGCAATACCGGCCGAATCTGGCGGCACGTTATCTGGCTCGTCGGCGCCACTTGCGTATTTCCGTAAACACCCTCAAAGGGACAACTTCTTTCTGGGACGAAGTTCGCGCCGGCATTTCCAAAGAAGCGCAAGTCCATAGCACTGAGGTCGAGTTCCGCACTTATCCCAACCTCGGTGAAGGGGAAGCCGAATCCTTCGAGGAAGCGGTGAAGTCCGGCGTGAACGGCATCATCTCCTTTCCCAGCCGGCCGCAGCAGATGCGCACCTGGATGCGTCGAGCCGTCCGCGCCGAAATTCCCGTGGTCTGCGTGGCCACCGATGCACCAAACACCGGCCGATTGGCGGTCGTTTCCGTCGACACGATGGTCAGCGGATCGTTGGCAGCGGATTTGCTTGGTCGCCTGCTGCAGGGCAAAGGGAAAGTTGCTGTCACGCTGAGCGATCTCGGCATTCACGAACACGCGGAGAAGTGCCGCACGTTCCAGGAAACCCTGCACAAGTTTTATGCCGCGATGCAGTTCTCGGAAGCCATCGAAGAACACGACATCGAAGCCGAAGCCTACGACAAGTGCCGGCGGCTGTTCACGACGCATCCGGACCTGGCGGGAATTTACGTGACCACCGAAGCGTCGATTCCCGTGATCGAAGCCGCGCGCGATGCGGGAATTTTGCCACGCCTTGCCTTGATCACCACCGATCTCTTCCCCGCCCTGGTAGACCGCATCCGGCGCAACGAAGTACTGGCCACGATCGATCAGCGTCCCCACACCCAAGGGCGTTTGGCGTTTCGCGTTCTGCATCAATTCCTGGTGGAAGGAACATGTCCTACCTGCCAGGTGACGCTCTCGCCGCACCTGGTGATGCGTGGCAATCTCGATTATTTCCTGCGGCAGCAATCGCAGGATGTCATCACCGATCGCGGCGCGGAAGAAATGATTGACGCGGGAGACCGCGCGGGCTGGGCGGCAGGATAGCCGAATCCGCGTGCAACACGCGAATCCCCGCCGGGAGCGCTATTTCCACGCAAACTGGAGGCCTTATCAGAACCCTTGGCATCGATGTGGGAACCGGTGGAACGCGCGTCTTGATCCTGGATGAAGCGGGGCGCATTGTCGCTTGTGGCACCGAAGAGCACGCGCCGTTCGCTAGCCCTCATCCCGGTTGGGCGGAACAGGATCCGTGGGACTGGTGGCGCGCCGCGACCATCGCCATCCGCAAAGCCATTCAATCCTCCGGCGAATCCGCCGATTCCATCGCCTGCGTCGGCTTTTCGGGGCAGATGCATGGCGCCGTTTTGCTCGACCAGAAAGATGAAGTCATCCGCCCCGCGCTCATCTGGTGCGATCAACGCACCGAAGCGCAATCGAAGCATCTGGAGCGACTCTTCGGCCTCGACAAGATCATTCAACTCACCTGCAATCCCCCGCTCACCAATTTCACCCTCACCAAGTTTCTCTGGGTGCAGCAGAACGAGCCCAAGCATTGGGACCGCGTGCGCAAAGTCATGCTCCCCAAAGATTACGTCCGCCTCCACCTCACCGGTGAATCCGCCATCGACGTTGCCGACGCCTCGGGCACTCTGCTGCTCGACGTCGCCAAGCGTGCCTGGTCTGCCGAAATCCTCAGCAAGACCGCCATCGATCCGCAAATGCTCCCCAAACTTTTTGAGTCGCAGGAAATTTGCGGCCGCATTTCCGAAGCCGGCGCGAAAGCCACGGGGCTGAAGCACGGAACTCCGGTCGTCGCAGGCGCGGGAGATCAAGCCGCCGGCGCCGTCGGCATCGGCATCACGAGGGCCGGCGTCGTCAGCGCCACTATCGGCACTTCCGGCGTCGTCTTCGCCGCCACCGACCGTCCCGCGCTCGATCCCAAGGGACGCTTGCACACCTTCTGCCACGCCATTCCGAATCGCTGGCACGTGATGGGCGTGACGCAGGCCGCGGGGCTCTCGCTGCGCTGGTTCCGCGATCGCTTTGGAGCTGGTGCCGAAGATGGCCGCGATCCCTACGAGCGCATGACCGAAGAAGCCGCCAGCGTGAAGCCGGGAGCCGAAGGCGCATTCTGGGCTCCGTATCTGATGGGAGAGCGCACGCCGCATCTCGATCCTTCGGCGCGCGGCGCGTTTATTGGCTTGACCGCTTCGCACACGCGCGCCCACCTGATTCGCGCCGTGCTCGAGGGCGTCGCCTACAGCTTGAAAGATACCTTTACCATTTTCGACGAGATCAAAGTCCCCGTCGAACGCATTCGACTTGGCGGCGGTGGCGCGCGCTCGCCGCTCTGGCGCCAGATTCAAGCCGATGTTTACGCCCACGAAGTCGAAACCGTGGAAGCCGAAGAAGGCGCCGCGTATGGAGCGGCCATCCTTGCAGGTGTGGGCGCAAAATCCTGGGCCAGCGTGGACCAGGCCTGCGACGCCATCGTCCGCACAGCCAAGCGCATCACCCCCGACCCCGCCACCAGCGCGCAAATGCAGCGCGGCTACGCCACCTATTGCCGCATTTATCCCGCGCTCAAGTCGGTGTTCGCGTAAGAGGCACGTGAATCGCATTTTGCACCAAGGTGTGGGAAGCGTGTCGCGCCTCTGGCGCTGTCCCTCACTTCACTCGGGATGACAAAGCGGAAGCAGGGGCGATTTAATGTGGGAGCTAACTAAAGCTCCAGCCCCTTAAAGAGAAGAAAATGCAAGAGGGCACGATCTCTCGAGAGCTCGAGACAAGCGTATCGTGCCCACAAAACCAGAAGGCGGCCTGCTCATTGGCTGGGAGACCGCCCAAGGAGCGGAGGCAATCAGGAGCTGAGGTCAGACCGTCAGCAGAGCTTTTGGGTTTTTCTTGGCGATCCGCAGGAGTTTCAGCGCGGCCTGGCGAGGGCGGCGGGTGCCTTGCTCCCAGCTGCGGACGGCATTGGGACTTACGTTCAAGAAGGTAGCGAACAGCGCCTGGCTGGCATTGAGGGTTTGCCGGATGCTGCGGATCTCCTTCGCGGAGATTGGCCTGGGCCGCGCGGGAATTCGGGTCACACGCAGATTCACGGTTTCGCCGCGCTCGTAGGCGGCTGCGTCCTGCAGCGCCTCCCTCATATCGTCAAAAATATTGACCTTAATCTTCTTTTTCATCTTCAACCTCCAGCCTGGTTCTTGATCCGCGCAACCCACTCCCGCATTTGTCTGCGTTGCTCTTCACTGGCGTCTTCCTGTTCGTCTTTATCCAACAACACGAGGAGGTGGATGTGCCTCCTGTTCTTCAAGTACAGATACAGGTAGCGGTAGCCGCCTCGATTGCCTTTTCCGCGGCCCGGATTTGCAGCGCGCGCCTTCCGCACGCCACCGAGGCCGGGAACCATCGCGCCGCGATCCGGTTTCTCCATGAGCTGCGCCTGGATTGCCCGGAGCACTTCCTCGGAGTTATCGCCAGCGAGCTGATGAAGCTTACGAGTGACGGGCGGGACTCGATAAACTCCACAATGTAATAGTACCACAATGTGGTATATGAATCGAGGAGCGTGTGGCGCGCCGCGGGCGGTGGGAAAGCAGATCCCTCTCTTCGCTCGGGATGACAAGCGGAGCAACCGGCCATACCTCAGTTGCACTTGGGATTACGACTCGAGGAGGCGGCATGTGCCGCACCTACGGCGCTGCACTTCGTTCGGCGCCACGTGTCCCAGCGCTTACGCGCTGGGCTAATTTCTTCCGCGCCGCCGGCGCTCCTTTTCAGACCTTTATTGCTAACGGGAAAAGAACTTCCCGACTTGCGCATTTCTTTGCGAACGGAAGTCAACGGCAGATTCGGCGATGGGTCCTCCCGTCTTTTGCGCTACTTCTCTGGAATCAAGTATCGGCGAGAATCGCGACAGGCGAACACGCCCGGCAAGGTGATGGCAGGTCAATTGCCCCGGCAGGGCAAGAGGCAACGTCGCAGTGCGCTCGATTGCTCCGATCTTTCTGAAATAAGGAGACGAATATGTTTGCACGAAAATCGGTTACATCGTCGGCCCGCGCTGCGGCCATGGTCGCAGGGGCGTTAATGCTTGCACCCTGCTGTATGTTTGCGGACTCAGCTTCTGCCATACCAGACCAGATCTCCGTGAGCCCTGGCCCCCCACTCACATTCGTTGAGGGAGGAAACGCGCAGGAGTTCGTCATCACGGTGAAGAATATCAGCCCACTGATGCAGGACATCGGCGTGAAGGATGTGGTGATAGCGGAGATCCTGGCGGATGGAACGGACTCTAAAGATACGTTGAAGTCGATCAAAGAAACCAAAACGGATTGCCTGGCAAAGAAGCTTGCTTTCGGAAAAACCTGCACCTTCAAGTTCCTCGTCACGCCCGTGAAGGACGGCCCACCGTCGGAGGAGAAGAAAAAAGGAGACCCCGATTCGGGAGTCACCTCCGTAAAGTTTGATGTTCCCGCGTCGCTGGGGCCCTCGGTATCGACGACTGTGGACTTCACCGTAAACGACGTTGGTTTCCCGCCGCCGGCTCCCGAGCCTGCTACTTTCACTTTGTTGGCCGTCGGAGCGCTGGGTCTGGCAGCATGGGTGCGCCTTTGCCGAGGTGACCCGAAAACCAGGGTTTAGCTCTTCATGCGGCTGGGACGGTTGAGGAGGCAGTAGACAGCGCCGAGGATGGCAAGGATAGCGCCCCACCAGATGCCGGCATGGAGATTGAAGAGCACGGTTGGTACCTCGGGAGGATGAACAAACTGGTAGATTCCCGCGGCGAAGATCAGCACGCCATTGAAGAACAGGGAAATTCCAATGAAGAACCAAATCGAAATCGATCCGCCGACTTGCATCGTTCCTCCGTTACCAGAAAATGATGTTCAAGGCCACAAACACAACGCCGACCACCGCACCCCAGAAAAGCGGGTTGTGCAACCAGGAAACGTGCTTCTCGGGTGGAATCGGAGTGAGCCCGTAGACCAGGTCCGTCAACTCGGAATCAGGCTTGGGCTTGGTCATTAAGCTCACGATGACTGTGACCCCCACGCAAATCAGCCAGCACCACAGCGCGCGAAACATGTTCTGAGCCTGATCCTGCGCCTGCATCGACAGTGCGACATATTTCACCGCGGCGGGATTCAGTTTCACCCACGCATACATACCCACCGAGGACAAGGTTCCCGCGAGCAGTCCCCAGAAACCGCCCGCCGGAGTAGCGCGTTTCCAGAGCATGCCCAAGATCACGGTGCCAAACAGCGGTGCGATGAAGAAGCTGAACAATGCCTGCACGTAGTCCATGATGCTTTGTGCGTTCATGACCAGGTATGCGGTGCCGATGCTGACCGCCACGCCAATCAGAGTGCACCATCGGCCCATGCGGACTTTGGCGTCGTCCGAAGCGTTCTTGTTGATGAGGGCTCCGTAGATGTCATAAGTCCACACGGTGGCGAAAGCGCTGACGTTGCCGGCCATGCCGGACATGAAGCCGGCAATCAACGCGGTAACGCCGAGTCCCAAAAGACCCGGGCCGCAGTAGCGCGCCAACATCAGTGGCAGAACTTCGTCGAAGCTGTGCAAGCCCTGTGCTCGACCAGCAGCGGACCACGCGAGGTCGCCGGGAACCAGCCGGAGCAAGTTGCCAGTGTGAGGATCGCGAAGAAGCGCCAGACCGAGCAGGCCGGGAAGGATGACGATGAACGGCACCATCATCTTGAATGCCGCGCCAATGATGGGCGCAAGTTTGGCCGAGCGCAGATCCTTGGCGGAGAGCACGCGCTGAACGACCAGGAAGTCCGTGGTCCAATAGCCCATGGAGATGACCGCGCCGAGACCAAAAACGATGCCGACCCAGTTGATGCCCATGGGGTTGTTGCTGAAATCGCCCAAGGTGGACCAAAGATGGGTGTAGGCGCCGGGATTCGCGACATGCTGTTCGGTGAGATTGTGCAAGATTTTAGCTTGCAGGCCGGACCAGCCTCCAGCTTCGATCAAACCAAGAATGGGAATGAGCAGCGAGCCCGCCCAGATCAGGAAAAACTGAAGAACTTCATTGAAGATCGCTGAACGCAAACCACCGAGGGCCACGTAGATGGCGACGGTGACAGCCGAAGTCCAGATGCTGACATGGATGTCCCATCCGAGCACGACCCTCATCACGACGGCCATGGCGTACATGTTGATTCCGCTCATGAGTACGGTCATGAAGGCGAAGGAAATCGAAGACAACACCTGGCTGCCTTGCCCGAAACGCAGCTTGAGATATCCGGGGACCGAATGCGTTTTACAGATGTGATAGAACGGCATCATCACCAACGCGAGGAAGAGCATGGCGGGAATGGCGCCGATCCAATACCAGTGGGCGGCCAGGATGCCGTACTTGTAGGCGTTGCCGGCCCAACCCATCAGTTCGAGCGAGCCGAGATTCGCCGACAGGAACGCCAGACCCGCGACCCAGGCGGTCATTTCGCGGCCGGCCATAAAGAAGTCTTCGCCGGTGTTGGCGCGCTCCTTCAAATAGAAGCCGATGGCGAGCACGAGAGCGAAATAGAAAATGATGATGGCCAGATCGACCGTGGTGAGATGCACCAGGCGGTTGTTGTTCACGAATGCAAATAGCGCAGTCATAAGATTTTCGAGCCGCTCCTATTCGGCGAGCAGGCCAGGCTCCCTGCCGAATACACCGTTTGTTGGTAAAGCGAAAGACATTCGACCGCTACTTGACGGAAAACTTGTAGATCGTTTCGGACGTAAATTTCTGCCCTGGCCGAAGAACGGTGGTCGGGAACGTGGGATGATTCGGCGAATCGGGATAGTGCTGGGTTTCCAGGCAGAGTGCGCCATATTTCTGATAAGGTTTGCCGCCCTTACCGATAATGGAGGGATCCAGATGGATGGCGGAATAAAATTGCATGCCGGGCTCCGTGGTCAAGACTTCCATCTGGCGGCCGGTGGAAGGATCTTCAACCTTAGCGGCAACACGCAGTGTACCGGGCTTCCCATTCAGGACAAAATTGTGGTCGTAACCGCCGATATCCTTGATCTCGCCGATGCGCGCACCGATGGCCGTGGGCTTGCGGAAATCAAGAGGCGTGCCGGCCACCCTGGCGATCTGGCCCGTGGGGATGAGTGTGGAGTCGACAGGAGTGTAATTGTCGGCATTCAATTGCAGGACGTGCTGAAGAATATCGCCCGTACCCGCTAGATTGAAGTAACTGTGGTTGGTGAGATTCAGAACCGTGGGCTTGTCGGTTTCCGCGGCGTATTTAATCTGCAGTTCATCGGAATTGGTGAGCGTGTAAGTGACGCTGACGGTCAGAGTGCCAGGATAATTTTCTTCGCCGTCGGGGCTGACGTAGGTGAAACGAACGGATTCGCCCTGGGGGTCTTCGGAAGGAGCGGCCTTCCAAACTCTGCGGTCAAAACCGATTTTGCCGCCGTGCAAGGTGTTGGGCGGCGTTGTTGATAAAGAGATGATATTCCTTGCCGTCGAGCGTGAATTTGCCATTGGCGATGCGGTTACCGTAACGGCCGATGGTGGCGCCGAAAAAGGGATGGGCATCACCTTCGTAGCTCTCGAGCTTGTCGAAGCCAAGGACGACGTCGCCGAGCTTGCCATTTTTGTCGGGGACGAAGAGTTGAGTGAGGGTCGCGCCATAAGTAATGATAGTGGCGGAGAAACCATGGATATTGTGAAGGGTATAGGCATAAATGACAGTGCCGTCAGGGAGCTTGCCGAATTCAGATTTTGAGATAGCAGCCCGCTGTTTGGAATCAACGCGAGACGCACTGCTATTTGCGCTAGTCATAGTGGAGTACCCGAGAGCGATTACGAAAGCTGCCGAAATAAAAACCTTACTGCAGAAACCCATTTCAGTCCTCCCCTGAGATTGGGAGACGCCGGAAAGTTTGGCATGTCCTTGCGGTTTGTATCACAAAACAGGTCGAATCGCGAGTGATCTGTGCAATGTGAAGAAAGAAAGTGGCTTACACATGTGCGCAAAGTGATTAGCAAGGTCGGAAAGATCGAAGAGGAGATATGAAGGAAAAAGCGGCAGGTCATTGACAAGAAGGGAGGGAAGGTGCCAGAGTCGGCACGGGTAGCAAGGTGCACAGCCGTAAACGCTTACGGAGTCGGGGACTTTCCATGAAAACAGAATACGAATTGCGCCGAGCGGTGGTGGCTCGCTTGATCGGACTTAGTGCGTTTTTTTTCGTTCTCACTTCTCCTGTATTTGCCCAATGGATTGCACTCAAACCGGTAAAGAGTGTCGAGACACAACCGGACAGCATGGTGTTGGTTTTGGAGAATGGATACCTGAGATTTCAGGTATGCACGGAATCGATGGTGCATGTGGTGTATTCGCTGGAGCGCATGGTTCCGGAACGGCCGGACTTTTTGGTGATTAAGAAGAGCTGGCCGAAAGCGGAGTTTTCCGTCAGCAGCGAGGACGCGAAGCTTGTGACGTTGAAGACAACGAAACTGAAAATTGAGGTGACGAGGGCGGACAGCTCGATTGTTTTCTTCGACGCGGACGGGAAGAGACTGGCGGCGGAAACTTCGCACACATTGACACCGGTAGAAGTGAATGGCGAGAAGACGCTGCACTCGGAACGATTCGTGAACATGTGGGACACGCAGGAAGCATTTTATGGGCTGGGGCAACACCAGGGCGGGGTGTGGAATTACCGGGGAGAAGCGGTCGAACTTTCGCAGGACAACACGAATATATCGATACCGATGCTGCTCTCGAGCAGAGGATACGGCATATTCTGGAACAACGGATCGCGTAGCCGCTACAACAACCGCTTTGTGCACGCCTTCTACTTGAGTTCTGAAGTGTCGGATTCGATCGACTACTACTTCATGTACGGGCCGAACTTCGACAGGATCATCGCCGACTATCGCGAACTGACGGGACAAGTACCGTTGTTTGGCAAGTGGGCCTACGGCTACTGGCAATGCAAGAATCGCTACGATTCACAGCAAGAGTTGCTCGGAATCGCGCAGAAATATCGCGATCTGCACATTCCGCTGGACAACATTGTGCAGGACTGGTTCTGGTGGAACACCATGGGCGAGCCAGTGTTCAACAAAAACTATCCGGACCCGAAGGGGATGGTGGACACGCTGCACAAGCTGAACGTGCATTTGATGATTTCGGTGTGGCCGTATTTCAGGCCCGGGTCACCTGTGTATGACGACTTGGACAAGAAGGGTTATTTCGTCGCGAAGACGGTTGCGGGCGGGTTTCATCCCAAAGGGATGGCGCTTTACGACGCGTTCAATCCGGAGGCGCGGAAATATTACTGGAGTTTGATGAACAATGCGCTGTTCAAAATTGGCGCAGATGCGTGGTGGCTGGATACGACGGAACCGGAAACCGAGGGGCGGGAGACGAACATCTTGGTGACGAACAATATCGCGTTGGGAAATGGGGCGCGCTACACCAATGAGTTTCCATTGATGACGACGGGCGCGGTGTACGAGGGTCAACGCGCCGCTTCCGAGCAGAAACGTGTGTTTATACTGTCGCGTTCGGCGTATGCGGGAACGCAGAGGAACGCGGCGGCGGTGTGGTCGGGGGACGTGAACCCGAATTGGGAGACATTGCGGCGGCAAATTCCCGCGGGACTGAACTATTCGCTCTCGGGACTTCCCTATTGGACAACGGACATTGGCGGATTCACGGTGGCGAATCCGGATGATCCCTCGTATCGAGAACTGTTTGTGAGATGGTTTGAGTTCGGGACGTTCTGCCCCATCTTCCGTGTGCATGGCACGCGTTCCAACAATCAGAACGAATTGTGGTCGTTCGGGCCGGAAGCGCAGAAGACCCTGGTGTCGTTCGACAAGTTGCGTTACCGCTTGATGCCCTATATTTATTCGCTGGCGTGGAAGACGACGAACGAAGGATACACCATCATGCGGCCGCTGGTAATGGATTTCCGGACGGATGTGCGGGCGCAGGACATTGGCAATCAATTTCTGTTCGGCCCGGCGCTTCTGGTGAATCCAGTGACGGAGCCGGGCGCGACATCCCGACATCTTTATTTGCCGGAAGCCAAGTGGTTTGACTTTTGGACGGGAGCGGCACAGGAGGGCGGCCATTTCGTGGATTCGGTGGCACCGATTGACCGGATACCGTTGTTTGTCCGAGCTGGATCCATTTTGACGCTGGGACCAGATATTGAGTATGCCGCGGAGAAGACGGCGGATCCGATCGAAATTCGCATTTATCGCGGGGCCAATGGGGAATTTACGCTTTACGAGGACGAGAACGACAGCTACAACTATGAGAAGGGCGCGCATGCGACGATTCCCATTTCCTGGGATGATGCGGCTCATACACTAACCATCGGCGAACGCACGGGAACCTTTCCGGGAATGCTCGAAAACCGCGCATTCCGGATCGTGCTTGTAGGCGAGAATCATGGCGCAGGTGGCGGACTTACCGAAATCGCGGACAAAACCGTGGAATATTCCGGAAAGAGACTCACCGTCGTCCTGTAGGTAGTTTCCAGCGAAGAATCTGCGGAGGCGAATGTGTTTCCTCTTAAATGCAGTCGTGTATTGTTCGCCGTGCTGTTGAGTGCATTGAGTCTGTTCCTCCCCAAACAGAACCTGGGCCAGACATCCGACCAAAATTCGGTTCCGACGCAACTTCCTGGGCGCGATGCCCTGCTGGTTGGAACGGATTGGTATCCCGAGCAGTGGCCGGAGTCGCGATGGGAAACAGACCTGCAAATGATGCAGGATGCCCATCTGCAGGTGATCCGAGTCGCGGAGTTTGCGTGGAGCCGCCTGGAGCCATCAGAAGGGCAATTTGATTTTGCGTGGCTGGATCACGCGATTCGCCTGGCGGAAAAACATCACATTGTCGTGGTGGTTGGTACACCCACGGCAGGACCACCTGCATGGCTAACTCAAAAATATCCGGAGACGCTGCGAGTGGAATCCGACGGGCAGCGAGTCACGCATGGCAATCGCGCTCAAGGTTCCGTAACTTCTCCGAAAAGTACCGGGAATACTGCCGCAAAATTGCGGAGGAAATGAGCAAACACTATGGGCATGATGCGGACGTGGTTGGCTGGCAGATCGACAATGAGTATGGCTATGGGCAGATGTCGTATGACGAGGAGGGCCAGGCAACAGTTCCAGAATTGGCTGAAAGCGAAATACAAAACGCTGGACGCTTTGAACGACCATTGGACGACGTCGTATTGGAGCCAGACCTACGATAACTGGGGGGAAATCCCGATTCCGGTTGGGGAGCACAACCCCGGATTAATGCTGGAGTGGAAGCATTTTGTAACCTATGCGTGGAGCGAGTTACCAACAGGACCAGATCGACGCGCTAAAGAAATCCATCGAACCGCGGCAATTCATCACCGGAAATTTCATGGGTTATGGCTTCGACAGCTTCGATCACTACATGATTACCAAGCCACTGACATTCGTATCGTGGGATGACTACGTGGGCCATGGGCATCTGGACCCGGATTCGAACGGAATCAGCCATGACGCAATGCGGGGCTTGAAGCGCGAAAACATCTGGATCATCGAGACGCAGCCCGGATTCGTGAACTGGTCGGAGCTGAACAACGCATTGAATAAGGGCGAAGTGCGCGCGATGGCGTGGCACGACATCGGACATGGAGCGGATGAAGTGGGTTACTGGCAGTGGCGCAGCGCGTTGAATGGCCAGGAAGAAATCCACGGCACGCTGGTGGGACCCGATGGAGAACCGGTGCCGCTGCTGGAAGAAGTGAAGCAAACCGCGAAGGAGTTTGCGCGAGGTACAGAGCGCGTTTCGCGGCACGCGGGTCGTTTCGGAAGTGGCGTTGCTCAGCGACTACGACAGCCGTTGGGCGATTCAATGGCAGAAACACACGCAGAAATACGATCAATTTGCGATTTTGAAAGGTTACTACCACGCCTTGCGAAAGTTGGCGCAGTCGATCGATATCGTAAGCCCAGATGTTTCGCTGAGGAATATAAACTGGTGGTGGCACCAGACCTGAACCTGATTCCCAAGGAACGCGCGGAGCATCTGCTGGAGTATGTGAAGAACGGCGGACATCTTGTGCTGGGGCCGCGCTCCGGGTTGAAGGATGAGTTCAACGCGTTGATACCGCTACGCGAGCCAGGGTATCTGGCGGAGGCGCTGGGTGGACGCGTGGAGCAATACTATGCGCTTGAAAAGGACATGCCGGCGAGTGGAAGCTGGGGCGCGGGAGAAATATCTATCTGGGCGGAGCAGATGAAAACAACTGCCGCGGATGCAGAAGTCCTGCTGCGCTATGGGAAAAGCAATGGATGGCTGGATGGGCAACCTTGCGCGATCACGCGAAAGGTGGGAAAGGGACGCATTACGTATGTTGCCGGGGTATTGGATACGAAGCTGCTGGCGGCCGCAGCGGATTGGATGGTGAAATCCAGCGCGGTCAAGGCGGCGTTCGGTCCCGTGCCGGAGGGGATTGAAGTGAATCGCCGTGTGAGGAATGACTCCAGCGTTTTCGTGCTGATCAATTTCAAGAACGCAGGCCAGGATGTAAAGTTGCCTCGCGCGATGAAGTCGCTCTTCGACAAAAAAGAAGTCACGCATGTGTTGTTACCGGAATACGGAGTGGCAGTGCTGGCTGGCGAGAAGGAACACTGAAGAAGCAAGCCGGTTGCGAGGATGTATCGCGGGGCAGGAGATTGCACGACGGCTCCCAGACATTTTGGGTTGCATCGACAGCCAGGGGATCTTCACTAGACGAAAGTAACGCTGGCCAGGAGAGGGATCGATGCGAGTTGTAAGCTACACAGGAAAAGACGGAGTGAGGAGCCTTGGCGTGTTTACCGGGAAAGGCGTGGTCGATCTATGCGCTTCGGCCCGGAACTCTGGAGTGTCCGCCGGAGCCTTTCGGAGCATGGCTGCGTTCCTGCAAGAAGGAGAAACAGCACGAATTACGGCGGAACGATTGGTGAATGACAGTTCGCATGCGCAAATCGCGGCGTTGGGGGAAGTTCGTCTATCCGCACCGGTACCTTACCCTGGCAAGATTGTGGCCGTGGGACTGAATTACCGGGACCATTCGATGGAATCGGGAGCAGCAGAGCCGCCAAAATCGCCGCTGATCTTCGCGAAGTTTCCTACCAGCATTTGCGGACCGGCGACGCCATCGTCCTGCCAGCGAACGACGCAAAAGTGGATTACGAAGCCGAGTTGGGAGCAGTCATCGGAAAAAGAGGGAAGGCGATCCCCGCGCAGAGTGCGTTCGAATATGTTGCCGGCTATCTACCCTTAAACGATGTTTCCGCGCGAGCGTGGCAGTTTGCAGACAAACAATGGGTGCGCGGAAAATCCTGCGACACTTTTTGTCCCACAGGGCCGTATCTCGTGACGCGGGACGAAATTCCGGATCCGCACTGCCTGAGGATTCGTGCCCGGGTGAATGGCGTGACTTTGCAGGACTCCAATACCAGCAAGATGATCTTCCGCATTCCCCAGTTGATCGAATTCATTTCCGCAAGTATCACTCTGGAGCCCGGCGACATCATCGCAACGGGAACCCCGGAGGGAGTGGGCGCGTTTCGGGAGCCACCGATCTATTTGAAAGCCGGCGACGCGGTTGAAGTAGAAATCGAGAAGCTGGGCGTGCTGCAGAACCTTGTCGTGGGCGCAAGAACGTAGGTAGGAGGCGAGAAGTTTGCGGAGGCACGAATTGTTGGACGCCTGACTTGGCCCGCGTAGCAATCCATATTCCTCCCATTTGAGATGGGCCAACCGGCGGGCTTGAACCTTCAGGATAGGCACTTTCCCCCACCTAAGTTTTTCTGCTTCGCATTTCTGCGGCCGGCGCAAACCAATACGATTCACCCGTATTTCATGGCGGTTTCTAAGGGTATGACTGGATTGTCTTAGCCCACAGAGTCGCTGCATAGTGCATAACGCGGAGGGGGCGACCGGGGAATCCGTTACCGCATCCTTCTGCAAGGAAACACGCAACGGATAACGCATCAATCATCAGAGGAAGAACAAAATGTTAGCGACGAGGAAAAAGAGTGTGAATCTCGAAGTCTGTCGGCAATTGCTTTTGCAGAAGCGAAAAGAATTGATCAACCGCCTGTTCGAGCGGCGGTCACAAACGGCTACCGAGCACGAAACAGACGATGAAAGCCTTTTCGCGTTACAGACAGTGACTAAAGACCTGGCGGCGACGAACATGGAGCGGGAAATCCGCACGCTGGCAGAGGTGGAACTTTCGTTGCGACTGCTGGAACGCGGCCAATATGGTTTTTGCGGAGGTTGCGGTGAAGAGATTCCTGCCGCGCGGTTGCAGGCTCTTCCCTGGACACGCATCTGCGTGGTGTGCGCGGGGGGAGGAATCAATCCAGCGGTGGCACAGGGGAACGACGCATTCGGAAATAAGGACGAGAAGCTTCCAGGACGCCCGCTGAGATTTGAAAAGCGTCGAGAGCGATAACCGGTGAAAAACCGCGTTCGGCAAGGTATCAACTCTGACAGGGTTTGTGAGTTTTGGAATCCATAAGGTTCATTACCTATAGCCGTTATTCCGATGAAGAAAATACGAGTTTTCTTGAAAATAATTCCAAGCTGCGCGTCGATATTGGTGCCCTTATGCGCGCGAGCTTGTAAGGTAACTGTTTGAATCTAAGCAAAATAGAGAAATGAGAAGGGAATGGGCACATTTTTGCCCTGTCCTCCATAATGAAAATCCATCATTGTGGAGGAAGCAATGAGAGATGCGAAATTCGACATCTTCATGAAACTACCCGACGGGCATCCGATTTGGATCAGGGCGGTCGAAGGCTTGGAGGAAGCCAAACGCCAACTATCCCAAATGGCGCAAGCATCTCCGGGGGACTATTTCATTTATAACACGCGAAATGGCCAAGTGATCCCAGCTTGAGCCCAGGATTCTCCACCAGACTTTTGGATCTGATTAATACAAGAACTGAAAAGAAAATGCCGGCCAAGTCGTCAAGCGAGGGCCGGCATTTTCGTTGGACAAAGAGACGGCGGTGTTGATGTGGGGGTGTACTGTCCGCTCCTGTTTCGACCTAAGATCAGTTGGGAGGGATGGTGATGTCTTGCGAAGGTGCGTCTGCCGGATCGCACTCACGCGTGGGCAGAGTGGCACGAATCTGTGTGCCCTCTGGGCTCGACTCTACTTCCAGAGTGCCGCCGAGTTCGGCCAGCCTCTCGCGCATTCCGGCAAGACCAATGCCACCGGCGTGCCCAGCGCGGAACCGCAGTGAGCACATCGCGGCTGAGTCCTTTGCCGTCATCGCATATTACAAGAATGACTTCGTCGTCGGTACACTCAACCGCGATATCGACGTGGCTTGCCTTCGCATGGCGGTGTACGTTGGTGAGAGATTCCTGAAGGACGCGAAACAAGGCTAGTTCAATTTCCCTTGGCAGACGTTCCACAACTTCCGCCAAATGCAAATTCACATGAATCCCACTGCGTTTCGCGAACCCCTCGACGTACCATCGAGCGGCGGAATGGAAGCCCAATTCATCGAGCAACGGAGGATGAAGCAAATGCGAGATGGTTCTGACTTCCCCGATGGCGCGGTCGGTCAGTTCGATAGACTCCAACAGTAAGGGATAGCTTTGAGCAGTTGCTTCGGATTCCCGCCGTTGCAGGCGGCCAAGATTAATTTTCAGGCCAGCCAGAAATTGCCCGACGCTGTCGTGAAGTTCGCGGGCAATCCTTCTTCGCTCTACGTCTTGCAGTTCGAGGATACGAGCACTGAGCATCTTGTAGGATTCTGAGTTGTTTCTTTTGATTTGCTCCTGCTCTTTTCTTCGTTCAATTTCACGCGACAACAGTCCGAAATTGTAGAAGAGCAGAAGAAGCGCCAGGCTGAAGCAAGCCACCAGAATAGTCACCATGCGATAGAAAAGGCGACGCCAGGTCTGTAATCTCGATTGGAGAAGGCTTTCCTCCATGCTTTCCATGCTACGAAGCATGTCTGACAGAGAAGCTCTGCGGCCGGAAATTTCGGCTAGAAAGGCACTTGGGGCCGCGGAACCGGGGGCCAAGCAATTGCGACCCCGCACGCAAGCGCTCAGTTGATTGACATCCTGCTGGAGAACTGGTTGGAACTCGTCCAAACGCTCCTGCTGCAACGGATTGTCATTGGTGAGATTTCGAAGATCTCGAGCAATCTGGAGCTCTTTTTGCTGCTGTTCATCGAAATGCGACACTTCCATGGGGCTTCCGGAAAGCAAGTACAAGTCAAAATTAGCGTGAACATTGCCGATATCGGATCTCAGGTCCTTGAGCAGGCCACTTACACGATAGGTGTGGGTTACCAAATCGCGGCTGCTCGCCATGCGGTCGACCGTAACGAAACCAATGATTCCCGTGGATATGAGCAAGATGGCGGCAAGGACAAGCGATCCAAAGCGCGTCGCAGGCATGCCAAGAAAATGCGTTTGGGAACGGCGGGGAGCGCCAGCGGCCGACATGACATCCTTTCAGATGGGTAAGGATCAATTCATCCCTGAGCTTAGTGCTTACGGCAACCAGCTTATCGGAAGGCAATGGCCTGAAAAGCCCAGCCGAGAAGACAAGCGCCTGATTCCCATTGCCCTAAATTCGTTATCTGGACGTGGTGGCCTTTTGATTCTTTACCTGCAGCTCATTCACAACCTGCTGAACATTCGGAACGTTTCTGACTGCTTTTTCAACCAAGGAGCGCCTGGACTGAGAGTTCACGTTGCCCGTGAGTGTGACAACGCCTTTATTTACTTCATATTTCACTTCGTGTTCAAGCCTTAATTTCACGAGCTCGGCATCCACATTTTTCTCGATGCCCTTGTCCAGGTCCGAATCCACCTTCTTGGCAGTGCTTTCGGCTCCCGGGGGCCGAACTGCTAACTGGTTAGAGACGACTTGTGTCGGCGCATTAGACCTGGCAGTCATTTCCGCTTGAGACTTCTCCGCATCGGAAGTAACGGTGCCCGTAAGAGTCACAACACCCTTTTCGCGGTCCTGGCTTACGCTCACGTCTTTAAGACCGGCCTGGTCCAATGAATGGCGAATGCTGGCGGTGACGTCGGGGGACTTGGTTTGTGCTTCGGAACAAGCGGAAAGGGTTGCGACGAGGATGAGAGTGGCAAATGGAATTGTGAACTTAAGAGCTCTCATGATGCTCCTTTGATAGCCGTAAGATCTACGGGAAGTTAGGTTAGCCTGGATATTCTGGCCCGATGCAGGGTCCATTAGAGTGAATATGAATCGAATGAAGAGATTTCTCTATCAGGAATGGCAGGTAGAACAATCAGTGATTTCATGTACGACGACACGATAGCGCGGAACAGCACCGCGCAAGTTTTGGTGCTACGCCGCGGAATCACTACGGGCGATCAAATTGGTCACGTTCAATTTTCGCCAGCGATTAGAGTTATTTTGTTCGATGGCGAGATCGGGTGCGCGCTGCCTTCTTTGCGGCGCGATGACGGCTTAAAGACCCACGCTTCCTGGCGCTTGCTTTCGCAAAACGAGAGAGCGCGGCTCTGGATGCCGAGGAGCTCCCTTCCCGACGCAAGGCACGCAGAGAAGAATTAGCCCGCTTGCGGGACGATCCAGGTTTGGAAGATCGTCTTGCCGGAGAGGAGCGCCGCTTGGCGGAATGTGATTTTTTGCCACGGCGCGGAGGAAGAGGAATTCCGGCACGACGCGCCTTGGAGAGGCCAATCGCAATTGCCTGCTTGGTGGATCTGGCGCCATGGACGCCATGACGAATGTGCTCGATCTCCTCGCGAACAAATTCGCCGGCTTGTGTGGATGGTGATTTGCCTTTTTTCTTGTCGAGCGCTGCACGCTCAAGAGTTTCCGGATCTGGCATAAAAAGCTCCTCTAGCGACCAGCAACAGTGATCGAAGCTCAGTTTGTGTTTTGAGGGAAAGCAATGCCATCGGGTTTTTGCCGTAGCACTGGCGGACTCTCCGGGTATTGCGTGAAAAAGCGTCAGCAGCGGGATGAAAAACTTTGCGGGGACTACCGATCATTCCGAATTTCGCTGATCACCTCTTTGACAACGGCCTTATCGAGTTTAGGGCTGACATACGTGCCGTCTCCTACCACGATGCGCAACGCGTTCAGCAATTCCTGTTCGGCGTCGGCCTTCAGGAGATATCCCCTGGCTCCTGCGCGGAATCCATTTCGCAAAATTTCAGGCGATTCATGAAGGGTGAGCAAAACAATCTTCATTTGCGGATGGGAGCTCCGGATGATACGGGTTGCCTCGATTCCGTTCAAGCCGGGCATGGTAACGTCCATAAGAATCACTTCGGGCTTGAGCTGTTCGGCAAGACGGATCGCTTCCTTACCATCACCCGCTTCGCCACACAACTCCCATTCGGGAAATGATTGAAGAATCGACTGAACGCCTCGCCGGATAAAGGCATGGTCATCAACGATAAGAACACGGGGCATAGGGCATGGTTTCTTGGAGCCGTCGCGGGAAGGAACCGGCTCGGATGTTAAAGGTATAATTGAATCGAAACGTCAGAATTGGAGCTTTCTGCGATGCAAAAAACACTTCGATTTGACGCAATTGAGCGCACAAGTGTCAAGCCTCGATAATCTGATTCTTGATGGCATAACGCACCAGTTCACTGACGGAATGCAGTTCCAGCTTACGCATAATATTGGCTCGATGCGTTTCCGCAGTTTTCACGCTGATACCCAGAGCGACCGCCACTTCCTTACTGCTCTTTCCTTCCGCCAGTAACTGAACAATTTCACGCTCGCGCGTAGTCAAGCGATTGCGCTGCGGGAGTTTCGGCTCGGCACCGGATGACGTGTCCTGGAAAAACCATCCAGAAGCATCTCAGAAGCTCGCGGCGTGAAAAAAGTTCTGCGGTTGGCGATAGAATCGACGGCAGTAACCAGTTCTTTGTCGGCATCCGACTTGAGAATGTAGCCGCGCGCACCAGCTTCCACAACTTCCCGAACCAATTGGTCCGAGAAATGCATGGTAAGAATAAGGATGCCGGCTTTTGGAAGGGCCTTGTGAATCCGGCGGGCAGCTTCGAGACCATTCAAGTCCGGCATACTGATGTCCATCACAATAATCTCGGGGTTGAATTGCTCCGCGAGAGCGACGGCTTCCCTGCCCGTTTTGGCTTCGGCGCAGACTTCCCAGCCTGGCTTCGCGGTAAGCAGATCCTTCAAACCCCGGCGGATGATGTCATGATCGTCAACAACCAGGATTTTCAAGGTATTCATCCCCGATCCAACAGAGATATGCTGTGTAGTTGCTTCATGATTTCCTACAACGGCGCGTGCTGGCATCTTAACTCCAATCAGAAGATAAGGGACTTAGTCCGTCAAACTGGCTGGTTCTAATTAAATCCTTTCCTTCGAAGAGTTGAATACCACAATCACTGTATTTCCCGGAACAAAAACCCGTTAATCATGGTGCAGAGTGGCGGGGAACACTATGCACCATTGAATGGCTCGCGGTTCCTGCAGTTCTCCTTCAAGACTTCACGGTCAATTCGTTCTGGACCTAGTCTGCACTGGCTGCATCTGCTGCTTTGAAACCAAAGTTTTTCTTCTCGTCTTCCGATTGCACGGGTCCCTTTAAAGTGACCACGCTATCGCGCACGATGACTTTGGCATTGTGACCGTAGGTTTAGAGCG
Source organism: Candidatus Acidiferrales bacterium (assembly GCA_963839315.1). Taxonomy (GTDB): domain Bacteria; phylum Acidobacteriota; class Terriglobia; order Acidiferrales; family UBA7541; genus Acidiferrum. The sequence goes on from CAWIUU010000021.1 coordinate 173,822, forward strand.
ATTTGTCGCTGGAGACTGTCACTCATCCCCCACCGTTCATCCGCGGCAATTTCACGTACGTCGAATGAGATGGCTGACGAGACTAAGCAAAAACAGGACGAGAAAAATGTAGAAGAGAATTTTGGCGATGCCCGCCGTGGCAACGGCGATTCCAGTGAAACCGAGCACGGCTGCGATAAGGGCAATAACAAAAAATGCGATAGCCATTCGTAGCATGAGGAACTCCTTAAGCGATCCGTTTGAGAAAGCGATCACCGACTCCACGTCATGGCTGTTGACCGGATTTCTCCACAACGCCAAGTGTTTTACAATGCGTGAAAGGGCCGCACCATCCACAGGTTGCTGTACGGAACAGCGTATTTTTCTGCAGGATGGCCGTGCCATAAAAGTCTCAAGTGGATTTCGCTCCTTTCCCGAGGAAATCCCGTATGTGTTTTCGTCTCCAGCTGAGTTCTGATGAACTTGCCGACTTAAACTTCCGCCACAGCTTGCTCGCGTGAGCCGGAACGTCGAACGGCAAGGAGGCATCAATGAACTGGGATCAGGTAGAAGGAAAATGGAAGCAGTATTCCGGGAAGGTAAAGGAGAAGTGGGGAAAACTGACCGATGACGATCTGACCATTATCAATGGGAAACGAGATCAGCTTATCGGGAAACTGCAGGAGCGCTACGGCATGGCGAAAGATCAGGCGGAGAGTCAGATTGACGAGTTTACACGCCGGCTGACGGAAGTTGACGTCCACAAAAGCCGCGGTGCCAGTTCGTAAGCGTGCGGTTGGTGCGGTGTTCACGCTGAGGCAGCTATAGACGGAATCTGGGGCTGGGTGAGCAGCCCGCCCCGGATTTCTTCTCCTTACTCCAGGGAAACTCGCCACAAGCCGATGGAGGACAAAAAATCCTAAATGAGAAAACTACTCCGAAGAGCGTTAGCGATAAGTGTTGCCATCTTGATAGTGTGCCCCGCGCGCGCACGAGCCTATTCGGTGCTGACGCACGAGGCGATCATCGACATTGTTTGGGACACAAACATTCGTCCGTTGCTTTTGAAGCGCTTTCCTCGTTCCACCCCGGACGAACTGCAGAAAGCTCATGCGTATGTGTATGGAGGCGCGATCGTCCAGGACATCGGCTACTACCCATACGGGAACAAGTTCTTCAGTGATTTGACGCATTATTTTCGAAGCGGAGATTTCATCGTTTCGCTGCTGCGTAATTCTCAAAATTTGAACGAATACGCGTTTGCAATCGGCGCCCTGGCGCATTACGCGGCCGACAATTACGGTCATCGACTGGCCACCAATGTCGCCGTTCCTCTTCTGTATCCGGAATTACAGAAGAAGTACGGGCAGGTAGTGACTTATGAAGAGAATCCCATAGCGCACATAAAGACGGAATTTGGATTTGACGTGCTGCAAGTGGCCAAGGGGCATTACGCTCCTGACAGTTATCACGATTTCATAGGATTCGAGGTTTCTCTGCCGGTCCTGGAGCGGGCTTTTCGGGAAACTTATGGAATCGATCTCAAGTCCGTGATTTCGAACGAAGACCGAGCCACCAGTTCGTATCGTCACAGCGTGAACAGCCTGATACCCAAGGCGACGCGAGTGGCATGGAATTTGAAACAGAATGAAATTGAACGGGATGTACCCGGAATTACGCGGCAGAAGTTTCTCTACAATCTGTCGCGAGCCGGCTACGAAAAGGAGTGGGGAAAGGACTATCAACGCCCAACCACGGGCGACAAGTTTCTGGCATTCGCGATTCGCATTCTTCCCAAGATCGGGCCTTTAAGGATTCTGACGTTTCGAACGCCGACTCCGGAAGCGCAAAAGCTGTTTGAAAACAGTTTTAACACGACTATCGACCGCTACCGCGCGCTGCTAAGTGAATTGGGAAAAGGACAACTGCAAATTCCCAACGACAACTTCGATGTTGGCGAAGTCACAGCTCGTGGCAAATACAAGCTCAACGATAAAACGTGCGCGGAACTTCTGAACCGGCTATCAAAACAACATATGGCGGGAGTGGACCACGAACTGAAGGCGCAACTTCTAGCCTTTTATGCGGTGCATGGCCATCCCGATTCAGGGGGAAGTCATGACAAATCCGCCGGGAAAATCCAGGAGGAGCTTGCAGAGTTGCAGGAGATTGTGACTACCGCAATGCCAGCCGGCCAGTAGATGACGGCACACCCCTTCAAAGCTACAGAAACAAGCCGATTCGAGTACAGGATTTGCTCGATAGCTGTTTTGCATCTCGGAGCCTATTGTCACTAGGTTTCGCTCATTGAAGATTGCACTTGATGAAAACAGGGACGCTGATATTTCCAGACTCGAGGAGAAGAACCATGGACTTACTGATGACTATCGGAATCGTGCTCCTGATTCTGTGGCTGTTGGGCCTCGTGACCTCGTACACCCTGGGCGGTTTCATTCACATCTTGCTGGTACTGGCGGTGATTGTGATCCTGATCCGCGTGATTCAAGGCCGCAGACCTATCCCCTAGCCAAAGAGATTCAGAAAGTGGACGAGACAAGCGGTATGAATAGGTGATTGCTGGTGGTGTTTTCATGGAACTCGAGTAAATTTTCCATTTTCCCCTTACAATCGCATCAATCCATTTTACGAAAAATCCGGTTGCCTTGACACGCCGTGGAAAGCGGCCTAAACTATGTAGTTTTTAGATGGCTCTTTGAGCTATCTGGGTGAGGGTGAACATGGATAAGAAGCGTTTGGAGTATTACAAGAAGAAATTGCTGACGCGCCGCGATGAACTCGTCAAGACGATTACGCGCACGGAAGAGGAAGGCCGCCAGGCTGATGACGATCCCACCGTAGACCTTGCCGACAAGGCAGCGAACTCCTACACCAAGGAATTCCTGTTTGGGCAAACCAGCTCAGACCGCAATATGCTGAACCAGATCGACGAGGCCTTGAAGCGGATTCGCAATAACGCCTTCGGCCAGTGCGCGAGCTGCCAGGAAGAGATGCAGCAGAAGCGTCTGGAAGCGGTGCCTTGGGCCAAGCACTGCATCTCCTGTCAGGAAAAGATGGAGCAGGGCCAATTGTAGGTTCCCGCCGTTCTGTTACCTATTGAACACTTAATGGATGTAGAATCGGAGCAGGCAAGCAGGGGTTTGCCCGCACCATGGCAATCCAACAAGCGCAAACCTGGTGGCTGCGCCCGCTGAACAGTCTCTTCGGAGCACTGGCCAGCGTGGTGTTCCCTGGCGATTGCCGTATCTGCGAGTCACTGCTGACAACCGCCATCATGTTCCGATTTGTGACCGTTGCCTGGCTTTCTTTCGCCGCAACCCACTGGAGATTTGCGTTGTGTGCGGTGTGCCTTGGGGAGTCCCCGGGGATAACGATGAGGAGTTTGCGCTTTGCCCGCAGTGCGTCGAGCAAAAATACGGGTTCGAACGGGCACGCCGCTACGGCCAATATGAAGGAGACCTGGTGCGTGCCGTACTCCTGCTGAAATATGAGCGCATTGAGCCGCGGGGCTGCTGGCTTGCGGATCGCCTGCTGGACCTGATCCGTGCGGATGAGACACGGCTGTCGGGAGACATGGTTGTACCGGTGCCACTTCATCGGCAGAGGAAGAAAGAACGCGGATTCAATCAGGTGGATCTGATTGCCCGGCCACTGGCCAGGCGCCTGGGCATCCCATTCCGCCTCGTGCTTTTGATGCGAACGCGTCCTCGGCCAGAGAAACATCTGCTTGATTATGAGGAACGCTGGGACTCGGTACGTGGCGCTTTTGCGCTAAAAGAAGGTGGGCGAGTTGACAATTCACGCGTCTTGTTGCTAGATGATGTAATGACGACGGGTGCGACGGAGGGCGCGGCAGCTCGGTGATTGCTCTTACCGTAGCCCGAGCCATCCGACCCGCAGGCCCCGCCGGCCGATAGAGTTACCGGAAGGGGGCGCGATGAGCGCCAGAAGGCCAGAGGCAGTCGACTACCGGGGGCGAATTTCCCCCGAAGCGGGCGGCGCGCTTGTGCCTGCTGCTTCGGGGAACGTCGGCGGCCGTCACCTCCCTGTTGTGCTCCCCCGGCGTGCATCCTTAATGCAAGAGCCGGTGCTGGTTCTAAACGCAACCTACGAGCCAATTAACGTAACCGCGGTGCGCAGAGCGATGGTTCTTTTGCTGAAAGGCGTCGCCCAGGCAGAGGAGATGCACAGCTCGGAAGTGCACTCCGTGGCGCATTCACACAAGGTGCCTTCGGTGATCCGGTTGCTGGCGTATCGCCACATTCCGCAACAGAGCCGCGCGCTATCGCGAAAAAATATTCTGTTACGCGATCGAAATACCTGTCAGTTCTGCGGGAAAGTATTCCCCAGCTCGGAATTGACACTGGATCACGTAATGCCCCGCTCCCGGGGTGGCCGCTCTTCCTGGGAAAATCTGGTGGCGTGCTGTTACCGCTGCAATAACAACAAAGGCGATCGCACACCCGAAGAAGCTGGACTGCGGCTGGCGCGCAAACCGCGGCCGTTCACATTGCATACCTCGCGACAGCTGATGCGCTTGATAGGGCATCGCGATGAGCGCTGGCGTAAGTATTTGTTTTATTAAAACTTACGGAATCCAGCGTTTCCCTTACGCTAAGACGAAATTATTTTGCCAGCCGGGAAACCTTTTTTGCTCCCGTGCATCTAATTTATCAAAACCACTTCGAGGACACACCCCGGGAGGCAGCTAGGGTCCAAAACCCTAGCTGCTTCTCTCCTTTTAAGGCGCAGGTTTTTACGAATTCGCTTTTCCAAACAATAATCGGGATGTTACTTAGCATTACGGGGAGAAAAACTCTCGCGCGCGGAAGCTTCGTCGGGAAAATCCGGGAATACCTGATAGAGCTGGGTGATCTTGAGAATCTCTTCCACTTTCGGTGCCAGGCCCACCACTCTCATGGCGCCACCTTTTTTCACCACGGACATGTAGTTACTTACCAATTCGCCCACACCGGAACTATCGAGGTAAGCCAGCCCCTTCAAATTCAAAACAATATTCTTGTGACCCTGATTTAAGAGGCCATGAACCGCGTCGCGAAAGGCTGCGGACTCAAACGAAGTGAGCTTACCGGTGATGTCGAGAAACGATACGTCTTCCGAATGTCTGATGGTCAACGAAAAATTCAATGGACCCCGCCCCGAGAACCAGCACTCCGATTCTACCGGGAAAAACGGGAAACACAAGATGGCATCAGGAGCGATCCAATGAGCAAAATCTAAAGATATCCCAGATGATCCGGCAGCGACGACCCGAGACGCAAGAAATAAACCGCGACGAAGAGAACTGCGGATCTGAACTTTCCTTGATAGCGCTACTGGCGCATCATGACGCGCAGACCGCGGCGCCAACTTTCGGCCAAGCCGATGCGAATTACCTCCATTTCCGGGCGCAAGAGTTGGTGGAAGGATGAAAACGGAGCGCCGGGGCAATGAGGTAAACCAGAGGCGGCGCAGGCTGCAATTGCACACCGGGAAAATAGCCGTAGCGAGCCAGGTCTCCCGCTTCCTAAAGCCGCCCGAATTCGCGACCAGTAGTCCGCAGCTTGCAGTGGGAGATCTAGATCTTTCGTGGTCTTCAATTCGAGAATGGCCAGGCGCCCGGCGCGCGTGACGCCGAGAAGGTCGAGGATTCCATGTTGCCCGGCCGTTTGCGCAAATACCTGTTCATAAACCTGCTCTGGCAGGAGCGCCACGTCCACACGAGTGACGTCTTGCTGAACAATCGATTGAAGCCAGCGATCGGACTCCCCGCGATAAAGCGGGTGGCGCGTTTCCAATGCCAGGGGATTGCGAAAAGTTTGCAGATTCATCAGCAGTTGCCTGAGTTCTACTTCGTTCTGTTTGATCAAATTCCTCCCCCACTCCGCCGCAATCAAAATAGACGCGCGAATCTCGCCACCGCGCGAACGGAAGCCCGCGAAAACGCAGCGGCACCTCGCGCTCCTGCGGGGAAGCATGCACAGTGAGCTCTTGTAGAGCAAGAGCCAGGATCGGGGCGAGAGTTCCCGCAGCGCGGTCCAAAAGGAGTTGCCATTCGCGGCACGGGACCCAACCACGTGGAGATATTCCCGCTGGCACACGGATCCACTTTCTCGAGAGTTTCACTGAGGCCATTGAGTTCGAAAACCTGGAGCGTCACACGAAGAGTAATGGCCGCGAGTCGTTCTCCGCCCAAAGATGGAGCAGCGGCTTTCCGCCGGCCCCGCGGACTTCCTAGGAGAGAGGAGAACTCGCCGTGATGCGGCTGCCGTTTTCGCGGATTTCGATTGTGGCGCCGAGAAGGAAATGCTGAAGGCCGCCCCTTAGTTTCTTGGCGAGGTCCATTCATTGATAATAAGCTAACTAGATAGTACCGGAAAGTTTAATTTGCATTGGCGAGTCGCAGATTCGCCACGCGCACGGCAGGCTGCTGCATGTTCCAGGAAGCGGGGACGTGATCAAAGGAAATTTCAAACGAGCGTCTTTCGCCAGGTGCGAGCACGGCGGGAGGCGCTCCTAGCACACTGCGGGCCTCACGGAGCACCACCTGATTCATATCGTCGGAGAATTCGACAGTGAGTTGTAGCGCGACAATGGCTTGTGCGCCTCCATTCACAATATCGGCATTCAGGATGGTGACTTCCTGGTGCAGGAAGTTTTCCGCCCGGCTGAGCACGATATTTTCTACCCGCAGATTCTTTGCATACTCCTTTTCGGAGTCATTCATCTTGGGCGTGACCATAACTTGTACAGTTTCGAGCTTCGGTGCGGGAGGCGATTTCAAGAGGAACCACAGGCTGGCGCCCATCGCGAGAAGGACGAGCACCGCGAACGCCAGTGTCAAACGCGAATGGTTAACCACTTTTTCAGGTTGTTCGGGATTGTGCAGTGGTTCGTCCATGAGACCCGCTAAATAATTGCGATGCTTTACTCCCTTACCGCCCGACGCTTAACCGAAGTGCCAGCGGCTCGGGCAAGCGCGCCGCCCGCATGCGCTCCTGAACCACTTCCACGTCATAAGGCACGCGCCAAAATTCCACTACCTGATTTTCCAGATCCGCGATGGCAAAGCTGGCACGAGGATCCCCGTCGCGGGGTTGGCCAATGGAACCTGGATTCAATAGATAACGCTTCTTCTCATCGATACGCAATGCGCTGCGAGCTTCCGAATCGCGCGGATGCAACTGCAAGACTTCCAGTTGCGTGTCCTGATAAGCGAAACCACCCTGGTGGTGAGTGTGCCCATAGAACGTTACGGGAAGAGTCGAATCCAGCAGACCTTCGAGCGCCTGCGATGGAGTGAACACGTACTCATCTTCATCCTGAAAGGCTCCGTGCACCAGGACGACTCCCTCCGCTTCGAGAGGCCCTTGAGGAAGGCCAGCCAGCCAGTCCATGTTCTCATTAGAGAGTTGCGCGCGTGTCCATTGCACGGCGGCCCGGGCAACGGGATTAAAGTCATCGGTGACCATTAACTCGGCGACAGCCTTGTCGTGGTTGCCACGAATGGTCACGGCTCCCATCTCGCGAATCTGCGAGGTTACCTCATTGGGATCCGGGCCATAACCAACAACATCGCCCAGACAAACCACATGATCCCAGCTTCCCTTCGCCGCGGAAAGCGCGGCTTCCAGTGCTGTTAAATTGGCGTGGAGATCGCTAAGAACTAAGAGTCGCATCCGAGTATAGGGCCCGTGTATCTGAGTATAGATGAAGCGGAGCGCTGATACCTAAGCGAAAGTGGAATCGTGACCACAAGAGGCAATTTGGATGCCTGTATGTAGTATAAAAAGTTACATTTGCCGCGAAACATTCTCCCAGGTGCCTTCGTCTATACGGGTGCAGCCGTCAGTTGGAGTGTTTTGGGATAGTAAGAGTATCGCGAGAGAAAACCCCGCGGTGGCAGCCGCGGGGCCATGGACACGCAGTCTTTCCGGGCTCGTAACCAGGAAGTAGAGGTGTCTTCTTCGGGAGGCTACTCTTCCCCGTGCCTGTGTGTCAACTCCATCTATCTGCAAAGCACACCCTCGGCTGACTCGCTCCTCGAAAGGAATGACACGCAATGAGTAAATCCTGGGCACGAAGCTTAGTTCTATTGGCCGCGGCCGCCATTGCAATTCCCGCGTTCGCAAAACCAATAAGCAAGAGCCTTCCCCTTAACCATTCGGTGCATGTCGGCAAGTACGACGTAAGCGCCGGAGACTACAACGTTCTAATTGATGGCAATCATTTAACCTTGAAGAAAAGCAATAAGGTCGTCGCGGAAGCGGATGGCCACTGGGAAGAGCGCAACGCAAAGTCAGAATACACGGAAATTCTTTCCGACAACGATGGCAAGGTGCTCGAGCTTCGCTTCGCGGGGAACAAGAGCGCATTTGTATTGACGAACTGAAGGGAGACACTGCAACGTGGGTGAACCAGTGTGAGGGGAGCTGCACGCGCCACAGCTTCCCTCTATTCATTCAGGGAATAGTCGATGACTTCTACTACAGACCGGCCAGCGTAAACTCGAAAACTGCTTTTTGGTTTCATTCTCCCGATCCGCACCTGCATCGCCACACTTACCGAATCAGCATGCAGTCCCCATAACTGTAAAACCGGTAGTGTGTCTCTACCGCATGGTGGTAGGCCGCCAGCACGTTTTCCCTACCCGCAAACGCGGACACGAGGGCCAGCAGTGTCGATTTCGGCAGGTGAAAGTTTGTCAGCAGCATGTCCACGACGCGAAAGGAATATCCCGGCACGATAAAAATTTGCGCGTCTGCCCGGCCAGCGCCGAGCAATTCGGCGCTTCCAGCGAGTTCAGAGCGCTGTGCTGCGTCTTCCAGAGTACGTACCACCGTTGTGCCAATCGCCAATACCGGGCGGCCTTCCCTCCTGGCTTTGCGGATTTTTTCGGCTGTATCTTCCGCGATCTCGTAGGACTCCGCGTGAATCTTATGCTCCTCAAGCGTTTCGGTGTGAATCGGCTGGAAAGTTCCCAATCCGACATTCAATGTCACGTCGCAGATCTCACACCCTCGCTCGCGGATCCGCTGCAAAATTTCGGGGGTGAAGTGTAGCCCGGCTGTCGGAGCCGCCACCGCTCCCGGCCGCTGCGCATAAACGGTCTGATAGCGCTCGCGGTCTGAACTTTCGTCGGGTCGATCGATGTACGGCGGCAAGGGGACGTGGCCAAGCCTTTGGAAATTTGCCGCGACTGTCTGGTTGTTGTGAGATTGAAAGCGAAGCGTGCGTATGCCGAGTTCCCCGCGAGCCAGAATCTCGGCTTCGAGTTCCCCTGCGCCGAAGAGAATGTGTTCTCCCACGGGCAATTTTCGCCCTGGCCGAACCAGAGCTTCCCAGATTTCGTCTTGGACTTGCCGCGTCAGGAACACTTCGACCGAACCCGACAAATGTTCGCGCGCCGTTTTGCGGGAAGGGGACTGTGCGCGCAGGCCCTTGCGCTTGCCGAAGAGTCGTGCGGGCAGAACCCTCGCGTTGTTCACTACGAGAAGTTCATTGCCTCGAAGCAATTCCGGCAAATGGGCGAAGGTACGATCTTCCCAGATACCAGAAACACGATTCAGCAGCAACAAGCGCGATTGATCGCGGTGCTCCAAAGGTCGCTGAGCAATCTGGCCGGGGGCAAGAGAGTAGTCTAGTTCGCTGAGGCGCATTGCTTCCAACTATAACAAAACACAGGGAGTCGTCGCCTGTGAAATAAGTAATGGCAGGTTCCAGCCTTAGAATTGGGAGGGGCATGGAGGGACTTCAGGAGTCTATAATACACAGATAACACAAGGTTTGCAGTAGTACCCAAGGGGTGCAAGAAGAATACTTGACAGCGCGAAACTCATATTTTATTATTCATATGCAATCACTATCTGGGAGGAGATAACAATGCGAGCTACTATTACCCGTTTTGATCCTTTTCGTGGGGAAAGCCCCCTGCAGCGGCAGATCAATCGACTCTTTAGCGAGGCCTTTGATCGCGTGTCGGATGAGGGCAATTTGACGACCTGGGCGCCGGCAGTCGACATCTACGAGACCGAGCACGAACTCGTCGTCAAGGCGGAACTCCCCGACATTAAGCCGGAGGAACTCGATATTCGTGTGGAGAACAATGTCCTGACGATTCGCGGAGAGCGCAAGTTCGAGAAGAAGGTGAACGAGGGCAATTATCTGCGCGTGGAACGTTCCTATGGCACGTTCAGCCGGAGTTTTTCACTCGCGAACACCGTGAACACGGAAGCGATAAAGGCCGACTACAAGAATGGTGTCCTGACGCTGAGCATCCCGAAGCGCGAGGAAGCCAAGCCGAAACAGATTAAGGTGAACGTCGAGAATGCGGCCGTGGCTGCTGCCGCGGGCCGCTAATCCACAAAAGGCGTAAACGGCGTAACTTGCCGTGCGATAGCATAGGGGGCTGCCGCCCAGGCCAGCCCCCATTTTTTCAGAGCTGTGAGGGAACAATGCTGCGATTCGAAAAAATGACCATGAAGGCACAGGAAGCCTTGCAAGAGGCGCAGGAGATAGCAGCGCGTCATGAGAACCAGGCAGTGGAGCCCGTGCACCTGCTGGCTGCGCTTGTTGAGCAAAAGGATGGCGTGGTGCCGCCACTGCTCACCCGTCTGGGAATTCGCCCCGAATTGATCAGTCAGGATATCGACAGGGAAATGAGCCGCTTGCCGAGGGTTCAGGGATTCACGCAGCAGAATTTGAGCCGCGCGCTGAACGACGTCTTGGAACGGTCCTTAACCGAAGCGACTAAATTCAAGGACGAATACGTTTCCACGGAACACCTTTTCCTGGCGATCGCCGGGGAAGACCGCGACCCCGCAGGAAGAATGCTCAAGAAACAGGGAGCTTCCTACGAGGCGATTCTGCAGGCTCTTGCCGGCGTTCGCGGAAGCCAACGCGTTACTTCGCAAAATCCCGAAGCCACGTATGCGGCGCTGGAAAAATATGCTCGCGACCTGACGGAGTTGGCTCGGCGCTCGAAACTGGATCCTGTGATTGGCCGCGACGAAGAGATCCGGCGAGTCATGCAGATTCTGGCGCGCCGCACGAAGAACAATCCTGTGCTGATCGGGGAGCCCGGCGTGGGAAAGACGGCCATCGTCGAAGGGCTGGCGCAACGCATCGTGTCCGGGGACGTCCCCGACGTATTGAAAACGAAAAAGCTGGTTGCCCTGGACCTGGCCGCACTGGTGGCCGGGGCAAAATATCGGGGTGAATTTGAAGACCGCCTGAAAGCGGTGCTGAAAGAAATTTCCGAGGCAGAAGGCCAGATCATCCTGTTCATCGATGAGCTGCACACTTTGGTAGGCGCCGGCGCGGCAGAAGGCGCCATGGACGCTTCCAACATGTTGAAGCCGGCGCTGGCTCGCGGTGAATTGCGCGCGATCGGCGCTACAACGCTGAACGAATACAAAAAGTACATCGAGAAAGATCCGGCGCTGGAACGCCGCTTCCAGCCGGTCCTGGTGTCGGAACCCACCGTGGAGGACACCATCGCGATACTTCGCGGACTGAAAGAGCGCTACGAAGTGCACCATGGGGTGCGCATTAAGGATTCCGCAATCATCGCGGCCGCGACTCTTTCTCACCGTTATATTTCCGATCGTTTCCTGCCCGATAAGGCCATCGATTTGATTGACGAGGCCGCGGCCAGCCTGCGCATGCAGATTGATTCCCTGCCCACGGAAATCGACGAAATCGAGCGGCGGATCATGCAACTGGAAATCGAGCGCCAAGCCTTGCTGAAGGAAACCGACGCACATTCGGTGGAACGCCGTGCCCAGATTGAAAAAGAACTCGCCAAGCTGCGCGAAGATTCCAGCGCTCGCAAAAGCCGCTGGCAGGCGGAGAAGGAGGCCATCAGCAAGATCCGCAAGTTGAAGGAACAGATCGAACAACTGAAAGCGGAAGAGCAGCGCTACGAACGGGCGGGAGAACTCGCGAAAGTAGCCGAATTCCGCTATGGAAAAATCGCGCAGACGGAAAAGGAATTGGAGTTGGCGCAAGAGCGCTTCGCTTCCATGCAACAAAGCGGCACACGCATGCTGAAGGAAGAAGTCGACGAAGAGGACATCGCCAAGCTGGTCAGCAAGTGGACGGGAATTCCGGTGGGTCGTTTGCTCGAGGGCGAGGCGCAGAAACTGGTGCACATGGAAGAACGCTTGCGCCAGCGCGTGGTTGGCCAGGAAGACGCACTCGCTCGAGTCTCAAACGCCGTTCGCCGCAGCCGTGCGGGACTATCCGATTCGAAGCGGCCCATTGGCTCGTTCATTTTTCTGGGTCCAACGGGTGTGGGCAAAACCGAGCTGGCTCGCGCGCTCGCAGAATTTCTTTTCGACGACGAAAAGTTGATGATCCGCATCGACATGTCCGAATACATGGAAAAGCACAGCGTGTCCCGGCTTATCGGTGCGCCTCCCGGCTACGTAGGTTATGAGGAAGGCGGTCAGCTTACCGAACAGGTGCGCCGTCACCCTTATTCGGTGATTCTTTTTGATGAAATTGAGAAAGCTCATCCGGATGTGTTCAATGTTTTGCTGCAGATTCTGGAGGATGGGCGCTTAACCGATGGAAAGGGCCGCACCGTGGATTTCCGCAACACCGTTCTGGTGATGACCAGTAACGTAGGCTCTGCGGCCATCTTCGAACTTGCCGGAAAGGATCCGGAGAAAGCGAGAAAGCAGACCATGGAAGCGCTGCGCGCGTCGTTCCGGCCTGAGTTCATCAACCGCATCGATGAAATCGTAATCTTTAATCCGCTGGGCAAAGAGCAACTCGAGCGCATCGTTGTCCTGCTGCTCAAGAATGTTGAGAAGCTTTTGGAGGAGCGGCAAATGGCGCTGGAACTGACGCCCGCGGCGAAGGAACTGCTCCTGAGCGAAGGATACGATCCTGCGTACGGGGCGCGTCCGCTGCGCCGCACCATCCAGCGGCTGATCCAGGATCCACTGGCATTGGAGATTCTGAATGGAACGATCCTGCCGGGAGATCACGTTCGAGTGGAGCGCGATGGCAAGAAAGACGCCATGAAATTCGAGCGCGTTCCAGCGAAAAAGCCGGCGGCCGCGGCGAAATCGTCATAAGGCTGGGGGCATTTGGCGGAGGGAAAAGCCAGGGCAACTTGACGCTCTTTCCCCTGCCCCCTACACTGGGATTTCCGCCAGTGAAGATAATCCGCCAGGAAGGTTGATCACATGAAGGTTCTTCGCACCGGTTTTCTTCTCATTCTTCTCAGTGTGTTGCTGGTGATCGCGGGCGGCGCGTTCGGAGGGCGCAGCGGAATGCAGATCGCCCTGGTGATTGCTGTCCTGCTGAACGGCGTTTCTTATTTTTTCTCGGACAAGATTGCTTTGAAGTCCAGTGGTGCGCAGCCGGTTACTCGCGAGCAGCTACCGCGCTTGTACCAGGTGATGGAGCGCTTGGCGGCAAAAGCGAACATCCCCGTGCCTGCGCTTTATGTTGTCCCGGACATGGCTCCTAACGCATTCGCCACGGGACGCAGCCCGAAGCATGCTTCCGTCGCCGTCACACAAGGCCTGTTGCAGATCATGAACGACGATGAACTGGAAGGTGTAATCGCCCACGAACTCTCGCACGTGCGCAACTACGATATTCTCACCAGCTCAATCGCCGCCACGATCGCCGGCGCCATCACCTACATGGCGCAGATGGGCAAGTGGGCGATGATCTTTGGCGGAATGGGAGGCAGCCGGGATGACGATCGCGGAGGAGGCGGCTTGTCTGCCCTGCTAATGATCTTCCTGGCTCCGTTTGCCGCATTGTTGTTGCAACTATTTTTGTCTCGAACGCGTGAGTATGCGGCCGATGAGACGGGAGTTCGCATGGTTGGCCACCAACAAGGACTGATCAGCGCACTGGAGAAGCTGGGCACATACAACCGGCGCATCCCGACTTCCGCCATTTCTCCCAGTACATCTTCGTTGTGTATTGTGAAGCCCCTGTTTGGTACAGGTAGCCTTAGCTCGCTGTTCAGCACCCATCCTCCTTTAGAGGATCGCATTGCTGCGCTTCGAGCGATGACGATTGCACCGCTACGTTGAGTTAAACAGCGCAAACAAGATGTTCATCTCAGCGTAAAGTTTTCCGCATCGGGTAAAGACTGTAGACGAATGCGGTCGGAAGAAGCCAAATAATCAACGTAAAATTAATGACTTATGGAATTCCTGCGCCGTTCCTAGTTTTGGTGCATCAAATGCAACAAGGCTTGCTAGCCCTGTTGACCGCCTTGACAGGGTCTGAGGGGCCCAGAGTATGAGCTGCCGGGATACTATCCATTTGATTTGTATGTATTTAGAGGGGAAACTCTCTCCAGGAGTCCAATCGGAAATCGAGCGACACTTGCACACTTGCGCGGACTGTCGCTTGGTTTTGAACGCGGCCACCACCACACTTGATCGTTATTTTGGTCCGCCCAAGCTCTCCGCAGATCCGAAGGCCGCGTAGGAACCTCGATCTAACATACCTTGTTTCAAAAGATTACGGATGTGTGTGGAATTCGTGTGGAATTCCAGGTCGCATCTATTTCGATTTCAGGTGCGCTTTGGGGCGAAAGCATCCCTGGATATGAAAATCTGAAAAATTTACGCGCACAAAAGTGAACGAGTAATCTTTACTGGTACTAGTACCTTTAGAACCCGCCCATCCCCTCCCTTTTGGTACCGCTAACCCCCTAGCCTTCATATCTTTAGCCTGAGTACAGGCGTTTGACCGGGTTTGGTGTTGCGAGTGCCCTTTTCCTTGACACAAGGCGAAAACGCCAAAAGGAGATGATGTCCATGAGTGAGTTCCAAGAAACCAATTTCCAGAGCACGTCTGCCACGCCCCGTTGGGTAGGACTAGCCATTGCCGCTCTTGGAGGAGTTTCTCTACTCGGCCTCGGTGTAGGTTGGAGTGCACTGAACCAATCGAAATCGGTTGAACAGTCCACCCAAGCCTCCCTTAAGCAGCAGAATGATGCGCTGGTGCAGCGGCTGTCCAAGTCGGAAGACCAGAACCAGCAATTGCAGAGCGATTTGAAAGTAGTGACGGACAAGCTGAATGTAACGCAAGAAGATTTGGTAAAGGCGCGCAAGCAGACCAAGGCGAGCGTGGCCGCGTATGACAAGAAACTGAGCGGTCTGGAATCGAACGTCAACACGCAACTTGCCAGTAAGGCCAGCAACGAAGATGTGACCAAGTTGAATGGCGACGTCAGTGGAGTGAAAACCGACCTGGACGCGACGAAATCCAAGCTCGATCGCGCCACCGGCGATATGGGCGTGATGAGCGGTTTGATCGCGCGCAACCATGACGACCTGGAAGAGCTGAAGCGCAAGGGCGATCGCAACTATTACGAGTTCACCGTTCAGAAGTCCAAGACCCCGCAACGCGTAGGTCCCGTTCAGATGTCAGTGAACAAGACGGACCAGAAGAAGTCCAAGTACACGATGACGGTTCTGGCGGACGACAAATCCATCGAGAAGAAGGACAAGACCGCTGGGGAGCCGGTGCAATTCTATGTGAAGGGCACTGCGCATTATGCACCGTACGAAATCGTGGTGTTTGACGTGGGAAAGAACCAGATCACCGGTTATCTTTCCACGCCAAAGTCCGCTGGTGCCGCAACCGCTGCCAGCAACACTCCGGCGACTCAGTAGAGTACTTTTCCTTGTCCCGCAAGGGACAAGCTTGATCTCTTGAGAGCATGACGAAAGAGGGAGGATCCAGAGAATCCTCCCTCTTTCCTTGAGTGGGGATCCCCAAGCCAGGCTCCCGGCCGTCTAACGGGAGGAACTCTGGACAGTATCCCGGCTCTATGCCACTCTAGGGGCTATTCCGACGGGGTTATTTGAACGAAGCTCGAATTTAGGAGGGGGAAGGTACATGAAAGCTAAATTTGCAGGACTTGTTTCACTCACTCTGTGCGCTGCGGTGCTGGCATTTGCTGCGGAAGGTAGCTGGACGGGCTACATTTCCGATAGCCAGTGCGGCGCAAAAGGGGCAAACGACAAGCATGCCGATTGCGCGGCAAAATGCGTGAAAGAGCATGGAGCAAAATATGTCTTTGTCAACGACGCGGACAAGAAAGTGTACGCGATCTCTGACCAGGACAAAGTTGCGGCTCATGCCGGTCACCACGTAACGGTAAAGGGCAGCGTCGACGGCGATACAATGACGGTCGCCGCAGTCGATATGGCCAAGTAAGTATTCTGTTTATTGACCAATGTACAAGGGCAGGACTTCGGTCCTGCCCTTTTTCAATTTGGCGGAAGTAGTCGATTTCCGGTATGTCCGTGATCCATCCACAATCGCCATGTTAAACCACACGCCATTACATACCTTGCGCTTCTATGGGTGCTGCTCTTAAAATATATATAGAGAAGGTCGAGGTATAAGCGATGACGCCAAAAACGGAGCTCCCCCAAGGCACGCTGGATCTCTTGATCTTAAAGGTTGTCGCGCTTGGTCCTGTCCACGGATACGCAATTGCGCAGCGATTGGAGCAAGTATCGCGGGGTGTGGTCCAGGTTCCAGAGGGATCGCTTTACCCAGCTCTGCACCGACTTGAAAACCGCAGCTTGCTGGCGGCGGATTGGAAGGAAACCGAGACTGGGCGTGAGGCGAAATTTTATCGCCTGACGGGGAAAGGCCGGAAGCAGCTCGAAGCGGAAGCTGCCAGTTGGCAGCGATTGATCGATGCGGTTGCGCTCATCCTTGGAATGGCGGACGGGGGTGCGTGATGAACTGGTGGCAGCGTCTGTGGGGACGAAAGAAAATGGAGGAGCAACTCGAGAGGGAACTACGTTTCCACCTCGACGAACATACCAATGAACTGATTGCGCAGGGCAACGCGCCGGACCTAGCACAGCGAAAAGCGTGGCTTGCTCTTGGCGGCCCAGAGCAAGTTAAAGAGAAGTGCCGCGATGCCCGTGGCACACGTTGGCTGGAGGACTTGTTCCAGGACTTCCGATATGCCCTTCGCACGCTGCGCCAGCGGCCCGGCTTTGCGGCCGTTGCAATTTTGACGCTTGCGCTGGGCGGTGGCGCCACCACCGTCATGTTCATGGTCATTAATGGCGTTCTATTGAAGCCGCTGGCTTACCCGGAAGCCGATCGCTTGGTTACTCTGCACGGAAAGACGGAAAAGTACGGTGAGCAGTGGGGCTTTTCCTATCCTGAGTTTCACGACTATCAAAGTACCAGCCGCACACTGCGTTCCGTAGCCGCATGGACATACGGAGGAGGCACGCTAACTAAGCCTGGAGAAGCGGAGTACGTTTTCGGCCGCCACATCTCGTCCGGATTGTTTTCTGTTCTGGGTGTCCCGCTGGTCAAAGGTCGGGCATTTCTGCCGCAAGAAAACCTACCTGGCGCAACACCGGTCGCAGTCATCAGCCACAGCCTATGGCAGCATCGTTTCGGCGGAAGCCAAGAAGCGATCGGGCAGCAGCTTGTCGTTGACGGAAAATCGTACACCATCGTCGGAATCGCGCCTGCAGGATTTCGATTGGATGGCGAGGCCGATATATACACGCCGCTCGGCCAAAACACGGAGCCGAGAATGCAGATGCGTGGCGCGTTTTTCATTCATGTTCTGGGGCGTCTTCAGCCGAACGTGACGCTCGCGCAGGCACAGACCGAGCTATCGGTGATTGCCCGGCAACTCGCAACCCGATACCCCGAGGACCATCAAGGACGCGATATGGTGGCCCGCCCACTCAGTCAAGAATTGGTGGGAGATGTTCGGCCGACACTGTGGCTGTTGTTTGGGGCGGTCAGCCTGGTGCTGTTGATTGCTTGTGTGAATGTCGCCAGCTTGCTGCTGGCACGGGCCGTTTCGCGTGAGCGAGAACTGGCCATGCGCGTGGCACTGGGAGCGAGCCGCGGTCGGTTGGTGCGCCAATGTCTGACCGAGAGCAGCGTGCTGGGAATTTCTGGAGGCGCGCTGGGCATACTGCTCGCCTTCGTTGGCATTCATCCGTTTGTATCTCTTTGGCCAGGAAGTTTGCCGCGTGCCGAGGATGTCCAGCTCGATTGGCGCGTACTGGTTTTTGCTCTCGGCGTGTCGCTGCTCAGCAGTCTTCTTTTCGGACTGGCACCGGCTTTGCGTGCTCCCGCGTGCGAACTGGAGCGATGGCTCCGCGGCGGAGCCCGGAGCCTGGTTGGAAACACGCGTCGTTTACATAGCGGTTTTGTGGTGGCTGAAGTCGCACTCGCAGTGGTGCTGCTGGTCTCGGCGGGAATACTGGGTCGTACGCTGCTGCGGTTGTTGTCCCTCGACCCCGGATTCAATACCCGAAATGTGCTGGTCGCACATGTGGCGCTTTCTCCCGCTGCGCTCGAGAACGCCGCGAAAGCCCGCGCCGCTTGGGACGATGTCCTGGACCGCGCCCGCCGCTTACCAGGAATACAGTCCGTCGCGTTGGCAGACGTTGTCCCTATGCGTGTAGGCGAAGACTCCGTGGGTTATTGGGCCACGCCAGTCCAACCCCCGCCGGACCAAACTCCTCTCGCGCTCACATCAATCGTTACGCCGGATTATCGGAACGTCATGGGTATGCCGCTGCGTCGGGGCCGTTTCTTGAATGAACAAGATCGCGGCGGCCACGAAGTCGTCGTCGTGATTGACGACAATTTGGCGCAACATGCTTTCGCCGGAAGCGACCCTGTTGGCAAGCCCCTCTGGATTCAAGGAATGGCCTCCAACCCCGCGAAAATCGTAGGTGTGGTGAGCCATGTCCGGCATGGGGGGCTCGCCGGCGATGAACAATCGCGCGTGCGCGATCAAATCTACGTTTCGTTTTACCAGCTACCAGACCCTCTAGTGCCTTTCCTTTCTTCGGTAATGTCGATCACCGTCCGCACCAATATCTCACCGTTGAATGTCGCCGATCCATTGCGGCGGGAATTGCGCGGGCCCGGTGGCGACCTGGCACTCTACGATGTTCACACCATGGACGACCTCGCGAGCGCTTCACTGGACCGGCAACGCTTTCTTTTGTGGTTGTTCGGCATATTTGCTGGCTTGGCTTTGCTGTTGGCGTGCATCGGCATCTATGGCGTGCTGACCTATTTGATAAACCAACGCGTACCGGAAATTGGATTGCGTATGGCGCTGGGAGCCAGCACCCACAATGTCATGCGCCTCGTACTCGGGCAGAGCTTTGGAATGATTTTCGTCGGTATTGGTGTAGGTATTTTGGGCGCTTTAGCCGCGGGGCGTCTTTTGCAACATACGGTTGACGGTATGCGGCCCACGGATCTATCGACCTTTGCCATCATGATTCCTATTCTTCTGGCGGCTGCGTTGTTCGCGAGTTTCCTACCGGCCCGTCGCGCAAGCCAGGTAGATCCCATGAGCGCGTTACGCCAGGAATAGCGCGGCTTCCCATTCTGCCGGACCGCCGGCAACCAGAAACTGGGCCTCTACCCTTTTGATCACTTGCTGTCGCTCAATTGCTGCTCAATTGCTGGACACTGCGAGCTAACTATGCGAGGCTATCTGTCAGCCTGCCAACCCAGCGCAGCATTCAACTTCCGGGAGAAAACCTTTATGAAATTCCGTTCTTTAGCCGCCTCTGCATTTTTTCTTTGTGCCGCTTCCCTGGCCACGCCCGCCGATGGCACGTGGACAGGATGGATTTCGGACAGTCAATGCGGGGCGAAAGGCGCGCACGAAGGTGCCGCTGAATGCACCACAAAGTGCGTAAAGGAGAAAGGCGCGAAGTACGTGTTCGTCAACGACGCGGACAAGAAGGTGTACGTCGTCGATGCCCAGGACAAAGTGGCCGATCACGCGGGCCATCACGTGACTGTCAAGGGTAGCGTCGACGGCGACACGCTCAAGCTGGCGAGCATCTCCATGGCGAAGTAGTCTGCACTTCAATACCTCGTTCTGATGATGGGCAGGACTCAACTCCTGCCCATTTTATTGTTACTCCCAGGCGAATTTCCGCTACGATGAAGTCCAGTTAGCGATCTCATGACTACAACACTGATCCATGCCGGACGCGCGTTCACTCCATCGACAGAACTCCATGGCGCAGCGATTCTGATTCGCGACGGAGTGATTGAAAGCGTGGGGCCGCGTAGCGCGATCTCCTTGCCTGCCGGCGGCACAGAAATCGACGCTACCGGCAGGATCGCGACGCCGGGATTCCTCGACGTACACATTCATGGGGCTGGCGGGCACGATGTGATGGAAGCTACGGAAGACGCTTTGAAGGCTGTCGCCAAAACCATCGCCGCTCACGGGACTACTTCCTTCGTTGCCACAACGGTCACCTCCAATCCGGAGTCGATCTGCAAGAGTGCGGAAGGAATCGCAAGATACATCGGCATGCAGCATCTGGCTGCCGATTCACGGGCCGAAATTCTGGGGATTCACTTCGAAGGACCGTTTATTAGCCCCGCGCGCCCCGGCGTTCATCCGCTTGAATGGATTCATCAGCCGTCAGCGGACATGCTCTCCAAATTCATTCAAGCCGCGGGAGGTCACGCGCAAATTCTGACCATCGCTCCGGAGTTGCTTGGAGCGATGCCCTGCATCGAAGCGGCGCGAAAAGCCGGGCTGGTCGTGGGAATGGGGCACACCGACGCTACCTACGAGCAAGCCCGTGCCGCCATCGCCCACGGTGTTCATCACGCCATACACGTTTACAATGCCATGCGACCGTTCTCGCATCGCGATTCCGGCGTGATTGGCGCCGTCCTGACTTCGCCGGAGGTTACCGCGGAACTGATTGCTGATGGGATTCATGTGGAAGACATCGCCATGAAAATGCTGCTACAGGCAAAAGGCGCCGCAGGCGTGATCCTGATCAGCGATGGGACTTCGGCCACCGGAATGCCCGACGGGAAATACATGCTGGGAGAAATGGAAGTGACCGTAGTCGGTGGGGCATGCCGCAACTCCCAGGGGAAGCTGGCCGGAAGCGCGCTGACGCTGGACCGTTCGCTTCGCAATATTGTGAATCTGGGAATCCCACTCACGGATGCCCTGCGCATGCTCACGTTAAATCCCGCCAAGCTTCTGGGAATCGAATTCAAAAAGGGCTCGTTGCGCGCCGGTGCGGATGCCGACATTCTTTTGTTCGACGAGAGACTGCAGGTAACAAACACGTGGACACGGGGCATCACCCAGTAGCCTGAATTTCCTGTTCATTTACCGACAAAATAGATACTCTGCACGGCAACACACACGCTTTGGTTGCGAGGGTGCTCATGGCGCGACGAATTTTTCTGCATCTTTACATGATGCGAGTACCGCTTCTGTTACTCATCACACTCGGATTCGGGCTGCCACCCGCGTTTCACAGTGCGATGTTGCACGGACTCGCTGACCTGCAAGATAACCAGATCGCAGTGCTAACCTTGAGCGCGTTCCTTTTGCTCTGTGCCACGATGAGCTGTTGCTTTCTGGTTTTACTGTACGGAGCGGCACGCGCGGATGGGAAGCGTGAACCCCCGGCGCCGGGTGCGAGCCTGGTTGCATTACCGTTGCGCTTGCCACTTTCGGGTTGGATTGTGGGAAGTCTGTACATTTTTGGCGGCTGGTGTCTACTGCGTTTTCTTTTCGCCGTGGAAAGAACGCTAGTTTCTGCGCGCTCTTTCACTTCAGGTCTTTCCCTACATTTCTGGGAACAAGCCGGGTTGGGAATTCTCGTCGGAACTCTGCTCATCCTTGCGGTATTTTTTCTCGATCTGTGGATTTCCGATCCCAAAGGTGTGCCGGAAATTGAGGTGTTTGCGCTTCCGATCGTCTTCTTGCTGCGTCAGTGGGGCTGGCTCTCGCAAATCTTGAAGTCCGTCAGTAACGCCCGGCCACTGGGCGCCCTGAAACTCGACAGAGTCATTTCGCGCTGCAATCGGCTGAATCTTTTTGGGGTGCGAATCTTCGGGCCGGGTTATGGAGCATTTGATGCGGAGGGAAATCCCCGGGAACTTTACCCCGGACATGCGTTCGCCGGGATCCTTGCCGTCATTTGTTTTGGGTTGTATTTCCTGGCGGGCACAGGAGTTTACCATCAATTGTATGTCGATGCGCCGTTCGGCCCGCCACGCATCTACGATGCAGTCCTTCTTCAAGTGACGCTTCTATTGCTTCTGAGTTGCTGGGTTTTGGCGGCGTTTGCTTTCTTTTTTGACCGCTATCGAATCCCCGTGCTCATTCCGATGTTTTTGATTCTTTTTGGGACTTCCTATTTGGGGCCATCCGATCATTCCTTCCATACGATTTCGCGCGCCACTCCCGCGGCATCCTCGCTGATGACGCCCGCGGAGAAATTTGCGGGCGCGCCAGATCATGTCATCGCCGTCGCTGCCGCGGGCGGAGGAATTCAGGCTGCTGCGTGGACCAGCCAGGTGCTCTGCGGACTGCGTCAGGAACTTGGACCTGCTTTCGAACAAGACGTCCTGGTCATCAGCGGGGTTTCTGGCGGCTCGGTTGGAACAATGTTCTATCTTCGGTGCCTGGAATCTCCAACAGGAGACCTGATGGGTGCCGAGGCAGCACGCAAATCCAGCCTGGAAGCTGTGGCTTGGGGACTCGCTCATCCGGATTTGCGCCGCGCGGTTCTTCCCTTGGATTGGCTCTCCTGGTCAGGAGCGGATCGTGGCTGGGCCTTGGAGCGCGCGCTTCGAAAGAACGCGCAGTTTTCGCCGATGGACCGGCCACTGGCATCGGTTGAAGCGCAGCAAAAATGGCCGGTAGTACTCCTGAATTCGACGGAAGTCCGCACCGGCGACCCGATCGTGTTTACCAACTCAAACTTTCCGCAAGCGCCCGATACGAAGGAGTGTGATGCCAGACTTATTACTGGAAACTTCGACCTTCAATCCAAATGCAATCATCGACTGCACGGGTTTCACACCGTTTATTCCGGCCGAGATGTTCTGCTGGAAACAGCCGTGCGTATGTCCGCGGCATTCCCCTACGTTTCTCCCGCTGGCCGCGCGGATACACCGTGGAATGCAGAGCACCTGGTGGACGGTGGTTACTTTGACAATTCGGGACTGTTCACACTGACGGAGTGGATCAAGGAGGCGGCGCCCGACCTGTCAGCTCCCCAGGGTCCTGGCTGGCCAGCTCTTTCTCGAAAAAAGATACTTATCCTGCGCGTGGACGCGTTTCCAGACGGGAATTGGACCGGCCCCGCGGATCAGCCGCGCAAATGGAGATATCAATTTTTGGCGCCGCTCGATGCAATCCTGCACGTGCGTTCAGAAGGACAACTGGTCCGTGATGGAACCGAAGGTGCGGATCTGGTGGAAATCCTGAACCGGCGCGGACATGACGCCGCAGCGCTTACGGTTCGGTATATTCCAGAGAATTATGCTTCAACGCCAGCGGGCCCGGTGTCGTGTGCGATGGATCCTCCGCTTACCTGGCACCTGACGGAAATCGAGAAACTGTGCATCGAAAAAAACTGGCAGGACATAAAGGGTGATCTGCTGGTCAAAGTGAACGCATTCCTGGCAACGCCAGCGACAAAACCGACAGGGTCGCCCGCAAAAGTATTGAATGAACCTGTGAGAAAGGGACTGTCCCTTCAGAGAATTGCAAAGCAATGATGACAGGGGAAATTCGTTCTAGGAGTTCAACGGGATCTTCAGCTCATCCGCCAATCGCTGGGCGTTGAACGGGCTGCAGGCAAAATAGCGTTCTCCCACTCTCAACGTAGGCACTTTGCGCTTGCCCTGGTTCACACGGATGACGAGATCTTCGCCATCGATGTCTTCTTCAATATTCACTTCACTGAATTCGACGCCGCGGTCCTTCAGGAAGTTTTTCAGGCGCCGGCAGTCCGGGCACCATCCTGTGCTGTAGATTGTTACGTCTTGCATTCTAAATCTCCGGGAATGTTAGAGTGCCAGATGGCGGAAAGGTTACAGCCCTCCGTCAACACCCCAGACACGCCGCTCAGCGAGCGTCTACAGGCACGCCGCGATATTTCCGGGCCACCTGGATTCGGATCACCGCGCGTTGCAGAGCGATCGAGGCACGGTCCCAATCGATGTCTGGATGATACGATCCAACGCGTTTTTCCGCGCGTGCCAGGGCTGCCTCGGCTCGCGCCAGATCGATTTCTTCAGCACGCTCGGCCGTCTCTGCCAGCACTGTTACACGGTCCGGCAGAACTTCCGCGAATCCACGCATGACCGAGAGTGTGGTCGGGACGCTGGAAGTGGCCGTGCGGTAGCTGAGTTCCCCAATTCCCAGTTCGGTGATCAGCGGCGCGTGCCCCGGCAAAATTCCCAACTGGCCGTCCAGGCCGGGAATCGTAACCTCAACCACCGTTTCCCGAAGCAATTGGCGTTCGGGCGTGACCACGATCAGTTCTATGGCTTCGGGAAGCATTCTCTTCCTTAGACGCCCGCCTTCATTTTCTCAGCCTTTTCGAGCACTTCTTCAATCGTGCCGACCATGTAGAAAGCCTGCTCGGGAACTTCGTCGTATTTGCCTTCCACGATTTCCTTGAAGCTGCGCACGGTATCTTCGATCTTGACGTACTTGCCTTCCAAGCCTGTGAACTGTGCGGCCACGAACATCGGCTGCGAGAGGAATTTTTCGATGCGGCGCGCGCGTGCCACGGTCCGCTTGTCTTCGTCCGAGAGTTCCTCGATACCCAAAATCGCGATGATGTCCTGCAAATCCTTGTAACGCTGCAGGACCGATTTCACGCCACGGGCCACGGCGTAGTGATCGGCACCGACGATGCGCGGATCCAGAATGCGCGAATAGCTGGCGAGAGGATCGACGGCCGGATAAATACCACGCTCCACGATTTGGCGGCTCAGGTTGGTCGAGGCGTCCAGGTGCGTGAAGGTCGCGGCGGGGGCCGGATCGGTGTAGTCGTCGGCGGGAACGTAAATCGCCTGCACAGAGGTGATGGATCCCGATTTGGTGGAGGTAATGCGCTCCTGCAATTCGCCAATTTCGGTATTCAGGTTTGGCTGATAACCCACGGCCGAAGGCATGCGTCCCAGCAGCGCGGATACTTCAGAGCCTGCCTGCACGAATCGGAAAATATTATCAATAAAGAGCAGCACGTCCAGGTGTTCCTGGTCACGGAAATATTCGGCAACGGTCAGACCAGTCAAGCCGACGCGCAGACGCGCTCCGGGCGGCTCGGTCATTTGGCCGTAGATCAGTGCGGCACGGGATTTTTCGGAGTTGCCAGGAACAACGACGCCGGATTCCTGGAACTCCAGCCAAAGGTCATTTCCTTCGCGGGTGCGTTCGCCGACTCCCGCAAACACGGAAACGCCGCCGTGCTGCATGGCGACGTTATGAATCAGCTCCTGAATGAGCACGGTCTTGCCCACGCCGGCGCCGCCGAAGAGTCCGATTTTCCCACCCTTCAAGAACGGCTGGATGAGGTCGACAACCTTAATGCCCGTTTCGAACATTTCCAGTGCGGTGGATTGCTCATCGAGCTTTGGCGCTGGCCGGTGAATGGGATAGCGATTCTGGCTATTGATGGGGCCCAACTGATCGACCGGCTTGCCAAGCACGTTCATCACGCGACCCAGCGTCGGGCGTCCAACCGGAACGGTAATCGATTCACCGAGGTCAAGCGCTTTCATGCCGCGGACCATGCCTTCGGTGGGCTCCATAGCGACGGCGCGAACGCGGCCTTCCCCAAGGTGTTGCTGCACTTCCGCCGTCACGTCCAGAGGTTCGGGCGAAGCAAAGCCTTCGCTGGTGATGCGCACGGCATTATAGATGGCGGGAAGATGACCCGCTTCAAACTGGATGTCGAGCACAGGCCCGATGACCTGGACGACCTGACCTGTTGCTCCGTGTTGCTCTGCCATGCCTTCTCCTACGCGGTCGAGGAAGCACCGCTGACAATTTCAATAATCTCTTTGGTAATGGCTGCCTGCCGGACTTTGTTCATATGCAGAGTCAGCGCATCGATGACGTCGCCGGCGTTCTTGGTGGCGGCTTCCATGGCGGTCATGCGCGCCGCGTGTTCGGACGCGGAGGACTCCAACATCGCGCGAAGAACCTGCGTTTCTACGTAACGCGGGAGCAGGCGATCGAGGATTTGCGCATCCGGTTGCTGGTAGATGTAATCGATCAGCGCGCCATCGGTTGGTACAGACAGAGCGCCGGGTTGTACAGTTGCGGCCATGGGCTCAACAGGCAAGAGCTTATCGACCGTGAGATTGGCGCTCATGACGCTATGAAATTCGCTAAACACCATGTAAACGGCATCGATCTTGTCCTGCGTATAGAGTTCCGTGACCAACCGAGAAATTTCTCGGGCGACGCCGTAATCCACGCGGGCCAGCACATTCACATATTCGCCGGCCAGCTCAAAGCCCGCCTTGCGGACCGCGTCGCGACCTTTTTTACCGACGGGCAGAACCACAACCTTCTTGCCCTTTTTGGTACGGATGAATTCGATCGCTTTCCGCAGAATATTCGAATTGAAAGCGCCAGCCAGTCCACGTTCGCCGGAGAGGATGATGACCAGGATGCGCTCTTCGGGCCGTTTCGCGAGCAAGGGATGCTGAGGCGATTCAATGCGGGCCATCGTCGAACGCAACACGCGGACCAATTCCTGCGCATAGGGCCGCGCCGCAAGCGCAGCTTCCTGAGCGCGCCGCAAGCGAGCCGCCGCAACGAACTTCATCGCACGCGTGATTTGCTGCGTGTTCTTGACGGAGCGGATGCGTCGCCGGAAATCAAGTAAGGTGGCCATGGTTGCCGTTTATGCGGTCTTGGCGCCCGCCCCCGCCGTTAATGCAGCTGCAAATCGCTCTTTGAATGCATCCAGCGCGGCCTTGATGTTTGCCTTGATGCCGTCATCAAGCGCCTTTTTCGTGGCGATCTCTTTCAACACGCCGGCGTAATTGCTTTCTGCAAATTGCAGGAATTCTCTTTCAAAGCGCCGCACTTCGTGAACCGGAATGTTATCAAGGGCACCGCTGGTCGCCACAAACAGGCTCAAAACCTGTTGTTCGACGGAAAGCGGTTGATACTGGTCCTGCTTCAAGACTTCCGTGAGACGCTGGCCGCGAGCCAGTTGCGCTTGTGTCACCTTGTCCAGCTGATCTGAACCGAACTGCGCGAACGCCGCCAACTCGCGGAATTGGGCCATGTCCAGTCGCAGTGTGCCGGCCACCTGGCGCATGGCTTTGATTTGCGCGTTGCCGCCCACGCGACTGACCGAGATACCGACGTTGATGGCGGGGCGAATGCCGGCGTTGAACAAATCTGATTCCAGGTAAATCTGACCGTCGGTAATAGAAATCACGTTTGTGGGGATGTAAGCGGAAACGTCACCGGCTTGCGTTTCAATCACGGGCAAGGAGGTCAATGAACCGGCGCCAAGCTTGTCGTTCAATTTTGCCGCGCGCTCCAGCAAGCGGGAGTGCAGATAGAAAACGTCACCGGGAAACGCTTCGCGGCCTGGGGGACGGCGCAACAACAGGGAGATTTCGCGGTAGGCTTGCGCGTGCTTCGAAAGATCGTCGTAGAACGTTACGGCGTGGCGCTTATTGTCGCGGAAATACTCGCCCATGGCGCATGCGGCATAGGGGGCAATGTACTGCAGGGACGCTGGTTCCGCCGCGGAGGAAGCAACGATGATGGTGTAATCCATGGCGCCGGCGTCAGTGAGCACCTTTACGACCTGCGCAATCGTCGAGCGCTTCTGCCCGATGGCGCAATAAATGCAAATCATGTCACTGCCCTTCTGGTTGATGATGGTGTCCAGGATGACGGCGGTTTTTCCCGTTTGACGGTCGCCAATGATCAACTCGCGCTGTCCGCGTCCGATGGGAATCATGGAGTCAATCGCTTTAATACCGGTCTGCAGCGGTTCGCGCACGGGTTGCCGATCCAGCACGCCGGGGGCGATACGCTCGAGGGGATTCCGCAGTTTCGTGGCGATGGGACCCTTGTCATCCAAAGGTTCGCCAAGCGGATTCATTACGCGGCCAACCAATTCGGGGCCAACGGGAACGGACATAACCAAATTGGTGCGGCGGACGGTGTCGCCTTCCTTGAGCTCGGAAGATTCACCAAGCAGTACCGCGCCCACTTCTTCTTCCTCGAGGTTCAGCGCGATTCCAAAAACGTTGTGCGGAAACGCCAGCATTTCACCCGACATCACTTTTTCCAGCCCATGGATACGCGCGATTCCGTCACCCACGCTGATCACCGAGCCGACTTCATCCACCGAAACGGTTTGCTCGTAGTTCGCGATTTGTTCGCGCAATATTTTGCTGATTTCGTCCGCTTTAATATTTGCCATGCCTGCTCCGTTCCCGAATTCCTATTCCGACGCCAAGCGTGCCCGCATCTGGTTCAACCGGTTCTTCAAGGAGCCGTCGTAAATCGTATCCCCAATCCTGACGACAGTCCCACCCAACAACGTTGGATCCAGCGAATATCTGGCCTGAATTTTTTTTCCCGTCATGCGTTCAAGCGTTTGCAGCAATTGCGCTCTTTGGGTGGCGTTCATCTCCATGGCAGACTCGACTTCCGCTTCGGCCACACCCTGCCTTTGCCGGATCACGGCTTGAAACGCTTCGATCATATACGGAAGTTGTTGGGTGCGCTGGTTGTCCACTACCACAAAGAGGAAGTTTCGAACGATCTTGCTGGCGCCAATACGCGCAGCCAGTTTTCCAATAACCCCATGTTTGGCTTCGCGGTTAACAGCGGGGTTATCGAGGAAATTTCTCAGCTCCACCGACTCGCCGTACGCTCTGCCGAAGTCCGCCAATTGCTGCAACACAGGCTCCGTCGCACCCTGTTCCAAGGCAATCTCCGCCAGGGCCGATGCGTACTGCAGGCTTGCCGATTTCAATTCGGCCTCCCCTGGAGACTTTCTACGAAGCTATTGATGAGTGCGTCCTGGACTGCCGGAGTCATTTGCCTGGCTACCAGCGATTCCGCGCCGTCCACCGCCAGTTTTGCTACCAGGGCTTTCAGCTCCACCCGTGCCGCACGTTCTGCTGCTTCCATTTCCGCTTTGACCGCGAGTCCGATCTTCTCAACATCCAGCTGCGTTAATTTCCGAAGCCGTTCGAGTTCGGCAAGCGCTTCTTTCTGGGCCGCCGCACGGAATTCCGCAACTTCGTGTTCGAGGCGAGTCAGTTTCACCGCCGCTTCCTTCAATTGACGTTCCGCTTCCGTTTTCGCAGCGGTTGCCTTGGAGATAGCTTCGCTGATGATGTCGGCCTTGCGCCGAAAAATCGGCGGCAGAACTTTCCTGAAGAGCCAGAGAAGGACAGCCGCAAGAATGACAAAATGAATCCACTTGAAAACCAAAACGGTACTGCTTTCGGTAGCGCTTTCCCCTGTTTCGGCGGCTCGCGCTACAGTGGCGATCAACAGAATCGAGGCAGGCAGTAGCGCTTTCCATAGCATTCGAAGGCTGCGCCTCATCGTGCCTCGCTTGCCGGACTGCCGGGCACATTAGGAGTCTGCAAAACACGCCGCGCAATTTCCACGGAAAGTTGAGCCGTCGTGGCTTCCAATTCCTTTTTTGCCACGGCGTATTCTTTCTCCACCCCTTCTTTTGCTGCCGTTACTTCCGCGGCTGCCTTGGTGCGCGCATCCTTCAGGAACGCCGCACGCTCTTCCATCAATTTTTTTCTGGCAGCTTCCTGTTCGGCATAGACCTTTGCGCGAGCTTGTTTCAAGGCTTCTTCATACTGGCGAATTTTTTCTGCAGCCGCAGCCTGAGCCGCTTCGGCGGATTTCTGGGCGCCCAGCGTGCGTGCGTCGCGCTCCGCCATCACTTTCAACAGAGGTTGGAAGAAAAGGGAACGCAGAATGAAATAGAGAACGAGGACGATCAGGGCTACAGGCACAGCCCCGAGGAACAGTTCCCCTAGTTGGTGAACCAAATTCGGCATGTAGATGTGTCGCCTATAATGTCAGGAAGGCAGCCGCACCGTTTCCCGACCCGGTAGGAGCATACGGAGGGCTTTGTGCTGCCTCACAGAACTACCATTTATAACATTCGACGTAAGTTCCCGTCAACGAATCGCCCATAGGGAAGACCCTCATCTTCGGTGGAAAATTGCGCAAAATTAGCGCATCACGGGCGAAGAAACACCCTGTTTCAAGCGCTACAATTGTCGATTTTCGGCCTTACCTAGCAATCCCCGCTATAATCCTTCTTCAGCCGTTTCGCTTTGCATTCGCATTCAATCCGAGAGCTTAAGCCCATGAACAAGAGTTGGAAGACGAAGCTGATTCATTCTGATGCAAAGATTCCCCAAGGCTACCGCTCGCTTACTACTCCCGTTTATCGCGGCTCGACGACCGTGTTTCCCAGCGCTGCGGCCGTGCGCGATACCTGGGACCAGCACCGCGTCGGCTACACCTACGGCCTGTATGGCACGCCAACGGTCCTCGAACTTGCCGCGCGCATCTGCGAACTGGAGTCGGGCAAGCACACCATCCTCACGCCCGGCGGGCAGAATGCCATCTCGCTTATCAGTTTTGCTCTTCTGCAGACTGGCGATCACATTCTCATTCCGGCAAGCGTTTACTATCCCAATCGAAAGCTGGCCACCACGCTGCTCTCCCGTTTCGGTATCGCCTCCAACTATTACGACCCGATGATTGGAGCGGGTATCGCTTCCCTGATTCAGGAAAATACTCGTCTCATCTGGTGCGAAAGCCCTGGCTCCATCACCATGGAAGTGCAGGATCTGCCGGCAATGGTCGCCACCGCACACGCGCGCAACGTCCTGGTGGTCCTTGATAACACCTGGTCCGCCGGCATTCTTCTTGACGCTTTTCAACACGGCGTCGATATCACCATGCAAGCTGTGACTAAATACATTGGCGGCCATAGCGATGTGCTGCTTGGTTCGGTTACCGTTCGCGAGGATGCGCTTCACCAGCGGCTTGGAGCCGCCCAGCAGGTCATTGGCAGCGCGGTTTCTCCCGACGATTGCAGTCTCGCACTCCGCGGTTTGCAAACCCTGGGGGTGCGGCTTTCTGCTATTGAGACATCGGCGCTCACCATCGCCAAATGGCTTGCCGCGCGTCCTGAGGTCGAGCGGGTGCTTCACCCGGCACTGGATTCCTGCCCTGGCCATGAGTTCTGGAAACGTGATTTTCTCGGCTCTTCGGGTGTGTTTTCGATTGTGTTCAAGCCAGGTCCGACGCAAGAGCAGGTTTTCGCCTTCGTGGATTCACTGCGGCTTTTCAAGGTGGGTTACAGTTGGGCGGGAGTTACCAGTCTGGCCGTCGCTTACGACATTGGCCGCATTCCCGGCAGGCCGGCTTACGACCACCGCATCGTGCGCCTTAGCATCGGCCTGGAAGCTACGGAAGATCTGCTCGCGGACCTGGAGCAGGCACTTACTAAAGTAAACCATTGAGAGGGTTGCGGGATTGTGAAGGGGCTTGCTACTCGACTGGATTCACGGCGTCATAAACGTAGTGAATCGTGACATCGGTGTTTTTCTTTCCCAGGTTCAGGTGCACATCTTCGAAGAGCTGTAAACCGTCCGGCGACAGTTCAAGAGTGCGCGTCATACTTCCGTTTTTTCCCACCTGTTCTTCCGCGACAAGCTTGTTGCCATCCCAATGAGCCAAAAGCTCCTCGGGGCCTTGCAGCTGGTCCTTTTTGTCCTTGGGCTTATCAAGGGTTCTTCCGTCTGTGTAAAGGATGGTTTTGCGGCTCTGATCGCCCGTGAGCGTGATTTCGTTGGCTTTGGGTTCTTTCTGTTCCACGTTCAGGCGGATGGTTGGATCGACCAATTGCTGCATCTTTTCTTTCTCAGACGCCCCGGGATCTCCCTGAGGGACTCTGTTCCCGCGATTTCCGCCATAGCCACCACCTCCAGGCCAGCTGCTGCCCGGCCAGCTTCCACCCATGCTCGGTCCGTTGTTGGGACTTCGGCTACTGCCGTGAGCTTGCTGCACTTTGTGGTGGGGATCGTCGCTCTCGTCTTTGTTCAGTTGCCAATCGCCCGCAAAGGTTTTCCGCGGAGCCACTTGCACCCGCTTGGCCACGGGAGGTGGGACGTCTTCCGAAGAGGCTTGTTGGGGAGGCGGTGTCAGCGGTCCCGGGGCTGACTGCCCAAAGGCGACCGCGGTTAAGACCAGGCTTGCGCTGCCGATTAGAATCGTTCTACCCATCCACCACATCATTGCACCTCAAACCAAGGATTGCTCATTCTCCAGCAGGACATTCCCTGAAGCGCTCGGTCGGGTTCCCGGCGCGAACCTATTTTGCCCTACCTCTGTGATTCATGCTGGGGGCAAAAAGGCTGCTTCCACTAACTCTTTGCCTGACGCTCTACCCAATTGCAGTTTACTTGAGCCAGAGCTCTAGATCCCGCGCCCGGTCCAGCAGAGTCACTGCACCTAGATCACGGAATTTTTTGGCTCTCTGGCGATAATCGTACGCGTCCTTTGGAAGAATGGCTATGAAGGGCATGCCCGCCGCTTTCGCCGCCAACGCATCATCAATATTGTCACCCAAATAGAGTGCAGTGTCTGGTTTGCGCTTTCTGAGGATCAACCGCAGGCCCTCGGGATCCGGTTTCTTTTTCGCGTCGTCCATGGTCACAACGGTGCGAAAGCATCGTGCTGCCGGCCAACGTGCAAACGTGTAGGTGAATTCCTCCCTGGTTCTTCCGGTGAAAAGATTCAACTCGCGCCGCTTGGCCCACTTTTCAATCAGTCGCGGGGTGACCAGCAGTTTCTCTTTCGCCACGTTTCCCGGTTCGCCGTTGCTTCCCCAATAAAACGGCTGAAAGGCCTGCCTTGCTTCTTCATAGGAAGTGGGGACGCCGAGAGCCGTCGCCCATCTGGAGACCATGGTCCAGTCATCATTGTTTCCGGGTTTGCGCTTCCACTCGTAGAAATCCGCCCAGGTCACTTTCTTTCCAGTTAGAGCGTGCATGGTCTGCAGCCCGGACCTCCAATAGGTTTCTTTAACGTCAACCAGGACGCCGTCGACGTCAAAGATCAAGACTTCCGGATTAATTTTGCCCGCGTTCGTAATTCGCCTCCGCGCCATCTCGATTTTCCCTTTCCCAGTCAGGCTAATAGTGTACCTGCGCTTCGGCGAAGCTTCGATAGGCGCTCGCGACTTGGCAATTCATAACTGGTGCGAGACAAATTTCCTGTAGCGGAATATCTATTGTGTCAACAGATATTTCCTTGCCTGTATTAAGAATACGATTATTATTTTCAATTATTTGCGACTAACAACAAACAGTCCCCGCCAATGGTTGCCTGCCGGGCACGACTCATCCCACGAGTAATCCTGGCGACAGGTCGAGCGCAGCCAAGGGCGCGGATCGCGTCCCTGGCTGCAGGCATTCGTTGTAGACTTTCCTAGTTCGAAGCTCTTTTTGCACAACTCGACTCGGAGTTTTCCTGTGAAACTCACCCTCATGGCATCCGCGCTGTTTTTGGCGGCAGCAGCGACGCCTGTTTTACTTCTCCTGGATACGGGGCAGCAAGTTTTCGCTCAAAATCCCGCTGCTCCGCCGATGATTGCGGCAACACCGCCTATGGGCTGGAACAGTTGGGATTCCTTTGGGACTGCGGTGACGGAAGGGGAAGTGAAAGCCAACGCCGATTACATGGCGAAGAATCTGGCCCAGCTCGGATGGAAATATGTAGTTGTAGATATTCAGTGGTACGCGCTCACGGCCAAGGGCCACAACTATATTCCCGGTACAAAGCTGGAGATGGATGTATATGGCCGTCTGATTCCGGCTGTGAATCGCTTTCCATCGGCGGCCGACGGAGCCGGCTTCAAGCCGCTCGCCGATTATGTTCACAGCAAAGGACTATTGTTCGGCATTCACATCATGCGCGGCATTCCCAAGGAAGCCGTCACAAAGGTCTTGAAGATCAAAGGGACGCCCTACGATGCGCGAGACATCGCCGACCCGGACAATCTTTGTGTCTGGAATCCCGACATGATGGGAGTGGATACTACCAAGCCCGGCGCGCAGGCCTACTACGATTCCATCGCCGAACTCTACGCTTCCTGGGGCGTCGACTTCATCAAAGCCGACGACATGGCGAGCCACCTGTACCAACCCGCCGAAATCCGCGCGCTTTCGCTGGCCATCCGCAAGAGCGGCCGCCCCATGGTTCTGAGCCTTTCGCCCGGGCCCGCGCCCATTTCCGAAGTGGAGTTTTTTCGCAAATACGCGCAGATGTGGAGGATCTCAGATGATTTCTGGGATTCCTGGCCAAGCCTGAAAGAACAATTCCCTCGCGCGGCAGCTTGGGCGCCGCTTTCTCGCCCTGGCGCTTGGCCCGATGCGGACATGCTGCCGCTAGGCAAAATCGGCGATCCCGACGACAAGGGCTCGCGGCGCTGGAGCAATTTCACACACGACGAACAGGTCACTTTGATGACGCTCTGGGCCATGATGCGTTCCCCGCTGATTTTCGGCGGCGATCTTCCCGCGAACGATGGGTTCACGCTTTCGCTGCTGACGAATCAGGAAGTTATCGATGTCGACCAGAAAAGCACCGGCAATCACCAAGCCTACGATTCTGCCGAGACCATCGCGTGGGTGGCAGACGCACCAAATTCCAAGGACAAATATGTCGCGATTTTTAATCTTGCGGACAAAGAACAAAAGGTGTCTTTAAGCTGGAGTGAACTAAAGCTCCCTTTGGCGAGAGGAAGTGTGCGGGATATTTGGGAGGGCAAGGATCTGGGTGTTTCCGAAAAGATGGATGGGCGAGTGGCACCACACGGGGCGCGATTGCTGCTCCTGAGGCCAGAGTAATTTAGTTGCCGAACCGGCGCGAACCAGGCACTGACGCGACGGTCACCCGCCGTTTCCTCGGTTTACGGCAGGTGACTGGTTCGCGGAGATTCCTAGAACCTGATTGCGTCAGTGCTTTCCGACCGCAACCGCCGCGGCTTTTTCGGCTGCAAGTTGCGCGGCCGTTTTCGCCACCATGCGGACTGTCCAGAAATCATCGGAAAGATTGCTATCGGTCAGATAGCCATAGGGCATCGTGAAATAGCCGCCCATTCCCCAGCCGGGGCCCCAGGAGTTCCGAACGATAAAGCGCTGCGTGCTGTCGTCATAACCGACGGCCACGACCGCGTGACCGCCCAGGACCTTCTCGCTTGCCGCGGGCATGGGGACGACGCCGGTTTTGGCTACTTCATCGCCTTCGAAGCTCTCGTACACGGTAAACCCGAATACAAAGGGATAGCCCGAGGCAAGACATCCTTTCATTTGGCTGAGCACCTGCGGGACGCGCTGGTACTGAAGCGCTTTCCCAAGCGGCGCATCTGTAAAGGCGGGTTGTGGAGGCTTCTGAGAAAACTTGGTGATGTCGTACGCCCAGTCTGTCTCAGGGCAAGCTCCGATACTGCCGACGCTTTTTATGCCGTCACGAATCTGCGCGCCGCTATCCGAGTTCACGGTACCTTCCATGACCCGTTCGTTGTAATAGATGAACAGCCTGGAAGCTGTGAAAGTTTTCAATGCCTGTTTGATCTGGTCAAATTCAAGCGCTCCGGCGATTGCGTTTGCCGTGCAACTGCCCAGTTGTCCCTGGTCATATACCTCTTTTGGGCATTGCGGACGCAAATCCACCTTTGCGGGGAGCGCCGCCAAGTGCTCAATGGGAGCAGCGAACAGAAAATCTCGATGATCGGGAACATCTGGAACCCATCCATAGGAATGCTTTGCCATAATTTATCCTTCCGGGGCACAGACCTCCGCCTGCCCTGCAATGGAGGGTGACAGGGGGCTGGTGCCGCCTTTCCGCCGAATCCAATAGTAAGTAGTGATACGAACTCCGGAAACGTATCAGTAGAAAACATCCGGGGCGAGACTGCACTGGTTGCCGGGTTGCTGAGCCAGTTGTTACACTTTTGTCGCTGCCCGCAGCATGCTGCGAAGGACTGATCCATGCCCACATTCGCTGGAGTCGACTTCATCGATTTTGATTCGCAACTGAACGACGAAGAAAAGCTGGTGCGGCAAACCGCGCGCGAGTTCGTTGATCAGGAAGTCCTTCCCATCATTGAAAAACACAGCCGTGAAGCCACATTCCCGATGCATCTCGTATCGCTTTTGGGAGAACTCGGCTTCTTCGGCGCCAATCTCCAGGGTTACGGCTGCGCGGGAATGTCCAACGTAGCCTATGGGCTCGTTACCCAGGAACTCGAGCGTGGTGATTCGGGATTGCGCAGTTTTGTGTCTGTGCAAAGCGCCCTGGGGATGTATCCGATTTACGCTTTTGGCAGCGACGCGCAGAAAGACAAATGGCTGCCACTTTTGCAGGAAGGTAAAGCCATCGGCTGTTTCGGGCTCACAGAGCCACAGTTTGGATCGAATCCAGGCGGAATGCTGACTCGGGCTGTCAGAAAGGGGAGCAAGTACGTCCTGAACGGCGAGAAAATGTGGATCACCAACGGCTCGCTGGCCGATGTAGCCGTGGTCTGGGCAAAGTGCGAAGACGAGAAGGTTCGCGGGTTTCTGGTCGAAAAGGGGACGGCCGGTTATAAGGCGTGGGACGTGCACGGCAAATGGTCGCTGCGTGCTTCCGTCACGTCTGGACTGGCCTTGAGCGATTGTGAGATCCCGGAAGCCAATCTGCTTCCCGGCGTCACCGGGTTGAAAGGGCCTCTCAGCTGCCTGAATCAAGCGCGGTACGGCATCGGGTGGGGCGCGCTAGGCGCTGCCATGGCTTGCTACGACACCGCGCTGCAATATGCCAAGACGCGCAAGCAGTTCGCGGGCAGGCCCATCGCCTCTCACCAACTGGTTCAGGAAAAGCTCGCCTGGATGATCACGGAAATCGTCAAAGGCCAGCTCCTGGCGCTGCACGTTGGCCGCTTGAAAGACAAGGGCAAAGCCGATGCCTCGCACATCTCCATGCTCAAGATGAACAACGTAGGCATCGCGCTGGATACGGCGCGCAAGGCTCGCGATATCCTGGGCGCGAACGGCATCGTCGACGACTACTGCATCATGCGGCACATGAACAACCTGGAGAGCGTGTACACCTACGAAGGCACAAACGATATTCACAAACTGATCATCGGAGAAAAAATCACCGGCATTTCCGCGTTCGTTTAAAACTATGCGCAACCAACACCGTCGCATGCTGCTTTCTTTCGCTGCTTTCTTATGTGCCTTCATTTATCCGTGTGGGGGGCAAAATTCGCCGGCAGCACCCCAACCCAAGGTCCGCACCATCACGGCGTTTGTCGATCTGGACCGCGGGCACTATCAGATTCAGGTCTCCGAAGCTGTCGATTTCCTGAACAAAGCGAAGAAGTCATTCGAAGCACATGGCTATACAGTGCAGACACTACGCGTCGTGACGCAGCCTTTCCCTGAATACACAAAAGGACTTTCGCGCGCCGATGCCCTGCAATTCTTCAAGAATCTTGACGGCCTTGCCCAGCAGGAACATCTTATGGTCTCGATTGGACCCGCTTACCTCACCGGTGAAGACGGCGGCGCGCAAGCCAGTCTCCTTGCCGACATCCTAAAAAACACCAAGTCACTCTATGGCACCGTGGTTGTGACCGACAGGGAGGGTGTGCACTGGCCCGCCGTCAAGTCTGCCGCTGGTCTGATCAAGACGCTCGCGGACTCCACGCCGCGCAGCGAAGGCAATTTCCGATTCGCCGCGATCGCCAACGTTCCTGCTTATTCCCCGTTTTTCCCCGCTGCTTATCACAACGGTGCCGGGCGCCAATTCGCCATTGGCCTGGAGTCCTCGAGTACAGTCGCTGCTGCATTCCGGGGCGCAACTGATTACGCTAACGCCCGCCGCCGTTTGATCGATCTTTTGTACCCGCAAGCTTTTGATGTCGAGAATATCAGTGTGCAGATCGCCGGCGACCAGGGATGGAATTACCTTGGCCAGGATCTTTCACCTGCCCCCTCGGTCGATGCGTCCATCGGTGCAGCCATTGAAATCCTGTCCAAGCAACCCTTCGGCGCGAGTGGAACCCTCACCGCCGTTGGGACGATCACTTCCGCCTTGAAGGAAATAGGCGCGCGCAGGGTAGGCTATTCGGGGCTAATGTTGCCCGTCCTGGAAGACCCGACGCTTGCCGAACGATGGAACGACGGCTTGTACTCGATTGATGCCCTAATGAGCTACTCCGCGGTGTGCGGAACAGGGCTCGACACCGTCCCACTACCCGGCGACACCAGCGTGGATGCGCTCGCGCGAATGATTGGGGATGTTGCCACACTGTCGGTCAAATGGAACAAGCCGCTTTCCGCGCGCCTTCTTCCCGTGGCAGGGAAGCGCGCCGGTGAGCGCACGGAATTCAGCGATCCCCGGCTCATCAACGGAGTCATTCAACCGCTAGCAAAATAGGGGCAACACTCTAACCAGCTGCAGGCTTTGACCGAAGCGCGTGAAAATGTTGCCCCTCAAGAAGACCAAAAGATGGGAGGTCGCGTCTAAGGAAGAGGTGGCCCAATCGCAGACAGCATAGTTTTGCGCGAATTCTGCAACTCTTTTCTTTCGTTTGATTTGGGCCTACAATAACAACATTGGCGCCTGCATAACAGATTGCAGGGAATCGGGTTGTTGGCTTTGGCCTACAGAATCGAAACCGGGACGGTCCGGCTTCGCCTTTCCAGCGAAACATTTACCCCCCGTGGGGCGTATTTAGGTTAGGCGCTAGGTTTTCCAACAACGACGAGTGTCTCCCGCCCGGGTGGTCCGTGGCGGATGCGCGAAAGGAATCGCATGAAGACGTGGCAAAAGGTCGGTATAGGTTTGGGTGTGGCGGCGGTGTTGGGAGGGGTAGTTCTCTACAGCATCAATCAAGCCAATAAAGGCGTGGTAACAGTCCAAACGGCCAAAGTGGCAAAGCAGAATTCACTGGTTTCGGTGGTAACGGCCTCGGGTGAAGTAAAGCCCACCACGTACACAAACATCACCGCACAGGGTTTTGGGCGCATCACAGACATCCTGGTGAAAGAAGGCGATCACATCAAGAAGGGCGACAAGCTCTTGCTGCAGGAAAACGTGCAGGCCAACGCGGACGTGCAAGCGCAATCCGCCTCGATCAATGCAAACGAGTCCGGCGTGGAAGCAGCGGACGCCAGTTACAGAGCGGCACAGGCAGACCTGATTCAACAACAGGCAAACCTGGAAAAAGCGAAACTGGATTATGACCGGGGACAAGGACTCTTCAAGGACGGGTTGATTCCGAAACAGGATTTCGACCAGCGCAAAACGTCTTTCGATGCGGCGGTCGCGGCGGTGGATTCGTCGAGGGCACGCGTGCGTTCACAGAAGGCCCAGATGGAAGTAACACGCGCGCAATTGAATCAAAGCAAAGCCGTGTTGGTGCACACCAAAGACATCCTTTCAAAAACGACCTACGTCTCCCCGATCAACGGAATCGTAAGTTATTTGCCGGTGAAGGTCGGCGAATACGTTGTGCTGGGCATGCAGAATGCGACGGGAAGTTTCCTGATGACGCTCTCGGATATGTCCGTGGTGACTTCGGAAGTGAAAGTCGACGAGACGGATATCGTCAACATAAGGATCGGACAAGACGCGGACGTGACGATTGATGCGGTGCCGGGGAAAGTGTTCAAGGGAAAAGTGACGGAGATCGGCTCGCAGGCCGTGTTACGCAGCTCCGGGCTGGCGACAACCCAGACCACGACGAGTAACCAGGAAGCCAAAGATTTCAAGGTGGTAGTGACCCTGGAGGCTCCTCCGGAGAATTTGCGGCCCGGCTTATCCACAACCGCAAAGATCAAGACAGCCGAGAGAAAAGATGTGGTGGCAATCCCGATCCAGGCGCTGGCAGTACGCTCGCGCAAGGATTTGGAAGAGGCGGCAAAAAACGCAAAGAAAAATGGGAGCGTGACATTGGCCGCACCGCCGGCCCCGGCGGCGGGCGATCCGAAGAAAGACGAAGTGCAAGGCGTTTTCGTGGTTAACGCAAAGAAGGCGGCGTTCCGTCCGGTGGAAACGGGCATTTCCGGCGTAACCGATATCGAAATCACCAAAGGTCTGCAGGCTGGAGATGAAATCGTAGTAGGAAGCTACAAGGCGCTGCGCACGTTGAAGCCGGAAGCAACCGTGAAGATCGATAACACCGCTCCAAAGAAGACGGAAGACCAGCAGTAAGTATCGTGCGTGACAAATGGGGAGATGAAGATGCCTGTTGAGATGACATCGTCCGAATCATATCGGCAAGATCTGGTGGATTCCGGTGTAGTGATCCGGACCGAAGGGTTGACGAAAGTCTACGAGATGGGCGCCGAGCAGGTGCACGCACTGAGCGGGATCGATGTGGAAATCCGCAAGGGCGAGTACGTTGCCATCATGGGACCCTCGGGTTCCGGCAAGTCCACACTGATGAACCTGATCGGTTGCCTCGATTCTCCCAGCGCTGGACGCTACTGGCTGGCAGGGCGGCTCGTCAGCGAGTTGGACGACGACGAACTTGCCTATATCCGGAACAAGGAAATTGGGTTCGTGTTCCAGACGTTCAATTTGCTGCCTCGCGCAACGGCGTTGCACAACGTGGAATTGCCGCTGATTTACAATGGCACACCCGCGGAAGAGCGCGTGGAAAAAGCAAAGCAGGCCCTGGAGCGCGTCGACCTTACTTCGCGAATGACGCACAAGCCCAATGAACTTTCCGGTGGCCAGCGGCAACGCGTGGCGATTGCGCGTGCCCTGGTCAACGATCCTTCCATCGTGCTAGCCGACGAGCCCACCGGCAACCTGGACTCCAAGACCGGCGAGGAAATCATGCACTTGTTCGAAAACCTGCACCAGCAGGGCAACACGATTATCCTTGTGACTCACGAAATGGACATCGCGCAGCATGCACATCGCGTAATTTTTATTCGCGACGGTAAGATTTTCTCCGACGAAAAAGTTACCAAGAACAAACCGGCGAGCGATTAACACGCCCGGTAGGTTGATAGCTTCAGATATCCAGCGTTTCTTCCAAGTAAGGATGCGTTGGTTGGAACGGACGTCTCGCAATGCCAGTGTTACCGCGTCGCGACTGTGTGGGGAGCGTCAAGATCGGTCAATATGTCTGGCGCCGTCAAGTAGGTTCCCGACAGACGATCGTGCCATGTAAGCGAGTCCTCGTCCCACATGGCCCACAGGAAGCCTAGAAATAGGGTGCCCACAGACAACATATAGCCAGTCGCACGAAGCAACAGGTGGCGTAGTGTGGGAAGTTCTCCGGCAAAAGTGGCCACTTGCAAGCCGCGGATCATCATTCCCGGAGTCGTCCCACCAAAAATCGTGAACAAGGCGAAATACTGCAAATAGACGAAGGCAAATGTGGAGAAGCAGACTGCTGCACTGAGCTTGCTGAAGGTGAAATGACCGCCCAGCGAGCCGAATAGTGCTAGGAATCCCCCATAGGCGAAAGCCAGGCAAGCGGCATCGATCATCGCCGCGTTCCGGCGTTCCACTAAAGAGGCCACAGGAAAAATCCCGGAAGACTCTGGGAGCACAACTGGTTCACGGGTCATCGGCGGCTGGTCTGCGACGGCTTGCTCCTCAGGTGGAACCGACACATCGATCAGAAGACGTGTGTCGTTGGGATCCTGTCTCCCCGCGATCCGGCCAATGGCAATCGTGAATGCGAAATCGTCCTTGGCGTGGTGAGTTTCAGGTTGTGGTTCTTCCACTTGCACCGCGGCGGTGTCGTCCGGGGCGGAGACACTGCCATGGAACGGCAATTCAGTTTGCGCCTGATTGGGGGCAAGCTTGCGTTTTCGAGCGCGATAAGCCTGAAGACGTTGATTGAGCTCGCCGCGCCACTCACACTCAGAAGCCGCGCTGAGTGCCAGGTTTCCCCGTGTTGATGAGGAATGATCCCCGATGGGGACGGACTCCGAGGAGTCACAAAAATTGCACAAAAGCGCACCCTTTGCGAGGACTGCGCCACACTGCGGACATGTTTTATTCACCGGTAGTTTTTGCGCTGCGGACGCTCTCACTCCGGTAAAAGAGGAGACCCGTTAAGCATAACACTAATATCGAAAGTCAAACAGAAAGAAGGAGTGGAAAGACGCGAAAGAGATAGCCCGAGGACTTCAGGGGTCGACTTGTTGGGCCAACATTTCCCGACTGAAGGAAATTCGTTTATCCAGGACCACGGCGACGAAATAAGCACAACTTGCCCGCTCATTATCCGCCCAGACCTTGAACGAAGGCATAATTCGTGAAATTGCAGATTGCCCCGCGCCCAGGATGGAATAGTAGAGCTTCACCGCTTGCAGCCGCGTGCGATCGGCGGGACGTTCGGGGCACAGCTCAAGAAGCTGCAACACCTTTGTAAAGTCCTGCCCGGACGCGCGCGTGCCGATGCCCGTCACATCGCGAACTTCTTCCGAAAGCGAATGGCTGGCCGAAGAGGCCATCAAAGAGCGGCAGTACGACACAAAGAACATCATCAGGGTCAGCAGCGAAAAAACCAGGATAATTGCAGCCATCATCGGGGCACCACCACAAGTTGCGCGGGGGCGAGCCGCGATTCTTCTGAATAACGCAGCATGGTAACGGACCAGGCAAGGGGAAGCAGGCAGCCAAGGACCGCACCGGCATATCGCACCAAGCCATATTTCGGAGACACATTGTAAAGAGCGTAGCTAGCGGCATAGGCGCTGAAGTACAACCCGAGTGAGAGAACAATTTGAACGAGACGGGTGCGCGTTTCGCGCAATTTCAGAAGGGCACCCCAGAGGAGATAAGTCAGGACAATGCCAACGAAATAAAGGTTCTGAGAGAGCTCATAGGCAAAGGATGTGTACAGCCGTTCTTCAGACTGTGCCACGACAGCATAAGAAAAGCCCGCCGTGCCCAGGAGGAGCAAAACGGCGGCAAAACGCATGTGCTTTGCGAAGCGCAGCTCACCGAACGCGCGGGAGTACATGCTGATCAGCGACACGTAAAGGGCGACAGTCAGCAGCGCGTCGGTGTAGTAATAGCAATACATGTACTGCTCGGATTTGAATCCGTAGTTGTGCAG
This sequence comes from Candidatus Acidiferrales bacterium, assembly GCA_963839315.1. Taxonomy (GTDB): domain Bacteria; phylum Acidobacteriota; class Terriglobia; order Acidiferrales; family UBA7541; genus Acidiferrum. The sequence continues at coordinate 216,805 of CAWIUU010000021.1, forward strand.
CACCACCCAGCGGCCGACACTAGCGACAACAGAGAGCAGCATGTACAAATTCAGAAAAAAATAAGTAAAGAAGGACTTACGCGCGATTGAACACACCACGAAGGCCAGCTCTAAGGCTGTTCCGAGGTACCAAATTAGCAAGTCTGCTGAACCCAGCATCGTGTCTTTCTGTCCGGTTCAGCGCCGCGAGGTGTGTCTTTTTATCCGCGGTAACTACTTCGTCGGCTGCCGGAGCGGTGGAACAGGAGCCGGTCCGTTGGCCACCAGGACGCCTTTAGCGTGCGAGGTGATGGCGGTCTTAAGACCAGTAGCTCCAACAAGAATACCCAATGCAAGGGCGATTGCGCTGAGTCTGCGTGACATGTGAGTGCCTCCGAGGAATGAGAACCAACGGAGACACTCTATCCCTTATAAGGGTAGTGTCAAGTAGTACACACGCAAAAGCTGTGCAAATCTGCCAATACCAAGCAGTCGTACCCTTTCGCCATTTGTTCGAATGACGGTGAGGCTGGCCACTTGTTGCAGTGAGGAGAGTACGAAAATAGCCAGTCTATGAACAACAGTACGTGAGTTCCACTTAGGTGGTACTAAAGTACTACTTCCCCGGAACCTTGGCAAGACTGGCGGAATTCATTTTTTTCGAATTTTGGCTCAACTCTGCAATTTATATCGCTCGCTTGACACTCTCGCGGCTTACTCCGTAGCATGGAGAATTGACCTAGGCCGGCGTAGCTCAGTGGTAGAGCGAGGGTCTCATAATCCCTAGGCCGTGGGTTCGATTCCCCCCGCCGGCACCACTCCAAGTTGATGAAAGATAGTCAATTAATTCTCTCCACTTTGCCGTGTACCTCCCGTGTACCCTTCGTCTGCATCAGGATCACGGGATCCTCGCCCCACGCACGCTGCAAATCGGATTCCAGTTGTTCCTGTCTCGATCGTGTCCACGGCGCATAGTGCCGCTCGGTAACCCGAACACTTTGGTGTCCTAGCAGAATGGAAACTCGGTCGAGAGGGACACCAGTGAGAAGTAACTCGACCGCAAAAGTGTCGCGAAAACGGTGAGCATGGGAGCCGTATGCGTAGACGCGCTCGTACGGATCTGTGCGGGGGGCGACCAGCGATGGTCGTCTCTACCGCGTCCCCTTATAATCAGCCAAAGGGTTTCAAATCTCTTCTGCGTTTTCCAAGCCGCGATTGGCGGCTAATGCGAGGCGGTATGGCAGAACGTACGCCAGAAGATGCAATTATCCCGTCTATGCCCCTGCGTCTAAACGAACTCGCGTTCTGATGCGTTGCTTGAATTTTCCTGAATCCCGTTATCGGGCATTGGCTTTATTCGGCTGGCGGCTAATCCTGCGGATGTTGTCTGCAGCTATCTAGGTGCTGGCCAGTTTCCGACAACTGAATCGCTTTTGTTCTTCCACGTTCCCCTTCGTCGATCCCCTGGTTCACTTCGATGGCCGAACATTCCCGCGTGAAATTATCCCAGTGCACCACGTCACATCCACGTGTGACGCACGGTATAGATATCGAGTCCAGCTTCAGATAGATGAGAGTGTGAGATCACCGTGCCACGCGGTACGGAGAATTTATTTCAATTACTCAAACACTCGCCAGGTTACCCCCAAACTGAGGTGACGTATGCTTCCAGACGGACAGACTTTTTCCGGCGCATTGAGAGCTCGTGGCGTCTCTCGCAGGCGCTTCATGGAATTTTGCGGAACAATGGTAGCGACGCTGGCTCTACCCCCACGTTACGCAGCGAAAGTAGCGGACGCCCTCGGTAGAGTGAAAAAGCCGGTTTTGGTGTGGTTGCAGTTCCAGGACTGTGCTGGCAACTCCGAATCCATCCTGCGGGCAAGTCATCCGACGGTCCTGGAAGTAGTCTTGGATCTGCTTTCGTGGGAGTACCACGAAATCATTATGGCAGGGGCAGGGAAGCAGGCCGAGGCGGCATTACAACGAGTGGTCAACGAAGAGAAAGGAAAGTATTTAGCGGTTGTAGAGGGAGCCATTCCGCTTGCCGATGGCGGGGTGTACTGCACTATTGCCGGTAGGACTGCCGTCGATCTCGCTCGAGAGGTTTGTGGGAGCGCAGCCGCTTCTATCGCAGTGGGCGCATGCGCTTGGGACGGCGGACTGGTAGCTGCCAAGCCAAATCCTACAGGCGCCGTGGGGCTTGAGGAGGCTGTGCCAGGGATCAACATCATCAATATGCCGGGTTGCCCGCAGAACCCAGCGAACACAGTTGCCGTTCTTGTGTACTACCTGACCTTTGGCGAATTGCCTGCCACAGACCAGTATCACCGCCCGCTTTTCGCTTACGGCCGCCTCATTCACGACCAGTGCGAGCGGCGTGCCCATTACGACGCCGGGCGATACGTCGAGGAATGGGGAGACGAAGGACATCGAAGGGGATGGTGCCTCTACAAAATGGGCTGCAAAGGGCCTCAGGCTACCTTCAACTGCCCGAACGTGCGATGGAACGATCAAACCAGTTGGCCGGTAAAAGCCGGGCACGGTTGTCTGGCGTGTGCGTCGCACCGCTTTTGGGATACGAAGTCACCGTTCTACGAGCGGCTGCCACAGGTACCCGGCTTCGGCGTGGATGTCAGCGCGGGGGAGATTGGCTTAGTTCTGACAGGTGCCGTCGCTGGCGCAACTATCATTCACGGAATAGCCAGCGCGGTGCGCGATCGTGCGCGAGGGGAAACAAAGCCCCCTGAGAACCAGAAGACGAACCCAAGTGAGTCCGCCAAATTATAGGAGGCTCGTATGGCACGCATTGTTGTAGATCCCGTAACCCGGATTGAGGGTCATCTGCGCATCGAAGCCCAAGTGGAAGGCGGCTTGGTCACCGATGCCTGGAGTTCCGGAACAATGTTCCGCGGCATTGAACTGATCCTTCGCGGCCGCGACCCTCGCGAAGCGTGGATTTGGACGCAACGGATCTGCGGAGTTTGCACTACGGTTCATGCGCTCACATCCGTGCGTGCGGTCGAAGACGCACTTGGAATCGAAGTTCCCCCCAACGCGGAACTCATCCGCAACATCATTGGAGCGACGCAGTGCGTGCAGGACCATGTGATCCATTTTTATCATTTACATGCGCTGGATTGGGTGGACATCACCTCGGCTTTGAAGGCCGATCCGGCCAAGACGTCACAGCTCGCCGAGTCGATCTCCAACTGGCCGAAGTCCAGCCGCGCGTATTTCAAGGTGATCCAAGATCGTGTGAAGGGGCTCGTTGAAAGCAAGCAGCTCAGCCTGTTTTCCAGCGGGTATTGGGGACACCCTGCCTATCATCTGCCACCAGAAGCGAATCTCCTCGCCGTCGCCCATTATATAGAGGCGCTGGAGTTTCAGCGCGAGTTTATCCGCATCCATGCTGTGCTGGGCGGCAAGAACCCGCATTTGCAGACCTACCTCGTGGGCGGGATGGCATGTGCAATGGATCCGAACGAGCCACAGGCCCCGATCAATCCAGAGCGCATCACTTTCCTTTCCGAGATCGCCAAGACAGCTCAGACCTTTGTCGAACAGGTTTACATCCCTGATGTGCTGGCCGTCGCGGGTTTCTATCGCGATTGGTTTGGCCGCGGCGAGGGACTCGGAAACTTCCTTTCCTATGGCGAGTACCCGCAGGGAGGAATCCATGACACGCCCAGGTATTTCCTTCCTCGCGGGGCGATCCTTGGGCGCGATCTCTCCAAAGTGTATCCCGTCGATCCTGCGCAAGTGAGCGAGTATGTTACGCATTCCTGGTATGAATACTCAGGAGGGGATTTGGCCGGAAAGAACCCGTATCAAGGAGAAACGCGTCCGAAGTACACGGGACCGAAGCCGCCTTTCGAACACCTCAATGTGGAAGAGAAATACTCGTGGCTAAAATCGCCGCGCTTCATGGACACGCCCATGGAGGTGGGTCCGCTGTCGCGCATGCTCGTCGCCTATGCTTCCGGGCAGGCGGAAGTTAAGGAGCTGGTGACCGCTGTACTAACTAAACTGAACGCACCGGCCACGGCACTGTTCTCCACGCTCGGGCGCATCGCCGCGCGTGCAATCGAGACACAACTCCTGGCTCGACAAGTCCCGAAGTGGATTGATCAGCTGTACCAAAATCTTGCCCACGGTGACCTCCGCGTGCACAACGGCGAAAAGTGGGACCCGGCGACCTGGCCGAAGTCCGCTCAGGGATGGGGATTCCATGAAGCACCGCGGGGCGCTCTGGGCCACTGGGTGCAAATCGAAGACCGCGCAATCAAGAATTACCAATGCGTAGTTCCGACGACGTGGAACGCAGGTCCGCGAGACGCGAAAGGGCAGAGGGGCGCTTATGAGGCCGCTCTATTGAAGACGCCCATCGCGGATCCTGAGCGCCCCGTCGAAATCCTCCGCACCATTCATTCGTTTGATCCGTGCCTGGCATGCGCCGTACACGTAACCAGCGCGCAGGGCCGCCGCTTCGCTGAAGTGCAGGTTCGTTAGAGAGGAGGTGCCCATGAGTGTGACAGCGCATTCCTGGTCGGAATCTAGAGCGCCGTATGCGCCGGGCAATTCCGTGCGCACTTATGTTTGGGAATTGCCGGTGCGGGTTTCCCACTGGCTCATTTTCCTTGCGGTTGTTGTGCTCTCCGTTACGGGCTACTACATGCACAGTCCTTTTCTCGTCGTGCGCTCTCGCAGTGCTTACGTGATGGGGACGATGCGCTTCATCCATCTGGTGGCTGCCTCGGTGTTTATCTCGGCATTCCTCCTGCGTATCTACTGGTTTTTCGTTGGGAATGAGTGGTCGAGGTGGCGGGCGTTTGTGCCGATCCGCCGGGAGCAGTGGCGCGGCATGGGGCAGATGGTCTCGTACTACACTTTTTTCCGCAAGAATATCGCGCATTATGTGGGGCACAACGCTCTCGCCGCAACGACATACATGGTTATGTTCACGTTGATGTTCATCGAGATCCTCTCCGGGCTGGCTCTCTACAGCTACACCGTCAGCAATCGCGTGCTTACATTTTTCATAGGCTGGCTTCCCCGCCTCATAGATATCTCCCACTTGCGACTCGCCCACTTCTGCATCATGTTTGCCTTTTTCATCTTTGTTATCCACCACGTTTACAGCGCGGTCCTGGTTTCCTGGGAAGAGCGCAATGCCTTGGTCGAGAGCATTTTCACCGGATATAAATTTGTCCCGGAAGCGGAGCTTCGAGAATCTGGGGCCGCTAAGCGAGTGAAGTAAATGTCGTGCTTGGGAGCAACGGTTGTGGGCACGAAGTGCGCACGCCGTTGGAATCGCGCATGAACCAAGAAACCCAACCGCAAACGCTGGTACTTGCACTCGGCAATCCAATTCGTTCAGACGATGGTGTTGGAATCGCTGCACTGCGGTGTCTCGAAGAAGATCCCAGAGTCCCAGGTGTTGTGGATCTGGTGGAAGGCGGGACAAAAGGATTGGAGCTTGTTTCTTACATCTCCGGTATGTCCCGGCTCCTGGTTCTTGACGCCGTGGACGTCGGCGCGGCCGCTGGCACGATCGTGTGCATCCGAGGTGCGGAGCTTTGCTCACTCCCGGGTAATGGTAATGTTCATGACCTTGCCCTTGCGGACATCCTCAATGCGCTACGCCTGCTTGGGCAAAAGCCACGGGAGACCATCCTGTTGGGCATCCAGCCGGGCACGACGGAACTCGGCACTTCACTGTCAAAGAGTGTAGAGTCCTCTTTGCCGCTCCTGGTTGAAGCTACCATCGCGCAATTGTCCCTTTGGGTTCCTTCCCGAACAATCCAGCCTTGCGACGCAGGAAACGTGCAGAATCTGGTCTCACCGGTCCCGCAATGACGGGCTGGCTCGGTCCGGAGTAGCAGTTCGATTTCGTAAGCGTTCCATGTACCTGACGATTCCCGGTACGACTCTCGACATTCCAAGAAAAGACGGCGTGCGTCGGTTGTTCTTGTAATATGGAGCGCTTGGGTGCCCGCGTCGCCGAACTCGGACATCAAGGATTTGCAAGCGCCCTGGATTGCCGGGGGAAGATTCGCGTTTCACGAATCGACGCATTGGAAGTCTCACTACCTGAATTGATGGTCAAAGGTGGGCACTACCGCAGGCTTGTGCACATGCAACGCTCTGGTCATTAGTATAAATGCTGCGAAACGCCCATTGTGGGAAATGTGAGATACGCCTGGCTACCCGCGGAGACGTCCTCGGTACAGCACTGCTGTCTGAAGAATCCCAGCCGATCACCAGATGTCTGGGGTGGCCGTGGCCGGCTATGAACGCCTCTTCCAATTCGCGCCGTGAGTGTTATCCCAACTCGTTACGCCGATTTTGCCGCCGTGGCATTCACTAGGGTCCTAGCCGAAACTTCTTCAGGAAGAAGCGTGTAGTCCGGAAAATTGCCGTAGAGTTTTTCGTTTGGCACTCCCTGAGTCACGGCAAGCACCAGATACCGTCCACCGGCGAAGCAGCCCTTCCACGATTGGCCGATTCCCCCGAAAACCTCCTCACGGTCGCCGCGTGACCTTACCGTGTTGATCCCTACTTTGAACGCTCGCAATTCCTCCGCCACGCGCCTACTGATTTTCATGTCATCGCAGGCAATGGAAGAAACCAAGCAGCCGTTCGAAACGTTCATCTCCGAAATCAGCTCTTCCAAGTGATCCACGACCACGATGGTGTCCAGCGGTCCGAAGGGCTCGCTGTGATAGAGCTTCGAATTACGAGGAATATTCAGCAGCGCCGCCGGGCCGACATAAGCTGAAATGTCTTGTCCGGGAAAGATCATGCTCTCCGGCACAGTTCCTTCAAAAAGACTGATCGCTCCTTTGCTCAGGGCGTCTACATACAAGATTCGCAGCTCTTCCACCTTCTTGCTGTTGATCAGCGGGCCGAAGTCGAGCTTGGGCAGCGGATCGTTTTCCATCTCCACCATCACTGGGCTTCCGAAGCGCAAGGAACGAAGAATAGGCAAATACATCTCCAGAAACTGCGGAAAGAGTTCCCGCTGTACCACGTAACGAACATAGGCTGTGCAGCGCTGTTTCCCGTAATCAAATCCTTTGCGCAGTTGCAGCGCAAGATTCGCCCAGTCAGAAAACTGCCACACCCCATAGGCGTTGACGCCCTCCATTTCCAGCATGTAGCGCTTCTTGTTGTCATAGAGCGACGAAGCGATCACCCCTCCATTGGTTTTTCCGCCCACGAACGCCAGGCAATCAACGTGTTCATTGCGAACCAGTGCCTCGCTCAATTGCCCTCCGGAACCGTTGACGAGGGAAACGGGCAGGCCGCAACGCCGCGCAATGGCGTGAGCGAGCGTCAAGGCGTAGAGGCCGCCGTCCGTGGGGGTCTTGGAGATCGAGGAATTTCCCGCGAGGACCTGCACAAGCACTGCGTGCATGAGAACGGACATCGGGTAGTTCCACGAGGCGATATTGGAGATGAGACCGATGGGTTTGCGATCACCGAGCATACTTTCCATATTCTGGATGTACCACTCGACGCCGCTGATGCACCGGTCGATATCCGTGAGCGCTTGCGCATAGGGTTTACCGATCTCCCAGATCAGCAAGAGAGCGATCAATTCCCTCTGCTTGCGGAGGTCTTTCAAACAGGCGGAAACCCGTCTCCGCCGTTCGTCCAGTTCGACAGTGGCCCAGGAGCCGGCTTCTGACCTGGCGTATTTCACCGCGCGTCGCGCGGCCTCCAGGTCAATCATAGGAATGCGACCGAGGCTGCGGCCATCCACGGCGGAAGTGTAGTGGCGGCCGAAGCCGGGTTCCCGCCACTCACCTTCAATCAAGTTAAGAAGGTGGCCGTCGGAGAGAAATGCTTCCGGCGCTTCTGTTTTCAGTCTGCGGACGACCGTATCCCATTCGGCTGCAGGCGCAATCAATGGCATGCGAAGCCTCCTGAGTTTCCAAGAACGAGAGGATTATATCGCAAGCTGGGACGGTCGTTTGGTGTGGCAGATCCGCGTGCGTCATACTGGCGTAGAAGAACCATAGTATTCAGAGCGATAATAAAGCCGAAGATTCGCTTCAATGCCGTGGCAGGAGGGGGATGCACTCTCCGACTGCACCAAAACAGAGTGCGAACGCACTGAGCGGGTTTCAGCACCGTTCGCGAGTTTTACCCGGATTTCGCGTCCGGGTGGCGCGGGGTCCAATCTGTCAGGCCCTTCGCTTGAACTCCCCCGGGGACGGCCCTTTGCTAGGGCCAATCTTCAACGTAGGGTTTCTTTGCCGTCACTGCAGTCACGTCGAGGTTACGCGCAATAACCCAGTTCACCTCCAGTTCACCGAATATGCGCACTACGGCAAAACTACCTTCCGAGTTGTGATCCGTGCTTGGACTCGTCGATCCTCATCATGTCGTCGTGGAGAAAATAGAAGCCGACGCGCCATTCCTCGCTCCCTTCGCCTTCGAAAAGTACGACACAAAATTAGGTCACAGAGCGCAGCTTCTCAGGCCGTCACTCGAGTTGTGACGTAACCCTGCCTGAGCACTCGTGTCTGCGGGTGTCCGCTGCGGTCTACCGCCGTCTTAGGTCGATCTATGGAACGATAAGGAAGGACAATTGGTTGTGGCCTATTTGCGGCCAGTCGGGTCGCTAGATTCCGCAGATGGCGGGCTCGAAGGTAAATCAGACGCGAAAGTGCATGGCTCTGGCGGAAAAGTGCTGGCGGACAGCGAATTGATGAAGGTCGAAGAAATGGTGGTAGACTGGCCAATCATGGCGTCAAATCAGTTGAGAAAGAAATCGGGAGCGAAAAAGCGCGACTACACGACTGTCCGTCAACAAGCTCTCGTCGACAACATCCCCACGTCCAAGACTCACGCTGAGGCTGCGATCAAAGCAGGCTACCCTGCGAAAAACGCACGCCAATCTGCGTACCAAGCACTCAAAAGCATGCGCGGAAGGGTGCCAGATCTGATGGATCAACTCGGACTCACCGAGGAACACTTAATTGACAAACATTTACGCCGACATCTGAACGCGAAGCGCACAGTCTTCTTCCAAAAGGACGGCAAAGTGAAGGACTCGCGGAAGACAGAAGCCCTCGAGATCCAGAGCAAGGCCCTCGATATGGCGGCTAGATTGCAACCGGAGAATTGACCCCATCGCGCGCTCCTGGGCGTCAAGCGAGGAGTTGGCGCAGCTCCCACTCCAACATCTCCGCGCGCGCCAGCAGCATCTGATTGGCGAATTCCGATCTGCTCGCTGGTTCACACTTCGCAAGCTCTTCCAGCGCAGTCTTCTTCCACTGTTCTGCCATTTCCAAAAGTTCTTTTTCCATTGGGGTTCTCCGCAAGGATTTGCGGCAGAGGAGGAGACTCGATTTTACTTCTTCCAGAGGTCCCAAAACAACTTAACCGTTCCCGGGTCCGTGTCCGGCGCAATGCCTTCGAGGTATTCGAAAGGAACCATTGCCCGACGATTTTTGCCGGGAATGCTTTCCCCCTGGTTAAGATGAGGTATGAAGCCCCAGACTTTTCAAAAAGCTAATCTTGTCTTTTCAATCCAAATTGTCAACAGGGTGGCAGAGCCCCGCATCTATCAAGTAAAGACTAGCGGAGACGATGTGCGGAGTTTCTTTGTAGGCATTACCCCTACACAGAATAGTCGTCACGGCGTCAAGTTTTTCATTCAGACATGGTGTGCGCAGCAGCGCGATAAATGGCCGAAGGACGGTGAGACGATTACAATCGATCTGGATGAAGTTCAGCTCGCAGGGCAGGCACGATCTGTTCAAGCGAGATAGAAAATGACACAGGGCATTCAGACGACACCGTTCAATGTTGACGAACTACGGGAACGCCTCCGAAAGATGTCCGACGCGGACCTACGGGCGTTCGGGCAGGCAGCTCAGCATATGGTGTCTCCGAAAGCGAATCCAGGCCAACCACCTCCGGAAGTGTTCGTGATTCAACTGGACGAGGCACGAAACGAATGGAAGCGAAGAAAAAACCAGCCAAAAACGACAAAGCCGAACGAAACATATATGATTTCGCAGTTGATCTGATGGCGGCCCAGCGGAGTTGTCCGATCTGCAAGCGGCCATTGTGGAAAGAGAAATACGATGCGGTTGTGAAGTGCCATCTGTGGATGGATTTGGAAATAGCCCCCGGAGGAGATCATCCCCCGGGGGGTTTGTATTTCAGCCGTGGTTGCGCCAGCGGCCTATTCCGTCTCCTAACCGCAACACCTCTTTCTTCTTGCCGTCCCCCGATCATCTCGGAGGCTTTTCTATTTCTGGGCACTCATCAAACAGCTCACACAAACATCCTCTGCTGGCAATCGGCGAATCTGGGCCAGTTGGATGTCTAAATCTCCAAGTTCTTTGACGGCTTCCCGACAGGCGAGAAGGGCCTTTCCGTGCTGCCCCATCTCAAGGCAGGACATCATGAGCTGCATTTGTTGGCGTAATGTATGGACTCTGAACTTGATCTCTTTCATGGCGTTCCTTAACTTAATAACCTTTAGGATGGGCAGAGCGTACCGCGCGGGCGAGAGCGGTGTCGTTGCGTCCAAGCAATTGCGTCATTGCGTTAGAGCAACTATGCCCAGTTGAAGACTCCGGTGCCCCACTTGGCGTGAACCGGGCGGGGTCTTGTGCGTCCGTTAATCTTGATCGGGAAGCTTGTTCTACTGCTTTAGCGATGGCGAAGACAAAGCGAAGATGCTATTGTCTCCCAGTGGACCCGAACCGCAAGCAGGCCGTCATCGCAATTGTCGCCGCAATCCTAGCGGCCCGGAAGTTATCTACGGTTCCACAGAATAGTCCGGCTGCCGTCGCGGCAATCGCTGACGCTGTCGCAGATGCCCGAAGAATCGTCGACCGAGTAGAGAAGTCTTTCTAACCGTAAGCTTTGTAAGGTCGCCCCGGAAACGCCCGTGGTATCCTCGTGACGTTCAAGGAGGAACAAATCCATGGACGACGTGGCGGCGGCAATCCTGCTGAAAATCGCTGTTGAACATAATGAACAATTAAAAGCCGAGGTGAAGCAGGTCGATCTCACAACAAACCCGAAGGGGCTTGAGGACCTCCTGGTTCCATGGTGGCGTAGATTTAAATCGCAGAAGTAGCCGCAACCATGCGCAAATACAAAATCGGCGACCACTGCAGGTGAAGCTGTCGGGCGGCAGAATCGTGCAGGCGACTGTCAAGGCGGTCCAAGAGACGAAGGAAGGAACTCGATTGCAGGTTTCGTTCGGGGAAGAAAGGGCGCTGATCTATTTGTGGCAGATCGTTCCATCAGATGCTTAAGGCCTGTCTTACCTCGAAATATCAATAGCACCACCACCAAAATAAAAGAGGGAACGGCTGGGTACGTTCCCTCTTTCTTTCGGGCTGAGCACCGCGGGGGTGCCGGACGGTTAGTGGGAGATATTTGCAGCAACGATCACGAGTTCGGGCTTGCTATAGTTCTTGGCAAGCAGGACTTCCCTCTTGCTCATCGGGAACTCGCGGCCAGCGGAATTTCCCTCTGTCCAAATCTGATAGAGGAAGTAGTTGTTGCCCAAGCGCTGGAATACAAGGGTTGTTTGCGTAGCGGATTGAAGCTTCTCGCATGCGTTGGAAAGGGCGAAGCCCTTCTCCGACTCTTCGGCATTGTCGATGCGAATCACGGCGCCGGTTTCCGACAGGGATTTAGCGGTGTATTCACCTGCAGAGTAGGCATGGTCGCCGACGACAAAGTCGAAGGGGATGCTAGCCTTTACATTGGTCGTCTGAGCCTGAGCGGCCGTAGCGAGCAACAGGACAGTCAAAGCAAGAAGGATAGAGCGTAGGTTTTTCATAAAATCTCCTTTTTGTCGGAAGCGAAGACTCCTGTTTGACTTTCCTTACTGCCGACGCGGGTAGAGAATGCAGGCGGAGTGCCAGACACATTGGGAAATAGAAAGTGAAAGCGAGGAAGGCGAAGCAGCAGATTCAGTGGGAATTAGGAGCGAGGCCAAAACTGAGCGAAGGGACGAGAGGAAGTAATTACACGCCTGGGCTAACCGAATGGTTAGGTGCGCACTCTCCTTTTGGTTAGTGCGGGGGAGTTTTCTGACGGTAGGCAGGCACAGAGATTTCATCTTGAGGACGGTTGCGAATCCCTGTTGACTGTATTTTCTGGATGATCATCAGTTCTATTGTCGAAGAACGGCGCGTTCGACGGCAGGCGAGAGATTTATGCAGATCATGGCACCATAGGAATGGGCTATGATTTAGTTCGGAGTGGGACAAGAAGACTTGGCGCGGGCTACTGGGATCGGACCTCTCGAATCGCAGGTGTTCCTATTCACTCAGGGGCGGAGGATTGAAGCATCCGACCAAGCAGCCCGAAGTGACTGCTTATTGATCTCACATAAAATAATGCAATAATGGACCTCGAAGTAACAGGAGGTCCAAATGCGACCACAGGGTTCGGCCGACCTGCTTTCCGATCGACGCAGACGTGCGCTAAAACTGTTGGATGAAGACTTGTCCCTGAACGAGGTTGCTCGGCGCGTCCATTGCGCTGCCAGTTCTGTTATGCGTTGGCGGAATGACTGGCGGCGCCGCGGCGCCGATGCCCTCCGGGTGGGATTCTCTCCGGGTCGTCCGAGAAAACTCACGCGAAGCCAAGAGCGCCGGCTTCTCAGGATCTTACTGAAGGGCGCCATCGCCAATGGCTACCGCACAGAATTGTGGACGACGAAGCGGGTGGCGGAGGTGATTCGCAGGACCTTTCACGTGCCGTGCCATTTCAATACCGCTGGCCTACACCTCCATCGGTTTGGGTGGACTCACCAGAAGCCCGAACCACGTGCACTGGAGCGGGACGAAAAGGCCATCGAGCGCTGGAAACGGGAAGACTTACCGCGGGTAAAAAAAACGCCGCGCGGCTGGGTGCCCACTTAGTTTTTGCGGACGAATCGGGCTTTTTGTTGGCTCCCCTGGTGGCCAAGACTTGGGCACCCCGGGGCTGCACTCCCTTCCAGCGTCATCGCCAAGGGCGTCGGGAAAAAATCTCGGTCATTTCAGGAATTTCGCTGAGCCCGCAGCGACATCGCCTGGGCCTTTACTATCTACTCTTTTACGACAACATCGCCCAAGAAGAGGTCTGTGTGTTTCTGCGTGAGTTGTTGCGGCACCTGCGTGGCCCGGTCATTGTGCTGCTGGATAATTCCTCCACCCACCAAGGGGAACCCCTCCGCAAGCTCCTGCGCCAGCATCCACGTCTCTCCATCGAGCACTTTCCCTCCTATGCCCCGGAACTCAATCCCGATGAAGGAGTCTGGTCCCTAGCCAAGCGACAACTGGCCAACGGTAGGCCCTATGACGTCGATGAGCTCATGGAGGATGTCATCAGGGCAATGGAGAGGATCCGAAGGTCACGCACAAAACTACGCGGCTGCGTCCTCCAATCAGAACTCCCCCTTTTTTTGTGCTAGTCATTGCATTATTTAATGTGAGATCAATAGGCACATTTGATGCCAAGGAGAGGGCCGAATCTTGGCCTCCAATTGCGGAGCTAACCCCTGTGCGCTAAGGCACATCCCATTGAAACAATTGAAGCGTCGATACTCTTCCACGGAATTCTGGGTCGCCTTCTGGAAAATACCTACCGAAAATGTGCAAGGAACTTTGATAGGTTGTTTTTACAGGCTGATGGGGCTTGCCCCATGGGAAACATCAGCACTCCTAGTGTATTTCGTGGCAACTACAATTCATGAAACCCTAGCGTGTGTGCGTCAGTCCCTGTCACTCTTGGGTGCGATAGTGCATTGCGTCCTTATCCGGGTATTCCTGTTCCTGGGTCACTCGCGGCGGGACTCGCATGCACCAGCGAGCGCATCTTGAAAAAGCAGGCTCTTCACTCAAGAAGGCACCACAAGCGCGTTGAGACGCCCCAAGGTGTGTGGACCATCTGGCGGTGCGGCCGAACTGAAGACACATCACGAGTTAGAGATTTGGGAGTGGGTGGTCTTTTTGTCGAGACATTAAAGGTGTGCCCCGTCGACGCGACGGTTGAACTTCATTTTCTTGTAGAGGACGGAGAGATCAGAGCCAGCGCCACTGTGCGGTACGTCAAAGCTGGGAGCGGACTAGGTCTGCAATTCAAGTCCGTTCGCGCCGAAGATCAGATACGTTTCGCGACAATGATTAAAAGGCTTTTGCAGTCAGAATAATATCAACTTGCACGAAGTGCCTATACCGTGGCGCCGCAACAGCCGAAGTGGCGAGCCATGGGGAGGAATCTCACTTGTTGTAGAACGGCGCGTTCGACGGCAGGCGGGAGATTCAACCAGATTACGCGGCGATTGCTTTCGCGACCAATCGTTCTTTGACAACCCGAGGGGCTCACCGAGACTCGCACGAAAACCGGGAGCGAGGGATTGCGGTCCACACGAGTCATTCGCTCCACAGAAGAATCCTAGCTGGAGGAGTCGATGAAAAACAAAATCAGAACGGTAACGGCGCTGGCCGTCGGATTCGCTGCGATGGCGGTGCCATTTCTGTCGTCCGCCCAGGACGCTGCCACTCACGTTCAGCCCACGAAACATCATCACTACAAACTGATCGACATCGGGACGCTCGGCGGCCCGAACAGCAGCGTTGGATACGGAGGGCCGCAGAGCAAAACCCTAAACTCTGGCGGAATCGTTATCGGTGAGGCGGATACTTCCACTCCCGATCCCTACTGCGTTGTAGACTGCTGGGTCAATCACGCATTCCAATTGCAAAGTGGTGCCCTGACCGATTTGGGTACGCTTCCGGGCGTGAACTCCAGTTTCGCTTTCTGGATCAATTCGCGCGGGTGGATCGCCGAATTTTCTCAAAACGGCGTAATCGATCCGCTGACCGGCTCTCCGGAAACGGATCCTGTCCTTTGGAAAAATGGAAGAATCATCAACCTCGGGACTCTGGGCGGTAATTCTAGCGGAGCGAATGCCGTCAATAACCGAGGCCAGGTGATCGGAGGGGCGTTGAATGCAATTCCGGATCCTTTCTCCAACGGTTTCCCTGCCTCCTCCGGCCTCCTCTTCGATGCAGTCGGATTCTACCTATCTAATACGGCAACACAGTCGCGCGCCTTTTTGTGGCAGGATGGAGCGATGCAGGACTTGGGCCCACTTGGTGGTCCCGACAGCGTTGCTTGGTTTGTAAACGAGCGTGGGCAGGTAGCTGGCCAGTCCTATATCAATTCAATTCCTAATCCCGCCACCGGGTTTCCGACCGTAGATCCCTTTTTCATCGCGGAGAACGGCAAGATGGTGGACGTCGGCAGCTTGGGAGGGAACATCCAGCATTCTCGTCGGCCTTAACAACCGTGGGCAGATGACCGGCACCATGACACTAGCGGGAGATCAGGCCTACCATCCGTTTCTTTGGAGTGACGGATTGCTTACCGATCTCGGCACGTTCGGTGGCGATTGCGGACAAGCACATGCCCTCAACGATGCCGGAGTTGTTGTCGGTTGGGCATGCGACAACCAATTTGCGGTTTTCGCGTTTGTTTGGCGGAATGGTGTTATGGCCAACTTGGGAACAGTCGATGGTGACCCATGTAGTGTCGCCGATGGAATTAATTCACGCGGTCAGGTCGTCGGCGAATCGTCGCCGTCCTGCTTCGGTGGAGGTCCACAGGAGGCGTTCCTCTGGGAAAACGGAGGGGCCGCGGTCGACCTGAACACACTGATCTCCCCGAGTTCTGGAATGCAATTGGCAGATGGGTTCTCAATCAATGAACGCGGAGAAATTAACGGCGGTGGAGTACTAGGCAATGGCGACCAGCACGCCTTCCTCTTGATCCCGTGCGATGAGAATTATCCAAACGTTGAGGGCTGCGACTACAGCGAAGTTGAAGTGACGACCGAGGCTCCGGTTCGGTCAGTGTCAACAGGCACAGACACAGCCAAGATCTCTGCGGCCAAAATGTTGATGCGGTATCGTTCCTCGATGGTGAATCGTTATCGCAGAATCGGAGCACTGCCGCTGAAATGATCTTGCTCAAGGATCAATATCTCTAGCGGCGGATAAATAGTCTGTCTTCTTTAGTACATGTGTACGGCTGGGAGGGGATTCAAGCCCTCAAAGTCCCTTCCAGGCAACACGATGCGGTAAATCCGAAAAGCCTGTCTGCAAGCTGTACCTGGGCAATGAGGATTCCTTTGAGACGACGCAATCCAGCGTAGCATACTGGGTCCGAAATGGGTCCCCATCTCTGAATTCTCTGAGTTTTGTTGGTTCTATTACTATTATGTATCAGCATTTTACACATTCTAATGGACTATATGCAGTTCGATTCCCCCGCCGGCACCATTATCATCCTGGTGTAGTGCTCCAGACGAGCGATTGACTCTCCATCAGGTGTCCTTCAGCATAGCCGATTAGTGCTCTCCCATTCGCCCCAGTCGATGGATTTTCCCGATTTGGTCCTCTTGAATCCGGCCGCCGGTGGAGGAGCTGCGAACGATGCTGTTCTGCGCGTGGAGGCGTTTGCGGCTCAACAGCATTGGCGCGTACACCTCCGTATGACAACTAGTCCCGAAGATCTGGCGCTGAAGGCTCGAGCAGGGATGGCAGCGGGCTACACGCGCATTCTAGCGCTCGGAGGGGACGGAACATTTCAGCAACTTGCCAATGCCATCGGCGTAGAACAAAACATTGTGCTGGGCGTTCTTCCCGCAGGGGGCGGGAATGACCTGGCGCAGGCCTTGGGAATTCCTCTAGATCCCGTGGTTGCAGCAAAAGCGCTTCTCGACGGCGAAGTTCGCTTTTTGGACGCAGCGAGAGTGCGGACTGCGGACGGGAAGCAGCGGCTCTATCTTGGTGGAGGAGGAGTGGGATTGGACGCACAAGCCGCGCAATTCGCTGAGGGAGCCTATCGCAATCTTCGCGGACGATCTCGCTATTTGCTGTCGGCGATTCGCGCTCTGATCGGCTTCCATCCGTTGCACATTCACGCATCGATCGAATCGGACGAAAACAGCGAGCTCGAAGCCAACGTTCTGGTGTTGGGAGTCTTGAACACGCCGAGTTACGGAGCCGGCTTGAGGATAGCTCCCGCAGCGAAAATCGACGATGGAAAGCTGGATCTGGTTCTTGTGGAAAACCTGCCGCTCTTGCAGATTCTTCGTTTACTTCCGCGACTCATGACCCACGGGGAATTGCGGACCGAACGCGTAAGACGCGAGACGGTACGCCGCATCCGGATAGAGACCAGGACTCCGGCGAAGTTTCACGGCGACGGAGAAATCCTGGGCTGGACACCCGTAGAAATCGAAGTGGTACCACGGGCGATTCGCATGCTATGCCCGCGAGATGGATTCCGCGAGGGCTAGTGTCCCAACTGACCAAACACCGCGACGCTAACTTTTTTTGCGGTCAATCTTCAGATTGAGAAGGATTTCTTTTCGGCCGTCGAGAGATGAGACTGTTTTTGTGGGTGATTTGGAGCCCTCTAATTCCGCGTGAATCTCGTAGTCGGCGTTTGGGTCCAGCCCACTGAAACGGTAGTTTCCATCCTTGTCGGCGAACCGGGTGTTAATCGTGCCTGTGCGGTTATTCTTAAGGAACACTACGCTGCCCGGCAGCGGCGCATCGGATTTATCGGTGACCGCACCCAGCACGGTGCGCAGCGGTGACTCTTTCTTTGCATTCTGCGCCGCGACAATTCCCCCCGCCAGTGACAATAAAAGCGCCATCCATGCCAGTCTTCGCAGCATGTTCATTTCTTCTCTCCGCTCTTGTTTGGACTGGCCGGTTCCATGCGGATCGACAATTGTTGCTGGACTACTCCACCTTTTGCCGATACGTCTTGCGAGACATCCTGGAAGTGTTTCACATGGGCAACCACTTCGTAGTCCGGCCCCTCGGGCACGCGAACGGCAAATTCCCCTCGCGAATTAGTATACGTGTTCCATTTGAATTTCTTATCACCTTTGAGCCTAACGCGTACTTCCACCCCGGGAAATGCCAGCGCTTTTTCATCGAATACGGTCCCAATAATCACGAACGGCGGAATTAAGTTCTTTTTTTTATTTGTGGAGGATTCGCCCGGGGGTTTCGGCTTCTGCGTTGGCGCGTGCGGCTGTTCCGGGGACACTGGCTGCACAGGCTGCTGCGGTTGTTGAGATGCCGGCGTTGCGCAAAAACAAAGGGAACCCGCGAGGAAGAAGGTGGAAACTGTTCGCGACCACGCGGAGCTGAATGGGAGTGATTTCACTTTGCTTTAGATGAGGCAGAAACCAGGATAAGATGCATGCCGCACGCAAATGCCGAGCTTATTCCTCGTCTTCGTCGTCCTCGTCATCGTCGTCGATGAGGTCGCCATTCTCATCAAATTCTTCGTCGTCCTCTTCATCCTCTTCGGCCACTTCGTCGTCTTCGTCGTCTTCTTCTTCAACCTCGTCCGAGATAGGGTTCAGCGCGACGGGATGCGTCTGCGACACCTCTAGTTCGCACTCGCATTCCGGGCAGCTGAGGATCTCCCCTTCTTCCACTTCATCTTCATCCACATCAATTTCTGCGGAACACTCTGGGCAGCGGAGCACGGCTGCTTCCTCCGATCTAGTCTTCTTCGCTTGTTGGCGAAAGCGACGCGCCAACACCTTCCAGCTATTATATACAGAGGCGGGCTATGTCAATGGAACCGAGCCCGCCGCGTGGTGCAAAGTTACCCTACAGATTGGACAGGGGAAAATCAAGTTGATGGCACGAGAATATCCAGACCGCCCCGTCGTCGGTGTCGGCGGCGTGATCATCGAAGAGGGCCGAGCCCTGTTGATCCGCCGTGGCAGCGAACCGTTGCTTGGCCAGTGGTCCATACCGGGGGGGACTCTGGAGCTGGGGGAATCGCTCCAGGAAGGTGTCGCCCGCGAATTATTGGAGGAGACTGGGATCGAGGTGCGCGTCCTGGAGGTGATCGAAGTATTCGACCGCATTTTTCTGGAGCCAGCGGGGGCCGCGAACCAGGGTGGCGGTCGCCCTAAATTCCACTACGTGATCGTCGATTATCTTTGCGAACGCATCTCTGGTGAAGCACGTGCCGCTAGCGACGTAACCGATGTAGTTTATGCCAGCGAGGATGAACTGGAGCAATTTGGCCTAACGCCAACGGCCACGCGCGTCCTGCGCCGAGCCTTCGCGATGTATGGGGAACGTCGCGGAATGCACTGAGCCCGGCGGGATTTCCACTTGTGTGGCTGTTTATTTCGACAATCTCAGAATGTCAATCGAACCGTTGGAATCAGTGAGGGAAAGAGTGCAGCCGCCATTGCCAATCTTTCCACTCAGGGAATCACCACCAAGTTGACCGCTACTGGTAACAGGAAGTTCGCTATTAATCCGTGCGAACGAGGTGCGTGCCGTCAAATTGTAGCCGGCACTTTCGGACAGACGCACCTGGATGGGCGAGAAGGAGGTTTTGACCGTAATGTTCTTGCAAACTGACGATTGTCGGGCGGCGGAGAGCACCACAGCCCCGTTTTGGTTGTCAACGGTGATGGAACCACCGATATCATCGAGTGTCACGGGGCCGAAGCTTGTTCTAGCCGAAGTGTCTCCGCTCACGGAGTTGGCAGCCACAGGGCCATTAGAATTCTCGAGAGTGAGGATTCCGCTGACTCGTTGAACGGTTATCGAACCGAAGCTGGTCTTGGCGAAGGTATCGCCACCAATGTCGTTCAAAGAAATTCGGCCATTACCGGTGGTTACTCTTGCACCTTTGCGGATACCAGAGGCATCAATGGAGCCGAACGAGGTGGTCAAAGTTGCGTGACCCTTCACTTCTTTGACATTGATCCCGCCGTTGGAGTCCTCCACCTCCAGCGAGCCGCCAATCTGTTCGACCTGCACTTCGCCAAACGAGGTCTTAATGTAAACGTCCTCTCCTGCCGGTCCGCCCTTCACTTTCCCATTGGACGAAGTGCATCTTACGTGGCCATTCACTGTCGCAAAAGTGATTGTGCCGAAGCTACCGTTCAGCGTTACGGATCCGCTTACCGTGTTCGCATCGATAGCTCCGTTGCTATTGTTGACCGTCAAATCACCGTGAATGTTGCGGGCAATCACGCTGCCAAACGAATTGCTCACCGTGGAAGTGCCTGTATCGGTGATCTCCACGGCGCCATTTCCGCCAGAGACAGTAACAGGGCCTTGAACGTTGCTGACGGTTATGGCAGCAAAACGGTCTTTGAGGTCCACGGAGCCCTTGACCGTTGAAACTGTGACCGCTCCATTGTTATTGACGACCGTCAGGTTGCCTTCCACGCCCGTTGTTTCCACGGTGCCAAAAGAATTCGTGAGTTTTGCGGCGCCACTATCGCGAAGCTCCAGTTTGCCGTGGCCGTTTTCGACTTCCGCCCACCCGCGAACGCTGCGTATCTCGACATTGCCGAAATTGTTGCGGAGCCAGATTTTTGCGTCACCCGGAACCGCAATATCGTAATCCACGGAGTAAGAAGGACCCCTTCCCACCCGGATGTACCACTTGTTTTCATCCGGATAGATGGTGCGGACCTTGATGCCTTGTGCGTCCTGGGTGACATCAATCTTGATTTGATCCGCGTTTTTTTCGGCTTCGGCTTGCGTGGACGCCTGGGTGCGAATCGTCGCGGAGATTTTGACATCGCGGCCATTTTCACCGTGGATGCGGACTTCACCGAATTTGTGTTCCATAGAGAACGTCTGGTTGGCGCTGAGCGTCAACGTCTTCTCAAAATTTCGCGTTGCGGTATCCTGGGCCGGACCCGCAGCCATTACGGGCAGTGCGGGCGCAGCTAAGACCATCACAATCGCGGCAATACTTTTCACAACAATTGAACCGAGGGCGGGCTTCATGGTTTGGTCTCCAATACCTCCTGCAACGTGGCCTGTTTTTCCTGGTAAATCGCCAACAACTGGTATCGCAAATGCGCATTCGAGGGATTCTGCCCAGCTTGCATACGCAACTCGTCGATGGCGCTGTCCAACATGATCAGTTTTTCCCGGTAGCTGGACATCAAAGGAGAATCCGGAGTATCCAGTTGCGGTTTCGCTTCACCTGCCAGTTTGTCGATGGCTTTCATGTAGTCGCGTTCCGCGCGCTCGACTTCCGCCACCTTGCTATCCTTCAACAGAGGGTTAGTCGCCTCGACGGGACCGGGCCCGGGGTGCCGGTTCACATACAAATATCCCGCCGTAACTGCCATCAGCAAAACCAGCGCCCCGGCCATCGCGGCCTGCCAAACCATCGGAACATTCCGCCAGGATACGAGCCGTTCCCACCAGGTTTTACGATCCGCCGATTTTTTCGCTTGTTGCGCGAGAGCCTTTTCAATCCGTGGCCACAGCGCCGGGCTTTCCTGGTAATCCCGCAACTCTTGTGCTGCAATGCCCAGTGCTTTCCACGCGCGCACTTCATTCGCGCAATCCGCGCATGAACTGGCGTGCAGCTCGAGCTCCGCCCACTCTTCCGCGCTGCCATCCAGAAATACCCGTTCGCGATCTTCACATTTGATGTGCATCACACTCCTCCGGCCTGACTGCTGCGGGGAGCTTCCAACATTTGCCGCAAATTCTTTTTTGCCTGAAACAGCGTGTTTTTCGAGGCCGTTTCCGTAATTTCCATCATTTCGGCAATCTCAGCGTGATGGAATCCTTCCACTTCGTATAAAAGAAAAACGTCACGCTGGTGCTGTGTAAGCTGGGCGATGGCCCGTTCCAGAGCGAGTTTCAACGCGGGATGGCCTCCCGGCGCACGCGGTTCTATTGGCAGGGCTCCGTCTTCTCTTTCGTCGGGAGCAAACTCTTTCCGCCGCGTCCGGCTACGCCGCAAATCGTGGCAAGTGTTCACCAGGATGCGATACATCCAGGTGATAAACGACGACTGTCCACGGAAGGTGCCGATACTCCTCTGCACTTTCAGGAAAGTTTCCTGTACCGCATCTTCGGCGTCGATCTGGGTTCCCAACAGATTTCGCGCCAGATTCCTCATTTTCGCGCCTTGCCACCGGTACAGACGCTCATAGGCCTGTAGATCGCCCGCCAGGCAGGCGGCAGCCAGCGCAGCATCCTCCGGATTCACCACTGCAACACTGGCGTGCGATTCCCGTTCAGAAAATGGCACTCGAGATTTCCCTTCGCCTGCTACCGAGGAGATTCTATGCTCCCACGGCAGCGTAAGTCCCACAGATCCCATACTTTCTCCCAGGTTATAGACGAGGGAAAAGGGGGATTCGTCGGAAGTGAAGCGCTCATTCCCTTTGTTTTACTAAGCGATTTGTAATCAGAACGTTACAGTGGTTTCGAGGAGATGACGGCGGGACTCGGGTCCAAACTGAAGCTAATCTTCTTGTGCAACGGGCTGTTTTCATGCCCCCAAAGCAGCGCATCCTCGGCATCTGCCGCACGAAACTGTAGTTGGAGTCCAGATGCATCGGCAGGCATTTCAAACACCAGATAGGAAATGAATGCCTCGCCAGGACGCAGCGCTGTGCGCAGAGGGCTCGATTGCACACCTATCGCAGACAGGATCGCCGCAGCGCGCGAGGACTCTGGATAATTTCTGCCTGCTCCGTCCACCAAAATTACGGAGCGGTCGTTGGGCGTGAGTGGCCCGTTTCCTCGCTGCGGGCCAATTGTAGACGGATCGAACCAGGTTTTTAATTCCACAATTACGAATTGGCCGCGGCTGGAAATCTGCTGTGTTTCCGGCCCAACATTTGCCGCTGTCCAAACATTTGTGACTGCATTGGCAATATGACAATCGATCTCGCAGAAATATTTCCACGATCCCACCGGGAGGCTCACTTCCCTGCTGAACATCGAGAACCCGAGGAGGATCGTAAGGTAGCCGGCCAAAACGACCGTGCCGGCCGCAAAAGCGACTTGCAGGATTCGGCGTGACTTTCGCATCAGCCCAAAAAGAAATGTCAACGCAGAGACCATCAGCAACAAGGCCGCGCCTAGAAATGCCATCACGGCTATCGGTGCGTTTGGTGGCACGTATTCAGACATGGCATTCCCTCTCCTGCGCCCTTTTTTAGCATTCGCTTGGCAAAGCCCCGCGCGTGCGCTCTCTCTGTTCAAATTCCATTACCGCGTCTCGCAAATCCGCAGGAGTGAAATCGGGCCAGCGCTTCGCCAGAAACACAAATTCCGCAAAGGCGCATTCCCAGAGCAGGAAATCAGACAAGCGCTGCTCGCCGCCGGTCCGTATCAGCAAATCCACTTCGGTGGACCCGCCTCGTTGCACCTCGGAAAGCAACGTGGCAAACGCTTCGCTGGAGAGGTCCGTCACCTTGTAGAATTTGCTGGCTGCCTGGTAGATGGTGTGCCGCGCCGAATAGTCGATGGCCAGCCGCAAGTGCAGCCTGCGACCGTTCACGGTCATGGCCTCTGCCTCCGCAACCGCCTCGCGCAAGATAGCGGGCAAACGATCGCGGCGGCCGATAATGCTCAAACGGATTCCTTCATCGACGCAGTGAGCGGTTTCCTGGATGAGATATTCCTGAAGGATTCCCAAGATTGCGGCGACTTCCGCCGCCGGCCGCTTCCAGTTTGCCGAGGACAACGCAAACAGGCTGAGAGTGTGAATTCCCAGGTGCGGAGCGCATTCGATGATGCGCCGCGCCGCTTGTGCGCCCGCGCGATGGCCTTCGGAGCGGTGCAGCGCGCGCGATGTGGCCCAGCGCCCGTTTCCGTCGCAGATAATGGCGACGTGGAGCTGCGAAACCACCACCGGGAGTGCCAGTGGTTTACGAACCAGGAGAGAGTGTTGCGTCAACATGGGAAGCTGCCTTCTCCGCCGCTACTTTTCACAATGTACTTTGCATTACAAAGTATAACTGCAAAAAAATTTACCGTTCGCGCGTGGCGCGGATCAGCGCCTCCATGTGATCCAGGTATTTCTCCAGCGCCCGCCGCCCTGCTCCCGTCAGCCGGTATTCCGTCTTGGGCAATCGCCCGTCAAACGATTTGGTGCACACGATGTAATCCACTTCTTCCAGCTTCCGTGCGTGCACGCTCAAATTGCCGTCGGTGGTCTTCAAAAGTGCTTTTAGTTCGTTGAACGTCAGCGAGCGGTTGACCGCCAAAGCGCTGACGATACCCAGGCGCATGCGCTCATGGATCAGGCGATCCAGATTCGACGATACAGGCTCCGCTGCCTGGCCGCGAACAGCGGTTGGCCCCGCCTCTCTCGCGCTTCGCTCCTGCCGAACTGTGGAAGTTTTTGCCATTGCCTAAACTTTTCCGATTCGCTTCCTCAGCCTCCGTACCGCAACGCAATCCAGGTTCCGAACGCAATCTGGACCGCGCCAAATCCCGCGGCCATAAACAGGTTGCCCCAACTCGCAGACGTGAACAATGCCGCGACTCCCAATGCCATCAGGCAAACGCCCATGATCGGCACCACGCGCACGGAAAATGCGCCGCCGGTCACGATGGCAGTTCCATACAGCAATAGCCAAATCCCAGGCAGATAAGAAATCCCGCCCGACTGCGTCATGGCATAGGTCAGCAGCCCACCCACAAAAATCGGCGGAGCGAAACTCAAAACAAATTTTCTACCAGGTCCGGTGAACAGCGAAGAATTTGCCCGGCGAGCCTTGGTGGCGGCGGCCGGCGCCGCAATCGCCACGGCAACAAAGACCTCGGCGAGCCAAACCACCAGCCAGGCGCGCGGGGAATTCTGACGAGAGGCCAGCCAAGCCGCAGCAAGCGCCGTCACACCCATGGCCACACCACCCCAACCGGGAACCGCGGTGAACTCGGCGGCGCGTTCCATGGTTTCGCGAATGTACTTCAGGTGATCGGCGGCACGCGCGTCGATGGGGATAGGCTCGGGGCGCGGAGAGCGGATTGGACGGGAAAGAGCCACGAAAGGAATCGTAGGCGCTAAGGCCAACTCTGTCAAGTACTTTATGTCACAAAGTGCAAAGCCTTTCTTTGCTGTTCTCCCTGGCAAACCACCTGCTACTTCGCTTTGCGGTATTGCCCTTTCAGGGAATTCCAGCGGATAACGAACACGTCCACAAACATCTGCACGCTGTCTCGCAGCATGTTCACCTTCGTGGCCGGACAGTGCGACCAACGCACCGGCACCTCCACCGTTGATAGTCCGTGATGCCGCGCCAGGTAGAGCAATTCCGGATCGAACCCGAAGCGCTCGATGGTCTGTTGTTCGAAGATGATGCGGCTGGGACCGCGGCGAAACGCTTTGAAGCCGCACTGCGTATCCACAAACGGCAAGCGCAGAATGACGCGCACGATGGTATTGAAAACAATGCCGGCAAATTCGCGGAACAAAGATTCGTGCACTTCGATCAGACCCCGGTCCATCGCCCGCGAACCGATGGCCACGTCGTAATTTTTCATCGCTGCCAAGAGCTTTTCTGCTTCTTCAATTGGCGCGGAAAGATCGGCATCGGTGAACAGCATGACTTCGCCTTGCGCTTCCAGGGAGCCATAGCGGACGCTGAATCCTTTGCCGCGGTTGACGCCGTTGTTCAGCACACGCAAATTCGCAATTTTGCCGCGATAGGATTCGGCGACTTCCGTTGTGCGATCGTGGGAACCATCGTCGACCACAATCACTTCCGTGTTTCGCCGCGATGCCTGGATGTAACTTGCGATTTTGTCCAATGTCCCTGGGAGCCGGAGTTCTTCATTGTACGAAGGTATGATGATGGAAAGTTCCGGTCCGGCCACCGTCATAGAAGGTCCAGACCCTTCCAACCGAATCTCCCCACCAAGGGAACGAACCGGCAACCCTCACGCCACTCGCAGGAGATCGCGTTGGCCTGCTTCCTGACGCACACCAGGTTTTGGTGAGAGGGATCTCCCAGCGGTGCGACTCAGCCGGCCGCCTTCCGCCAACTGTTGCATTAGGGGTTCCGGCAGCAATGGAGTTGCCGCGGCAATCACAATGGCGTCGTACGGAGCAAACTCCGCGAAGCCGGCGGAGCCGTCACCGCAATGGACGTGCACGTTTGCAAAACCGAGTTTTTCCAGGCGTTCGCTTGCCTGGCGCGCCAGGTCCGGGCGGATTTCCACGGTATACACTTCTTTACTCAATGCCGAGAGTATCGCGGCTTGATATCCGCATCCCGCACCAATTTCAAGAACTTTGTCGCTCGCTTTCAGTTGCAGCGCCGCCGTCATCACCGCAACCATATAGGGTTGCGAAATGGTCTGGCCTCCACCGATCGGAAGGGGCTCGTCTTCGTAGGCGCGCGCCCGCAACTCCTGCGGAACAAAGTCTTCCCGCGGGATTCGCGACATGGCGCCCAGCACACGCTCGTCTTTGATACCCCTCCGGCGAAGTTGCATCGCCACCATGTACTGGCGCGCTTCCGTGGATGCGTCCCGCTCATTCGCGAATGCCTGGCCGATTTTCATCTGGATGCCCGTGGTCACCTGCTTCCAGCGTCTCCTCAGGGTCTACAAGCCTAGTGTAACTGAAGCTCTGCCGCAGGGCTGTGCTTTTAAAGGCATGAAAGCGCACCGCGGTTGTCGACCTCCTCGCTTCCTGCACCTCTGGCCAGTGACCGATCTAGCAATGCTGCACGTAGGAGCAGGCGCGCCGCGAAAGACGCCTTCTTACAATGAATTCTTGAAGGAGCCGATGCGTTTTGCTCGGGCAATCCGTGGTCTGGTTCGGGAGGCAGTCATGAAGGCCGTATTTGCGTTGATCGTGATCTACATCGGAGCGTTCCTGGTGGCCATTCAGGGAAGCTCTCCCGGCGCGGTCGAGGCCTCCGCTCAATCCACCGGGGCAAAGCAGGCGGCCACCATGCGCTCGCCTGTCATGGATCCAGCAAAGGAAGCGGATATCCGCACGCTGCCGGAACTGGTAGGTTCCCGCGATCTGGCTCAGGACTCCGTGAACTATTCCGCCGAACAGTATCGCGAAAAACTACTGGCGACGGTGCCCAACAATGAAAAGAACCAGGCATTCGTGAACGCGGTGATCACCGATTACGAAAAGAAATTCGACGCGGATCAAATCACCGAGCAACTGGTGGTGATCTATGACAAGCACTACTCCAGCGAGGAGATCAAAGAACTGCTGCAGTTCTACGGTTCTCCGCTTGGTCAAAGAATTGCCGCTGAAAGCCCAAAGATCTCGCGCGAAATTCAGGCGGCTACCCGCGCCACCGCCGCAAAAGCCGTGAAGGACGCGCTGCAGGAAACCAAGGCAGAGAATCCCGGCGTCGGCCAGAATGCCCATCTGAGCAATACGCCCGCACGGCGAATCCAGCAGCGACGTCCTGCGCAGGACGCTTCGCAGCAAGCCGCTCAGCAGCAGGATCAACGGTAATCCCACAAGCAAACTGATAAGCGCAGGATTCTTTCTTCCTACAACGCCGTCACTGCAGGTTCAGGGAAGGCGTTTCTTGATCTTTACGTCGATACCAAACGTCCCGTTCTGATCCAGCAGCGCAACTACCGACACATTGCGATTTACGATGTACTCTACCTGGATCACTTGCTGCTGCGTTGAGTTCACATTCGACTCATACAGCACGGTCAGGTTCCTCGTCACCTGCTGCTCCACCGTTATACGCGCCGTGGCGTTCTGCCCGGATCCCGTCGCCGTTACTCCGTTCAGACCGGGATCCACGCGGAACCGGGTGATTCCGAACAGCCGCTCCACGCGCCCACCCAGCTGGCTGGAAATCGCTTGCGAAAGCAGGGCTGTCGCGCCCGTCGTGCCGGTCTGAGTGTTTCCGCCGGTACGCAAGGCCGATTCCGAAGAAGTCTGCCCCAGCGCCAGCAGCGTAATGATATCGTTCGCCGGCAGAGGAGGATCGGAGCGGTAAGAAAGACTCAACTTGCTGGATTGACCGCTGAAATTCAGGCTGATTTCGTATTGCTGAATGTTGGTTGTCGCTTCCACATTGATCACCGGGTCCAGCCGGAAAGGGTTTGCAAAATTCAGATCGCCGCGCGCGACGCGATAGCGATTGTTGTGGAAGTACAACTCACCCGACAACACGTGAATGTGTCCGAGCAGAATCGGATGCTCCGCCGTGCCACGAACACGAAGGTTGGCGTCCGCTTCCAATTGCGCGCCCGGCCACTCCATGCGCGCATCCGGCGTGGAACTCGCTTCCACGTCAAACTGCAGGTTGCGCAAAAAGTTCGAAGTGGCTCCGCCGCCCGTATCGGAACTGGAAACCAGGATTCCCGCGGACTCCAAGCCTGCATTCAAGTTCACGCGCTGGATGATCACTTTTCCGCTCAGCAGCCCGCCGTCCAATGTCCCCGCCAGCCGCAATCCGCCTCCGACGAGCCAACTGATTCCTTCCGGATAGCGCACGCGAATACGATCAGTTTTCGCAGAGACGTCGTAGCGTAAGGGTTTCTCCGAATAATTCACCGTTCCGCTCAGCGATAGTAATCCGCCGCCCGCCTCTCCCGTCACATTGTCAAAGAACAGACGGTTGGCGTCGAAGTTCAAATCTCCCTTCATGTTGCTTAATCCCGTCGGAAAATCCGCGGAGCGCGCCGAAGCGTCCAGCAACTTCATCCGGCCAATGATTCGCGGCCTGTCCAGCGTGCCTTCAAACGAGGCATTCGCGTCCAAGTGGCCGCCAATATCGACGTCCTTGATATAAGCGCTGAGGAGACGCAGGTCGAGAGTTCCCGTCAATTTCATAGCTAGGGTGCGCCGGCCAGTGAATTGAACGGAGCCGCTTAAATCGATGTTGGTGTTCTGACCTTGCAGCCGCGCGCTCAAAACTCTCAAATTGTCGCGCGTGGAAGTCAGGTGGATCGGGCCGGAGTTCTCCAATTTCATTACGTCATACGTCAGCACCAGCTTGGTGAAGTTACTGTCCACAACAATATTCTCCGGATGCTTTATCTCCCCTTTCACGGTGAGGTCCCCGTCGGCCGTGCCATGACCAGGAAAAGTCTTCAGGTGCAGCGCGGTAACCAGATAGGGATCGAGATTGATGTTTTGAATGGAAATCTTTCCGTCGACAGGCATGGGGTCCGCCCATCCAACCGAGATATCGCCGGAGATTGCGCCCTCACTCATCGCCGACTTCAGCTTCAGGTGGGCTTCTTTTCCGTCCGAATTCAGATCCCCGTCGAAACTTCCGATCACTTCCTTCCCGACTTGCAGGTCGACCACACGGAAGGACCCTTCTGCGACTGGTTCCGTCACGGGCCCGCTGGATTTCAGACGAAAGGTGATTTGCCCATTCAATGGCAGACCGCCAGATCGAGTTTTCCCGAGGTTTGCAAGTGGCAGCGACGCTCCGACTAGTTCCGTCACCAGGGATCGATCCGCGTAGCGGTACGCCGCGTTTCCCGTCACGATTCCCGCGCCACCTGTTTTCTCCGTGCCGGGGGCAAAGAATCGTAATTCCGCGTTGGACAATCGCACCTCGTCGGGCAAGACATTCAGTTGCCCGCGAAGGCGATTGAACGTCAATCCGTAGACATCTCCGTCGGCGAGATCGAAATTTCCCGTCAGCGCCGGTTCCGCCCGCGTTCCCCGGCCGTGGAATTGTCCCGTCAGGGAGCCCTTTGCCGGATAATTCCATCCGGCGAGCTGCTCCAATCCCTCAAGAGGGACTTTCTCCAGATTGATTTCGCTCGACCACTGGCTGTCTGGGCGGAATTCCCAATCCTTGAGCGACATCGTTCCCTCGATTCCCGCTTGCATCACGCCGCGATACGCGTGCGCGCGAGAGAGAACCAGTTCGACGGGTGAGTAGACCATATCTCCATCCATGGAATCGATGGCCACCTGGTCATAACGGATGTTCTCGCCGCGGAAGTGCCCTTGAAAGGTTGGGCCACCCGATGCGCCCGTAATGGTTCCGTCCCACTGCAGTGAACCGGCGAGCTTCACCGCTGCCTCCGGGCTGCCGGGTTTATCCCCCGAAATGGCGTGAATGAAATCATTCCAGGTTTCCAGTGCGCTGGCATTCAAATGCAAATCGAGATTGGTGTTCTTTGGAGCAAGAATTCCCGAAACGCTTCCGCGCGTAGTGGGAGTTTCAAACTCGCCCTGGGTGAGGTACAGAGTGTTCAACAAATCCCGGTAGCGCAAATTCCATTCGCCCGTCACGGGTATATGTCCCGGCAGCAGGTTCGCCGGCTCGGCCCAATGCATGCGTGCGGAGATGTCAAAATCGAGGAAATTATCGTGCCAGGTCTCCACAGTGTCCGCGGAGATCACGGAATCCCAGTGCAATGAATCAATGGGAAATCCCGCGTGATCGATAGCGGGCGTGACGGCAGACAGGCGAACGTGCTGTACCTTGGTTTCCGCGCGGAACTGCAAGCCTTCGTAGCGCATCACGATGCGGCCTTCGACGCTACCGCCCAACGCGTAGGCGGCGAAGTCCGGCAGGACTACGCCTTTCTCATCCAACACGTAGCTGGAACGGCTCAATAAATTAGCAGAATGGAAATCCTCGAATCCGAGAGTAATGCTGTCTCCCGCAAAGCTGCCCTTGCCCAGGACTGTTCCGTGGACCACATTGCCATCGCCGCGCAAATCGATGCGCCCAAGGGGGATTTCTGGCGTGCGGAAGGCTTCACGCAAATCCAACAAATCCAACCAACCGCGATAGCGGTACGTCAGGTTGACTTCCGACAGGTCCGGCATCTTTGCTTCGATGTCGAAATGTGAACGGCCAACATCCAGGATCGCCTGTTCTACCGCGAAGCCTTCTTTGTCCAGGGAGAACTTTGCCGACAGATTGGCCGGAACAGGGACATCCCTGCGCCGTGCCAGTTGAATCGAATCCCAATCCAGTCGTCCGAGGTATAGGGGACTGACCGGCGTGCCCGCGAGAGTCACGTTGAAGGCAAGCTCGCCACCCTCGACGGCCACAAGCTTGCGCACATTATTGTAGAGCAGCCAGCCATCGGTAATCTGCAGGTGAGCGATATGCAGGTCGAGCAAGGTCTGGTTCAGCGGTTTCTGGGGAGCGTTGGAGCGTGGCAGCGTCAACAGATTGCTCGTGCCGTCTTTTTCCACACGAAGATGGAGACGCGGTTCCTGAAGAATCAGCTCTTTCAAGGAAACCTTGCGTCCCCAAAAGGAGTCGATCCGCAAACCGATTTTCGCTTGCTCCACGGCAAAGAGAGGTTCTGTGTTGCTCGGCTCTTTTCCGTGTATCACCAGCCCTCTCACCGTTGCATTCAGTGAGAACCAGCCTATGGATACTGTGCGGACCTCCACTTTGCCGCCCGTCAGTGTTTCCATGCGGCTAACCAACGCACGCCGCAAAAGTGGATTTGCCAGGCCGCTGTACACGGCGATGGCCGCCAGGGCGATTGCCAGCAGCGTCCACGTCCCCAGGACCCAGAGGACGTGCTCGAGCCAGAGTATCTTCCGCCAGCGGGATTCCTTGGTCATTTCGTATTCTCGTTCAGCAGATTCTCCATACGAACCCGGGCCCGGCTCTCCTTCAGCCACTTATCCGCTTGCTCATTGATGGCTCGTTGCACCAGGGCTTCCTGAATAAAGTCATGCGCGGCTTCCAGCGTCGGCGGAGTCTGCCCGCGGGACTCAGCCCTGGGCACCACGCGGTTTTTATAAAAATCCGCAATGGCCTTATCGTCGATCTGGATGGAAGCGCGAAAGCGAGAATCGAGGTAACTGCTGAGGTAGAGCTGGGACTTCAACTCACTCAGGATTTCGTCTTCCTTCAGTCCACTCTGTTTCTTCCGCTCTTCGAATTCTTCGGGGCTGGAAAAGGAGCGCTTCAGCCGCGCCAGGCTGCGTGCCACATCTTCGTCGGAGGGTTGCGGGAATCGCGCGGCTGATGCCTCCGTGCGCACAATCCATTGATCGATCAAGCGGTCAAGAATCTGCGCGTCGCTTTCTGCTTTTCCGTCCACGAATATTTGATACTCCGCGAGTTGGCGGACATCGCTCAACAAAATCACGTCGTTTTCCACTCGCGCCGCGATTCGATCGATCACTTCCTG
The DNA here is from genome assembly GCA_963839315.1 of Candidatus Acidiferrales bacterium. Classification (GTDB taxonomy): domain Bacteria; phylum Acidobacteriota; class Terriglobia; order Acidiferrales; family UBA7541; genus Acidiferrum. Next base: position 248,724 of record CAWIUU010000021.1, read on the forward strand.
AGCCCAATGCGCTCTCGCATCGAGCAGGAGCACGGCCAGCATCAGAAGTGGAGCAAGACGCCGCATCAGAAGCTCGATCCCAGGTTGAAGAATACCTGCAGGCGAGGCAAGCGCGTACCCTGCTGGCAAAACACGGAGCTATTCGGGCAAGGGATAACAAATTGCGGGCGATTCAATTCATAGCCAAGGTCGATGCGGATAGGGCCGACGGGGGTGGCATAGCGCAGCCCAAACCCAACCGTGTGGGACCAGTAATTCAATTCGTTTGTGCAATTGTAAACACAAAGTGTGGGATTGAACCGCCCGGGAATTTGCCCTGGATAAGCCGGCTTAAAGACGGGTGTGGGAGGAAGCCACCGCAAAGTCACGTGGCTTAGCTGGCTGTAGGAATTCCCGCCGTCATAGAAAAACGCGCCGCCCAACCCTTTTCCGGCAAAGGGAACCTTCAGAGGGAAGCGCAATTCCTGGTTCAGGATGATCATTGCCTGGCCGCCAACGGGGAAACCCGTGATGGAATCGCGCGGCCCCGCCTGGTTTAATGCAAAGCCTCGCAGCGTGCTGCCACCGCCGGCAAACAGCCGTTCGGGAAGAGGAATAACCTGTGCGGGAGGTTCCCCAGTCTGCGCCGGGAAGGTAAGAGAAACGGTGGAAGCGTAGGGAATAAGAAGGCCCAGACGAATCGAACGTGCATACACCCAATTCTTTTTCAGCGGGGTAAAACCCGAATTCTGGAAGAAGAAACTCAAGAAACTGGCGCTCGATCCAATGCCCGTGCCGGAAACGCCAAAGTTGGCGCTGTTGAAGCTGCCTTTGTGGGCATCAGCGGGATTGTCGCGCGTATCGCGAAACCAGGTAGTGCTGAACTGAGAAACCAGGGTGGGCTGGTTGAAGAGCGGGATTTCGTCCTGAGGGATATTCAGATTACTTACCGTTACTTTCCGGAAGGAGTAGCGGTACAAAAGCCGGGAAAAGGAGGAAAGCTGCTGGGTAATCTGGATGTTCCCCTCGTAGCGGATTTCCGTGAAGGTGTTGATGTCCTGGGTCTTTTCCACGTAGGTGTTGGCCTGCAGGCTCAGCTTTGGATTGTCAAATGTACTTGGCGCGTTATAGCCCAGAAGTGCGCGCCATTGAATGGTGCTGGCACGCAGTTTCAACGTCAGAGAATCCGCGCGCCCGGTTAAATTTTGCTTTGAAATTTCCAGAATGCCGCGCGGCGAGGCTTGAACCTCTCCTCCCGTTGGATTGGAGGTGCTGGCGAGTCTTTGCGCTTCGAAGCCTCCCCCATAGGCAATGGTGTAGCGCTTGGCTTCTTCCACCAGGACAATGACGTCCTTTTCGGGATCCGTGCCAGTTGCGTTTTGCGGCTCGATGGTCACGCGATTGAAAACGCCAAGATTGTAGAGTTTCTGTTGTGACTCGACGATCTCTCCTTCGCGCAGCGGACCTCCGGGAGTCACTTTCACCTCGCGGCGGATGACCTTGGGCCGCGTGTGGTTGTAGCCGGTCAGCAATACCTGGCGCACGTGAAACTGTTCGCCCTCTACAATCTTGTAGGTCAGGTGCATCGGCTCCGCGCGTTCAATCTGGTAGCCACCCTGTTTCTCAGAATTGTTCTGCGGCATGGGGCTCCCCTTGCTTTCCTTTTTGTTGGCAACTTCCACATTCGGAGCGGCGTCCGGTTCAGCCGTGTAGGTAAAGGTGGCGTTGGGAAAGCCTTCGTTGTAGTAGAGCGCCAGGATATTGTCCCTGTCTGCCGCCACGTTGATGTCAGAAAACGGCTGCCCCGGGGACGAGCCCACGACATTCATGATTTGCTGTTCGGAAATAGCGCCCGACCCTTCCAGCTTCAGGCTGGCCACCAGCGTCTGTTTTCCTTCATCAATCAAGAACTGGATGATCAGGTAGTTGGATTTGCCGGGCTGCCTTTCTGTTTTGGCCTCGACTTGCGCAGAGAGAAAACCGTTTGCCGCGTACAAGTTCTTCATGGCCTGAGCGTCGGCGTCCATCAAGCGTTGGCTGAAGCGCGGGCGGGTAAACAGCGAACTGGGGGAAATCGTCAACCGGCCGCGCAGAAGATCAGTGCTGAAATAATGATTTCCATGGAACTCAATTCTCAAAAGCTTGCTCTTCTCTCCTTTTGCTACCTCGTAGGTGATGGTTTCCTCGGAACCCTTCCGACCCGTTTTCTTTCCCACTACGTCGCGCGCATTGACGCTGTACTCTACGCGGGCGTCAAAATATCCGTTGCGCTCCATACGCTCCCGGAGATTGCGCTTGCCCTCTTCCAGAAGATCCGTGTCCACCGAGCCTTCCTGGTATACGGGCATCAGTTTCTTCAAATCGCCCCTGGATATCTTTGCGCCCTCGACCACCACCAGCACGCGGGGCCCTTCGGTCACTTCCAGCGTTAGCGGAATCCTGTTCGTAGCCGGGTCGTATTCTCCCCGCCGCACGGATACGCGTGCGCTCAAATGACCTTTCTTCTCCATAAATTTACGCAAACGCTCGATACTGGACTGCACGCGTCCAACCGTCAGTTCTCTTCCCTGCGACAATTTCGATAATTTGATCAGATCGGGGTCGCGGTACTCTGTGTTATTGATCAAATTGACTTGCGACAGGCGCACACGAGGGCCTGGATCGACATGGGCAATGATGTTGATCTGATGCGTTGCCTCATCTGGCTGCTGCGTTGCCGTGACCTTGGCCTGGTAGAGACCCTCGTCTCGCAGCATATCTCGCAAGCGGTCGAGTGCTTCATCCACATCCTGCGAATGATAGGTTTGCCCCAACGTAAGCTGCATGATGGCCACCGCGGATGCCTCGGAGGGCGGAGGTTTCAACCCTTCCACGAGCACCTGGCTGATGAACAGATTCTCTCGAGCGACGAAATCGAGTCGCATTCCGTCGGCGACTGGAACGGCCACAGCCCGTAAGTCCGCGTAATCCCCGGTGCGGTAGAGAACACGGATGCTCTCTGACACCTCCTCAGGCTTTAGCGGGGCGCCCGGCTTAATAGGAATACCTTGGGGGTTGGTAACCAGCACCTTGCCGTTTGTGGTGACGACACGAACCTCGACAATCTTGGCGCCGACAGGAGTTTGGGTTTGCGGGACCACATTCGATTGGGCAAGCGCGCTCCTTCCCCCCAGAAGAACCGTCAGGAGGAGCAGAGCCTGTAACCCATTGGTGCAGCATGATTTCATCCGTTTCTATACTCAGACGAAGGGTAGCACACGCACGTTGCTTCCTCAGATGCCTTTGGCGCTATCATAAGTGAGCATTTAGCTAAGGCTGGACTTCTATTTTACGTGACCCATCCTCTCCATGAGAAATATTCGCGTCAAATGCTCTTCGCAGGCATTGGCACCGAAGGCCAGGAACGGCTACTGTCCTCTCGCGCTGTGATTGTGGGTTGCGGAGCTATCGGAGCTGCCGCGGCAAACCTGCTAACTCGCGCCGGCGTTGGGCATGTGCGAATTCTGGACCGGGACTTCGTCGAGCCATCGAATCTGCAACGCCAGACGTTGTTTGAAGAGTCCGACGCGCGCGAGGCCTTACCCAAAGCGGTCGCAGCGGAGCGCAGGCTTCGCGCCATCAACTCCGATGTGAACGTCGAAGGCAAAGTTGCGGACCTGCATTCCGGCAACGTGGAAGATCTGCTGGGGGGATATTCCCTGATTCTCGACGGTACCGACAACTTCGAGACTCGATTTCTCATTAACGATTACGCCGTGAAATCACAAATTCCCTGGATTTATGCGGCCGCCGTCTCCAGCTATGGCCTCACCATGACTATTCGTCCGGGCCAGACCCCGTGCCTTGCCTGCCTTCTGGAATCCTCCGGCGGGCTGGGCCTGGAGGAAACCTGCGACACCGTTGGAGTGCTGGGGCCGATCGTCAATCTGATTGCTTCTCTGGAAGTGGCGGAAGCCTTGAAGCTTCTTGCTGGACGCGAATCGGCGCTTCACGGCCGGCTGCTTTCCTGCGACGTCTGGAGCGGTCGCATGCAATCGGTTGCTCCAGAGCGCAATCCCGATTGCCGGGCTTGCGTCCGCCACGAGTTCTCCTATCTTGAAGGCGAAGCGCAGCCGCACATCACTTTGTGCGGGCGGGATTCGGTTCAGATTCACGAGCGAAATCGCAGCCTTGATTTGCAGGCATTGCACCAACGCCTGGCTCCTACCCTCAGCGATGTCCGGCAGAACGGATTCCTGCTGCGTTTCCGCGCCGATCTCTACGAAATGACCGTCTTCAGCGACGGCCGTGCCGTGGTGAAGGGCACGACGGATCCCGCCGTCGCGCGCTCGCTCTACGCCAAATATATTGGAACTTGAGTTGGTTGGATTACCGCCACACGCCGCCGCGTCCCGTGGGCGTGCGCATGGAAGCGCGGTCGAGGTTTTCGCGCAGATTCATCAGCGTCAAAAACGTGCTCAACACGCGGGCCTTCAGGTCATCGGTGAGATGCAGCCCGCTGGTGGCCACCCGGGCAAGTTTTTCTCCATGCTCAGTGATGAATCCCATGATTTCCCGCTGGCGGTCGTGCGGCGTATTGCCCAGCGCGGTTTCCCGGCGCATCTCCGCGCAGCTTGATTCCAGCGAAAGCGTGAAATGCAACACGCAGAGTTTTTGCTCGGCCAAGGCGGCCGGCACGTCATGCTTACATCCACCGATATGGCATAGGTCGCTCATCGGCACAAAAAAAGCTGATGGCAGATAGGTAGCATTCCCAGCGCGGAAAATCCAGCGCTATCCGCAGGGTGCGGCGAATTGTGCATCCTATGCTACCTGTCCGTAGGGTCAGACTGCTTACAGGGCATCCTCCAGATCAGCAAAGATATCGTGCCCATCTTCCAAGTCGCGTCTTAATCTGCCCCCAGCCGGCGGCCAAGGTCACGCTATAGGACTTTTCTGCGAGGTAGTCCACGAACCGCTGCGCAGCCTCCGCGGCACTCTTCACATGCCGTCCTTTCCCTTCAATTCAGCACGCCAAAAAATCCTTGCGATCATCGCTGCGCTGGGACTATGAGGGAAGTGCTGCTCCTGCAACACGACTTCGTGGTACGCAGCCTGACCCCAAGGATATCGGCGGGTTTGGCACGGCGATGAGCGGCGCGGTAATCGGTTCCGGCACCAATTTCAACCATCTGATGCTTGTGAGGAGCCGGCGCAGTCAGCGGATGAAACACAAAGAAATTGCCGGGGAGGAATTGACAACCGGGAGCCTGCTCCTGTATAAATATACAGCAGAGTGCATATTGCATACAGTATGAGCGCTACCAAAACATTCCGCCACGGCCAGATCCTCCGGCTGGTTTCCGCCGAGCGCGTCGGCAATCAGGAGGAGTTGCGCCGCCGCCTCGCCCAGCAAAAGCTCTGCGTTACCCAGGCCACACTCTCCCGTGACCTGCAGGAACTGAAGCTGGTGAAAACCACCGAGGGCTACAAGCCCGGTTCGGCGGCTCCGGAAGACCTCGCTTCCGTGCCACCCCTGACGCGCGCGCTCCGTGAATTTCTTCTGGATATTCGACCGGCGGAAAATCTCCTGGTCCTGAAAACGCCTCCCAGCGGAGCGCAACCCCTGGCTGCGGCTGTGGATGGCGCGAAATTCCCGGAAATCGCAGGCACCATCGCGGGTGACGATACCGTCCTGATCATCACGCCCAGCCGCAAAACGCGCGAATCGTTGCAGAAAAAAATCGAAACACAGGTGAAATGAGAGATCCCCGCAGCATTGCCGTCATTGGTGTCACCGGCTATACGGGTTTTGAGCTGGCCACGCTACTTCTGCGCCACCCAGCCATTTCCAAGCCTACCTTTTATGTGCGCGAGACCGGCGGCCACCACTGCCTTTCGCAACTATTTCCTCAATTGCGCGGCTGGGGTGAGGCCCCTCTTCGCCCCCTCTCCCTGGATACCATCTCGGCAAGCAATGCCGGCAGCGTGTTCCTTGCTACGCCGCACGAAGTATCAGCGGAACTCGCGCCCCAATTGCTGGACGCCGGGCTTCGCGTCATCGATCTAAGCGGAGCGTTTCGCTTCGCCAACGCGGATACATTCACGTGGTGGTACAAGCTGCCCGCTCCACATGCAACGCGACTGGGGGATGCGGTGTATGGCCTGCCGGAACTTCTCGCGACGCGTTTGGCCGGCGCAAGGCTGATCGCAAACCCCGGATGCTACGCCACCAGCGTCATTCTTGCTCTACGCCCGCTTGCTGAAGCCGCCGTGCTGGCTCCATCCCAAAATATAGTCTGCGACTGCAAGTCCGGCGCAAGCGGTGCCGGTAAGGATCCTCGCCGCGACCTGCATTTCGTCGAGGTGGACGAGAATTTCCGCGCCTATAATCTGTTTTCTCACCGCCATACCCCTGAAATCCTGGAGCACTCCGGTGTTCCTGAGTCCCAAGTGATTTTCTCGACGCACTTACTCCCGGTGGCCCGCGGCATTCTCTCCACGATTTACGCCACGCTACGGGACACCCACAAGCCGGAGCAAATCGAACGCATCTACCGGGCATTTTTCGCCGGCCGGCCCATGGTCCGCATTTGGCCAGCCGGCTCTCTGCCCGAGCTGCAGCATGTGGTGAAGTCGAATTTCTGCGACATCGGGTTTGCCCTGGATGCTTCCGGCAAGCGCTTGATCGTTGTTTCTTGTCTCGACAATTTGGGCAAGGGAGCGGCGGGTCAGGCCGTCCAGAATCTCAATCTCACGCTCGGGATCGCGGAGCAGACGGGACTCGTATGAGAATTGTCATCAAATTCGCGGGCGCTTTGCTCGAGGATGCCGCAACGGTTCGGGATCTTTCACAACACGTCGCAAAACTCGCTGGTCATGGCCACGAAATCCTGATCGTTCATGGTGGAGGCCGTCTCTTTACCGCCACGCTGAAACGCCTGGGAATCGAAAGCAAATTTGTCGGCGGCTTGCGCGTCACCGATGCGGAAACCCGCGACGCCGCCGTAATGGTGTTCGCCGGGCTGCTCAACAAGCGCCTCGCTGCTTCCATCACTGCTGCCGGGCAGCCTGCCGTTGGCATCTCCGCTGCCGATGCGGCTTGTTTCTCCTCTTCGTCGCTTGTCCACAATGACGTGGAAGGGGGCCTGGGATTCGTCGGCTATCTTACCAGCGTCAACGTTCGCTTCCTGGAATCGCTCTGGCACGAAAAGTTGTTACCGGTTGCCGCCTGCCTGGGACTGGGAAACGATGGCGAGCTCTACAACATTAATGCCGATCATATGGCAGCGGCTTGCGCCGAATTCATCGCCGCGGATCACCTTATCTACCTCACAGACGTCGCAGGGGTTTTGCACGGCGAAAAGGTGATCTCCGTGCTCTCCTGCGAACAGATCAATCATCTCGTGGAATCGCGGGTGGTTTCCGGAGGCATGATCCTGAAGCTGGAAGCAGCCAAGCGGGCACTCGAAGGCGGCGTTCACGAAGTACATATCGTGGGCGGTGAGTCCGCGGCAGAAGCCCTTGCCCCTCACCTTTTCGTCCGTGTCGCGGGCAACACTTTTGTTTCCGATGTACCGGGGACGCGTGTTCTGCGGGGCTATTCTTCCCCGGAACAAGCATCCATTGCAGCAGTTTAAGAATTCACGAAACACGGAGAACAACTGATGACGGCAACGCTTTCGATTCCAGTTTCAATCGCCAAAGATCTCCTTACGGGGGCAGAGTGGTCTCCCGGAGATGTTCGCGACCTGCTACAACGCACCGCGGAGATCAAGGCTCGTCCCTCGCGTTTTGCCTCCGTGCTTCGCGGCAAACATATCGCGCTGATCTTTGAGAAGCCGTCGCTCCGCACGCGGGTTACCTTTGAGGTCGGCATTCAAAGCATGGGCGGGTTTGTCGTCTTCCTTGACCACACGCAGGCACGGCTGGGGGAACGCGAATCGATTCCCGACGTGGCGCGAAACCTGCAGCGTTGGGTGCATGGCATCGTCGCGCGCGTCTACGAACAGCGGGTGCTGGAGGAAATGGCGCATAGCGCGGACATTCCGGTTGTGAACGCCCTCTCCGACAAGTTCCATCCCTGCCAGGCACTGGCGGACTTCTTCACGCTGGAAGAGAGATTCGGCTCTTTGCGCGGCTTCAAACTCGCTTACGTTGGCGACGGAAACAACGTCTGCCATTCGCTGGTATTCCTGGCCGCCAGGCTTGGCGTACACATGCGCATTGCCACCCCCGCGAATTATGCTCCGGCCGCCGACGTCCTCGCCGACGCCAAGCGCGTTGCCAAAGAGACTCGCGCGAAAATCGAATTGTTTACTGACGCCATGGAGGCTGTTTCCGGCGCACAAGCCGTCTATACAGACTCCTGGACCAGCATGGGGTTTGAAGCGGAAGAAAAGGTTCGCCGCAACGTATTCAGGGCCTACCAGGTAAATCGCAAGCTGATGGAACAAGCTGCCGAAGGTGCGGTGTTCATGCACTGTCTTCCGGCACATCGCGGGGCCGAAGTAACCGACGAGGTCCTCGATGGTCCTTCGTCCATCGTGCTCGACCAGTCTGAAAACCGTATGTATGTACAAAAGTCTATTTTGCACGCTCTGTATGCCTGATATCTTGTTGCACTCACCAAGGAGAGAGAACCGAGTGAACCAGCAGGCCCAAAAACCAAAGAAGGTCGTCCTTGCCTATTCCGGCGGGCTCGATACCTCCATCATTATTCCCTGGCTCCGCGAGAATTACGACTGCGAAGTGATTGCCATGATCGGCGACGTGGGCCAGCAGGAAGATCTGGAAGCGGCGCGCAAGAAGGCGCTGGCTACGGGCGCTTCCTCCGTCTACACCGAGGATTTGCGAGTCGAGTTCATCCGCGACTATATCTGGCCCACTCTGCGCGCGGGTGCCGTCTATGAGCACACGTATCTGCTGGGCACGTCGATGGCGAGGCCTGTCATCGCGAAGCGCCAAGCGGAGCTTGCGCTTTCTCTCGGCGCGGACGGTCTGGCACACGGTTGCACCGGTAAGGGAAACGACCAAGTGCGTTTTGAGCTGGGTTACAAAGCCATCGCGCCCAACCTCCAGATCATTGCTCCCTGGCGCGAATGGGACATCGACTCACGCGAAGATGCCATCGCTTATGCGAACAAACACAATATTCCAGTGGAGCAGAGCAAAAAAAACATCTACAGCCGTGACCGCAACATCTGGCATTTAAGCCACGAGGGCGGCGAACTGGAAGATCCCGCCAACGCCCCCAGTGAAGCCATGTGGCAGTGGGTTGTTTCGCCGGAAAAAGCTCCCGATACTGCTGAGCAAGTCGAAATCGGATTCGAAGCGGGCGCACCCGTTTCGGTGAACGGGAAAACGCTAGGCCCCATCGATTTGCTCAATACGTTGAATGACATCGCCGCCAAACACGGTATCGGTCGCATCGACCTGGTGGAAAACCGCCTCGTTGGCATCAAATCGCGCGGCGCCTACGAAACGCCCGGCGGTACGCTGCTGGTCACCGCGCATCGCGAACTGGAGCGTCTCACGGTCGATCGTGAAACCGCGCACTTCCAACAGGCACTTTCTGTACGCTACGCGGAACTTGTCTACTACGGCCTGTGGTTCTCGCCTCTGCGGGAAGCGCTCGACGGTTTCTTCCAAATCGCGCAGCAGCGCGTCACGGGCTCCGTCGGCCTCAAGCTCTGGAAGGGCACGCTGAATGTCACCAAGCGTCTTTCGCCTTATTCCCTCTATCGCGCGGACCTCGCCAGCTTCAGCATGGGCCGCTACAATCCAAAGGACGCCGAGGGGTTCATCAATTTGTTCGCTTTGCCGGTGACCGTGCGACCGATCGCCAAGGCCGGCAGCAACAAACTGTAATCTTTGGCGGCGGGACAATACAGTTCGCGGTTGCCACGCTGCCGCTGCAACCGCGACTACGCTTTCCTATTTTCTAAAGGATGGGCATGACGGAACGCAAAGACGACCGCTTGTGGGGTGGACGCTTCGAAAACGCGCCAGATGCGGATTTCGACGCGTTCCAACGCTCCTTTGCCTTCGATCGGCGGCTACTCCCTTATGAAATTGCAGTCGATCGGGTCTGGGCAAAAGCTTTGCTGGGAGTGGGAATCTTCACCGAAACAGAAGTACGCCAAACGCACGCCGCACTCGACAAAATTGCGGATCGTGCGAAGAACGACGCTGCATGGGTAGAAAAGTTCGGTGCCGAAGCCGAAGACGTTCATCATTTCGTAGAAAAAGCCCTCGTCGAAGAACTCGGCCCGCTTGGCTGGAAGCTCCACACCGGCCGCAGCCGCAACGAACTCGTCGCCACGGATTTTCGACTGTTCGTGATCGATGCCGCCGCGAAGCTCCAGCACTCACTGCAAGCGCTGATCCGCGCGTTTCTTCAGCAGGCCAAGACAAATCTCAAAGTCCCCATGGCCGGCATGACGCACTTGCAGCCCGCCCAGCCAATTCTTCTCTCCCACTTCCTGCTGGCTCATGCGGAAGCGTTCACGCGGGATCTTGCTCGTCTCAAGAGTGCCGCAGCCAGCGCCGATGCCTGCCCCATGGGTTCCGGCGCGCTCGCCGGATGCTCGTTCGCCATAGATCGCAACGCCATCGCCAGCGAACTCGGCTTTTCCCGCGTCACCACGAACAGCCTCGACGCCGTCAGTGACCGCGACTTCGCCTTGGATTATCTTTTCGCGCTCGCGGGTATCGCCACGCACACTTCGCGTCTGGCCGAAGATTTCGTCCTTTTCGCGTCGCAGGAGTTTTCCTACGTCATTCTTCCCGACGAATACGCCACCGGCAGCAGCCTTATGCCGCAAAAGAAAAACCCCGACTCCTGGGAGCTCTTGCGCGGCAAAACCGGCCGAATCACCAGCGCACTCTTCAGCTTGCTCACGACGATGAAAGGACTGCCAACCAGCTATCAACGTGATTTGCAGGAGGATAAGGAAGCCCTGTTCGCCGCTCACGATCAGATTATTGCCATGCTCGGCGTTGCTTCCGGTGCACTCGCCGCCACAAAATTCCGTGAGGACCGCTTGCGTTCTGCTGCCTCCAACCCCGCCTTGTTTGCCACCGATGCGGCCGACTACCTGGTTCACCGTGGCGTGCCTTTTCGCCAGGCTCACGACCTTGTCGGGAAGGTCCTGCGCGAGGCCGAGAAGCAAGGCAGACCCTGGACGGCTTTATCTCTAAAGGACGTTCAGCAGATTTCGCCGCTTTTCGGCAAAGACTTTCTGGCCGGTCCATCCGTCGAACAGGCTATCGCCACAAAGAGTGTTCCTGGTGGCACTGCAGAAAATTCCGTTCGCGCGGCCATCGCGCAGCTCGAACAAAACTTGGAACAAAGGGAGAGAAAACCATGAGCCTGGGCTCTATTGTCAACAAGCTGGAATCCGCATCGATACACGCGGAGGATCGGAGGTCCCTTCCGTGAGAGGCGCCTTCACTCCGTGGAACCTCCACCGATGAAGCACACCCTCTCTGAAGCCGCTGTGCCTCGCGGATTCCGCTTCTCGGCCACCGCTTGTGGACTGAAGAAGACGGGTGCGCTCGATCTTGCGCTTTTTTCCAGCGACGTTCCTGCTTCGGCCGCTGCCGTCTTCACGCAAAACCTGGTGGTCGCCCCGCCTGTGGTTGTGTCACGAAAGAATCTGCGCGTCTCCAAAGGGCGCATGCGTGCCGTCATCGTCAATGCCGGCAATGCAAATTGTGCCACGGGCGAGGCTGGCTATGCCGCCTCTGTAAGAATGGTTGAGGAAACTGCGCGGCGACTCGGTTGCCAGCCGCATGAAGTTTTCGTATGTTCCACTGGCGTCATCGGTGTTCCACTGCCGCTGGAAAAGGTTCTTCGCGCCTTATCGGGAATCGCGCGCAATCGCCGCCCTTCTGTGCGCTCGTTTGTGGAACTCTCCCTGGCGATTTGTACTACCGACACACGTCCGAAAACAGCGGCCAGTTCTTTCCGTATGGCAGGTAAGCGGATTCATTTCGTGGGCTGCGCGAAGGGCGCGGGGATGATTCATCCGAATATGGCCACAACGCTGGCATTCGTGGCAACCGATGCTTCCATCTCTCCTTCGCTACTGCAGAAGACGCTGCGCGATGTCACCACGCGAACGTTTAACTCCATCAGCATTGATGGCGACACTTCCACTAACGACACGCTGCTCGTGCTGGCGAACGGCGCTGCCGGTGCTCCACGAATCAAGGTGGGCACCGCGGCTCACCGCGCCTTCGCCAAATCGCTGGAAGAAGTCTGCCATTCCCTTGCGCTTCAGATCGTTGCCGATGGAGAGGGTGCGCAGCGGGTCATCGAGATCGAAGTTCGGGGGGCAAAGACCGAGTCCGCAGCACGCCAGATTGCGCAAACCATCGCCACGTCTCCGCTGGTGAAAACCGCGTTTGCCGGTGGCGACCCTAATTGGGGACGCATCTTTGCCGCTGCCGGACGCTCTGGTGTCAAATTCGATCCCAATCGCGTGGATATGCACCTGGCGGGGATTCCCGTGCTTCGCCGCGGGCAACCGCTCGAATTCAACGAACGGGCGGCGAGCAACCGCCTGCTCGAACCTCACGTTGATGTTCGTGTGGATTTGCACGCAGGCCGCGCCTCAACCCGCTACTGGACCTGCGACTTCACGGCGGAGTATGTGCGCATCAACGCGTCCTACCGTACCTAACATCATTCCATATCGGGTCCGTGCCGGTGCAGTAGAAATCCTGCGTGTGTTTCAAGCGGCACGCAGGTGGCCGGAGCGCTTCTGAGGAAGGGCTCCAAAACCCTTTCCTCGGTGAAGTGGCGCAGATCTCGTCGCACCTACTCCCATTTCCAATTCGCGAATTGCTCGCGCAGGGCTATCTTCTTGAATTTTCCCACGCTTGTCCGCGGAATCGACTCCACGTACACGAACGCGTCCGGCAGTTGCCACCGTGCAAATTCCCTGCCGGCTAGATACTCTCGTAACTCTTCGTCCGTCACTTCGGCTCCATCCTTTAATACAATCGCTGCCAACGGGCGCTCCTGCCATTTCGGATGCGGCACGCCCCCAACACAAGCCTCCTTAACCGCCGGATGGCCCATCAACGTGTTCTCCAAATCCACGGAACTGATCCACTCCCCGCCGGATTTCACCAAATCTTTTGAGCGGTCTACCACTTTCATGATTCCGTCAGGGTCAAAGGTGCCCACATCGCCCGTCCGGAACCATCCGTCTTCACTCCATCTGTGTGCCTGGTCTGGCGATTTGTAATACTCGGCTGCCACCCATGGCCCGCGAATCTCAATTTCCCCCGGCGTCTCTCCATCCCACGGCGTTTCCCCCTCCGGGCGCATGGCGCGCAGTTCAATCAGCGGCACCGGCCAACCCTGCTTTGCGCGGATCGGATATGTTTTCTCCACTGGCCAGTCCAGCATATGTGATCGTAAGTGTCCCGTGGTGGCCAGCGGTGAAGTTTCCGTCATTCCCCACAAATGGAGAATGTGGATCCCAAAGCGGTCCAGTTTGCGCATCAACTCCAGTGGCGGGGCGGTTCCACCACACACCACTCGGACTGACGTTGAAAAATTCCACCGCCCGGGATATTTCTCCAGCGCTTCCAGCACACTAATCCATACGGTGGGCACGGCATTTGCGACCGTCACCTTTTCCGCCACCAGGAAGTCGAGAATTGCATCCGCCTCCATATTCGGTCCCATAAACACCATCTTCGTTCCGGTCATTACGGCGGTAAAGGGCACTCCCCAGGCGTTGGCGTGAAACATCGGAGCGAGCGGCATCATCGTGTCGTGATGGCTCAAGGCAAACGTGTCCACCATGGCCTCCGACATCGAATGCAGGACCAGCGAACGGTGCGTGTAGACTACTCCCTTTGAGAATCCGGTGGTCCCGGAAGTGAAGGACATCGCGGCGCCGTCATTCTCATCGATCTTCGGATACTGGAAGTTGCCGCTGGCCCCGGCGAGGAATTCCTCGTAATTGACGTAGCCGCTTGGTGTGTCTGGGAACCCCAAGGGCACCACGATCACCTTTTCAAACTTCACATCGTCGCGAAATTTCTCATATAGCGGCAGCAACACGTCATCGACGATCAGAAAACGATCTTCCGCATGGTTCGCAATATTGGCAATCTCATGCGGATGAAGCCGCAGATTCAGCGTGTGCAGGATTCCACCGGCACAGGGCACGCCGAAGAACGCTTCCAGATGCCCCATGTGATTCCACATCATGGAGGCCACGCGGTCTCCCGGGCGCATACCAAGATTCGTCAAGGCTTCCGCCAGCTGTCGGGTGCGCTGGTAAAAGGCTCCAAAGTTCGAGCGGACTACGGTTCGGTCCGGTTTCCGCGAGAGGATCTCAACCTGGGGGAAAAGCTTGCCCGCACGTTCCAGAAAAGCTGGCAGAACCAGCGGATACTCCATCATCGTGCCGCGCATGGGAACCTCGGGGTGAACCTGGTTGCCGGGGATACTACCACCAATGGCTATGGAAGAGGAGTTATTCCTGGTTTTCCGTCGGGCCAGTACTCGATATGGACTGGTACCCCGCATACCTGTTCTGGGGTATTTATTTGGTTGCAAATCCGGGGATTTTTCGAGACTATCTGCGGGACCACCGAACCGTACCTCCCCGCGCTGCGGCATGTCCTCCGGTCTGCCTCGTTGGCGGTAAGGGTCTCTTCGGTGCGCTCCGCAACTCGAGGTTAGGTTCCGGGCAGAAGGAGTCCGCAAGTGAAGAAGCTTTACGTCGGCAATCTTCCGTTCAACGCATCGGAAGAACAGCTGCAGGAATGGTTCGGGCAAGTTGGAGTGAATCCCTCGGCAATCAGTCTAATTCGCGACCGTTTTACGGGACAGTCGCGCGGTTTCGCCTTCATCGAGATTGCGAACGATGAAGAAGCGGACCGCGCCATTACTTCCCTGAACGGTCAGAATTTCGGGGGCCGGAACCTGGTAGTGAACGAAGCACGGCCGCAAACCGAGCGCTCTGGCGGCGGTGGTGGTCGTGGCGGCGGTGGTGGTGGTTACGGCGGTGGCCGTGGTGGCGATCGAGGCGGCCGTGGTGGCGGCGGCCGCGGTGGTGATCGCGGGGATCGCGGCGATCGCGGGAACCGCTGGTAACTCTTCTCGTTTCCCCCATTTTCGCTCCACTTCTATTAACCAGAAAGAGTGTTGCGCTCGGAGTTCGTTTCCTAACCGGTGAACTTCCGTCGCGCGCTTGCGCGTTTTCTTCCTACGCCTTCCTGGCTGTCTCTACCTGCTTCTACCTACTTCGCCATATGGCGGAGTTATTCACAGGCTCGATAATTTCTTCTGGCCTATCTGCTTTTATTAGATGTAGTATCGCGCCCGATTGAGTCCGCGGCCTTCGTTCTCGCGGTCCTACCGCCCGAGTCTCCGCGTCTTGCATCGCTCCTCGGTCCGGTTCCTTTTCGACCGAAACATTACGCGGGGTGACGTGTTTGAAACACCAGGCCAAGTTTTTCTTTCGCTCCCTACGGCTTGGAGTGTATGTAAGGGACTACTTGCGACTGTATTCGCAGCCGGGTAGAATGCGATGCGAGCCGTGCGGGAAGCGAACTTTCCTCCGGGATACCGCATCCAATGATTTGTACAAAGAGTTGTCGTGCGATGAACAATTGGCACAAACGCGATTGGAAGCAGTTCTACGAACTGGCGCGCCGCCCGTGGCAGCGTCATCGCCCGCCGCGGCCCGTTTATCCGGCAGGCATGAACCGCGTCGCTCCCGCAGCTGGGTACAGCTTGTCGGAACTGGATGATGCGGGTGTCGATCTCGATCAGGCCGAGCAGCTCGGACTGCCCGTGGACGCGGGACGTATCGGCGCCTATGGCCCTAACGTCACCACGCTGCGCGATTTCGTCCGCTCTTCCCGCCAACCACTGTAATATCGCGCCAAAGAAACGTGAAAATTTACCTTCGTCCTGTGAGTGAAACGCTTTGAAATCTGCCAAAGGCACGGCAGAACTGGAAATCACCGCCCTCTGGTCTTCAGGGATTTCTTTCCATTTATCTCCGCTAGACTGATCGCAATCACCGAATGTTCTGTGGCTTTCTCGCCCTTCGACTTTTTCGTACTTCCCATGTAGAAGGCTGTCAATACTGTATCCTTCGGGACCTGGAGTGGCGTGAAAGTATGGGTAGCGCCGTCTTTACTCTTCCAGACGCAATCTGCCTCCAGCGTATAGACCAGATTCACCTGTTTCGGGTCCCCTTCTACTTTTTCCACTACTCCTGTAAAAGTGGGCCTGAATATCCAGCTGCGGCCTTGCCTATTTTTGGACACTTCCCGGCATTCCGCGTAAAATATGAATCTCGAACTCGTATCCATGGCCTCGCCCTTTAACATCATCGCCAACGGCAACGTGCCCCCGGTGCCTGCGCCGAACGCCCATCCGCGGCCCGACTGGCTGCGCGTGAAGTTCTTCGGCGGCGATCGCTACCACGACCTGAAGCGCATCATGCGCACCCTCGACCTCCACACCGTTTGCGAATCCGCGCGCTGCCCGAACATGGGCGAGTGCTGGGAACATGGCACGGCCACCTTCATGATCCTCGGCGATATTTGTACGCGCGCCTGTGGCTTCTGCGCCGTGCCTTCCGGCAAGCCCGCCGGCCCTCCCGATGAGGACGAGCCGTTGCGCGTCGCGGAAGCTGCTGCGCGCATGGGCTTGCGTTACGCCGTGGTCACCAGCGTGAATCGCGACGATCAGCCGGATGGCGGCGCGCGCATCTTTGCCCGCACCATTCAAGAGATTCGCAACCGGCTTCCCGGCTGCAAGGTGGAAGTGCTCATCCCCGATTTTCGCGGCGACTGGAACGCCCTCGATATCGGTCCTCGCGGTGAAGCCCGACATCCTGAATCACAACACCGAAACCGTGCCGCGCCTCTATCGCCAGGTGCGCAAAGGTGCGCTGTACGAGCGCTCCCTGGAATTACTGCGCCGCGCCAAACAAACTCATCCCGATGTCCCCACGAAAACCGGAATGATGCTGGGCCTCGGTGAGCAAAAGGAAGAAGTCCTGGCTACCATGCGGGATCTCGCTGCCCAGGGCACGGACATCCTCACTCTCGGCCAATATCTCCAGCCTACGCAGCGATCATCTGCCGGTCATTCGTTTCGTCCACCCCAATGAATTCGCGGAGTACAAGCGCCTCGGCGAACAGATGGGTTTCAAGCACGTCGAGTCCGGCCCGCTCGTGCGCTCGTCCTACCACGCCTTCGATCAGGCAGAATCGGCCATCCGCTGAATTCTTTTGCATTTCCTGGCAAATTGCCCTTCGCTGGGACGGTTTCCGTTTAAGTATGTTCCCGTGTGGAACAGCCCGTACTTTCATCGTCCAGACACACCCCGGCGCCGTTTCGGGCGCTCGGAATGGAGTTACTTCGGGCAGGAGTACTGCGAATTACGAACGGGCAGCGGCGGCAGCGGCCTTCTTGCTGGCTTTTGCTGCGGCGGATGCCTTGCGGCGGCGCTTCGTTTTGGGCGGGGTGGCGGGCGCTTCGCCAATGATTTCAGCCGAAAACAGACTCGTCACGAACAACTTGGAACCGTGATCATCGAAATCAACGGAAGTACGCTCGGGATCTGAGGAAAGTACGATCCCCATCCCGAAGATTTCATGCTTGATGGTTTGGCCTTCCTGCATTACTTGCACAACTGCCTCCTTAACTACCGCTCGCTACTGGTCTCAAATTCCGTTTCCTTCTAAAGTGCGAGGTCCCCGACCCCTCGGGGACCTCTCCAATGCACAGGCTAGAGGCTTGTGACGTTCTCCGCCTGAAGGCCTTTCGGGCCCTTCTTGACTTCAAACTCCACCGCCTGACCCTCGTTCAGCGACTTATAACCTTCCTGCTGAATCGCGGAGAAGTGCACGAATACATCTTCTCCCGTCTGGCGCTGGATGAACCCGTAACCCTTCGAAGCATTGAACCACTTAACTGTTCCTTGTTCCTTCACTGCTAAACCTCGATATTGAATTGCATTGCCTCTCTTGGTCTGCACCCCCGGTTTCCCGAGTGTTTCGACTGCCTCTAGCCCGAAAAAAAGGGCTGCGAGTTTGTTCTCGCAGCCCCCTGAACGAGTCAAAAGGTAATACAAGAGCAACAAACGCTATACCTAACACTATCACAAGAAAGGGCTTATTGTCCATCGGAGACTTTGCACGCCATTACCGTCTACGATAAATTGTATCTTATTGGATTTATTGAAATTATATCGATTTTCGCCATTAACCGCTTTTAATAGCGAAACTAGCTACTCTTCCAGTGACTCTGGCTGCAGGCTCAGCGTTCCCCCGCCCGTTTCCTTCTTGTCCCAATACTTCTTCACCCAGGCCTCCCAGCTCTTCCCGGCGGCGGTGTCCCGACCCGAAAAGGCCAGTGCGGCAATATCCAAATAGGCGATTTTCTGCCGCTGATTGGAGTCTTTGGGCAGAAGGCGCACAAAAGAGGTTGCCAGCGTGGCTGCCAGTTACGCGATCAAAGATGTAGCCCTCCAGTTTGGACCCGTCTTTCCGCGTAATTGTGACGTCGCCGCGGTAATCAAAGGCCTTTTCCAGTGCCTCGCGCAATTCATCCTCAGTCGCGAGCTCCGGAATCCATCCTTGCAGTGTCTCGTGCGCGAACCCTGGCGCTACTTCCAGTTCATCGGGATTCACCGTGTGCTCCGGCCGGTCGGCGTGGCGCGGACCCGTCATGCCCGAGTCTCCTCGAGATTGGAGGCCTTGGAGTCGATCTGCACCAGCGGATTGTAGGAATGTACCGGGCGCCACAGGCTCATTCAACATGAGCAAAGCCTCATCATCCTGATTTTGCGTGAACAGCGTTGCTTTTGCCGCAGCCCACAGAGCCTTTCAGCGAGCTGAACGTGTAATCCACTCCGGAGGCTTCGTAGCCGCTGTGCACCATGCAATTGGCGCACTTCGGATTCCCCGATTCCGTCCCGTAGTTGCCCCATTCCGTGGTCGCCATCAGTTCCGCAAACGAATCGGTGTAGCCGTCTTGCAACAGATAGCAAGGCTTCTGCCAGCCGAAAATCGAAAACGTGGGCATGCCCCACGGCGTGCACTTGAAATCGCGCTTCCCCATCAGGAATTCCAAGAACAGCATCGATTGGTTGAATTGCCATGTCGGCTTGCGGTTTGCCAGGATGGCGCGGAACAATCGCCGCGTCCGTGCACGTCCCAGGAAATGCTTCTGGTCCGGTGCCTTATCGTAGGAATAGCCCGGGGAAAGCATCATGCCTTCCACGCCCAGCTCCATCATTTCATCGAAGAACGCGCGCACGCTCTTGGGATCCGCTCCGTCAAACAGCGTAGTATTCGTAGTCACGCGAAATCCGCGCTTCAGCGCCTCTTTAACGCCCTCGACCGCCAGTTCGTAACCGCCTTCGCGACAAACCGAGAAATCGTGGTGTTCTTTCTGTCCGTCCAGATGCACGGAAAACGTAAGGTATTTGCTCGGCTTAAACAGGTGCAGTTTTTCTTTCAATAGCAGCGCATTCGTGCACAGGTAGATGTATTTTTTCCGCGCCACCAGTCCTTCGACGATTTTCTCGATCTGCGTGTGCATCAGCGGCTCGCCGCCGGGGATCGAAACCATCGGCGTACCGCACTCATCCACCGCCTTGAAGCACTCTTCCGGCGAAAGTTCCTGCTTCAGCACATGCGCGGGATATTGAATCTTTCCGCAGCCTGCGCACGCCAGGTTGCACCGATAGAGCGGCTCCAGCATCAGCACCAGTGGATACTGTTTGCGTCCTTTAATCTTTTGCTTCAGGACGTAACTCGCTACTGTCCACGCTTGTGAGATTGGTACAGGCATTCCTTCCCCAGTAGTGCCGGTCAGCGACTCTTGCCGCGCCGCACTTCAATTCACTTCGAGACGCGCTTCCTAAAGTGGGCCGTTCGCAAGATTCTTGCGCTTGCTCCCCAGCCCTTAAGCTTCTAGTTTACCTGAGAAGCCCTGCTTCGCGTCACCCTAAGATTCTACGGCCCTTTCCATCATGCCTCCATTGTGATGCAGCGAAAGGTGCTTAGGTGGCGCCCGACGTGCTCCCCATTGATTAAATGGCGCTGCTCCTATACATACCCATCCGGCGTATTATGAACCCACTCGCTCTGGAGCGCCGTTAAGCATGCCTCGCCCCAACCTGCTCTCGCTGCTCAATTCGCTCGGGCGATTTGCCAAAGATCCCGCCGTCGTCGAAACACGAGGGTACCGTCGGGAATCCCTGACATATGCAGAACTCCGGACTAATGCATTCTCATGGGCGCACGTGCTTGCCGGCCACGGTGTTGGACCCGGCGATCGCGTGCTTCTGTGGGGCCCAAATTCGTCCGCGTGGATCGCCGGATTCTGGGCCATTCTGCTTCGTGGAGCCGTAGCTGTCCCGATGGATGCGTCAGCGAATCTCGAATTCGTTCAGCGCATCGTGCAGGAAGCGCAGCTGAAAGTCATCCTGCGCGATGTTGCGAAACCCGTGCTGCCCGGTGGCCCGCCTTCTCTCGTTTACAACGATTTGAAAGCTGCCATGGCGTCGTCCCTGCCTCCCGCGGATTCTGTCGCTACTCCCGGTGAGCAGGACACGCGAACTGATGTTGCCGAAATTCTCTTCACTTCCGGCACCACCAGCGAGCCGCGCGGCGTGGTTCTTACCCACGGCAATTTCCTGGCGAACCTGGAACACATCGAAACGGGCATTCAGGAATATGGCAAGCGCGAAAAGTGGTTTCATCCCCTGGGATTTGTCTCGCTCGTTCCACTGAGCCATGTTTTTGGCCAGTTCATGTCGGTCCTCGTGCCGCCGTTGCTGGGCGCCACTGTGGTGTTGGAAAATTCGCCGCATCCCCGGGACATTCTGCGCACCATCCGGCGCGAGCGCGCCACCATCGTGATCGCGGTTCCTCGCATGCTCGATGCTTTGCGAAGTGCCATGGAGCAGGACATCGACGCGCGCGGCTGGCGCCCCTGGTTCAATGCCACTGCTGCCGCCTACGCCAAGGAAAACTTCTACATGCGCGCCTTGCGCTTCCGCCGCATTCATCGCCAGCTGGGGTGGAAATTCTGGGCCTTCATCTCCGGCGGCGCCGCTCTTTCCTCGCAGACGGAGGAGTTCTTCAAGCTCATCGGCTACGCCGTCGTGCAAGGTTACGGCATGACGGAGACCGCGTCGCTGATCAGCTTGAATCATCCATTCAGTGCTGCCGAGGGAACCGTTGGCAAAATCCTGCCCGGCCGGGAATTCCGTCTGGCTCCCGACGGCGAAATCCTGGTTCGCGGCGAGAACGTTTCCTCTGGTTATTTTGAAAAGGGCGCGTTCCAATCACGCAAGGCGGAAAACGATGGCTGGCTTGGCACGGGTGACCTTGGGGAACTCGACGCAGAAGGGAACTTGCGCTTTCGCGGCCGCAAGAAAAACGTGATCGTTACGCCCGCCGGCCTGAATGTTTATCCCGAGGATCTGGAAGCTGCGCTGCGCCGCCAGCCTGCCATCCGCGACGCCGTCGTCATACCGCTTGAGTCAGCTGCCAACGCCGAGCCTCTCGCCATTCTCCTGCTTAAACAGAGTGTCATCCCGAGCGCCGCGAGGGATCGTGGCAACACTGCAGCTTCACCACACTCGACGGAACCAGCGCCTCTCGACGCATCATCGCCCGCAGCCCGCGCCGCGATTGAAGCCGCCAACTCCTCGCTCGCCGAATACCAGCGCATCCGCCGATGGCTCGTCTGGCCCGACCCCGACTTCCCGCGCACGTCCACCGGCAAGGCGCGACTTTCCGTTCTAGCCTCCCGTGCCACCGAACTTCTCGGTCCTGCCACAGGCTCTACCATCCCTACCAGAAATTCTGTCATCCCGCCTGCCCTGAGAGGCGTTCGCGAAGGGAGCGGAGCAAGAGATCTCTCTTCCGCTTTACCCACCACCGCCGACCTGTCGTCCATGTCCTCTCTCGATCGCGTGGAACTCCTCTCGACTCTCGAGCAGCGCTACAATGTCGAACTCAACGAAACACAATTCGCCGACGCGAAGTCCACCGCCGACCTCGAGCGACTCATCGCGCAACCGTCGGCGCGCCGCACCGACTTCGTGTATACCCGCTGGCAGCAAACGCTCCCTGTCCGGCTCATCCGTATCGCCGTCTACTACGCACTCCCCTGGCCCGCTACGCTGCTCCTGGCACACGCGCGCATCGTGGGCCGCGAGCACCTCGCCAATCTCAAAGGGCCTTTCATCTTCGTGGCCAATCACGTGACCCGCCGAGCTGATATTGGACTCGTCCTGGTTGCTCTGCCCCCGCGCTTTCGTCATCGTCTCGCTGCGGCGATGGGCGGCGAGGAACTGCAGTCATTTCGCCACCCGCCTCACAAATGGTCTTTCGCCAAGCGTTTCCTCTGGAGGTTCAAATATTTCTCCGTTGTTTCGCTGTTCAACGTTTTCCCGCTGCCGCGTTTTTCTGGCTTTCGCGAAAGTTTTCGTTTCGCCGGTGAATCCGTCGATCGCGGCTACAGCATTCTGGTTTTTCCGGAGGGCGACATCAACATGCGCGACACTCCGGAAATGGCGTCTTTCCAATCCGGTATCGGCCTCCTCGCGCAAAATCTCAACATTCCCGTGGTCCCCATGCGCGTCGATGGCCTCTGGCGCATGCAGAAGGAGCGCCGCCGCCTCGCCCACCCCGGCGAAGTCACCGTCCACGTCGGCGCCCCCGTCAGCTTCCCGCCCAACACACCTCCCGCCGAAATCGCCGCTCACCTGCAGGCCCTCGTTCGCTCCCTCTAACTTAAAACACTGGGTTGTTTCCGACACCCAGCATCCGTTTCCTGTTGACGGACCTTTCCTATTGCATGCATTTGAATGGTGGACACGGGTATGATAAAAACCGTACGAACGTTGCGCCCCGCTCCCCGCGACTATTTCTCGAGTGAACAAACAAACGGTTCACCCTTCACAGGTCAATCAGGCTCGGAGGAAGCTAACTATGTTGAAAGAGCTATTGAAAGCTCCAGGATATTTCCGTTTCGCCGCACTTTTTCTGACTTCACTGCTGGCAATCGCGGGCGCGAAAGCGCAAGAGACCAAGGCCCCGCCGTGTTCTGCTGCCGCTACGGAATCACTGAAGTCCGAACAACAGTTGCCGCCTAACCCCGCCCCCTTCGGCGGAGTCATCAAGCGCGATGTGCGCGAATCAAAACCGTGCTGGGCGCCTCGCATCGTGCCGCCAAAGGGCGCGCCAAACGTTTTGCTGATTATGACCGACGACGCGGGATTCGGTGTATCCAGCACGCAGCCCTTGCTATGGGCTGTCCGCTCTACATTTCCTCGAAAACAAACGTAGCCTCCTGATGACCACTTAGACTGGCGTACCACCCCTCGCAAACTTTCAGCGCATCCCCGCTTTCGGTCTCGACCTGCTCTTATGGCAAAATAGAAAGTCTGTAGAACAGACCTATGGCTAAGCGTGTGACCATCGCTCCCGACAAGCTATCCAAATCCGCGAAGAAATCTGCCTCCCCTAACGGCAGCAATCACGCCGAACGCGAACGCATCTTTGACTTGTTCCGGCGCTGGGGTTTTTACGAAGCCACGCTCGACCCCCTCGGCTTCTTCGCTCCACTGAAATTCTCCGACCTTCAAGGACTCTCCGGTGAATTCGTCGAGGAAGCTCGCCGCTACTATTGCGGCACCATCGGTGTGGAGATCAATCATCTCCCCGAACCCGAGCGCCGCCGCTGGATCGCCGAGCGCATGGAAGGTCCGGAGTTCGAGGTCAACCAACCAAAAGTCCTCGAGCGCCTGATCCGTGCCGATCTGTTCGAGCAGGTTCTCCAGAGCCGCTACCTGGGCAGCAAACGTTTTTCGCTGGAAGGCAACACCTCGCTGATCCCGTTGCTCGATGCCATTCTCGACGCCGCCGGTGATCTTGGGGGCGTCGATTCCGTGATGGCCATGAGCCATCGTGGCCGCCTGAACGTCATGACGCACATCGCCTGCAAGCCGGCGCATGAAGTTGTCGCGGGCTTCGAAGATGTCGACCCGCGCAGCGTGCTCGGCGCAGGAGACGTTAAATATCACGTAGGGGCTACCGGTGCGTATACCTCGTCCGCAGGCAAGAAACTGAATGTTCACCTGGTTTCCAATCCCAGCCACCTCGAGGCCGTCGATCCGGTAGCCATGGGACGCGCGCGCGCCAAGCAAACACGTCACGGCGTGCAAAACGCTCAAATCAATCGTTCCACCGAGGTTCTGAATAAAGTCTGGTGCGTCGTCATGCATGGCGACGCGGCGTATGCCGGTCAGGGTGTGCTTGCGGAAACACTGAATCTTGCCGACCTCGCTGCGTACTCAGTCGGCGGCACGATTCATATCATCGTCAACAATCTCATCGGCTTTACGACGCGCCCCGCTCAGGAGCATTCCTCGCGGTTCGCCTCCAGCATCTCTCGCCGCCAGAGCATTCCCATTTTCCACGTTAACGCGGAAGATCCCGACGCCGTCGTGCGCATCGGCCGTCTTGCCGCGGAGTATCGCGCGCATTTCAATTCCGACGTGGTTATCGACTTGATCGGTTACCGCCGCCACGGCCACAGCGAAGTCGACGACCCCACCATTACGCAGCCGCGTCTTTACGAGCGTATCAAAGCTCATCCGCAACTCTGGAAGATCTATGCGGAGCACACCGCCATCGATGCCGAGCCCACGGCCGCCAGCATCCGCAAGGAATATGAAGAAGCTCAGCGTAAAGCAGGCAAGCTCACGAAGATTCCCCGCCTTCGCAAATTGCCGGACTACTGGGCTCCTTACAACTACGGCAAATACAATCCCGCGTTCGAGGTGGATACCGGGCTGTCTCGCGAAAAACTCGCCGAAATCACCGATGGACTGATTCGGCCCGCCGGCGGGTTTCCACGTCCACCCCAAAATCGTGAAATTGCTGGAGCAGCGCAGCGAAATGGGCCACGGCAAGCGCTCCGTGGATTTTGGTTTTGCCGAACTGCTTGCTTTTGGCTCGCTCGTTCTGGAAGGCAATCCCGTGCGACTCACGGGCAGGACTCGCAACGCGGCACGTTCAACCAGCGCCACGCCATCCTGGTCGACGCGCAGACGGAGCAGGAGTATCTCCCGCTCGCGCATCTTTCTACCAACCAGGCGTTCTGCGAAATTCACAATTCTTCGCTCTCGGAAGCCGCTTGTCTCGGCTTCGAATACGGCTTTTCTCGCGACTATCCCGAAGGTCTGGTTCTTTGGGAAGCGCAGTTCGGCGATTTCGTTAATGGCGCGCAGATCATCATCGATCAATTCATCAGCGCCAGCGAAGACAAGTGGGGCCTTCCCACCGGCCTGGTCCTTCTTCTTCCCCACGGCTACGAAGGCCAGGGTCCGGAGCATTCCAGCGCGCGCATCGAGCGGTTCATGCAACTCGCCGCCGAAGGCAACATGAACATTTGCCAGCCCTCCACGGCTGCGCAGTATTTCCACCTGCTGCGTCGCCAGGCTCGCCGCCTGTGGCGCAAGCCGCTCATCGTTTTCACGCCCAAGAGCATGCTGCGTCACCCGGATGCCTCCTCGACTCTGGAAGAATTGGAGCGTCCGCGATTTCTCACTCTTGTACCCGATCGCGAAATCACCGACGCGCAAAGTATTCTCATCGCCAGCGGAAAGGTCGGCCACGAACTCCGCGCCGAACGCCGCCGCCGCAACGACATCGACCACCGCTATCTTTTTCCTGGATCAGCTTTACCCGCTGCCTAAAGCCGAAATCGCCGCGGCCCTCGACGCGCATCCCAATGTCCGCGAAATCGTCTGGGTGCAGGAAGAACCCGCCAACATGGGCGCACTCTTTTATGTTCTTCCGCGCCTGGAACGCATTGCCAAGGACAAGAACATTCGCGTGCGCACGGTAAAACGTTCCGCCAGCGCCAGCCCGGCCACCGGCTCCTCCAAAGCCCACGAGCTCGAGCAGAAAACCCTGCTCACTTGGCCTTTGCCACAACCCCAAATTCCTGATCTGCGCGACATTTATGGTCAGGCACAATTTCTCATAACATACATATCTTTCCTCTGATTCCAGGACAGTAGCACCTTGTTATCTTAAGTCGCGTGGGGTTCACGCTCCGAAGGACCTCATCCATCCCCGGTGCCAGAATTCCCGATTTCAGTTGTAGGCCTGGCAGAAACACCCTCCTCAGCCAGTAACCTCATCGCGTTCCTGTGCATCTCCATCGGTTGAGGAAGACCACCGATGACCACCACTTCGTGCCTGACAATGGCCTGATCCATCTCAACTGTTCCTATTCCGTGGCGGAAACCGTCAAGCGCTTGGAGGCAAGTCTTCTGGCGCATGGAATCACATTTTTTGCCGCGTCGATCACAGTGGCGAAGCCGAAAAAGTCGGTTTGCATCTGCCTCCGACGCAACTTCTTATTTGGGGCAGCCCCAAGGGTGGCACGCCGTTGATGCTCGCTTCTCCGACTGTGGCCATCGATTTCCCTCTCAAAGCTCTCGTTTGGCAGGATGCGGGTGGCAAAGTATGGCTTTCTTACAATTCGCCTGAATATTTGCAGCAGCGCCATAACATTCCGCCCGAACTGATCAAGAACATCGCCGGGCCCTACTCCACTGCTGCAGGTGCGGCTTCCTGATTTTTCATCCTGATGCGCATATGAACGTCGCGTTAACTCACAGTCTCTGCTTCTCTTAGCGCCGTTTACAGTTCATTCATATTCCTGTCATCTTCCGCTCACCACTTCCCGCACGGCCCCTGTCACAATATTCGCTGGTTTACACGATGTGTCGGGGGGTCAACACAAATCCATGCCTACCGCGATTCGACGCTCTACGGTAGACTCCTATCGATGCGATCTGCGGTGCGAGATGCTGTCCATGAAGCGCATCCTGATCATTGAAGACGATCGCGACATCGTCGAACTCGTCCGCTATAACCTTGCAAATGAAGGCTTTCAGGTCAATGCTGCCCTTGACGGCGCCAGTGGTCTCACCACGCTCAAGAAATCCCCTCCGGATCTTCTGATTGCTCGATCTCATGCTGCCCAAAATTGTCCGGCCTGGATATTTGCCGCGAAATTCGCAAGGACGAATCCCTCAATCGCCTTCCCATCCTCATGCTCACCGCGCGCGGCGATGAAGCCGACCGCGTGGTTGGCCTGGAAATGGGCGCCGACGATTACGTCACCAAGCCTTTCAGCCCCCGTGAACTGATTGCCCGGGTCAAAGCTCTGATACGCCGTGCCGAGCCTCCCGCCGATTCTCCTCGCGTCCTCGAAATCGGCCGGCTGGCCATTGATCCGGCCTCCTACCGCGTCAGCCATGCGGGAAAGCCCGTGCCTCTCAGCACTCTCGAATTTCGTTTACTTTATTACTTGGCTTCGCGCCCCAATCGCGTCTTCACCAGAGATCAGTTGCTCGACGCCGTGTGGGGAACCGATCGTTTCGTTACTCCGCGTAGCGTCGACGTTTACGTCCGCCGCTTGCGCGAAAAAATCGAATCCGACCCGGAAAACCCGCTGCACCTGAAGACCGTGCGCGGCGCGGGCTACCTTTTTGAAACTCGTGCGGCCTAAATTCTTTTGGAAACTCGCGCTGACTTTCCTGGCGCTGCTGCTGAGCGTTTTGCTCGCAGTGGATTTCCTTGCCGAACGCACTCTCCGGCAGGGTTATGAGACCCACGGTTTCCAGGAACTGAAGGCTCTTGCCAGTGTGATCCGGCAACAGCCTTTGCCTCCCGCCACTCTCTCCACGGAATCACGGCGGACGCTTCTGCGCTGAACACTTGGGTGAAAAATGCCGCTGCCAGCGGCGTTCGCGTCACCTGATTTCTGCCGACGGGAACGTTTTGGCCGACTCCGAATCGGAAACTCAGACCATGGAGACGCATGCCGGTCGCCCCGAAATACTTTCTGCTTTGCAGAACGGGGAGGGCCAAGCCATGCGTTACAGCGTCTCCGTGAAGCGTCCACTTCTGTACTACGCCGTTCGCGAACAATTTGCCGGACGGCACTGCACGTGATTTTGCGCCTGGCCCTGCCCCTGCACGATATTGACGCGGAGCTGGCAAAGTTCCGCACTCAATCTCTGGTCGTGGTCCCTCGCTCATTCTTTTTCTTTCCGGGATCGTTGCCATGCTCATCTCCCGCTCTTACACCGACCGCATCGAACGTCTGCGCGAGTTTTCTCATCGCGTGGCGGAAGGGGATTTTCGCCCGCTGCCCGGGGATGGCAAGGGCGATACCCTGGAGTCTCTTGGCACGTCACTGAATCAAACCGCGCAGCGACTCGATCGCACCATTCGCACTCTCACCGAGGAACGCAATCTTTCCTCGGCGATTCTCGGCTCCATGGTGGAAGGCGTCGCGGTGGTGAATGGCGCCGAGCGCCTGGTCTTCGCCAACCCAGGATTCGCGCAAATTCTCGGCTTGGATGTTCCTCCTGTTTCCGGCAGTTCGCTACTTGAAGTTGTCCGGCAGACCGAGCTGATTGAAGCGGTACGCCGCGTTCTTGCGGGCGAGCCGCGCGTCGAAGCCGAAATCGTCACCGGCACGCTGCGCCAGCACCATTTCGCCGCCACCGTCGCCTCCGTTCGCGCCGGCGAAACTTCCGGCGCCGTCATCGTGCTCCACGACATCACTGAACTCCGTAAGCTCGAACGCATCCGCCGCGATTTCGTCGCCAACGTCTCCCACGAATTCCGCACTCCCTTCACCGCCATTCAGGGCTTCTCGGAAACGCTTCTGGCCGGTGCGGTCAATGATCCGAACAACCGCGATCGTTTCCTGGGTATCATTCTCGAACACTCTCGCCGCCTCGCTCGCCTTACCGAAGACCTCCTGCGCCTTTCTGAAATGGATGCCGAGCGCCTGGAGCTTGGAAGTTCGCCGCCTCGCCGTCTCACAACTCGTGGAATCCTGCTACGAGACTGCGCAACGCCGGGCCGCCGAAAAAGAGCTCTCCCTTTCTCTCCAACTGCCTCCCCGCCTTCCGGATGTCGCTGGCGACACGCGCCGCCTCCAGGAAGTCCTGCAAAACCTGCTGGACAATGCTATCCAGTACACCCTCCCGGGCGGAAAAATTGTACTCAGCGCTGAAGCCAAGAATGACGAAGTGATCTTTACCGTCGCCGATACTGGCATTGGTATCCCACGATCAGACCAGCCTCGTATCTTCGAGCGCTTCTATCGTGTGGACGCGGCTCGTTCACGGGAAGCGGGCGGCACGGGGCTCGGCCTGGCCATCGCCAAACATCTTATCGAAGTTCACGGTGGGCGCATCTGGGTCGAAAGCGAAGTTGGCGAAGGCTCAAAATTCCATTTCTCGGTTCCGGTTTTTGATCCGGAGCGCGCCGCCGCGCGCGCCGCCGTTACGGCCAGCGGTGGCCGCGGGATCCGCGGCGCTTATCCCGCCAACTAGTGCGACCGCCCTCGTCTTCCTTCGCCTCTTATTCACCTTTCTGTCAACTGCCCGTAACATCCCCGACTTCACACTATTGTTAGCGTGCGAAGGCGTTGCAGGCTGCGTTTCGCCGCGGAGGCGTGAATGGCAACCGCACCCGGACTGACTGAAGTGGTTCTTTACGACACGCTGGTCAACTACCTGATCTCCATGGCTCGCCTCGTTGAAGGCGCCATGAATCGCGCGCTCGATTCCATCATTGCTTTTGATAGCACGCGCACCGCCGGCCTTCCCGGTGAAGTCTTCCTCCTCGAGCCCCGCATCAACGAAATGGAAATCGTGATTGATGAGCACGCGGTTCGCCTCCTCCGCCGCGGCTCGTTCACCGAAGACGAGACTCGCCTCATCGTTGCCGCTCTGAAGATCACCAATGATCTGGAGCGCATCGGCGATATCGCCGTCAATCTTGCCGAACGCGTCATCTCTCTCCGCGAGATGCAGCAAGTGCAGACCCCCGAGGAATTGGCGCCCATGGCAGAAGCAGT
Organism: Candidatus Acidiferrales bacterium; assembly: GCA_963839315.1. Lineage (GTDB taxonomy): Bacteria > Acidobacteriota > Terriglobia > Acidiferrales > UBA7541 > Acidiferrum. Next base: position 278,659 of record CAWIUU010000021.1, read on the forward strand.
CCGCTCGATGGTCAGCCGCAGCCTGGGCGCTCTGATCTTTCGCAATGCGGAGTTGGCGGCGCAAGTCCTGGAGAGTGACGATGTCGTCGACCACTATCGCGACCGCATCTTCGAACATTTGTTGCAGCGCATGACCCAGGACGTCGCCCGCGTCACCCCTGACCTGCAATTTGTTCTTGCTACTCGCCACCTTGAACGCATTGCCGATCACGCCACCAACATTGCCGAGGACATAATCTTCTGGGTCCGCGGCCTCGACGTTCGTCACGGCCGTGGCCTCACTCTTCTGCCGGAACAACAACAGGAGGACGTTGTTGTTCGCCGCAGCGGACGACGTCACGAACAATTCATCTGTCCTTCATTCAGGTTTGACCCCATCCTGCGAAACTCAGCGCGTTTAGTCTTCACTCAATGTCCTACCACAGGGACCGGTTGCACCCCTGGCTCCGGTCCCTTCTCCTCCCCGTTAAGGCACGTAGAACCGGCAACCTCTTGACCAAGGTTCCGAATCAAACTAATGTCTCTAAGAGATGGTACGAGTGTGCAAGCTCAACATTTCTGGTAACCGCCGGCCCCTGTGGCAGGTGTGTGTCTCCGTTCTTCTGATTGGCCTGGTCGTCTACAATCCTTTCTTTGCTCTCCGAATTCATTCCGGCGGCTTGGATTACTCGCCATTGGCCCGCCATCGCGCGACCATCGGTTCTTCTGAAATGCAGCATTTCTCGCCCGGTGCAAGCCGAGTACACGCACAGCCGATGCCACGATCGTTGAGATCTCTGCCGACATTTCCGTAATGAACAACGAGTACCCAGCCAAGGACATTCTGCATCAGGCACTTCCGCGGCAGCCGGAGTTGATCGCCAGCATCTGTTTCCGTCCTCCACCCTCGCTGTAGCTCGTTTAAACTCCCAAACTTGGTATTGAAACTGTAGAATTTCGGCTGCCCCTATTGTTTTTCGGGCGGGTTCCCCTTTTAGTCCGTCGGCCATAGGCTCAGTGGAGAACATGTCCGTTTGCGAGAGTACTCAGGAAAAGGTATGACAAACAAAAAGTATTTCACGATAACTGCTCTGGCCGTTCTGGGGGTGCTGCTTTTCTGGGGTATCTTCCGCCATGCGAAAACCGAAGCAGATGGCGCGGACAATCCCGAGCACGCAAGCGGCGAACCGGTGGCTGCCGTTGTCCGCGTTCAGCGCGGTGCCCTGGGCTCTCCACTGAATCTCGCAGGAGGGTTCAAACCGTTTCAGGAAGTGGATATCCACGCAAAGGTCGCCGGCTATATCAAAAAGATGTACGTCGACGTTGGCTCTCACGTGAAAGAAGGTCAGACTCTCGCGGTCCTGGAAGTCCCCGAACTCGCCGCGGAACTTGCCGGGGCCGACGCCGCGGTGCGCCGTGCCAAGGAAGAAATCCGCCGGGCGCAAGGGGATGTTCAGCGCGCAAAATCCGCACATGAAGCAGCCCACGCCATGGCCGAGCGATTGACGCAAGCCTCGGATCAGCGCGCCGGGCTCGTCGCCCAGCAGGAAGTGGACAATGCTCATGCAAAAGACCTGGAAGGCGAAGCGCAAGTTTCCAGCGCCGAAGCGGCGCTGAGCGCTGCGGAACAGGCATTGGATGTCGCCGTGGCTAATCAGCAGCAGTACAAAGCCCTCTCCGATTACACCCGAATCACTGCTCCCTTTACTGGCGTAATCACCGTGCGCTACGCCGACACCGGCTCCTTGATTGCCGCCGGAACCTCCTCCAGCACGCAGTCCGCACCCGTCGTGCGCATTGCACAGATCTCCGTACTTCGATTGGTTCTGCCAGTCCCGGAATCAATCGCTGGTCAGATTCGCCTGGGAGATCCCGTGAAAGTCCATGTCCAGGCCCTCAATCAGGATTCCATCGGAAAAGTTTCGCGCTTTGCCGACGCTCTTGATCCGCAAACACGAACCATGGAAACGGAAATCGACTTCGCCAACAATGATGGCAAATTGCTCCCGGGGATGTACGCGGAAACCGTTCTGCAATTGGCGGAACGAAAGGATGCGCTGGTGATCCCGCTGGAAGCGGTAACGCAGGGCGAGAAGGAAGCTACAGTGCTGGCGGTTACCGCGCAAAACCTGGTGGAGGAGCGGAAGGTCAAGCTGGGGCTGCAGGGGAAGACCCGAGTAGAGGTACTTTCCGGGTTGGCCGAGGGCGACCGCGTGATCATTGGCAACCGGAGCCAATTCCTCAGCGGAGAAAAGGTCGTGCCTCAAGGAAGTGAAATTGCCCCAAGTGGAAACTGAGGGGGCGAGCTGATGGCTGGGTTCTCGATCCGCAATCCTTTTTTCATTATTGTGTGCTGCCTGATCATCGCGATTGTGGGAACCGTGACATTGGTGCGTATGCCGGTGGATCTGTTTCCTCCGATCAACATCCCCGTGGTGGTGGTGGCGACCTTCTATTCAGGGATGCCCCCGCAACAGATTGAAGCAAGCATTACGAACCCTTTCGAACGATTTTTCACCCTGGCAAGCGGCGTGGATCATATCGAATCGAGGTCCCTACCGGGCGTCAGTCTGGTGAAAGTTTATTTCCAACCGGGAACCAGTGCGGATTCGGACGTGAGCACAATCGCGAATCTGGCCATGGCTCAATTGCGGCGCCTACCCCAGGGAACTCTTCCCCCGGTGGTGTTGAAGTTCGATGCGTCGAGTTTGCCGGTTTGCCTGGTGACTTTGAAAGGTCAGGGGCTGAATGAAACAGAATTGCACGACCTTGGGCAATACAACGTGCGAAATCAGATTGCGAACGTGCCCGGGGCATCCGTGCCGCAGCCGTTCGGAGGAAAGTACCGTCAGATCATGGTGTATGTGGATCCGCTGAAGCTGGAGGCCCACCAGTTGAGCCCAATGGATGTGGTGCGGCAAATCAATGAAAGCAATCTGATTTTGCCGGCCGGTGACGTAAAGATCGGGCCGTTTGACTACAACTTGTACTCCAATGCACAAGCACTGACTGCGAATTCGATCAATACCATGCCACTTAAAACGGTCGGGCAATCTTCGGTCATGGTCGCGGACGTCGGCAAAGCCGAAGACGCCCAAGCGATCCAGACCAACATCGTGCGCGTCGATGGCCAGCCTTCCGTGTATCTGCCAATTTTGAAGCAGGGTGGGGACACCAACACGATCGCTGTTGTGGACGGTATCAAGGAAGCGCTTCAACACCTTGTTGACATACCCAAGCAGCTCATTGCTCGCGTGGTGTTCGACCAGTCTGTTTTCGTGAAGACCGCCATCGATAACTTGCTTCACGAAGGCGCCATTGGATTGGTTCTCACCGGAGTCATGATCCTTTTGTTCCTCGGGAGTATGCGCGCAACCGCCGCCGTCTTTCTTTCGATTCCGCTTTCCGCGCTCGCGGCATTCCTCGCCATCAACGCCGGCGGCGGCACCGTGAATACCATGGTACTGGGAGGGCTTGCGCTGGCCTTTTCGCGCTTAATCGACAATTCAGTCATCGTTCTCGAAAATATCTTCCGCCATATCGAAATGGGCGAACCACCCGAAATCGCCGCGGAGAAGGGCGGAAAAGAAGTGGCTCTTGCCGTGCTCGCCGCAACCATGACCACCGCCATTGTCTTCTTTCCGGTAGTATTCCTGTACGGCGTCAGCCGCTTCCTTTTCATGGCTTTGGCCTCTGCAGTTGTTTTCTCCCTTTTCGCCTCCTACTTCGTGGCGATGACCGTGGTGCCCCTGTATTGCGCAAAGCTCGTTAAGAAGACGCAAGCGGACGAGGAAGTTGGTGAGGGCTCAGTCGGCGCTCGCTTCGGCAGGATTGCTAAGAAATTTGACCACTACTTTGAAACCATGCTCCACAAGTACGACCGCTCATTGAACCGAGCCCTGTTGAGACCGGCAGCGACGCTGATTGGACTTGTAGGGGTCTCGCTTCTTTTCTTTCCCTTTATCCGTTGCTGGGCGTTGCCTTTTTCCCTCGCACGGATCGCGGGACAATTCGTCATCAACCTGAAAGCGCCTTCCGGAACGCGAGTGGAACTCACCGAGGAATATGTGAAGGAAGTGGAACAGATCATCCGGGAAGAGGTGCCAAAGAATGAATTGCAGATGGTGGTTTCAAACATCGGAATCACCCCGGACTTTTCTGTAATCTACACGTCGAACTCGGCTCCTCACACAGCGTTCGTGCAGGCCAGTTTGAAGGAGGGTCACAAGGCCGGGAGTTACGAATATATGAGGCGCGTGCGTGAGCGGATTCAGAAAAAGCTCCCGCAGCTTACCTCCTATTTTCAATCAGGCGGACTGGTGGACGCCGTGCTGAACCTGGGTTTGCCCGCGCCAATTGACATTCAGGTGAGTGGAAGCGACATGACTCGCCGCTCACGAAGTAGCGTCCCGAAGATCGCATCGCAGGCAAGGCAGCTTGCCGGAGTGAGCGACGTGCTGATCCCCCAGGACGTGGACTATCCGGCGCTGGAATTGGATGTTGACCGAGATAAGGCGGCCCAGCTGGGTCTTTCGCAACGGGAAGTTGTCGACAATGTGATCACCGCATTGACCTCGAACGGCATGATCGCGCCGAATTACTGGGTGGATCCCAAGAGTGGCAATCCTTATTTGCTCACGGTGCAATACCCGGAAAGCTCCGTGAAGACCGTGACGGATCTGCGGCAGATTCCGTTGCGTGGCCCAAAGCTACATGCAACCCACGTTCCTGGATACTGTGGTGAAAGTGCGGAATATTTCTGCGCCAACGGAAGTCGATCACTACCAACTGGCGCGAGTGATGGACATCTACGTCGCGCCGAAAAAGGAGGATCTGGGAAAGGTTGCAGGTCAGATTGAAGACATCATCCGTAAAACCAAATTGCCCGAAGGCGTGCGCGTGCAAGCTTCGCGGTTCCGTGCAAGGAATGCGCGCGTCTTTCCGGAGTTTTGGTATGGGACTGATCCTCTCAGTCGTGCTGGTGTATCTCGTCTTGGTAGCCCAATTCGCGTCGTGGACCGATCCTTTCATCATTTTGCTGGCAGTGCCGCCAGGGTTGGCCGGAGTGCTGCTGTTTTTGCTGGTGACGAAGACGACGCTGAACGTCATGTCGCTGATGGGCGTGGTCATGATGGTAGGCATAGTGGTGTCGAACAGTATTCTGATTGTGGAGTTTGCGCGACATCTGCACAAGGAAGGAAAATCACTGAAGGACGCAGTAGCGACGGCCTCGCGACAAAGGTTGCGGCCAGTCCTGATGACCTCGCTGGCCACTCTTCTGGGACTGATCCCGATGGCTCTGGGAATCGAGGCAGGGAGCGAGGCCTATGCGCCCCTGGCACGAGCGATTATTGGAGGATTGCTGGTGTCTGTGGTTGTGACAGTGTATCTTGTGCCGGCTGCCTACCTCCTGGTGCATCGCAAAGAGGAAGCACTGGAGGTGGCAGTCGTGAAGCAGTTCGTTTGGATGGTGGCAATCCTTCTTTCTGTGTTTGTGGCTCCCACAGTGGCGCAACAGATGCCAACGACTCCGGCAACCGCACCATCCTCGCAAACAACCGCTCCCACCACGCGTCAAATTACTCTTCAGGAAGCGGAAGCCACCGCCATCAAGAACAATCCGCAAATTACGGTGGGCAAATTGCAGGCGCTGCAAGCTCACGAATTTACTCGCGAAGTGCGTTCGGCGCTTCTGCCGCAGGTGGCTCTTAGCGTCACGGCGGTGGGCTCGGATCCCGGCAGCCGGATTTCCGCAGGTTATCTCAACAATCCCACCGTGTATCCCAGAGTCGCCGCGGGAGCCAGCGTGAGCCAGTTGATCACGGATTTTGGCCGCACGCAGAATCTTGTGTCCAGCTCTGCCTTTCATTCGAAAGCCGAGGACCAGAATGCTATTGCCACACAGCAGCAAATCGTCCTCGCCGTCGACGAAGCCTTTTACAATACTCTGGAAACCAAAGCGCTTCTCCATGTTGCTGAAGAGACCGTTAGAGCAAGACAGGACCTTGTTGACCAGGTGCAAGCTCTCACCAATGCCAAACTGAAATCCGATGTCGATTTGAGCTTCAGTAAAGTGGACTTCGCCCGCGCCAAACTCTTGCTCTTGGAAGCACAGAACAGCTACGCGGCATCCCTCTCCACACTCTCCGCTATTCTCGGGTATCCCGACCGCCAGGATTTTGCCCCGGTAGAGCCCGCCGTACAGAATGTGCCGCCTGCAGTCGATGTTGCTCCTCTGATTCAGGAGGCGTTGAGTCAGCGCCCGGAAGTAAAATCCCTGCAGGATGAGGTGACAGCAGCCACCAAGTTCAGCAAAGCCGAACACGACCTGTGGTGGCCTACGGTCTCCGCCAGTGGCGTCGTCGGAGGCGCTCCGGTGCGAAACGACAATATCACCAACTGGTACGGCGCTGCCGGGGTGAACATCAACATTCCCGTCTTCAATGGATTCCTGTTCAACGCGCGAGCCAAGAACGCTGATCTGGATACCGAAGTGAAACGCAAAAGGCTTCAAGATCTGCAGGATAATGTTGCTCGCGACGTGCGCAACGGTTGGCTCGACACCGAAAAAGCCTACGAACGTCTTTCCGTCACCCAACAGCTTCGCGAGCAAGCCGACTTGGCTCTGGAATTATCCCAAGCCCGCTACAAGCTTGGACTCGGCACCATTGTCGAATTAAGTCAGGCCGAATTACAGAAGACCGATGCCGACATTGAGGACACGGACGCCCACTACCAATACGTGGTTTCGCAGATTTTATTGGCCTATCAAATGGGTCTTACACGCTGAACCTCGTTCCTTTCGTGACTCTTAGCTGGAGATCCTGAGACCTTTTGTTACACCGCACCTCGTCCCCGTCTTCCTGCGATTTCGCCCTTGTTCCAGGAATTTCAGAATGCACTGGCACTGTTGCAACTCTTTAACCTGGCCATAACCACACTGAAAATACAATAGATACTGCCGCTCTACTGCGGATTATTACAGACTATTCATATTCAATTGACATTGCAGTAAGAGTCCCCAACTAAGGTCTCCACGGGGTGACCTGTTTCCCGGGTTTAGTTTCGAATTCTGCGGCAAAAAGAGAGAGGCAATGAAAAAACTTGCATCGCTTACACTATCGCTGTTCCTGATGACCGGAACCGCGTTTGCTGATTCACCGAAAGACGCAACGAAAGACTCACCGAAAGATGCGGCTGCAACTGCCAAGACCGCGCAGCCCGCAAAACCCGCCGCGGCAAAGACCAGCGCGGAAATTGCAGCCGAAGTGGAAGAACTGCGCCAGACACTTCAGGTGCAGCAGGAAGAGCTCCAGCTTTTAAAGGAAGAATTGGCAAAGCGTGATAAGCAGATCGAAGAAGCTCGCGAAACCGCGGCTTCCGCAAATGCCCGTGCATCGGAAGCCACAGTTATTGATCTCACATAAAATAATGCAATAATGGACCTCGAAGTAACAGGAGGTCCAAATGCGACCACAGGGTTCGGCCGACCTGCTTTCCGATCGACGCAGACGTGCGCTAAAACTGTTGGATGAAGACTTGTCCCTGAACGAGGTTGCTCGGCGCGTCCATTGCGCTGCCAGTTCTGTTATGCGTTGGCGGAATGACTGGCGGCGCCGCGGCGCCGATGCCCTCCGGGTGGGATTCTCTCCGGGTCGTCCGAGAAAACTCACGCGAAGCTAAGAGCGCCGGCTTCTCAGGATCTTACTGAAGGGCGCCATCGCCAATGGCTACCGCACAGAATTGTGGACGACGAAGCGGGTGGCGGAGGTGATTCGCAGGACCTTTCACGTGCCGTGCCATTTCAATACCGCTGGCCTACACCTCCATCGGTTTGGGTGGACTCACCAGAAGCCCGAACCACGTGCACTGGAGCGGGACGAAAAGGCCATCGAGCGCTGGAAACGGGAAGACTTACCGCGGGTAAAAAAAACGCCGCGCGGCTGGGTGCCCACTTAGTTTTTGCGGACGAATCGGGCTTTTTGTTGGCTCCCCTGGTGGCCAAGACTTGGGCACCCCGGGGCTGCACTCCCTTCCAGCGTTATCGCCAAGGGCGTCGGGAAAAAATCTCGGTCATTTCAGGAATTTCGCTGAGCCCGCAGCGACATCGCCTGGGCCTTTACTATCTACTCTTTTACGACAACATCGCCCAAGAAGAGGTCTGTGTGTTTCTGCGTGAGTTGTTGCGGCACCTGCGTGGCCCGGTCATTGTGCTGCTGGATAATTCCTCCACCCACCAAGGGGAACCTCTCCGCAAGCTCCTGCGCCAGCATCCACGTCTCTCCATCGAGCACTTTCCCCCGATGCCCCGGAACTCAATCCCGATGAAGGAGTCTGGTCCCTAGCCAAGCGACAACTGGCCAACGGTAGGCCCTATGACGTCGATGAGCTCATGGAGGATGTCATCAGGGCAATGGAGAGGATCCGAAGGTCACGCACAAAACTACGCGGCTGCGTCCTCCAATCAGAACTCCCCCTTTTTTTGTGCTAGTCATTGCATTATTTAATGTGAGATTAAGGCCTCGGAAGCCGTTACAACTTCCGCGGAAGCGAAATCCACCACCACGCAACTCAATACCACCGTTTCCAGCCTTGCCGCCAGCAACGCGGCAGTATTGAACACTTCCCAGACGGCCAATCCGCAGGCGCAGCCTACTAACGAGGAAAAAGGTCCAACGACGATTCGCTTCAAAGGCATCAACATCACGCCAGGCGGCTTCATTGAAGCAGCAACCATCAACCGCACGCACGCCGAGAGCGCCGATATCAATACTCCGTTCAACAGCATTCCCTACGGGGGGAATTCTCTTGGCAAGCTATCTGAAATGAACTTCACCGCTCGCCAGTCCCGTCTTAGCCTTCTGTTTGGTGCCAAAGTTGGTTCAACCAATTTGTCGGGATATTACGAGGCGGACTTCCTCGGCGCAGGTACGACCTCCAACAACCGCCAGAGCAACTCTTATGTATTCCGCCAGCGCCAGTTGTGGGCACAGGCGGCATTGGACAGCGGCTGGACGTTCAGTGGTGGCCAGATGTGGAGTCTTGCCACGGAAAACAAGAAGGGCATCTCGCTGCGGTCAGAGAGCCTGCCCGCGCAGATTGATCCCCAATACGTTGTTGGCTTCACTTGGCAACGTGCGTACGCGTTCCGCGTAACGAAAACTTTGAATGACAAGGTAGCTCTTGCGCTTTCCGCCGAGGGTCCGCAAACCACTATCGGAGGCCGTGGATTCTCGACTTACACGAACACCTCCGCAATTGGCGCCGTTACCACATATCAGAACTTTTTCTTCGATGCTCCGGGCAACAGCGGCGGTCTTTACAATGCCTTTGATCCCACCGGGTATTCGGTCAACCAACTGCCCGACTTCATTGCTAAAGTGGCCTTTGATCCAGGCTTCGGTCACTACGAGGTGTTCGGAATCGTCTCCGAATTCCGCGACCGCATCTATCCTTGCGCGGTAGTGGGCACCACGGCGAATAATTCCCCACCTCCGGCAACGCCAACGGTCATCGGCTGCAATGGCTCAACGGCTCCGAGTGCTGCGCTTGCCTACAATAATTCTTCCACGGGCGGTGGATTTGGCGCCAGCGCCGCGGTGAGCCTCTTTGCCAAGAAACTCGACCTCGGCCTGAAGGTTGTTGCCGGGGACGGCGTGGGCCGGTTTGGGTCCGCTCAACTTGCGGATGTGACTGCTCGTCCGGACGGCACGCTCGCCCTGATCCACAATCTCCAGTATCTCGCCAAGGTCGAAGTTCATCCCTCCCCCAAGTGGGACTTTTACGGGTACTTTGGCGGAGAGTACAACGCTCGTGCGGCTTACACGGGATACACCTCTGTCAAGATCGCTAATACTTCCGCTATTCCTGGTTGCGGAGGGGTAGGCCAACAGCCGTGTTCCGTGGCAGGTACAATTCAGCCTTCTTACCCGGCATTGGTCACCACCAGCATCGCGACTAACGGGATTGGCGGTTACGGTTCACCGTACGCCAACAACACCGGCTGCGGACTCGAAGTTCCCCCCGCAGGTACAGGGACTCCTGGCGCTGGCGGTACTTGCGCGGGTGACACAAAATACATCTTCGAAGCCACCTTCGGCTTCTGGAATAAAATCTACCAGGGCGAAAAGGGCAGGCTCCAGTGGGGTCTGCAATACTCCTATTTCTCCCGTTACGGCTGGTCGGGCAGCAACGGAATCAACACCAACGCCGGCATTGCTCCCCATACTGTCGACAATATGTTCTGGACCTCGTTCCGCTATTACTTGCCCTAATTCAAGGCACCAGCCATCTCGGCAAAAGGGCAGCCTGCACATCGGCTGCCCTTTTTTTGTCTTTTCTCTCTTTGAAGTCCCGTAACTCTCTCTCATCACTTTAGTTACCTACACTGTCGCTTTGTTTCTGATTTTTAACAAACTCTCCTCTCCTTGTAACAATTCCGTAATGCTTAGAAGCCAAACTGAACGGTAATTCGAACGCCCTAGTCTGTGCAGGAGACAAATCTCATGAAGCGCATTGCAGGATTGCTTGTTACTTTACTAGCACTTGCGGCCATCGTTTGGGCGGATAACCCGCTTTTGATCAACGGTGCAGGAGCTACTTTCCCCAATCCCATTTACACGAAATGGTTCGACGAATATCACAAGAAAGACCCAAAGATACAGTTCAATTATCAGTCTGTTGGATCAGGCGCCGGCATCAAGCAAGTCACTGACGGCACTGTCGATTTCGGCGCCACCGATGGCCCCATGAATGACGAACAGTTGAAGGCTTACCAGGACAAACACGGCGCTCCGATCCTTCACTTTCCCACCGTTCTCGGCGCGGTAGTTCCCACGTACAACATTCCGGGCGTCAACGCCGCACTCAACTTCACTCCCGAAGCTCTAGCTGGCATTTACCTCGGCAAAATTACCAAGTGGAACGATCCCGCCATCGCGGGCGCAAACAAAGGAGTAAGTCTTCCCGCCAGCGACATCGTCGTTATCCATCGTTCCGATGGCAGCGGCACCACGTATTGCTGGACCGACTATCTCTCGAAGGTCAGTGAGGAGTGGAATAGCAAAGTCAAGAAAGGCACGTCCGTCAACTGGCCTGTGGGCCTCGGCGGCAAGGGCAACGAAGGGGTCACTGGATTGGTCAAGCAGACCCCCAACTCCATTGGCTACGTCGAACTCATCTACGCTGCGCAAAACAGCATTCCCTACGGCGCCGTGAAAAATTCCGCCGGAGCTTTCATCAAAGCGGACTTGAAAGGCGTCAGTGAAGCCGCTGCTGGGGCCGCCAAGAGCATGCCCGACGACTTCCGCGTTTCCATCACCAATGCGCCGGGCAAGGGGGCCTATCCTATCTCTACATTCACCTGGTTGTTGATTCCGCAAAAGATTACCGACACAGGGAAGCGCGACTCCATTAAAGGTTTCCTTAAATGGATGCTCGCCGACGGCCAGAACTACACCGAGCAACTTTCTTATGCGAAGCTGCCCAAGGAAGTCGTAGAAAAGGAAAAGAAGGCCATCAACAGCGTTCAGTAACAGCTCCAGGGGAACTGTGGTTACATCGAGTACAACCTACGGGAGCGCGGGGCCCGCGGCCGCTCCGCGCTCGTTTCTGTCCAAGCTCCGCGATGGCGATGAGATTGCCCGCCTCGTCACCTTCGTGTTCGCTATGACCGTTGTGCTCATCACCGTTCTTCTGGTGTACGAGTTGTGGATCAATTCCGCGCTCCCCCGCCATAAGTTTGGTCTGCGCTTCTTCGTCACCTCCGTTTGGGATCCCATCGCGGAAGAATTCGGCGCTCTTCCTTTTATCTATGGGACTCTGGTTACCTCTGGCGTCGCTCTATTTCTTGCTGTCCCTCTGGGCATCGGCGCCGCGATTTTTCTGGCGGAATTGGCTCCCCAGCGCATTTCCGACATCCTGCAGTTCTTCATCGATCTTCTCGCCGCCGTTCCCAGCGTTATTTACGGCCTGCTGGGCATCTTTATCATTGTTCCTCTCATGCGCACCGTCATTTATCCCCTTATCAATAAACCTTTGGGGTTCTTGCCGATTTTCAAGGGTCCCTCCTACGGAGTAGGATTCCTCACCGCGGGCATCGTCCTCGCCATCATGGTCATTCCTTACATCATTTCCGTTTCCCGTGAAGTGTTGCTCTCCGTCCCCCGTGATCAACGCGAAGCCGCTCTCGCTCTTGGCGCAACGCGTTGGGAATCCACCTGGAAGGTTGTCGTTCCTTTCGCCAAAACCGGCATCATGGGTTCTATTTTCCTGGCTCTCGCCCGCGCTCTCGGTGAAACCATGGCTGTCACCATGGTGATCGGCAACACCCCTCAGATCAAAAGTTCGCTGTTTGCGGCGGGGGATTCCATCGCCTCCATTATTGCTAACCAGTTCACCGAGGCCACTGGCGACATGTACACGCAATCTCTTATCGCCCTCGGCTTCGTCCTGTTCCTCCTCACCTTCATCCTGAATGGCTTAGCGCGCATTCTCATTGTGGTCACAACTCAAAAGGGGAGTGGGGTGACGCGATGAGCAACGGCCGCGTTCGCTGGAGAAAGCTCGTCAGTAACTTCATGATGACCATGACCGGTCTTTGCGCACTCATCTCCGTCAGCGTTCTTTTTTTCATCCTTGGTTATCTTGTTTTCAACGGGGGCAGCTCCATCAACTGGGCCTTCTTTACGCAACTTCCGAAGCCCGCCGGCGAACCCGGTGGCGGCATGGCTAACGCTATTGTCGGCAGCGGTAAACTGCTTTTTGCCGCCTCGCTGATTGGTGTGCCCATCGGCTTCCTCGGTGGCGTGTACCTTGCCGAATTCAGCGGTAGCTTCATCGCCTCCATCGTTCGCTATGCTGCCGACCTTCTGAATGGCGTGCCCTCGATCGTCATCGGCATTTTTGCCTACAGCATGGTGGTCTTGCCGTTCAAGGGCTTTTCCGCTTTAGCTGGTGCCTTTGCCCTCGGCGTAATGATGATTCCCATCACATTGCGCAGCACCGAGGAATTCCTCAAGAATGTTCCAAACAACTTGCGTGAAGGAGCCATGGCTCTCGGTGCCAGCAAATCCAAAACAATTCGCACCGTGATTGTCCCCGCGGCCTACAGGGGCATTCTGACTGCCATCCTCCTGGCACTCGCGCGCGTTGCGGGTGAAACCGCGCCATTGCTCTTTACCGCATTAGGCAATCCCTATTGGAACAACGGTTGGACGCAGCCCACGGCCTCGCTCCCCGCTATGATTTACTATTATGCGTTGTCCGCTTACGACGACTACCATCGGCAGGCTTGGGCCGGGGGCCTCGTCTTGCTCGCATTGATCCTGATCATCAATATCGTCGCCCGGACAATCCTTGCGCGGGGCATCGCGGTGCCGAGGTCTTAATGATGGAAGCTTCCACAAAACCGAGTCTCTCCGTGAATATCGTCACCAATGCTGCTATTCCTCCGGGTCGCGAAGCTTTCGCGTTCTTGCCCATGCGCATGACCATCTCCAAGCTCAACTTCTTTTATGGCAGCAAGCAGATCCTCTTCGACATCAATATGGGAGTTGCCGACAAGAAAGTTACCGCGCTCATCGGACCTTCCGGTTGCGGCAAGTCCACACTCCTCCGCATCCTCAATCGCATGCATGAAACTGTGAGTACCTCGCGCCTGGAGGGCGAAATCCTTCTCGATGGGCAGAACATTCTCGCGCAAGACGTCACTGCTCTTCGCCGCCGCGTCGGCATGGTCTTTCAGCGTCCCAATCCTTTTCCCAAATCGATTTTCGACAATGTCGCCTACGGCCCCCGGATTAACGGTGCCAAGGGCTCCATCGCCGAAATTGTCGAGAAAAGTTTGCGGCATGCCGCCTTGTGGGAGGAAGTGAAGGATCAGCTTCACAAATCCGCGTACGATCTTTCCGGTGGACAACAGCAGCGCCTGTGCATTGCGCGCGCGCTGGCCGTTGAGCCGGAAGTACTGCTTCTCGATGAACCGTGTTCCGCGCTGGATCCCATCAGTACCGCCAAAATCGAAGAGCTTCTCGTCGAACTCAAGAGCCTCACCACCATCGCCATCGTCACTCACAATATGCAGCAGGCCGCGCGTGTTAGCGATTTCACTGCCTTCGTCCTTACCGGGCAATTGATTGAATTCAGCCCCACGCCCCACTTGTTCACTACTCCCGGTGACCCACGCACGGAAGCGTATATTACAGGTAGGTTTGGATAAGATCACGGTTGCTCCAGTTTCGCGTCGCCGCTGTCAGTTCGGCGCATAGGGAAAGGCAGCTATGGAACGACACTTCGAAAAGGATCTGAACGAGCTCAAGGAACGGCTACTCTGGATGGGCAGCCTCGCCGAGCGCGCTGTTCATCAGGCAGTTCACGCGGTCCTGGATTCCGATGAACAACTGGCCAAGCGTGTACTCGATGAAGAAGATGCCATTAATGAACTGCAACTCGAAATCGACGACCGCGTCGTGCAACTTCTCGCTCTTCACCAGCTTATGGCTGCGGACCTGCGCTTCGTCCTGGCGGTTTCTCGCATTAATAATGATCTTGAGCGTATCGGCGACCAGGCCGTCAACATCGCCCAGGGCGCCTTGCGCATTCTTCGCCATCCGCGCGTCAAGCCCTATGTCGATCTGCCTCGCATGACCGAAGTGGTGGAAGAGCAGGTTCGCAATTCCCTGAACGCGGTGGTTCGCCGCGACGTCGAACTCGCACAAAAAGTCATGGCCAGCGACGATCAGGTGGATCAATACCGCGATCAGATTTTTCGCGAACTCCTCACTTACATGATGGGGGATTCCAGCGTTGTTTTCCCCGCGTTCGAACTCATCCTTGTCGCCAAAAACCTCGAGCGCATTGGCGACCATGCCACTAACATCGCTGAAGACGTTATCTATATCGTCCAAGGCCAGGACATCCGTCACCCCTCCGTCGATCGCCGCTGATTTGTTTTGGAGTGCGTTAGTTTGCTCGCCGGGTGGCCCCGTGGGCCGTTTTAGCGCGTGGGCTCTTTAGTTCCCCATTTTCTAATTTCTATTTTTCACTCTCGTTTCCCGTATCTTCCCCCACACGACCAACCCCATCGCCAGTATCACCCCAACCACGCTCACCCATATCCCAATTGTTCTGTCCACGGTTCGCGCGAACCATACCCGTATCACCGAACTCCCTTTCTCTACCGGGATCACCATCACATTAAAATCGTCCATACGCTCTGGCGTGACCGCTTTCCCATTCACTTCCACCTTCCATGCCGGATAATTCAGCACTCGCAAGGCCACCCGCGCCTCTTCTTTTGCTTCCACCCGGATTTCCTTCTTTTCCGTTTTCCACTCCGCAACTTGCACCTGCGCAGCCGGCGCGGCATCGCTATCCTTACCCTCCGGCAGAACCCTCACTAGCGACGCACGCACCGGCAAATCCGAATGATCATCACCCAGCGGATCGTATTCATCCGTCCCGTCAAATCCGGTTCCTCGTTCGATGGCGGCGAACTGCGTCGGCATTTCATCCGTATCCCACCAGCCATTACTCACCAAAAGGTGTCCCAGCGGAATGCTCAAGCCAGCCGCTACCACGAACCACACCCAGCCTTTTCGCCTCTCGCACACTGCGGCAGCAAAGCACGCGAAGATCAGCGCCACTATGGACATCCATCTCCACGGGAACTGGACAAATCGCAATTTCGGCAAGTGATTCCACAATGGAATCGTGAAGCGCATCATCAACATCGCGGCAGCGGTGCCAACCACCAGAAGCCCCGTCCACATGCTTCGCGAAACGCCGGTTGTCTCTCTACTTCTGGCCAGGCGGCGCGAGAGCAGCGTTGAAAATCCTAACAGTAAAATCAGGATCAGCGCGCAACTCGACGCGATCCAGTTGAACCAGGTGTGCTCCACATCCTCAATCGCCGTAAACAAGAAGTTCTGCCACGGTAACAGCCCACTCGAAAGGGCTTGTCCGATGTTCACCCATCGCTGCTCATATGCCGCCGGTAGCAGGTAAAAGCCTGTTAAGCTAAACCCCAACCCCAGGCCACACACGCCGCGCACCGCAATCTTCAAAGATCGTTGCGTGATCGTAGCCCAAGCGAACAGCAGCGCCACCGAGTAACTTACGATCACCCCCGCCGGAGCATTGGACAGCCACACCGCCGCGGAGGAAACCGCAAAGTAAACGATGGCAAAAAGCTCTGATTCCGAATCTTCCAAATAATTGCAAATCTTCAGCGCCCCCAACAAGACCAGCGGAAAAATGGCGCAAGCCAGTTGCTCCGCGAAATCGCTCCGGATGTACGTCATCAGCAGCGCATTCGGATTCATTGCGTAACACGCTGCCCCCAGAATAGCTCCGCGTTCGCTCGCCAACCGCTTCAGGAGCAGGAATGCCGAAAGCCCGGCAAATGTTTGACTCAACACGATGAACAGAATGGGCACCCAGATGAGCGCCAGCAACCGCGTCAGGGCAGCTCCCAGCATCCAGGAAAGCGGCGGATAGAAGATGAATCGCGGTTCACCAAATCCGTGATTCGTCCACGCCGTCCATCGCGGATAAATCACGCCTTCTTTCCACTGTTGCGCCACGTCGAACCAAGAATCGGCGTGGAACTCGAAGTCATGCCCGGAAGCGCTCCCATACCAGAAAAAGGGCAGCACAATTGCCACGGAAACCAATAGCGATAACCCCAGGGCAATCAGCCATCCGGGGATTCTGCCTCTGCCTACAGCCAGTTGCGTTGCGATCGGCTCAGTCATCGAAGGTTCATAAAATTGTAACCGCAGACACGATCTTCCCTCTCACCTCTCTTGTTCGTAGGCGAGCGCACCTGACTTGAGCGATAATACACGCGCCCATGAGCACCGTCACCATAGCAACCGAACCCATCATCGCTGCGCGAGGGCTCGAAAAGTTTTACCCGCAGCCCGATGGCAGCCGCATTCAGGTCATCGCTCCCACCGATATCGCCGTCTATCCCGGCCAGATCATTTGTTTGCTTGGCCCTTCCGGGTGCGGCAAGTCCACGATGCTTCGCATGCTCACCGGTCTCTCACCCACTTCCGGCGGCACCGTGTTTTGGCATGGTCAGCCCGTCGGTGGCGAGGCTCCCAACGTTTCCATCGTCTTTCAGAGCTTCGCTCTTTTCCCTTGGCTTACCGTTATCGAAAATGTCGAGGCGCCTCTCGAAGCGCGCGGTGTTCCCGAAGTCGAGCGCCACAAGCGCGCTTTGCGCATCATTGACGCGGTCGGTCTCGACGGGTTTGAGTCCGCCTATCCCAAGGAACTCTCCGGGGGCATGAAGCAGCGGGTCGGCGTGGCTCGCGCTCTGGTCGTTGAACCTGAAGTGCTCTTCATGGACGAGCCTTTCTCCGCGCTCGACGTCCTCACGGCCGAAACACTACGTGGCGAATTGCTTGAACTTTGGCTCGGCAAACAGATTCCTACACGTGCCATCTTCATTGTCACTCACAACATCGAAGAAGCCGTCCTTCTCGCCGATCGCATCATTGTCCTTGGCCGCAATCCGGCGCACATCCATGCGCAATTCTCTGTCGATTTGCCCTACCCGCGCGACCGCAAAACGTCCCGGTTCGTCGAACTCGTCGATCTTATTTACCGGGCCCTCACACGCCAGGATCATCCTGAGCTCGCGGCGGAGCAGGTTCCGGAGCACGAACTGACCATCCAGAAGCGTTACCTCATGCTTCCCCACACGCGACCCGGCGGGATGGCAGGCCTGCTGGAAATACTTGTCGATCAAGGTGGCCGCGCCGATTTGCACGTACTCGCCGACGAACTCAGCCTCGAAGTCGACGCCCTTCTTCCCACCGTCGACACCGCGGCGCTCCTCGGCTTGCTCAAAGTCGAAGAAGGCGACGCCATCATCACTTCCGAAGGTCTGGCCTTTGCCAAAGCCGACATTCAGGAACGTAAGGCCATCTTTCGCAAGGCTGCTCTTGCCAACGTCCCGCTACTTCGTCAGATGGAGCAGGCTCTCAAAGCCAAAAATAATCGCACTCTTCCCGCGGAATTCTTTCAGGATTTGCTTGATGAACATTTCAGCGAAGACGAAGCGCGTCGCCAGCTCGAAACCGCCATCCAGTGGGGCCGCTATGCCGAACTCTTCGACTACGATGCGGCCAGCGGCAAATTGACACTGACCGAGAGCTGATCCTCCCGTGGCTAATCCCGCCTCAGTTTCCACTCAATCCGCGTCGATTCCGCCAACCGTCCCTCGCCCGGCAGGTTCCCGTTGGGCGTGGGCATTTCTGATCGATCTCGCCGTCTTCGCGGCTGTGTTTGCCGCCATCTTTGGCCTCTATTCCATTGGCCGCTCCTGGTTCGGTCCTGTCAAGGTCGAAGCTGAAATATCCCAGAATCCGCGCAGCCTGCCTCTTTACGCGCTGTACTCTCTCGTCCGTATTCTGGTTGCCTATGCCCTGAGTCTCATTTTTGCTCTGGCCTACGGTTACGCCGCGGCAAAATCAAAACGCGCGGAGCTCATCCTTATCCCTCTGCTGGACATCCTGCAATCCATCCCGGTTTTGAGTTTTCTTCCCGGCGTCATGCTCGCCATGGTTGCTCTCTTTCCCAGCCGCCAGCTTGGCGTCGAACTCGGCTCCATCATCCTCATCTTCACCGGCCAGGTCTGGAACATCGCTTTCAGCTTCTATTCTTCCCTGAAGACCATCCCGCGCGACCTGCGTGAAGCCGCCATCATCTATCGTTTCAGTCCGTGGCAACGTTTTCTCGAACTTGATCTTCCTTTCTCCACCATCGGCCTGGTCTGGAACTCCATGATGTCCGTTGCCGGTGGTTGGTTCTTCCTCATGGCCTGCGAAATGTTTGTCCTCGGCGATAAGGATTTCCGCCTGCCCGGTCTCGGCTCTTTCCTTCAGACCGCCGCCAGCAGCGGCAACACCCGCGCCATGCTTTGGGTCTTGCCACCATGGTTGCCGTCATTGTGTTGATGGATGTGCTCATCTGGCGCCCGGTAATCGCCTGGGCCGACAAATTCAAATTTGAGCAGGTCGAAAGCAGTTCCACAGCGCAGAGCTCTCTCCTCAGCTTCATCCGCAGGGAATCGTTCCTCATCCGCGGTTATCGCCGTATTCTTCATCCCATCGTTGATTGGCTCACGCTGAACTTCGCCCGCGGGGCCACACGTGCCGCACAAACCTTTTCCGCCGCCAACTCGCACCGCTCGCGCCGCTGGTTCGCCTGGTTTTTCGCGGCGCTCGGCATCGTCATTGTCATATACGGCGTCTATCGCACTTTTGGTGAACTCGCCCAGCTTGACCGCGGTGACTATTTCCTGCTTTTCCGGAGTGCCGGCCTCACTTTCCTTCGCGTCAATCTAGCTTTGCTCCTCGGCGCTTTCTGGACCATCCCCGTTGGTGTCGCCATCGGCTTCAATCCCCGTTTCTCGCGTGTCGCACAGCCACTCGTGCAACTCGCCGCCTCCATTCCAGCTACTGCTCTGTTCCCCGTGATTCTTCTCTTCCTGATTCGCTTGCGCGGCGGCGTCGAAATTGCCGCCATGGCTCTCATGCTTCTCGGCACACAGTGGTACATTCTCTTCAATGTCATCGCCGGCGCCATGGCCATTCCCACAGACCTGAAAGAAGCCGCCCACGTTTTCCGTTTCGGCAGTTTCGACCGCTGGCGCTACCTGATTCTTCCTGGAATTTTCCCTTATCTCGTCACGGGAATGGTAACCGCGTCTGGCGGAGCGTGGAATGCCAGCATCGTCGCGGAATATTTTCATTTTCAAGGCAAGATCGTCGAGGCTCCCGGACTGGGCAGCACCATCAGCCGCGCCAGCGATGCCGGCCACTTTCATCTGCTGTTGGCTTCCACCCTCATCATGGCTGCCGTCGTAGTCTTGATCAATCGCCTGGTCTGGCGCCGGCTTTACCGTCTAGCCTCCACCCGCTTCAAGCTCGAATCCTGAGTCCATACCAAAGATGCCCAGCGTGCACTGTATCTCTACTCTTTCCGCAACTCCCGGCTCAAATAGTTGATCTGACCCACGTGGTGATAGAAATGCACCGCGCACCGCAACAACGCGGTAAATCGATCCTTTGCCTCCGGTTCCCGTTGCGCCGCATACGGCAATGTCCAGTCTGATTCACTCTGCTTCTCGATCGTTGTTGCCGCCATCGCAATCGTTTCATCCAACTTTCGCAGCACTTCCGCTTTCGACGGCCGCCGCGCTTCCGTAAACTCCAGATCCCGGTCCCTGACATAACCCGTGCCAGCGATCTGCGCGCCGATGTAGTAATTCAAGTTTCCCGTCAGGTGGAGTATCAGATGCCCCGCGCTATTCCCATAGCCGAATGGGTTCTTCCAGAACTGTTCGTCGGTGAGCGGATCAACCCACTTGTGCACCTCCGCCCCGCGCTCCCGGTATTCCCGCGCCAGTGCGCTCTTCACCGTATTCGATAGATCGCTCATGGCCTTCACCTCATTTCTAGTGAGATGCGCCGGCCTGATCGTTTCGATAGATCAAGCCTTCCTTCATCACAAACTTCACGTGCTCCGTCTGTCGGATATCCTGCAGAGGATCGCCCGGCACCGCCACCACATCCGCCAATTTTCCAGCTTCCAGCGTGCCGATCTTGTCCGCCATCCCCAGCAATTGCGCATCGCTCGAAGTCGCCGATTTCAGCGCCTCTGCCGGCTTCATCCCCAGCTTCACCATCTGATAGAACTCCTCCGCATTTCGTCCGTGCGGATAAACCGCCGCGTCCGTGCCCAACCCGATCTTCACGCCCTTGGCCAGCGCCCGCTGAAACGTTTTGTGAGCCGCAGCGTCCGCGGCGTTGGCCTTCGCCAGAATCTGCGGTGGGAAGTACACTCCGCGAGCGATACGCTCCTGCTCGCCTACAATGGCCATCAGTGTGGGCACGAAATACGTTCCGTGGGCCACCATCATGTCCAGCGTTTCATCATCGAAGAACGATCCATGCTCCAGCGAATCCACGCCCGCTCGGATCGCTCTCTTGGCCGCTTCAGACCCATGGCAATGCGCCGCTACTTTCCTTCGCAACGCGTGAGCCTCATCGATCAACGCGTTCAACTCCTCCTGCGTCAACTGTGGCGTATCCACATCGTCAGTAAGCGACAGCACGCCGCCCGATGCGCATACTTTGATCACATCTGCACCGTACTTGTGTGCCAACCGCACCGCATACCGCATCTGGTCCGGGCCATTCGCCACCCCTTCCAGCGGGCCAGCTTCGTGCCCAAACACTCCCTGGCGAAATCCTGCCTCGTCATCGCAGTGCCCGCCGGTGGCGCCAATCGCGCCTGCCGCCACAAGCATTCGCGGTCCCACGACAATCTTGTCGCGAATCGAATTGCGCAGCGCCACATCAATCCGGTCCGGCGCACCCACGTCCCTGACGGTCGTGAACCCGGCCATCAGCGTCTTCTTCGCGTTTGCTGTTGCGTCCAGCGCTTGCTCCGCGTAGCTCTTTTCCAATGCGTTCAATTCGTCTTCCTTCCAATCGTCGCTGGCTTCTCCAGTCAAGTGGGTGTGTGCATCGATGAATCCCGGCAGCAGCGTTGCGTCGCCCAGCTCGATCACTTCCGCACCGGCGGGAACCACCGTGCCAACTCCCACACCCACGATTTTCATATCTGTCACTACCACCAGCCCGGGCGCGACCAGCGCGTCGCTCTTGCCATCGAACATTCGCGCCGCCTTCAGCACGTAGGTCTTGCTCGCCGGCTTCGCCTGTTGCCCGCACGCGATTCCCGCGGCCAGCAGCAATAGTCCCCACACCCATCTCCATTTGCGCATCAGTCTCATTCCTCTCTACCCGTTTTTACTTTGTTTTCTCGTTCTTGAAGATCACGCCTTCCTTCATTACGAAAAATACTTGCTCCGTCACTCGTATGTTTTGCAGCGGATCACCCGGCACAGCCACCACGTCCGCCAGTTTCCCCGTTTCCAACGAGCCGATCTTGTCTGCCAGACCCAGCAACTCCGCATCCGACGAAGTCCCCGCCTTCAGCGCATCCATCGGCTTCATCCCCAGTTCCACCATCTGATGGAACTCTTCCGGGTTTCTCCCATGCGGATATACTCCCGCATCCGTCCCCAGTCCAATCTTCACACCCTTTGCCAGCGCTCGCTGAAACGTCAAATGAATTGCATTTGTAGCCGCATGGGCCTTCGCCGCAATCGCGGGTGGAACATACGTCCCACGATTAAATCGTTCCTGCAACCCTTGGATCGCCATCAGTGTCGGCACCAGGTATGTCCCGCGTTGCTTCATCATGTCCAGCGCCTCATCGTCCAGAAAGCTACCGTGCTCGATCGAATCGATTCCCGCGCGAATGGCCCGCTTCGCTGCTTCCGCCCCGTGCGCGTGTGCCGCCGTCTTCCTCCGCAGCGCATGCGCTTCATCCACAATCGCATCCAGTTCCGCTTGCGTAAGCTGAGGCGTGTCCACATCATCCGTGGGTGATAGCACCCCGCCCGAGGCGCACACCTTAATCATGTCCGCCCCATATTTGTGGTCCAGCCGCACCGCGTAGCGCGCCTGATCCGCACCATTAATCACGCCCTCCAGCGGCCCCGATTCGTGCCCGAACAGGCCTTGCCGAAAGCCATCTTCAAAATCACAGTGTCCTCCCGTCGCCCCCAGCGCGTGCACTGTGACGAGCATGCGCGGCCCGGGCACTACACCGCCGGCAATGGCGTTACGCAAGCCCACGTCCATGTAGTTTGACGAGCCTACGTCCCGCACCGTGGTGAACCCCGCCATGAGCGTTAGCCTGGCATTCGTCGTGGCGTCCAGCGTCATTTCCGCCACCGTCTTCTCCAGCCTGTCCAGCTGCCCTTGCTTAAAATCCTCGATGTACATGTGCGTCAGGTGCGTATGTGCATCGATGAACCCCGGCAACAGCGTCGCATCTCCCAGTTCAACCACTTCCGCTCCGGTTGGAATCGCCGCGCTCGTTCCCACGCCGACAATTTTGCCTCCGCTCACCACGACGATTCCCGGTGTGACCAGCGCATTGCTCTTGCCATCGAATAAGCGAGCCGCCTTCAACACATATGTCTTGCTGGCCGGCTTTTGTTCTTGTCCGTGCCCAGTCATGCAAAAAATCGAGCTTGTCAAAAGGATCAACGCGATTCGGCGTAGCATGCGGCTCCCCCTTTTCACTTTGGCTTTCTTGATGGAAGGCAAACTTTATCCTGACAGTACAGAATGTCAAGGATCATCCTGCACGACTGCCCAGGCCGCTTGCGCCCCATCAACCTTTCCTTGCGCGCTAAGCTTCTTTTGCCGCAGGATATTCTTTCGGCCCGCGCTCCGGGCTCCTGTTTTTTCGTTCCTTCATTGGCTAGAGGTATAGAGGAGAATGTCTTCCAGCCCGGATGTTCTTGTCGTTGGCGCAGGATTGGCCGGCCTATCCTGCGCGCGCCAGCTTCACGAAAAGGGAGTCGGTGTACAAATGCTTGAAGCGTCCGACGGCGTTGGTGGCCGCGTGCGCACCGATAGCGTCGATGGCTTCCTGCTCGATCGCGGGTTCCAGGTTCTGTTCACCGCTTATCCGGAGGCCCAGCGCTTGCTGAATTATCCCCTGCTCGACTTAAGGTCCTTCGCCCATGGCGCGCTTTCCTGGTTCGCCGGCCGTATAAACAAGCTCGTCGATCCATGGCGCACACCCGGCACCTGGAAGAAAACCCTGCAATCCGATTTTGGCTCCCTCACCGATAAGGTGCGCATTGCCCGACTCCGCCGCCGTCTCCGCAATTCCTCCACCGACGAAATTTTTCGTCGCGCTGACCGCCCGACCAAAGACGCCTTGCAGTCCGAAGGCTTTTCAAAGGAAATGATCCATCACTTCTTCCGCCCTTTCCTCGGCGGCATTTTTTTCGATGGCGAACTCAATACTTCCAGCCGAATGTTCGAATTTGTTTTCAAAATGCTTTCCGAAGGAAGCATTTGCGTTCCGTCCCACGGTATGGGAGCTATCCCCATGCAGCTTGCTGGGAAACTTCCAGTGGGGTCCATTCGTCTCAACGCACGTGTCGAAGCACTCCACGAAAACGAATTGAAGCTCGCCGGCGGTGAATCCCTCCGCGCTCACGCCGTCGTCATTGCCACAGACGGTCCATCCGCCGCCCACCTCGTTGGCGAAGTCGAGCCCGCCTCTCGTAGCGTCACATGCTTCTACTATTCCGCCGAAGAACCGCCCGTGCCCCTTCCCATCCTCATCCTTAACGGCGATGGCGCCGGCCCCGTCAACAATTTTTGCGTCATCTCGCAGGTTGCCCCCAACTACGCCCCCAAGGCCAAACACCTGATTTCCGTCACCGTCCTTGGCACTCAGGCCCTCACCGATGTGCAGCTTGGCGGATTCATCATCGCCCAGATGAAAAACTGGTTCGGCAAAGTCGCTTCCTCCTGGCAATTACTCCGCAGCTATCGCATCCCCCATGCCCAGCCTCAACAATTGCCCGGTGCTCTGGAACCTCCGCAGCGACCCGTTCGCATCCGCCCCGGCATCTATGTTTGTGGCGACCACCGCGACAATGCTTCCATCCAAGGCGCTCTCTTCAGCGGAACGCGTGCCGCGGAAGCAGTGTTTTCTGATCTCTCTCGGTAGTGGCTTGAACCTAAGGAGTACGTCATGTGGAATCGAGCCTGCCCCCTTTGTTTTGCCAAAATCGCCCCCTCCCGGGTTCTATCTTGTTCATACGAAATTACTTGTCCGACCTGCCACGCCCCCCTGGAGCTTTCCCGACAAAGTCGACTCGTCGATTCGCTCACAGGCGTACTTGCCGCGCTTCTTGTCTTTCATCTCCCCTTTCCACACACGAGCGCGAACTGGATCTTGCGCCTGGTGGCCGCTTTCCTGGCCTTCGGCTTTGGTTCTATTCTTCTGCTTCTCTTCGCCGCCGATCTGGTCGTCCGTCCCCACTCCGTTTCCACTCCTTTTCCACATCCCCACTCGTAACAGTCCGTTGGTACTATTGACCCGCTTGTAGGCCACCTCCACACTCCCTCAAATGGCGTCCTATTCACGGTTTCTCGGCCGCAAAGTAACCGTACAATATCGTGTGGGCGATATCCTGCTGCCCGCCTCTGGTCTTTTTGCCGCCGATTCCGGACGTTCCATTTTTCTCGAGCAGCACATTGAACAGCGCGGTAAGCGCAGTTACTTCCGCTGGGAAATACCTTATCAATATATCCATCGCATCGAGGAAACCACGGAATCGGCGGAGGACTCCGAGGCCCCTGCGCAACCTGTTTCGTCGTCACCTGATTCCACGGATCCTTCCGGCGCGCCTGCGGCTCGCGCAGCCCATGCCGCTTCTGGAACCTGCTTTCTTTCCTCTTCCCGCCGCTCCAACACGGCCTGACCCCTCCCGCGACGTCTTTCTCTGAATCAGCTACAATTTCTCTGCACCATCTCCTCATTTCATCAATGTCCGCTCTGGAGGCATGTCGTGAGTGTTTCTTCCTCTCCCCGCAAGATTGGTTTCATCGGGCTTGGCCTCATGGGCCGGCCCATGGCCATGAACCTTTTAAAGGCCGGCCACTCGCTTACCGTTTGGAATCGCACCGCTTCTCGCGCACAAGAGCTTGTCGCTGCAGGTGCCACTCTCGCCAAAAACCCGCGCGAAGCCGGCGCTTCCGACATTCTTTTCACTATCGTCAGCGATCCACCGGCGTTGGAAGAAGTACTCTGGGGGCACGAAGGAAAAGACGATGGCGCTCTCGCCGGACTTCGGCCTGGCAGCATTTACGTTGACTCCAGCACCGTCGCCCCTGCGCTCACGCGCCGCGTCGCTGCGGCCTGCGCAGAACGTCAGGTGCGTTATCTCGACGCCCCTGTGACGGGCGGCGATTGGGGGGCGCGCGAAGGCAATCTCGTTTTCATGATTGGTGGTGAAGCGGGCACACTTCAAGAAGTCGAGCCAGTCCTCGGCGTCATGGGCAAAAAATGGTTTCACCTCGGGCCCAACGGCGCGGGTCAAACCGTCAAGCTCGCCATGAACGCTATTCTCGCTCTGCAGGTCGGCGCCATGGCTGAGGCCCTCGCCCTAGTCACCAAAGCCGGGCTAAAAGGCGAGCAGCTCATTGAGGTCATGCAATCCAGCATGGCACGTTCCGGCGTCCTCGACATCAAATCTCCCCTCATGGTCAAAGGTGATTTCAAGCCCAGCTTTCCCCTTCGCCTTATGCACAAGGATCTGGGCCTGGCCCTCGATCTCGCCAATCAGCTTGGCGTCGCCCTCCCCGCCACCGCTGCCGCCCGCGAAGTCTATAATTACGTCAAAGGTCAGGCCAAAGACGACCTCGACTATTCCGGAGTAATGCGTTTCTGGCAAAAGTAATCCTCCTCTTCAACGCCGCATGTTGGCGCCGGGCGGCGCAAGAAGGGATCGCGCCAAGAGTCCTCTAAAATCGGCATAGGGGGAGTGGGCGCCCACTCTCCCCTGCCACACCACCCGGCATGCGGGTGCGCACCGGGGGGTTCCGTAACATTGAGCCCTGGCGGGCCGGAGGGTCGATTCGTCTTTCGCCACAAGGGCTTCGCCGCTCAACAGGTTTCCGTTTCGGCTTCACCGTCTTCTGAAGCTGTAAAGCTCAGCCGAAGCTGATGGGCTGGCGCAGTGCCGCCCGGGAGTCCGACATTCTACGGCTCGCGCTTACGGTTGGGGCCTTCCTCACTCGCGTGAGTACTTCGCCCGCTGCTGACTTCTGTTGCAAGGTCAGAGTGCATTGCTTCACCCTGGGTCACGAATCCGAGACGTGCAACAGATCTCCCGAGATAAGTTCGACCGCTTTCTGCCCGCCACCACCGAATTTACGCTTGGCGTCCTTGATCGATAGGGGCTTCGCAATCCTTGGCCCGCTCGCCCGACGCTCCCGCCTCCGATTCGGTTCTTGTCCATTGCCTCGCGCATTTGCTCCACGCTTCCTTCCGACCCCGCCTCACGGCGACGCCCTTGCGCTTCGCGATCACTTCTCCTCTATCAGGATGGGAAGAGGACTCACACCTCCAAGCTGTCGATCATGCTCGGCGTACCAAAAAAAACGGGGCAGGTTTCCCCGCCCCGTTCCAATCCGCTTCCTGCTAGCTGATCACCGATAACGGATTTCTTCTCCCCTACCTCGCACCCTTCGGCGGAAAGAATCCAATCGCCAGATCCCTTGCCGTCCGCAATCCCGACGGCGACTCCAGGATCGACGGAATCGAATTCACCGCCACGGACGCCGTGGCAATGTCCCCATGTGTCCCGCCGGGTATCACCAGGCTGATATTGGGGTGTCCCTGCAATTCCACTGTATCTGAAGGATATTTCGCTCCCACGTACATCTGCAGTTCCATGTAAATCAATTCCTTCCCTTCAGACAACCCTCGCGCAATCTGGTGCACACCGGCAGCTTGCCCTGCTTCCACCGTCAGGAATTCCGTCTGCACTTTTTCCGCGGCCACTTTCGGTTCGATCGTTTCCGTGATTTCGTCAACCTGCAATCCCAGGCTGTCCGCCACCATCGCCACGGATTCCGGCAGCCCCACGTGCTTGATTACGCCTTCCTTCACCTTTGCGCGGAACTCCTCGACGCTCATCCCCGCGCCAATCTTCTTCTGCAGCGGCAAACGGCGTTTTCCTGCATCCACAATCCGCAGCGCTTTCACGTGCTCCACTCTCTGTGAAACGGCCGCCAGCGTCACCGCCAGCTTGTCCATCACAAATCCCGGATTCACGCCCGTCCCCACCAGCGCCACTCCCGAGTCCTTCGCCGCTTTATCCAACTTCGCAGCCAACTCCGGATAAGTCCTCCACGGATAAGAAAGCTCTTCGCACGTCGACACCACGCAGGCTTCCACGTCCAGGCATGCCAGCAGTTGATCCATCACCTTGGGCAGTGATGACGAGGTCGTGTGCATCACGATATCCGCCGATTGCGATAGGACTCCCTTCGCGTCTCCCGAGACCTTGATCCCCCAAGGCGCATCGCTCGCTCCTACCACTTCGCCAAGGTCCTTTCCCACTTTCCCAGGGTCCGTGTCGATGGCACCCACAATCTCCACCGCTTCTTTTTCCCGCAGCAGCTTCACAATCGACGCCCCAATCGGCCCGATCCCGTACTGTATGGCCCGAATTTTCTTTTTCACAATGGTCTCCGTTCCAACTTGTTCTTGCCCGCCTACAGCGCAAAATTTCTCTGCCACCGAACCTCTTAGCCTACTGGAATTCTCCACCTCATTCAATCATCCTCCTTCGCCAGGGAGCGAGTTCCCGTTTTCCGGCATCCAAGGTATCCGTAGTCAGTCAGATGCATCGACCCTGCCCGGACCGGACCCGTCTGCCGTGACCGATGATGACTTGGCGCAAGATACAAGTTATCTTTGGACTGGAATCAGGAATTGCCTTCGCCTGAATTCATGGGCTGTCTCTCGACTGACTTCCGAGTGCGGTCCGTGCAATCGGTACGGTTGTAGGAGTGCCGGATAGTTGGCTTCGCAAACCGAAAGGAGAGCCGCCGTTGGCGCTGCAAGGGGACAATCTCTGGTATAGAGACGCCGTCATTTATCAGCTTCACGTACGCACTTTTTCCGACAGCAATGCCGACGGCATCGGCGATTTTCCCGGCCTTACGCAACAACTCGGCTACCTCCAGGAACTTGGCGTCACCGCTATTTGGCTTCTCCCTTTTTACCCCTCGCCTCTCCGCGATGATGGTTACGACATCGCCGACTATACTTCGGTTCATGAGAGTTACGGCTCACTGGACGATTTCAATACCTTCCTGACGGCAGCTCATACCCGGGGCATCCGCATCATCATCGAGATGGTCCTGAATCATACTTCCGACCAGCACCCCTGGTTTAAGGAGGCGCGCAGCTCTCGCGACAACCCCAAGCGAGACTGGTACGTCTGGAGCGATACGGATGATCGTTACGGGGCGTGCCGATCATTTTTGTCGACACGGAAATTTCCAACTGGTCTTGGGATCCCATCTCAAAGTCTTATTACTGGCACCGATTTTTCAGTCATCAGCCCGACCTGAATTACGACAATCCGGCAGTTTTTGAGACCGTATGGGACGTCATGAAGTTCTGGCTCAATCTCGGTGTTGACGGCTTCCGTTTGGATGCCGTCCCTTATCTTGTCGAACGCGAAGGAACCTTGTGCGAGAACTTGCCCGAAACCCATGCGATTGTCCGTGAAATCCGCAAACGTCTCGACCAATCGCATCCAGGAACGCTGCTCCTGGCTGAGGCCAACCAATGGCCCGCGGATGTCCGGGCCTATTTCGGGGATGGTGACGAATTTCAAGCTGCGTTTCACTTTCCCCTCATGCCCAGAATTTTCATGGCGGTCAAGCTGGAAGATCGCAAACCCATCATCGAAATCCTTGGACAGACCCCGGAAATACCCGACAACTGCCAATGGTTCATTTTTCTTCGCAACCATGATGAGCTCACGCTCGAGATGGTCACGGATGTCGAACGCGACTACATGTATGACGAGTACGCCATGGATAAGTCCATGCGCATTTACCGGGGCATCCGCCGTCGACTGGCCCCCATGATGAACAATGATCGAAGGCGCATCGAGCTTCTCAACGGATTACTCATGTCCATGCCCGGAACCCCGATTGTCTATTACGGGGACGAAATCGGTATGGGCGATAACATTTATCTGGGCGACCGCAACAGCGTCCGAACTCCCATGCAATGGAACAGCGGTTCGAATGCGGGATTCTCTTCGGCCGATCCAGAACGTTTGTACGCTCCTGTAATTTCCAACCCGGTCTACGGCTACCAGTCGGTCAACGTCGATGCGCAACAGAGATCAGAGCACTCCCTGCTCTGCTGGATGAAAAGTCTGATCCAGGTGCGTAATTCGTTCCGCGTATTCAGCCGCGGATCGATTCAGTTCTTGCATCCTTCGAATCACCGCGTTCTCGCTTACATCCGTCAATTCCGCGGTGAAACCGTCCTCGTGGTGAACAATCTTTCCAATTCCGCCCAGGCCGTGGAACTCGATATGCAACCTTTTAAGGGCTACCTGCCCATTGAAATGTTCGGCAGAAACCTATTCCCCCGCTTTAGTAATTTGCCCTATTTACTGACCCTTGGCCCTTATCAGTTTTTCTGGTTTCAGCTTCGCCGGATTTGATCGCGCAGCGGATGATCGCAGTTCATCATTTGATCTTCCCCGATTCTTCAGAATGACAGTAAAATTCCAAGCGTCATGTCTGACGATACCTATCTAGCGGATGATCTGCTTCGCCAGTTGATGAGCGTTGGCGAAGTCGATCTTCTCGTGGGCATCTCCTCCCATAATGCCGCGAGCACCATCAGCCGTGCCGTGTACGCCACTGAACAAGCATTTCACCAATATTTTGTCCGGCAACGAGTTGCCATCCTAAATTTGTCAGGCGACGACAAGGATGGTGATAAGGAAGCCGTTGAGGGAGAGAATGGCATTGTAACCACGGGTGTCGGCGACTTGACCGTAAATAATGTGCGCCTGCCCGGGATTACCTCTCTGCGCACGATCCATCGTGTCTCGGCGAACTTTTCCACCCCGCCTTCTCCCGGAATCATTCTGCGCACGATGCTCGCCGTTTCGGACTTATTGCGGGCACGCGCTTGTGCTTTGGTTTCTCCTGCCACCTCGAATCTGACGCTCGACTCCGTTGCGAACCTCCTGCGCCCAGCCTACCAGGAAAAGTATGATTTCGTAGCGCCTCTCTACACGCGCCGCAAGTATCAAGGTTTGCTAGTCCGCAATCTTCTCTTCCCCTTCAGCCGCGCCGTTTTTGGCTGTGGCATCCGCGAACTCTTCTCGGATGAAATGGGATTCTCCGGTCGCCTGGCCGGGTTCTGCCTCAATCAGGAAGAGGTCTGGCAGGAGGAGGCCATTCGTGCCCGACCAGAAGGGTGGATGGCGATTTCCGCCTTTTCTTCTGATTTTCGCTGTTGCCAGGTTCTTCTCGGCGAAAAATCACAAGCTACGAAAGGGCCTGCTCCGGACATCGTCGAGGTCTTGCGCCAGACTGTCGGCACTTTGTTTTGGTGCCTGGAAACTCAGCAATCGTGGTGGTTGGATAGCGATAAATCTCAGCCTGTGCCTACCATCGGACCCGCACAAGAGCTCACTACTGAAACCACCGACATGGACCGCCACCGGATCTTCGAGATGTTTCAGAGTGGCGTGACGGAACTGGAGCCAATCTTAAACTCCATATTGGATCCCGAAACTCATTCAGAAATTAAGAATATCGTTTTTCTGGAAGAAGGAAAATTCCGGTTCAGGTCCGACCTTTGGGTTAGGACGCTCTACGACTTTGCCGCTTCCTACCATCACGCCGTCATCAATCGCAATCATCTGATTCAAGCCCTGACCCCGCTCTATCGCGGCATGACCCACTCCTTTCTGGCGGAACACGCTGATTCATCGCCGGCGGAGATGGAAGCGGCGAACGAAATGCTCTGCGCCGAATTCGAGTCGCAAAAGCCATATTTGAGGGAGAGATGGAAAGCAAAGGTTGAGGTGAAATCATGAGACAGATCATCCTGCAGGGCTTGGAGCAGGTTTATAGCAAATTAGTCCACATGATTGGCGAATTTCTTCCGCGCTTCCTCGTGATGCTGATCATTGTCTTGATCGGGCTTCTTGTCGCTTTCGCCCTCAAATTTATTTTGCGTGCGCTTCTGCGCCTCACCAAACTGGATCGGGTTTCGGAGCAGTCGGGGGCCACTCGCGTCCTGCGCATGGCACATCTTCCTCCCATGACGGAATTGCTAAGCCGCTTGATCTTCTGGGTAACGTGGTTCGCCTTTCTTCTGGTGGGGCTCAGCGTCCTCGATATTCCCAGTCTTCAGGAACAGATTTCGCGGTTGTTCCGGTTTCTTCCCGAAGTGTTTGTTGCCATCTTGATTATGTTCCTGGGTGTAGCGATTGCGAATTTTCTATCGCGCACCGCACTTCTTGCGGCGGTCAACGCCGGCCACCCTTCGGCAAAAATCCTCAGCTGGTCGATCCGCTTTGTTATCTGGATTCTGGCTATCACCATGACGCTGGAGGAACTCGGTCTGGCCAGGCAGACCGTGATCTCCGCTTTCTCCATAGTTTTTGGAGCTACGATGTTGGGATTGGCTATCGCTTTCGGTCTGGGTGGTCAAGATCTGGCCAGAAAGTCACTGGAACGTTATTTTGGGGGTGCCAAACAGGAAAAGGGCAAGGAACCGCCGCCGTTATGACACAATCGACCCGAACGCCTTATCCCGTTTTTTTCTCCTATCTTGGCTACTTTATCTTCAGCATGTTTTTGGCGGTGGTAATCCTTGAAATCGGCTCTGCCCTTGTTCGTTCTGTTTACCACCGCATCCACTCCCGCAATGACGCGAGCCTTGCCAGTTCCAGCCCTGCGTATCAGGGATATCCGTGGGCACAGGCCTTCTGGAAAGAGGAGCATCTCAGACGGAATACTTTTGACCGGCTCATTACGTTCCCTTTCTGATCTGGGGCGAGCGGCCTTGGCACGGCAAGTACATCAATGTCGATGAGAGCGCCTTGGGGAATTTGCGAAGAACGGTAAACGCGGCGAACCCTGACTGTAATCAATCGCAACGTAAGGTCATTTGGATGTTTGGGGTTCCACGCTCTTTGGCATAGGTGTCCCCGACAGCGAAACGATCCCTTCTAATCTGTCGAAGGATTTGAAGTTGAACGGGCCCGGGTGTTTTGTGATTCAGAACATCGGGGTGGAAGCCCAGGGAACGAATCAAGAGTTGATCCTCCTTGTGGAAATGCTGAAAACGGGCGAACCACCAGACGCGGTGATCTTTTACGATGGCGTAAACGATGCCATTGCCGCGGCGTCGCCGGGAACTCCCGGCGCTCATCTTGAATTCAACTTCATAAAGGGAAGAGTGGAGGGTTCGCTGGCCAGCAGGTTTGATTTTTTGCGGGAGTCAAACTCTCTTCACATAGCTAGCTAGTTTCTGTCGCGAAACGCAAAATACCACGTCAAAGCAGGCGTTCGTACGCTTTTCTCATTGTTTTTTCTCTTGACAAGTATATGTGTAGTGTGGCACATATACACTCATGAAAACGCACCAATCCGAATCTCCTTCCGATGTCTGGCGCTGGTTTCAGAAGCAAGCGGAAAGCCTCGGGCCCGCTGTTCTTGGCTCGCTCAGCTTGCGACGCAGTCCTTGTGTCCGCGAGAACTGCCCCGCTTGCTTGTCGGGCGAACAGCATGCCAGTTACGTCGTGTACGGCCGCCTGAAAGGACGCCGGTTTGCTGTCTATGTTCCCGAAGAACTGGTGCCGGAGGTACGCCGTTGTTTGGAAAACGGGCGTGCTCTGCAGGAACTGCTCTACCAAGCGGCACCGCGCTATGTCAAAGCATTGAAACGGGAGCGGGACCAGGCCTCGAAAAAAGCGGAGAACTGAACCGTGCCGAGAACTGCGAAGCCGCAGATCAGTTTCGCCGAGTGGGAGTTGCTGCAGCAGGGCATTTTGCTGGAGCCGCTGCTGCAGACCATCTCCGATTTTCTTGACGACCACCAAGAGATGATCAAGGCCGTACGGCGTGATCTGGAACGAGGTCTGAAAAATCCCGCGACCGGTCGCAACGGATTGGCGCCACAACAGGTGCTACGCTCCCTGATCCTCATGCGCGTCAAGAATTGGAATTATCGCGAGCTGCGCGAACGGATCGCCGACGGGTACACGCTGCGCCAGTTCACGGATTTCTACTGTCAGCCGGTGCCAAAGCACGATGCGTTCAACCGTGCCTTTAACCGGCTAACTCCACAGACGCTGCAGGCCGTCAATGAACTGGTGGTGCAAGCGGCGGTGGATCTGGGCCTGGAAGAGGGTCAGAAACTTCGCGTGGACTCCACGGTCGTACAGACCGACATTCATCATCCGACCGACAACACGTTGTTATGGGATGTCGTACGCGTGATCACGCGCTTAATCGGCTGCCTCGCCGAGGCCGTTCAGCAGCATATTCAAGGGTTTCGCAATCGCACGCGGGCAGCGCGGCGTCGGATGCAAGAAATCCAGCGGTTGACGGCCAAGGAACGGCACGAGCGACAAACCGAGAAATATCGCCAACTCATCGGAATAACCGAAGAGGTAGTCAACAGCGCACGAAAAGTATTGCAGCAGACGCGGAAAGCGCGTGGCAAGAATCTGGTCGCCAACCTGACCATCGCCGAACTTCGCAAGGAAATCGCCCACTACTGTGAACTGGGAGACCCTGTGATCGATCAGACGCGCCGTCGCGTGCTCCAAGGAGAGCAAGTTCCCAACGTCGAAAAGATCTATTCCATCTTTGAAACCCACACGGATCTGATCAAGCGCGGCAAGGTGCTAACACCAGTGGAGTTCGGTCACAAAGTCTTTCTCGCGGAAAGTGCCCAAGGGTTGATTACGCAGTATGAAGTGCTCGAGGGAAATCCTGGCGACGATCAGCAGGTGGAACCTTCCCTGGAACGCCACAAGGAAAACTTCGGGCGCGCTCCCGAGTTGTATAGTTCGGATCGAGGCTTCTTTAGTGAGACGAATGTGAAGTCCTGCAAGAACAAGGGCGTCCAGGTGGTGTGCATCCCGCAGCGTGGCGGGAAGAAAACGGTGAAGCGCAAAGCGTATGAGAAGAGTCCTGCTTTCAAGGAAGGACAGCGCTTTCGAGCCGGCATCGAGGGGCGCATCTCCGTGCTGTTCCGGGGCCGTGGCATGAAGCGTTGTCTTGCGGAAGGGCGCCAGCGCTTTGAGGTATTGGTAGGTGCCGCCGTGCTTGCCAACAACTTGATGAGAATTGCGGCAATGCTATCGAAACGATCGCCTCGCAGACGAAGAGCCGCGTAACACGATTTTTCCGCTTTCTCTCTCCGTGAGGTCGACGTATTTTTCTTAGCCGCACTCTTCCACTCGATCCCAAAATCCATGACCGCAATGGTCTGCACATGTCTTCCCAGGCGCGGCAAATCACTGAAATCTCTATTGCCCAGTCAAATTTTTCCGCCAAAATACGGGTTTCGCGACAGAAACTAGCTAGAGCGATTGTGGCTCGTTTCCGGTGTGGCGATTCTCGCGCCTCTTCTCCAACGGAAATCGCGGCGAGGGCTACCGCCGCTCTGGACAATTACGAAGCCAACATTCGGGTGGTGAAGGTTCTGGGTGAGGCTTATAAATTCAAAGTGCTTTGTTTTCGGCAGCCGTCACTAGCTTACGGTAGCAAACCGCTGGTACCTTTCGAACAACTGCTTCAGACGGACGCCCCAGGCTCCCCGGACGCTGATTTCAAAATCCTTAGAGCCGTGAATGAACAGGCTGCGCGCCGCGCACTCCAGGACGGCGGCTTCGTATTCCTTGGACAGATCTTCGATTCCGTGAGTGAACCCTTGTATATCGACCGTCTCATGCACCTTGGGCCGCGGGAAACCAGATCGTGGCGCACACGATAGCGAAATGGATACAAGACCACCCAGAGAAATAGGAAGAAAAGGTGTCCGGAGTTCCAGGCTGTTTAGAATCACAATCCCACTCCAGGCCCGGCTTCGCGTGACCTACACCCCGGCTCTTTCCTTGCCGCTTCTGCCTCTCCCACGCATAATGGTCCCTCCCACCCGAGCTCGCAGGAGGACGTCCATGAAAGCGCAAAAACTCACTGACCCAGAGATTCAGCTTCATCTCCAGTCCGCCACGGGTTGGAGCCTCGCCAATGGAAAATTGCACAAGGCCTTTGAGTGCAAGGATTTCGTTGCCGCCTTTGGGAAGATGACCCAGGTCGCTCTCGTCGCTGAATCCATGAACCACCATCCAGAGTGGTTCAACGTCTGGAATAAGGTTGTGATCGATCTCAACACCCATAGCGTCCAGGGCATCAGCACTCTCGATTTTTTGCTCGCGACGAAAATCAATGAAATTTTTGCCGCCTGATTTTTCTTTGTTTCAATGCGGCTCACCATCCCACTCCCTCTTGCCTCGACTGTAGCGTTTTAGCTCCGCCTGGCTCATGCCAGGAAGTTCCTCACCATCGAAACCGAAATGGTTCTCCTCGACGATTCCTATTGCCGCTTTTACCCCTATGCTGTCCCTGGTTCTTATGCCGTTCTCTCCGTATCCGATACCGGCATCGGCATGGATCCCGAAACTCGCGAACACATCTTCGAACCCTTCTTCACTACAAAGGGCCGTGGCAAAGGCAGCGGCATGGGCCTCGCCACGGTTTACGGCATCGTCAAGCAACACTCCGGGTTTATACATGTCTACAGTGAACCCAGGCAGGGCAGCCTCTTCCGCATTTATCTCCCTGCCATTGAGGCCCAACTTCCGGCAGGCGGCTCCTCCAAGGCAGAACCGTCTCCTGCCATCAATTTGCGTGTCACGGAGACTATCCTCATTGCCGAAGACCATGATTCCATCCGAGAGATGGTCCGTCAGACGCTCCGTCGGTCTCGGCTACCGCGTCCTGGCTGATGCGGACCGCCAGCAGGCACTTCACCTCTGCGAAACGGAAACTCCGGCCCTCGCCATCCTGGATGTCATCATGCCTCACATGGGCGGCTCCGCTATCGCCAGCGCTCTTCGGGCTCGTCTTCCCGACCTGCCCGTTTTTTCACCAGGGGCTATTCCGAGTCCGCCGAATCCTCCTGGACGCAACTTCCTTATTCGCGCTATCTTCATAAGCCCTATAGCCCTACGGCACTTTGCCGCATAGTTCGCGAGATCCTGGACGCAACTTGGCCCTGTACTTCTGGGGTGAAACTCCATTTACCCCCTTCGTGTCATCCCGAGCGGCAGGGACAGTTTTGGTCTCCGCTTCCCCTCTTCCAATTCCATACTATTCAATGGTTTCCTTAGTACTCCTCATCCGTTTTTTCTCGTTGACACACACAACTCTCAGTGTTAATAACTTCCAAAGACAAGCCCTCTGGTGGTGAGTCTCCTTACGTGATGGCTGTTTGCGTTTCGCGAGTGAGGCCGCAGGCCTGCCTGGCAGGGCAGGCACTGCTGTTTCGCCAGGGGATTTGTTCGCAACACCCCACCCCACCCCGGGAGGCGAGAACTCAAACTTTTCGCCTCCTTTTATTTATCCTCACCTTCGGCCCACCCCCCTGACAGGGTATTCTTTACTGGATGACCCCTATCGCTCCTGCTCTCCTCGATTTCCGCAACATCACTGTCCTTCGCGGAGACAACGTGGCCCTTAACTGCCTCTCCCTGCGCATCGCCGTCGGCGAGCACGTCTGCATTCTTGGCCCCAACGGTTCTGGCAAATCCACTCTCATTAAGACCATCACTCGCGAGTGTTATCCCCTTCAACGCGAAGGATCTTCCATCTCCATTCTTGGCAGCTCCCTGTGGAATATCTTCGAACTTCGCTCCACTCTGGGAATCGTCTCGCCCGACCTCCTCGCTGCCTGCACAACGGATGCCAGCTGCCTCGACGTCGTCCTCTCCGGCTTTTTCAGCAGTACGCGGATTTTCCCCAATCATCAGCCGCTCTCCGACCATCGCGACCGCGCGCACGCCGCTCTCGCCCGCATGGGAATTTCCTATCTCGCGCGCCGTCCCGTTCTCGAGATGTCTTCCGGGGAAGCCAAGCGTACTCTCATCGCCCGCGCCCTGGTTCACGAGCCACACACCCTGCTCTTTGACGAGCCTGGCAACACCCTCGACATTGCCGGCCAGGTCGAACTGCGTCACACCATGCGCGAACTCGCTCGCGCTGGACTCGGCATCCTCCTCGTCACCCACCATGTTTCTGAGATTATTCCGGAGATCGACCGCGTCGTGCTCCTCCAAAAAGGAAAACTGCTCGCCGATGGACCCAAGGACCTGGTCCTCTCGAGCGAGCAGCTCTCTGCTCTCTTTGAAGTTCCCGTGCGCCTACTTCGCGAAGACGGCTATTTCCATCTCCACGCCTGAACCGCGACGCGATCTCTCATTTCGCGATGCTGTCCGCAATGTCCGCGGCGACTGGCACACGAAACGTATCGTGCTGATAGGCCTTCACCATCAGCAAGATCCACAGGATCAGGCCAACCAGTCCGAGAATGGCAAACAACCCCCAGCCAAAAAACCCTCCAAACATGCCACCCATGAACGCGAGACCAACTCGGAGGATCGTTAACCCGCCAAACACCACGATCGATTGTGCGGCATGGAATTTTACCCACGGCCTTTTATCGATCAGCAAAAATATGATCCCTGTCACCCAGCCCAGTACATAGCACAATAGCCCGGCAACATTCTCCTGGATTCCTTCTGTTGGCGAGGCTGTCGGAGCCGCTGGCGTTGCCGCGGGGGCCGCTACTGCTCCCTGGCTTGCACCGCACTTCGGACAAAACGTTGCCGTTCCGATTTCTTGACCGCACGCTTTACAGAACGCCATGGACATTCCCTCCACAGGACTGCTTTCGCGGGCAGCGTAACAAACGCCTGCCCCCCGCGCAATCAAATTCCCTTTAGGAGTGCGGCGCGCCCCGCCGCTTTTTCATTCTCTCGCGGCTAGACGAATCTCAGCTGCATCGGCGTCTTCGCTTTCTCCCTCTCCGCCACCTCTTCTTCCTTGCAAATGTTCCTCCGAACGTGGAATCTTACCCTCCATGAATCGCTACTCCTCGAATTTGCCGCGGCCATTTCTCTCTCAAAATAAATGATTACCTCCTATAACCGAATTGCAGGCCAAAGCGTGGAGCGCCTCGCCGCACTCAGCGACGGCATCTTCGGCGTGGCCATGACTCTTCTTGCGATCGATCTTCACGTCCCCACTCGAGCACTGTTCCACAGCGAATTCGAGCTACGTCACGCCCTCCTCGATATTTCTCCCGAAATCCTCATCTATCTCATGAGCTTTCTTACTTTGGGAATTTTCTGGGTGGGTCAGCAGTCTCAACTCAATCACTTGCGCCGTTCCGACATCCGCCTCACCTGGATTCACTTGGCATTCTTGTTTGCCGTCACTCTCATGCCGTTCTCCACTAAGCTTCTCGCAGAGCATCACTCCTACCGAACCGCGTTACTCGAATATTGGGGCAACATCCTCGTTTTCGGCGCCATGCTCTACGCCAGCTGGGGTTACGCCACTCGCGCCGGCCTCATCAAAAACGACATCTCTCCCGAGGTCCCCGCCGCCGTCTGCCGCCGCATCATGTATGGTCAAGCTTGGTATGCCTTCGGCGCCCTGCTCTGCTTCTTCAGCACCTACCTCAGCATGCTGGTGATCATCTTCGTCCAACTCTTCTACATCCTCTCGCCTTGGCTCCGCGCCCGTTCCGACGCAGACACCCTCACTCCTCCCGACAACCCATAGCGATTCCTTGGCCGTAGCGGTGGGTTTACCCCGCCATCTTGCTGGTGCCTTTTCTTGCTTCGCCTTTTGTAGTGGCCGACCTTCCGAGTCTGTGTGAGAACTAGGGTTGACGCGCACTTTATACTGCGAAGAAGAGGAGGCGCGATGGGGAAATTTTTGGAATACAACCCTGACCAGGCTTATTTGCTGCCGCCGAGCGTGCGGGATGTACTGGGGACGGGCCATTTGTGTTTTTTGTGCGACGGGTGATCGCGAAGCTGAACTTGGGCGCTTTGCGGAATGAGTATGGAGAAGAAGGTGGGCCGGCCTATGCGCCGGAGATGTTGGTGCCGGTTTGCTGTACGCCTACGCGCTGGGAGTAACCAGTTCGCGGCGGCTGGAGCAGCGCATTCGCCGGGATATTCGGCGTTGGCAGAAGCAGTGCGATGCGGATGATCCGAACGAAGGTGCCGGAAACGAGGTCGACAGCAGCGTGATGGAGCGGTTGGAGCAGCAACTGCAAGGGATTCCGGAGCGGCTTGAGCGGCTGCAAAAATCCGGACGGAAGAAAATTTCGCGGAGCGATCCGGACAACCGTTTTCTGCGCGAGCGAAGCGGGTTCACGTTGGGCTACACCGCGACGCTGGCGGTCAGCGAGGATCATCTGATTGTGGCGCAGCAGATCGAGCAAGCGTCCACGGACAACGAATTGTTGGTGCCCATGGTCGCCATCGTCGAACCGGTGAATGGAGTGCTGAAAGAGCAACCAGGAATGCGGCGGTTCCGCCAACGAGGGCTGGCGAAAGTCGCTGTCGAGTGGGCGCTAGCCACCACCGCCTATAACGTAACCAGGATGTGGCGCACCAACTAATCGCACCGCAACTAACCGTTCACCGAAACAGTTCTGGAGGAAAGGATAGATGCTCCAGCGGGTCTTAAATTAAATGAACGCCGAGTCTTCACGCAGACTCTGAAGGTCTTGGGTTTGTCTTTCTCTGCGTTATCATCCCGACCGGAGTGCCGCGCCTTTTGCGGCACGGGGCGGAGGGATCGTGGCAATCTCTCTGTGCCGAACCGAGCGCTGATTTTTGTCTGCGCATTTCTCCACCTGCACTCACATCCCTTTCGGCCACGGCTTCGTCTCTTCCAGTGGCTCCCCGGTTTCCAACAGACTCTTCAGGCCCGCTAAAATCATCGGCCATCCGCCCGAGACCGCATCAATGAGTTTCGAGCCCGGCCGCTCCATTTCATGGATCACCGTCAGCTTGACCGACTCACCTTTTTTTTCCATCTCGTACGTCAGGCGTGAATAGCCTCCCCCACGCGACCCGGCATGAACTCCTTGCGCCACCTAAGCACCAGCCGTCGTTGTGGCTCGATTTCTACAACTTCCCCGGCGTCCCCCACCCGCCCGTCCGGAATCATCAGCCGCCAGGTCGACCCAGGCTTCCATTCGCAGTCCTGCCAAGTCTCGTTCCAGAATCGCCGCGTAAAATTCAGGATCGATCAGCGCTTGCCACAATTTCTCTGGCGTCGTTCGAATATGAGCCACATAAACGAATCGCGAATTATTCATCGCTCTCTCCCTCCAGATTCTTTTTCAGTTCCGCAAGGGCGCGCAGCCGTCCCCGTTCATATTTTCCGATCCAGCGTTCCGTGATCTCGTGGATTGGCACCGGGTTCAGGTAGTGAAACTTCTCCCGGCCCCTCCAGATCGTTGCCACCAGCCCGGCCTCTTCCAGCCGCTTCAGGTGCTTCGTCACGGCTTGCCGGCTCATGTCCAGATGCTCGCAAAGTTGGTTCAGTGTTTGCCCGTTGTCCCCGCGCAATCGGTCCAGCAACAACCGCCGCCCGGGATCCGCCAGCGCCTTGAACACCTTGTCGACATCCGTTCCCACACTCGCGATAATATGCAACCATTTGGTTGCATGTAAAGAGCCATGCCTGTGCCACTTCCGCAAGACCATCTGGAGGGTTTTGATGCTCAGGCTTCTAAGCCGGCCTGGTAGTAGGATTGCCTTAGCTATGATTTACAACTGAAAACTTATAACTGTCCTACTTCTCATACTTCGTCTGGTCCACAAACTTCGCCACCACTCCCTTGGCTCCCACCGCCCAGCCCTTTCCATATGCGAAGTTCACCGCATTCAGGTCCGGGCCGCCGATCGGTTG
Organism: Candidatus Acidiferrales bacterium; assembly: GCA_963839315.1. GTDB lineage: Bacteria > Acidobacteriota > Terriglobia > Acidiferrales > UBA7541 > Acidiferrum. The sequence continues at coordinate 320,115 of CAWIUU010000021.1, forward strand.
CCACTCCTGCCCATTTCTGCTCGTTTCCGCTCCGTTCGGCCCTACCGTCAAAAACCCTGCGTCGAAGGTTTCGACCGCCGAACGAAATCCCGTCGGCACTTTGGAGGCAAGTCGCCAGGTCTTACCTTGGTCTACCGAATACGCTGCCGTCTTTTCCCGCTGCGCTGGGGCCTTATAATCCCCTCCCACCGCCACCACTATGTCCCCCGCTCGCACAATCGAAAAAATCCCCACCGATGGCTTCCCGCTCAGAATGGGTGTATCGCTTACCGTCCACGTTTGCCCCATGTCCGTGGAGTGAAAAACACGCGCCCTCGGTCCGCCTGTGCCGAAATAGAGTTCACGATTCTCGAAAATGAGGAGGCTGGAATTGCTAGCGGCAAATGCTCCCTCTTTCGGCAGCGCATTCGGCATGTGCTCGCGCGGAAGCTCGTTCCAACTCTTCCCGTCCTCGGTCCTCAGCAGTAGAAATTTTCCGTCGACCGGATCGCTCAGCGCCACGCAGTGGGTTTCATCGCTGCATACCAGTGCGTCTAAAAAAAATGATTTGCGCGAATCTTTATACTGCGATTCCCAGGTCTGACCGCCATCCGCCGTCTTCCAAATGCCGGACTTCTCCCCTTCTCCACTGGACATCACGTACACCGTCTCGCCATCAATTGTCTGCACCCCGCGAAAATCCAGCATCTCGCCCTGCGGAATTGCGATCTTCTGCCAACTCTCGCCTTTATCGCTCGCTCTCAGCACGGTTCCCTTCGATCCGGTCGCCCAGATCGATCCGCGCCCCACCGCCACGCCGCGCAGATTGGCATCCATACCTGAGGATTTAACCAGCCACCACGACTCTTCTTGTGGCACTGCCATCAGCAAAAGACACATCACCACGTAGCGCATGGCCTAAGAGTCTATCAGTCCAGGCCAACACCGGCACTCCCGGCTCACAATTTTTGCTGTTGGATAACTTTCACCCTGAAGGGGTGAACTCTCTTATCTCTTACTGGGCGTCGGAATACTTCGCGCTTCCGGGTGCTTTGGAGACCAGTCTTCCGGCGGAAACGCCACGCGCCAGAATGTTGGCGACGGTGCGGAAAACTCCAGCCCGATTTCCGCTTTCCCCGCTCGCACCGGACCAAGAAACGCCACATGGCATTCCTCTTCTTCCTTCGTTCCATTGTGATGCATCAGCACCTTGGCTCCGCTCGTCAGCCGTGTCTGCAACAAAATCAACGCGCCGTGCGCGTTGATCGCCAGCGTGGCGGTCTCTTCTTCAAATGCATTTCCTTGCGAGTCCTTGCCGCGTATCCGTACCGCGACCTGCATCAGTACCCGTTGACTCCGTCGGCGTGGACCTGGATGGCTGGGGGCGTTCGGCGAATGGCCCATATGACCTCGTACATTTCAATATACCTCGCGGCAAAAGAAAGTCGAGTGGGAAGAAAATGTCCGTATGCAAAAAGGCTACTTCGGTCGTAGGAACAGGTGTACTAAGGAAGTACACCTAGCCACTCAACTCGGAGGCATGCCGCCGCTGGGCTTTACGAACGGTCCTCGATGGAAAGGTACGGCCGTGTATCATGCCCCAGATAGATTTGTCGCGGCCGCGCAATCTTTTGTTCCGGGTCCAGCAGCAATTCTTCCCACTGCGCAAGCCACCCCGACATGCGCGGAATCGCGAACAGCACCGGGAACATGGTCATCGGGAATCCCATCGACTGGTAAATCAGCCCGGTATAGAAATCCACGTTGGGGTACAATCTACGCTTCACGAAATAATCATCTTCCAGCGCAATCCGCTCGCATTCCAGCGCAATCTCCAGCAGTGGATTCTTACCCATCAACTCAAATACTTCGTACGCAATCTGCTTGATGATGCGCGCCCGGGGATCGTAATTCTTGTACACGCGATGGCCGAATCCCATCAGCCGCGTCTCCCCCGCCTTCACACGGTGGATGAATTCCGGCACTTTCTGCACCGAGCCAATCTCCATCAGCATGCGCAGAACTTCTTCGTTGGCCCCGCCATGCAGCGGGCCATACAGCGCCGCGATTGCTGCCGCCGTTGCGGAAAATGGATCCACATGTGAACTCCCTACGCCCCTCACCGTATTCGTCGAGCAGTTCTGCTCGTGGTCCGCATGCAAAATAAAGAGCACGTCCAGCGCATGCTCCAGCGTCGGGTTCGGGCGGTACCTGGTCTCGCTCGTCCGGAACAGCATGTTCAGGAAATTGCCCGGATAACTCAGATCATTGTCGGGATACACGTACGGCATCCCCAACGTATGGCGGTAAGCAAACGCCGCAATCGTTGGCATTTTCCCGATCAGCCGGTACATCTGTTTCCGCCGAGAAGCTGGATTAAAAATGTCTTTCGCGTCGTGATAAAACGTCGAAAGTGCCGCAATCGTCGAAATCACCATGCCCATCGGGTGCGCATCGTAATGAAACCCATCCAGGAATTTCTTGATGCTCTCGTGGATGAACGTATGATGCGTGATGTTCCACTGCCAGTCTTTCAACTGTGACGGTGTCGGCAGCTCTCCATGCAGCAGCAGGTACGCCGTTTCCAGATACGTCGATTTCTCAGCCAGTTCCTCGATCGGATATCCCCGGTAGCGCAGAATCCCCACGTCCCCGTCGATATAGGTAATCCGGCTGATGCACGAAGCCGTGTTGTTGTACGCCGGATCGTAACTGATCATCCCGAATTCGCTCGGGTTCACCTTAATTTGCCGGAGGTCCATGGCCCTGATGGTGTCGTGGGTGATTGGAATCTCGTAGCTCTTACCCGTGCGATTGTCCGTAATCGTCAGCGTCTCGCGCCGCGTCGTGGATTCCTCGGTGGTTTTCGTCTGTGTTGCCGGAAGTGCAGAGTCCATGCAAATTACCTCAAAAAAATACGGCCTGGCGCACAATTGCCCGGTTCGTCCACTCTACACCAAAGCGTGGTGCCGGGGAAATCGTCCCGTGGTACAGCCCGCGCACCGGGCCCGCCGCTAGGGTTACTAACTGCCTGAGCCCGCGCAACATAGGCTGTGGCGCTAGGACGCGCATTACACCTCTTGACAATAGTCGTTATAACGTGTATTATCTCTTCATTCTACTCCTGGAGGCCGTCATGATTCATATCCGCAAGAGCAACGACCGTGGCCACGCCGAGCACGGCTGGCTCGACAGCCGTTTCACGTTTTCGTTTGCCGAATATTACGACCCCGAGCACGTCCAATTCCGTACCCTGCGCGTCATGAACGACGATCGCATCGCCGGCGGCGGCGGTTTCCCCACGCATCCGCACCGCGACATGGAAATCGTCACTTACGTCCTCGAAGGCGCGCTCGCTCATAAGGACAGCATGGGCAACGGCTCCGTCATCAAGCCCGGCGACGTCCAGTACATGAGCGCAGGAACCGGAGTTGCGCACAGCGAGTTCAATGCTTCGGATTCCGAGACCGCGCACCTCTACCAGATCTGGATGTTTCCCGATCGCCAGGGTCACAAGCCGGTCTACGACCAGAAGCATTTCACCGACGCCGACAAGCGTGGCAAGCTTCGTTTGGTCGTTTCTCCCGACGGCCGCGATGGCTCGGTCCAGATTCGCCAAGACAACGAACTCTACGCCACGGTTCTTGCTCCCGGCGAATCCGTACAGCACACGCTGAAGCCCGACCGGCACGCTTACGTCCAAGTCGCTCGGGGCAGCGTCACGCTGAACGGCCAGCCGCTGGAAACCGGCGATGGCGCGGCAATCTCCGCCGAGAAATCGCTGCGACTCACGGGTGTGAACGACGCCGAAGTCCTGCTGTTCGAGCTGGCGTAACGCAAACGAAGCGCTGCATTTCTTTCTGCCTGTTGCGCTGGTCTGTTGCCAGCGCTACAGTTTTTCTTGGAGTGCGGCGGCTTGCCGCCGCCTTTCACTCGGCAATTCGTCGCTTCGCCACAACCCATGAGGCTTAAAGAGAGCTGAACATTCAGGGCATAAACATCGGAGTTCGTCCGAATGAGGACGGCCAGCGGCGCATTCTCCGGAGTCAAGTCGGTAAGGGAGTAGGCGGTCACGTCGGCCGGCAACGCCTGGCCTGCAGGTGCCACGCGTTCAATCTTACGTGATGGAATCGACGCCCTGAAAATTGGCTGGTCCGCACCTCCATAAAGGTCCTGGAAATAGAAACAGTGGCTATCGCGAGACCAGAACGATCGCCCGAAAAGTGCTCCCTTGGACAGCTCTTCCCAACGACGCAACTGGAAATCGTAAATCATCATGCTGCGGCTCTCCCGGTTGTGCGCGGAAATGTAACGTCCGTCAGGTGACCATGTGGGATCGCCCATCCCCTCAGATCCCGGCACTGCGGACATCTGCTGACTCTGCAAGTTGAAAACGAAAAGCTCAGGCGCCGGCGCGACCGGCAACGAATTCCATCACATCGGCCTGTCCGCCGACGGCAAGACCGTTGCTTGCGGCGGATTGCTGAGCGTGCTGAAAGGGCAGAACGAAGTCTTCTTCGATGTTTCCAACCCGCGCCAGCCTAAGTTCCTTTCCTCGGCGAACCCTCCGCTCTCCTCCATCACCGATGATTTTCACGCCTTGCCCGAAGGCGGTTTCCTCGTCACCATGATGGGTGGCGCGCAGGGCCATGCTCCTGGCCGCCTCGCCGAATTCGACAAGGACCTCATTCTCCTCCACGAGTATCCCCGATGATCCTCCCATGGACGGTTTCAATCCTCACGGAATCTCCGTGCGCCCCGAAATCAATCTCATGGTCACCAGCGATTTCGTCTGCCCTTCGACGACCCTGGACGCCGTTCCCGGTGGCGTCGACTTTCGCGGCAGCGTTCGCGTCTGGGATTTCAAGCGCCGCGAAATCCTCCGCTCCATCGACATCGCTCGGTCCCGCGCCTGGGACATAACCAAGCCATCGGGGCCATTGCCCATCGACAGTGTCGGTTGATCTGGTTGATCCTGCACCAAGGAGTCCGTTACGAGGAACACGGTCCAGCCGTTACCAAACAATCTCGGCAAGCACGCACCGCCAGAATGATCCGCCAACTCCGCAAACTCGGCTACCAAGTCGAACTACCAAATTCGCAACCCGCTAACTCGGCCGGAAGGTGATTTTCGACCCTGCTCGGCACACAAAACAAAGAGGCGGGAGAAATCCCGCCTCTCGCAGTTTCTGTTTTCCGAATTCGTTTCTCGAATTTCGACCTTCGTTTCTCAGCGCCCTCGCAACCACCCCGGCGCGGCGAGGATCACGCCAATGCCAATCGCGGCCAGAAGCACGACGAGTGAAGGAACGAGCGCCGGCTTCGCGGTCATCAGGTAAATGATGCCGACGGCGAGCATGGTGCGAATGCGAATCAACGTCATAATCACCGGATCCTTCACGCCTGCCAGCGCATCGCCGCTCAACGCCGCCGATCCTTCAGACGGCAGCGCCGCCCGCAGCTTCTTGATCTTCGGCAGTAGTAGTCCAAATCCAATCAGCAACGCCACCGCCACGCCGATCCACGCTGCCACCACCCAACCTTCACCACCCGCGTGACCAACTCCCGCCATATATCCGCCGCTCAAAATGATCAGTAGCAGCCCCGGCCCGCTTACGGGCAGCGACCCGCGGTAAATCCGCAGCCACGATCGCGCCTCGCCCGCCGTGGTCGCCCCTCGCAGCAGCGTCGACGCAGCCCACTCCAGCCCGTAGCCAATAAACAGCGCGGCCATTCCGGCCAAATGCAAAAACAAAATCATCGTGTAAAGGTTCATAGCGACCCTATCTTACCCGCGTACGCGCTGAAACTCCCGCATAAATCCTGTCAGGGCCTGTACTGCGTCCTGCCCCACCGCGTTGTACAACGAAATCCGCATCCCGCCCACCGACCGGTGCCCCGGCGTGCCGATCAATCCCGCCGTCGTCGCCTGCTTCGCGAATTCTTTCTCCAGCGCTTCGTCGCCGTGCGCTTCGGCGCTGCCGCCCACGCGGAACACCATGTTCATCAGCGAGCGCGACGACTTCTCCACCGGGCAGTGGTAATACCCGTTGCTCCCATCAATCGTCTCGTACAGCAGTTTGGCCTTCGCTTCATTCCTTTTTTGCATCCCGGCCGCTCCGCCCTCCGCCGCCATCCATTCCGTCACCAGGCTCAGGATGTACACCGCAAACGTTGGCGGTGTGTGGTACAACGACTTCTCCTTAATATGTGTGCGGTATTGCAGCAGCGTTGGCAGGTTCTTGTCTGCGCGCTCCGCCAAATCTTTTCGTATGATCACCACCGTCACGCCGCTCGGCCCCAGATTCTTCTGCGCCCCGGCGAAGATCAGCCCGAACTTGCTCACATCGATCGGCCTCGAAGCAATGTCCGACGACATGTCCGCCACCAGCGGCGCGTTCGACGCTGGTATGTGGTGATATTGCGTGCCTTCAATCGTGTTGTTGGTGCAGAAGTACGTGTACGAAGCGTCCGCTGACAGCTTGATCTCCGCCGCTCGTGGCACGCGCACGAATTTCTCCGCTTCCGTCGATGCGGCTATGTTGTGCAGCACGCCTTTCTTCAATTCGCTAATGGCCTTCGCCGTCCACGCCCCGGTGTGCAGCACGTCCACCGGTTTTCCGGGCAGGCACAAATTCATTGGCACCATCGTGAACTGCATGCTTCCGCCGCCTTGCACGAAGATCACCGCGTACTCTTCCGGGATCGCCAGCAGCTTGCGCAGGTTCTGCTCCGCTGCCGCGTTAATGGCCTCAAACTCCGCCGAGCGGTGCGACAGTTCCATCACGCTCATGCCCGTCCCGCGGTAGTCCAGCAACTCCTCGCGGATGCGCTCCAGCACAGGCAATGGCAACGCCGCCGGCCCAGCATTAAAGTTAAACGCCCGCTTGGCGCGGGTCACAGCAGAAGTCGTGCTCACGTTGGTCTTGCCTCTCACTGAAAATTTGCGGCGCTTCCGTAGCGGATAAGCTGAGGTTTGCTCCGCTCCATAGAATACCAGATGCAGCGTGAGTCGTGATTCGTGACCCGTGTCCCGTGAGCGCGCAGCAGCGGCCAATTTGGTGGCGCATTTCTCTTCGCCTGTGTACCGGCGGCTTTACGCCGCCATCTTGTCTTTGTAGTGCCCAGCGACCAGTGCCCCGGGAACGCCGGCCTCCGGTCCGGCTCTTGGGTTTTGTAGTGGCCGATCTTCAGATCGGTGATTTCTCTGCCCGTTCACCCCGAGCGAAGTGGCGAATCTCCCGTAGCGCCGGAGGCGCGACACCCGTCCAATCATAAACCCCGCTCTAACTGCGATTTCGCTCCTCGTCGCTTGCGCCCGCACTAACGTTCACCCAAACACATATTTCGCATCAAACTCCATCCTATGTTTCTTCAACAACGCCACAAACTCCGCATCAAATCCCATCTTCCGGTGATGCACCCTCTGATTCTCGATGTATCGCACCGCTGCCGGCTGCTCCAACGACCGGCTCACGCTAAACGCTCCATACCCCTCCTGCCACGCGAACTTGTGTCTTTGTTCAGTCGCCCATCGCGACGAATTCGCCTTGATAGCATTCACAGCTTTCGCCATCGCCAATCCCGGCGGAATCGGGATGAGCAGATGGATGTGGTCCTCCATCCCGCCAACCGCATGAACCTGAACCCCGATCTTTCCGCAAATCCCCGTAACAATCGCCCACATCCGCGGCTGCCACTCCGGCGAAATCGCTTTGCGCCGCTCCTTTGTGCTGAACACAGCATGAATCACATTTTGCGCATACGTATGAGACACTTGTCGCACCTCCCGCGCTCCTCTTTCTTACACACCACCCACCCAGCGCTGACGCGCTGGGCTAACATCTACCGCGCCTCCGGCGCTTTTCACCTCCAATCAACCCAAAACTCCCCTCCGTCCATCAGCGCCAGGACCAGCCTGCTTGGCCGAACGAAAGACCTCTCGGCATGCGCGGCAGGCTCCGCCGTCGTCTCCCGGTGCGCCCGCACTCACCATGACCCGCCCACGCAACTCGGCAAGATTGACGCGCGCAGATGCCCCATATACACTCGCGCCTATTCTATGGGGTTCGTCCTTGACGGGGACAAGCCCTGGGTCATTTCCATCCATCGAAAAAATTACAGGAGAGACTATGAGAAAAGTTCTATGGGCCATTTTGTTTGTTGTGATGCTGTTGGGCGCGCTTCCCAGCTATGCACAGAACCCGAACTACGACGTTGGACAAGTCTGGCGTGTCACCTACTTCCACGTGAAGGCGGGGCAGGGTGAAGCGTTCTGGAAAGACATGCGCGAGAACCTGAAGCCGGTTTACGAATCGCTGAAGAAGGAAGGCATCCTCAGCGATTACAAAGTGTGGACCAACGTAACCACCGATAACCCGAACGATTGGGATGTTGCCGTAGGACTGATGTTTGCGAACTGGGCGGCACTCGATCAGGCTGACGCCAAAGCCGCAACTATTGTGGCCAAGCATTACGGTTCACGCGAAGCCATGCTGGAAGCGGGGAAGAAACGCAATGAGATCCGCGAGGTGGTAATGAGCAAGCTGGCCCGCGAGGTGATGCCGAAGTAGCAACCGGCAGCGCAGTACAGCAAACCAGCCCGGCCCCGGATGCCTGTTGCCAAAACATTCGGGGCGATGGGGCCCTTACGCATTCCTTTAGCCATTCGGGGTACCATCCAGGTGGCAAGTAAATGAGAGTGCGACGGGAGAAAAACAGGTTATGGACATTTTCAGGCAGGGGCGTGGCGGTGACGGTACAGAATTTACATTGCGAAGGCCAATCCCAGGACTGCGCAACATCATTATTTTTGCGGCTGTCGTTTTGATTGGATTATTTCTTCTATCGTTCGCAGTGCGTATCACACGCATTGAGGCAGGTCACGTAGGCGTTGAGATCAACCTGGCGGGGCGGCAGCGCGGCGCTTCGGAAATCCCCGTTCGCACGGGCTGGGTGTTGTACTCGCCGCTGACAACGCAGATTATCGAATTTCCGACCTACGTGCAGACGGTGAAATGGACCAAGGACACCAGCGAAGGCCATCCGGTAAACGAAGAAATGGGCTTCAACTCCAAAGAAGGCATGGAGATCTTTGTGGATGTTTCGCTCTCTTACGCCATTGACCCGGCGAAAGCTCCGGACTTTTATGTGAAATACCGGGTGGATGATCTCGAGCGGTTCACGCATGGCATTTTGCGCGATATCGTGCGCAATTCGCTGAACGAAGTGGCCTCGACGTATGTGGTGGAAGATATCTACGGCGAAGGCAAAGCCGAGTTCCTGCACAAGGTGGAGGCAATGATTCAGTCGAAGGTGACGCCAGTGGGTGTGGGCGTTCAACAGTTTGGCTTCATTGGCGCCCCACGCGTGCCGCAGGTGATTGCAGCCGCCATCACGGCGAAAGCGCAAGCCATCCAGCAAGCGGAGCGCGCGCGAAATGAATTGGCCACCACGCAGGCGGAAGCGGCGAAAAAGATAGCCGAAGCCGAAGGTGACGCCAAGTCCATGGTGACTCGAGCACAGGGCGAAGCCGATGCCAACCGCATCCGCCAGAATTCGCTGACCCCGCAACTTTTGGATTTGCGCCGGATTGAAAATTCCCGCGCTCTAATCGAGAAGTGGAACGGCCAGCTGCCCACGGTAGAATCCGGACAGGGTAGCGGCATGATTCTGCAGTTGCCGAAACCGTAGGGGGCGGCGCTCGCCAGCGAGACGCTAGGCACCAGTAACCAGCGCGAATTCCACGCGGCGGCGCATTGGGTCGATGCGCTCCGCGCGGACGCGCACACGGTCGCCGAGTCTCCAGGCGAGCGGCGCAGCCTTCTTGCCGCGAGAACTGCGTCGCCCGGAGTCTCCCCCAGGAAGAGCGACGATGCTGTGATCGCGTTCGCGGAACATGCAGCGCGCCCCAGCAGCCTCTTCAAGCGCGCCGATGGGCAGCAACCCCTCGACGAAAAGATCGAGCAGTTCCACGAAGCACCCATACTTCTGGATGGAAATAATCAGCGCATCAAATTCATCACCCAGCCGCTGTTCCATATATTGCGCCGTCTTCCAGTCAAGCAATTCGCGTTCGGCAGTGGCCGCGCGGCGCTCGGTCTCGGAAGTTTCTGAAGCGATTTCTTCCAAATGTTTCTGTGAATAGAGCGTAGCTTCCGTGCCCACAGCAGGCTTGATAAATGTAGGAGGGGCCGCATCAGGATGGGCGAGGGCCCACTTCAGGATACGATGAACGACCAGGTCGGGATAGCGGCGGATGGGTGAAGTGAAGTGCGTGTACTCGTCGAACCCGAGCGCGAAGTGGCCGAGAGGTTCGGCGGCGTAGCGTGCCTGCTTGAGGGAACGCAGCATTAAGTACGAAAGGATGCGCTCTTCGGGCTTGCCGCCAATTTTATCAACCAAGCGCTGGTAGTGTTGCGGCGTGATGGTGATCTCCGTGCCGGGAAGGGCGACGCGCTGCTGGCGTTCGCGCCCCTTGCCGTAGGAGTCCGGGCGTCCCGCACGAGCGGGAGCGGGAACCTTGCCGTGGCGCACCGTGACTTCGCGCTGGTGAAGATCGGCAACGCCGAGAGAGTAGCCAAAGGCGCGGGCGAGCTCATCAAATTCAAGGACCTTTCGAGCGTCGGGCTTTTCGTGGACGCGATGAAGCGATTTGATGGCGCGCGCGGTCAGGTAGTGGTCGACGGCACGATTCGCGGCGAGCATGAACTCCTCGATGATGCGATGAGCGATGTTGCGTTCGCTGCGGGAAACGCCGGTCATGCGTCGCTGGTCATCGAATTCAATGACGCGCTCGGGCAGATCGAAGTCAATGGAACCGTTCTCCTGGCGGCGTGCATTGAGAAGCTGGGCAAGACCCTTCATGCCGCGGAAATGGTGATTGAGATGAGCGTAACGCGCGGTCATTTCCGGGTCGCCGTTCAGGACCTTGTTCACATTGGTGTAGGTCATGCGCTCAGCGGAGCGAATGACACCGGGCACCATCGAGGAATTGAGTCAGGCGGCCCGCAGCGATCGAAGTGCATGATGGCGCTCATAACCAGGCGCTCTTCGCGGGGATTAAGGGAGCACATGCCGTTGGAAAGAGACTCGGGGAGCATGGGCACGGCGCGGTCGATAAAATAGACGGAATTGCCGCGGAGCCGCGCTTCACGATCGAGCGGCGATTCGGGATGAACGTAGTGGGCGACGTCTGCGATGTGGACTTGCAGGAGCCAGCCGCCATCCTCGCGGCGCTCGACATACACGGCATCGTCAAAATCGCGCGCGGTCTCCCCGTCAATCGTGACGATAGGGAGTTCGCGGAAATCCTCCCGGCCGGCCGGTCGGATTCAGAGACGGGAAGAGCGAGGCGTGCTGCGTCTTGCAAGACATCCTGGGTAAAGGTATGCGGGAGATGATGCTTGCGAATGATGATTTCGGTGTCGACGCCAAGATCGCCGGGACGGCCAAGAATTTCGATTACACGGCCAACAGGAGCGGCGCCTTCGCGGGCGATATCAGGAGTTCGACATTGACGACGGAGCCATCGAGCTTGGCGAATGTGCGGAAGGCGAGCGGCTTGCGCGGAGTGCTCCTTCCGCAGGGAAGCAATTGTTCACGCAGACGCGGGAGAGAGTTCGTCGCCGGCGGAAAGCTCGATATCGTGCTGGACGCGGGGATCGTAGGGGACAACAACGCAGCCGCGAGAGGTGTAGCGGAAAAGGCCGACAACGGAGGGATGCGCGCGGGCGACGATGCGAAGAATGCGACCTTCGGCGCGGCGCGCGCCGGGGAGTCCGCTGAGGCGAGAAACTTTACGGTCACGTGGTCGCCGTGCATGGCGTCTTCAACGTAGTCGCGCGGGATGAAGAGGTCGCCGTCGAGATTGGTGATGGCGACGTCGGGAACGACGAAACCATAGCCATCCTGGTGGAGAACAAGGCGGCCGCGGATTTCGTCGCGGGAGACGGCTTTGTGCTGCGGGAATTTTTCGGCGGAAGGCTCGGCGGAGGGAGGCCGGGCTTAAAGGAGGGTTCGCGGGGCGCGGCGGAGAACAAAAGCGATCGCGCGAGATATTCCTCCAGAAGTCCGCGTTTTTTCAGCTTGGCGAGCATCTGCAGCAGGGCGCGACGGCTGGATTTCTTGACCTGCAGGGAGCGTGAAAGCTCTTCGAGAGACACGGGCTGTTTCTAAGTTGCAGAAAACGCAAGATGTTATCAGGACTAAGCTGCGACGGGGCGAGACATGCAAAGGTCCCTTTCCGGGGGAGCGAGGAAGCGAACCTAGATTTTATTCACTTTTTTGAAATTAGCTGTAACTTTTTTCGCGGCCGCGATTTCATAGGCAGGCCAACACACGACCGGCTAGCCGCCCTCCGTCAGGCTAACTGGATTCGCCGAAAGGGGAATAAGGGGAGGCGGGAAGACCTGGCCCGCCTCCCTTCTTCTTTTTAGCCTGCCGCAAATCACCCACAAAACCTGGAACCGTCTAGCAAGGACGCGCGGACGTTTTCTCGATTGTCTGAGAGAGGCGATTCAGATATCGTGCAATCACAATTTCGGGAGACGCTCACGTGAAGAAAAGTTGCACTGTGAAATTAGTGATCGCCCTGCTGCTGTTGATGAATGGGTCCCGCGCAGTTGCGCAAGCGGGGCCGGAAGGCGCGAGCAGTGAATGGCAGGCGTGGACCGGTGGAGGGCACGGAATCAACGGAAGCACATCGGGGACCGGGGTGTGGAACCTGGGATTGCGTTACGGGATTGTGATTACTTCTCCTCACGGTCCGCGGTTCTTGCGCGGGCAATTGGAGTACGCCCTGGACGTGGTACCGGCATGGGTGATCGTGCAAAAGACGAATACGGCCTACGGAGGTGGGGTGAATCCGTTCGCGTTCAAGTGGATCCTGACGTCACCGAAAAAGGTGAAGCCGTATTTTGAAATTGAAGGTGGGACGCTGTTCACGAACACAAAGGTGCCCGAGGGGACTTCGCAGGTTAACTTCACGACGAGCGGTGCATTCGGCGCACATTTTCTTGGAGCAAAAGATAATTTCAGCGCGGAAGTAAGATTTATGCATATTTCCAACGCCGGCATGACAAATCCGAATCCGGGGATTAATACGATCCAGGTACGAATCGGCTTCGGCGCCTTCCGCAAGTGAGCTGGTTCTTATTCTAAACCTGAACGAGGTTCAATCGCCGGGGTTGACGAATTTGAACGTGAGCGCCGCGACCGCTCCCCCGGCGAAATTGGCCACCAGGAAGATCCAAATGTTGGACCATGCTGAGAGACCCATGATGCTGATACCGATGGCGACCGCGGGATTGAACGCTCCGCCGGATATGTTGCCCACGGCAAACGCTCCGGTCATTACCGTCATGCCGATCGCGAGTCCGTAGAAGGAATTCCCAGCGGTGCCCTTGGCGGTGGCGGTGTTCAGGACAACGAAGACTAGAGCGAAAGTGAACAGGAACTCGGCCAGCAGTGCGGCGCCAACGGCGGGCTCACCGGGAGTCACCGTGGTGGCAACCTTAAAGAATTTCACCGCCGCTGCCGCCAGCACCGCGCCGACAATCTGAAACGCCATATAGGGGCCCACGTCCTTAGTATCGCACTTCCCGCGCATCCACACGCCCAGTGTGACTGCGGGATTGTAATGGCCACCCGAGATGTGCCCGCCCGCAAAAATCATCACCATCAGCACGGCTCCGATCGCGATCGGAGCCAGCGGCCCCGCGCCCTTTTCGATAACCGTGCAACCAATAGTCAGAACCAGGAAGAAGGTGCCGATCAGCTCCACCAAGTATTTGTTCATTGTGTTCTCCGAAGAGAAAGTGGATTCGCAAAGCGGTGAGGCGGCGTGTGGCTCCGAGAGGGCGGAGAAACAGGGGGAATCCAGCACACCGCGCAGAATGATTTTACAAGCACTCGCTTCGCAATCTGGAGGTTACTCTATGCGAAGCGGGGATTGCGTGCCAGCGAAATTTCTTTGCCATCCTTTTAGTGGTCAGTGGGATCCTGGAAGCGCCGGTTATCGCTGAGCTTGGGAAACGCTCTTAAGTTGCCGGTCACGTTCACAGCAAAATTTCGCATCGCTGGCACTCCATCCACGCCATCTACTGTCAGACGAATGCTGAATTGCGCGGCTCGGGTATACGCGTGAGAAACCTTGGAGCCATTTGCGCTGGTACCGTCACCGAAATCCCAGTGATATGCGACTGCCGGCGCACCAGCGGTATCGCTTTGCGCCGAGAGATAAATTATCTCTCCGGTTTTGGCGGCGGTGGGCACTTCGGCGTTAACAATAGGCGCGGCAGGGGCCACGCTGCTATCGATGAGCTTAATCACTTTCACTGATTCGGGAGCCTGATTGTCAATTCGCACCGTGCCGTCGGCAACAATTGTGGGCGTATTCCGGTTCAGTACGTCCGATGCCGCGTAGGTCTGCTCGGCAGGCAATCCGAGATCTCCCAGTTTTAAGGTGTGCGATCGTGGACGCTTCGTCCAATTAAAGACCGTCAAGATCGACTGGCGCGGACTTTCCTGCAAAAAGAAAATACTGGGCTGCTCGTCTTCGGCCTCGTATGTCATCAGATCGATTGGCGTAGAAGCCCGCCCGATTTTCGCCATGTTGAGCAAATCGGCGTTTTCGACCAGTGCCAGCCGATCCTTCTGAGAGCCCAACACTAGCATGTCGTCGCCAATTTCGTACATGCCGCCGGACACCGCGGAGAGAGCAATAGAAGCCTGAGCTGCGGGCAATTCCAGCGACGCCGGCAATTTGGGAATATCGGGGAAGGCTTGAGCCGTCGTGTTAAACGCGTCGGGATCGTTCACGAAGAAATTGCGGTGCATGTAAAAGCGCGCGGCAATGCCCGATGCAGCTTCCCTGGTCCCTTCAAAAGCATGCGCGGTGTCTGTGGAGATGCGGCCCGTATCGACTAAACCCACTGCATTGAGCATAGGGCTGCCGTCCTTGTCGAGCACCACATCTTCGCCAACCGTGTCGCGGATGATTTGCAGGCCGATGCGCTGCGCTTCTAGCGCGGTGGTGTTGGGCCGATAACGGTAGCCTTCGATGGCGGTCGTGTCCATAAAGTCGAGTTTGATGAAACGAACGCCCCATACCCGGACCAGCGTTCGGTAAGTCTGACGCAAATATTCCTGTGCGCCGGGATGGGTGGTATCCAGGGTGTAAAGGAAATCCGTATTTTGGTGCCAGACATCGCGGCTGGTGATGGGCTCACCCTTGGCATTGTGGACCAGCCAATCCTTGTGGTGCTCGTACACCCAGGCTCGGCTAGTCACTTCGAACGGGCCGGTCCAGATTCCGAACGTCAGGCCATCCGCGGTAATGTGGCGCCCGACGAAACGCATGCCATGGGGAAATTGGGTAGCGTTGGCAGTCGCATATTCTCCGCGGGCGTATTGGTAGCCTTCGTCAATCTGGAAATATTTGTAACCGAGGGATTTCAGATGCTCGGCTTGCCAGTCGGCATTGGAGAGAGTCTCACCTTCGTTGATGCCACCGTAGAATGCCGTCCAACTCCACCAACCGATGGGTGTGTCAACGGAAACCCGCGCATGGAGCAGCCGTCGAATCGCTTCGCCATAAGCAACAAGCTGCTTGTGATAGTCCGGGCCGGCCTGGAGCATCAGGCGCTCGGAATGCATTTCTGTTTGGCGCGCAAGGGGGAGACTTAGTTCAATCTGATCCTCCGCTGGAGCATTTTTCAGATCGAACTCCTTTTGGAGTTCGGTGGTTCCTGTAGAGTCAACACTAAAGGATGCGATCTTTGTTCCCGCGCCCGCGCCGGATGCTTGTAGATGCAGCAGAGTCAGAAATCGATCAGAGGTCAGAGCGCCGAGGAAGAGGCTTTGCTTGCTTTCGAGGTTATAGATGAGTTGGCTTCCTGCACCGCGATGCGTCCCGCCCGCCGCTTTTCCCAAATCGTAGAGATGAAGTTCAGGCCAGTCTTCGCTGAAACTGTCGGAGAGGATGCGATCAGCCGAGACATGACCTCCAAGATTGATGAGGGGATCACCAATTGCTTCCACGGGTCGGATGGCCTGTACTAACAGATCTTTGCCGGTTGTGTTTCGTACGGAGGCCTGGACGGTGGCGGAAGGGTGCCGGTCATAAACACGGGCAACGTAAATCAGGTCGGGCTTTCCCTCGAGCCCATTGAACGTGACGGAGACGGCGCGGCCGGAACCGAGTTCATCGCTGAAAGTGGATTCGGAAACCTGGTGGCGCGGGTAGTCGCTCGAACGCAGCCACTGGTGATCGATTTGAATCGCCACACGACTGGTAAATATGGGCTGACCTTCCCGCAGGGACAGCTGGTAGGTTCCGTCCTGGGCGTTGACGGTCAGCGACAAATGATCATTGAGCAATTGCTGGGCTGCAGCAGGCGCCGTGAAGATCAGCACCCCGGCGAATATCACTGTTCCCACACTACACAGCACACGGCAAATCTCTTTCGACACGGCGTATGCCTCTCTTCCACGCAAGTCCTTTATGACCGAGGCCAATACTACAACGATGACCGATGCTACGGCGATGGGAGAGTCACAAATTGCAGGCGGACAAAGATTGACTTCGCGGGCTGAGAAACTTAGAGTGGCGACGCGAAGAAGTGAAAACAGGAGCGCGGCGGGCGCTGACATTGATCGAAAACCTATTTCAACTCAAAGAAAATCAGACAACGGTGCGACGGGAAATGCTGGGCGGGGTGACCACGTTCCTGACGATGGCGTACATCGTGGTGGTAAACCCGCAAATCCTGTCGCAAGCGGGCATGCCTGCGGATGGAGTGGTATTTGCGACGTGCCTTTCCGCGGCAGTGGCGACCCTGGTAATGGGGTTGTATGCGAACTATCCGATCGCAATGGCGCCGGGAATGTCGCTGAACGCGTATTTCACTTACTCCGTGTGCATGGGAATGCATGTAGCGTGGCCGGTGGCGTTAGGAGCAGTGTTTTTTTCGGGTGTGGTGTTTGTGCTTTTAACCGTGACGCGAGTGCGGGAGCAGATCGTAAACGGGATTCCGGAAAGCTTGAAGCACGCAACGGCGGGCGGAATCGGCATGTTCATCGCCTTTGTGGGTCTGCGAAGCGCGAAGCTGGTGGTAGCCAATCCGGCGACGTTCGTAAGCTTGGGAAATTTTGGCAACCCTGAAGTGCAAGCGGCGTGCGTCGGAATCGGGTTAATACTGATGTTGATGGTACGGCGCGTGAACGGCGCGATCTTGCTGGGCGTTCTGGGGACCACGTTGTTTGGGATATTTCGCGGCCTGACGCACTGGCCAACAGCGTTGATGGCCTTACCACACCCTTCGGCGACCTTTTTTAAACTGGATTTGCGCGGGGCAGCGCACCTGGGTTTAGTGGAAATTGTTTTCATTTTCCTGTTCGTGGATTTGTTCGACAACGTGGGGACACTGGTAGGTGTGTGCGAACAGGGCGGATTCGTAAAGGATGGAAAAATACCGCGCGTGGGGAAAGCGTTGCTCGCCGATGGCGTGGGCACGATGTTTGGGGCGCTCACGGGAACGTCGACGGTAACGAGTTACATTGAAAGCGCTGCAGGAGTGGCGGCCGGAGCGCGAACGGGATTGAGCAATGTTGTTGTGGCCGGATTATTTCTGGTGGCGATGTTTTTTTCGCCGCTAGCGGCTTCCATACCGGGGTTCGCGACGTCGCCGGCATTGATTTTGGTTGGTGCATTGATGACGCAGTCGATTGCGAAAGTGGATTGGGGAGAATTCAGCGAGGCCTTTCCCGCGTTCGTCACGCTACTGGCGACACCGTTGACCTTCAGTATCGCCACCGGATTAAGTTTGGGCGTGATTACCTACACAGTGGCGAAGGTGGCAGCAGGAAAGTGGCGAGAGGTGAGCGTTCTGTTGTGGATCCTCACGGCGTTGTTTGTGGTGAGGTACGCGTACTGGGCGGGAGAGTAAGGCGCCTGCTCTACAATGTTGCTGCGGCACAGTCATTCCAAGCTGGCAACCACAAAGCCAAAGCATTGGGTGGCGGACCGCCTCAGAAGGCGGGCCCTACAGTGCAAGCGAACGAACTCGTTACGGGAAATCTCTCGAAACTTTTCCTCCCCGAAGCCGAACAGGTAGTTCCCTTCACCCGACACGGTTACCAGCAAGATTGCATCTGACTCGTAGTAAGTCGGCTGGGCTAGGTAGGTGTCGGCGTGGACCGGGCGGTCATTGACTGTCACGGCGGCAAAGTTTGTGACGCGTCGCAACCAATGTTCGGGTCCATACAACCACCAGAGTGACACAACAGCAATGGCGATTAGAACTAAAGCTACTCCCGATTTTAGGCGTGCGGACATCGATTCCATTCCCGAAGAAATGGCAAATATGAATCTATTTGTAAAATATCATGCTGCGGCCGCATTTGGAGTACCACGAAGTCAAGCGGGGCCAAAAAGAGGGACAAATGTGCTCGAAAGAAGACTCTCGAGCTGAAAGTGTTTGATTTATGGTGCCCAAGAGAGGACTCGAACCTCCACGACCGTAAGGCCACTAGCTCCTGAAGCTAGCGCGTCTGCCAGTTCCGCCACTTGGGCACAAGTGCGAAAAACAAGCTAAGTTGATTGTGACGTTGCAGATGATGTTTGTCAATTGAGTGCGGGCCATGGAATCTAGCGAGCAAACTTGCCATTTCTTATTCCTTCTCTGGCGACGCTTCGGCCGCTTTTTCCAGCTTCTCTTCCAGGGCCGCCGCCTTTTCTATGGCCACGCGGAATGCCCTGCGCCATTCGTCCGGGGAGTAGGCCGGATCGCTACGACCCCGGCGTCCCGCTTCCAATCCAAAGGTGACACCGGCAGAAAAAATCTCCACAATTTCCGGGTCGGCGACAACCCATGCTTCGCTGAGGCGGCCTTCCGCTTTCCAGTTTTCGGTCATTTTTGCCTGCCCGGCTTTCATTTCCGCGAAGCTGCTTCTTCGTAGCATTTTCAAACCTCCTGCGCATTGCTGGCAGTTTGGAAGGAATCGCCCTAGGGGCGAGAGAAAGAAAGGACAAGCTTGTTCAAATAGTACCCGTCGCCTGGGAAGAGTAAGAGATTGTTGCGACGAAGTCAGGAAATAATCAACGAACTCCTACTCTTTCAGGCTTTGCGGTATTGCGGGCAAGATGCTACCTGTGACGCAGGCGAAGTGATTCCCAGGAGCCATCGGAGGTCCAGCCTCCGTCAGCGACCAGAGTATGGCCATTGATGAAACCACTTTCACGTTCGTCGGCGAGGAAAGCGATGGCGCGTGCGACATCATCGGGAGAGGCAAAGCGGCCCATGGGAACGCGGTGGGTAATGTCTTCATCGGTGTAGCTGCCACCTGCCTGGTCGGCAGCGTCCATTTCCGTTTTCACCCAGCCAGGGCAAACGGCATTCACGCGAACACCGCGGCCTCCCCACTCCGCGGCTAGAGTGCGTGTGAGTCCAATCAGGCCATGTTTGGAAGAATTGTAGGCGGCGCGATCAGAAACGCCGACGAGTCCGGCAATAGAGGCAACGTTGACGATGCTGCCGTGGCCCTGGCTCAGCATGATCCGGCCGAAGGCCCTGCACAGCAGAAATGGAGCAAGGAGATTCACCTCAAGGACGCGGCGAAAGTCGTTGGCAGAAATGTTTTCAGCGGGAGCGATGGAACTGACTCCCGCATTGTTGACGAGCAGATCGACGCGTCCCCATTTTTGCTGGACCTCGGAGGCAAAGCGCTCGACTAGACCTTCATCACTGATGTCTCCGAGGAAGACCAGAAAGTCCACGGGTGAGAGGGCAAGGGTTTGCAGGGTTTCCGTGGGGTCTCGTAAGTCATTGAGGGCACAGGAATAATTGCGTTCTGCGAGGAGTTGGGCAGTCCTGCGGCCAATCCCTTGGGCTGCACCAGTTATTACAGCAATACGTCTCATGGGAGTTAAATGCCCCTGCTCAGGTGGAACGACCCAGCAGTATATTCTAGTCCGTTGTATCACTAGTATTCTGCGCGCAGAGTGCTATACTGCGCGCAAATCAGCCTTGTCTGCCTCGGGTGGCGGACACCTGGGAGCGTTTCCAGGGGGAGGACTGTATGGAACAGATAGAAAGTCTGTTGAAAGGGCCCGTTCTATATCTCCTAATCGTCTGGGGAGTCGTAACCGCCATATTCCTGATATTGATCATCTGGCGGAGCGTGCTCTCCAGTCATGAAGATGATCAAATTTTTCTGGATGCCGCAGAAGAACACATGGCCAGGGAACAACGCGAATTGGTGTCAAAGATCAATAAGCTTTCCCGGCCTATTATGACCAGCGGAATTATGGCAGGTGTACTGCTGCTGGCAATCGCGGGAATCTTCGTTTACAACGGCCTGAAGAATTTCTAAGAGGCTCAGGCCGCGCCGCAAACGAGCAGCGCCGCATTATTGCTTTGCTGGGGGCGCAGGCGTAGGTGATGCGGTTGCAGGGCTGGCCTGAACGGCAGTTTGCACGATGGAAGTATGATTGTGCACGATGATCCAGGCGTCGTTGCGTTTTTCCAGGATCAGCGTGGTTTGTCCCCGAGCCCCGCTCGGCTGCCCATCGACAATCCCCGTAAAATCCCACTGATAACAGGCCCAGGCAATATTGCCCGTCACACGGATTAACGTATTCGAACGGTCCAGGCGAACCTGGTTGGCGCGGGCGCGTTGAGCCTGGTAAGCCTTCAGGTATTCCGCCCACCCGACTACCGGCGGCGCCCAATTGCCGTTCACGACTACAACGTCATCGGCAATGTCATTGTGAAGCTTTTCCGTATCCCCAATCTGCCAGGCGCCCAACATGTCGGAAATGAGCAGGTCGACGCGCTGTTCATCCGGGAGAGTATTTTTGGTGGCGGTTTGCTTCTGAGCCGGATCGGCCTGCTTTTTCTTTTTGTCTTTTTGAGCCGACGCGAGGGAGGCGAAAGCAAGAGAAAGGACGAGCAGGGCGAATAGGGAGCGACAGAGCGCCCGTGATTTCAGGAAATTAGCTGCGTTGCGATTCATTCTTCATGCACTCCTGCGAAATTGATACGTCAAATGCCATTCTTAGAGAGCCTGGCGCAATTCATTGTTCGTGAAGCTGGACATTGAGAGCATAGCGCAGTGCAATAGATTCAGCGGTGAGTGTGTTCAGGTAGTGCGCCCGATGTCTAAACGCTAGTTTGCTTTCGAAGCGCACAGCAGGTTGACGAACAGGCGGTAGGCCCCCGGAACGCCATCGGGAAGCTCCCGGAAAAAAGCCAGGCCCGTATAAATGTACGTGCCCTTTCCGTAGCGGATATAGACGAGGCCGCCATTCAAATCTTTTTCTCCGGGATCGTTCATGGCGAGGAGCGGCGTGTACCTTGAATCGAAATCGCTCCAGAAATAGAGGCCGCGTTCCTGAACCCAGTTCTGGAAATCGCTCTGGGTAATCTTGTTGGGGCGATTGAGAAGTGGATCATCGGGCTTCAGGAACTTTACAGGAGAATTTTCATCGGTGATGCGAGGAGTGGGACTGCCGACCTTGGCGGAATACGGGGCGGGCTGGACTCGGTCCCAGATATAGTCGCGATTGTATTGAACGACGAGTGTGCCGCCACTGGAGACGTAGTCGAGGAGGCGCTTGTTGGCGCTTGCGAGTTCGGGGCGAAGTTCGTACGCACGCACGCCGACAACGATGGCGTCGTAAATGGAGAGATCGCTGAAAGCAAGGTCTTCGGCGTCGAGCAGGTCGACAAGGATGCCGAGGCGCTTCAAGGCGTCGGGGATGGGTTCGCCTTCGGCAGAGATGTAGCCGACACGGAGATTTGGCGGAACGTTGATATCAAAGGCGTGAACGACGGATTGCGCGGGCTCGCTCCAGAAGATGGTCGGCATGGAAGGAAGCGGCTCCAGGGAAGTGGCAAACTTTTCCTCGCCGCGTTTGGCATAAGCGGTAATGGTGAAATTGCCGGCTTCGAGTTTCGCGGGAGGAGTAACGGTGAATTTGGCGTACTGATCGCCGGCGCCGTCGAAGTTTACGTCGACGGGTGAAGTAGAGGTGAGGCCGTCGGGGAGCTCAAGGCCTACGGAGACTTTTGCGGATTTTGTGGAATAGGAATGCACGCGCAGGAGAATGTCGAAAGGCTTGTGTTGGGCGTTGAGGACTTCGATGGCTTGTGTGGGCTGGACCGCGAGCGTGTAGGCCGGCACGATGCGGAGAGGAACTTTTTGCAAGGTCGTAGAGGTAGTGGCGATATGAACCACGGGCTGATGCGCGGTGAAAGAGAAACCAAAGATAGAGACCGGTTGTTGCAACTCGATCAAAGGCTTGGGGTCGGCCAGTAGCTGGTCGATTATATTTGTGTCTTTCGGAAGGCCGTCCACGACGACAGTGAGTTGATGGCTTCCAGGAGCGGTCGTTTTTTCGCTCGCTGTCGCCCATCCTTTCGGAAGTAGCAGTTTGGGATCGCCAAACGAACAAGAGGCTTCCGGCCGGCAGCGAACTTCATAGTTCACGGTGAAAGACTCTCCCGTAACCAGTTCGCTTCTGTCCGACAGCGCACTCATGTCCATGCCCGCGGCAAGCTCAAGGGCTTTCGCGATGTGTTGCAGGCGCGAACTCTCGTCCATCTCGGAGTTGTCGATTTTCGACTCGCCCGAACCGATACTGATAACGCGAGAACAGATATGCTTCTGTTCGCTTGCGGCTTTGGCGAGATTCTCCGCAGCGCTTTGCATATTGAGAGACAGCGCGTCGCGGCGTGCCGCGAGTAACAGCGTGTCGATCTCTTTGGCTTCCAGACAGTTCTCCTCGGCGATGGTGCGCGAAAGAACCTTGGGATCAAGGGGCTTCCCGTCCTCTCGTTTCAGAGCAATCGGGCGGTGCAGAAAGGGAGAATTTAAGAATCCAGCGATGCCTTGGCTGCGGTGATTCACGAAAGCGTCGATACCAATCTGACGCCAAGTCTTACCGTAGAGCGGGGAAATGTCGTCGAGCGGAAGAACATAGCCTTGGGGCTTATCGGAGCCGCGGTCGACATCAAGAATGACGGGTGGGTCCCCATTGATATTCCAAACAGTGAGACCTTCCTTCGCT
This sequence comes from Candidatus Acidiferrales bacterium, assembly GCA_963839315.1. Classification (GTDB taxonomy): domain Bacteria; phylum Acidobacteriota; class Terriglobia; order Acidiferrales; family UBA7541; genus Acidiferrum. Next base: position 343,165 of record CAWIUU010000021.1, read on the forward strand.
AGCTCGGGGTATGCATTCGGGTCGGCGGCGAGTTGCACCGCTTGGGGTGTCCAGAGTCCGGAAGTTTGATGATGACCGTGACCGGAGTGGACACCTCCCCAACCGTTGATCACGATGTCGGGGCGGAAGGAGCGAATGACGCGGTTCATGTCTTCCAGGACCTGGTCGCCCCAGACCTTTTCTGTTTCATCGGGTGTTTTGGAATAACCAAAATCCTTGGCGCGAGCGAAGTAGAGCTTGATGCCATAGCCGCGAGTGGCGGCGAGCAATTCCTGTGTGCGGATCAGGCCAAGCTGCGGAGCCTGCTCCGGGCCAAGCGCGTTTTGTCCGCCTTCGCCCCGAGTGAGTGTCAAAAGCGCCACGTCAGCGTGAAGTCCCCGAGCAAGATACGTGAGAACCGCGGAACTCTCGTCGTCGGGATGTGCGGTGATGTAAAGGATGCGCGTGGTGACGCGGGCGCCGTCAATGGCCTCAATGGTTTCCGGGAGGCCGGGACCAGTGCCGGGTGCGGGAGGAAATTGCGCATGAGCAAGCGGAAGAAAGAACAGACAGAGCGCCAATAGGATGCAGCGGAAAACAAATCGATTCACGCGTCCTCCCCAACGTGTGCGTGTTCACGAGTCTGAAGTGCGAACGGCCATTGTCTCATTACGCGGGTCCAGACGAGAAATGCGGAAATGCCCAGGGCAATCTCCAGCAATCCCCATTTGCGGGCAGGTCCAGTCTGCCAAAAAAGCCAGGCCCAGCCGAGCATGGTGAGCACCGCGGGCACGGGAAAGAGCCACATCTTGAACGGCAGACGTTCTGCCCCCCAACGCTTGCGGAGCAAGATCACGCCAACGGCCTGGCCGATGAACTGGACGATCAGGCGCATAGCGAGAATCCCCGCGATTGCTGTCTCAAGCCGCAAAAGAATGCTAAACAAAAAGGCCAGGCCTCCAAGGATTAAAAGCGAAATGTGGGGAAAATGTTTCGTGGGATGCACTCTGGCGAAAATGGGGAAGAAGTTGCCGTCGAGCGCGGCGGAATAGGGCACGCGAGAATACCCGAGCAGCAGAGAAAAAACGGAAGCGAGCGCAATCCAGAGCACCATCCAGGTGACGAAGTGGGCCGCTCCGACGCCGTAGAGTTTTTCGACGAACAGGCTGGCGATAAACGGAGTGTTCTGGGCCTGCCGCCAGGGAACAACGCCAAGCAGGCTGGTCTGCATGGCCAGGTAAAGCGTTGTGATTCCGAAGATGGACAGGAAAATGCCACGAGGGATATTTTTCTCAGGTTCGCGAATTTCGCCGCCGAGGTGGCAAATATTGTAGTAGCCCCAGTAGCTATAAACAGTGTTGACCATCGCGGCGCCCAGGCCAGCAAACCACAACGAAGAGAAATGAAATGCTCCGGCGGGAAAATCGAAAGCGAGCTTGGGGTCGAAATGGCGGATACCACCCCAGATCAGCCACAGCATGGTGCCGACAACCCCGATCCACAATAAGATGGAAATCTTCCCGATCGTGGTGATCTTTCGATAGAGAAGCACGACCAGCAGAAGGACAAGGCCGCCAGAAATCATTTTCGCTTCGACAGTGGTAAGCGGGTGGAGGTATCCGGCGTACCGTGCGAATCCAATCGCAGCGGAAGCGACAGATAGAGGTGCTTGCACGAAGGTCTGCCAGACAAAGAGGAAAGACATGAGGCGGCCCCAGCGGCCGGGACCGTAAGCTTCGCGCAGAAACACATACGTGCCGCCGGCTTTGGGCATAGCGGCGCCGAGTTCGGACCATACGAAACCATCGAGAGTGGCGAGGAGAGCCCCGGCGAGCCAGGCGATAAGAGCTTGCGGTCCGCCCATGGCCTTAATCACCAGGGAGCTGACCACGAAGGGACCAATGCCGACAATCTCAATCATATTGAGCGCAACCGCTTCCTTGAGGCCAAGGCCGCGTTCGAGCGAAGGTTGGGAGATGGCGGAGTTAGGGGATTGGGGCGAGTTCACCATGCGATGCGAGAATAACAAAAGCAGCCAGCGCCTCCTAATACCGCCTGCTTGGGAGTACCGTTCTGGTATGACATTGATCCAGTTTACAGGTCTGACGGAACATTGAAGCGGCGAGAAGTTCCGGTCAGTTCTAAGGAGGGACAAATGATTTCTGGCGCTCACGTGATTGTCTACAGCAAAGACGCCGAAGCGGACCGCATATTTTTCCGCGACGTCCTCGGGTTCAGAGCCGTGGACGCAGGCCATGGCTGGCTGATCTTCGCAATGCCGCCGGCAGAAGCCGCGTTTCACCCGTCGGATAAGAATGGGATCCACGAACTTTATTTCATGTGCGACGACCTGAAAGCAGAAATGGCTTCCTTGGCGAAGAAGAACGTCAAGTGCTCAGACGTTCAGGAAGCACAGTGGGGTTCCATCGCGAAGATGCGGCTCCCCAGTGGAGGTGAAATACATCTTTATCAGCCGAAGCATCGCAAGGCTTGGGCTTGAAATGAAATGCCCGTCAGATCATTACGTTATCGAAATCTTCTGAGTGGAGTACCACTTGTGCGATGAGGCACATGCGGGAGTGCAAGGATCGCGCCCGGCGATTTCCGGTGCAAAGTGAAAGCAGGCAATCTTGCCTCTTCCCTCTTGGGCTGAGCCGTCAGCGGTAGGACATCGCAATAGACAAGTTCAGCCAAATCGCGTAATCCCTTCCAGAAAAGTCGAGCGCAACAGCCTTGGATTCTCAAATCATCAGTTCGATGAAGTCTCTTTTGTGCATCCTGGGGTCCGGGGGCGCGATCCAAATCTTGATTCCTTTGTTCGTGGTAACTGTGTTTTTTCTATGGAAGTGGGTCGCGCGCGCGGCGCCCAGCCGAAGCCTGTCCTCGGCAGGCATGCTGACAGCGCCTTTGTGCAACGAATCGATACAACTGTCCGGATGCAGCCCGGAGTCTGACGAGGCCCGAAAGCGCAATCAATTGGAACGGGACGCAAACCTGGCGATTAACGCCAGGGATGCAATGCCCTGCGGAGGAAGGCTGACGATTTCCACGAGCAATGCGAACGATCTTCCGGCAGGTATTGCCGCGAGTTTTCGCGGTGAATCCGCCGGCGAATGGCTGGTACTGGAGGTTGCGGACACTGGAAGCGGGATGGACGAGGCGACGAAGAAACGAATCTTCGAGCCATTTTTCACGACAAAACCTGTGGGAAAGGGCACCGGACTCGGCCTTTCCACCGTGTACGGGATCGTGCACCAGTTTGAAGGACAGATTGATTTGCAGTCGCAAGTGGGAACGGGAACGCGATTTCAAATCTTCTTTCCGGTGACGGCACCGTGTCCGGGCAAAGCGCAAGTTCAATTGCCGGAGGTTGTGGCGCGGGAGGATTCAGGGACACGGACTATTCTTCTGGTGGATGACGAGGCGGCGCTGCGAATGGCCGTGGCGGTGTATTTAAGATCTTTAGGCCACCAGGTTTTGGAATCGCAAAACGCCCTGGACGCCGTTGAACTCGCCCGCCATCATTCCGGCTCCGTCGACATTCTCGTCACTGATGTGGTGATGCCAGAACTTCGGGGGCCGGAGCTGACACGCCAGGTGAAGATGCTGCATCCAAAGATTCACGTCATTCATATGTCGGGTTATGCAGAAGGGGCACTGGGTGAAGAGATTTCGCCCGAAGCAGCGTTCCTGCACAAACCATTTCGATTTGCAACTTTGCTGGAACAGCTTAAACTCTTGCCACGGAAGGCGTAGACGCCCCAGCCTTTCCCCAATACCATGCTGCGTTGCTTGCTCGCTGTCATTCTAGTCATAGGTTGCTTTGGGAATCATGCCCGTGCGAGTGAGACGCCCTCCGTCAAGCACGCACTTCCGGAAAATGTCACGGCCATACTGGAGAATATCTATTCCTGGCGATTGGACCAGGCAATCACTGGAGCACGGCAGATACAAACGCAGGCACCGGATCAGCCGCTAGGCTATTTGTTGGAGCTCGAAGCACTTTGGTGGAAGACTTGGTGCCTGTCTGCAGAATTCAAATATGGTATGAACCTGCCGCGCCACCGGGAAAAACTTCCGAGTGATCAGCACTATCTGGAACTCTCCTCAAAAGCTTATGTGCTGGCGGAGGCCCGCTTGAAACAGCAGGCCACAGCGGAGATGAATGTCTATGCAGGTTTGGCGGAGGCGCTAACAGCTCGCCTGTATAGCTTGCGAGGAGAGAACCGGAGTGCCGCTAAGATGGGGGTACGCGCACGGGAACATTTCCTGCAAACCCTGGCAATGGATCCAACAAACGGGGATGCCAGCTTCGGGCTGGGCTTGTATGACTATTATGTGGACACATTGTCTACGATCGCGCGGATGCTGCGATTCTTTATGGGCATCCCGGGCGGTTCCAAAGAGGAAGGGATCCGTTTGCTGCAAACAGCGATTCGAGAAGGCCAGCTAACGCCGGTATTGGCGCGCTACTACCTGGCCGTAAATCTGGAGAATTATGACCAGCGGTACGAGGAAGCGCTGAAGCTGATCAGCCCGCTTGTCGAACAATACCCGCAGAATCCCGTCTTTCAACTTACACAGGGCGATCTCTATGCGAAATTGGGAAGGAGATCGCTGGCGGAGGGCGCGTACCACGCAGCCGGGGCGGCGGCCGCCAAAGATCCGGACGAGGAATGCCAAAAAAAGATTGGCATGTTGGTGCGGCAGTCGCTTGGCGCATTGCCAGCCCCTCCAAACTGATCGCAGCTCGAACGCAAAGAGGTCGCAGGCAGGCGTGGAATGGCGGCTTTTCCCAAATCGCCACCTGGGCCATAATAGAGCAGGCAAAGCGGGGGTAGTATGCCTGCCGGGAGCAGGGCTCTGGGGCAGGTCAACGTGTGCTGCAGTTTTTGCATCTCACCCCAAACAGATGCGCCTTATTCCCCTGTCCTCCCCGGATCGAGCGGAGAGAGGGCGCTACGCGCTTGAAACGATGCGAAGGAGATTCGATGAAGCGGTTTTGGCCAACGGTTGCTTTAGCTTTGATTGCGCTTGGATTGCTGGCGGGGTGCAATGATTACAACAATTCCGTGCAGTATGCCACTGGCTCAACCCTCATAAATATTTCGCCAACGGGTGTCATCTTTGGCGGTCAGTCCTTCACCCTGACTCTTACGGCAGCCGCAACCAACGGCTTTCTGACGACGAGCGTGGTGCAGTGGAACGGCCAGAACCTGGCGACGACCTATGTGAGCACCACAATGCTGACGGCGGTGGTGCCGGCAAGTCTGATCGCCAAAGCGGGTACGGTGTACGTGAATACCCATTACCCGCAATCGGGAACCGGCAACAATGGATTGTCCAACTCCCTGGCGTTTCTAGTTTATGGGGCGCCCAATCCTCTCCCCTCGCTAACATCAATCTCACCGTCTTCAACTACCTTGTGCAGCAGCACGAAAAATTGTCCCAACGTTACCATTACCCTGGCAGGAACGAATTTCCTGCCGACGTCCACGAACGGTGGTTCGAGCGTCACCTTCACGGGCGTAGCCACCAACCAGATCGAAACGGCCATTAATGTGAGTAGCATAACCGCGACGGAAATTAAGGCGGTAATTCCGACAAGCTTTTTAACGCAAGCAGACTCGGCAGCGAAGATCAACGTACTCAATCCGCCCAGCGGTGTATGTCTTGTGCATTGCCCGAATCTGGGTGGTGGCGACACCAATTGCAACGGCCTGCAAAATTGCACCCCTACGACGCAGACATTCGCCGTCGGAGCCGCTGCAGCGGCAACCGCAAGCACTGCGGTGGCGAGCGCCACGGCGGAAGAGACTCCGGCAGTCAGCGCGGATGGCCGGTACGTGGCGTACACTTCGCAACAAAGTGATGCGACACAGATTCTTTTGCGAGACACGTGCGTCGGTGCGCCGAGTGGATGTACACCGGAAACACAAACCGTTTCCGTCGCGAAAGACGGCACAACAGGAAATGAAGCCAGCCATTCACCCGTGATCAGCGCGGACGGACGCTATGTAGCATTCAGTTCGGCGGCAACCAATCTGGTGAGTGGGGCACCCGCGGGAAGGCAAGTTTATCTTCGCGATATGTGCGTGGGAGCGGCTGCAACCTGCAAGCCGGCGACTTCGCTGATTTCGACCGATCCCGCTGGCGCTTTGACAGGCACCGAGGCCATCTGGCCTTCCATCAGTTCTTCGGGGCGTTACGTGGCGTTCGTGGCGGTGACGCCGAGCAAGGAATCGCAAACCCCGGCAGCGAAAGCGCAGACAGCGCCGGCAGCAACGACTCCCAACAGCGGATTGCGCCAGGTATTTCTGCGGGACACCTGCCTGAACGCTCCGAATTGCACGCCGAAGACAACCCGAATTTCCCTGCAACCGGGCGACGCCCCGGCCGACTCCTCGAAGCCCGCGGGGCCCGCGCTGAGCGGATTGGCCAAGCAAATTGCATTAGCTGATGGAAAAAGCTCCACAGCTCTGACGCAAACCGTGCCCATCGATGATCGCGTGTTCCTGGCGATCACCAACGAACCAAAATAAGCATCGGATATAGAAAAGAGGCGCCCCATCATAAATGGGACGCCCTTTTTTTATCCGTCTCTCGGTGTGCCCGCGTGTCCTTACGTCTCTCTCAGGTGAAAACAAATCGGATGCCGTCTGCTTATTCCATAAATCCAAGGTTGCTGGCTGTAGTCGCCGCGATGCCCCGTTAGTTAAAACGGACCTTAATGTCGGGCCGGTTCTCGAGATGGACGGAGTCGATGAAACGGACCTGGCGCTCGTCGAGTGTGAGAATCATGGAAGAAGTGCGAACGCCGTCGCCAAAGAAACGAACACCTTTGAGAAGATTGCCGTCGGTGATGCCGAACACGCAAAAATCATTTTCTTGCCGGGAGCGAGGTCGGCAGTGTCGTAGATGCGTTTAGGATCCTTCACACCCATTTTTTCCAGGCGCTGGTGATGCTCTTGCTTGCTGACGACAAGGCGCGCCAGGATTTGGCCGTTAAGACAACGTAGCGCGGCGGCGGTGAGAACGCCCTCGGGCGCGCCGCCGGTGCCCATCACCATGTGCACGCCCGTGCCAATGACCGCTGCGGAAATGCCGGCGGAGAGATCTCCATCACCGATCAGGCGGATGCGCGCGCCCGCCGAACGAATGTCCTCGATAAGCTGTTCGTGACGGGGACGATCGAGGACGATGACAACCAGATCTTCAACATCACGGTCAAGACGCTTGGCAACCGCCTTCAAGTTGTCGGCCACCGGCGCATCGAGATCGACAGCTCCCTTGCAGGACTGGGCCCGACAATGATTTTTTCCATATACAGATCGGGCGCGTGGAGCAGGCCGCCTCGCTCACTAACGGCGAGAACGGCGATGGCATTGGGAGCGCCGGTGGCGCACAGGTTTGTGCCTTCGAGCGGGTCCACGGCAATGTCGACAGTGGGGAAAAGGGATTTTGGCGCGTGAGTGGCGAGACCGACTTTTTCACCGATGTAGAGCATGGGGGCTTGGTCGCGTTCGCCTTCGCCAATGACGATGGTGCCGTCCATGTCGACTTGATCCATGGTTTTGCGCATGGCTTCGACGGCGGCTTCGTCGGCTTTGTGCCCATCGCCAAATCCCATAGTGCGAGCCGCGGCGATGGCGGCATTTTCAACCACGCGCAAAAATTCTAGACTAAGCTGCTCTTCCATGTAGGGCACCCTCCGCGGAGGCTTATATTAGGCCAAAGTATAGCTTATGGTCGAGCACGAGTTCACACACGGTCGGAGCTCTACCGGCGTTGGAGCTCCCTAGGGGCCGAAGCAATAATTGCGGGATCGACCGCTGAACGCTTCAGACTTGTCGGAGCTGGAACCTTTGTTGATTCACTTTAGTTTCATATTTGTTTACTTCCAGCAGAAAGTCAGTAATCGTGGTCCTGAATCAACGCTGCACCGATCTTGAAGCAAACGAAATCTTGCGTATCAGTCTTGCAACACGGTAAATTGGGGCAATTGTGATAAGCTACTGAAAGCAAACGTCGGAGAGGTGGCCGAGAGGCTGAAGGCGGCGGTTTGCTAAACCGTTGTACGGGCCAAAACCTGTACCGGGGGTTCGAATCCCCCCCTCTCCGCCAGATCTTTGTTTTCAATGGGTTGGACTCCTTCCTAAAACACTTCCTAAGAATTCCTCAAACTCAGTATTGAGAAAAGAGGGATTCTCATGGCTGGCAAATATTCGATCTACAAATACGTTAAGCTCGCAGGCAAGGGCTGGCGGTACGCGTGCTGCGTATCATCCAAACGGAAAAATCAAACCGGACGCCGTACTTGTGAAGGGTGTGAACGGGAAGAACGTGGAGGAGAAGCACCCCGAAGGCTCTTACTTCCTTAACTTTAATAACACGTGGATTCCCGTTCGCGGGGATGCGCTGGAGGCTCAGCACCAACGCAAGTTGAAGCTCAATCAAGTGGAGTATGAGCGGCTACGCGGCAAGACGGCGCCTCCCGGGCCAAACCTCGTTCAGTTCGGGAGGAAAATCATCAACGATGAGGTTGACGCCTACCTCGCCAATCTTGAACTCGCCAAGCGACCGCACAAAACCATTCAATCCAAGCGGGGGTTTCCTCACCTCGTTCTTGCAGATCATCGGCAAGACCTACGTGGACGAGTTCAGCCGGGACGATGTGCTGAAGTTCCGCAACAAACTCATGACTGAGTACGTCGCGAAGTCCGTGGACACTCAAATGATGTGTGTCGTGACGTTCTTTAACCAATGGCTTAAGACGAAGTTGCACATGCAGAAGAGCGACTGGCTGGAGTATGGCCAGAGCGACCCCGAACCCTACAGGGATGGGGAGGTTATTGCACTTGAGAAGCACACCACGGGAAAGATGAATTTGCTGGTCCGGCTCTTCCGCTCGACGGGATGCCGTGACATGGAAATCGCCCATCTCACCAGCACGGATATGAGTCCCCGGACCAAGGAAATCCTCATCCGCCAGAAGCAGTGCAGCGATTGCAAGAAGTGCCTTTCCCGGCGAGGATGGAAGGTATTGGAAGCCAAAGACGAAAGCAGGCACCCACAGTATTCCCATCAGTGATTCACTTTTGAAGGAACTGCTGGCGCTCGCCAAGGGGCTGCTCTTCCCGAACGGGAATGGCAAGGTGGACGGACACTTCCTTCGCAAGGTCAAGCGTGCCGTGAAGAAATCCGGCGTGGCGAACGTCAAACTGCACCGCTTCCGCGACACGTTCATCACAAACAAACTCCGTGACCGCGAGGACATCCGCACCTTGCAGAAATGGGCGGGTCACGACGACGTGAACGTAACCATGTGATACTCTGCGTGGCTCGACGGTCAGAGCAAAGCTGCCAGGGACGCTGCCAACCGTGAAGACACTCGCTACAAGACAGGCACTCAGGGCGACTAACCTTATCCCTCCAACGCCATCCAAGCTAGTCGAACTAATGAACGCCTGTTCGGATGATTGCGGGGGCTTGCTTGCAATGCACCGAAGGCGCTAGTCCTACATTCAGATATAGATTGCCGGGCCACGGTCTCCCGCCTCCTTCGCGAATTGGCGGCGAAGGTCGCTGGCGACCCGAGCTTCTGACAACAGGCATCGACCCACAAACCGGTGCATCCTTCGCCACGAAGCGCAGGCACGTCTGGACGGCGGCGGATGTGAAAACGTCGTTTCGGAATACCTTCGGTGTAGCCAACCAACCGGGAGTTTGACCCGTCAATGATCACAAGCGCGTTCTATAAAGGGGAAAGTCAATAGTAAATACCTCACCGGCGACTGGAAGGAGCGAGGTTGTTCGCTTTGCTTTCCAGCCCTAGTCATGTTGAGAGGCTCTTGGGTTTTCGCTCTTCGTAGATCCATTCTGTTCTCGTAACGGCGCTTTCGGATTCTGAAGCAAGACAAGCTGCGCGGTTGAACGTTGTCAACCATGGTTCTATCTGAGGCTCGAGGCCTATAGCTTTTTCTGGTTATCCGAGGGGGCCTATAGTTTATCAAGAGACTCGTGGTGCTCGAAGCACACTCTCCGCCTAACGCGCTTGTGGAGACTCACCCTCGAACCAAAGCGTCAGAAGAACCGAAAAGCCATCACCAGAAATGAATCCAGCAAGGGACGGTTCTCACCCGGCGCTCAAGCTGCTTGTTGTTTCAGATGTTCGGCGTCGGTCGCGGTAGGGATACCAGTCGCCTGGTACCCCCCGCACAGATCCGTACGAGCGCTCATTAGCGCATACGGCTCTTATCTCGGATGACTGGCGGCAAAGCGATGCTCGGGATAAGGATGGAGCACGCGCGGCTGCGGGAATCCATCGCTCCGCCGAGTGCGATGCATTCGGGCCCAAGGGAGCCGGTGCTTTTGGCTACGGTCAGAGCAAGATCCGTTCGCCAAAGCCGAGTCACCCGATCCCGAAATACCCCAAGACTGTCCAGGTTTCCCGGTACCGCGTGGTAGTTGAAGTAGCCTTGCACGACCGACTTGAGCCATTCGCCCGTTTGCGGCACCGGATCGTGCATGCGCTTGCGGAGTTGCTGCTTGATTTCCTGCAGCTTGGCCCGCATCCGCTTGCCGATCGTCTTGCGCTTCACGGTGAAGTACCCGTTCCGGTTCTTCCCGCTGATGTGCGTGAATCCCAGAAAATCGAACGTCTCGGGCTTGCCTTCCCCTCTCCGTTTCCGGTTCTGTTCGGCAAACCGCCCGAACTCGATCCGGCGCGTCTTGTCTGGGTGGAGTTCCAACCCAAACTTCCCCAGCCGTTCCCGGAGATCCTCCAGAAAACGGTCTGCTTCCGCCCGGTGTTGGAATCCTAGAACGATATCGTCCGCATACCGGACGACGATCACGTCGCCTTGCGCGCACTTCTTGCGCCAGACGTCCACCCAGAGATCGAAAGACGTAATGCAGATAGATATTGGCCAGCAGTCGGCGAAATCACCGATCCTTGCGGAGTACCTATCTTCGTCTCCGACCATTTGCCTTCCTCCATCACCCCGGCCTTCAGCCATTTCTGGATCAGCCGTAGGATCCGGGGGTCGGCAACGCGATGCTCGACGAACTTGATCAGCCAACTTTTGATCGAGGTTATCGAAAAACCCTCGAATGTCGGCGTCCAGAACGTAGTTCACCTTCTTCCGCATGAGCGCGAACGTACAGCGCATCCAGCGCTTGATGCTGGCTGCGTCCCGGCCGGAAACCATACGAGAAGCCGCGAAAGTCTTCCTCGTAAATCTGATTGAGGATGGTGACCACGGCCTGTTGGACAATCTTGTCCTCCAGCGCCGCGACCCCCAACGGACGTTGCCGCCCATCGGCTTTCGGGATGTACACTCTTCTCGATGGCTTCGCTCGATACGCCCCGCGGTGCACCCGGCTGTGCAGATCGATCAAGTCGATCTTCCAGCCCGGGCTCATACTCCTGCCACGTCACGCCGTCCACGCCGGGTGCGGCTTTCCGCTTCAGACGCGTAAAAGCTTTCCCGTGAGCAGATCGACGGTCAGATGGTGGAGCAAGGCGGTGAACTTCATCTCCTTGCTTTCCTTTGCTGCTTTCCGCACACCCGCCAACCCCTGGGACACGCGAGCCTCGCTCTGTGTCGAGTGCGTGCTGGGTTGATGAGTGTTCTCCTTGATCAGCGGCCTTCCCTCCTCACTCTCCGCCGACGGTTTCCCGTCTTTGTTCGAATGATTCATCGGTACTATTCCGCTGTCCGACTCCTCGAAGATGTGCGTGCGGGCCGTACGGCTATCGCCTTCTCCCGCCGGCCTGCGGCAGTATTTCGCAGCAGGCATCTCCGAGGTCTCCCGGTTCTCGTGCATGAAGTTTCTAGGCGTGTCTGGGGTCTACGACTACGCAGGACTGACCGGCGGCTCGCGCTAGCGCCCCCGGTCATGTTGCCTTCCGCTACGTTTACGGCGTCGGCGTCCTGATTGCAATTTTTCGAAGCTCAATACCCAGCCCACCTATGCCCCTGTTTACGCTTCGCCGTGACACCTCACGGTGCGCAGCGCAAAACTCGGGGCCGAGTGGGTCGCTACTCCTTTCTCGTAAGACTCTTGCATTCTCTACTTCATGCCGGTTTATCCCGGCGCACAAACGAACTCCTTTCTTCCAAACCAGCAAAGTGATAGCCGCGATCTTGCGCGCCAAGGTGAGCCGCGCCAAATGCGGCTTCACGCCTCTGGCGACGCAGGCTTGGTAAAAGTCCTGCAAAGGTCCAGCGGTAGCAGCCGCTCGGGTGGCTGCACCTTTGAAGATATTTTTCAGATCGTGATTATGGTTGATGTTGAGCCCACGGACAGCCAGGACTTTCTTGGAGCGTTTCAGTTGGCCAGCGACGAAGCGATATTCTCCGCTGGTGTACGTCCTTAGCGCCAATCCGGAGTAGGCCCACAGCTGCCGCTTGGTGCGGAAGCGATTGGGCGTCTGGATCAGAGCGATCAACAGAGCGGCGCGGATGGGACCAATCGCAGGAATCTGCCGCAGTAATCTCATGGCCGGATGTTTCCGGGCTTCCGCTAATAGTTCTCGTCGCGTCCCCTGGCGCAATGCCGCCAAGGCGTCGAACTGCTGGTAATAGAGTTCGGCACGGTGGCGTACCCCGGCTTCCGAAATCTTTGCGAGCCATTCCGCACGGTAGCGTGGTGCGTACACCTGCTGACCTGCACAAGGAATCCCCCAGCTTCGGTAAATGGCCTTCAGCCGACTCATCACCCGCGTCAAATCACGAGTTATCGTGATGTAGCTGCGTGCCAGTTCCTTTAGAGTGCGGATACCCTGTTCGCCGTGGTACACCGGGCTGAGTTTGTTCAGATACAACAGTTCGGACAGCTTGCGGGCATCGATGCGGTCACTCTTATTCCCAGCTTTCAACAGGGCATTCTTGCGCGGATCGCTGGCTAACACTCGGGCGACGTGAGGCTGGAGCAGATCGTGCAACCAGGCAGCCCAGGTGCCTTCTTCAAAGGTCACGTACAAACTGCCGCGCAGGCCACGAATAAACTGGAGAATCGTCTCAGCTTTCGTTTCGAGAATCGCCTCCATCACCAAATTCCCGCGCGAATCCCGAACGGCCACAGAGATCGTTGCCTGATGCACATCCATCCCAATATACTTGGCGTCATTCATGAGGGTGCTCCTTGTTGTAGGTTGAGATGCGAACGATCAAAACCTACTCCAAACGGGCGCCCTTTTATAATGCGTCTATCGGTACTAATCCGCCGAATCACGCTTCAAATTGCACTCGATGAGTGTTATGCCCTGAAGGCAACAGCGAGCCAAGGTCGCTTGCCCGGAAAGGCGACCATCCGGCCAAGTGACGAGAAGCAGGTTTCAACTAAGCCGCCGCCCTTAGCCGGGGTCTCCGAGATAGCCTGCCTTTGCTCTACGCTCAGTTGCTCGCGCATGACGATCATCAAAGCTTCAGCTTCTTATTTCGCCTGCGTCAGCCCCGCAACAACTGCAGCAAGTTTATCGAGTATCTGCTTCGTACCCTCCAGTTGACCTCTTCATTGCGTTCTGCATGGTTTCATTTCCAATGAAGGTGAGTTTCGTCTGGCCGTTTCCAATATCCTCAAAAAGAATCACGTCGTGCATATCGTCTATGGCCTCATGTTCTATTCCGTATTGCGCAGGCTCAACCCTGTTTCCCTTCGACGGTTCGCGTATGTAGCCGTATCCCGCGCCAGTCAGGATGCGATGCTGTTTACCGATAACGCGGCGCAGCTAGGGCCACAACTCGCCGTCGAAACGTCCAAAACTGCTGTCTTGGACGCCGAACAAGTTACGTCGATTGCCAACGCAGTTGGAATGAGCCGATAAACTAGTGCGCGGCGTTGCCCGCGCGCCGAATCGGGCTATCGCCTCAGGAACTCACCGATTACGACCGCCAACGACGGGCTAGCAATGATGTTGTAGTGAGTCGTGCCGGGAAGGATGGCCAACTGTGCCATCGACCTCATCGATCCGTCTAGTCCGGCGTCCCGTTGTGCGCCACCGAGAGCCTTGTAGAATTCAACGATATGCTCGGCGCGAACGGCATCTGCATCGGCAAAGACCAAAAGTGTCGGTTCCTTGAGAGCCTTGACCTGCGCTGACCAGTCAAATGGCGTGCTGGCCAGTTCGCCCATCTTTTTGAACGACGTTTCCCAGTTCGTCTTCGGGTACATCGTCGCAAGTGGTGACTTTTTGACGTTGTCTGCAAGCATCGGTGCGTTCTTGCTCATCTGTGCGAACGCGGCAAGCCCTTCCGGATAGAATCCGGTTTGGGCCATGACAGAGGAAATCACCACCAGGTGATCGACGACTTCGGGATGTCGTATAGCAGTTTGCAATGCGACACCTCCACCGAATGAATAGCCGACCAAGTCAATTTTCCCCAGCTTCAGGTACGCGACCAGCGCGGCTACATCATCGGCCAGTGCTTCAAAGCGGTAAGGACGATCGATGTCGGCGGTGTTTCCATGTCCTTGCAAATGCACCGCAATCACCTGACGGGACTTCGCCAGAGCATCGATATTAGTGCCAAAGCCTTCGAAAGCGGTGATTCCGCCGTGGAGCAGAACCATCGGCTTACCTTGGCCATGAATCTCGTAGTAGAGCTGCATGCCATGAATCGGTGCGTATCCAGTTTTACTTTCTGCGTTCCTAGGAACTCCTGACGCGCTAACTTCAGTGCCAGCGAGACTCAAGAGCAGCACAGTTATGAGTGTCAGAATGTTATTTCGCATAGTCTTCTCCAGTAGCCAAGTTCTGCATGTTCGGTTGCGCCTGCCTTTACTTTATGTTCAGTAGCTCGCACATGACGATCATCAAAGCTTCAGCTTCTTATTTCGCCTGCGTCAGCCCCGCAACAACTGCAGCAAGTTTATCGAGTATCTGGTTCCAGCCCTCTAATTGACCGCTATTTTTCGCGCTCTCCATGGGTTCATTTCCAATGAAGGTGAGTTTCGTCTGGCCGTTTCCTAGATCCTCAAAGATGGTCACGTCGTACGCACCCTCTATGGCCTCATGTTCTATTCCTAGCTGCGCAGGATCAATCTTGTTTCCCTTCGAGTCCGAAAAGTACATCAAGGAAACGATCTTCTCGTGCGGAACAATCTCGTGGTATTCAACCGCATTCCAGAACTCCTGCCCATCTGGAGATCTCATGCAGCAGAGGAATTTTCCCCCAACGCGAAAATCTATCTCGCAAAAAGGCGCAGTAAAGCCCTTCGGCCCCCACCACTGCATCACATATTGCGGGTCTGTCCACGCCTTCCAAACCAACTCGCGTGGAGCATCAAAGACTCTTGTGACAACCATCCGCTCCGTCTCACTCACCGTGTTTTTTTTCATCTCTGACCTCCGCTTTTTTCATTTGATTCAAAACCACATCCAGCTTGTCGAAACTCTCTTCCCAGAATTGGCGATAGCTAATAGCCCAGTCGCTGACTGTCTTTATAGCCTCTGGCCTAAGCGTGCAAATACTCTCTCGTCCACGCTTGGTCTTGATCACAATCCGCGCCCGCACCAGGTAGGCAATATGTTTTGAAATCATCTGCTGCGAGAGTGCAAACGGTTCCGTCAAGCCGTGCACAGAAGCAGGCCCACGGGAGAGCCGCTCGATCATCGCCCGCCGGGTTGGATCAGACAAAGCCGCAAATGTTGTACCCAGCCTATCCACAACCATATGGTAGTGGATTTCCATTGAATGTCAATTGGTATTCTCGCGAGCCCAGATTTCTGTTCCCTGGTCTCTGAACCCTGACACCTGCGCTAATTTATGCTTCATCATGCGCCGCGTATCGCAGCTGGATGCATGGTTTAATAAATAGGCTTCCTTGAGCAATTACTCATTAACCTGAAGATTAGAGTGCCACCGCAACCTGCGCAGGAGCGCGAGCCGTCACGGCGGAGGCCCTGGCATCAGGGGCCGGGGGATGCGGATTGCCGTTGGAACCTGTTCTCGATGTATTGCCGGCCCGTTGGGCAAGTGATCTTTGCCAATTGGCTTGCTACGACCTCCGCGATGAGTGGTAAATCGCCAATCCAATCATCGAGGAGATTAGTACCGGGAAGTCTTAGTGCTGTATCGCTGAAGGTCGAGTTCGATACTCCCTCCTGGCGTTCGTGGCAGCCCATTATGGACGGCGAGTGGTCACGGTCATCACGCAACATGGACATCCGGTCCTCACGGCGGTAATCGGGCTGACTACGGCGGCGGTGGCAACTCTCATCTTCATTCTCGTAAGCAGACGCAAAAAGCGAGCACACAGTTAGCCAACTTCTGAGCTACTGAGAGAAACAGGACATGTGTCGTGCATACGGTGCCTGTATCCGTGGAGCCAGCGCGACAAAGCCAGGGGCGCGATGTCCTGCCGCCCTAATGAGACGCCAGATGTTTGACACATGAAGGTGGTTCACCGCTCTTTTGACGTTCACGGTCAGCTCCAATTAGCAGACCAATCCCCAACGAAACGTCCAGACCAAATAGGGGAAGCTGTTGGGGAGTCACGGACAGAGTCTCCCGGAAACCACCGAGTGGGCCTTCCGCCGGTGCAAGACGTAAGGAATGACGTACGCGGCGCAGCACAGTCCCATCAACCAAGAGGCTCGAGCTTGGTAGCGATCATTCACACCCGACAGCGCCCCGGTTACAAGGGCGTTCGCAAACAAGAAAATCAGTGTCAGAACAAAGAGCTGATTAGCCATTCTTACCCGGAGACGTCTTGTAAACAGTGCCATCAGGCTGACACCAAAAGAGCACCAGAACACGGCAGCGTAAACGGGTGTCACTCTGTACGCATCCATCGCCAATTTGCCAATCGATTGCCTCGAAAGCAAATATTTCGGTACATCCCCAGGATAGAGTTCCCGAAAGCCTTCGAATTCCGGGCCGCTTCGAATAGCATAATTCCCTGAACCGGCGGTGAATGCGAAAAACTGACGGAACATCTGCCTAACACACTCTACGACGAATCGTACCGGGTAGTGCCGAATGGTTGCGGACACGATTCTGCTCGCCTCATCACTTGCCCCGCTCCAGCCACCCATTTCTTTCAGGAGTGGATGCCGAGCCCCATAGAAACTCTTCCGAAGTCTTGGGAAGGTTGTGGAGATATTTGCAGGGAGTGAACTGCTCGATTCCGCACCGTTGTTGCAGATAATCTGCAGCCAAGCCGCTCTCGATCAGCCTGCCGAGCAAGAAGACGGGTTTTCCCGGAGAGAGAGTAAATCCAAAGCCCGAGCGCCAGTTCGATAGCACAAGTAGGGCAGTAGATGACCAATGATTGGCACGAACACACACGCGACTATCCCTTTTATTGATCGAGTGGGCCAGAACTCCCGGAACGCGCCAAAGGTCCGAAAAACGAAAATTGCCAGCAGAAGCAGAGTTACTGTCAGCAGATGCGTTATGTGAGTTCCAATCGAAATACAAAGCACAGCGGAAATGAGAACTGTCCGTTCGAGGGACATCTTTGAATCATAAAGAAGCAAGAAAAGTGAGAGGAGAGACAAGCCGGTGAACACATCAGGCATGATCTGACCTACGAACCAAGGGAGCGTTGTTCCGAAGGCTAGAAACACCATCAGTCCCAGAAAAACCAGGCCACCACGCTCTGACGGCGCATTTTGCCGGACAATGAAATTGAACGCCGAATGCAGAATAAAAATCGCAATGACGGACTGAGCTATCACGACCAGCCAGGGAGAGGTTCCGAAGCTTACAAGCCGGATGAAGATGCTGTAACTGATCGTCCGATAAATCGGTGGCTGCAAATCGAAACTTACCCAGAGATATTGCCCGGAGTCGGGGTAGAAGACAGGGTAGCCATTGAAAATGGCGACCCAGAGAAGCATGTAACTCGAGATCGCAAGCAGAAAAAAGTAATTTACCTCTTGCCGAAATGCCAAGCGGCTATTTGTGAGCTGTGGAGATGGGCTAGTAATCGACAATGGCGACTCTCCGCGACGACGTGTCAGCAGTTCCGAATCTTGATTCGGTTGGGGATGGCACCAAGTCTGCACCGCGGTCGACACAGACTGCCTTCTGAGCAATGTCAATCTGAGACGGAAAATCACTCAAGTACTTGCTCATGGGATCGGCCCGAGAAACGTTATCTCACGGATGTTGCGAAGTTTCTACGGCAATGGTGCATCTGTCGGATTTGTTGGGTAGGCGGACAAACGAAGGCCAATACCCACTTTGATGAGGATGATTTAGCCAGGCCGACAAATTGGCGGCAGCCCCTTTGCTAAGTCCCGACACGCCTCGAATTCCCTCCGTGTACTAAACAGAACAGCACGGCCATCCGATGCATGCATTGCTTCCTGCTGGGAGTTATGATGCTGAAAAGAAAAAACACACGCGAACCCGGAATGCCTACTTCTCAGACCGCTTCGGACCATCGGGACATGGGTCCGATGTCGGTCGAGGGAATCGAACCTGAGTTACAACCGCTTACTGGTGAGGCATTTTCCTCAACGTGGACTCCGCAAGGCGTGATAACCTTTTTGTCTCTGAAAATGAGGTCGACCTCAAATACTATTTCGTATCTAAGGAATGGCATAGGCCGTACGTCGAGATTTTGCTTGAAACCGACGGGACCGAGCCGGGGCGCTTATTGCCGAGGCTGAACGGCCAATTTTTGGCCGCATTTGAGAGCTAAACGTCGTATTGTTTGGCCACTCCTGCAATTTCGAGCTAAGGCTTTTGCGGAATTCCAGCAGCGAGCATGACGATTCCGCCTACCAACGCCAGCCCGCCGAGTATCGGGGAAATAGACAGGTGCTCATGTTTTTCGGCAGTGGCGTGGATCGGCCCGACATCAAGAACTTTTTCCTGATGGGCATAATTGAAACCCCGGTAGGCAAGGGCAAAACCGCCCAAAACAATAAAGAGAATTCCACCCCAAATTAGAGGTTTCATGGCGATCGCTCCGGCGGCTACGCCGTGCCTCTACGACTCTGAATAAGGTTAATTACGAAGATGGCCAGAGCCACGAGAAGAAGGATATGAATAAACCCTCCGAGGGTATAGGACGTCACTATACCAAGGAGCTAAAGGACGCACAATATAACGAGGATTATCCAAAGCATGTCTACTCACTTAAGTACACGTTCGCAGTCTGCTCGGAATTGCTTGGACGGACTGAATCAGCGTCGCGGTGCGGGACCGGCCGAGATCAATCTGCCATCCACAAGCTCGTAGCGCTTCTCAGAGTTCGAACTGCTCGTCAAGCGTGGTTGGGTTCATGCTCATTCTTGCAGCCAAAGCATTCGGGCAGCGGCGTCGGTTTGGAAAACCGCCGCAGGCCGAATGACTCACCAACACTGAGAGTAATCACGCTCAATTGAGCAATGTCAAAACTCTGAGAGAATTGCGCCACACCGCGTATCGTCGACGATCTGGAAGTTGAATGTGTTCCTTTTCTCTACAACGGAGACCCCGAACGTGCCACATTCATGCGCTGTGTGCGCTTGTCATGGGTCGCGGTAGCCTGCGGAACAAAGGACGCCCAGACGGTCTGCATGTCATATCATGTTGGGGCAAAGGAGCAGTATCAATCCCAATTTATGCTTACGCGAATCGTTTGTCTCCTCTTGGTCCTGATCTCGGCCTCAGGCTTGTCCGGCACGGATTTTTCCATGCAGGTGACCGACAAGAATTACCTCGATACTCAAGGTTTCAGCGTTTTTCTGTACGACAGCACGTACCACGCCGTTTTTGTGGACCAAAAGAACACGGCCATGGAGATGATTCTCCATGGCCAGCGCATCGCCACCAACGGCGATGTGCGGCTGATGCCAACGCCGGAACAGTGGGACTTGGTGGCAACCCTCAAAGGTCGCCGTGCCGACAAAGCGAACAGCCGGCTCACTGCTGACCTCGCTTTCCCGACGTTCGACTTCAGTTACACACTGGAAGTGGCAGCGGAGCCAGGCGGGGTGAAGGTCAGCATCAATCTCGATAAGCCGCTACCGCAGAAACTGGAAGGGCGGGCGGGCTTCAATTTGGAGTTTCTGCCGTCGATCTACATGGGCAAGGCTTACGTGGTGGACGGAAGCAAAGCCGGCATCTTCCCGCGAACGCCGAACGACGCGATGACGAAAGTTTTGCCCTTGGCGGATGAGCCGAAAAAGGCGTACTACCTGGAGGACTGGGACAAGGCCAAAGGATACACGCAGCCGCTGCCGTTCGCCGAAGGCAAGAGCATCATTCTGGGTGTAGACGACGCGCTGGCCCGCGTGAATGTGGTATCGGACACGGCCGATCTGATGCTGTTCGATGGGCGCGATCGCGCGCAGAACGGCTGGTTCGTGTTGCGTTCGCTGATTCCTTCGGGAAAAACCACGGGCGCCATCGTGTGGCACATCCGTCCGGACGTGATCCCGAACTGGACCCGGCCGCCGATGATCGCGCACAGCCAGGTGGGTTATGCGCCGGGCTTCTCCAAGGTGGCGGTGCTCGAACTCGACCCAAAATACAACGGCCCGAAGAGGGCCCGAGTATTGCGCCTGACGGAACACGGATCGTACCAGCAAGTGTTCGAGGGTCCGATCACGCCCGCGACGCCGTGGCTGCGCTACGTGTATTCGAAATTCGACTTCACCTCCGTGAGGGAACCCGGCCTTTACGTAATCGAGTACGCAGATCAGCGCACGGCCCCTTTCCCGATTTCGCAGGACGTCTACGCAAAGATCTGGCAGGACAGCCTGGACCATCACCTTGCGGAGCAGATGGATCACGTTGCGGTTCGCGAAGGATACCGGGTGTGGCATGGCGCTTCGCACCTG
>CAWIUU010000022.1:0-366252 GCA_963839315.1 Candidatus Acidiferrales bacterium
GATTGGCTCTCTTGAATACAACGTCGAAATGAATGGCTCTCCCCGCTCCGTCGCCGAACTCAACGACCTCCCCGTCAAGACGGTGAACGGTTCCACCATTTACATGCGGGAAGTTGCACACATCCGAGACGGCTTTTCACCGCAGACTAACGTCGTGCTGGCCAACGGGCAGCGCGGCGTCTTAATGAGCATCTACAAAACCGGTAATGCCTCTACGCTGACAATCGTTGACCGAGTAAAGCAGATGTTGAATGACTATCGCTCTAATCTTCCCGATGGTCTTAACCTCACCACCTTCTTCGATCAATCGTTGTTCGTGCGCGCCGCTATTCAGGGCGTTCTCCGCGAGGCTCTCATCGCTGCTTGTCTTACCGCCATCATGATTCTTCTCTTCCTCGGCAACTGGAAGAGCACGCTCATCATCGCCATTTCCATTCCACTCTCGATTCTTGTCAGCATCCTCTGCCTTAGCGCTCTCGGCGAAACCATCAACATCATGACACTGGGTGGATTCGCGCTGGCCGTCGGCATCTGGTTGACGATGCCACCGTCGAAATTGAGAACATCAATCGCAACCTCGCCATGGGCAAAGAAACCATTCAGGCTATCCTTGATGGCGCGCAACAGATTGCCGTCCCTGCTTTTGTTTCGACTCTGTGCATTTGCATTGTGTTTATCCCCATGTTTTTCCTTTCCGGCGTCGCCAAATACCTTTTCGTTCCGCTGGCCGAAGCGGTGATCTTCGCGATGCTCGCTTCCTATATGTGGTCGCGCACCATCGTCCCCACTATGGCGATGTACCTGTTGAGCGCGGAAGATGAGTATCATGCGGACCAGCACGCCGGCGAGAAAATGGGTCTTTTCCGCCGGTACCAGCAATCGTTCGAGCACGCATTTGAGCGGTTCCGCGCGGGCTATCGCCGGGCCCTCTCCGCTGCACTAGATCACTCCGTTCTCTTCTCCTCGCTTTTTCTTGGGTTCTGCCTGCTCTCCGCGGGGCTCACATTTTTGCTAGGCCGCGATTTCTTCCCCAGCGTCGATGCGGGTCAGATTCGCCTTCACTATCGCGCCCGAACCGGTCTTCGCATCGAAGAATCCGCGAAGCTCGCCGATCAGATCAATGCAGAGATTCGCCGTACCATCCCGGAAAAAGAACTTGTTACTGTTCTCGACAACATCGGCTTGCCCTATTCGGGCATCAACCTTACTTATAGCAACGCCGGGACCATCGGCACCTCCGACGGAGAAATCCTGGTCCAGCTCAAACCGGAGCGCGGGAAGCCCACCCGGGATTACATCAACGATCTTCGCAAGCGCCTTCCCGGCGAATTCCCCGGTGTGCAGTTCTTCTTTCAGCCGGCGGATATCGTTACGCAGATTCTGAACTTTGGAACACCCGCGCCTGTCGACATCCAGATTACCGGGATGAATCAAAAGGGTAATTACGACGCTGCCGTCAAGCTTGCCAATCAGATCCGGCATATTCCCGGCGCCGTTGACGTCCATGTCCAGCAGGCTTTCGATGGACCGACTTTGTTTCTGGATATCGACCGCACCCGCGCGCAGTATGTGGGTTTGCAGACCCGTGATGTGGCGCAAAACCTTCTCGTTTCCCTGTCTTCCAGCTTCCAGACCGCTCCCAGTTTTTGGCTGGATCCGAGGAATGGGGTCAGCTACAGTGTCGCGGTCCAGACTCCGCAATACCGGGTCGACAATCTGCAGGCCCTCAACAATACTCCTGTCACGGGCACGCAGCCTGGCGTAACTCCACAAATTCTCGGCAATCTTGTCTCAACGTCTACGGTCGCTCGCCCAGCCTCGATCTCCCACTACAATGTGCAGCCCATGATCAACGTCTACGCTTCGGTGGACGGGCAGATCTCGGCTGGTCTCCAACGAAGTCATCAAACTCACCGAACAGATCGAAAAAGAGCTACCTCGCGGGAGCCACCTTGTTATTCGTGGCCAGGTCCAGACCATGAAAAGTTCCTTCTTTGGCCTTGGCATCGGCCTCATTGGTGCAATCGTTCTCGCTTATCTTCTGATCGTGGTGAATTTCCAGTCCTGGCTCGATCCTTTCATCATCATCACCGCGCTCCCCGGAGCTCTCGCGGGCATCTGCTGGATGCTGCTATTCACCCATACAACGCTTAGCGTTCCTTCACTCACCGGTGCGATCATGTGCATGGGCGTCGCTACGGCGAACAGCATCTTGATGGTCTCGTTTGCCCGGGAGCAGATGAGCGAGGGAAAAAATCCAGTCGAAGCGGCTCTGGAGGCCGGGTTCGTACGCATTCGTCCTGTTATAATGACGGCACTTGCCATGATCATTGGCATGGTACCCATGGCCATTGGTTTGGGGGAAGGCGGAGAGCAGAATGCCCCGCTGGGCCGCGCGGTGATTGGGGGACTTTTTTTCGCCACCATCGCAACGCTATTCTTCGTTCCCTGCGTTTTCTCAATCATTCACGGTTATCTGGCCCGCCGCCGGTACCACTTGGCCGCATCACGGACGGTGGCGCCATGACATCGAATTCCTCCCCTGCTTTGCGGGCCTTCTGTTTTTGCCCCGCCGGCAAAAAGACCTGCCATAATGAAGTTCGCGCCGCTTTTCTACCTCGAACCATTTCTCCGGCTCGCGTTTGTTCGATTCCAGCGGGAAAAGCCTCGCCATCTTTGTGGAGCATGCCATCATGACCGCAGTCCCAACTCATTCCGAACAAGGGTCCTGCCGACACCTCGCCGAAGAAAAGCCCCATCTTTGCGGTCTTTTTTTTCGTGATTGTGGCCCTCGTCGTCATCGGCGCTTTTCTGCTGGTGCAGCGCCGCGGGCAATATCAAACCTTGGCCAAGGAAACGGAAATCTCCACTGTTCCAACAGTTGCCGTGATTCGTCCCACTACAGAGCCCGGCGATGAGAGCTTGGTTCTTCCCGGCACGCTTCAAGCGTATGTGGAATCTCCGATCTATGCTCGTACCAACGGCTATCTTAGGAAGTGGTATTTCGATATTGGCTCGCGCGTGAACAAGGGCGCGCTTCTGGCTGAGATTGACGCGCCGGAACTGGACCAGCAGTTTCCCAGGCCAAAGCCGATCTCGTCACCGCGCAAGCCAACGCCAATCTTTCCCAGATTACAGCCAACCGCTACACCGAACTCATCAAAACCGATGGTGTCTCGCGCCAGGAAGTCGACAATGCGACTGGCGATCTTGCCGCCAAGCTCGCCATCGTCCTCTCTTCTCAAGCAAACGTTCGCCGTCTTGAAGAACTCGAATCCTTCAAACGCATCTACGCTCCTTTCAGTGGAGTCATCACTCGGCGCAACGTCGACATTGGCACACTTATTAACGCCGGAAATGGCGGTACTGCCCAGCAGCTCTTCTTCCTCGCGCAGACCGATCCCATGCGCGTATTCGTCAATGTCCCGGAAACCTACTCTTCCCATATTCGTCCCGGTCTTGGCGCGTACCTCGAACTCACGCAGTACCCAGGCCAGAAGTTTCAGGGCAAAGTAGTTCGCACTGCCGAGGCCATAGATACCGCCGCGCGTACACTTCTGACCGAAGTGGATGTGCCGAATAAATCCGGCGAACTGCTCCCCGGTGGATACGCGCAAGTGATTGTGCAGGTGAAGACGCCTGGTGAACGCGTTTTGGTCCCTGTTAATTCACTACTGTTCCGCTCCGAAGGACTTCGTGCCGTGGTGATTGGCTCCGATGATCGCGCACACCTACAGCCTCTGATCATCGGTCGAGACTTTGGCACCACCCTCGAAGTGCTGAGCGGCCTGAAACCAGATCAGTGGATCGTTCTTAATCCTCCCGATTCGCTGGAAGATGGTCAGCAAGTTCACGTTAAGCCGGTGGCAAACCCTACCGCGCCTGTTGTTTCTAAAGCTCCAGCGAATGGCGCCAGAAAAAGCGCCAGACCTTCTGCATCTGCGGAGAAAAAACCCTGATGCGCAGTGTGCGGTTAGTACAGGGCACATTCATCGCGCGGATTGTTGCGTTGTCGTGTACTGCACTCTCGCGGGGTGTACCGTCGGGCCGAATTACAAACGCCCAGCGGCGCCTGTCCCTGCACAATGGCAAGTTGCCGAGCCCTTTCGTGAAGCCACGCCCAAGGATGCCATTCCAAAGACCTCGTGGTGGACCGTTTTTCACGACGATGAGCTCAACACTCTTGAAAACGAACTGCTTGCCGCCAATCAAACACTTAAGGTTGCCATCGCTCATTACGATCAAGCTCGCGCCTCGGCTGCTGTCCAGAACGCCACGCTCTTTCCTTCGGTAGGAGTCGGTGCCACCGCAGACGGCAGCGTTATTCCGGCACACGTTCCACGGGCACCAACATTCCTCTCTCAGGCCCGGTCACGCAAAACAGTTATACCCTTCCCTTCAGCGTCAGTTATGAAGTGGATCTTGTTCGGCAAGCGTCGTCGCACCATTGAAGCCGCGCAAGCTTCTTTCCAGGCTTCCGCCGCTGATCTGGAAAGTGTTCGCCTGGTTCTGACTGCCGAACTTGCCGCGGATTATTTCACGCTGCGTCAGATCGACACGCAACTCGCCTCTATTCGCGAACCGTCGATACGCTGCAAAAAGGGCTGGACTTGGTGAATTCCCGCCACAGTGGAGGAGTTGCATCGGGGCTCGACGTAGCTCAAGAGGAAACGCTGCTCAACACCACGCGCACCCAGGCAATCCTCCTCCAGCAACAGCGTAAACAATTTGAAGATGCCGTGGCCGTGCTGATTGGCAAGCCAGCGCCCGATCATCATCTTGCCTCGCGCCAGCTCTCTGCGGAGCCGCCCACCATCGATACTTCTCTTCCCTCCGATCTTCTTGAGCGCCGCCCAGACATCGCTGAGGCCGAGCGCCAGATGGCCGTTGCCAACGCGCAAATCGGCATCGCCAAGGCCGCGTACTATCCATCGCTTGTGTTATACGGGCAGGGCGGCTGGAACTCAGCCAACATCTCGCAACTGCTCAACGCTGAATCTGGCGTATGGGCAATCGGCGCCACTGCGGCGCAAGCTATCTTTACGGGTGGGGCGCGGCGAGCTCAATTGCAATTTTCTCAAGCCGGATACGACGCCACGGTCGCCGGCTATCGCGACACTGTCCTCAATTCATTTCGTGAGGTTCAGGATAATATTTCTGGCCGCGAAATTCTGGATACGGCCAACAAATCCCAAGCCGAGGCAGTTTCTGCTGCCCGTCGCCAGCTCGACATCGCCACCTCGCGCTATGTTGGAGGTCTGGTGAGTTACCTCGATGTGGTCAACGCTCAGCAGAATCTTCTGATCAACGAGCAGGAAGCTGCCATCATCCAGGGGCAACGACTCATCACTTCCGTCCTGCTCGTCAAGGCGCTCGGTGGCGGGTGGGACGCTACCAGCCTCGCCGCGGTCCAAGTGAAACCAAAGCTCAGCGATATAGTCGCGCCCTAGCACAACCCATTTTTCTTGGTGCGGCACCTGCGACGAGATCGCCTCGTTTCGACTCTTTGCCGTTATTTTGTTAACTACGAAGATTCTCGTTGACACTACGAATCCCTTCGTAGTAATCTCCGCCCATGGCCACTCATTCAACCCAGAAACCCACTTCTTCCGAGCTCGAAATACTCCACATCCTCTGGGATCGTGGGCCCTCCACCGTTCGCGAAGTGCACCAGTCTCTCAATGAAAAAAGACCTCTTGGTTACACCACCGTCTTAAAGCTTATGCAGATCATGACCACCAAGGGCACCGTGCGTCGCAACGAAGAACAACGCGCCCACGTCTACGAAGCCATGCAACCCGCAGAAAAAACCAAACGGCAGCTTGCCCTCGATGTTCTTCAACGTGTCTTCGACGGTTCCGCCAGCGAGCTCATGATGCACGCCCTCGCCGGCCATAAAGGTTCCAAAGCAGAAGTAGAAGAACTACGCCGCCTGCTGAACGAATACGAAAGGAAGCTGCGATGAATCTCCTTGCGCATTTGCTTTCTCCCGAAACTATGCGGATTGTCGCGTTCACCCTGCTCCATTTTCTGTGGCAAGGTACGGCACTGGCTGCCGCGGCCTACGTGGGCTTCTCGCTGCTACGAAGCGCATCGGCACGCTACGCCTTTTCTGTTGGCGTGCTCGTGCTGATGCTGGTGGCTCCCGTAGCCACCTTTCTAGTACTGAATTCGCAGCAGCGTCCCGCAGCCACTTGGACAAGGTCCGGCGCAGCCGCTTCCTCATCGGCTTCTGAGCCTTCAACCAACAAACTCGCGGCGACACATCAATCCTCAGCTTCTTCCAAAACTACGCCGGATTACTTTTTCCTGCTGGTCGAGCTCTGGTTCGCCGGCGTCGTACTGTTCAGCCTCCGTTCTGCCGGTGGTTTTTTCCTTGTAGAACGGCTTCGCCGCAAGGAGTCGGCCCCCGTATCGCGAGAATTGCTCAATCTTTGCCAGGCTCTCCAGCAGAAGATGGGCATCGATAGGATTGTGCGTTACTGCGAATCCCGGCAATTAGATGCGCCGGTTGTTTTGGGCTGGTTTCGTCCGGTTGTGCTTCTTCCCGTAACTGCGCTTACGGGCCTGAACGAGGCACAATTGAGGGCGGTCATCGCTCATGAACTCGCACACATTCAGCGCCTGGATGCACTCGTAAATTTGTTCCAGGTCGCCGTGGAATCGCTGCTGTTCTACCATCCAGCAGTCTGGTGGCTAGGTAAACGCATTCGGGAAGAGCGCGAGAATTGCTGCGATGATACAGCCGTCGCCATCTGCGGGAGCGCCATCACCTACGCTCATGCTCTTGCCCACCTGGCTGAATCCCGCGTGGCTCCACAACTGGTCATGGCCGCCAATCGCGGACCGCTCGCCGTCCGTGTGGCCCGCCTTCTGGGAATCGACAAATCCAGTGGCGCGCGGCGCGGGGCGAATCTGTCCGTCGGAGTTCTTTGCCTCTCCGCTGCTCTGCTTGCCGGGAGCGCTCTTGTCGGCGCGGCTCACGTTGTCCGTGCGCAAGCGCCGCAGCGGCCCGAAGCCCCAGTGGGTCCCCCGACCGCTCCTGCGACTGTGCGGGCCGCTGTTGCACCACGTGTTCCCATTTCTCCTGTTGGGATCGACGCCGCCAATGTTCACTTGACAGCGCCTCTTGCTCCCTCGACGCCTGCGCCAGCCTCCGCTCCGGCCATTACGCCAACTCCCGCACCGGCGCCTAGTTCACTGCTACCCATCGCTCCGTACCCGGCATCCGCACCGCAGGTTGCGTCACAACCCACGGCCCAGAGTTACATAGATGGCATGAAATCCGCCGGTCTAGGTGATCTCTCTGTCGATCAACTCATTTCCTTGAAAATTCAGGGCGTGACTCCGGAATATGTAAAACAGATGCACGATGCCGGGCTGCATCCCGATGCCGATGAACTGATTGGCATGAAAGTCCAAGGGATCACGCCGGATTATGTACGGGAAATGCGCAGCGCTACCGGCCAAGCCCTCGACATCGACAGTCTCATCGGCCTTAAAGTTCAGGGTGTCACTCCCGACTACATCAAGCAGCTTCACGATCTTGGCTTGAAGACCGACGCCGAAGAAATCATCGGTATGAAGGTCCAGGGAGTTACTCCCGAATACGTTCGCGAAATGCGCGCCGCTACGGGTCAAACTCTTGACGCCGATGCCCTAATCGGGCTGAAGGTTCAGGGCGTCACTCCCGACTACATCAAACAACTCCACGATCTTGGCGTGAAGACCGACGCTGACGAAATCATTGGAATGAAAGTTCAAGGCATCACGCCGGACTATGTGAAGGCTATCAACGGGCTCGGCTTTCATCCCTCTGGCGACGAACTGATCGGAATGAAGGTTCAGGGCGTGGATGCTGCTTATCTGAAGGAATTGCAGTCCGCCGGCTTCAAGGTCGATATCGACGATGCGATTGGCGCAAAGGTTCAGGGCGTGACACCGGAGTTCATCCAGAAGGTGCACAGCCACGGCTTTAAAGACCTGTCACTGGAACAATTGATTGCTCTGAAACGCTCTGGCGTTTTGGATGCCACGAAGTAACAGGGGAAGGAGACACCATGAATCGTCGCGAAGGATTGCTCGCTTATTTCCTCGTTGCGGCCGCCCTGATCGGGGCCCTAATGTCGCGCGCTGCTGACACCCGCAAGGGCGATTGGACGTTGCACCGTTCCGATGAGCCGGGGAAAGTCGAATTCGCCCTTATCCATAATCAACACGGCAATTCTTCGCATCATTCTTCTACCTGGCCACTCACGGCTTTTGTCGGACTCGACGTTTCCAAGTCTGGCAAACAGGAAGTGAAATTTACGATCACTCGCGACGCTGGCCGCTTTGATTGCGAAGGTTTCCTCGATAACGGCGATGGCGCGGGCGTGTTTCAATTCTTTGCGGACGCCAAGTACGCTTCCGAAATGAAAGCCCTCGGGTTCACAGGCATCGATGACGATAAGCAGTACTCTATGGCGATCATGGACGTCAGCCTAAGCTTTGCCAGGGAGATGAAGAACCAGCATTTGCAGGGACTGGACACCGACAAGCTCATCGAGTTCCGCATCTTCAAGGTCGATACAAAGTTCATCCAGGACTTGCGCTCCGCTGGTCTGAGCGCGACGGATTGCGATAAGCTCGTTGCCTTCCGCATTCATGGCGTCACCCCGGAAATGGTTCGATTCCTGCATCAAGACGGCTATCAGCCCGATGAAGATACCCTGATCGCCATGCGCATTCACGGTGCTACTCCCGAGTGGATTCAGCAATTGCAGAGGGAAGGGTATGACCATGTTGATTTACAGAAATTGATTGCCTTCCGCATTCACGGAGTGTCCCCTGAGTTTATCGAGAAGCTGCAGAGCCTGGGATACAAACACCCGGACCCCGACCAACTTGTTGCCATGCGCATCCACGGGGTTACGCCTGAATACATCACCGGGCTGAAGTCGCATGGCATGCAGAATCTGACCATCGATCAGCTCGTCAGCCTGCGAATTCAGGGCATCCACTAAAAAAATCTGAATTACTCAATTCGCATGATCGAAATTTCTTTGCCGCCGGAACGCAGCACCATCTGCGTCACGTGCCCACTTGCATCCATTTCAAACGTGAACTCATCGTCGGCCACTTTGGAGAAGAATACGGTCTGGCTGGCGGCGAACAGCTCTTGTTTGGGTTCATCATTCTCCTGGATCGACAGATGATCTCCTTCGCGCTGGATTGTGAGTATCAGGTCCGGTGGCACGCCGTAGCGACCAACATAGCGTTCCAGCACTTTTCCATCGAGAACAATTTCGTTACGCACCTTCAGCGGCTCGCGCGGTAGCAGCTGGTTGTAGGGCGTGAACCCTTCCCATTCGATCGGGGTATAAGTGTTCTTCTGCAGCGTCTCCAGAAGCTCGTTGTAAATCCCTTCTCCGTTGGAGCTATTGGTCATCATCACCATGCAGCTCTTTTTCTCCTCGAAGCAAACTGCATAATTCATGTGCCCATCGTCGTGCCCTTCCTTGAAAAGCGCTTTCCCATAGGGCGTCCAGTACAGTCCCCAGGTTAGCCCGTAGCTCAGCTTTATCGCTTTGTTCTTGTCCGTCGTCTCTGGAGAAAACGTTGGAAACTGATGCTTCGAAGAAATCGCGATTTGCTGGCTCAACATGAGTTCCTGCGTTTGTTTTCGCATCCCTTTTGATTCCAGAACCGCTTGAAGAAACCTGGCGAAGTCCTGCACCGTCGTCAGCATCGAACCTGCCGCATCTGCTTTCTCTCGACGCTGCGGACCTAGCGATCTTCCGTACTCGTCATACCCGTTTGCGAAATCGCTATCGAACCGCGACTGCCACACCATGCTCGTCCGCTCCATCCCAAACGGCCCGAACACGCGATCCCGCATCAGTTCAGCCAGCGGTTTCCCGGTGATCGTTTCCACCACCAACTGGAGCAGAACCAAACCCTCGCCTGAGTACGCGTAGCGTGATCCCGGCTCAAACGCGATATTCAGCTTTCTGTCGTCGTTGAACGACCGCCAGTTCGGGAATCCGCTGGTATGGCTCATCAGCATGCGCGCGGTAATTTTCTTGTATCGCGCATCCGACACCAGATCGCTGTAATTGGGGTAATCTGGCAGCGGCTTGGGCAGGTACTCATACACGGGTTTGTCCAGGTTCAAAAGTCCTTGATCAACCAACTGCATGACCATGTCACCGAAGGCCACCTTTGTGAACGATGCCGCAGACATGATCGTTTGTGGCGTCATGGGCAAATTCTTTTCTTTATCTCGCAGGCCGTAGCCCTTCAGGTAAACGATCTTCCCATCGTTCAGAATCGCCAGCCCCATGCCCGGCACTTCGGCGGCTTTCATCACGCAGTTTACCGTTGCATCGATCTCCGCCGGCGTGATCAGGCTGCCATCCAACCTTCTTACTTTGTCTGAATTCACCACGTGCTGCTGGGCAATTCCAGGGTTCGCACAAAAATAGAGAAACCCGGAAGCCAGGATGACCACCCGCAATAACCTGCTTCGTTTCATTTCCTCTTCTCCCCAAGGTTGGAACGCAAAACGCCACACCCAGGTTCCCCGCGGCTTCCTAATCTTTCCGCTCACACCATAGAGGACGAACACTGTGGCCCTCGGCGGGGCTGGTTTGAAAACCAACTGCGCGCACACCTACTCGTGGGATGTCTCGATTGAGGGCCTCACACCGCTTTTCAGCGGGAAGAAGAACTCCGCTGGCGAGGTCAGGAATCGACGCCACAAGGTACGTAGAATGGCCAGATGATCCTGAGGCGACACATCCTGTGCGCGCAGCGCCAACCTTAGCGCAAAGTAGAAACTCACGCCCAGGTTCAACACAAACGTTACCGCAATCCCCAGCGCGGCCCAAAGCAAAACGCCCCTGCCCAGTACTTCCGGACCACGCGACGTTACGCCCAGCGCCAGCGTTCCCGTCGACAGCGTCACGTGCCGCACATCCAGTGGCAATCCGAAGAAGTGTCCCACGACCGGCGTCATCCCCAACATGAATCCTAGAACGATTGATCCTCCCCAGCCCGCAATATTCCGCGAGAAGGACCGTGAAATTTTTGCTAGCGTTTCCGGGTTGATGGCGCTGCCCAGCCGGTGTTCCTCAATCGCCCTTGGAAGCTGATGATATACGGCCCAATTCTCAATCCATCCGCCCGCCAGGCTGGAGATCCACAAAATCACCCCGGTAAGCATGGCGTAGAAAATTGTTCCGCTGTGCAACGGGTTCAGGGAAGTCACCGCGTATTCTGCCGTCTCCACGGAAAGGAATGGCTCACCCGTCACCCACTTCCAGAGCATGCTGAACACCACGGCCCCCGCGCTCACTGCCAAGATGTTCCCCAACGCCGCTGCCAATTGCGATCTAGTAATGCGTGCCACGTACTCCACCAGCTCGTCACTTTTCGATGCATCGCGGCAATGGTGAATGATCCGCGCTAACGTTGCTCCCGTCATCGAGGGTTGCTTAGTGGCCAGGGCCAGGTGAAAGTTCTGCATCAATACGAAGCTGATCGCATAATTCAGTCCGGCGAGAAATCCCTCAACAAATGGCGGCAGCCCCCGGTGCGTCACGAGCAATTTGATCGCCGCCGTGCCCACAGTCAGCAATCCGCCGCCGAGCGCAGCCTTCCACATCTGCGCATATTCGTCACGGTTCGACGTAATGTAGTGTTCGCCCGTTTTTCCGGCCCATTCGACAATCTTCCGGGCGAGCAGCCGGAAACTGTTATGTGCCAGGTTCCACAGGCTGCGATCCCCCACGCGCCCCCGAATCACCTCTTTCATCAGCCTCTGCGCCGTAAGCAGTTTGGGCTGGCCGGGCTGTGCCACCAGCACACCGGAGATGATCTCCATGCGCGCAAGACTTTTCTCGATCACGTCCAGGGCATAGACGATGTCCAGGTTGACGCCGCGTGCATTCAGATGCTCCACGATGTTCGCCAATTCAGCCCGGCAATCGCCGACCGTCGACTTCCGGACCATCGCCGCCGCCGCCACGTCGTCTTTCTTTCGCAATGCCTCCACCAATGCATCCCCGTCACGCGGTAATCGATAAAACGCGGACTCCTGAACCCTCTCGCACTGGCTCCTGGTTCGGAGCTTTTCGGAGAGCCCCAATCCCTGAACGCGCGCTCCCAACAAGCAGAATGCATCGAGCAAGGATTCCACTGGCTTCTGCCAGGCCGGGGAACCTTCCTCGGGAGAGGCCAGCATCACGACCCGATCGAATACCTCCGCGGGCAAACCAAAGAACCGGTCTACCTCTTTTTGTGTAGGAAATAACCGCAGGAACAACCGGGCAAGATCCTTCTCTTCTCGTGGTGCCGGCAACACGATGCGGAACAGACGGTCAATTGTTTCGGGAAACAGTCCGCGGTCATTGGGGAGCCCCGATTCCGCAAAAAGCGCAACCGCATCCGTTTCTTCCAAGATGGCGGAGATGGCTGAGCGGTATCTCTCGTGGACCTCCAGCGATGCCTCCAGAACGGACAGCCACACACGCTCGCGCTTCCATTGCGCCTCGGTCCGCGCTCGCTGCTGCCCGTTTCGGGGCAACGGTTCAGGGATCCGCCGATCAGAAACTCGCAGCCAGTCGAACAGTTCGACAAACGTGTCCAGCCTGGCCCGCAGAGTTTTCGCTTCCGTAAACAAACCGACGCGCTGCGCAAGGCCGAGCAACGACATATTTCCGCGCTCGTTCCCTGGAAAAAGTCCCAGAATAAGGATCCGCGTTGCTTCCACCTTTCGCCCTTCCCTCTTTTTCACGCGGTATGGTAACAGTTCCTGTGGGCGCCATCCTCCATGTATCTCCCGGTTTCCGTCGCGCGTGCAATCCAGTAAGCTGGGATCGCCCACGCCTGCGCCAGCGGAGAAATCTCTAGCCCCTCGCTCCCAGATGCTGCAACGCAGCCCGCGCAAACGCCGGCGCCGCCTCGAGGAAGATTGGTCCATGGCCGCCGCCCGGCACGACCCACAGCGCAGCGTGCGGTATCGCGCGATACATCTCCACGGCCATCTCGACGGGATAAAGCGGGTCGCGGTCTCCATACACAGTCAATGTGGATGCTGAGATTAGTGCCAGCTCCTTGGTTGTAAAATTCATGTCATCGTGACTGTCCTTCAGCGCGCGGCACTGTTCCCACAACGCCACAATCTGAGCATCGCCGTGCTTGTGTCGCCGGCGCATCGTCTCCCACTCACTCGCTGGCTGATTTTCCACGGGAAACGCGCGCATGATGGAGCGGGCCTGCTCCAGGAAGCGCATCGTCGCACTGACCACCACCATGGATTCGATGCGCTCTGGCTGAAGCGTCGCCATATGCAGCAGAGTGTTGCCGCCCATGCTCACGCCAATTGCCTGGCATCGCCGTATGTCTAGATGATCGAGCAGCGCCAGCATGTCGTGCGCGCACTGTCTGTGGGTGATGGTTTTTCCAGGATTTGTTGAGCGCCCATGCCCGCGCGCATCAGGAACAATCAGACGGTGATCTCGCAGAAACTCTTTCCGCCCCGCATACTCCCAATCCTCGTGGCACCCCGTCATGCCGTGCAAAAGCAGCAGTGGCTCGCCATCGCCTTCCGTCTCGAAATAGAGCTCAATCCCATTAGTCTGTAAAACGCTCATCGCTCGGCTACGCTCCGACTTTCGGCAGATTCCAATGTTTCCACACGCTGACCATCCGCAGAAGGAAGCACACCGCGCCACGCATCACCGCAGCCCATGTTGGAGAAATATCCACCCTCCTTGCCACAATCATGATCACCGCCACCCGCCAGCGCGGCGGTTGCATACACGTCCGCCTGCAACACCCTGGGCACCTGCGCCAGTAACACGTCGCGCACAACACCTCCGCCCACTCCGGTAATCATGCATGAGCACGGCGACGAACGGATGCATCTTGAACTGCAGCGCTTTCTCCGTTCCCGCGACCGCCAACAACGATAAGCCTGCGGCGTCCACCGAATTGAGCAGCCAAGCTGGAGTCCCTTCCACCGCGCGACGCGCCTCCGGTAACAGCCGCGGCTGCATAGCGCCAATCCCGCAACGAAGCGGGCGGAATGTCTCCGATCAAGAGATCACGAATGATGCCGCCACCAAACGCGGTGGCTGCCGCCAGCACCAGTAGTCCCAACAAATCCAAGTTTCCAGCAATGGCAGCCATCGCTCCCTCAATGCCAAAGAAAAGCGTGCCCGCCAGATCCACCGCGTAGAGCAGCCGGTCTTTTTCTTCTTGCACGTAGCCCCTCGTTCCTGCATCGCCTTTGACCGCGCCACGATTTTAACCGCTCTTTTCTTGCCTTTCGCTACTTTTCCTCAATTCTTCCTCCTTAAGGGATCTCTGGAGTGATGCTGTCGAAATTTCAGCGCAAACTGAAATCGCATAAAATCTACGGATTCCTAACTTCAATAGCTGGATTTCAGTCGTCGCCCAAGGCTTCATGCGGCGGCTTACCAACCCGCATGGCATTCGGTGGGCAACCACTGCGTCAAGGCTTGGCTGTTGCCGAAGGATTGTCTGCAGAAATCTTCTGTTGCACTTGCTCGCGCAATTCCTTTGCGCGTATTCCCGCTGGGCTGTCGGGATCCAACTTTAGATACTCTTCGATATCCTGCAACAACGAGGGATAGTCTTTCTCTTGCAAATGAATGTTCGCAAGCAGGCGGTAGATGATCGGTGCGGCCGGGGCCAGTTGCCGAGCGTGTTCGGCGGACACCACCGCCTCTGGCACCTTCTTTTCATCGAACAGTGCGCGGCCAAGCTCATAATGGCCTAGCCAGAAATTGGGATTCAGCTGAATGCCCTTGCGAATCGTTTTTTCGCCCTCGGCAAAACTTCCTCGATCCAGCAGGATTGCCCCAAGCCTCACATCGGCTTCGCCATACTTGTCCCCGCTCACTTCCACCGCTTTTCTAAGGCTCTTTTCTGCTTCCTCTGCATTCCCCTGCGTCAGATAAGCAATTGCCAGTTGATAGTGGGCCTCATAATACTTTGGGGCAGCCGAGATTGCCTGCTGAAAGTCCGCCACTCCTCCTGCCACGTTTTTGTCCAGATAAAGTTTTTTCTTCCCGGATTCCATCAAATCACGCGCCTTCGCGGGCATGGAAAGCTCGTGAACTGAGATGTTATTTGATTCAGGCACATCCTGATTTTTTGAAATTCGTTTGAGGTAGATCGCGATGCCTTTATCGGAAAGAATAGATAAGTCCACCCTAACGCTCACGGGCTCATATCCCGGCGCGTTGATATTTACCGTGTAAGTTCCTCGCTTGAGCCCATCGAACCGGAATTCTCCACTGTCTCCAGTTGCTGCCGAGGCAATCTGCACTCGCTCCGCGTCACTCAAATAGACCTGGACATTATTCGCCGCATGGGAGTTCTCTTCGCAGTAGACGTTGCCCGCAACGGTCACGGGCCTTTGGGCAATGGCTCCAAAGGGAGCCAGCAGGCAGGATAGACACAAACATACACAGGCACCAAGCCGGTCCACAGGGCCTCCGATTCCGGCAAATTGCCGCGAGTATAGCACCGGGAGATGTGGCGGTCGCTTCTATTTTCATCGGAGGAAAAAAGGTGCTTTCGATCATCTGCGCGAAAGGCGCCCCTACGATTCGGGCGAGTATTGTAAACTACCCAGACAGATTCAGTTTATTGGGGCGGGCAATACTTTCCTGCCAGCAGAATCCGCGACAGCCAGCCGGCTTGCGGTAGATTGGAACGCAATAGTTCTTTTGCTTCACTTTCAACGTCGTACTCTACCCGGCGAATGGCGATGCTTTCTCCGTCAATCACCAGATAAGAAGCGCGGCGATCACCATCGTAAGATTGGCTGACGCTGCCGGAATTCGCCACGGTCATACCTGGTAAGTGACGTATGAACGGACAATGAATATGCCCGTAGACAACGGTTCGAGTAGCGAGTGGCCCGTAGGTACGCTGCAATTCTTCATCACCGGCATTGAACATGGGCGCCCGCCAGAGATCCTTGGGACTGGCATGAACCAGGCTGAAGCCTTCCTGTGAATAGAGAGCAGGAAGACTCTCCAGCCATCGCAATCGCTCCTCTCCGATCATTGCGCGTGTCGGCGGAATCGTCTCTGCAACCCTGCTAAGTATGGGCGCGGCCTTCGGCTCCTCCTCGGCAAATTCAGTCAAGCGCTCCGGTGCCCACAACATCTCGTCCGTATTCCCGCATACACCGGGCCAACCGAGCGAGCGCACTTGATCGATGATCTCTGCTGGGTGCGCTCCACCGGCCGCCAAATCGCCGCCATGTACAACGATATCGGGCGCAGTTTGAAGCAAATCGACGAGAACTGCATCGAAGGCGCGCCGATTGCCATGGATATCCGATACGATTGCGAGCTTCATTCTGTTTGCCGCCTTCTCGGTTACTGCGTAGACGCAGGAACCACATGGATCGTGTGCAACCAGAGTTCCACTAGGTGGGGCCAGGCAGTAACCGGAAGTTGCGTGCGCCGCGGTCGGTGCCTTCCAAATCAATCGCCAGTATGTGATAGCCGCCGCCGGGAAACACCACGACGGCTGCGCCGGTATTCTTGCCCTTTGGCGCGTAAAAAGTGCGCGTAGGATTCGACACGTTTCCAAGCCGGATCAACGGCCTCCCGGCAATCAAGTTTTCCTTGGAGGTTGTTGTGTCGATCTCCGCCGAGGTACTCGGCTGCGCTCCAGATGCGCCGTTCGGCCACAGAGCGATTGTCGTGTGGCCGGGTGCGGGCTGCCCGGCAGGCTTCTGTGAAAGAACACCAGCAGGGATGGCCGCTATCACTGCCAGCGAAATCAAATGTCTGAGCATCATCAATGTGCCTTTGAATGAAAACGTAAATTCAGAACGCAATGATAATCTCAGTCGCGCCGCCTGATGTGCAAGTCTTGCGACGTCATATTTGGCAAAGTTATCGTGTTTGTCTTCGTTGACTCGCGATTGGTTATTCGGAAAAGAGCAAGTCCTTCGAGGTAAGGGTAGTATGGGCCCCACCGCTCCTATCTGTCTGCGTTTTTCCTTATACTATCCTTGCAGGCATTTTCTGAAGGACGGAGCACATGACTCGCAGAGATTCCCCAGCTTTCTTTCGTTTTGCTCTTATCGCCTTGATCTTTGTGCTCGGTGCCTATTGGATGGGTGCGCATTACGGGCCACGCCAAGCCGAAAAAGTGGAAGCTCGCCGCGCGCCAGCCGTCGAGGCGCAACCCGTCAACGAAGCACAACACACTACACCGGAACGCCTGGAAGGCCTTACGGACGAAGAATCCACCAACGTGCGGATCTATCGACAGGCATCCCCTGCTGTCGCCAATATTCTCACCAAGGCCACGGAATATGATTTCTTCATGACTCCTGTGCCTGTGGAAGGCGCGGGCTCTGGCTTTGTGATCGATCCCCGTGGCTACATCCTGACTAACTTCCACGTGGTGGCGGGCGCGCAATCGATCGAAGTCGTGCTCGGCGATCGTTCCAAATATCCCGCAAAATTCGTTGGTGCCGATCAACGCAACGATGTGGCCCTGATCAAGATCGACCCCAAGGGCAAGCAACTTGCATCGCTCACACTCGGCGACTCCTCCAAGCTTCAGGTGGGGCAAAAGGTTCTCGCCATAGGTGACCCCTTTGGCTTTCAGTCTACGTTGACGACTGGCGTTGTCAGCGCACTTGGTCGCACCGTGCAAACCAGTGAGACCACGCTGATCGATGAAGCCATCCAGACAGACGCCTCCATTAATCGGGGCAATTCCGGCGGTCCGCTGATCAATACTCACGGTGAAGTAATCGGTATCAATTCCGCGATATATACGCCCAGTGGCACCACGGCGGGCATCGGCTTCGCTATTCCTATCAACACCGCCAAACTGATCGCCAACGATTTGATGACTGAAGGCCACGTTCGTCGCGCTTATCTGGGTGTTCAGACGATTCCCGTAGGTGGGTGGCTGGCAGAAGCGCTGGATCTTCCTGTGCAGGAGGGTTTGCTGGTCGAGCAGGCTACTAAAGGTAGTCCCGCGGCGGCGGCTGGCATTCATGGTGGGGATCGTACCGCCCAGGCCGGCATGAACCGGATTGCGATAGGAGGCGACGTGATTATTGCCGTCGACGGCCAGAAGGTCGGCAATCGGTTCGACATGGACGTGATTCTGAATCGTAAGCGGCCTGGCGACTCCATCACCGTCACCGTATATCGTGGCGCCAAGAAAATCGACATCCCCGTCAAGCTGGGCGAACGCGACGGAAACTAGCCGCTGACACTGTGCAAAATTGCAGCGGACCCCCGTACTTCCTAAGGTCCAATCTCTGCGCGCAAGCGGTTTCGTTCCTCTTCGCTTAGCAAAAACCAACCTTCTGCAATATTGCGGACGCGTTCCAGCGCTTTCTGCATCTCTTCGTGTTTCGTTTTGATCATCTCTGCGTCCGCATCCTGGGGCACATCGATCAGCGGGCCGCCGATAATGATGGCTCGCGCGAATAGATGGGGCAGCAGAAAATGATCCCAAGTCTTCTCGATCGTCTTTCCGCGGTCCACGCCGATGTGAAAGACCATGATTGGCGCACCAGTCATTCGCGCCAGCAGCACGGGGCCAACCTTTGCCACATAGCGCGGTCCACGCGGCCCATCGATCGTGAACGCGCAATCCAGCCCCTCGGCAATCCGCTTCGCCATCACTTGCAGGCCGCGCAAGCCACCACGCGAGGAGCTTCCCTGTGCCGTGCCAAATCCCAGGCGTTCGATGACCTTGCGCGTCCATTGCCCGTCGAACGCCGTCGTGTTCATCACCACGATTCCGCGGTTTCGCCCGTACCACACAATTGGGATGATGATGCGATGCCAGAACGCCCAGATCGTCGGCTGCTTTTCTCTCCGGCGTCTTTCGACCTTCTCGCCCCCCAACACCTCATAGCGCAATGTCGGGCCGATGGTGCGGATGACGCTGTACACCACCGCTGCGATGAACGGGATCTGCATGCGCCTGTGCCATGGCAGCTTCGGCAGGCGCGTATCGTAATGCGCACTAACAGGCTCTTGCGCTTCTTCCTTCTGGATTTCAGGGGTCGCCATCTTCCTATATTATAGGGGGTTGCACTTTCCATGCGCGTTGAGGAGTTAACTGTTTTGACGCTTTTCCGGCAACTTCGGCCTCTTCGAAGAATTCTGAGGATCATTGTGTCCGCCAGCTTTTTTTGTGTGGCCCCTCTCTATTTCCATGCCGCTGCCGACGATAATCCTCGCCCGCTGGGCGATGCTGTGGGTGCCATCGAAGGCGATTCCATCTCCGTCGAGGGCCCGATGAGCGTGGAAGTAGTACAAGGCAAAGTGAAAACTGTTTTGCGCAGCGGGAGCGATGTCCACGTAAAAGCAGGCCAGGCGCGCATCGAGCTTGTCGAAGGTGGATCCATTACCATTTGCAGCCCCGCGCACTTCTCCGTACTGAAGTCCGGGGGATCGCTGACCGTGGCCCTGGATACCGGCACGATTCACACGCATCTTGAGAACGATCTCCCCCTCAACATTTACACGGCACAAATACAGGTGCACCCAATTTCCATTGGCAGCGGTCCGGAAGACACGCTCGTTGGCCTGGACGCTGCGGGCGCCATCTGCGTTCGGGCTACTAAGGGAGCGGTTCGCATTGAGCAGCAATTGACGGGACAGAGCGTTCTGGTTCCGCAGAGTGGAGATGTCTCGCTTACCAACGGCCAGCTAGAAAGTCTGCACCCCTCGGCTGGCCACTGCGTCTGCGATCTTTTGCCGCCGCTTCAGCCGGCCATCTCGACCGAAGTAAGCAGACTGGCTACTCCCGAAGAAGTAAAGAAGAAGGTCGCCGAAAAAAAGCCCGCGCCGACTGCCGCCGATCCCCCGGCAAAAACAGAAAAAGAGGAACCTGTTTATCAGGTCTTTATGCCGCCGCTGTCATACGATGCGAAAGCCAAGGTGCAGGCGGATTTCGACCCCAATCTGATCACTCTTGTGCGTCGCGTTCGCGTTCGGCCCACGCTGATCTTTCAGGGCAAAGTGGAAGGCGACCCCATCGTCGCCCAAGTTACGCCTCCAGCGAATGTAGCGAAACCTGAGGCGGCTCAAGCAAAGCCCGCGGATGATTCCACCTGGAATCGTGTTCGCACTTTTTTCAGGAAGATTTGGTCGCCTTCGTCGTAACGTAACTCGTGGTGGGCCGCGTCACATGCCTTCGTAATTCGGGCCACCGCCGCCTTCGGGAACGGTCCAATCAATGATCTGGTAAGGATCAGCTATGTCGCAGGTTTTGCAGTGCACGCAGTTCGCGGCATTGATCTTCAACTTCAGGCCGTCGCCTTCTTTCACCATTTCATAAACTGCGGCCGGGCAAAAATATTCGCACGGGTTACCGTACTCTTCCACACAGCGCGTTGAGCAAATATTCAGGTCGTGCACTTTCAAGTGACATGGCTGGTCCTCTTCGTGCCGCGTGCCGGAGTGATATACATCGGTCAAGCGGTCAAATGTCAGCTTGCCATCACCCTTAAAGCGCTGCGGTGCCGGACTTCCGTGAATCTGCGCGTATGCCTCATGCCCTGCGTGCGCGCGCATGGGATCCACCAGCCCCCGCCCACCGGTGATCTGCTGCAACCCGGACAACACAAATCCCTCCAGTAGACCATTGTGGAAGGACTGGTGAAAATTGCGTACCTTCCAGAGTTCTTCCTTGATGTAGCTGTGGTCGATTTTTTCCTGGTAGAGCTTTAGCCTCTTTGCGGAAGTGTCTCCCACCTTCAGCGCTTCGAAAATCGCCTCGGCGGCAAGCATGCCACTCTTCATCGCCAGGTGGATGCCCTTCAGCCGCTGCGAATCGAGGAAACTTCCGGAATCGCCGACAACCAGAGCGCCATCCACGTAACTACGCGGCATGGCGTACCAGCCACCATATGGCAGCGATTTCGCGCCGTACCGCACCATTTTTCCACCGTCGAGCAATTCGCGAAGATACGGATGCGTTTTCCAGGTCTGGAACGCGGCGTGTGGGTCGAAGCGCGGATCTGCATATTCCAACGCCACCACCAATCCAACGGAAACGCGATTATTGGTCAGGCCATAAATCCAGCCGCCGCCGTACATCTTCGAAGATATCGGCCACCCGAGCGTATGCGCAACGAAGCCAGGCTTGATTTTCCCCGGCTGCACTTCCCACAATTCCTTGATGCCGATTCCGTAGCTTTGTGGATTGATGTTGTCCAACTTCTTCTTCGTCACCAATTGCTTCATTAGCGAGCCGCGTGTGCCCTCGGCAAGCACGGTTACCTTCGCCCGCAGCTCATATCCGGGAGTGTAGTTGTCCTTCGGTTTGCCGTTCTTGTCCAGGCCTTTGTCTTCCGTGATGACGCCGGCGATTCCGTCATGCTCGTCGGCCGGGTCACGGCCGCCCCGGGAAAAGATCAGCTCCGCCCCGCCGAATTCCTTGAACACATTCACGCCGGCAGACTCCACGAGCCCGCCCATCCACTTCACGATTTTGCTGAGGGAAATGACGTAGTTCCCTTGGTTATTGAACGGTGGCGGCGTGATGGGGATGCGGTAGAAGGATTTCTGCGTGAAGATCAGGGCAGCCGAGTCGGTGACCGGCGTATCGAGGGGCGCGCTCTTCTCAAAATCTGGGACCAATTCCGCAAGCGCTTGCGGGTTCATAATCGCGCCGGAAAGTTGATGCGCGCCGATTTCGCGGCCCTTTTCCAGCACATAGACATTTTCGGGGGAGAGTTCCGGCTTCGTGCCGCTGGCATTATGTTTCTTGATGAGGTTAGCCAGGTGCAGCGCGCAGCTCAGGCCCGCGGGCCCCGCTCCGACAATCAGTACATCCGCTTCCAGCTGTTCCCTTTGAATGGCCATCGAAGCATTTTACCAAACAACTGTTTGGGATGGTCGTTCTTATGCTTTTGCTTTCTGCAATTCTTCCATGAGGGCGGGCATGATTTCGAAAATGTCGCCAACCACGCCGTAATCCGCGATTTCGAAGATGGGAGCGTTTTGGTCTTTGTTCACCGCGACGATCGTCCGGGCGCCTTTCATCCCGACTACGTGTTGGATCGCGCCGCTGATGCCCAGGGCGAGATAGAGTTTCGGCGCGACCGTTTGCCCGGAGCTCCCGATTTGGCGCTCCATCGGCAGCCAGCCTTCGTCGCAAATGGGACGCGACGCGGCAATCTCCGCTCCCATGGCCTTGGCCAGGGATTCCGCCTGGGCGATATTCTCAGGTGCCTTGATGCCGCGGCCGATTGCTACAATCAGAGGCGCTTGCGTCAAATCAACGGACGACTTCGCTTCCTTGAATAACTCCAGCGGCTTTGTGCGAATCTGCTCCGCCTTCAGTTCCACACTCACTGAGTTGACGGGAGCTTTTCCGCCGGGATGCGGCGCCAGCAA
Organism: Candidatus Acidiferrales bacterium; assembly: GCA_963839315.1. GTDB lineage: Bacteria > Acidobacteriota > Terriglobia > Acidiferrales > UBA7541 > Acidiferrum. Next base: position 22,419 of record CAWIUU010000022.1, read on the forward strand.
GTCCGCGCGAAATGCACCTGATTGAAACGATACGAACCAGGGTGCTGCTGCCGTGAAAGTTACATCAGCAGCGGTTTTGCCTTGGAACATCTGCCGCACGAACACCAATTTGCCACTCTCGTTTCGAAATCCGATACAATCGCCAACCATTCCCTTGCCCAGCGACGCAGCCAGTTTGGGGGCGAAATCGCGCACTTGATAGGTATGCGGAAACAAAACCAGATCTGGTTTGGCAGAGGCAATCACCTGCGTCAATGCAACGCAGTAACCGTCGGGCGTGTAGTTTTCCAACAACTCGTGTTCAACGAGAAGCACTTCCGCGACATTTTTCGTGGCAATCTCTTCCGCCAGTGAAGCTGCGCCCTTCCCAACCACCACCGCTGTCACCGTTCCCGATGCCGCCGAAGCTATCTGCTGCGCGGCCACCAACGTCTCAAAGCCGGTGTTATTCCACTTTCCCTGCCGCTGTTCGGTAATGACAAGTATTTTCATGGTTAGATCACCCGCGCTTCGAACTTCAGCTTTTCAACTAGTTTCGCGGCAATTTCTCTTGGTGTGCCCGCAAGGAATTCTGTCTTCTTCGTTTTCGTTGGCACGTAGATTTTCTCAATTTTTTGCGTGGATTCAACGGAAACGCCGAGCGATTCGCGCGTCACCGTGGCAATCTCTTTCTTCTTCGCGGCCATGATGCCCTTCAACGTCGCGTAACGCACTTTGTTAATGCCGGACTGAATGGAGAGCACCGCCGGCAGCGGACACTCGATCCACTGAAACCAGCCCGCTTCCAGTTCGCGTTTCAATTTCATTTTTCCGTCCTGCACGTCGATCTGCATGATGATGGTCGCATGCGGCCGGTCCAGCATTGAGGCGAGCAGCACGCCGGTCTGGCCAAAACCGTGATCGTCGCTCTGCAAGCCTGTCAGAACCAGGTCTGCGTTCTCCTTCTCAATCGCAGCCGCTAGAGTCTTGGCGGAGCCCAGCGGATCGAGCTGGGCGAAATTGTCGTCGGCAATGTGAATTCCGCGGTCCGCGCCCTTTGCCAGCGCTTCTTTGATCGTCTGCTTCACTCGTTCCGGTCCGAGCGAAACTACAACCACCTCTCCGCCATGCTTCTCTTTCAGCCGCAATCCCTCTTCCAACGCATAGGAATCCGGTTCATTCATCTCGAAACCGATGTCAGACTCCTTGATCCAATTTCCAGCTATGGCGAGTGGCGCATCTTTGGCCGGCACCTGCTTGATGCATACGATGATTTTCACGGAGTTTTCCTTCTAACTGGGCTTTCCTTGGGGGATGAACGCCATTCTGACTGGAGCGAAGAATCTCATACCTGGATGCCCCCGGTCATCCAGTGCATTGAGGTTCTTCGGCCTGAAACAGATTCAGACCTCAGAATGACAAAAACGCGAGTGATTCCGCCGACTACTTGCCCGTCCAGCGCTTGAAAATCAAGGCGGCGTTTGTTCCGCCGAATCCAAACGAATTCGACAGCGCGTAGTCCACTGATGCCTTTCGCGCCACGTTGGGCACGTAGTCCAGATCGCACTGTGGATCCGGCGTTTCCTGGTTGATGGTCGGCGGCAGAATCTGATCGCGAAGAGCGAGGACGCTAATGCCGGCTTCCAGTCCGCCTGCGCCACCAAGCAGGTGGCCGGTCATGGACTTGGTCGAACTCACCGCCAGCTTCTTGTTGATAGCGCGCTCGCCAAAGAGCCGCTTCATTGCTGTTGTTTCAATGGCATCGCCAAGCGGCGTCGAAGTCCCATGCGCGTTCACGTAACCGATATCGTCGGGAGTAAGCTTCGCGTCTTTCAATGCGGCTCTCATCACGCGAAACGCGCCATCCCCGTTTTCTGCGGGTTGGGTGATGTGATACGCGTCGCCGCTCATGCCGTATCCCACAATTTCCGCCAGAATTGGTGCGTTTCGCTTTGTAGCGTGTTCCAGCGACTCCAGGATCAGGATGCCCGTTCCTTCGCCAACCACGAAACCATCGCGGCCCGCGTCAAATGGACGGCTGGCATGTTCCGGGGAATCATTTCGCGTGGAAAGCGCGCGCATGGAAGCAAATCCGCCAATACCCATCGGGGTAATCGTCGCTTCGGTGCCGCCGCAGATCATCACCTCTGCAGCGCCACGTTCAATAATCTTAAAGGAATCGCCTATGGCGTGCGCCGAGGCGGAACATGCCGTGGCGGTCGCGGAATTTGGTCCGCGCGCGCCGTAGCGAATCGAAATGTGACCAGAGGCGAGATTGACGATCGCAGAAGGGATAAAGAACGGTGAAATCTTGCCCGGGCCGCCCTGCATCAGCTTGATGTGTTCGCGCTCGATGATGTCGAACCCGCCGATGCCCGATGCCACATACACGCCAACTTCATCCAGATCCGACTGCTCCGGCTTCCAATTTGCCATTTTTACGGCGAAATCCGCGCCGGCCAGAGCGATCTGGATAAACCGCCCCATTTTTTTCAATTCTTTTTTTTCGATCCACTGGAAGGGATCGAAGTTTTTTACTTCGCCCGCGATCTGGCAATCGAAGCCGGTGGTATCAAAGTGGGTGATGCGGCCAACGCCACTTTTTCCGGCAACGAGGTTCTTCCAGCTTTCCTCAGTCCCAATGCCCAGTGCACAGACTAATCCAACGCCCGTAACGACGACTCGACGAGTCAACTTTCTTGCTCCTTCGTGCGAGGATTTGCCGCGACTTACTTGCCCTTCGAGTGCTTCTCGATGTACTCGATGGCATCCTTCACCGTGGTCATTTTCTCGGCGTCTTCGTCGGGCACCTCGATGCCGAAGGCCTCTTCAAACGCCATTACCAATTCCACCTGGTCAAGCGAATCCGCGCCCAGGTCGTCCACGAACGACGCGGTTGGTGTGACTTCCGCTTCATCCACACCGAGTTGCTCGACGATGATCTGTTTTACGCGTTCTTCCACGCTAGCCATTCCCGTTCCTCCGCGACCTGCTGTCGCACTTTGTGTTCGTACTACTGCCTGCTGCAATCCGGCGTGATGGCCGTCTTACAAGTTCGTTCGGCATGCCTAAGGTAACCTGCCCAGTCTACTTACCCCGTCCCACAAGGTCAACTTCGTGGGGCAGTCTTACGGACCGTAAAGCTCTCTCGACAAACGCTGCTTTTCCTCGGCAATCACTTCTCTGTAGTCAGAAGCAAATACCTCGGGAAGAGTGCGTTCAATCTCCCCCTCAAGCCTCCACAGAGCTACTCGTTCGCCGGAATCAGGATTGGGGAGTATAAGAGTGTCATCAAGCAATTTTCCTCTCTTCTTCCATTCCTCGCAGCTGCGCGCCAAGTACTCAAAAATGACAAGCAAAGCCGCACGGCGCATTTCAATCGTTACCAATTCCGAGTTCTTCTGTTCTTCTGTTATGCAACTAGGCCAAATACATACCGCCATTCACATCGAGAACGTGGCCGGTGATATACCCAGCCTCATCGCTCGCAAGAAACACGACGGCCGCAGCCACTTCGCGCCCGATGCCCATACGCCCCAACGGAATGCGCGTCTTCAGCTCTTCCTTCACCTTATCGGAGAGCACGTCTGTCATCGGCGATTCGATGAAACCCGGCGCCACCGCGTTCACGGTAATATTCCGCGAAGAAATTTCCATGGCAATCGCTTTCGTGAGCCCGATCAATCCGGCTTTTGCCGCCACATAATTTGCCTGGCCGGCATTGCCCATTTGCGCCACGACGGAAGCTATGTTGATGATCCTCCCCGCACGCACCTTCATCATTACGGGCAACGCCTGCTGGATGCACACATGCGCGCCGGTGAGGTTGGTGCGAATCACCGCTTCCCAATCATCCGCCTTCATGCGCATCGCCAGGCCGTCTCGTGTAATGGCGGCATTGTTGACCAGAATATCCAGTCTGCCAAACTTCTCCAGCACCGCTTTGAATCCGGCCTTGATCTGCTCGGCGTCGGCAACATCCATCTTCGCGGCAAACGCTTCACCACCCTTTGCGACAATCTCCTGTGCGAGGATGGCGAGTTTTTCTTCGTTGCGCGCCGCGACGGCGACTTTCGCGTCCACTTCCGCCAGCGCCAGCGCGATCTCGCGCCCAATGCCCTGCGAAGCACCCGTTACCAGCGCCACTTTGTCCTTCAAACTGAACATCTTGTACACCCCGAAAAAGCTCTAAGTGATAAGTCCTAAGTTTTGAGTAAACCCTTCGCCAGAACGCGGCAGCGACTCTCTACTTCCTCACGCCGCGTCGCTTCTCGCGCCTACAATCTTCTCGAGTGTCCCGGCAAGACTCTTCTCGTCCTCGACGTTCAAGCTGGCCACCGACCGTTCAATCTGTCGCATCAAGCCTGTCAACACGCGCCCCGGTCCCACTTCCACAAAGGTATTCACACCCTCGTCCAGCAGCATCCGCATCGACTCTTCCCAGCGCACCGTCATGGACACTTGCCGGATTAGCGCTCCACGCGCTTCTTCACCCGTGCGGATCGTATCCGCATCCACGTTCGTCACCAGCGGCAGTTGCAGATCCGCAAACGCCGTGGCTTGCAGGTCTTTCGCCAGTTTCTCTTGTGCCGGCATCATCAACGCCGAATGAAAAGGCGCGGACACGGGCAAGATCACCGCACGTTTTGCGCCCGATTGCGAAGCAATCTCCACGGCTCGCTTCACAGCTCCCGCGCTGCCAGAGATCACTGTCTGTTCCGGTGAATTCAGGTTTGCCGGAGCGCACACTTCGCCCTCCGCCGCGCGTTTGCAGGCGTCTTGCACGACCGCCGGCGACAATCCCATAATCGCGGCCATCGCGCCCTGTCCGGCCGTCACCGCTTCCTGCATGTACATGCCGCGCTTCCGCACCAATTTCACGGCGTCCGCGAACTTCAGCGAGCCAGCAGCCACCAGCGCCGAATACTCGCCCAAGCTGTGTCCGGCAAGGTAGTCCGCGGTGATCCCCTTCTCTGAGAGCACACGAAACGCCGCGACGGAAACCGTCAAGATCGCCGGTTGCGTATTGGCGGTCAGCTTCAGTTCGTCTTCCGTGCCTTCAAAGCACATCTTCGAAATGGAAAATCCCAGCGCCTTGTCTGCTTCATCAAACACCGCGCGCGCCGCCGGATATTTTTCCGCCAGCTCTTTCCCCATTCCCGGATATTGCGAAGCTTGCCCGGGGAACATAAACGCTACTTTGCCCATAACTGTCTCCTCCCTCCGGACGTCAGGCCTTTGCCTGCGTCAGGGAGAGCTCCTGCTCGATTTTTTCATTCACCCGTGCGCGGGCGAGTCCCGCGGCCACACGGATGGCGTTCTTCACGGCGTTGGCGTTGGATTTGCCGTGGGTAATCACGCAAACGCCGCGAACCCCCAACAACGGTGCCCCGCCATACTCCGTGTAATCCATGGTCCGTTTGATCCCCTTGAAGGCGCCTCTGGACAACATGTAGCCCACTTTCGAAGCCAAAGAGCCTTTGTACGTCTTGCGAAGATACTTCACGATCTCCATCGCCAGCCCTTCGCAAATCTTCAGGGCGATGTTGCCGACAAACCCGTCGCAAACAATCACGTCCACCTTGCCCGAAAACAGATCGCCGCCTTCCACGTTTCCCACAAAATGAACCGGCAAAGCCTTTAGACGGTCATACACCGCGCGCGTCAGTTCGTTGCCCTTAATCTCTTCTTCTCCGACGGACAGCAATCCTACTCGCGGCTTACGGCTCCCAAACGTCAGCCGGTAATAGATCTCGCCCATCACGCCAAACTGCAACAGGTGCTCTGGTTTCGAATCCACGTTTGCGCCCACATCCAACAAGACCGAAACGCCACCCTTGGCATTGGGAAACGGGGCGGCCAGCGCAACTCGATCCACCGACGGCAACGTCCCCATGATGAACTTCGCCGTGGTCATCACCGCGCCTGTGTTGCCGGCGCTTACAAAAGCCCCTGCCGTTCCATCTTTCACTAGTCGGGCACCCACATGCACGGAACTGTCTTTTTTCCGTCGAAACGCCTGCGCCGGGTGATCCTCCATCGTGATCACTTCGCTCGCCGGAATAATCTCAATCGGCAGATTGGGCTTGGAATGCTTCGCCAGTTCCTGGCGAATCACATTCGGCTGACCCACCAGCAGCACACGCACATCGTACTCTCGTGCCGCCAACACACTCCCCTCCACCTCCGGACGGGGTGCGTGGTCTCCCCCCATGGCATCCACGGCAATTGTGATCATGGGATAAGTTCCGGTGCTCCGGAATGAACCTCACTGGACAACTTCGCGGCCATGTGCACACGACACATGACTGTGGAGCAGGCTAGCCTTCCGCCAACTCCACCCGACTTTACTTGGTTTCCTGGACAGCCTTGCCCTTGTAATGACCGCAATGGGGACAAACGCGGTGAGGCTGCTTCATTTCGTGGCAGTTCGGACACTTGGCGAGCGCCGGACCCGTTAGATGGTCGTGCGCGCGGCGAGTACTTGTCCGCCTCTTGGAATGACGTCGCTTTGGATTAGGCATTGCACTACTCCTCGTTCTCGCCTCGCTCGTGGCGACACACGCCGCCATTCCGAACAAGGTCGGATTCTATGGGCTTTACGCCCGGAAATCTATTGTTTCTTGAGCCAGTCCTGCTTTAACCGCGCGAGGGGAGCCAGACGTGGGTCGGTCGCGTGGGTCTCACACCGGCACTCTTCATGATTCAGGTTGGCCCCGCACGTGGGGCACAACCCCCGGCAATCGCTCTGGCAGATTACTTTCATCGGCAAAGACAGCAACACCTGTTCCTTGAGCACGTCGGCCAGGAACAAGCCTTCTCCCTCAAAAAACCCTATCTCCGTATCGTCGTCCTTCAATCGCTCCGCTTCGGGCCTAATACCCTTCTGCAGCGGTTGATAGAACAGGTCGAAGTCCCTGTGAACTTCCTCGATCACTGGCTCCAGGCAGCGAGCGCAGAACATCTCGATCTTGGTCTCCAGTTCGCCCTGAATGCGGATCTGGCCTTCCAGCAGCTCCGCCGTGGCATTCACCACGAGCGGCTCTGCCTGCTTCACTTCACTGATGCCGTACTCGATGCTGCCCGGAGCGTAGCTCTTGCGGATGCGCAGCTTGCGCACAGCAAGGTCCTTTACATCCAGGAACATGTCTTCTGCCCCTCCGGCGCGTACACCCATACTCATCCATTATTTGGGCAGTTGGCCCCTAAGTCAAGAAAGCAGGGGCCTCCGGGAGGGCCATAGAGCATGGCAGACCGCAATGCTAAGCGCCCCTGTAACCCAGATTCGACGGAACTTTCCTGCGGGCATTGACGTTCTATCCATAGATAGTCTATAGAAACCCTATGGCAAACAAACCCGATTTGCTCCCTGGAACGCTCGACATGCTCATCCTGAAGACGCTTACGCGTGTTCCTCAGCATGGCTACGGCATCGCCCTTTCCATCAAGCAATCCTCTCAAGACTTTCTAACTGTCGAAGAAGGCTCGCTTTACCCCGCTCTGCAGCGGCTGCTGCTCCAAGGCTGGGTGAAAGCCGAATGGAAGAAGACGGAAACCAATCGCCGCGCGCGGTACTACACCCTGACAACCGCCGGACGCAAGCAACTGGGCCTGGAACTTTCGCAATTCGAACAAATGATCGCGGCCATTGGCCGTGTGCTGCAGGAAGAGTAGGAGGCCATCTTGAACTCACTCAACCGCTTCTTCAGAAAACTGTCGATTTTCGTCCGGCACGAAAAATTCGACAGCGAACTGCAGGAGGAGATGGCGTTCCACGGCGAGAATGCGGCACGGGAGCTGCAAGTCGAAGGACTTTCACCCGAGGCTGCCCGGCATGCCGCCCAGCGCCAGTTTGGCGGCACGCTTCGACTGCGCGAACAAAGCCACGATGTGATGGCATTTCGGTTTGAGAGTGTGCTGCAGGATTTCCGCTTTGCGATTCGGCAATTGCGCAAAAATCCGGGATTCACGGCCACTGCCACGCTGATGCTGGCTCTCGGCATGTGTGCCAGCGTTGCGATTTTCGCGTTTGTGGATGCAGCTTTGCTGAAGCCGCTGCCGTATCGGGATCCCTCCCGGCTTGTCGCCGTTTTTGAGAAAACTGCCATGTTTCCCCACAGCAACCTCTCCTATCCCGATTACCTCGACTGGAAAAAACAAAACACAGTTTTCGGTTCCCTCGATGCCTTCGGAGATGCCGGACTTATACTGACCACCCCGTCAGGCGCACAACCCACTCGCGGCGCTCGCGTCACTGACGGCTTTTTCCGCACGCTTGGCGTTACGCCGGTCCTCGGACGTGATTTCGCTCCCGGCGAGGATCTGGCGTCCGCACCTCGTACCGTCCTGTTGCGCTATGCCACTTGGCAGCAGCGCTACGGCGGAAAACAGGACGTGTTGGGGCAAACCGTAACCCTGAATGGCAATGCCAACGTCATCATCGGCGTTCTGCCGCAGGATTTTCATTTTGCGCCTGCCGAACCTGCTGAATTTTGGACCACCATGCACGCTTCCAGCGAATGTGACTTGAGGCGAAGTTGTCACAGTCTGTACGGAGTCGCTCGCCTCAAGGATGGCGTCTCTCTCTCAACCGCGTTGGCCAATTTGACTTCCATTGCGGATCAGTTGGAAAAACAATATCCCACCCTTAATCAGGGCCAGAGCGCGGACTTGATCACCCTTACGGAATCGATCGTCGGAGATATCCGGCCGATTCTTTTTGTGCTTCTAAGCGGAGCTGGCTTGCTGCTCCTGATTGCCAGCTTCAATGTGGCGAGCCTGCTGCTGGTGCGTTCCGAGAGCCGCAAGCGAGAGGTAGCGGTCCGCACCGCCCTGGGCGCATCCCGCGTTCGCCTCACTCGCCAATTTATCACCGAAAGCCTGGTTCTAGTCGCGGCAGGAACTTCACTGGGACTCATCTCTGCCTATTGGGCCATGCAGCTTCTCACCAAGCTCATCCCTGAAGACATGCTCGCCCGCATGACATTCCTTCACAGCCTCGGCTTCACTTCACGTGTTTGGGCGTTTGCCGGAATGATCTCGCTCCTCGCGGCGGCGTTGTTCTCTCTCACTCCCTCCTTGCATTTTTCCTTCTCGGAGATTCGCGACAGCCTCGCCGAAGGCAGCCGAGGCCACGCAGGCAACACTTGGCGTCGCGTCGGCTCCAAGCTTGTCGTGCTGGAGTTGGCCACCGCCGTTGTTCTGCTAGTGGGCGCGGGACTCCTTGGCAAGAGCCTTTACTTCCTGCTCCACGTGGACATTGGCATGCACCCGGACCATTTGGCCACGTTGTCGCTCGCCGCTCCGAAGTCCAACTACGGAAAAGATCCGCAAGCCATTGCTCTGCAGCGCCGCGTCATCAGCCAAATTGCCACTCTGCCCGGGCGTTAAATCCGTCGGCATCACCACCGATATTCCCGTCAGTCACTGGGGCGACACCACCTGGCTTCGCGTGTTGGGCCGGCCCTGGCACGGCGAGCACTACGATGTGCCGGAGCGCGACGTGAGTCCCGACTATTTCACGACCCTGGGCGCCAAACTTTTCCGCGGCCGTTATTTTGTCGAAGGTGACGACGCGTCGAAGCCCCACGTCGCCATCATCAACCAGGCCTTCGCCAAACAGTACTTCCCCGGAGAAGATCCACTCGGCAAGCAGCTCAGCACCCTCGAACAAGCCCGTTCCCATGGAAATTGTTGGCATCGTGGAAGACATCAAGGAAGGCCAACTGGACACCGTCAACCGCTCCGCCGTCTACATTCCGTTCGAGCAGAGCCCCAGCAATTATTTCACTGTAGTGGTTCGGACGTCGCAGGCGGAACAGTCCCTGCTCCCCGCCATGCGCGCTGCGATTCATCAGATTGACCCGGACATTGTTACGCCGTCGGGATCGAGCATGATCGAGGTCATCAACGACTCGCAAGCCGCTTACATGCATCGCTCCTCCGCGTGGCTCGTGGGAGGTTTCGCCCTCCTGGCCTTGCTGCTTGGCGTGGTCGGGCTCTATGGCGTAGTCGCTTACTCCGTGAGCCAACGAACTCGCGAAATCGGCATCCGCATGGCGCTTGGCGCACAGAGTGGTTCGGTCTACCAACTTATATTAAAAGAGGCAGCACGGCTGATTGCCATCGGCCTTGCCGGAGGACTTGTTTGTTCGGTCGCGGCCGCCACCCTGATGCGCACTCTGCTGTTCCGCGTCCGCTCCTGGGACGTGCCAACGCTCGCCGCGGTGGCCACAGTGCTCGCCCTCTCTGCGCTGCTGGCCAGCTACATCCCCGCCCGCCGCGCCGCTTCCCTCGACCCCATCGAGACGCTCCGCGCGGAGTAGTCCGGCATCCAAGGCTTGGTTAGGGCATTTTCTTTAGGGTGTCAGGGCTTCAGCTCCGACATAATGTTGCAGACCGAACTGGGCTTTAGCCCCTAACGACTCCAACGTTTTCTTTTCATTTTCTTGGACGACACCACCGGAACAGCATGCACCAACTCACTGTCCAAACCGCACGATACGTTGATGACTCACAACCCGGGTGGATCGCATGCGAGTTTGTCGATGCCGAAGGCCGTCGCCACACGATCATAGACAAAGTACCGATCGCCACGAGTGAACTTCTTGGCGCAAGTAGTGTGTACCCGCAACCAGGTAGTGTAGCTTGCAAAGAATTGAAACGATGGCAAGACAGAGAAGGGCGCGAATTGGTCCGCATTACGACCGAGCCCTTCGGTGTTGAGTCGACCGAAGCGCCCACGGGGTTCACCGTTGCAGCAGATTTCACTAGCTACATCATCGCGCTAACCAGAATCCTTCCTCGGCGCTCCACACACCCGTTTTCTTCAGCGGCTCCCGCAAATGCCCGCTGAGCACACCGCACTGAAGACGGCGCTATGCATGGGAAAGGACAGACTCATTACGCAAAAACTTAGCGCTTGCGCCTTTCCACTTTCTGGAGGAGAATCCCCGCCAATTCCCGGGTTCCCGCTACTCGTTCGTTGATGAACACCCCGAGTTTGATGGTAAAGGAGAATCGGTGCGCAAGCCGTCGATTGGCGCGATTACATTTGCGCTTATTCCCTTTGTGGCAATCTGCTTTTCCGTGTCCCTGTGGGATCAAATTCATCCTGTGGTGCTAGGCTTGCCGTTTAACTTTTTCTGGCTGATCGCATGGCTGCTCCTCACACCACTCTGTATGTGGGGCGCGTACCGACTGGAGTCACAACGCACTTCCCACCCACCTCGTAAAGACGGCGGCACGCGGTGAACACAAGCCTCGTTGCCCTCTCGTTCATTTCGGTTATCGTCGCGGCCGGCGCATTCTTAGGTTTTTATGCTGGAACTCGTCGCAAGATGGATCTGGAACAATGGACCGTGGGCGACAGAGGTTTCGGAATGCTGCTGGTCTGGCTGTTGATGGCAGGCGAGGTTTATACCACGTTCACTTTCCTCGGAGCCAGTGGCTGGGCGTACTCCAAAGGTGCACCCGTTCTCTATATTCTCGGATACCAGCCCCTGATGTATGTGGTCTCTTTCTTCATTCTTCCTCAAGTATGGGAAGTTGGAAGGAAATACCGTCTGCAAACACAAGCCGATTTCTTCCAGGTCCGGTACAACAACAAGTATCTTGCCGCCTTCGTCGCCCTGGTGGGGGTCGTTTTCATCATTCCTTATTTGCAGCTTCAGCTCACGGGACTCGGGATGATAGTGGAAGTAGCGAGTTACGGAGCGATCCATCGCACTCCCGCGATGGTTCTCTCCTTCTTGATTGTCGCCGCGTTTGTCCTTACGAGTGGAATCCGGGGTGTGGCGTGGGTCAGCGTAGTGAAGGATCTTCTCCTCCTGTTTTCTGCGGTCTTCATCGGCGTTGCGATCCCCTATATCTATTTCGGCGGCATCGGAAAGATGTTCGCTGCACTCGTGCGTGCCAATCCCTCACATCTAGTCATGCCAGGCGCCACCACAAATCTCGGTCACCCCTGGTATGTCTCAACCGTTCTGCTGGTGGCGTTCGGTTTCTACATGTGGCCGCAATTCTTCGGCGCCAGTTTCTCCGCGAAGAGTAGCGACACCTTGCGCCGCAATGCCGTGGTGATGCCGTTCTACAGCATAACCATGCCCCTGATGTTCTTCGTAGGCCTTGCCGCAACCCTAATTTTGCCCGGCCTATCCAACGGTGACCTTTCGTTGTTGACCATAGTGCGGAAGACTTTTCCTGCCTGGTTCCTTGGTTTGATTGGCGGGGCTGGCGCTCTCACGGCAATGGTTCCGGCAGGGGTCATGATTCTAACTGCGGCAACGTTATTCGCCAAAAACATCTGCCGCCCCATTCTGTGGCCCGGCATGACCGACCACCAAGTGGCCAGATTGGCAAAAATTACCGTCCTGGTGATCACCATCGCCGCCCTGTGTTCCGCAATCTACAGCTCCTCTACTCTCGTGGCTCTGCTCCTCGTAGGATATGGAGGCGTCGCTCAATTTTTTCCCGGCGTGGTCTTGGGGCTGTATTCCAAACGAGTGAGCACCCTCGGCGTCCTTGCCGGAATGGTCACGGGCGTATTCATCTTTATTCCCCTAATGGTCAGCAAGCACGACCCGATCATGGGAATTAATGCCGGCTTCATTGCGTTGTGCTGCAATTTTATGATTGTGGCCGCCTTCAGCCTTCTTAAACCCGCGGAGCGTGGTGGGTTTGACGAGCACCTCTAAGCAAGGGTCAGAAACCGGACTCCTCCCGTCACGCGCAAACTCACGTTGCCGCTTTCTTCAGCGGCTCCTGCAGATACCCACTGACCACGCGCACATAATCCGGAAAGGCCACCTCCGGGTCGAGCAGATCAGGGTGCCACACCTTTTCCCATTCGAAGCAGTAATAGCCTTGGTAAGCGATTCCGCGAAGCGCATCCACTTGACGCTTCACTGGCACGTCGCCTTTTCCCGTTAGCACATACTTTCGATCCTTGCCGTCGGGCACGGAATCTTTCAAATGAGTATGCCGGATCCAAAAGCCCAATTCCTTCACGGTGTATTCCGGCTCTTCATGAGACGACGCAAAGGTGTGATGAGCGTCCCAGAGCAGCGCGGCATTGCGTGAATCCGCCATTGTCAATACCTGTTTCAACGTCGCCGAATCCGTAAAATCACCGTGCGACTCGATGATTACCGTGACCCCGCGCGGTCGGCCGTATTCAGCGAGTTCGTGCATCCCCGCGGCCACTTGCGCGATGATCTCCTCCTTTGGCCCATCGATGTTGTTTCCGAACACGCGCACGTACGGCGCTCCCAGCAGCGCCGCCATCTGGATAAAGCGCTTGGCATCGGCAAGCGATTGCGCGCGCTTCTCCGGATCCTTCTCATGCATGGCGGATGAACTGCTCACGCAGGCGATTCTCAATCCACGGGCCGCAATGTCCTTTTTCGTTTGGAAAAGCTGGGGAGGAGCGAACTCCGGCCGCGAAGGCGTGTCCAAGTTACCCTGCAAACCGCGTATTTCAATCGCTGCGAATCCGTTTGCCTCCGCGAAAGACAGTATCTTCTGCCATTCCCATGTGGGGCAGCCCAACGTGGAAAAAGCCAGCGGCAATCGCTGTTCCGCGGCCCACGCCAACCGGCTCATCGCCAGCGCAAAGCTAGCACCTCCTGCGGCCAAAAATTCCTTTCTTGTAAGCTTCATTTTTGCCTCCCCGTATGAACCGGGTTCCCTGTCACTCTACGCGACTCCGGCACAATAACTCCATTTTTCCGTTCCTAATCTCCTGCTTAGCATAGTACCCTCGATTTCCTGTCTGGAGGCACCGTTGGATCGCCGCAAAATTCTGAAGCTGCTCGCTCTAGGTTCGGCTCTTCCCGCTTTGCCCACCGAGGTTTTAGCCACCTTGCGCGCAGTATACAATTCCCTGCCCTCCGCTCCACTCCTGAAAACTCTCACTCCCCACATGAACGCTACGGTCATCACGATGGCGGAACTAATCATCCCGCAAACGGAAACTCCTGGTGCAAAGGCCGTCCGCGTCAATGAGTTCATTGATGTGATCCTTTCAGAATGGTATTCGGATGAGGATCGCAAGAAATTCCTTGCTGGTCTTGCCGATGTCGATGCGCGCACACGCCTGCTCTTCGGAAAGGATTTCGTAGAAGCCACAGCACAGCAACAAGCCATTATTCTGGAATTGTTGGGAGACGAAATGGCGCTGACGTTCAATGCCCTTGCCGCAGCCCCCCGGGGATACCGCGGTTCGGACCCCGAGCCTGAAGACAATTTCTACTTCGTGTTTCGCCAACTCGTCTTGACCGGATACTTCACCTCCGAGGCTGGCTTTACGCAACAACTCCACGAGGAAATCATTCCTGGCCACTACGATGGCTGCGTGCCGGTTCCTGCGCCCACGCCCGAGAAAGCCAGTTGAACATGCCGCAAACGAAATTCGACGCCATTGTAATCGGCTCTGGCATGACCGGTGGCTGGGCCGCTAAAGAGTTCACGGAAAAAGGACTGCGGACGCTTGTTCTGGAGGCGGGACGCCCCATCATTCCGGAAAAAGATTACGTCGAACACGTTCCCGCATGGGAGATGACTTTTCGCGGCATGCGCGATCGCAAGAAACTTCTTCGCGACCAACCCATCCAGAGTTTGTGCTACGCCTGCGAAGAACCCAACGCGCAATTCTTCATCAAGGACACGGAAAATCCTTACACCACGGATCCAGGCAAGCCTTTTCGTTGGATCAGGGGCCGCCAAGTGGGAGGCCGCTCTATTCTGTGGGGGCGTCAGTGCTACCGCTGGAGCGATCTGGATTTCGAGGCGAATCTTCAGCAAGGAATCGCCATCGATTGGCCGATTCGCTATGCCGACCTCGCGCCCTGGTACGACTATGTCGAGGAGTTTATCGGAATATCCGGCGAAGCTCTCGGCTTGGCGCAATTGCCAGACAGCAAGTTCCTTCCGCCCATGGAGTTGAATTGCTCGGAGCGTGTTGTGCGGAACGCTGTGGCGAAAAACTTCGCTTCGGAGCGAGTGCTGACCATCGGCCGCGTCGCCGTACTGACTCGCGCGCACAAAGGCCGCGCCGCCTGTCATTACTGCGGCCCGTGCGAGCGCGGCTGCATTACACGCTCTTATTTTAGCAGCGTGAATGCCACGCTGCCTGCGTCGGAAAAGACCGGCAACCTCACGCTGCGCCCTTTCAGCACGGTGCACAGCCTGATCTTCGATTCCGGCTCGCGCAAGGTCACCGGCGTGCTTGTCATCGATTCGCAGACTCGCGCCGCGCTCGAATTCCACGCTCCGCTCATCTTTCTGTGCGCATCTACGTTGGAGTCCACGCGCATCTTGTTCAATTCCGCCACCCCGGAGTTTCCTTCTGGTCTCGCGAATTCATCCGGGGAACTCGGCCACAACCTGATGGATCACATCAAAGGCGGCGGCGCCACGGCCATCATTCCCTGCAATTCGGACCGCACTTCCTTCGGCAATCGGCCCAACATTGCTTACATGCCGCGCTTCCGCAACGTCCGGCAGAAGCAGGCTGGTTTCCTGCGCGGCTACGGTTTTCAGGGCGAATCGGAGCAGGAGGACTGGGATCGTGGCGCGGCTAGTCCTGCCTTCGGGGCGGATTTCAAGCGTGCGATCAGCCAGCGCGGCCAATGGCGCTTTACTTTTTCGGGTTACGGCGAGTGCCTGCCCAACCTTAACAATTTTGTGGAGATCGATAAAAATACAGTCGACGCCTGGGGCATTCCCAGCCTGAAAATTCACTGCGCGTTTGGTGAGAATGAGCTCGCGATTCGCAAGGACATGTCCATCGCCGGTGCCGAAATGCTCTCCGCGGCGGGCGGCATCTCCATCCAGCCTTTCCTGGACGACGATCCGCCCGGTTTCTCCGTACACGAAATGGGCACCGCACGCATGGGGCGCGATCCCAAAACCTCCGTGCTTAATTCCTGGAACCAGTGCCACGACATCAAAAACCTTTTCATCACCGATGGCGGCTGCATGACCTCCTCAGGTTGCGTCAACCCTTCCCTCACGTATATGGCTTTGACTGCGCGCGCGTGCGATCATGCCGTCAATTTGATGAAACGCGGTGAGCTGTAGTTTTGAAGTTTCGGCTGGAAGGAGATGAATCGTGACTAGCGAACACACCACTCGAAGAGATTTCCTGAAGACCACGGCCGCGGGACTTGCCGGCGCCGCCATTCTCCCCGCGTCCAGTTACGCGCGCGTTGCCGGGGCAAACGATCGTGTTCGCGTGGGCGTTGTGGGCTTCTCCGACCGTTTTCGTTCCAGCCTGCTTCCCGCGTTCCTCGCAAACGCTTCCGAGCTCAATTTCGAATTCGTCGCGGTTTCGGATATCTGGAGCACTCGCCGCGAGGAAGGCAAAGCGCACATCAGTAAACTTGCCGGAAAATCCATCGACGCCGCGCGCAACAATGATGAACTCTACGACCGCAAGGACGTCGACGCGGTGATCATTGCCACCGCCGATTTTCAGCACGCCCAACACGGTGTTGAGGCGCTAAAGGCCGGCCGTGACGCCTACGTCGAAAAGCCAATGGCCCACACGATGGCCGACGCGCGTGCCATTCGTAAGGCCGTGCACGACTCCGGACGTATCGTGCAGATCGGCACGCAGCGCCGCAGTTCACCGGGCTACCAGCGCGCCTACGATTACATCCGCAGCGGCAAATTTGGCGACATCGTCTCCGTATTGATGACCTGGAACGTGAACCAGCCGGGCCGCTGGCGACGTCCCAAACTCGTAGCCAGCCTGCGTGAGGAGCAGACGGACTGGAAGCGCTTCCTGTTGAATGAGCCTGCCGTACCCTTTGACGCGCGCAAATACGTTGAGTTCCGCCTGTTCTGGCCGTACTCCTCGGGCATTCCCGATCAATGGATGGTCCATCAAATTGATACGGTGCATTGGTTCACAGGCCTGCCGCGCCCGCGCAGCGTTGTGGCCAATGGTGGCGTCTATTATTGGCACGATGGCCGGAAAAACTGGGACACCATGACGGCTGTCTTCGATTACGGGCCGCTTGACGACCTCTCCAAGGGCTTCCAGGTGGTCTACACCTCACGCATGACCAACGAAGCTGGCGACGTCAAGGAGCTTTACTATTCCAATGGCGGCACGCTCGACCTCGACACAAAAACGGTTTCGCCGGAAGGCGGCTTGAAAAAGAACTACGCCGCGGAGATGGATATGCAGCCGAATCTACTGCCGAAATTCTCGCTATTGGAAGGCGTCGCTCACACGACAACCGCCGCCGACACAGGTGGCGACCCGGACACCACCGCCAACGTGCGCAACTGGATGGAATGCGTACGCAGCCGCAAGACTCCGAACGCCAGCATCGACGCCGGTTACAGCCATTCCGTCGCGCTGTGCATGACAATCGCCGCCATTCAAACGGGCCGCCGCATCACCTTTGACGACGCAAAGCAGGAAGTGGTGATCGGCAGTTAATAGGCAGGGGCACGCAACCTCGAATGGCGGGACACAGCTTCAGCCACTGAGCGAAATCTCCCTTTTTCCGTCTTCTGATTTCTGGACCGGTCACGCTTCCCGAATCACCTTCAACAGCCCATCCATCGACTCTCGGCTTGATGCCTCTTTATCCTTCGCCGCATTCAAGTAGTGCGTCTCGAGCGACATTGTTCCCTCGTACCCTTGTTTCAAGAGCGCTTGAAACTGCCCTATATAGTCAATCTTCCCGCCGCCAATCGGCTCCCAGAGCGCTTCACCGCCCTTCGGATTGGGAGCCGCATCCTTCAGGTGCATGTGCCAGATGCGCTTTTTGTCGATCGCATCATACCCGTTCGGAAAGGGTTGCAATTCCCCGGCCGCATAGGCGTTCCCCGGATCCCAATTCAATCCCAGCGCCGGCGACTTCACCGCGTTCAGTAAAGCGGCACTCTCCACACCCGTAGCCACATTGCACGAAAATTCGTTCTCCAGCACCAGGCGAATTTCTTCGCGCTCCGCGATTTCCGCCGTGTTGCTCAATTCCTTGGCCACGCGATCGAAAGCGGCCTTTGGATCCTGGACGCGCAGGAATGAAAAAATGCGCACCTTGTCCGTGCCAAAGTCTGTCGCGCGCGCAATGGCTTTCTCCAGCACTTCCGATTGGCGGTCAAAATCACTCTGCAGGGGATCCCTTTTCCCTTCGTTGAATTTCGAGGTTGTTCCCGGCAAAAGTGTTTTGAAGTAGGGTGAGTCCAACACAGACACGCGCATGCCGTACTTGGCCAAAAGCTCTTTCGCGCGTTTAACCTCGTCGGGCTTCAGGTCCGTCACGTACTTGTTCCACACAAATCGCAGTTCCACCCAGCCCAAACCAAAACCCTTCGCCCACACGAGGGCCTTCTCGAAATCCTGCGTCACTTCATCGGTAATCACTCCCAATTTGAACTGGTCAAGGTTCGCCGCCCGCATGGGGATCCCGCTCAGCAACAGTGCCGTGGCGCCACCGGTCACAAACTCTCTTCTTCTCATACGTGCCACATGGTATTGCCCGCGTTGCTCGCCGTCAACCACCCTACGCCATTGACTCACTTTCCATCCCCGCCTACCATCGATAGCGGTCGAATCGGCCCTGAAAACAGAGAAAGCTAGGCAAACAGGGGAAAACGGCAAAGTGAGGCTTCCGTGCAATCATTCCGTTCGCGCATTTTCACGCTTTTGATCGTGTCGGCCAATATCGGATTCTGTCGCCATCCCTTTGTCGGCGCAATCTCTCAACTATCCGGTGACGCGAAAATCGGATCAGGTGGACGATTATCACGGCACCAAGGCCGCAGACCCCTACCGCTGGCTTGAGGACGATAACGCCGCGGAAACTTTGGCATGGGTGAAAACTGAGAACGAGGTCACGTTTGGCTATCTCAATAAAATTCCCTATCGCGCGCAGGTGAAACACCGCCTGGAAGAGCTGTACAATTATGCGAAATTCAGCTCACCGTTCCGCCGCGGTGAAGCTTACTTCTTCTTCAAAAACGACGGGCTGCAGAACCAGAACGTCCTCTACATTCAAACCGGCCTGGATGCCGCGCCTGAAATGCTTCTGGATCCCAACAAATTTTCCGAGGACGGAACTTCGCGCCTGGGCATCTTCGATATTTCCAAGGATGGACGCTACATCGCCTACGGCATTTCCACGGGGGGTTCGGATTGGCAGGAACTCCACGTAATGGAAATCGCTTCCCGCAAGGTTCTTCCCGACGATTTGAAATGGATCAAGGCATCCAACGTAGGCTGGTCGGGCAATGGCTTCTTCTACAGCCGCTACCCCGCTCCCGATTCGTCCCACGAACTCTCTTCCAAGAACATTTTTCACACTGTCTATTTCCATCGTGTCGGCACTTCTCAAGCTGAAGACGAACTTGTCTACGAGGATAAGGCCAACCCCGAGCGTTTTCATTCTGTAGCGACAACCGAAGACGAGCGATTCGCCATCCTGAACATTTCAGACCGGGGAAAGGGCAAACGTGGCAACGCGCTCTACTATCGCGATCTCTCTAAATCCGAGAAAAACTTTAGTCCCATCGTGTCGGAGATTACCGATGATTCTTACGGCGTGGTCGAGAATATTGGCAGCAAGCTGTTGCTTCAGACCGATCACCAGGCTCCCAACAATCATTTGCTCCTTTTTGATGCGGCTGGCGGCCACCTGGACGGAAGTTGTTCCGGAAAAGCCTGAAGTTCTGGAGCAGGCTGGAGTGGCGGGCGGCAAGATTTTCGTCACTTACCTGAAAGATGTGGCCAGCCATGTTTATGTTCTGAATCTCGATGGAAAGCAGGAAAGCGAGATTCATCTGCCGGGCGCTGGCACCACTTCGGATTTTCAGGGTAATTCGAAGGATGCTTTTGTTTTTTATTCCTTCACTTCCCCCAACTATCCTCCCACCATTTTCCGCTACGACATTGCCGTGAACACGGCCAAGGTCTACCACGCGCCACAAATCCCCGGTTTCAATCCTGATAACTACGAAACGAAGCAGATCTTCTATCAGAGCAAAGACGCAACGCGCGTGCCCATGTTCCTTTCCTACAAAAAAGGTTTGCAGCTCAATGGTAAGAATCCCACTCTGCTTTACGGCTACGGCGGTTTCAACATCACTACTTCTCCCGTATATCGACCGCTCGCCCTCGCGCTGCTCGAACAAGGATTCGTCTTTGCTTCGGCAAACATTCGTGGCGGTGGCGAATATGGCGAAAAGTGGCACGAAGCCGGCATCAAATTGCACAAGCAGAATGTCTTTGACGATTTCATCGCCGCTGCCGAATGGCTCATCGCCAACAAGTACACTTCTTCCGAGCATCTCGCCATCAATGGCGGATCCAACGGCGGCCTGCTCGTCGGTGCGGTGATGAATCAGCGCCCGGAGCTTTTTCACGTGGCGATCCCGCAGGTCGGGGTCATGGACATGCTGCGCTTCCAGAAATTCACCATTGGCTGGAACTGGATCGCCGACTACGGCTCCAGTGACAATCCCGACGAATTCAAAGCGCTTTACGCCTACTCACCGATCCACAATATCCGCCCCGGCGCTAAATATCCCGCCACACTCATTACTACTGCCGACCACGACGATCGCGTCGTCCCCGCGCATTCCTTCAAGTACGCCGCCACGCTTCAGGCGCTCGCCAGCCACGATAATCCTATCCTCATTCGCATCGACACCAAGTCCGGCCACGGCGCCAGCAGTACAACGAAAGCCATCGAACTCACCGCCGACGTCTACTCTTTCCTGTTCTACAATCTAGGCGTCACCCCCAAATACTAGGCAGCTAGAGTGCGGTTAGGGTCCAACACCAATCCCGCGATTTGCGTGTTACCATGCGGCATCGCTCATACTTGCATCGGAGTCCATCGAATGAAAGTTCGTTCTCGATTCGTTGCGCTGCTGGCAATCCTTACCCTCAGCGTTCTTCCTCTTTTTGCCGGTACGCGCATGGTATACCGATGGGTCCTCACCGGCATCCCCATGCCCACCATCAGGAAATATTTTGAGGACAAGATGGAGGAGTTATTGGCCAAATCCGGCGTGACGGGCATCAAGAGCCACATGGTTTTTTCCTCCCAAGAATGAACTCATGGCAATTCGAAAGACGAGAAACTTATCTGGAGCGGCGAGAGCGACACCATGCTGGAAAAAAGTTTCGAGAAAATGGGCAAAGGTTACGCCCAGGCCTTTTATAACCAGCTTAAGAAAGACAAAGCATTCCGAAGAAGTAAGCCTTATTGCCGCCGGACGACCAACGTACTTGCGATCATGTCGTGCAATGCCTGCCGCCGTTCTGTGAAACCGGCCATGATGAAACCAATCCACAGTGGAATCAGTGCGGTGATAATTTTCGAGAAAAAACGCCCTGTGGCGTGCCGGAAGGAAAGCCGCTGCCCACTCATGTCTGTGACGTAAATGCTCATTACCCGCTTTCCTGGCGTTGCCTGCCAATCGGAACTCTCGAAATAGGCAAAATAGAGCCAGTTCAAAAGCAGTGCAATTGCGGCAAAAGTCAAGATCAGCGAGACGAATGCCATGACCGCGGCGGGGTTCGGCTGTTCTCCGCGCTGAATTACAAACGTATGGAAATGTGCGAAAGCTCCAGTCATGAGGGCCATGGGGACAAAAATGGCGCACAGGCCGACACCCAGTAAAACCTTGTCAACCAGGTACGCAACAAATCGCAGCCAGAAGCCAGCGTAGATTACTCCACCGTGCGCGACACTGAATCCTGCAACTCCAACGTTTGCCGGCACGCTGACCGCTGCTGCCCCGGGTGTGGCCAGAGCAGGACGCAGCAGCGGCGTCCCACACCCAGGACAAAAGGCCGAATCCGCAGACAACGGTGAGCCGCATTTCGTACAAAACACGTTGAGTACCCTCCGATCCTTTCTACTGCTTCCGTAATCTGAACTCTCCGCCAGCGTCGAAAGGACAGCCAACATCCATCTCTATTCGCAACCCTCTCGTAAGAATGCGTCCAGACGCCGTTGTCCTTCGGCGTTGCCCTTGCGCGCAGCGGCAGTCAATAGAATTCTGAGTCTGATCGCAATTTCTCGTGACGCCTTCGCCAAGCCGGTACAGCCCTGCAAGAGAAACCTCCGCGGCGGAATTCCCTTTTTCCACGGCAATCCAGAGCAGGCGCACCGCTTCGGAGAGTCCATCCTCACGGTCCTTGCCCTTCAGAATCTCCTGCGCCTGCAGATACTCCTGCTGGCCTGGCTCGGAAGTCGGCTCACCGGAAGATTTCTGTCCCGATGGCTTATTCGTCGCAGGAACAGAAGCGTGGTGCACGAGGATTCATCGATTTCGAACTGGGCTTTGCGAATTCCTCACCGCACCGGCCGTCTCGCTCGGCTTCTTTGTTTCCACGGCGGACGAAGCTGGATTTTTCTTTTTGCGCCGCGCCCTGCGCCGGATTCTGAGTTTCCTCAGCAGAAGGCGATACGGGAGTCGCCGCAGGAACAGTCTGCTGTACCGGTGCAGTGCGTGTTGGGCCCTGTTCACCAACATTGCTGGCGTGCCCGACAATCTGGCGCCCAGCCAGATCAGCCCGTTCCCCAAATCCCGATGGAAAACCACCGCCGCCGCCACGAGTGCGAGAAAGACAAGGATCCGAAACGCCAGAGAAACAGTGGTGTGGATCCAGGCGCCCGCGGTTGCTGGAGCTTCCGGTATCTCCAGTTTCTTCCCTAAACTCAAGCAATGGCTCGAGCGCGGGAGACGCTGGAGCCGGTTCCGTAAAGGGAGCGGAAAAATGCTCAGCAAAGGTGTCGCTTTCATGCCGCGCTACTTTCTCTTGTTCTTGCTCCGGCAATCGCGGTGTGAATTCTTCGTAGTTCCGCGATGGCGAAGGAACGAGTGTCTCTCCTAGATGACACTTCTTCGTCCTGCGCTGGGAACATGGTTCCTCGGCACGTGGAATTTCAACTTTGGGTATTTCAACCGGGGAGCCTTCCGCTCGACGAGCCTCAAAAGATGGAATCTCAGCGCGGGCATCCTCAGCAGTGGAGAAGCCTCCGTGCGGGGGACTTCCACCGGAGGGACTTCGACCCGGGGAATTTCGACGCGAGGGTTCACGCCGCGCAGTTCGTCGCGCAATTCCTCGAGTGTGTTCATTTGCCGCGCTGGCGCATTTGGTGGTGCCGCCTGAGGTGTTTGCGGTACTGCTTCATCAGAGAGCCACACGCGCACCTGTTGCAATAGTTGCGGCGAGACTTTCGTGAATTTCAGGCCAGCAACACGCCCCTCTTCCTCCACCCATAACACCTCGGCAAGAGCCTTCAAATCGGGTGGAAGCATCGACGGAAAAGGCGAAGGGAGTAGAGTCACCAATGCGCAGGGGCATCATGGCGCGTACTGCGAAGCCGTCTTCGCAGATATCACGCATCATGCCGCCATTGGCGGAGGCCAGCTCCACATAGACGAGGCTCGGAGGGCGCTTCCGGTTTTCTTTGCGGCGCTCAGTCTCAAGCGTCATAGGCACATTTGCTTGCATTCTAACCTTAATTCGAGCACTTACGCATAAGGAATACGCGTCGCTCCCAAGAATGCAACAGTAACCAGAAGACAAGTTCCACCTTGAGCACAATATCCGTTAAAGCTTGTAGAGGAAGGGGGAAAACATCGTAGATTGGGGTTAAGTACTAACCATTCCAATGAAAACAAAACTCGTATCGGTCGCCTTGCTCGCCATCTTGCTTCTGTGCGCTGGCTATTGGTGGTGGCACAGGCCCGCCGCGCTCACCAGCGCAGACTATCTGCTAGTGGGAGATCTGGTGAACGACAGCGGAGAGAAGGATTTCGATGGATCACTCCGTGAAGCACTGCG
This sequence comes from Candidatus Acidiferrales bacterium, assembly GCA_963839315.1. Taxonomy (GTDB): domain Bacteria; phylum Acidobacteriota; class Terriglobia; order Acidiferrales; family UBA7541; genus Acidiferrum. The sequence goes on from CAWIUU010000022.1 coordinate 46,222, forward strand.
CGTCTCCCTTGCCCAGTCGCCGCTGTTAAATCTAGTCTCGGAAGAAAAAACGAGAACGGCCTTGACGAAGATGGACAAGCCATCAGGACAGAGAATGGACGCGGCGCTGGCTGCCACGCTCTGCGATCGCCTGGGAGCGAAGGCCTATTTGAACGGGAAGATCAGCCGAACCAGCGAAGGCTATCTCGTGCAACTGGAAGTGAACCGTTGCGGGGAAAAGATTCGAATGGCTCGGGAAGAGGCATCCGCGCCGCGCAAGGACCTGCTGATTCATCAGCTAGGACTGGCGGCAACAAAGCTGCGCCAGGATCTGGGAGAAAGTAAGGAGTCCGTACAGAAGTTCGATTGCCCACTGGAGCGCGCCACCACTCCGCTTCCAGCCGCGCTACAGGCTTACGAAGACGCCCGCAGGGCGATCCGCGAGAAGGGCGATCTGCAGGCCGTTCCCTTCTATAAGAATGCCATCGACATGGATTCGCGGTTCGCTCTGGCTCGCTCCGGCTTAGCGGTCAGCTACTACAATCTGAACCAAATGGCGCTGGCCAGCGAGGAAATTCGCCAGGCTTACGAGGCTGGCGACCGGCAAACACTTCGTGAGCGCCTGAACATCACTACGCTCTATTACGATTTGGCGCAAGGCGACGTCGAGAAAGCCATCGAAGGATACAAGGAATATATCCGCGCCTACCCTCACGACGATGTGGCGCTCGGAAATCTCTCCAGCGAATATTTTGTCGTCGGAGATTACGAGAAAGCAGCGAAATATGCTCAGGAAGCCCTGAAAATCGACCCAGACTCCTCGGCTTGGTATGAGAACTACTCTACTGCGTTGCTGGCCCTGGCTCGCGTGGAGGAGGCGGAGAAAGTGCTGAAAGAAGGCTTCACGCGGAATCTGGATGACGCCGCTCTGCACGCCAATATGTACTCGCTCGCATTCTTGAAGCGGGACGCGTCACTCATGCAGCAGCAGGTGGCGTGGTCATTGGGAAAGGCTAACGGCGAAGACACCATGCTGGCCGCGCAGTCCGATACTGAAGCGTATTTCGGCCGCCTGCAAAAGGCCCGCGAGTTTACACACCGTGCGGTGGAAGCCGCCCAAAAGGCAGACTTGCCGGAATCGGCGGCAACTTGGGCAGTTGAAGCGGGGATGCGCGAGGCAGTGTTTGGCAATCTCTCGGAGGCTCGAAGAGAAGCCCAAGAGGCGTTAAAGCTTGCACCTGATAGCAAGGATGTGCGCGCCCTGGCCGCATTAGTTTTCGCTCGCACGGGAGACCAGGCGAAAGCCCGGGAAATCACGGACGACCTGCGCGCGCTGTATGTTTCCAATATGGCGATTCAAAAAGCGTGGCTGCCGGTCGTTCGCGCCCAAACCGCCATCTATCAAAGAAAAGATGCAGATGCAGTGCAACTCCTCGAAGTGGTCACTCCTTATGAGAAGGGACAGTTGACGGGAAACTTGAGCGATTCGTGCATGATTCCGGCTTACCTGCGAGGGGAGGCATTTCTGGGATTGCGGCAAGGTCCCCATGCTTTCCTGGAATTCCAGAAAATCGAACGCAATCCCGGCATCATCGGGAATTGTTGGTCGGGCCCGCTTTCAAAACTCGGTGAGGCTCGAGCAAAGGCGCAATCGGGTTCAATGCTCGAAGCAAAAGCGGCCTATTTGAAATTTCTCGAGATCTGGAAAGATGCCGACCCGGATATTCCTCTTCTGAAACAAGCCCGAGGCGAAGCCGCGAAGCTTCATTGACTCGTTTTTGTAAGGAAGGCTCGCAAGCGGACGAAATGGTAACCTATCTTTTCCGCGCCATCTTATAAGCCATCAGCAACAGGAGTTGCCGATCATTTTCTTCCATCTTTGCCTAGCAGAGTGCGCAAGCGACCTACAAACTGTCCCCACTTGCCGGAGAAACCCCATTCCTCTTCTGCTTTTTCCTTCACAACCTGCAGTGGTGGCACTTGCGGCGGTTCCTCTCCCTCGTAGAAGAATTTGTACAGGGGAACTTCCAGGGCGAGGGCCATCTTCTGGAGAGTTTCCAGCGACGGAATGGTGTGCCCGTTTTCCGACTCGCGACACATAGCACCGTTGCAACCCAGTGCGCTCCTCGATATCTCCCTGCGACAGATTTTTCTCCCTGCGAAGCATCCGCAAACGTTCTCCGATCATCTTTTTTCTCCTTGCCGTTTCGCCTGCTGTAAGCCAATTCCGAAGCGGGGACGAACAGACACCAGTAGGATAAATGCTGTGGACGAGCATTGCTGTTCATATAAAGCCACACTTGAAGACTGTCAAGGGAAACAACATTAGAAAACTCTTGGAACAGCGCTCGTTGTTCTTCTCGATCGCCTCGGAAATTCATGCGGTTTCTCCCTTTGCGTACGGCGGACCTGGCGTAGACTCGTCGGGCGCAACCCAATTCGCCGGAGGACTCGGAAGATTGTCCATCGCCGGGAAAGAAAGGGGTGGTACGATTTGAGAGGGTTTCACCTGCCCGAAACCAAAACCATCGAAAAACCAATCTGCAAGTAAGGAGATCCAGCCATGCGGTGGACACCCGGCGGTACCAGCCAAGATGTAGAGGATCGTCGCGATCAAGGCGGCGGGAGGCGGTTTTGGGGTGGCTTTGGAGGCGGCGGGATGCGGATAGGACTGGGAGGCTTACTGATCCTCTTTATACTGAGCCTGATTTTCAAGCAGAACTTTTTCGCGTTACTCGGTGGGGGTAGCGGGCCTCATCGACAGGATCTTCGGTCGCTTCGCGGCCGAATCCTGCCCGCGATGAGCAAGAGAAGCCATTGGTTCAGTTTGTTTCGTTCGTACTGGACGATACTCAGAAAACCTGGGATCAGGTGCTGCCGCAACAGGCCGGGCACGCCCTATCGCCACGCAAAGCTCGTTTTGTTCCGCGACTACACCCAATCAGGCTGCGGTGGCGCGGAGTCAGCCACAGGCCCCTTCTATTGCCCCGCTGACGAAAAGGTGTACATCGATCTGGGATTCTACGACGAGTTGAAACAGCGGTTTGGTGCGCCTGGCGAATTTGCCCAGGCCTATGTGCTGGCCCATGAGATAGGCCATCACGTTCAAAATCTGACTGGTGTGGAGAGCAAAGTTCGCCAATTGCAGCAGCGGAATCCGCAGGCGGGCAACCAACTCTCTGTGCGCATGGAGCTTCAGGCGGATTGCCTTGCGGGCGTGTGGGCCCACTCGACGCAACAGCGAGGGTTGCTGGATCCAGCGGACGTGCAATCGGCGTTGGGAGCAGCCGCGGCGGTTGGCGATGATCACATCCAGAAAATGTCGCGGGGCAGTGTTCAGCCGGAAACTTTTACCCACGGAAGTTCCGAGCAGAGAATGGACTGGTTCAAGAAGGGTTTGGATAGCGGCTCGATCGCTGCGTGTAATACTTTCATAAACTAGAAGTTTCCGCTGCAGTATCTCTCCGGCAGATGCCCGTTTTGAAATTTCTTGAGACCGCATGCTGCTTCTGTTACAGAGGAGTTTTCCCTTCGGCAACATCTGGGCGGCGAGCCTTATCAATTGCAGCCCGAAGCGTCTTAGCCTTCTCCGGATCGAGCCAGGAATCCTGAGCTCACGAGCGTGGTCTGCGTCGGTAAGGCAATCACGGCCCCAGACTTCTCCAGGATGTCCATCACCCGCAAGAGCACGTCCTCCTGACTGGCAAGATAGGTGACATAGTCAGATTCCAGAATGTAACAGAAGATCTCGATTTCAAGCGCATATTCCGCAAAGCGCATCAGCCGAACGCGGGCGGAAGAGTCTTCGACCTTCGGATCATCCAAAAGAAGCCGGCGAATCTCTTCCATGATCGAACGGACGTGATCAGGAGAAAGATCATAGCGAAGGCGAATGACCTGTTGACAAAGAAACTTGTCGCGAAAGCGCAGGTTTTCAAGCGTAGCTGTGGCCATGATGCCATTGGGAATCGAGAGCAGCGTTCGTTCTCCGGTTCGCAGGCGGGTGGAGCGCAGGCCAATATCCTCGACGACGCCCGTTTGATTGTTAATCTTGCAAACGTCACCTATCAGGATGACTTTGTCAAACAGAACAGACACGCCGCCGAACATGTTTTCGAACGTCTTCTGCGCGCCAAGGCCGAGCGCAAGGCCTCCGATTCCGACGCCCGCGAGGGCTGTCGAAACGTCCAAGCCGAAGCTATGCAGTATCATCAGCGTAACGAAGAGAAAAATCACGACTTCGATGAAGCGGCGCACCAGAGAAACGATCGATCGTTCCGCCAGCCTCCCGCGACTTGCCAGATTTGCCCCGATTCGCGAGGACAGGAATCGCGTCATACGCGTGAGGATCCAGTAGAAAGCAAACGCAAGAAAGATCAAAAGGACGCGCCGGTAATAAAACCGATAGAGGAGTGAAGTGCCGATGTAACTGACAAAATAGAAATGGACCACTGCGGCGAAGGCAAGTGTGCCTGGCCCAAGGTTGAACAGTGGCTCACGGGGCAGTGGCGTTAGATGACGAGATTTCTGCCAGTACCTTACGAGGAGCTCGATGACAAGGGTTACCAGGCGTCCCAAGACGATGGCAACCGGAATAAACAACAAAATTGCGATCCATTGCCAGTAGGGCATCGAAAGCAGGCGATGAGTCACCAGAGTTTTCGGAATTTTCTTTTCGAAACCGGGGAATTGTAGCGAATCATAATATTCAGGTACCTGGTCAAGGGTATTTCGGGAAAAAAGCCATATCTTGTGGCCCTGCTGATCTTCACGACGGACCAACAGAAGAGGGAAAGCCTCCGCAACTCCCAGGACTCCGCCGATTTTTTCCTGGTCGGGAGCCAGCCCGTCGTCAAGACGGCCCACAGGGTCTCGGCTGATGAAGTCCAGTGAGCCAGCGAATTGCTGATTGAGAATTGTCAACAGTTGATTGACGAGTTCTTTCTCCTCGTCTGTTGACTCATGCCGTTTTCCCTTTGAGGATTCGAAGTATTGAATAGCAATCTCATACTTTTCGTCTTGCGCCGCCTTGATGAAGCCAAGTACGCAACCACGGGGAGTGTCTCGTCCCAGGGCGTCGGGGGGCGTGGACGGTGCCGCGGCGGCTTGTGTTGCGCTAAACCCGGGAATCTGGGGTGCAGCGGCAGCACCCTGGAGGAGCGTTGAAAGAAGACACAGGATGCAGAAGACGCGCATGGAGGCTTCTCCGAACAAAGAATTCATTGTAACGGCTGCGGCCCGTGGGCAACAGCACCGGCCGGGTGGGCGGAGGAACCAAGACGTTCTTGGTGCTGGCGGAGCAAAAACTGGTCGGTCATCCCCGCAATATAATCGCACACGATAATGTGGCGCGGGTTGCAGCGGGTCATCTCTTCAAAAGAATCAGGCATAGTTCCGGGCTGCTTCAGGTAGAAGGCAAAAAGCTCTTCGAGGGACTGAATGGACCGTTCGCAGTCTTCGGTGATGAAGCGGATGGCTGTAAATGTGAGTGAACAGAAACCCCTTTAATTGCGTGTTGTGTTCCCGCGCAGTGTCGCTGAAGCGCGCCAGCCGACGGGACGCATGACGAATGTCTTCCACGGAACGAATGCCAGATTGCTTGAGGAGATATTCGGTATTGGTAATCAAATCACTGACTAACAAATCGAGAACCTGCCGCAGCGTTTCATTGAACTTCAGTTGCATCCTGGCCGCAGGGATACTCGGCATCCACTTTGCGGTAAAGCTCGCCGAAAAAGGGCACCTCGTGACAGAGAAGGTCAAGGTTCAGAAGATTGGCCTCGAGCGCATCATCGAGATCCGCCGTGTTGTACGCGATTTCGTCGACCCAATCGATGAGCTGCGATTCCAGTGGCGGGACGAAGATCCAGAAAATACTCAGAGAGTTCCGGGACTTCGGCGGAAGTGTAATCGCGGGAATGCTTGACGATACCTTCACGAACCTCAAATGTCAGATTGAGTCCGCTGAAATCCAGATAACGGTGCTCGAACTGTTCCACGATGCGCAGAGCATGAAGATTGTGGTTGAAGTGCCCACCATAAGCCTGCATCAGTACGTCAAGTTTCTGTTCGCCGGCATGGCCAAACGGCGGGTGACCAATGTCATGAGCCAGCGCCAGTGTTTCCACCAGTTCGGTATTCAAGCCAAGTGCAGCGGCAACCGTGCGGGCAATTTGCGCCACTTCCAGCGTGTGCGTGAGCCGGTTTCGGAAGTGATCGGAGAAGCGCGTGGTAAAAACCTGCGTTTTTGCTTCCAGGCGTCGAAACGCGCGGGAATGCACAATACGATCGCGATCACGCGCATATTCGCTGCGATAGCGGATGTGGCGATTCTGGAAAGCGGCGCCCGCGGGATGCAGCCGCTTGCATGGCCCAGCGAGCGAATCCTTGAGGGTTGTCGATGGCCGAAACCTCCTGCAGCCTAATTGGAGGAGGGCGTTCGCCTCAGGACTTAGGCGAAACGCTCTGGAGTCCGCGGTCCGCTTCGTCCACGATTGCGGAATTGGGGTATTCCTTTTTCAACTGCTCGTAAATATTGGTGGCTTCTTTCGGATCGCTGGTGCGAAGCAGCCCGGCAAGTTCCAAAAGGACCAGCGGCTTGGGCACGAGTATGGAACCCGACGTGGAAAGTGCGCGCAGTATGCGTACGGCATCATCTTTCTTTCCCGAACGCTCTGCAATCAATGCCTTTTGGTACTGTGCCAGTGCGGAGAGTTCCTTATCCGAACCCGTATCCAACTTGTTCAACTCCTCGGAAGCCTGGTTTAGTTTCTCCAGGTCCATCAAACACAGAGCGGAGTAATAGCGGCCCACTCTGCCGGCTTTAGTACTGGGAAACTTGTTGGCCACGGCCGCGAACTTGACCTGAGCGTCTTGCTCGCGCTGGATTGGATCCGCATAAGTGAGTTCTCCAGGAAGAGTTGGCTGGCCTGGAACCGCGAGTGGCGCGGTGAAAATCTTCATGGCATCGTCGAGTTGGGCTTGCGCCTGGTTATTCTGCCGGTCTGAATAGAATTTCCAGCCAAGGTATCCAGCACCGATAACAATCACGACAAGCAGGGCAATGGAAGCGATCCGAGTATGGGACAGAACGGCCTCGGCGCCATGTTCGAAGGTTTCCCGGACCTTGTCCTGCTTGAGTTCCTTGCGTGAAATATGTTCAGACACGAACGCTCTCCTGCATGAATTAGGAACTTCTATCGTAGCACAGGTGGCCGCGGGGCTGCGTGCGTCGCGCCATGTAACACTTGCCACAAAGCATGCCGCAGAGGGCGTGGCAGAGTGTCGCTAGCATGCTACTTTGTAAGTATGCAGACCGCTTGCACGCATTGCGGGCAGCAGCATCTCTTGAACGACAACGTGGTGGCGAAACATACAAAGGTGCAATTTCGCTGTACACGGTGCGGGCAAGTCACAATTGTGGAGGTCAAACGCCGTGCGGATCAGACGGTAGTGATCTCCCCGATGCCTTCGTTCGCCAGAACTGACGCATCGGCCGCCACGCTCAAGTTGCCTCCCGCGGATGAGGGGCTGCATCTGCCGGCCAACGCAGATGTCAAACTTACGGTGATCGACGGACCGGAAAAAGGCAAGACCTTCACGTTGAACGGGCCCAGGGTGGTGATTGGCCGCGCCGGAGCGGACCTTGCCCTGAGCGATCCGGAAATCTCGCGCCACCACTGCCTGCTGGAAGTGCGCGATCGATTCGTCAATCTCAAGGATCTTGACTCCACCAATGGAACGTTCTTCGAAAAAGAGCGTGTGCGCGCAGCGCTGCTACGGGATGGAGCCGAGTTCCGCCTCGGAACCACAACGATTCAGTTGAATCTTCTCCCCAAGTAAGAAGAAACCAGAGCCGGAATTGAGATAATCCGGTAACAGTGGTAGCGTCCTGCTGAGTGATGAATCGGCTGACAGTCTGCATCGTTGCGCAAAACGAAGAACGAAACCTGCCACGGGTCTTGAAGTCTGTTCAGGGGATCGCGGACGAAATTGTGGTTGTAGATGGCGGAAGTTCGGACCGCACAAAAGAGATCGCTCGGGAATTGGGAGCCACGGTCTACGAACGCCCCTTCACCAATCATGCCGACCAGAAAAATCATGCCGCCTCCCTCGCTTCCAATGACTGGATACTCCTTCTTGATGCCGATGAGGAAATCAGTGAGGAACTGAAAGCCTCGATCCAGAAGTGGAAAATAACCCGGGCTGAATTTTCCGTTTATGAGGTGCCCCGGCTGACCTGGTACCTGGGCGCGTGGATTCACCACTCTCGCTGGTACCCCGATTGGCAACGCCGAATCTACCGGCGCGAAAAGGCCAGTTTCTCGGGAGCGATTCATTCCGCTCTACGCTTCGAAGGCCCGGCGGGCAAGTTACGCGGCGATCTGCTGCACTATACGATTCGCAGTTTTGCGGAACACGAAGCAAAACTGGAGAAGTACACCTCGGCCATCGCTCAGGAAATGTTCGATCAAGGGCGGAGAAACTGGCGGGGGGCAATGTGGCTGGCTACTCCCTGGAGTTGGATCCACCACTTCTTCCTGGGAGGCGGGTTTTTGGACGGGTATCGCGGGGCCTTGATAGCCCAGATGGCGGCCCGGGGTGTGCGATTGAAATTTGCGAAACTGGGAAAGCTGCTGGAAGCGGAGCGGCGCACGAAGGATGGTGGGGCCGCATGATCCCGCTGATTATCGACCTGGAAACCGAGTGGCGCGGTGGACAAAACCAGGCGCTGCTGTTGTTGAAAGGATTGTACGAACGCGGACATGCGGCGGAGTTGGTGGCGGCCAAGGGTTCCTCTCTCGGTCATCGTGCTTTGAAGGCCAACATCTGCGTCCATCACGTCAGCCGTGGAATGCTGAAAGTCTCTGCGGCCGCTAAGATCTGGAGCACGTTGCGCGAAGGAAGAATTGAACTCGTCCATGCAAACGAAGCTCATGCGGTCACCGCTGCCTGGCTGGCGGGGGCAGCCGCTAAATTACCCTTCGTGATTTCCCGGCGCGTCGGTTATCCGCTTGGGAAAAAGCTGGATTGCGCAGGCAAGATATCGCGCGGCAAGCTGCATCATCGCAAATTCCCAGTGGGTTGCAGATCAGGCGGCCGCGTCGGGCGCACCACAAGAAAAGTTGCGCATAGTGTATGAGGGCGTGTCGATTCCAAAACGCACGGGGCCGGAACAGCGGTCAACGGCCCGCCATCGCTGGGGCATTCCAGACAATGCTCCTCTGCTTGGTTGTGTCGGAGTGTTTCTGCCAGACAAAGGTCAGGAATGGCTGATCCGGGCCTTGGTGGAATTACGAAAAGAATTTCCAACGCGCGCGGCTGTTACTGGCGGGCGACGGGCCTATGCGCGGAGAACTTAAAGCGCTTACGAAGACCCTCGGGCTGGGTGACGCCGTGATTTTTGCTGGCTTTGTGAAAGATGTGGAGAGTGTGTATGCAGCACTGGATGTGTTCTTGCTGCCCTCCTTCTTCGAAGCATTGAACAATTCCCTGCTCGCCGCGATGGCCCATGGAATTCCCTCGATTGCGTTTCGACGGGGCGCGTTGGCGGAGATCATTGAGGACGGCAAGAGCGGGCTGATCGTCTCTGGGCCAGAGGTGGGCGAGATCTGTGAGGGCACGGCGCGGATTTTGCGCGACGGCGAGTTTGCGCGAACACTGGGCGAGGCCGGACGCATGCGCGTGGCAGAGAATTTCTCCGAGGATCGCATGGTGGAGCGAACCGTGGAAATCTACGATCAACTGCTGCAGGCGCGCTCGCAGTGCTGATGCTCGAATCCATCCCAGACTCCCGGGCGGCGAGAAACTGATGTGAGCGGTTTCCCTCCTGTGGTATAAATCTCCAAACAGGTCTGAGTATTGTGAATCTTTCATTCCGCTTTTCATAACTGACTTCTCAAAAGAGGCACCGATGCGCTCAATCGTGAAGGGCCTGATCGCCATCCTGGTATGCTCGGCATTCGTTACGGCGCAGGATAAAGATCAAAAGGCGAAACCAATCGACCTATCCATTACCGCAGTAGGACGACAGCACCATCCGATTCAAACCAAAAGTAAAGAAGCGCAGGAATTCTTCGACCAGGGGATCACCCTCATCTACGGATTTAATCATGAAGAAGCGGCGCGCTCGTTTCAACGCGCGGCAGAGCTTGATCCTGCGTCCCCCATGCCGCTGTGGGGCATCGCTCTAGCCGTTGGCCCGAACTACAACTCGGATGTGGACGCGGAACGAGAGAAGATGGCTTACGAAACGATTCAGAAGGCGCAAAAACTAGCGGCGAATGCCCCTCAAGTGGAAAAAGACTACGTCGTCTCGCTCGCTGCACGGTATTCCGCTGACGCAAATCCTGACTACAAGCAACTCTCTCAAAACTATTCCTCGGCGATGAAATCGCTCTCGGCAAAGTATCCCGACGACCTCGATGCAGCAACAATGTATGCGGAGAGCCTGATGGATCTGAATCCCTGGAAACTTTGGAGCGCGGATGGCAAACCCGGGGAAAACACCATGGAAATCGTGACCGTATTGGAATCGGTGCTGGCGCGCAATCCCATGCATGCGGGCGCAAATCACTATTACATTCATGCCGTCGAGGCCTCGCCGAATCCTGCTCGAGCGCTCCCGAGCGCGCATCGCCTTGATACCTTGGTGCCGCAGGCTGGGCATCTGGTCCACATGCCCGCCCACATCTATGAGCGGACGGGAGATTATGATTCCGCGGCACGCAACAACGCGCAGGCTGCAAAAGTCGATACAACCTATGCGGAAAAGGCAGGTCAGGTCGGAAGCATGTACGACCTGATGTACCACAGCCATAACGAGCACTTCGAAGCCATGGCCGCAAGCATGGAAGGCCGTTACTCCCAAGCCAAAAAGGCGGCAGACAGTATGGCGGCGCGGTTGCTGCCTCACGCAAAAATGATGCCCATGCTCGACGGCTTCATCATGACTCCTATTTGGGTCGATGTGCGGTTTGGGAAATGGCAGGAAACTCTTGCGCGACCCGAACCGATGAAAGAGCTTGCGGGTACCCATGTGATGTGGAGGTATTCGCGTGCGGTGGCGCTTGCCGCAGACGGATAAGGTTGCCGAGGCGGAAAAGGAACGCGAACTGTTTGTCGCGGAGATGGGCGCGTTTCCGCCGGAAGCGAGGCTTGGCGAAATGAACAAGGCGAGCGAGGTTTTGGGGGTGGCCTCCCAGGTGATCGAAGCGCGGATTGCGGCCGCTAAAAACCAGAAAGACGCAGCCATCGAACATTGGACAAAAGCCGTCGCAATTCAGGATTCATTGAATTATGACGAGCCGGCGGACTGGTATTACCCGGTGCGCGAATCGCTGGGTGCGGCACTGCTTGCCGGTGGAAAACCTGCTGAAGCCGAAGCGGTCTTTCGCGCGGACCTGCTGCAGAACCCACGCAACCCGCGTTCGCTGTATGGATTGATGCAAGCCTTGCGGGCGCAAGAACAAAGAAGCAGACGCAGCCTGGGTGGAAGCGCAGTTTGACGTTGCCTGGAGGAATGCGGACACCAAGCTCAACATCGCGGCAATGTAGGGAAGAGCTAGTTATCAATGCTCAGGACCGGCGGACTTTTCCGGGTACCAGCCGGAATGTAGGATGCTAGCTCAAAGGAGAGATGCCCCATAAAAGGGAAAGCGCCGAACGGTTCTTTTGGAGCCGTACGGCGCTTTCTTGCGCTAGTAACTTCTTCCTTAAAGAATATTCCAGCGGTTCCCTCCTATCCACTCGCCTAGATTCGTCAAGCTAATTCGCAGATTCAACTACCCATCGCCCTTTTGGTTCGAGGAACTCCAGACCAATCACGTAGCCGTCGCCACGCACTGGTTGACAGTAGGCCACCCGAGCCGCAGAACGAAACTCTCCCGTGCGCGATGCCAGGACAAGCTGGGAATTCTTTTCCCAGCGGCGCACGCTAACAACCCGCGCCCCTTTCGCACTGACGTTTTCCGTAAACGTCGACTCCGCACCGGGCACTTGCCGGTGACCATCGAGCACCACGGGGATCTCCATCGGAATGCGGTTTTCCCGACGCGGGATGGAACGGTTATTCCTGGGAGGCATCATTCATTCCCCTCACAGGCACGCGGCAATCCGCGTGATGGAATTCATCGGGTTGCCGCGATGCTTCATGCGATACAGCATGCGATCCGCAGCACCCAAAAGCTTTTCTGGCGTGTCGCCGTCTTCCGGATAGGCGGCAATTCCCGCGCTAACCGAGAGGATGGGTTCCTCTGCTTCCGTTGAGAGGCGTTCGCGAATGCGGGATGCAACGCGAAGGGCAATGTCCTTCTGCGCTTCCGGCAGAACCAGCGCGAATTCGTCGCCGCCATAGCGCGCAGGGGTATCGATGGCCCGTGAATGACTCCGCAAGATTTTGCCCAGCCGCACCAGCGCGCGACTTCCAACGAGATGCCCGTAGCGATCGTTAATGGCTTTCAGGCCGTCCATATCGAACAGCACTACGCTGAAGGGACGATGCGTACGGCGAGAGCGATCGAGCTCCGATTCGATCACCGCCAGAAGGCGGCGATAATTGGCCAGTCCAGTCAGACGGATCGCTGACAGCCATGGTGCGAACCTGGTCAAACAGGCGGGCCTGATCGATCAAGGCTGCGCCAAGCATGATTCCATAGCTGAGCTACTTTGGAGAGCTCCGCGAGAAAGAACGGCCCGTCAAACAGGCGGCGGGAGAAGAGGGCGGCAACGTGGCAGGCCACATTGAGGAGCGCGACGAAAAACAGCGAATAATCGTAGAGAGAAGCGTCGCTGTCCGACTTCTTTCCCGGTCTGAAATCGGCGATAGAAGAAATAAGCCGCAAGCAGGAACAGCCCGCCAGGTAAGAGTTCCCAGGGACGCGAGAAGAATGCCCCGGACTTCGCTGCTGGCGTGGCAGGCGCAGCGATAAACGCGGCGCTGGTGATATAAGCGGCGGCAGCTACAACAAAGAGCGCGCCGGCCGTCTCGCGGCTGGGTTGGCGAGACGTGGGCAGGAATCGCTCCACGCCGAGGGCGGCAAGGAGAAGAACTGCAAGCAGTGTTCGGCCGACCATCCATCCCATCGGGACGCGAGAAAGGCGAGCGCACCAGCATGAAGATAATCGGTTAGGCCGAAGTAGCCAATGGTGTCAATCATCCCGGAGAGCACAAAACCAAACGCCAGGATCAGTGCAACGCGGTCATGTGTCCCACGAAAGCGTACAAGGGCATTCGCGGCATAGCAGAAACAGAGTAGCGAGCCACCTACTTCAAGGTACAGATAAGCATTGGGTGAACCGGAAAGGTGGGCCTGCCGGGCATAGAAAACGACCGCAAGGAACAAAGCCGCCACAACCCCATAAGCAATCGCTGGCAGCTTGCCGCGGTCCTTTCTGAGAAACCCCGTGATTTTGGCCCAATCCCCCAACACAGCCCCCAATTGCCAGAGAAACCCGGCAACAATGGGTGAATGCACGTGCAGGCCCTTTTCAACAGGAAAACAGGGATTTTAAGTAATTGAAAAGAAGCTATCTATTTTCGCTCTGTCGGAAGGGCGTCACACCTGAGACCCGGAGCGAGACGGGAAAAACTGTGCGAAAGCGTCCTATTTCGGGACATTATCGTTTTTGTATCCAGATAGTTAGCATGGGTTTAGACAAGACAATCTGCCCCATGTGGATAATCTCACATTGAGACTGTCTCACCTTGGGATGAGGCACGTTCTCAGAGTTTTGGCACAGGAGGAGGCAGGTCGCGAGCCGTCACTGGGCTAATGAAACTCTGGCGTTTGTGAGTTCCGTCGCAAAAAGGTGAATTGGCGGAATGTCCGCAACGGCAAAGGGTTATAGCAGTGCGGCCGCCCAACCCGAAAGCCTTGCCCTCCTGATCGACGATCTCGAAATCCCCTTCCAGGCGAAGAGGGCCGTTACTGAAGATGGTGACTTTGGTGCCTGCCATAAGTTCCTCCGTTGAACGATGCGAAGCAAAGTGGCTCTCTCAAGATATCCAGAGCTCCGGCGAAACACAACAAAGCTGCCAATCATCTGAATTCCAGCTAGAGAACAGAACGGGCGACCCTAATAACGAGGCACTCCTGGATCGACTTCGATAGACCAGGACAATATTCCACCTCGTAGATTCAGAACCTTGCGGAAGCCCGCCTTCCGAAGAAAATCGACAGCTTGGGCCGAGCGTTTTCCACTGCGGCAGTGGGCCACGATTTCGTGCGAAGAATCAAGTTCGTGCACGCGGCGAGGCAATTCCCCCAGCGGGATCAGATGACCTTTCAGGTTACATATCTGATATTCGTGGGGTTCGCGGACATCCAGAATGAAGAGTTCGTCGCCGCGATCGAAGCGTTGTTTTAATTCGCGCGCGGTTATTTCCGGAACATTCAGATCCATTTCCGGCTCTTCTTCGCCGCGGATTCCGCAAAATTCCTCATAGTCGATCAATTTGTGGATTTTGCGATGCGTGCCACACATGGGACAGTGCGAATTCTTGCGGAGTTTCAGTTCGCGAAACTTCGGCGCAAGCGCATCGAACAGCAGCAATCGGCCAACCAGCGGTTCGCCCTGCCCGATCAACAGTTTGATAGTCTCCATTGCCTGCAACGACCCGATAATTCCGGGAAGCACTCCTAGAACGCCGCCTTCCGCGCAAGAAGGCACTAGATCCCGGTGGAGGCGGTTCCGGATACAAGGCAGCGATAACAGGGGCCATCGGGCATGCCAAACACAGTGACTTGGCCTTCGAATCGGAAAATCGATCCATATACATTCGGTTTGCCTAGCAGGATGCAGGCATCATTCACCAGATATCGAGTGGGGAAATTGTCGGTTCCATCGACGATAACGTCATAATCCTGGAAAAGCTCGAGCGCATTCTCACTGGTGAGTTTCGTTTCATAGGAAGTGATTTTCACATCTGGATTCAGATTCGTCAGCCGTGCGCGGGCCGCTTCCGTTTTTGGCTTGCCAACATCGGCAGTGCCAAACATCACCTGGCGTTGAAGATTGGTGAAATCCACTACGTCGAAATCGACAAGTCCGATATTGCCGACACCCGCGGCTGTGAGGTACAAGCCAAGCGGCGCGCCCAGTCCACCCGTGCCGATCAGAAGCACCTTGGCAGCCTTGAGCTTGAGCTGACCTTCCATACCGACTTCGGGCATGATCAAGTGGCGGCTGTAGCGCAGGATCTCTTCATTCGTCAGGCCTGTTGCAGGTGGATGCCCGATGGCGGGCCTCGATTTCGTCGACATGTGTTTCTTTTCCTAAGTACCATCTTACGCGCTTAAATGTGGTGAGTAAAGGAACGCCTGCGGCAGAAACAGTGATTGTGCCAGCACGGCGCTTTACAGATGTTCGCGAGAATCGTACTCTGGACACCTATGTGGAACGTCGAAGAACGGTTCGAGAAGAAAACTATGGATAGCCTCGCCGCGCTCGGATTCACTGTCGGGAGCACCCGCGGCGTAGTGCGCGTCGAAAAGTACGGTTGCGGGGCGGAATTCCGGCAGGATCCCGACGGCAATTTCCGGATGACTGTCCTGCCAACAATCATGCTGAACGGCCAATTTACGCGATTGTGGGATGCCGGGTACCAGAAGTTCCTATTGACCGATGACAGCGTAAAAATCCCGGCGTTGGCCAGGCATCTGGAGAATCTGCGAAAGTTTAATGAAGAACTGCGAACCGCGCTCGGCGTGCCTACTTTCTACAATGAGGCACTCGGTTCAGTCAGCCAGGTCAGCGTGTACGATCGCGTGAAAGGCCGGCCAGGAGATGTGCCAGATAAGACGGTGGGCGCTCACAGTCCTGGCGGCGATCATTAGGTCCATTTAGCATCCCGCTTCCAGCAAATGCTCTGCCCTGTCTTCGCCGCGCTTCACAGTTTCTGCTTGCTTCCTGGAGCTGGCGGCGAAATTGAACAATATCCACGCGGTGCTTGGCCGCTTTACGTGCGCCGATAAAAACCACAGGAATGTCCCAGCCATATCGCTCCGCAAGCGTGGCATCCAAGTCGATATTCACCTCGCGTAAAGGCGCCTGGAATTCGCGCAGCAATGGCGCAATCGCAGCCTTGGCCTCCTCGCAGAGATGGCAACCGGGCCTGGTGTACAGCGTAACTTCCAGGGGGCCCGCCGCAGCGAGTCGCACTTCTTCAGAAGAGATGCTCATGGCTTCGGCTCAAAATATTTCTGAAAGGGCCCTGCATGGGGATAAAAAGCATGTGCGCGATAAAGCTCCACAATCTGGCGAAGATGCCCTAGATCGTGATTAGCCAGTTCGTGAAGCAACTGCGAAACACTAACCGGCCCCATCTCCGGATGCCTCCCCGTTCGACCCGCGGCAGAGGCGGGAACAGTGTGCAGGAAGACAATATGAGCGCGACGCAAGCTGATGAAGCATTCCAGATGTTCCCGAGCTGTTTTTTTTGAATTTGTTCCGTCAGAGGGCGGCACATACTTCACAAGCACAGGATCTTCTTCCATCACGATTCGGCTAGACACGCTTGCTGTAAATTTGTTCGTTTACAGCAAGATGGGCCAGCACTTCCTGTATCGACCAGCGTTCCGGCAGCGGGCTTCCACTGCAGAATTTCAAGTGAAGTGTCATGGAGAAGTTGTTCCAGAATCCCCGGCATTTTCTCGAGCAGGGAAATCGGTGCTTGAATCGGCGCGGGGGAAAGCACTTGCATCAAAACCTCCCGGGGGGCAGTCTGATTGTATGTTGCTCGCGAAGGCAAATCGAAAGCCCCGCGGGGAACGCGTGTTTCAAAAAAGAGAGGGATGCATGGGACGAGCGGTCGGATTTATGGACGATTTATTCTTCCAGATGAAAATTGCGGAAACCGCAAAGCATTTAGGCGTGGAATTCAAGGTAGCTTCGACGGGCGAGGCACTCGTTGCGCTGCTGGACCCTCCCACGAAACTAGTCCTCATCGACTTGAATGCAAAAAATCAGCCTCTGGCAACCATCGACAGCTGCGCGCAACACAGAAAGAGTTGCGCGTTGTGGCGTTTTTGTCGCACGTACAGACCGAACTGGCGGCGGAAGCACGGGCTGCGGGATGTTCGGAGGTGATGCCCAGGTCGGCGTTTACCCAGAATCTAGCCGCAATTTTGCGGGTGGCAAAGGATTGAGGGGTTCGATTTGCGAAGCTCGTTAGACGGGCGATTGCGCGCGGTTGCGGTTCTGGGACTGGGATTGAGTTTCCTCGCTTCATCAGTTTGTTGCGCGCAGGCCGCGACGGAAGAACCGGCGACTGTTTTACGCGCAGCGATGATGGCTGCTTGCTCTCAAAGCAGCAGCAGTTTTCTCAACGCATTAACAGATCCGCAATGCGGATGCGTTTGCCCATCTTACGCCAGCGGCTCGGGCAACTTTGCTGAAACGCTTCGTGCTCCTCGAAAAATCCGGCGATCCTAAATCGAACCTCAGACGCCTCCGGCAAGATCGTCGTCCGTTGTACCACGCCAGCGGTCACAACGGAGATGGTAATCGGCAAGGCCGATGTGCGCGACAATCTCGCCTATCTCCCGTTGACTGTGCAAGACGCATCCGATACCGCTGGCGAAAACGCTCATCAGATCGTAATCGGCATGGTCCGGGAAAATGGTCAATGGAAGCTTCTTTCCCTTGGGCTACTTATGCTCGACCTGCCCACTCTTGGCGAGGAATGGGATCGCGCGGAAATCAAGGTGAACGAACAGACAGCACATCGTCGATTTGAAGAAGTTGGTTGATGCGGTAGAGACTTACCGCAAAACCTACACTCGCCTGCCGGAATCGCTTTCCATGTTGGGTCCCGCGCCGCAGGGGCAGGTGAAGAGCGACAAGGCCGGACTCGTCGACCAGGAACTCTCCGAAGGCAGGAAGGATGGCTACGTGTTCCGTTATGTGATCGTGGGCGCGAATAGCCTCAGGCGCGCCAGCCAAATATGAAGTCGCGGTCATGCCTGCGGAATATGGAAGAAGCGGGCTGCAATCCTTTTTTTACGACTTGAACGGAGTAACTCACACGGCAGATCATCATGGCGCGGTGGGAAGCTCCACGGATCCTAAAGTGGAATAGTTTTCTTCCATTTGATCGAAAAACTCACGGCGTTGCTTTCACGGTCGGGTAAGTAATTCCTAGTTGTTCAAGATAGGTTTTGTATTTTATTGGGTCGTAGTAGAACTTTTTCAGTTCCGGAGCAAACTTCTCCATTTTTCCCTGATTCATCTCCGTCGCGGGTTTATCGTCGGCCGCCAGAAATGTTTCGTAGTGTATGTCTTTGGTTTGCACCTTGCGGAAATAGTCCCAGGCGGCATCGACGAGTGCCGGCTGCAGCAGGAAATCCAGCGCCGTCATTGCCTGCACTTTCGCCCCGGCGGTTGATCCCTTATGTGCAATCGGCGTAGCCATCGCCACTCCGTCGGCCCAACTGTGCCCGGGAAGATTCGGGATGTTCGCGGGATACATCAGGTAGGTCATGGGGACATTCCAGGAAATGTCACCCACATCGTCGGAGCCGCCGCCCTTCGGATCCTTCACTGGCTCTTTGAGTGGCTCCACCTTCAACTTCAGGCCTTCCACCTTCTCGCCGATTTCCTTTTGTAGCGCTTTGGCAAGTTGCTGGTCGGCGTCACTCCAAACGGGCATGCCGACTGCTTCGATGTTTTTCTGTTGGTCCTCGGCGATCACTTTATTGAAAAATGGCGGCCAGGCCGAGCCGACCAGCCGATGATCGACCGTGGTGCTGGTCATCATGGTTGCGGCAACAGCCATGGTATTCCCCAAATCATGGAGTTCCTTGATGTGGGGATAATCGAGTTCACGAAAGTAATACCAAACGCTGGCATCGGAGGGAACCACGTTGGGCTGGTCGCCGCCATTCGATGATCACGTAGTGCGACCGCTGCTGGAGTCGCAGGTGCTCTCGCCGGAAATTCCAACCAACATCCATGAGTTCCACAGCGTCGAGTGCGCTGCGCCCCGACCAGGGCGCGCCCGCGGCATGGGCGGCACGGCCATGAAAGAAATACTGCACGCTGACGAGACCGCTCCATTCGCCATTGCCGGTGCCGTAGGCCGTCGAAAATTCCGATTCCACGTGAGCCCCGAGGACAATGTCAACGTCTTTGAAATAGCCCGCCCGCACCAGAAACGCTTTCGTCCCCAGCAGCTCCTCGGCAACACCCGGAAAAATCTTCAGGGTTCCAGAAATGTGGTGCTCTTCCATCAGTTTCTTCAACACAATTGCGGCGGTCACTTGGACTGCCATTCCGGAGTTATGCCCTTCGCCATGGCCGGGGGCTCCTTCGATAATCGGCACGTGATAGGCCACACCTGGCTTCTGCGAAGCTCGAGGAATGCAATCGATATCGGTGATTAACGCGATCACCGGTTTCCCGCTTCCGAAGCTCGCAACCCATGCGGTCGGAATGCCTGCGATCCCGTGCTCGACGATGAACCCATTTTTCTGCAGGATGCCCGTGACGTAGCGCGAGGTCTCCACTTCTTGGAAGCCCAGCTCACTGTAGCTGTAGATCTGGTCGACCATCTGCTGCGTAAATGTTTGCAGATTGTCCACCTCGCGGACCGCCTCCTGCTTTAATACCGGCAGCCCTGCTGCTTCCTGTGCTGCGGCACTTCCTGCAAGCATCATCCCCATTCCCAGAATCAAACCGGCCAGGCAAAACCTCATGCATTCCTCCTATTCTGTGAGGAGGGATAATACTCCGGTTCAGGAGTGGATTTGATACCAACGAAAACTGCGCTACTATTTCGGTTTTGACTATGCTCCCGGTCCCTCTTCGAATCGTCTTGCTTGCCTGCCTGGGCCTATTTCTGGCCACCTTGGCACCGGTTGCTATGGCGCAAGAGATTGAATCCGTCTATGGCCCGCTTCCCGTATTCGAATTTCACAGCAGCTTTTGGGTGAACCTGCACCACTTCCTCTATCATGAGGCACGGGCCCGCGCAGCTGCCAAAGACGCTCAGCTTACCGCGGGAAAGCCATCGGGACCGGTTCTGAAAGTCTCTCCCGGCGCACAGTCTACTCTCACCGCCGCAGAGCAGAAGATCTGGGACGAAGCCATCGCATTCTATATGCAGAATGAAGCAAACAAGGACATGCAGATCAATATCGATTTGATCCTGCTCAAAGACCAACTGGGCGACTTTGAGGATTGTGATGAATTGACGGGTCGCAAAAAACGGACCTGCGACGCGGGACTGCCCGGGAGGATCGGCCTGGTGCTGGAGTCGGCTGCGCCGGTCTACCGCGCACACTGGTGGGCCGATCAAGATCGCAGTAATCGCCGCTGGACCGCGCGGGTGGCGCCGCTAGTCCGCGAACAAGGTGTCGGATTGTCGCAGCGCCTGGCGGAAATCTACCAGACAAAGTGGCCGAAGGAAAAGATCCGTGTGGATGTCTGCGGTTATGCGAATGCCAGCGGTGCCTACACTACGCTGGATCCACTGCGCGTAACCATCGCCAGCATGGACTCGCGTAATCAAGGGCCGGAGGCACTGGAGGTTCTCTTCTACGAGTCGTCACACGGCATCGCGGGACCTGTCGAAGCCGCTATCCAACGTGAATGCCGCCAGCGGGACAAACCTATCCCTCGTGATTTGTGGCATGCTTTGATTTACTACACGACTGGGCAAGTGATCCGGCCGGTGATCCGCGAAGGCAGCGAGAAGTCGCCGAATGACGCGGGACCAGGGATCAATGCCATGACATCACCTGTGCCTTTTGCGTTGCGAGAGAATCTCTCTCAACGCGGGTGGGAACAGTATCTGAAAATTCTGACGATTTATTGGCAGCCATACCTCGACGGAAGAGTCACGTTCGAGGATTCCATTGCCCACCTTATTTCTGCTGCTTAATCCGCAATCGGCCATCGGTGATTGACTCGCGCGCCGCGGGAGCTGAAGCTGCCAACACCAGCGGAACCCATTTGCCCGGAATGGGTGTATACTCCGGCTACCCAGACAAGCAGCTGGAAGTTCCGATGAGCAGTCTCTCCCACGGGAATTCGCATTTTCATTTAAGCCGGGTTCTATCCTTGGCTTGACGTGGCTGGCTCGCTCGAAGTCAGGGAGGGTGTATGAAGCAGACCTTCGCTATCGGGATTGGAGGAGCAGCCGGGCAGGGAGTTGCCACACCCGGGGATATTTTCGCAAAGATCTTCAGCCGGCGCGGCCTTAGCCTGAATGCCTACAACGCTTACCAATCCATCATTCGAGGCGGTCACACTTTTCTGACCATTCGCACTGGCCCGGATAAGGTCGCCAATATGGGTGACCGGATTGATCTGCTCATTCCGCTAAACCAAGACAGCATGGATCGCCACCTGAAGCTGCTCACTTCTGGCGCCGCGTGCCTGTACAATTCGGATGCCATTTCGCCTGGCCCCGTGGCCGACGGCGTCCAGCTTTGCCCGCTTCCGGTCTCCGAGTTGGCGGACATCACGAGAAACAAGGTTGCTCAGAATACGATTGCCATGGGCGCTGGCCTGCACATGATGGGAATCGGATTCCCGTCATTGGAAGATGTTCTTCGAGAGCAGTTCAAGAAAAAGGGCGAGGCCGTCGTTCTTGAAAACGTGAATGTGGCTCGCGCTGGCTACGACTACGCCGCCGCGCACTTCTCTCCGTTCCCCCACCCGCTGCCAAAAACAGAGAACCGCTTGGCGATTCTGAGCGGAAATATCGCCATGGCGATGGGCGGCGCCGCCGCCGGCGTCAAATTCTACTGTGCTTACCCCATGAGCCCTTCAACCGGCGTTCTGCATTGGATGGCCGCGCATGCACGCAAAGCCGGCATCATGGTTCGGCAAGTGGAGGACGAGATCGGTGTCGTCAATATGGCAATTGGCGCAGCTCAGGCCGGTGTCCGCTCGATGTGCGCAACATCAGGTGGCGGCTTCGCCCTGATGAGCGAGGGCCTGGGCATGTCCGCGATGATGGAAACTCCACTCGTGGTAATCAATTGCCAGCGCGCAGGTCCCTCCACGGGAGTTCCCACAAAGACCGAACAAGGGGACCTGTGGCAATTGTTGGGAGCTGCCTTTGGCGATTATCCCCGAGTGATTGCGGCACCCCTGGACATCGCCGATTGCTTCAAGCTCATCCCCGAGATATTCAATATTGCTGACCGCTTTCAGTGTCCAGGCCTCGTGCTCTGCGATCTTCTTTTATCCGAAGGCAGGCTGAGCGTGCACCCCAATGACCTGGATTTCAACCCGCCAATTGACCGGGGTGAACTCATCACCAACAACAATGGAGCGGCTTCCGCGGTTTCTGGAAACGGGTCGTACAAGCGCTACAAGATCACTGACAGTGGAGTCTCGCCAAGAGCCGTTCCCGGCGTTCCTGGCCACATCCACACCGTGGCCACCGACGAACACATGGAAGACGGCATATTAATCAGCGACGAGTTCACCAATCCCGTCAAGCGCCGCGAAATGATGGAAAAGCGAATGCGCAAGGTGGCGGGCATTGAAGCGTCGGTTCCGCCGCCCAGCTTATCCGGCCCGCCTGATGCCAGCGTAACTCTCATTGGGTGGGGGTCAACAAAGGGCGTGATCGAAGAAGCTTGCGAGCTTCTCTCCGAGCAAGGCATTTCGGCCAATCAACTCCAGATTCGCTGGCTTGTGCCGCTCCACGGTGATGCGATTCGCGAAATCCTGAAGCGCTCTCATTTCACCATCATCGTCGAGAATAACTACTCCGGTCAGTTTGCTCGATATCTTCGCAGCGAAACGAGCTTTGTGCCCAACGGCTACATTCGCAAATACGATGGGGAACCTTTCATGCCGCATCACATTGTGGAGGCAGTAAAAGAACAGCTAGCCGGGAAAACGAATCATTCTGTTCCCATGCACGAGATTATGGTTTGAAAGGGGCAACGCACATGGCGACGACAGCGCAGCGGACCACTCAACTTACACTCGCCGATCTGAAGGGCAAAGTCGACCCCGACTGGTGCCCTGGTTGCGGCGATTTTGGCGTTCTCTCGGCCATCCAGAAGGCCATCGTCGAACTGCAAATCCCCAATCACAATGTTGTGGCCATCAGTGGCATTGGGTGTTCCTCGAATCTGCCAGGCTTCATAAACACGTATGGCATGCATACGCTCCATGGCCGAGCTCTCGCGGTGGCTACTGGTTTAAAGCTTGCCAATCACGAATTGACTGTGTTGGTAACAGGTGGAGACGGTGATGGCTTCGGTATTGGCGGGAACCATTTCATCCACTCCATGCGCCGCAATGTCGATTTGCTTTACATCGTCATGGACAACCAGATTTACGGGCTGACCACCGGCCAAACTTCGCCCACCAGCCGCATTGGCATGAAGACGAAGAGCATGCCGTTCGGCAATATCGAGTCTCCCGTCAATCCGATCTCGCTGGCTCTGGCGGCGGGTGCCACGTTTGTCGCTCGCGGCTACAGCGGCGATCAGAAGCATCTCACCGACCTGATCAAGCGAGGGATCGAACACAAAGGTTTCTCGTTCCTGGACGTTTTCAGTCCTTGCGTCACCTACAATCACGACAATACTTACCAATGGTTCCGACCACGCGTGAAAAAGCTCGAGGACGACGACACCTATGATCCCTCGGTTTGGACGGGCGCAATGGAAAAGTCTTTGCTCTGGGGAGAGGAGATCCCTATTGGAAGATTCTTCGAGCGAACCGATCTCCCATCATTGCACGCCGCCGAGCCAGTGTTGAGCGAAGGACCGCTCGTGCATCTTCCGCCCAGGGTGCCGGCCGATGTGGCCCGCGGGTTCATCGAAGAATTGATGTAAACGCTTGCTACGCAGGCTCGCTAGAACCCTTCCAGCAAATAAGCGTTGGAACTCGCTGCGGACATCCAGAGGGCGACGCGGCGGCCATCGGGTGAGGGGATGGCCCAACCGAGATCCATGTCCTTCTCCTCGAAAGCTGGACTGACCTTCCCATGCAGGTTCACATTCAACAGCGTTTGCACTCCCGCTCGCGACGACGCATTCACCCAGATGCTTTTTCCATCTGCGGCAAAATCGAGACACCCAATGCTGAACCAATTCTCCAGCTTCAGTACCCGCTGTTTGCCGCTCTGCACCGAGAACAGCAGGATGTCCGCTGGTAATGCCGTGCGATGCTTCTTGGCGAGTGCCAGAATGTGTCCGTCAGGAGAAAGCGTCCAGTTCAGCAGGAACCATTCCGAGTCATCGATCGAGTGAATCTGTGTTTGCTTGCCCGTTGCTGGGTCGAAGCTCGAAAAGAGAATTCGATTTTCGCCGATTTGGCTCACTATACATGTGTGCGATGGGATTCGCGCACACTGGAAATTGTTGATCCCCTGCGCACGCAGGATGAGTTGTGGCGTACCCCCTGCCAACGGAAGCCGCATCAGGCGCATGTCTTGCGCTGGATCACCCGGTGGTGGCGCGGTGAGGTATAAGATTCCGGTCCCTTCCGCATCCAGCCTGGCAATAGATACATTGTTGTCACCACCAACGAGCAAATCGGGCGCCGCCTGATCGAGACCCTGCCTGTAGAGGTGGCGCGAGCCATCACGATCCGACGCGAAAATGATGGATTTGCCGTCGGGCGTCCAGGCGTAGGGGAAGTTCTTTCTTTCGGCAAGACTCAGCCGCTCTGGTGTGCTCAGACTTCCGCTATTGTCCTGTACCTCAGAGATATAGACCGCAGGGGATGCCACGAATCGAAGATAGCTCAGCCGCTTGCCATTGGAAGACAGGGTCACCCTGGTTTTGGAGTCCGGACCGCTCGTGAGGCGAACCGCCTCTCCGATTGGCCGGTAGGTGCGCGCATCCATTCTCTGCGCCCAGAGATTGGAATCGCTGCGATTGGGCGGGACTTCGCTGAGCGAAAAAATCAAGCGGCCGTCCGCGGTCCAGTTCAACCCGGGAACGAAGCGCGGATTCTCACTGATCACCTCTACCCGGTCCGTGGCAGGATTACAGATGCCGATAGAAACATCGCTTTGATCATTCCCAGAATTGTAGGCATATTGGAAAAAAGCGATTCGTTTTCCATCCGGAGACCACGCGAGGGAGCTATACGCTCCGTTTTTTTCTGCAAAAATCTTGCGTGGGTGCTCGCCGTCGGCTTCCATCACCCAGATTTCCTCATGGTCGTAATCGCCGCGGATAAATGCGATTTGCGAACCGTCTGGCGCAACGGCACCCTCGTCTACATCGTCTATGAGTTTGTGGGGATTGCCACCGAGCGTGGATAGAGACCATAACCCGGGCGCATTCCCAGGCCATTTTCCCCTGATCGCCAGCAGGCGATTGCCATCCGGGAACCAACTGATGGAACCCGTTCGCAAACCGTCGGCAATCGGAAGGGATTGCGTCTCGCCGGAGGCCAGCACCCGCAGAAACAATCCATTCTTATCGGAGAACGCCAGGTATTTCCCGTCCGGTGAAATGGCTGCCGACCAGATTGGATCGTTGGGTGCATTCCCGGTCAGGCGCCGCTCCATCGGTCGAACGGCCGCGGCCGAATTGCGCCCAGCGTGCCAACCCATGACAAGTCCAATGTTCAGGAGGCCATAGGCAATAAGAGGAATAAGTACCCACCGCAAGGACCGGCCTTTGGGCTCGAAATCACGCGTCCCATCCGGCGACGGCATGGTCGGCTGCGGCTTCGGACCATCGACCGGGGCGATGAAGCGATAACCGCGTCGGGCCAACGTCTCTACAAACCTCGGATTTTCCGCCGAATCACCCAGCGCGTCTCGAAGTCGCTTAATGGCGGCATTCAGGCCGTGGTCGAAGTCAACAAATGTATCTGAAGACCACAATCGTCCATGAAGTTCTTCCCGCGTGACAACTTCGCCCGGCCTCTCCAGCAGCATCGCCAGGACCTGGAACGGTTGTTCCTGCAAACGCACTCGCGCGCCATTTCGTCGCAGTTCTCCGGCACGCCGGTCAACTTCGAAGGTCCCGAACCGCACGATGGAGATTGCATCGTTTGCAGACACTAAGAACTCCCTCCGGGCCTAGACCTGATAGTAAAGACGACAGTCGAGGGTGAAATGTTTCTAGGTTACTGCCACATTTCCATCTCCACCTTAGCGATTCATCGGAACTAATCGCGAATCCTATCGTCTTAGCCAGTAGCGTGCCTGTGGGGAGGAGCGGCGGCCGGCCTATATCTGGGGGTGATCGCCGTGAACCGGAACTCTCTGCTGGGTGCCGTCCGACTAGTACTCCTGCTGACGCTTCTCACTTCTCCTGCATGGTCAAAGGAACTCCATCCCGAGGTAACCACCATCCAGATATCCAAGTTCAACGACGCGCAGCTTTCTCCCAATCTCATTTCTGGGGCGGAAAAAGTGGCTACCAGGATTTTCGCGCAGGCGGGAGTAAATCTGGAGTGGCTGTCCTGTGGCCTGTTATCTATGACTGATTCGGATCGCACCATTTGCATAGAGAGCTTTTTCCCCACGCACCTACATCTGCGGCTAGTAGGCCATCCAGTTCACCTTGGGGGGACAGCCCTAGGAGTTTCCTATCTGGCGGAGGATGGCGTTGGGTTCCAAGCTGACATTTTCTGTGACCGGGTAGCGGCGCTCCAGAGCGGATCATTGGTGGATCCTGCCATTTTACTGGGAATCGTCATGGCACATGAACTGGGCCACCTTTTGCTTGGTACTGGTTCTCATTCCCCGAGTGGATTAATGCGGGGTTCCTGGCATCGCGAAGACCTTCTTCGTGCCATCAAGGGAACGCTGCTCTTCTCGGACGACCAGTCCGATCATATGAGAGCCAAGCTCTTTCAGGCCTACCTCGATAGAAAAGGAGCTGGACTCGTCCTGGCTTCTCACAAATGATCTAGGAATGCCGCCCCCCTGCATCCACGAATGCACTGAGCCCCTCATCATGCTGCGTTTTGTCTGGGGCCGGGTCTATGTTAGGCTTTCTTTTGCGAAAGTAAGCCCGGCTCCATTCAGATTCGTTTGTGCGTCGCTCGACCTTGCCTTCAGTGTCCTCGAGGAGCGGAAACAGGGCCGATGCGTCTCAGCCGATCGACTAGCCCGGGCAAGGGATATTTTACGCTCATGGCTGGAAGACAGACTGCATCGAAAACCGAAAAAGAGGCTCGCGAGATCAAGCTGGCCCATTCCCCGGATTCCGACGACGCATTCATGTTCTACGCGCTGGCCACGCACAAGCTCCCCACTCCCGGCTACAAATTCACGCATATCCTGTCAGACATTCAATCCCTGAACGAAGCGGCTTTGATCGAGACTTATGATGTCACCGCCGTAAGCTTCGCCGCATATCCTTCACTCCGAGACAAATACCTTCTTCTGGATTGTGGCGCCAGCTTCGGGGAAGGCTATGGCCCCATTGTCGTCTCGACGAAATCGATGAAGCCGCAGGACCTGAAAGGCAAACGCATCGGCGTGCCAGGACTGAAGACCTCCGCCTATTTAACCATGAAGCTGTTCGAGCCCGATTTTGAGGCGGTCGTGATGCCTTTCGACAAGATCATGGAAGCCGTCAAGAACGATGTGGTTGAAGCGGGGTTGCTGATTCATGAGGGGCAATTGTTTTTCCCTCAGCTTGGCTTGCATCGCATCGTCGACCTGGGCATTTGGTGGCAAGAGCTTACCGGCATGCCTCTGCCTCTGGGAGGCAACGCGGTTCGGCGCTCCCTCGGCCCCGACATTGGACGGCTCATCTCGCGCACCATTCGAGACAGCGTTTCCTATGGCCTGGAGCATCGCGAAGAAGCGCTGAACTATGCCATGCAATTCGCGCGGGAAATGGATGCCGAGCTGGCTGACAAGTTTGTTGGAATGTATGTCAACAAGTGGACGTTGGGCTACGGCGAAAAGGGCAAGAAAGCGGTGCGCGACTTGATCGAGCGCGGCACCGCCGCTGGCCTGCTCCCGGGTCCACCCACCGTCGAGTTTCTCGAAGAATAGCTACTTTTTCTCCGGCTGCCTGGCCACCGGCGTCAGATACAAATCCTGATAATCGAAGCTGAAATCCGCCAGCGGCGAGACCGCAGCCATGGTGAAGTGGTCGATGGAGCCGTCTGGCTTCAGCGTGAAGGTGACAAACGCATCTTCAACCGTACGGTCGCGCCAGTGCGCTTTGAACGTATCGTACTGCCAGTGCTGCAAGTCGCCGACTCCTTTGCTCGTCCGGTCCAGCGCGATCACCAGCCCGCTGCCTTCCTGGCGAATCGATATCCTGCCGTACCAAGGATCGGAATAGACCCCTGTGTATTTTTCCAGTGGCAGCGAAGGCTTCGAATCCGCCGCACGATTTGCCGCCGCTTTTTTCATCGTTTCGTCGGCTTCTCTCTGACCCTTGTCGTCCACGGTCTTAAACGCAGCGGTCCAATCCGTGCCCGGCGCTCCAAAATAGGAGTCCACGATGTGGTACATCACGCTTTCAAATGCGGAGTCTTTCTCTGCGTTGGTCAGAATTACGAGCCCAAGATTCTCCTCGGGCACCAGCAGCACTCGGGACACGAATCCCGCCACGCCGCCCGTGTGGCCCACCAGCTTTCGCCCGCGATAATCCCACAGAAACCAACCGTAGCCATATCCCCTGAAATGTGCCCGTAGCGCCTTTAACACCTCCGGTCCTTGCCCGATCGGCACCACCATGTGTTGCGCCCACATCTCTTGCGATGATTTCTCGCTGAAGATCCGCGTCTCTGTGCCGGGGATTTTTCCATGATTCAACTGAAGCTGAATCCACTTCGACATTTCCGCAACGGAGGAATTGATGGAGCCGGCCGGCCCCGCATTATCCAAATCCTCAAACGGGATCACCTGCAGCTTGCCGTCTACCTTTTCGTGCGGGTACGCGTAGTCGTCACCCGGCTTGAACGCCGTGTTGCTGGTGGTGGTAGTTTTCATTCCCAAAGGTAGAAAAACCTTTTCGCGCACGTACTCATCCCAACTCTTTCCGCTGACAGCGGCCACCACTTGTCCAGCGGTCAGAAACATCAAGTTGTTGTAGGCAAAAGTCGTGCGAAAGCTCGTCGCAGGCTTCAAATAACGCAGGCGGTAGACGACTTCCTCCCGCGTAAAAGTCGTATGCGGCCAGAACATCAGGTCGCCTTCACCCAAGCCCAATCCACTGCGATGGCATAGCAAATCGCCAATCTGCATTTCCTTCGAAACGTAAGGCGCGTTCATCACAAATCCGGGTAGCCGGTCGCTTACAGGATCAGTCCAATTGATTTTGCCTTCGTCCACCAGTGTTGCCAGGGCCGCCGCCGTGAATGCTTTGGTGTTCGAGCCAATCCCGAATAAGGTATTTTCATCAACGGGTGTAATCTCACCGAGCTTGCGGACACCGTAGCCCTTGGCGACCACTACCTTGCCGTCTTTCACAATCGCCAGCGCCATCCCCGGCACTTCAAACGTCTTCATCGCATGAACCACGTATTCGTCCAAGTCTGCTGGCGGCGCGGTCTGCCCTAAAACCGAACTTCCACCCAGCATAACGACGACTAGCGCGGACACACGCAGCCAGGATTGGCACAGTTTCATTTCATCCTCCTCTGCCGCGTAAGCTTACACCACAATTCTCGCTCCCTTGGGGTTGGACAGAAGCCTCGTTGGATCCGACGATGAATAAACTGGAGAGCATCCCGCGAATCAGAAGTTATTTACAAAGAAGCAAGACTCGTCGGGGCTGTTCCGAGTTCGAATTAGATCTACAGATCAATGAGATGGGTGGATTGCCTGCACCAAACCAAAAAAATCGAGGGCGACTCGGTGTGACCGTGTCGCCCTCTTTTCGATTGAGTCGCGAAGTTTGCGCTTCCCGATCAACTCAGTCGAAGGCGGTTCGGTTTTATCCGCGCCGCCCCCTATAAATTGAGTCGTGAAGCTCTACTTCTTGGTTCAGCTCACGATTACAACTCGGTGTTACCCTTGCCGCATCTTTGAGTGCACCGCAAAGCTTTTTGCTTCCGCTCGTCCAGTAACAACCCGGTTTGACCCGCGTCACCCCTGAACTCAGCTGCAAAGCTCACTTCCCGATCCAGCACAAGGGAGCCGGTTCGGTGTTACCCTTACCATTCCGTTGCATCGAATCGCGAAGCTTTTCTTCTCAATTCAATTCAGTCGAGGCTAAACTTGGTTTTACCCTCGCCGCCTCCTTGAATTGAACTGCGAAGTTTGCACTTCTCATTCAACTCGAATTTGACCAGCTCGGTTTTACCCTTGCCGCCATCTTTGAATTGACTCGCGAAGTTTTTCTTCCCGATCAATCTGTTGCGCATAGTAAGAGCAGCGCGAAACATGCGCAAGAGTTATTTCGCGAAAACGCT
Organism: Candidatus Acidiferrales bacterium; assembly: GCA_963839315.1. Taxonomy (GTDB): domain Bacteria; phylum Acidobacteriota; class Terriglobia; order Acidiferrales; family UBA7541; genus Acidiferrum. The sequence continues at coordinate 76,522 of CAWIUU010000022.1, forward strand.
GTGGATATTTGTGCACGTTTGTGCAAAACGTTTCTTTTTACGAAGCAATTCGAACCATCTGCGACTGATTCGCGAACGTAAAACCGAGAACGAACCTGCCGCCCATTACCCACTTAACTTGACGCTGTGCGTTGAATCTCGTACTGTCTTTTGTTTCCTATGCTTCGACAAAACATACTACTTGTTTCCCTTGTTGCCGCCATTGCAGTTTTCCCAAATCTTGCTTCCGCGCAAACTGCCGCTGAATTTCGCGATCGCGCAGATATCCCCAAAGAATGGCCGCGCCAACCAGTGCGTGGCGCGCATGGCATGGTCGCCAGCGATGAGCCGCTGGCATCACAAGCGGGTGTGGAAATCCTGAAGCATGGTGGCAATGCGGTCGATGCCGCGGTCGCCACTGCCTTTGCCCTCGCGGTTGTGGAACCCGCAGCAGGAAATATCGGTGGCGGCGGGTTCATGTTGCTCCGGCTTGCCAACGGAAAAACCACTTTTTTTGACTATCGCGAAATGGCGCCCGGCAAAGCGACGCGCGAAATGTACATCAAGCCCGACGGAAAACTAGACAACGAAGCTTCCACCGTTGGTTATCGCTCCGTGGCTGTGCCCGGTACCGTCGCGGGACTCGCGCTGGCTCTGAAAACCAGCGGCACAATGAAGCTCGCCGATGTGATGCAGCCGGCTATCCGCCTGGCCACCGATGGCTTCCCCATCACCGAAAAACTGGTTCACGAATTTGCCGAGGAGCGTAAGGACCTGCAGCGTTTTTCGATGAGCAGCCACGTTTTCTTGAACCACGGAAGAATGTTCAAGCTAGGCGACACATTCCGCCAGCCTGAGCTTGCCGCCACTCTGAAGCGCATCGCCAAACTCGGCCCCGCGGATTTCTATCAGGGAGAAACCGCGCAGATGCTGGCGCGAGATATGGCGGGGCTGGGGGGTCTGATCACACTCGATGACCTGTCGCACTACCAGGCAAAAATTCGCGAAGTGCTTCATGCAACCTATACTCTTGACTCGCACCACTGGGAAGTGTTGTCCGCGCCGCCTCCTAGCTCTGGCGGTGTGGCGGTCATCGAAGCCATGAACCTGCTCCAGGATGTGCCGCTGAAGGGTTGGGATGACCCGCAAAGCGTGCTCATGGTGGCGGAAGTGATGCGGCGCGTGTTTGCGGATCGCGCGGCCTACCTCGCCGATCCCGATTTTTCCAATGTGCCCGTTGCCGGACTCACCAGCCCTTGTTACGCGAAGGAACTGCTTGCGACGATCAATCCCGATCACGCCACGCCCAGCAAGGACGTGCAGGCAGGCAATCCCCACGTCTGTACCTCGGGAATCAGCGCTAGTGTTCCAGCAAACACCATCATCAGCTTAGGGGAAGGGCCGCATACCACTCACTTCTCGGTTGTGGACGCCGCGGGAAACGCCGTCGCCAGCACCACTACCCTGAATGACAGCTACGGCTCCCACGTCACCTCTTCTGCCGGATTCCTGCTCAATGACGAGATGGACGATTTCACCACGCAACCCGGCGTGCCCAACGCTCTATTTGGCCTGATCCAGTCCGAAGGCAACACCATCGCCCCCGGCAAGCGGCCGCTGAGTTCGATGACGCCAACGATCGTGCTGCGCGACGGGCAACTTAGTTTCGTCACGGGCTCGCCTGGCGGGCCGACGATCATTTCTGTCACGCTATTGAGCATTCTCAATTGGGCGCGACTGGGCATGGACGCACAGTCCGCCATCAACGCTCCACGCTTTCATCATCAGTGGTTGCCGGATGTCCTTCTGATGGAGAAGCTCTTCTCGCCGGAAATGGAGCAGCAGATGAGAGCGCGTGGCTACGAGATCAAGCGCCGCGGGCACATCGGACTGGTTAACGCAATCGGCATCGATCCCCCAAACGGTGAGCGCTGCGGCGCCGCCGACCCGCGCGACAACGGCTCCGCCATCGGCTATTAATTACAGTGACAGTTATGCCCTGCACGCTTTTCGCACAACGCTTCTCAACGTAAGATAATCAGACCCTTATGCGCAGAATCCTCTCCACCTATCTCTTCGTCTCCAAGAAACTCTCTCCCGGTCTCCTTGCCCAGATTGCCGGGGCCGGTTTTCATGGAGTCGAGATCTTTGCCACCCGAAGCCATTTCGACTACTCGACCAAAGCGGATGTCCGCAGCATGGCCATGGCACTGGCAGATCATCGCCTGACGTTAACATCCCTGCATGCGCCCACCAGCCGCGATCTCAGTGTGAACCGCGAAAGTGGCATACCACTTTCCATTACCGAGGTCGAACGCGTGCGCCGGGTTGAGGCCATGGACGAACTAAAACGCGTGCTCGATGTTGCCGAGGACCTTCCCTTTTCCCGCATGATCCTGCACATGGGGGGCTCGCGCGAGACGGCCGACCCGCGCAAGCGCGATGCCGCCTTCAGCTCCCTCGAGCATCTCACCCTGCATGCGAAGCACTTGGGCGTGACTGTATGCCTGGAAAACACTAGCAGCGAAATAGGCGATCCCTCTTACCTTCGCGCCTTCGTCGACGAAACCCGCCTCACTGCTGTGCGCTTTAACTTTGATGTTGGCCACGCTCACCTCGCGGAAGGACTGGAAGAAGAGCGCCTGGCGAGAGGCTTCGAACCCCTTCGCGAACTTATCGCCAGCTCGCATATTCACGATAACCATGGCGAAAAGGACGAGCATCTACCGCCCTACGACGGCACGATCGATTGGCCCGCAGCACTCAAGCTCCTGCAGTCCGCGCCAGCCAAGGACTTGCCTCTCATTCTGGAATTAAAGGAAAAAACCGGCCACGACGCACCCAGCCTTCTCGACCAGCTCTCCGCCGGCGCCAAATCCCTCGACCGCATCGAGGAAGACTGGAGCCGCGATTCGTAGTTTGCCGCGGCAGGGAATTCCAACTCTGCCCCCGCAATTTCGTCTTACAATTCCCTCTATGAATGCGCGTCGTCTAACCATCCTCGTTGTTCTTGCCGTGGCCATCAGCACGACCTTTGCGGATGACTCTTGGGTCGTGCGTGAGGATGGAGCCGGTCCTGTGCGGATCGGCATGAGCCCGCCTCAACTAAACACCGTGCTGCACGATAAACTTCCCTTGCCGGCGGCGAAGGATGCCGTACGTGCGAAGAAACAGCCCAAACTGTCTTTCATGGTTTTGGAAGGGCGATTGGCGCGCATCGACGTGCGGGCGCCGGGCCCAAGAACAACCATGGGAATTCAAGTTGGTGATTCGGAGAAACACGCGACTTGACGGCAAAGTCGAGCGATGGGCACTACGGCATCCGCTTCGAAACGGACGGCGGAAAGATCACGAAGTACTACGCGGGCCGCTTTGACGCCATCTAACTCATAGAAGGCTGCCAATAACAAACCAACCGGCCTCCCTTTTCCCAAATTCTGGGTTACTCCACAGCGCACCTCGTTCTTTGTTAGACTATTTGTTTGATTCCAGGGCAAAGAACGCCACTATGACGACCATCATCACCATTGAAAACGCAGGAAAGTACGACGGCCAGGAAGTCACCATTCGTGGCTGGCTCTACAACATTCGCGAATCCGGCAAGCTGGTATTCCCCATTTTTCGCGACGGCACCGGCATCATCCAGGGCGTCTGCTCGTTGAAAGAAAATCCCGAAGCCTTCGCGGCACTTAAAGGTCTCACCCAGGAATCCAGTGTCATCGTCACCGGAAAAATCCGCGCCGAACAACGCGCCCCCGGCGGCTTCGAAATGGGCCTCACCTCCATCCAGATTCTGCAAAGAGTTGCAGAGGCCACTCCCTTCCCCATTCAACTCAAAGAACACGGCGTCGACTTCCTCCTCGACCAGCGCCACCTTTGGATTCGCACGCCCCGGCAGGCAGCCATTCTCCGCATCCGCGCTGAAGCCGTTCGTTCTGCTCGCAACTACATGGACTCTCAGGGCTACACGCTCACCGACGCGCCCATGTTCACGCCGTCGGCCTGCGAAGGTACTTCCACGCTCTTCGAAGTGAACTACATTGACGACCAGAAAGCCTATCTCACGCAAAGCGGCCAGCTCTACATTGAAGCCACCGCCATGGCGCTCGGCAAGGTCTACACTTTCGGTCCCACCTTTCGCGCCGAAAAATCCAAAACGCGTCGCCATCTCACCGAATTCTGGATGCTCGAACCCGAAGCCGCTTACGCCGAATTGCCAGACATGATGGACCTTGGAGAAGGTCTCGTCAGCGCTATCGTCCAGGGTGTCGTCAAAAACAAACCGCGTGAACTGGAAACTCTCAAGCGCGATATGAAAAAGTTGGAGATCATCAAACCTCCTTTTCCGCGCATTACCTACGAAGAAGCCATCAGCATCCTCCAGAAGCAGGGCAATCCTGCCAAGTTCGGTGACGACTTCGGCGGCGACGAAGAAACGCTTATCTCCAATACCTTTGACCGGCCGGTGATGGTGCACCACTATCCCACGGCCATCAAAGCGTTCTACATGCAACCTGATGCGGAGCGCCCTGATTTGGCACTCTCCTTCGACATGCTTGCGCCGGAAGGCTATGGCGAGATTATTGGCGGCAGCCAACGCATCCACGACTACGACCTGCTCGTTAAACGCCTAAAAGAAAATAAGTTACCGGAAGAAGCCTTCCAGTGGTATCTGGATTTGCGTCGCTACGGCAGTGTCCCTCACGCTGGTTTCGGCCTTGGTCTGGAGCGCACTGTAGCCTGGATTTGTGGTACCGAGCACATCCGCGAGGTCATCCCCTTCCCACGGATGCTCTACCGGGTATATCCTTAATGCGGGGTAGTTGATAGACCACTCCGTTCTTGGCAATCACAGTCGTTTAACGACATAAGAAAGAATCCGTCCGGGTCCTTCCTATTCGAGGAGGAGGCACGCCCAGTCGCCTGCTCGCGCGTGGACATGGGACCTGGAACACGGGATTTCGCTTCTATGGCTCAGAAGATTCGCATTATCGGTGTGCCTATGGACCTGGGCGCTAGCCGGCGCGGTGTTGACATGGGACCGTCTGCCTTGCGCGTGGCCGGCCTCCAGGCGCATATCAAGCACCTCGGGCACACCGTGGAAGATATCGGCAATATCATCGTGAAGCAACCCGAAGAGATGTCCTTTGGCGAGCGGCGCGCGAAATATGTGGAAGAAATCGCCGACGCTTGCAAAGACCTGGGCGCAGCCGTGCAGAAGTCCCTGGAAGAGGGCTACCTCCCTCTCGTTCTCGGCGGCGACCATTCCATCGCAGCAGGTTCCATCAGCGGCGTCGCCAATCATTTCCGCAAACAGAAAAAGCAGATCGGATGCATCTGGCTGGATGCTCACAGCGACATGAATACCCCGGAGACTTCGCCTTCCGGCAATGTCCACGGCATGCCCCTGGCCGGAATTATGGGCTACGGTGTGCCCGAGCTTCACGACCTCTTCGACTTCAAACCGAAGATTGAGCCACAGAATGTCGTCCTCGTCGGCGTACGCGATCTCGATACCCACGAAAAGAAATTCATCAAGAAACTCGGCGTCCGCACCTTCACCATGCGCGACATCGATGAGCGCGGCATGCGCGAAGTCATGGCCGACGCCCTGAAGTGTGCCATGGACGACACCGATGGCATCGCCGTCAGCCTCGACATGGATTTCGTCGATCCTTCCGATGCTCCCGGCGTCGGCACTCCCGTTCGCGGCGGTGTCACTTACCGCGAAGCCCATCTCGCGCTGGAAATGATCGCCGACAGTGAGGCCATGGTCTCCATGGAGATCGTCGAAATCAATCCGGTCATCGACGAGCATAACCGTACCGCCATTCTCGGCGTCGAACTGGCCCTCTCCGCCCTCGGCAAAAAAATCCTGTAAGCCGCGCGCCGTGGCATTCTTTTGCAAGTACACATCTGCAAATTCTGCGGAACTGCTACGCTAATTTTTCGGAATGACACACGAATTGGCAGTTTTGACGCACTACCCGACAATTCGTTAGCAAAATCACTTTTTTCCGGCCAATCTGGCATTTTTCGGACCTGATCTTATCAAATCCCGCAAAACTCCCTTGACATTCCGCTTCGCTTGCCCTATCCATAATGTACTTCTGCGTTTCGATTGGTGTGTTGGGTTGCCTGGGTTGTTGGCCGCTTCTTAAAAACTGGAATCGGATTGCAACAGCCTTCCTGTGGTTCACACTCATTTCGTCGCTGCTTGGCCTGGTGCACGAAAGGAGTTGTCCATGACCTGGACCGCAACCGGACACAAAGTGTCCATTCTTTTTGTTGTTCTTGTCCTCGCTGCAAGTTTCACCTTGGCCCAATCCAACACAACATCTCTGCGGGGCACCATTCTGGATCCGGGAGGTTCCGCTGTCCCGGATGCCGAAGTCACTCTTTCCAACCCGGAAATCGCCGCGGCCCTTACCACTCATAGCGACAAAAACGGTGCTTACGAATTCCGCGAAGTCCGGCCCTCGACGTACACCCTAACCGTGAATGCCGCGGGCTTTGCTCTTTACAAGAAAACCGGGTTGGAACTCTTAGTTTCCACGCCCGCCACCAGCGACGTACAGCTTCAAATCGCGTCGGGAACCACCACCGTTGAAGTCGTCGCTTCCTCTCAGAGCGTAAACACGCAAGACGCGACCATGGGCAACACCTTCAGCTCGAATGAGATTCTAGCCTTGCCGTTTGAAGGGCGCGATGCCGCCGGGGTTCTCAGCTTGCAGCCCGGCGTCACTTACGTCGGCAACAATGTGGACGACAACGTCGACACGCGCAACGGCGCCCTGAATGGCGGCCGAAGCGACCAGGCCAATATCACGCTCGATGGCGTCGACAATAACCAGCAGGCCCGTGGCACCGCTTTTCAAGGCGCCGTGCGTTCCACTCTCGATTCCATTGAGGAATTCCGCGTCACCACCATCGGCGACAACGCCGACCAGGGTCGCTCCTCCGGCGGTCAGATTACACTTGTAACCAAAAGCGGCACCAACACCTTTCACGGCTCCGCTTACGAGCAATATCGCCCTCCGAAATTGGCGGCTAACGATTGGTTCAATAAACAAGCGGAACTTTCCAATGGGCTTCCCAATATTCCCGGTAAAATCATTCGCAATACTTTTGGCGGTTCCATCAGTGGACCTATCAAGAAAGACCGCTTATTCTTTTTCACCACCTACGAAGGTCAGCGTCAGGCCGAAAATCAGCAGGTCACTCGAAATGTTCCGGCTGCCAATTTGCAGGATGGAGTCGTGATTTATCCTTGCGCGGATGCCACCCAATGTCCCGGCGGTACTGTCAACGGCTTAACCAAGAGTTGGAACGTCACTCCCGGCAACTACGGTGTTGGCCCGGCACAGATTGCGCAAATGGATCCGAATTGCAGCCAGCCGCTCCCTGGTTTTCCGTCGGGCACTTGTCCCAATGGGAATGGTGTAAATCCACTGGTCGCCAACGCGCAGGGAACGGGCGTCTTCCAACAGTACCCTCTCCCCAATTCCACCGGGTGCTCCAGCTACGATGGCTATAATCTCTCTTGTTTCACTTTCTCCGCACCCAACCCGAAATCTCTGAACACCGCGATTGCCAAGGTGGACTACAACCTCACAAAGTCCGGCAGCCAACGCATCTTCGTACGCGGCAATTATCAATGGGACAACATTGCTCAGCCACCCCAGTTCCCCGGCATGCCTCCCAACAACACCATCAAGGACGATAGCCGCGCAATCGCCGTCGGCTACACCGCCTCCATTCGCCCCACCCTGGTAAATAGCTTCCACTTCGGTCTCACGCGCCAGGTTCAAGAGAATGTCGGTGTCGAAAACGGCCCGCTGATCACCTTCCGCTATCTCGACGACCTGCACCCCGGTGTGAGTTCTCTCTCGCCTTCCCAATCGTTCTCCGGCATTTTCCGCATCCCGGTTTATAACTGGGTCGATGATCTTTCCTGGACAAAAGGCAAACACACACTGCAATTCGGCACCAACATCCGCCTCGTCACTAATTCTCGCGCCACCGATATTTCCAACATCAACTATGCAAACACAAATCCCAACTGGCTCGCTGCAGGTGCGGCGGGCAGCGGTGGCAGTCTCGATCCTGGCGCTTTTGGTTTTCCTGGGGTCGACCTCAACAATGCCAATCCCTATAACTACGCGATTGTGAATCTCGTTGGTCTAATTCCCGAAGTCACGGGGCAGTACAACCGCACCGCGCAAAATGTCCAGATCGCTCAGAGCACCCAGGTTCCGAAAAACTTTCGCTCCTGGGAGTACGACTTCTACGTGCAGGACACCTGGCACCTCCGTCCAACCTTAACGATCACCGCCGGCCTCCGCTATTCCCTCCTTCAACCAATCTATGAAACCAGTGGCAATCAGGTTTCTCCCGACTCCAGCCTGAATCAGTTCGTCAACAACCGTGCCAACGCCATGGTCCTCGGCCAAACTTTCGACGAAACCATCAGCTACAGCCCCAGCGGTAAGGTAAATGGAAAGGCACCTCTCTGGCCTTGGGATTACAACGACCTCGGTCCTCGAATCGCGGTGGCGTATTCGCCGAATGTCTCGGGAGGTCTGCTGCATGCCCTCTTCGGGAATTCGGGACAGTCGTCCATTCGCGGCGGATTCGGAATCGTCTTCGACCATTTCGGGACCGCTCTCGTTGACACCTTTGATCAGGCTGGCGCGTTTGGTCTTAACACCGTTGTCAGCAATCCCGCCGCGGTCCAGACCATCGATGGCAGCGCACGTTTCGCCGGCGCCGGGATCATCCCAACATCCAGCCCTGACGGACTCTTGCTCAATCCAGCTCCCACAGGGCCGTTTCCCTACACGCCGCCACTCAGCACCTTGGGAAATCCCCTGCAGCAGATTACCTTTGGCTTCGACAATCAGCTGAAGACTCCCTACTCCGAAACCCTGGACTTCTCCGTCTCACGCGAATTACCAGGTGGACTGATCTTCGAAGCGGCCTATGTTGGCCGCCTTGCTCATCGTTTGCTGCAGCAACGCGATCTCGCCATGCCACTCAACCTCGTCGACCCGAAAACTGGCGTGGACTACTTCGCCGCTGCCACCCAATTTGCCAAACTCGCTCAGAACAACACTCCCGTTTCGCAGGTCCCCAAGATTCCGTACTGGGAAGATTTCTATCCCAATGCGGTCGGCAGCAACGGTTCTCTCTGCGGTAATGGCACACCAGGTCAGGGCGGAGCACCAGGCAATGGAGCGCTCGCGAATCCAACAGCCACACAATCGATGTATGAACTGTTTTACTGCAACTGGGGCCCATCTACATTCGGCGCTACCAATTTCACGAACATACTGGACTCCTATTGTTTCCCGGCTTGCACTAACATCAATGGCGTTGACACTCCCTACGCGATCTACAACAAAGAGTTCTCCGCCCTGTACGCATGGTCGAGCCTCGGCAACAGCAGCTACAACGCTGGGCAGTTCTCTCTGCGCAGCCGCATGACTCACGGGCTGCAATTCGACTTCAACTATGTGCTTTCCAAATCGCTCGACGTCGGCTCGGATTCCGAGCGCGTCCCAACCTTCGGCGGCCTAAGCGCTATCATCAATACTTGGGCGCCCAACCAGATGCGCGGCGTATCCGACTGGGATACCCGCCACCAGATCAATGCCAACTGGGTGTATCAACTTCCCTTTGGCCGCGGCCGCAGATTCGGCAGCGATTGGAACCGTTTCACCAACGCTCTCCTGGGCGGTTGGGACGTCTCCGGCATTTGGCGCTGGACCAGTGGCTTTCCTTTCAGCATCGATGCCGGCGGCACTTACAACACGAACTTCCAACTCGAAGGCAAAGCCGTTCTCACCGGCCACGTCCAGCAGGGCTTGACCTTCTACAATGGTCAGCCTTACGCCTTCAACATCGGCAATGCCGATCCCAATTCCTACTGGAATTCCGTGCTTCGCCTTCCCTATCCCGGCGAGTCCGGCCAACGCAACAATTACCGTGGCCAGGGATTCTTCGGCATCGATATCGGCGTGAACAAGACCTTTTCCATCACCGAGCGCCAGACGCTCCGCTTCAGCGCCTACGCCTACAACATGACCAACTCCGTGCGGTTCGACGCCGCCACACTCACCAATAACAGTGCCCTCACCAGCCCGACTTCCATCGGCCTGTATACCGGCACATTAACGCAACCTCGCGTGATGGAATTTGCTCTCCGTTACGCCTTCTAATCTTTCCCGCCCGCGCCGGAGAGCCTTTCCCTCTCCGGCGCGGGTACTAAGTCTTGTTGAAGGATTGAAATTATCGTTCAATCATTGCCTTATGACTTGGCCCGCTCTTTATCTCTTTCAGTCACGCAGACAAGCGCCGGAGAATACCAAGTCGGATTTCTTCCATTACCAGAGAGGTACTCCCACTTCCCCCCTATTTTTGTGAGTATTCATTTCAGGGGACTTAGGGCTTCCGGAATTCGGTCTGTGCCGCGCACCCGATCTCCTTCGCTGGCCCATCCTTCGCGCCACACGCAGTTCAACCTCTGCCATACCATTGAAGGCATTCCACGCTTCGGTTCGCTCATCAGCAGATGCACATGTTCCGGCATGACAACGTAGCCAAGCAGACGAAATCCCGTCTCGTCGCGGACTTTTCCCAACTCTTGCACGAAGATGTCCCGGGCACGCACGGTCTTTAACTGCGGCAGGCGGCGATAGCAACTGAAGGTAATAAAGCGCAAATGACCTTTGCCGTAGTAGCGCTTCAGTCCGGCCGGCATCGTAATCCTCAGAGAAAGATTCAACCCCAGGACCCAGGTTCACACGGCGAAACCTGGGGCACCCTCCTCGCCTCTATACTTCTGCGGAATCTATTGAACTGGTATCCTCTTCGCGTGCCTGCTGTCAACAAATTCAAAACCGTTCAGACCGGGCCACCCGCCAATGGGGAGCTAGAGTTGATGCCCGCGGCAGCGCAACTGAACAAAGGTTTCCGTGAGGTATGACCATTCCCTCCGCTGGCGCTCTGTTTTCTGCGCTCCTCCTCCGCCATTGCTGCTTCCGCTACTTTTCCACTACTCCCTTTCGCATTTTTTCCCGTTTCCACTTATAACTGAACACGGAACTTGTTTGCCGCCCCTCCGGCCGGCGGCTTGGGAACGACTCGTGACCCCTGATAACAGAAAACTATTGCGTGTGGGAGTGCTATTCGGTGGCCGCTCCGGCGAACACGAAGTCTCGCTGGCCTCTGCCGCTTCCGTCATACGTGGCCTGGACCCCGACAAGTACGAAGCTGTCCCAATCGGCATCACCAAAGATGGGCACTGGCTGATTGGCGAAGGCGCCATGAAGATGCTGCCAGACATCCTGAAAGGCGGGCGGCGGGTAATGCTCACGGCCGATCCGACAGAGGCAGCGCTGGTTCCGCTGGATCGCGGATCGGGCGCGCAACGCTTCGATGTGATCTTCCCAGTCCTGCACGGCACTTTTGGCGAGGACGGCACGATTCAAGGCATGCTCGACCTTTCCGGACTTCCTTATATCGGTGCGGGTGTTCTGGGTTCGGCCATTGGCATGGACAAGGATGTGGCCAAGCGCCTTTGCCAGGAAGCCGGAATTCCGGTTGTGCCATGGATCACCGTACATCGCTGGGAGTGGGAAAAGGATCCCGCGGCAGTGCAGCGGGCGATCGAGGAAAAGTTTGCGTACCCCGTATTCGTGAAGCCGGCCACGTTAGGCTCGTCCGTGGGAATGTCGAAGGTCCACAATGCGGAGGAGCTAGCTTGCGCGCTGAATTTTGCTTGCGAATTCGGGATGAAGATTCTGGTGGAAAAGTCCGTGACTGCCCGCGAGATCGAAGTATCGGTGCTTGGCAATCACGATCCGCAAGCCTCGGTGCCCGGCGAAATCGTGCCGCATCGCGAGTTCTACGATTACACTGCCAAATATCTGGAGGACGGCACGCAACTGCTGATCCCCGCGGCGTTGAAGCCTGCGCAGATCCAAAAGATTCAGACTTTAGCCGTAAAGGCATTCCGCACGTTGGAACTCTCGGGGATGGCGCGCGTTGATTTCTTCCTGGAAAAGAAAGGTGGCAAGATTTTCTTGAACGAAGTGAATACCATTCCCGGTTTTACCTCGATAAGCATGTATCCGAAACTCTGGGAAGCCAGTGGAATCCCCTTTCGCGAACTCATCGACAAATTGATTCAACTTGCCTTTGAACTGCATCGCGAAAAAGCCCGCACCAAATATGCAATCGATCTTCCGGAAGGTTCCGGTGGCGCGTTGACGGGTTAACCTTAGCGGGCCAATTCCAGATTCGGCCCATCGAGAATCCCTCGTTCCTTTCTTTTCGAGCTACACTCGCTCCAGATACTGTTTGGAGATTCCATGCCAAAGAAATCCGCTGCGCAATCGATTCTCATTGGGTTCGCATGCATGGCCCTTTTATTGTGGACCAGCTTGGCAACCGCACAGGAACTGAAGTTCGCCAATCTTGGCGATTTGAAACTGGGAAGTGGCGAAACGCTGAAAGATTGCAGCGTCGGGTACCGCACCTTCGGCCAGTTGAATCCCTCAAAGAGCAATGCCATCCTCTTTCCCACCTGGTTTAATGGCAAGAGCGAGCAGCTTGTCCAGATGGTCGGGACGGACAAAATGCTCGATCCCGGCCAATATTTCGTTGTATTGATCGATGCCTTGGGAAATGGCGTTTCTATCTCTCCCTCCAACAGCGTCGCGCAACCCAAGGAGAAGTTCCCGCGCATTACGATTCCCGATATGGTCAACGCAGAACATCAGCTTGCGACAAGGGTTCTGGGATTGTCGCACGTGCATGCGGTCATGGGAATATCGATGGGCGGCATGCAAACATTTCAATGGGTGGTTTCCTATCCTGAATTCATGGATTTGGCCATCCCGATTGTTGGCACCCCGCAACAATCTTCGTTCGATTTGCTGGTCTGGACAACGCAAGAGAACAGCATTGAATATCGGTTGAAACACGGCGATGAGGCGGATGCCACCGACATCGCCCAGAGCATCGGACTGATTGAGATTACTTCGCCGGCACGCGTGATTGAGGAGACAAAGCGAGAGGATTTTCAGACATTCCTGGCCAAATCGCTGGCGGAGTGGAAGAAGGACAACAATGCGTACGATTATCTGGCGCAGTTGCGGGCCATGATGGCACTGGACTTGGCTCCCAAGAACGGAACCTTGACGGACGCCACGAAGATGGTAAAAGCAAAAATGCTGATCATTGCCGCGCAGCAGGATCATCTTGTGAATCCACTTGCCGCCCTGCACTTCGCGGAGCTTCTGAAAGCGCCGGCGCTGGTGCTGGATAGCAATTGCGGGCACATGGCTACAGTCTGCCAGGAAGGGGTGATGATTGCGGCCGTGCGAGGATTTCTGACGGAGAAATAGGTTTGCAGGCGCTGGCGGTTGAATCTGTAGTCCCAATTCCAAGAAACTTTTTGGTGCCAAGTGGCGTCGAATCTATAGGGAGAATTGCGGCAAGGCAATTCTCTTGCTAGAGTTTGTGTGGCGTGCTGAGCCCAGCGGCATCTTCCTGACGCTCGCATGCGGGAGATCCCTCGCATGACACTACTCGATCCACCCGTTGATAAACCGCAAAAGTCTCGCGCGATGGCGATTACCGTGGTGGCGCTGGCACTGGTTGCGGCGGTGGTGTTGTGGTTTACGTTCCGCTATTATCCGGAGAAAAAGGCTGCTTCGCAATTTTTTGAGACTCTGGTGACCGGCAATACCGAAAGGCTTATGCGTTGTGGAAACCTTCCTCGAATTACCGGATAAAAGACTTTCTCGCCGATTGGGGAGCAGACGGCTACTACGGCCCGGTGAAGAGTTTCAAGATCATGGACGCAAAAACGCCGAGGAATAGCGACACTTCGATTGAGGTGAATGTGGCGATCAGTCCATTTTCACCTTTCCCGGACGCATCCGACGGGGACAAGAGCCGCAAGACAAAAGTGGTGCCTATTTGGGTTTCGAAATCAGATAAGGCGCTGAGTTTTCCGGTGCCGTACTAACGCGGCAGAGCGCCGGGTCAAGAGTGGACGTCATCGAGTGCAGCAGTCAGTTCCGCAGGGTTGACGCTGGCGGTTCCTAGTTTGCCGACCACGACGCCTGCGGCGACATTAGCGAGGAATGCAGCATCAGGTAACGATGCTCCCGCAGCCACTGCGAGAGACAAGACGCTCAAAACGGTATCGCCAGCCCCGGTGACATCGAAAACCTGGCGCCCGGTAGCGCCGCGCTCGACTCCGGGCTGGCCCACGCGCGCGTAGGTCACTTCAAAACTCGTCGCGGGAATATGCAGATGGCGCGGCGAAGCTTCTTCAAAAACGCTCATTCCCTTTTCACCCCGGGTGATCACCACGGCAGCGCAACCAAAGTGTGCCAACAGGGCACGGCCAGCCTCTTCGACCGCTTTTTCGTTGTTGAGCTGGCGGGTGACGTAGAAGCCCGCTTCTTTCGCGTTGCAGACGATGACGCGCGCTCCGCGATAGGCATACAGGCGAGAGGTCTTCGGCTTCACAAACACCGGAACTTTATACTGATGGCAAGCATGAAGCACGCGATCGGCAAAGGCATCATTGATCACACCTTTGTCGTAGTCGGAAAGCACGAGCGCATCGAGTTTCTTCAGCGAGGCGACGAGCAGCCGAAAGAGTTTTTCTTCAGTTTCGGCGGCGAGCGGGTCACGGCGCTCATGATCGATACGAACAATCTGTTGGTGCCGGGCAATGACACGGGTTTTGATGGTGGTTACGCGATGCGCATCCGCCAGGACACCGCGATCTGCGATCCTTTTCTGGCCGAAGACAATCGCGCAGAACGATGCCGGGTTCGTCATCGCGCAATTTCCCGGCGAAATTCTTCCCACCAATGACGCCGAACGCTTCAACGTGCGCGCCGAGAGCCGCAAGGTTGGCAGCGACGTTGCCCGCACCGCCTAAACACTCGGACTGCGAAACGAAGTCCACCACCGGGACCGCGGCTTCCGGCGAGAGGCGGTTCGCGGTGCCCCACAGATAGCGGTCCAACATCAAGTCGCCGAGTACACCGATATGAATCTTGCGAAAGCGCGGGCAGCAGGCGTTTAAGGCGTGGAATAGAGTTGGTAATGTCAGGGTTCATGGGCAGAGTTTCGGAGACGAGTCTCATTCGGAGGCGACGGTGGCTTCTTCGGGCAACATGACGGGGATCTCATCCCGCACGGGATAGATTCGTTTGCAGGTGCTGCATTTCAGCCCGGAATCGTCAGGCAGCGGGTGCACGGGAGTCTTGCAGATGGGGCAGGCAAGAATGGCGAGAAGTCTCTCTGGAATCTTCATCCACGACCCTCCGGGATAAAAAGAAACTGTAGCAGAGGGACGGGGTGAGTTGCCAGCGGACAAGTGGTTAACAGCAACATGGAAGATGCAAGGTGGAGGTACAATGCGAACGAATGCGGAACCCACATAAATGAAGAACCGTGTTTCCTTGTACGTCTTGCTAGTATGGAATGTGCGTGATGGCGGCGCCATCGGTCTACATCTCGACGAGCGCCTTTGCACAGGAGAGCAGTGGATCGACGCCCACATTGAAAGAGGCATTCAAAAACGATTTTCGGATTGGAGCGTCGATTAACAAAAATCAATTTGAGGGACGCGATAAACGAGCAGAAGGGATTATTCCGGTACAGTTCAACACCATTACGCCAGAGAGCGCACTGAAATGGGGACCACTGCACCCGGAACCCGACAGGTATGACTTTTCGGCGGCAGACGCTTATGTCGCTTTCGGCGAAAAGTACAAGATGTGGATCGTGGGGCATTGTCTGGTGTGGCACGCGCAAACACCCGACTGGGTCTTTGAGGAAGCGCCAGGGAAACCTGCGAGCCGCGAAGAGCTTCTGAAAAGGATGCACGAACACATCCGAACGGTGGTGGGCCGCTATAAAGGACGGATTGCCGGCTGGGATGTGGTGAACGAGGCATTGAATGACGATGGAACGCTGCGGCAATCACGCTGGATGCAAATTATCGGAGAGGATTATATTGCGAAAGCATTTCAGTTCGCCCATGAGGCTGACCCGGCAGCAGAGTTGTATTACAACGACTTCGATCTGGAGATTCCCGCAAAGCGACAAGGCGCAATTGCTTTGATCAAGAAACTGCAGGCGCAGGGAATTCCGGTGAAGGCCGTGGGTATGCAAGACCACGTGCGGTTGGAGTGGCCCAGCATTTCAGATGAAGCAGCGACGATTGAAGCTTTCGCGAAGTTAGGCGTGAAAGTGAATATCACCGAGCTGGACGTGGACGTGCTCCCTCGCGGTGAAGAGAGAGCTGATGGCGGATGTGTCGAAGAGCATAGCGGCCACGCCAGAACTGAACCCCTATGTGGATGGGCTGCCGGCCAGCGTGCAGCAAGCGTTGGCGAAGCGCTATGCCGAATTATTCGGCGTGTTCATGAAGCATCGCGACGTAATTACGCGGGTGACTTTCTGGTGCGTGACGAACGGGGATTCCTGGTTGAACAATTGGCCGGTAAGAGGAAGAACGAGCTATCCGTTGTTGTTTGACAGAACCGGGCAACCGACCCTGGCGTATGCATCCGTCATACAAGAAGCGACAAATAGATAGGGCCCGATAGCACGCGAGGAGATGGACGATGAAAAGAGCATCGCGAAGGAGATTCTTGAAATCAGGCGCAGTGCTGATGGGCAGCGCCGTGGCAGCCAGAACAATTCATGCCTGGCCGGACACGGCAGTAACGCAAGCGGAGCCCCTGTCGTTGTTTGGATACGCGCAGGTGCAACTACAAGACGGATTGCTTCTGCGTCAGTTTCAGGAGAATCATGAACTTTTTCTGGGCCTGAATGAGGATGCGCTGCTGAAGCCTTTCCGGGAACGCGAGGGCATGCCGGCACCGGGCCCGGACATGGGCGGCTGGTACGACAACAGCAATGATTTCGACCCTGAGAAGAATTTCCATGGATTCGTGCCCGGGCACACGTTTGGGCAATACGTGTCTGCCCTGGCGCGTGCCTATGCGATCACGGGGTCAAAGCCAACACAGGAAAAAGTGCAGCGTTTGGTGCGGGCGTACGCGGCTACGGTTGATCCCTCTGGAAAGTTTTATGTGGACTATCGTTTGCCTGCGTATACCTACGACAAAATCTGCTGCGGGTTGATAGACGCGCATGAATTCGCCGCGGATCCGATTGCGCTGGAAGTCCTGAAGAAAAGCACCAAGGCTGTACTGCCACATTTGCCGGAGAAGGCACTGAGCCGCCCGGAAATGCGCGCGCGCCCGCACAAGGACATCGCGTACACGTGGGACGAAAGCTACACGCTGCCGGAAAACCTGTTTCTGGCATACCAGAGAAGCGGCGATGCGATGTATCGCGAACTGGGGGTCCGATTCATTGAGAAGGAATATTTCGATCCACTGGCAGATGGGCAAAACGTATTGCCAGGAGAGCATGCCTATAGCCACGTGAACGCGTTGAGTTCGGCGATGCAGGCGTATCTTGTGCTCGGCGACAAAAAGTATCTGCGCGCAGCCAGTAACGGTTTACGGATGGTGCAGGAGCAGAGTTACGCGACCGGCGGCTGGGGTCCGAACGAAGCGTTTGTTGAGCCGGGAAAAGGCAAACTAGGTGAGAGCCTGACGAGTACGCATAGCAGTTTTGAAACGCCGTGTGGCGCGTATGGACATTTCAAAGTGACGCGATACCTGCTGCGAGTGACGCGCGATTCCCGTTATGGCGACAGCATGGAGCGCGTTCTCTACAACACAATTGCCGGCGCGAAACCGATCCGCCCGGATGGCATCAGCTATTACTATTCGGACTATAACAATTCAGGGAAAAAGGAATATTACAAGGAGAAGTGGCCTTGTTGCTCCGGAACGTTTCCGCAATTGGCGGCAGATTATGGAATCAGTGCGTATTACCGAAGCGCGGACGGGGTATATGTGAACCTGCTTTTGCCGTCGAAAGTAACGTGGATGCAGAACAAGAGTTCATGCACGCTGACGCAGCAGACAAAATATCCGACGGAAAACACCACGCAAATGGTGCTGGAATTAGCGCGCCCGGAGAGATTCACCATGTACGTTCGAATTCCCGCGTGGGCGGGCGCGAAGATAATGGTGAGCGTGAATGGGAGCCGAGCAGACGCCCCCGTTGTGCCTGGCGAGTTTCTGCCCATATCCGCGCATGTGGAAGACGGGTGACCGGGTGGAAGTGGAATTCGAGCAATCACCGAGACTCGAGGCGGTGGATGCGCAGAATCCCAATGTGGTCGCGCTAGTAAGAGGGCCAGTTGCCTATTTTGCCGTGGGAGAGATCCCTGCGGGAATAACGCGAGCGCAATTACTGTCGGCGGCAGCAGCGGGGGCCTCGGGAGATTTAGTTGTGAAGCTGGACAAGGGAGAGATGCGGATGCGCCCGTTCGCCTCGATCGGCGACGAGACATATCGGTTGTATATCCAAACGGCAAGCTAGAGAAAGAAAGGAGCCTTTCGATGAATGAAGACGAAGAGGACGAAGGCAACCACGGGCGTTCGGCGGGAGTGGGCTTGTGGGGATTTGGGAGCATGGTGGCAATCACCTTGTCCTGGAGCGCGAATCATTCAATTTTGTGGATGATCCTGCACGGAGTTTGTAGCTGGTTCTACGTGATTTATTACGCTTATCTGCGATAGAGCCAGGAAGTGCTTTCCGGGTTCGTGCGTCCAACCGGGGTAAGCAGGGGTCTGGCCAGACCGATTGAATCTTTAAAGCGAGCAGCACACGGGGTGAATATGGAGATCGCGACTGGGCAGTTTGTTGGCACTGTATTTGGCGATTACATCGGTGGCGGCAGGACAAACAAAAAGCCCTGTGCAAGAGCCAGTGCTGCCCTACTTTCCCGAGCCTGAATCTGACTTCGCTGGATAAATCCGTGGATCCGTGCGTGGATTTTTATCATTACGCGTGCGGCGGCTGGCAAAAAAACAATCCAATCCCGTCCGGATCAGACGTCTTGGGACGTTTACTCGAAACTGTTCCAGGACAATCTGGATTTTCTGCACGCGATCCTGGAGCAGGCGGCTGGGCCGTCCAGCGATCGGAACCAGGTGACGCGAGAGATCGGGGATTATTACGCGGCTTGCATGGATGAGACGCTGGTGGAAAAGCGGGGAATCGAACCGCTGAAGGAACAGCTGGATGCGATCGCAAATTGAAATCAGTCGAGGAATTATCACCCCTGGTGGCGCAGCTGCAACTCGTGTATGGCAGGTCCATGCTCTTTGGAGCGGGATCGATGCAGGATCCCGACAATTCCGAAGTGATGATTGCGAACTGGATCAGGGCGGGCTCGGACTTCCCGACAGCGACTATTACACAAAGGAAGACGAGAAATCGAAGCAGACGCGGGCGCGTTACCTGGAACACGTGCAGAAAGTCTTCGAATTACTGGGCGACAATGCGGCAACGGCGAAGCAGAACGCAGGAACAGTCCTACGGCTGGAAACGGAAATGGCGAAAGCGTCGTTGACGCGGGTGGAACGGCGCGATCCCTACAAACTGAAGCACAAGATGGGTGTGAGTGAACTGACATCGCTGGCGCCCAATTTTGATTGGAAGGCGTATTACAAAACCGCGGCGCTATCCGGACTTTCAAACGCTGAACGTGGATGCGCCGGATTTTTTCAAGGAGTTGAACAAGCGCCTGAAGGACGAGCCGCTGGACAACTGGAAGACGTACCTGCGATTTCATGTGGGCGATTCGGCCGCACCTTACTTAACCAAGGCATTTGCCGGAAGAGAATTTCGAGTTTTACCGCAAATACCTGCGTGGGGCGAAGGAAGAGCAGGCAAGATGGAAGCGCTGCGTGAGCTACACGAACCATAACCTGGATGATGCCTTGGGGCAGGTATACGTGGCGAAGGTGTTTTCGCCAGAACTTAAGCAGAGCACGCTCCAGATGGTGCAGAACATAGAGCACGCCATGGAATTGCGCATTCAGCAGCTCGACTGGATGAGTCCGGAGACGAAGCAGGAGGCACTGAAGAAGCTGCATGGCATCCGCAACAAGATCGGGTATCCCGATAAATGGAGAGACTACAGTTCGGTAAAAATTGCGCGCGACGACTTTGCGGGGAATACGCAGCGGCTGTCTTCGTTTGAACACCATCGTGTGATCAACCGGATTGGAAAACCTGTCGATCACGGCGAATGGCAGATTCCTCCGACTACTGTGGACGCCTACTACGATCCGCAGATGAACGACATCAATTTTCCTGCGGGCGTGCTGCAGCCGCCCGCTGTATGACCCAAAGATGGACGCGGCACCGAATTACGGTGACACAGGCGGGACAATTGGGCACGAACTGACACACGGGTTTGACGACGAGGGAAGCCAGTTCGACGCCCAGGGAAATTTGCGGAACTGGTGGACAAAAGAAGATCGAGAGAAGTTCGACACTCGGACGAAATGCGTGGAAGAGCAATACGCCCAGTACGTGATTGTCGACGAAATCAAAATCAACAGCAAACTGACGCTGGGAGAAGATGTGGCGGACCTGGGTGGAGAAATCTTGGCCTATCTGGCCTGGCAGAATGCGACGAAGGACAATAAAGCTGGAGCCGAAAGATGGTTTCACGCCGGAACAAAGATTTTTCATCGGCTTCGCGCAGTGGGCCTGCGCGAATGAGCGGCCTGAAGAATTGCGGATGAGGGCAGCGGTGGATCCACATTCTCCGGCAAGATACCGAATCAACGGAGTGCTCGTAAATATGCCGGAGTTCGCGAAGGCATTTGCCTGCAAGGCAGGACCAGCCGATGGTGAAGGCCGAAGGCAAAGTGTGCAAAGTGTGGTAGGCGCCCATTGATCCGATGAGACGGGAGATTGCTCAAGCAGAAGGCCAGAGGGCAGAAAGGAATTTGCGTGAATCACTCTGCGGTAGGTTCATCGGGCATCCTCTCGGATGCCCCGGAATGACAGTTTGAGCCCCAGGCGTCGGCTCCATTAAGATGGTGACTCTAGTGCTTCGGAGTTTTAACAGGATCGGGTGGACGCGAGGGAAGCACTTTCGGATTGGCTTTCAGTTCCTTCATGATTTCAGCAATGCCGCGCTCAAGTTGCGGATCGTGGCCGCCGATGACCGCGGCAGGATCGTTTTCAACGACAATGTCCGGATCGACGCCGTGACCTTCGATCACCCACTGGCCAGTTGTGCTGGCGGTGGCAAACTCCGGCACGAAGACCTGCCCGCCATCAAGCAGAGGACCGTGACCGGTGATGCCAACCACACCGCCCCAGGTTCGCTTGCCAATCAAGGGGGCCAAGGCCGGCCTGCTTGAACATGTAGGGGAAGATGTCGCCGTCGGAAGCCGAGGTTTCGTTGATCAGGCAGACCTTGGGCCCATAGAAAACAGTGCCAGGGTACGTGTTGGTGAATTGATCGTTCCGCCCGAAATCGGTGCCGAGTAAATCGCGGCGCAGGCGCTCGATCAGCATTTCAGATACATTGCCGCCACCATTGCCGCGTACGTCGACAATCAGCGCTCCTTGCGAATCTGCGGATAGAAATACTTGATGAATTCGCGAATGCCATCGGCTCCCATGTCCGGAAGGTGGATATAGCCCACTTTGCCGTCTGTAGCTTTAGAGACGAATTCGCGGTTGTGTGTCACCCAGTCGAGATAAATCAGATCTGTCTCGCTGGTGATGGGGCGATAGGAAATGGTGTGCGAGCCTTCCGTGGCAGGCTTGGAATTGACGGTGAGCTGAACGGGGCGATTGGCCTTGTTGCGCAGGAGTTGATAAGGATTTTCCTTCGCGGTCAGATCCTGGCCATCGATTGCCAGGATGTAGTCCCCTTCCTTAACATCGACACCCACTTCGTGAGCGGAGAGCGATACAATTCTTCCTCGTTCTGGCCGCGATAAATTTTGGCGAGACGATAGCGGCCGGAAGCAGCATCAAGTTCGATGCGCGCGCCGGGCAAGGCGACTTGGGGCCGCTTGGGAATTTCATAGTCGCCGCCCGCGATATAGGCGTGCGAAACGCTAAGTTCGGCAACCATTTCGCCGAGGACATAGTTAAGGTCAGAACGGTGAGCCACGTAATCGACCAGCGGCCGATACTGAGCCCGTAGAGCGTCCCAATCGTAGCCGTGCATGTTCTGAACATAGAAGAAGTCGCGATACCGGCGAGCCACTTCATTGAAAATTTCCACCCATTCCTGTTGGGGCACACGATCGACCATCAGATTATCTGTGGCAATGCCTTTGCCGGTGGACTTTGCCTTCAGGCTTGAGGTCGTAGAGTTTATAGGTGTGATCCTGACGCACCATGATTTTCTTGCCGTCATCGGATACATCAAAAGCATTGATATTCTCGAGAAAAGTACTCTCTTTGCGATCTTTTTTATTAAAGAGAACGAGCGAAGTTTCGTGGATAAGAATCGCGGCCATAGAACGGGTGCGCCCAGTCGCTCATACACGAGATAGTCTTTTGTCGCGACGAGCGAAGTGAAATTGTCGGCATCGGCCGGCACGCGGGTGACGCGGTCAGCAAGTCCATCGAAATCGATGCGCATGTATTCTTTCTTCTTCTCTTCTTTCTTTTCGTCCTTCTTGTCGGGAGTCTTGGACTTGTCGGAAGTATCTTCTCCCGGCTTGCTGATGGTCACTTCATCGCTTTCGGGAGGATAGGGATTTTTGCCGTCCTTACGAAGAGTAAGCGCAAGCAAGGAGCGGCCGCGATTGGTGGCGAAGTTGAATTCGATGCGACTCAGTTGTGGCGCGTATTCGCGGGTGCTGATGAAGTAAAGGTAATTCCCTTCCGGATCCCAGGCTGGATGATCGGAGTCGTAGAGATAGTCTGTGACTTGATGAGACTGGCCGTCGGCAACACTCCAGACATAAATAGCGGTGAAGCCGGCGGAATTGTCCATGGTGTAGGCGAGGTGGCCGCCATCTTCTGACCAGGGATACTCCGGAATGCGGCCGCGTGGATTCTGGGCAATCTGAGTGACTTTCTTGTCTTCCAGCGTGAGGACATAAAGCTTGCCATCTTTATCGCCGAAAGCGATGTGCTTCCCATCGGGCGCCCAACTGGGCTGATAGAGCATGGCATGGAAACCGTGGGTCAATTCCTCGGGCTTGCCGGAACCATCCTGATTGATGAGGTACAGCTCATCTTCGCCATCCATGTCTGAGATAAACGCGATTTTCGCGCCGTCGGGCGACCACTGCGCAAACTTGTCGTGAGCATTCGAAGAATTGGTGAGGTTTCGCGTGGCGCCTTTTTCAATGGGGGCGGTAAAGACGTCGCCGCGAGCAACAAAGAGGGCGCGTTCGCCTTTGGGGCTGAGGCCAGCCCACTCAATCTGCCCAGCAGCGGAAATACGCGAGGGGCGCATCGCCAGCGCGTCGGTGGGCACATCGATGGCAAGTTTGGTGGACTTGCCAGTAGCGATGTCAAAGATATTCAGCTCGCCGTCCATTTCGTAAATGATGCGATTCTTGTGATCGGTGCTGGGCCAGCGCACATCCCACTTTGCGCTGTGCGTCAGTTGGCTGGTCTTCTTTGTCTTGGGGTCGTAGGAATAGAGATTTAGAGTGTCGTCCTTGTCCGACGAATAGTAAATCTTGTCGCCGACCCACATCGGGTCGCGATGGCAGCGGGGATCGTCAGTGATCTTTTCCGAGGCGATGGGACTTCAGGTCAAAGATGTAGAGTTGCTGCGCCCAACCGCCGGAATAGCGCTTCCAGGTGCGGAAATCGCGGAAGAGTGGAGAGTAGACAACTTGCGCGCTGTCGGGAGATAGGTCACCGGCGCCGGACTTTGGCATGGGGAGGGCCTGTGGAAGACCGCCATCAACGGAGACGGTGTAGAGGCGACTGTCGCCCAGATCGAAATATTCGCGCAGAGAGCGAAACACGACGGATTTGCCATCGGGGGTCCAGCCATAGACCTGATTGTCGTACCCCCAGCGAGCAGGAAGAGGACCGCGGGAAGGATAAAACGTAAGCTGCTTGGGAACACCTCCCGGTAGCGGGGATTACATAAACCTGCTCATCGCCATCGTATTGTCCGGTGAACGCGATCCATTTCCCATCGGGAGAGAATTTAGCGAAAAGCTCGAGTCCTGGATGGGCAGTAAGCCTGCGTGGCCATTCCACCGGAGGTGGATGCGGTCCAGAGATCGCCGGCATAAGTGAAAACGACCTTGTCTCCATGAATATCGGGAAAGCGAAGCAGCTTGGTCTGTGCGCCAGCCGGCGAGACGAGGATCAGGATGCGAAAACAAGCCAGAGAATGATTGCCCTGGACGATGGGAGTGGCATGAATGTCCTTTCAGCAGCGAAAATATCAAGTGCGCGGGCCAACGGAGCGAGGATGGCGCATAGCAGTTGGCGTTCTGGCCGAACGACATTCTACACCGACTAGGCAGGCACAGCGGGTGACAGAGGAATACTGGCCTCCACGGTAGTGCCGCAGCGCCAAGACTGGATTGCACGGTGAGTTCACCGCCCATGCTGCGAAGGCGCTCTTCCATGCTCAGAAGTCCAATTCCCGGAGCAGTGTCGAGGGAAGCGGGGTCAAAACCAGCGCCCGTATCCGATACCCGTAACTGGAGCGATCCGGAAATTTCTTTCAATTCCACCACAGCCTCGCGAGTGCCGCTGTGCTTCTGTACATTGCGAATAGCTTCCTGTCGCAACGCGAAACAGGCAAAGAGCGACGTCGTGGGAGGGATTCGAGAGCAAGTCTGGATGCACGAAGCGGATTTCCATGGAATTGCGCGAGGCGAAATCCTTGCAGAAGTTGGACAGACGCACGAACCAGCCGAGCAACTCCACCTGTGAAGGATGGAGACGCCGCGAGACATTGTGCACGTCCGACGTAATTTCACTGGCAATTCTGACCAGGGAGTCGAGTTGGGGAGTGAGAGCGGACTGGGATTTGACGGAGAATTGCTTGAGCTGTTCAAGGTCGATACTGAGAAGGGCAAGGCGCTGACCGGTATCGTCGTGGAGGTCCCTGGCGATGCGTGCCCGCTCCTCTTCCTGAGCGCGAGTGAGACGGCTTCGAAGCGCCTGAAGCTTTTCCTCTGAGCGTTTGCGCTCGGAAATATCCTGATAGAAGGCAAAGGCTCCAACGAACTTGGATCCCGAAAAGAGCCGGACGCCATGAAGTTCAACGTCAATCAGGGTGCCGTCTTTCCGGCAGCGTTGGGTGGTGGCATGCACGACGCCGGTTTCCCTTGAAACTCCAGTAAGACGCGCAGCTGCCTCCCGGTCGTGAGGTGCGATCAATTCGTCGAGGTCCATACCCTCAATTTCGAATTGAGAGAACTGAAACATGCGCTCGAAAGCGGGATTACAGAAACGCACGCGCTGGTATTCGTCCTTGATGACGATACCGAACGGGCTATTGGAGATGAGAGCGTCAAGGTACATGGCGTGATCGCGGAGTTCGCTTTCCGCACGCTTAGTGGCCGTGACGTCAAACGCGGTTGCCAGGATTGCCGGCTTACCTTCATATTCCATCACGCTGTCAGACAACTCGAGCCAGCGTTCTTCCCCGTTTTTCGTGACGATTTTGTATTGAAAACGCGAAAGTAAATGGCCGCTGGTCTTCTTTGTTTTGGCACGCTCCTGGAGAATGGGCCTGAATTCAGGATGGACCAAATCCCAAGGATTCATAGCCCGAAGTTCTTCCCGGGTATAGCCGGTTAGTGTCTCAATTTCCCGATTGAGGTAGACGAGCCGATTGTCTTGCAGGATCCAGATGCCGCACGAGGCGGTGTCAGCAACCAAACGAAACTTGTTCTCACTCTCTCGTAACGCATTTTCGGTGCGTCTGCGCTCAGTGATGTCTTCGCCGGTGGCGAGACGGTAGAATTCATCCCCAATCTGAATCACTTCGGCAGAATATTGAACGGTGATGATACGTCCGGATTTTGTGCGAAGGCGAGCCTCTGCCCCGGTCGTTCTCTTCGTTTCGCGGATGCTGGCAAGCGCAGTAAAAAAGTCATCTTTGTCCACCCAAATACCCAGCTCCACGGCTGTACGGCCAACAATTTCCTCACGGGTATACCCAAGTTGTTTTTCGAAGCTTTGATTAACGTCCACATAATGGCCATCGCGCAGGGAGGTGATGGCCATGGCGCTGGGACTGTTGCGAAAAGCAGTGGCGAATTTGGCCTCGGAGAGCTGCAAAGCCTCTTCGGCACGCACTTTCTCGGTGATATCGCGCGCCATACCACGGACGACCGGAAAGGAAACGCCCTTGGAACGAAGGATGGAGTTATATTCCCAGATTCTTTCTTCGCCAGATCGCGTTTGAACGATCATCCTGACCGTGATCGGAGCCAGTGGTAAGCACCCTTTGTATGAACGCGGGGAATTCGTCACGGAACTTTGGAACCAGCAAATCTTGCAGGTTCATCTTCAGGAGCTCACTGACCTCGTAGCCGAGGCGCTTTGCGGGCGCCGGATTGACAGAGAGGATGCGGCCCTGAAAGTCGTGTATTGCGATGAGATCTTCGCTGTTTTCGACCAGATCCCGGTAGCGGCTCTCGCTCTCGCGCAAAGCTTGTTCGATACGCAAACGCTCCTGGACTTCAATCTGGAGCCTCGAATTCGCTTCGGCCAGGCCATAACTCCGACGGTGGCTTTCTTCCAGGTCACGCTCCGTGCGCTGATACTGTTCGACCAGCAGAAGGATGATGCCCAGACAGATCCCACAGGTATTCACAAGATCCACAAACAGGAGTTGCGATTGAAATAGAGGCTTCCAAGTTTGTCAGTACCAAGAACGGAGGCGCGAGCTGGGCGGCAAATCGTTTCAACAGGACTTCGGCGAATGTGATGGAGTAAAAGAACTGATCCATTGAGTAGGTAAGGCAGAAAAACCCGGTGATCAGGCTAGCCCAGGAACGAGTGGCGCGAGATTGGGTTAGAAAAACAAACGCGCAAAACAGCAAAGCAGCCGCAAGAAATAGAGTTCGGGGAAAATTGCTTAGCGCCATACTGATGACGGGTTCGTGACGCCACACTAATCGCAAGCGTGAAGCAAATGACAGCGGCAAACAGCGCGATGGCCACGCCAGGCAGAATCCACTTGCGCGAGAGTTTGCCAGGAAACCGCCAGTCCCATCCGCCAAAAATGAGGAACAAAGGTTCCAGAAATCCCGATAGCAGACAGCAGCAAGACGAAAACTATTTTTAGTGGCGTCCAGGTGGAACCAAGTTGAAGGGAGATCGCGGCGCAACCGAGGTAAACCGCAAAAAAAGTCCACGCCCAGGCCCACCAACGGAAAAAGTCCGCGCGGCGAAGACGAGAATAGAGCGCCCAAAGCAGTGCGACGAGGAAAAAGGTGAGAAGCAACTGAATGTCAATGGCTAGTGAGATGTTTTGATAGGAGCTGTTCATGAGCAAATCAAAAGAGAAAAAGTTAAAGGCCCTTAATTCATCAGATGATAACTACTCCTTACCGTCGCACGGGAATCAGCTTATTTTAGCAGGCTGTGGGCACGCGTCCAGTCCGATGAGACTCAGCGTGCTCGATGAGAGGGTCGCTTTTGAGGGGGAACGGCAGGAAAGGCCAGAACGACGATGAGCGGCCAGAACGGGGTCACAGGGATGACGAAGGCGCAAGGAAGTCTGTGTGAGGTAATAGACGACCGGAAAGACCACTGGAAAGGCAGCGATTGGAAAAAAGAAAGGGTTGCGAAGAATCAGAAGCCGAGCAAGTGCGACGAGGACTCCCACCAGGACGAGTACATTCCAGGCAAAAATGAAAGCCACGAGGAGAGAGTCAGGGTGGAGGAAATCTCGCTGAGGCGATTCGGTGCCGAGCCAGGTGGCGACCATTCTCCGGCCGAAAAGCCGTAGCGCCAGCCCAGGATGATTCAGGATAAATTTACGGGCTTTCTGCCATTTCTCATCGAGAAAGGCGGACTCTCCAAGCTGGGCGTAACGGCGGATCTGTTCGAATCGCGTGATTCGATTTACTTCGCGGGAATGTTCGTCGTAGATCTCGTTGTTTCCCATCCAGAGTTCAAATGGAAAATTGGAACGCAAGGGAATCAGGCGATGGAAATGGACGGCGTTCCGTACAGTCCAGGGAAGACACATGGCCACCAGAATGGCGAAAACAAGCACGAGGCGTCCCGGTCGTAGAAAACCCTGGCGATAGTGGCAATAGGCGATCCACCCAAACAGGAATGGGAAGAGCGCACCGAGCGCAGGATTGGTCAGCAGTGATAAACCCCAAAGAATGCCATATCCAACGCAGTCGCGAATGCGCAAGGACTCTGCCAAGCGCAAGGTGGCCCATAGAAGCGTGGCGGCAAGGAGCGCGGAGAGCGAGGTATCCCAAATCCACTCTGTGGGCATCAGAATGCCGCTAGGGAAAATTGCCCAGAGCCACGCCGCAGCAGCGGCAGCCGGGAGCCCGGAAACCCGTTTGCCGACGGAGAAGATGGGAAAACAGGCCAGGGCAGAAAAAAGGCAATTCAAGAGGCTGCAGCGTAGAAAGACGAAAGGGTGAAGACGCCAAAGACTTTGAAGATGCCGGCAAGAAGAAGCGGATAGACGGGAACAAGCCAAGCCGTCGGGCCGGTAGGCTGGCGAAACAGGCAGCAGAAGCCTTGACCCTCAGCCAGCGATTTCGCAACACTGCCTACTTCCTGCTCGAAAGGGACATAGGCGAGCACATTCCCCGGGATTACGAGTGCCTGGTGAACGAGAAATGCAATGCGCAAGCATGAAGGCGACAAGAAAGATAAATGTAGCAGTGGTGGCAAGCCGACGGAGTCGCGAAAGCACAATAGAGAAAAGAATACTCTGAGCAGCTTGATAACGCGAATTGGGATTTCCGTGATGGTTTTGCGCGTTGCAGAAAACATTCGCATTCCTGAGAGGCAGGTCGCTGGCATGGCTTGTCACCGGAAGAAGAACTCGAGTACAGTGCAGAGGTATAAGGAAGTACATTCAGCAGTCGACTCCCGCCCAATTTTGATTCCATTCAGAAAGGAAGGACCCATCATGCTGAGGAAGATGAATTGGTTTGTGTGCGGTGTGCTCGGGCTGGCAATGATGTTGGTTGCTTGCGGGGGCGCACAAAAGGAGGCGACGGAAGCCGCAATCAATGCCGCACAAACCGCGATCAACGCGGCTTCCTCGGAAGCAGCAAAGTACGTACCGGACCAGCTCAAGTCAGCGCAGGATGCTCTGCAGAGCGCCAAAGACGCTTTGGCCAAAGGCGACTATTCTGCCGCCTTGGCGGCGGCCAAGGACGCGTCGAGCAAGGCCACCGAACTGGTTGCGGCAGCAGCGGCGAAGAAAGAGGAGTTGATGAAGACTTGGACGAGCCTGAGTGAGTCCATGCCGAAATCAATGGAGCAGGTAAAGGCCAAATTAGACGCTTACTCACATGGCGCAAAGATGCCGGCGGGGATGGACAAATCGAAGCTTGCAGAGGCAAAGGACCAATATGCGCAATTGAAGCAGAGCTGGGCGGATGTCTCCGCGACCGCTCAACAGGGGAACCTGGGAGAGGCAATGCAAAAGGCTTCCAGGCATAAAAGATGTGCTGGCAAAGCTTATGGAGATGCTGGGCATCAAAGAAGGGCAATAGTCTAGCAATAGGCGGGAAATGGAGGCAAAAATCGGCGCTCCATTCAACTGGTTTGGGAAAAATTACGGGGGAGTAGAAGGAGGCCAGCGATGAAGATTGCGTGACACAAGGTAACCCGCTAGAACGATTCCAAGCGCCACAACAAGCGTGAAGAAAAAGAAGTGTGTACGGTGAGGTCGGGCCGCCAAAGTGCAAGAATCTGAGAGCCTTGATAGACGCGCTCGAACCCACCTTCAGATTCCGACACCGTTTCGATTGGAGCAATCCAGAATTCACTCGCAGCCGGGCGCGTGAAGCGATGCGCGGACACGTTGCCATCCATCTTCCATATGGAGCAGTGGACCCGGAAGGGTTCCGGAAAAGCGCAGATTTTTGGGGCCTTCCGGAGTCTCGAAGAAACGGTCGGAATCGGTGGGCGCAAGAAAATTAATGATCGACTCGATGCCGAAAAGGAGCGGATTGGAAAGAGTTTTGGAAAGAGAGAGCTCGACGTCGCAACTGACCTCGCAACCCTGGGGGGCCGGGCCAAACAAGAATCGCTTGGTGATGCGCAAACGAGGAGGATTGGCAGGGTCGGCCGCGAATTCCGGCAGCAGTTGATCGAGGGCGAGAACAGCGTAGTCCGCGGAGGAGTTGCGAATCTGAAATGCACCCCCGGCAACGGTGGGAAGTTCATCGAGTCGAAGAGCATCATAGTCAGGCTGTGTACGCGAAGGATCGAACAGTAGAATGCGGAAAGAGTTGCGCGGGAAACGGTCGTAGCGCAGGAAGCTGTTCGAGATTGGGCTCCTTGACGCGGACCTGATCGTGAATGGAGACGGCGCCGGGATTGCCCGAAGTCGCCGTTGTGGCAGCCTCGCGGAGGCGCGCGTGATAGGCTTCCGGCCGGCGCAGCACAGAATTAATAATGGTGGCCGCGGCGGTCCGAAAATCGAAAGCAGAGAGGGTGGCACCATCAGAAGGCTTGAGGAGCGCCTGGTATTCCGGGGCAGTGAAGAGAAGTTCAGGTGCTCCATCCGCATCGTAGTCGAGAAGTTCGACGCGGGGTAACATGCCGCCGGGCGTCAACTGATCGGCAAGAGTCTCGGCACGAATCAGATTTCGCCAGATTTCCGTGCGAAGATGCGGCGCATAGAGCCCACCGAATACACCGTGCCAGTAAGCGTCGTTACTCTGGCCGCGCAGAAGAAGGTCACGCGCCTCCTGGACCTGGGAAGAGTGTTCAGAACTGGAACGGCGCGGCGGAATGGAAGCGACGCGAGCCGAGACGTGGAGCATCTTCTTGTGCATCAAGTTGGATTCTGGATATTTGCGGAAAAAGCCGCGCCAGGCGCCTCCGCGGAAAAAGGCGAGCAGGTCGAGACGCCCAGCAAATTCCTTGTGAAAGGCATAGTATCGCTGGCGCACCTTTGTTGGCAGCACCCACTCCATCATTTCGGCGTAGGAAGCAGTGGGAAGATCGGCGCGGCCGAGGGGCAAATGCGTGGAGATGTAGTCGCTCGGCGTGATGGTCTTGAGCCAGGAAGAATTTTCCTCCAGTGCGGCAAAGAAAGATTTCAGCCAGCCGTCGACGTAGCAATGTTTATGGGTGCCCGGCCAGACTCCAAACTTTTCCATATCGTCGCCAAAGAAGGCCACGCCGCCAGGCCGAATTTGTGCGGCCTTACGGAAAAATTCGATCGACTCTTCGACTTTGCGAAAAGGAATCAAATAGCGAAGTTCCTTCAGGCCCGGGAATAGCCAGACGGTCTTGCCGCAGATCTTCCGCGATGTATGGGCCAAAGAGCTCTTCGGGCTCAAACCCCGCAGCAAGAAAGGGCAAGATCATCAACCAGGGTATACGCTACATTGGCAGCCGCCAGAGTGGAGGGGAGTTGGGGCTCCCAAACACGCTCCGCGAGCCAGCATCCGGTCGGCCGTTTGGCGAAGTTTTTTTCGATGTAGTCAGCCAGGCGAGTGAGTTGTTCGATCTGATCGGGTTCGGGGATGGAGATCAGGATCGGTTCGTAAAATCCGCCTCCGATCAGTTCGACCTGGCCAGTGGCGACGAGCTGGCGAAGCCGGACGAAATATTCCGGATGATTTTTTTCGATCCAGAGAAGCAATGGGCCGGAATAATGAAGAGCGACGCGGACGGTAGGATGCTTTTCCAGGAGATCAAGGAAAGCGAGATAGGAGTTGTTGTAACATTCCTCGAAAACATGTTCGAAATTACCAGATGGCTGATGTGCATGAATGATCAGAACAAAGTGGAAAGGCTGACTGGATGGGCCATAACTGTCACATTCCATGATACCAAGAGAAATGGCGTTTCGAGTAAGGGAGAGGGAATATCTACTTAAGTAACATCGACGATTGCGTGAAGAGTCAACGATACTCGACTGCCGAGTGTGATGAAGGATCCAGTCAGAGATGAGTTGAAGCGCGCCTGGTGAGAAGGTTTCTTCGATTGCCGAGTACTCGGCCGGCGAACCGGAGAACGCATGCTGGAATTGATGGTTGAGGTCGGGGAGTTCTGAAGCCGCGGCGTCCGTGTTGCCGGAAGCGGCAAACGCTTTTTTGATCAGCGGAAGATTGATCTTGGGAGGAACCTGAAGATCTTTCTCGCCATAGAGGGCGAGAGTCGGAGTCTTCAGGGTTTGCAGATTGGGAAGAGGATCGTAGTCCAGAAAGAAACGGAACCAGGGCGAAGAGAGCATGCGCAATTGCGTTTCCAGAAAGGCCGGGCGGCGTTGCAGCGTCGAGGCCCGTTTGCTTTCACCAGGGCATTAAGCTTTTCCGTCAGTACCGCAGGTACTTTTTCCTTGCGAACGAGATCGTAGGCTTCCCGGTCGAACGTCAGGCTGGAAACCAGTTGCGGTTCAGAGAGGCCCCCGGCGCGTCCGATCATCTCGGATTGATTGACGAGGGTGTCCTCGCCCTTGGTAGCGGGCGGTGCCAGAAGAACAAGCCAGGCGATGTCCTGGGAATGCGTGGCGAGATAGGGAGCAATCATGGCGCCTTCGCTGTGGCCGATCAGGCCGATTTTCGCAGCATCGATGTCTTTGCGCGCCTTCAGATAGGCCACGGCGGCTTGGGTGTCGGAAGCGAGATCAATGCGTGGTGGCGCTGTCCGCCGAGCCCGTTGATTTCCCGATGCCGCGCTTATCGTAGCGGAGAACGGCGATTCCCTTGCGGGTGAGGTAGTCTGCAAGGACCAGGAATGGTTTGTGGTTCGCGAGGGCTTCGTCGCGATCATAGGGGCCAGAGCCAGCAATAAGAACGGCCGCGGGAAATGGCCCGGCGCCCTTTGGGAGAGAGAGTGTTCCTGCGAGAGTGACGTTTGCCGCGGCATTGGAGAAAGAGACTTCTTCTTCGCGATACGGATAAGGCTTCACAGGAGTCTGGGGGCGGCGGAGTTCCAGAGGTAGGTCGGAGCGCTTGAATTCCAACTTCTGCTCGGCGCCCGTCTGAGACCAGTCTCCGACGATGGTATTTTTCGCGGGGTCTAAACGTACCTTCGAAGATGCCCGCCACCGAGGGTATTTCGAAATGAAAGGTATTATCTTCTTTCAAGGAAACGCGTACTGCCGGTAACCCAATGACGCTCTGATCCAGATTATCGAGAGCTGCAACCAACTCGCCCTCAGTGTCGTGTGAGACGTGTAACTGGTAGCGCAGTCGCAGACCATGCGATTCCAACGCAGTTTGCCAATTCCCTTCCACCGGGAAGATCGCCTCAGAAGGTTTACGGGAACCTGCGTTTGCCGCCTGACGATGGAATACCAAGGGCAGCGAAACATTTCCCTGCGCCCATTCGCCATCAATGGTCTGGTGGTCAGCGGAAACTTTGCCTTCGAAGTGGGCTCCGGCGGAGGCGACTTCGAACTTGAGCGTGGTGGCAGAGAAAGAAATTGAAGTGGCTTCGATGGCATAGACGGCTTGATCCAGGCTGTCGAGCGTGGCGTGGAGCGATCCGTTGGCGGATTTCGTGAGATGGAGAACCAGGTGGAGTTGTGCTTCAGCGGCTTGCAGCGTACCAGCATAGTTCCCTTCGAGGAGCCGGGACGGCGACGCGGCATGGGTTTGGGTGCTGGGATGGGTCTGCGCGAGAATGGAAAGGGACGGCAGATCAGAGCGGCGAAAAGCAACGTTGTGAAGCGGCGCACAAACCGTAGTCGCAAAGAAATCTCCAGTAACAACAAAAAGATTGTAGTTGATTGGATGAGCGAGGCTGCAAAAAGGCAGCTTGCAGTCCGTGGTGTCGTCCACCTCCTGAGTTATGCCCGCCGCACGAGGCATGAGCATACCCGAAGCTCATAAGAAAAGCGCCCCGAGTAGGGGCGCTTCTCAAGTCAAATTCTATCGTGACGGGGAGCAGACCATGCGCCTGCACGAGTGGGCTACTTCTTGTTGTACCAGTCCGCATTCATGGCGGTGAATTGTTGCCACTTCTCCGGCAGATCTTCGAGAGCAAAGATGGCGGTCACGGGACAAACCGGCACGCAAGCGCCGCAATCGATGCATTCGATGGGATTGATGTAGAGCATCGTCTCGCCCTGGTACGCCGGTTCATCTTTGCGCGGGTGGATGCAGTCCACCGGGCAGACGTCAACACAGGCGGTGTCCTTTGTGTTGATACAGGGTTCGGCAATCACGTAAGCCATGCAAAATCTCCTTTAGCGGGCAGAAAACCGGAGCCTCTAGAGCCCTAGAGGCGAGAGATTACCATACCACGGTACTGCCAGGTCAAAAGTACTTGCATTCAATTCTACGTGGGAGTTTGGAGATTCTCAACCCGGGGCGTCAAAGCTAGAATAGAAGAGAGAGGATAGCGAATGAAACCGAAGATGGCACTTGTGGGGCTGATGGTTATTGCGGGAGTGATGCTGGCGGCGGCGCAATCTACTCCGCCGAAGGATCCGGAATTGATCGACATCCAGGGTTACCAGAAAATTCTGGACCAATACAAAGGAAAACCCTTGTTGGTCACTTTCTGGGCCACTTGGTGCGAGCCCTGCCGGGATGAATACCCGATGCTGAACCAACTGGCGAAGCAATATGCGCCGCAGGGGTTAAAGGTTGTAGGGATTGATCTGGATCAGGATGGAGATTTAATCCTGATGCGGAGATTCCTGACGCGGTACAAGCCCATCTTCCCCAACTACCGAAAAAAGAAGGGTGAGGAAGACGCCTTTTCGCAGGGAGTCATGCCGGGTTGGAATGGTGCGATCCCCGCTTCGTTTTTTTACGCAAAGGATGGCAAACAGATTGGGCACCTGGTGGGTGCCAGCAGCCAGGATACGTATGACGCGGCAATTCGCATGCTTCTGTCGAAGTAGACCAAACGCGACGCAAGAGAAACAAGCGAAAGAGTCATAATGGAGGAGCGCGATGCTGGATTTAAAGGGAAACAAGATTACCTATTACGGGCACAGCACGTTTGCCTTGACGACACCGAGCGGCCAGGTAGCCATCATCGATCCCTGGGTGATGACCAATCCCAAGTGCCCGGATTCACTCAAGAAAGTGGGGCGATTGGACGCCATCTTCCTGACGCATGGCCACACCGATCACATGGGCGATTTGCTGGCGCTGGCGAAGACAGCACAAGCCCAAAATCGTGGCGACTTTCGAAACATACCTGTGGCTGGAGTCGAAGAGCACTGGCGCGCAGTGCCTACCCGGGAACAAAGGCGGCTCCCAGAAAGTCGGCGACTTTGAGGTGACTATGACCCACGCGTTTCATTCCAACTCCATCGAAGACAATGGCCAGCGGATTTATGCTGGCGAAGCAGGCGGTTTTATCGTAAAACTTCCCGGCGGCTTGACCATTTATCACGCGGGAGACACAGCCGTATTTGGGGATATGAAACTCATTGCAGAGATTTATAAGCCGGATCTGGCGTTCCTGCCGATCGGAGATGTGTTCACGATGGGCCCGCGAGAAGCAGCCTATGCCATCCGACTGCTCGGCGTGAAGCACGTGATTCCCATGCACTATGCGACATTCCCGTTGCTCACGGGCACTCCGGAAGGCTTGCGAGCCGAAACGAAAGATATTGCGGGCCTGGAGGTGCACGCCCTGAAGCCAGGTGAGACATTAAGCTAAAGATGCATCGTTACTTTCTACGACCGGAAGAAATTGCGAACGAAGAAGGAAAGATTCGCAGGACGCTCCGCAAGACGGCGCATGAAATAAGGGAACCACTCGCGGCCGAACGGAACATAGATTCTCAGCCGATAGCCATCCGAAACCAGTTGGCGCTGCAAATCAGTGCGCACGCCATAAAGCATCTGAAACTCAAAGTCATCCTTGGAGATCTTCTTCTCCGCGGCATAGCGGATTGTTTCCGCGATCATCCGGGGGTCATGCGTGGCGATGCCGTGGTAGAAACCGCTGGAAAGAAGCGTGCGCGTCAGATGCACATAATTGGCGTCGACGTCTGCCTTCCTGGGATACGCGACTTCAGGCGGTTCCTTGTAGGCCCCCTTGCACAAGCGAATCCGGCAGCCATAGGAGAGCAAGTCCTGGATGTCCGGCTTCGCTGCGATAAAGATAAGACTGAATAACGGCGCCGACCGCGGGCGTTTGCGCGCGAACGCGTTTGACCAATTCTACCGTGCGCTGGGTGTAAAAGGAGCTTTCCATGTCGATGCGCAAGAAGCTTTCATAGGCCGCGGCGCGCTCTGCAATGGAAAGACACCAATCCTTCGCAGAATTCGACGCTAAGGTCCAGGCCTAAGCTGAGTCAGTTTGCAGGAGACGTTGGCGTTCAGCTTTTCCTGGGCAATCCGGTCGAAGATCTGGAGATAGGTATCTCGCGCCTTCTGGGCGTCCGCGGTCGTGGCCACATTTTCGCCGAGGCAATCGAGCGACACCATCATCCCCGCGCGATTGCATTCGCGAGCGGCCGCAACGGCTTCGTCAAGGGTTTCCCCTGCAACGAAACGGTGAGACATCCGCCGCGTGGTCCCGTTGGAAGTGACCCAGTGCGCGAGACCTTTACTTTCGGAGAGCTTCAGAAGAGTCGAGCGGAGCATGTACGGAAATATTATGCCCGGAGATGCCCGAAGCTGCCAGTATCGAGTTAGTCCTTGTGCTCTTCGAGGAACTTTTCGGCGTCGATTGCAGCCATGCAGCCAGAGCCCGCAGCGGTAACGGCCTGGCGGTAACGGTGGTCCTGCACGTCCCCGGCAATGAACACACCGGGAACGCCGGTAAGGGTGCCGTGTCGCGAAATCAGGTAGCCGTTCTCGTCCATTTCAAGCTTGCCGCGGAAAATGATGGAATTGGGGTCGTGGCCAATGGCAACGAACACTCCGTCCAGCATTGATTTGCTTTGCGCGGGCCACCCTGGGTGTGGCGCAGGCCCACGCCAGTCACATGGCCTTCCGGCGCAAGGATTTCATCAACTACATAAGGGGTGACAAATTCAACTTTCGGATTCGCGCGGGCGCGGTCAATCATGATTTTCGACGCGCGGAATTCGTCGCGCCGGTGGATCAAGTGGACCTTGCTGGCATACCGAGAAAGAAAATTGGCCTCTTCCATGGCGGAATCTCCGCCTCCGATCACCGCAATGTCTTTCCCGCGGAAGAAGTAACCATCGCAGGTGGCACACGTGGATAACCCGCGGCCAATCAGTTCCTTCTCGCCCTTCAGCCCGAGAAGCCGCGCCGAGGCTCCCGCTGCAACAATGAGGGCGCGGGTCTCGAAGACTTCTTTTCCTGCAGTGATCTTGAAAGGTCGTCTTTGTAAGATCGACTTCGCTGACGACTCCTGCTTTGAATTCCGCCCCGAATTTCTGCGCCTGCTTGCGCATGTTTTCGATGAGTTCCGGGCCAAGTATTCCATCCGGGAAACCGGGGAAGTTCTCGACGTGAGTGGTAAGCGAGAGTTGCCCGCCTGGCTCGTGGCCTTCCAGAATCAGCGGCTTCAAATTGGCGCGCGCGGCGTAAATCGCCGCAGTCAGGCCCGCACAACCACTCCCTATAATCACAACGTTATGCATGAACAATTGCTCCCGGAATTTGATTCTTGATACGGGCCTAGCGGTACACAGCGAACGAAGATTGTAACATCCCCATGCGCATGGGACTGCGCATTCAACACCTTTGGACCACGCACGTGGGCTTTTTCTCTTGCTCTCCATTGCGGCAGGCCTTATGAGTCGTTGACGAAACGAAAAATCCTAAGCTTCGACACGACAGGGGTTTCCGCTGCGCTATGAGTCTCCATCAACAGCCAAATTGGAGAGAATTTGCTCTCGCCCATCCGTAGACAGGTTTGGGTCATCCATTTAGAGTGAGAAGCGCATGCTGAATTACTCCAGGAGGCCTCAAGGATGGATCCCCGCTATCCCGTCGGAAAATTCGAGAATCCCAAGGAGATAACACCCTCACTGCGCAACACGGCCATTGAGGAGATTGCGGCCACACCCGCAAAGGTGCGCGCGGCGGTGCAGGGATTGAGTGACTCGCAACTCGACACGCCTTACCGCGAAGGAGGCTGGACGGTGCGTCAAGTGGTTCATCATCTAGCCGACAGCCATATGAACGCGTACATCCGTTGGCGATTGGCGCTGACGGAAACGGAGCCAACCATCAAGCCGTATGAAGAAGCTGCATGGGCCAAGCTGGAAGATGCCGCGCATGCCCCCGTGGAAGTATCGCTGCGTTTACTGGAACCACTGCACGAACGCTGGGTCAGGATGCTGCGCTCGGCGAAGCCGGAGGAGTTTGCCCGGACTTTCCGTCACCCGGAGCATGGTGTTCGAACGCTGGATTGGATGCTGTTTCTCTATGCGTGGCATGGCCGGCACCATACCGCCCACATCACGGAACTGAAAAAGCAGAAGGGCTGGAATTAGAGCGGCCGGGTGGCGAGGCTGCTAGGCGTCGTGTACCATAACGGGTGATTCGCAAAGGAGATTACATGGCAAGAGCCGCAGGTACATACGCAATATTTGAGACCTCGATGGGCAACATCGTCTGCAAATTGTTCGACAAGGAAGCGCCGAAGACGGTGGAGAATTTCATTGGCCTTGCAGAAGGCACCAAGGAATTCAGAAACGAAATTGGCGGCAAAAAAGGAAAAGCGGAATTTTTATGATGGTCTGAACTTTCACAGGGTGATTCCCGAATTCATGATTCAAGGCGGCTGCCCCCGTGGCGATGGCCGCGGCGGTCCGGGCTATACCTTCCAGGACGAATTCCATCCTTCGCTGAAGCACGCGAAAGCCGGCAAATTATCGATGGCCAACTCCGGTCCAAATACCAATGGCAGCCAGTTTTTCATCACCGTTGCGGCGACTCCCTGGCTGGACAACCGGCATACGATTTTCGGAGAAGTGGTGGAGGGCCAGGACGTGGCGGACAAAATCTCGAAGACACCGCGAGACGGAAGTGACCGCCCACGGACGCCCGTCGTACTGCAAAAAGTACGCATCGAGCGGATATCCGTAAGCGAGCTCCCGGGAATAAGGACAGAAATGCTCAGCCCAGCGCGCATGTCGCAGTCAATCGTGGAACTGGTGTTTGTTCTGCTCGGCGCGCTGGTGATTTTCCTCGGCGTGAGCCAGCGAATTTATTTTGACCGGCACGGCGTTGCCTGGTTGTGCTTGGCGTGGCACTGATTGCTTGGGGACTGATCGCGCTGGCAAGGCCAGGCCAGTGGTGGGCGAAATGGCAAAGGTGGAACCGCGGCGGATCTTTGATTCTTCTTGGCGCGGTGATGCTGGCGATCTCCCGTGTGACGTTCTTTGGGTGCCGAGGCTATTTGTACTTGCGGGAGTGGTTTTGATGGCCAGAGGGATATTCGGCTCCTTCCTGATTTTCAAACAACGATAGCAGGGGTTCAGCTATACTTCCTTTCAATTGACAGCCACTCCCTGCCCAGCGGGCAAGCTCATTGGCCGTCGCAAGCCGCCCAACACCCTATAGAGGAGAAGAACAGTGCTGAAAGAGTTCAAAGAATTTGCAATGCGGGGCAAGCGTTCTGGATCTTGCGGTCGGCGTGATCATCGGCGCGGCCTTCGGAAAGGTCGTTTCTTCGCTCGTCGACGATGTCCTCATGCCTCCCTTGGGGCGCCTCATTGGCCGCGTGGACTTTTCAGATCTGTTCATCAATTTGAGCGGCACGCATTACGACAACTTTGGCTGAGGCAAAGACTGAAATCCGCCGCCACGCTGAACTACGGCAATTTCATCAATACACTCATCAATTTCCTGATCGTTGCGTTTGCGGTATTCCTGCTAGTGCGCTCGGTGAACAAGTGGCTGCCGAAGCCGGCGCCGGCCGTAACAACGAAGGATTGCCCGCAGTGCGCGATGCCCATTCCCTTTTCGGCAAAGAAGTGCGGGCATTGCGCCAGCGCGGTCTAACGGTTGGCCGGTGGACAGCGCCACGCATGAATTGGAATCGAGTAGCTCAGATTCGGCGCGGGGAGAGGCGGAAACAAGCTCTGACTTATGTTTGCGGAGGCTTTTTCTTCAGGTTGGCTTCAAGATGGGCCTTCAACCGATTGACAACCGCATCTTCCTGGCCTTCTTCCAATTCCTTCTGAACTTCCTCAAGCGCAAAGTGAACGACATCATGGTGGTGCAATTCGAGCGGGGCGGTGGTCTCACTGAAACGCAACCACAGGCGGTGAAGAAGATTAACCTCGTTGGCGGTAAGGTTAGGAGCGTGAGGGCCGAGAACCTTGTAAACCTTATCGCCGTTGGGGAGATGGATTTCCAGATTGAACTGCGGTTTGGGATCGCCAAGTTTTTCCCAGGCATCACCGATATGCAGCGCCTGCTCCTCCGTGGTTTCCTTCGGCGAATGCCCCAGAACAATGGTGCTGGATTCGAGTGCGGTGGCGGCCCGAAGGATACCGTCCCAGAGATCGCTTGCGGCGACGACAGCCAGGCGAATACTTTTGCCGCGCTTTTCCGCGATAGAAAGCGCCTGCGAGAACAGCTGCTGCTCAATGCTGCCGAAAAGCTGCTCGGCTTCGAGTTCGTATTCACCAGAAGCAGCCCGGCGCAACAATCGGACGTGCAGAACGACGACATCGCGCCGGCCCGGCTTCACGCGGTCCAGGACATTTCCAAGATGGTAGAGGGCGTGGATATTGCTCACGGGCACCAAGATGTTTCCCGGGCGCGCGCCGACCGCTTCCGGGAGTGAGCTCGCTCTGCATGGCCAGATGGAACTGGTCCATTTCGACGTGCTGCGCACTCCCTCGAGCATGGTGCGTATATCTCTCCGAAATCGAAAACACGATGAACAGGAAAATGGAGAAGGTGACGCCCGCAATGGTGGCTTCCTTCTTGGTGAACAGGTTCACGATAGCGATGCCCAGAAGCACCAGCGTGATCAAGCTAAGGCCGACCGGAATCTCGACGCCAAAGATGCGGAAGTTGAGCGGGACGCGATATTCGCGATCCCCCGGGATGCGTATAACGCAAGACCAGGACGGCGAGACCCTTCATCGCGAAACTCCAGATCACGCCGAAGGCGTACAGGTTCGCAAGAAAGGTGACGTCTCCTCGGCTGATGATGATGGTGATGATCTGAAGGCCCGCGATGATA
This sequence comes from Candidatus Acidiferrales bacterium, assembly GCA_963839315.1. GTDB lineage: Bacteria > Acidobacteriota > Terriglobia > Acidiferrales > UBA7541 > Acidiferrum. The sequence continues at coordinate 117,709 of CAWIUU010000022.1, forward strand.
TTGATGATGCGGTAGGAAGTCCCGAAGCGTCTGTGCGGCTGCCGAAACCAACTGGCCAGGACTCCGTCTTCCGAAACGCGATTCAGCACTCCGTTCGAACCCACAATGGCGGTGTTCACCGCGCCGGCGAGGATCAGCGTGCCCACCACCACCACGAAGCCATGGAAAGATCAGCCGCAAGATAAACGGGCCTTCCAGGTTCATGGCAAGGCCGCCGATCAGATTCTCAAGAAAGTTCGGGCGCTGGTCATCCGGGATGAGCATGACGGCAAAGAACGACACCAGCGAAGTGAACACCAGACTGTAAATGAAAATGACCAGGCCGGTCTTCTTCAGGTTGGGAAGCTTGGGGTGCTCGATTTCGCGGTACACCTGGGCCAGTGATTCTTCGCCGCTCATAGCCAGCACGGAGTGGCCCAGGCCAACAAAAATCGGCGATCAGACCCGCCATGTGGGCGAAATGCACGAAATCCACGCCGTAGAGCCATCCCATGGCGTTGGGCTCGAGCTTCAGGTTGCGTGGGTGAGGAAAGGGCGGCAGAGCGGGATGGCGGAGGAGCGCCGTATAGATGCACCAGCCGATGAGGATCACGACCATAACGGTCGTGATCTGCATGATGCGCATGGCTTTCTGGCTGGATTCGTGGACGCCTTTGACGTTGTACCACCAGAAATAGGTGGTGCAGAGAATGGCAAAGAGGGCGGCGCCCAGTCCGGGGTAGATGTGGAAGCCCAGATGGAGATAGTCCATCGTTTCGTTAATTAAGCCAACGATGTACTGGCCCGCAGACACGCCGCTGATCGGCCCCGTAAGGATGTAGTCAAACATCAGGGCGGAAACGCTGAATTTGGCCAGCGTACCGCCCATGGCCTCTTTGACCACCCGATACACGCCGCCGCGGACGAACATGCTGCAGCTCTCCACGTAAATGGCGCGAACGCAGTAGGAGAACAGCATGATGCCGAGGATGAACCAAGGCGCGGCCTTGCCGATATATCCCTCAGCTTCGCCACCGGCGTAATACGCGGAGGAAGCCAGGTCGTTTAAGACAATGGCGGCAGCGCGCCAGAAGGAGATGAAGCTGAGGAGAGCGGTGGTCGCGACTAAAACGCGCGGGATGCCGTTCCCATGGCTGCCCTGCGCAGCCGGGAGATTGGGAGAGTTGCTCATTCGACGGGTTATTGACCTGTAGTAGTAAATGCTCGCATCTTTCGAAATGCAAGTCCAGTTTTGCAGGCCGCCAAATCGTTATTGTTGCGAACTTTTGTTACCCATGGTGCTCGGAAAGCATCCAAGAGGATTAGCAATCGGTTCGTTCGGTGACTTCCGTCCCAGCGTTTACTTTGACGATTCGCGAAAGGACTTTGGCGCATTCTTCGCAGGGACAAGCGTGCGCAAGTAGTCGTAGCTGTAGATGCCGGTGGAATGCCCGTCATTGAAAACGATCTGGATGGCGTAATTGCCCACCTGCGTGGCGGAATTGGCGCGGGGCTTCGGCTTGTACATCGGCAACAGCGGTGAAGCCGGAAGATTGAACGCAGCGGCAGCCTCTTTTTTGCCGCGCTCGTCGTTGCACGTGGCACAAGGGCATTGGTCGCGGAGATAAGGAAAATCAAATGACTGGAGTGGCCATCGGCCCAAGTGATATCCACACCCGCGCCGGTCTTCACATGGACTTTCACATCGGTGGGTTTCTTACGCTGGTCGAGTAGGTGTTGGCATGGTGAGAAGTTTTAGTTCAGAGTTTTCAGTTCACAGTCTACCGCTGGTGCAAAGATAACGGAAATTGCGAGAGAATCTCCAAGGACTAGCCTCCGCCGCGATTTGCTGGCGAGCAGTCGCAGCAATCGCCGGGAGGGATGGGATTGCCGTGAGGGCAGGTCGTGGGATGGCCAAGGAAGCTGCAGATGCGCTGGTCGAGTTCAGGGCTGATGATGTGCTCGAATTTGCAGGCCTGGGTGTGCGCTTCGTGGTCGTCAATCCGAAACGTGTCTTTGAACAGGCGCTCGGCCAGACGATGGCGCCGCACCACGTCGCGCGCGCGGCTTTTTCCGCGATCGGTTAGCTGGACTTCGTGGTCCAGCACGCGCACCAAATGTAGATCTTCCATACGGGAAAGTGTGCGCCCTAAATCGATGCCGCCGGGGGTGCGAATGTGTTCTAGCCTCGGCTCGCGTTCCCTCTTCGCCGCAAACCCAGATTTGTTCCAGAAGATGGTCAAAGTGGATGCCGTCGTCCATGGTAACGCGCTGGTCGACAGCGAGATGACCGTGGACAAGTTCGATGCGGCGATCAGCCTGCTGCGCGATGTCCGGGTCATGCGTAACCATCAGAATCGTGTGACCGCTGGCGTGCAACTCGCGAAACAGCCCAAGCACAATCTCTTCGTTGGCTTCGTCGAGGTTGCCGGTAGGCTCATCGGCAAGGATCAGCTTCGGCTGATTGATCAGAGCGCCCGTGCGATGGCTACGCGCTGCTGTTCACCGCCGGAAAGCTGCGACGGGAGATGGGTGAGTCGATCGCCAAGTCCAACGCGTTTCAGTGCATCGGCGGCCTGCGCTTCATCCGTGACACTGTGGAAGTACTGCGCCAGCATTACATTTTCCAGCGCGCTGAGATACGGCACAAGATGAAACTGCTGGAAGACGAATCCAATTTTTTCGGCGCGATAGCGGACCAGATCATTTTCGCCAAGTTTGGCAAGATCCACGCCATCCACAACGACATGCCCCGATGTCAGGGTATCAAGACCACCAAGAATGTTGATCAGCGTGGTCTTGCCGCTGCCGGAGGGCCCCATCAGGGCCACCCATTCGCCGGACTGAATGTCGATGGAGATGCCGTCCGAGAGCGCGCAGCGTGCCGTACTCTTTCACCAGCGAATCGATCTTGACCTGCGTGCTCACGCTTCACCTCGAAAAACACTGGCGGGACGAATGCTCGCCAGGCGGCGAAGCGGGAACGCGCTGGCTATGGAAACGAGAATTGTCAGGGCCACGGAAAAAGGATACACGATCCAGCGCGGCTCTGCGGCTACACCGAAAACAGCTTTCCCAAGCCAGATGGAAACAAGCAAGCCTGCTGCCGACCCGACAAGGCCACCCAGAATTCCCAGGATGATCGCCTCGGCCAGAAACAGCCGCACGACGCGCCGCACCGATCCGCCAATCGCTTTCATGAGGCCAACATCGTTCTTGCGCTCGATGGCCACATTGCTCATCCCGGCCATCACGCAGAGCGAAGTGAGCAGAAGCACAAGAGAACGGTGGAGGAAAGCAGGCCGCTGATGCGGTTGTAGATGCGGCCTTCAGCTTCGGCAAACTGTTTGATTCCATGAACATCGGCTCCCGGAAGCCGCTCAGCGCAAGATGCAGAGATAAACCGATTGATGGAATCGGGCGTGCCCGTGACGCTGAGCTGGATCAGGCTGATGCGACCGGGTAGTTCGGCAAGTGACTGTGCTGTTGCGAGGTTCGTGAAGATCTGGGTGTCTTCCGCGCCCCGCTCGCCACTATCGAATAGATTTTACAGGACGATTCCCTACCCTGATTGCGAAGCAATAGCGTATCTCCCGCGTGAACACCAAATTGTGCGGCGGCTTTGGCTCCAACCTCGCAAGCCTGGGATTATTGTCGTCAGTCGCAGAAAACTCCGTGCGCCGTCCGGGCCGAATACTCCGTAGTCCCTGGCCTTGCGTGCCCGCAATGACCGCGGGTTCGTAATGCAGCTGTCCCGGCTTTGGAAACTTCTCCGATCACGTAGAGGAACGCCACGGCGGGGACATGTTTGCCGTCGTTTTCGGCGGGGAGCTGCGCCAGAAGCGCTTCGTCCAGCGTGGCGACATTGCGACTCGCTGTTGGAGATATCACGCGGGGCGACGATCACGTTTGCGCCGAGGGCGCGAAATTCAGTGGTCAGGCGGCGCTTCGCGTCGATCTGCAGATTCAGCAAGGCGGCAGTAACCGCGGCGCCCGCGCTGAGCGCCAGGAGAATCACGAAGAGACGGCCGTAATTGGCGGTGAGCAACCTGCGAACGATGCGCCAGAACATGGGAGTAGTTGCCATCATTCGCCCCGCAGGATCGGCGCGGGATCGTATCGCGAGGCGCGCCGGAGAGGGAAAGCGCTGCCCAGTAGCGTAATCAGCGCGGCAAGAACCAGGATGATGAGAAGCACGAAGAGCTTCGGTTCTGGAGCAAAGCCGAAAATCCGTTCACCCAAGAGGCGTGCCAAGAATGATGCCCAGCGCATAACCAATCCCGCCGCCAACAAACGCCAAGAGCAGTTGTTCTGCCGCCAGAAGCACCCCTACAAGCCCGGAGCCTGCGCCAAGAGCCTTCATCAGGCCGATTTCCGTGCGCCGTTCAATAACCGATGCCGCAGCTGAAGCGCCCACGGCCAGAGCTGCTGCCAGCAACGCAGCAAAAGTCACCAGCCAGAGAAGCATTCGCACACGCGTGAGGACGTTGCCTTCGCCTTCTGCCACGCGGCGAATCACGCGCACATCCGTACCCTTCAGTTCCTGGCTGATCTGCAGAGGCAATCGCGCTGATGTACGGCGTGCAGTACCATTTGTCGAATTCCGCCGGCGTCATCGTCTTCGGATCTTTACGGGCAAAGACGTCTTCGGGTTTCGTAAGTGCGCTAACATACAGCCGCCGGTATTGCCCTGGCTTGCCGGCCAGCTTTTGCGCGATAGATAAGTGGTGCAACAACGGAATTGTCTTCCGGACCGCCGGTGTAGAGGAAGCCAACAATTTTGAGAGTGCGCCAGCCAGCATTGCATTGACCGCATTAAGACGTTGAGCTGCGTCCGCCAATCGTACAGCCGAACTTCTTTGGCAAGCGCCGTTCCCACAACACATTCTCGGCATTTTCTGCAAACCAACTGCCTTCCACGCGCCACCACGGATTGGTCTTCTCAATTCCCGAAACGTACGTGGTACCGTCAGGAATGGCGAACGGAATGCTGCGACCAGGTTCCGAGCAGAGTCGCTCTTCTGTCGCCGGGAAAGTTGCTACAGATTCTTCGAAGCCGGGGTGACCAACGCTTACAGGGTACTCCAGGATTGGCGCAAAGCCGATGATATTGAATCGCCAGAAAATTGTTTTGAGCTTGCCGAGGTCCGCTTCCGGAAGATACGCCCCGGCGTTGACGGGCCGATAATCCACTCCGCCAATTTCCAGTGGCAACGAATCAGCTTCTGGCGTCACCAGCAGATTGGCGCCTAAGACTACGAAATTCTTGCGCCAGGCGGTCCCCCACGTCCAGCGACACACTGAGCGCCGCAGTGGCTACGGCCATACCTAATGCCAAGGCAGCCATTGTCAGCAGTTTGCGCCGGGGGCGTCGAGTGAAGGAGTCGGTGACGAGACGAAGAAACATTTCGGATGGTCAGAAAACGATAGCTTCTCCTATCGCGGGATTTCTTCCGAAGCTTTTGTCAGTGCAGAGACATCGATGACGATTTCATTGCTATCTATTAGTGATGTAAACCCAATGGGATTGCAGCCGCCCTTCTGTCCGATCGAAGGGATATAAATCGCGGAAGCGCAGTGCCGGCACATCACGTTCTGGCCCTCCTGGCGGTAGCCTTCCGCGCCGCAAATCAGGCAGGCATCCAAAGCCGTTCCGTAGCCATTTGGCTTTTTGATGACCATGAAACGAATGCTTTGGCCATTCGCATCAGAGTAAACAAGTGCAGGTTGCCGTCCTGTACTTCGGAGACCGGGATGCGCACAATATTGTCTACGGCTGTCACCTGCTGCGCCTGCACCGGAGCCGCATTCACCTTCGCATAAATGAAATCCGCTGTAAGAGCAAGGATTACCGTGAGGCTCGCAATCCCCGCGGACATCATCCAGAACCGTTGACGGCGATTCTGCGCTTCCACCAGACGCCGCTCCGCGTCCGTGGTCGCGGCACTCATCGCTTTTGACAACGTGGCTGATTGCCATTCGCGAAAAATCATGAACGCGGCCGCACCAAATACAAACATGAAGAAGAACAGTTCGTTGCGGACAATGGGGCCGAGGAGGGCCATTTCCGTTTTGCTGGAAGGTATCCAACGCGCTTCACTAAGCTCATGCAGGCCGGTGACGGCGAGTTGAATTGAAACGAGTATGAGGATGGCGCTGGTCACCGCAAAGAAGCGGTGCAACGGCACCTTGAGAGTGCCCTTGAAGAAGAACAATCCAACCAGGATCGCAGCTGCGATGCCGGCAATCGTGCCGATCCAGGTCTGCAGACCTTCCGTGGACATTTCCACTGCGCGGAGAATCAGGGCCAGTTCCGCGCCCTCTCGTAAAACCATCAGGAACACAAAAAGTGCGATGCCCCAACCCGCAGCCGAGCCCACGCGTGCGGCATAGCTTTCCACCTTATCTTCGATTTCTTTTTTCAGGTGACGAGCGATGCGGTTCATCCAGACGATCATGGTCACGACGAATATGGCAGCTACGAGCAGCAACAGTCCTTCAAAGCCGTCTTCGCTAATATTGAAGCGTTCCAGGGCAATGGCAACCGCGAGGCTCAACGCCACAGCTGCGGCTACGCCGCCCCAGACATAGCGAGCAAGATGACGGCGTCCGGTCCGAGCGAGATAGACGAGAATAATGCCGACGACAAGAGCAGCCTCGACGCCCTCACGAAGGGCGATGAGGAAGGCAGAAAGCACGGGATCTCCAGTTGAAAATCATTTGCAACAATGAATCCAGATTACACTTCCTCCCTATTCTTCGTCAAGGACACCCATCATTCCCCTACCTCACGGTAGAATAGGGGCTTGCGTCTATTCTCTTATATGCGCCCTTTTCCTTTTCGCCAGAGTCTTTCGTGTCATCCTCTGCCTGGCGCTGGGGAGTCCCACCTTCGCAGCTCAAGCGGGCAAACAATCCCCCCAGACTCCGGTGGCAAATGGATCCATCGTCAAGCCAGACCCCAAAGCAGCAAAAAAATATGCGGATCAGGGCGCCAAGATGGAAGCGGCCGGGGACTTAGACGGTGCGTTGGCCGCTTATGAAGAAGCCGCGCGTTACGCACCTTTCGACGTGATCATTGTGAGCAAAGGGAGTCGCGCTGCGATCCAAACTCGTGCGCGACTATGTCAACAAGGCCGAGCGCATGGCCATCGAGAGAAACCTCGAAGGCGCGACAGAAGCGCTTTTGCTGGCCTTGCGCATCGATCCTTCCAATACCATCCTAGCTGAACGCCTACACCAGATGGAATCCATGAAGGGAGACCAGCACGATCGGGGCAACGGACTGCCCCCCGAGGAACCACCCGAGGGTCTTCCCGTTGCGAAACCGGATAGGGCCACTCACAGTTTCAACTTGCATGCCACCGATGTGCGGGTCGCTTACGAACAGGTTGCAGCAACATATGGGATTAAGGCTTCATTTGACCCGGAGTTGCCTTCGCGAACGGTTCGCTTTCGCGTGTCTGACGTCGATTTCGACACGGCCATGAAAGTCATGGCGGCAGAGTCAGGAACCTTCTGGCGGCCTCTGAATGCAAAGCTTATTTTCGTGGCTGCCGATACCCAACAGAAGCGCAAAGACTACGACATGGAGATCGAGCAGACATTTCCCCTGACGGCCTCCGTCGATCCAACCGAGATGACGGAGATTCTGCGCGTGGTGAGAGATCTGACGGGGATTCAGCACATCCAGCAATCTGCGGATGCACATTCCATTACCGTTCGTGACACGGTAGCAGCGCGTGCGGCTGGCGGGAGATATCATTCGTCAAGTGGAACAGGCGCGCGGCGAGGTGCTGTTACAGATCGACATCCTTGAAGTTGACCTGAACAACGCCTTAAAACTTGGCATCACTCCGCCCTCCAGCCTTCGGTTGATCACCGCTTAGTCCCGGCATTGCCCAGCAAGTCCGCTCGGCCTCCAGCATCGCCGCACTATTGACTGTGCTTGCCACCATTTTTGGCACTGCCGCGACTGGCGGTGTTGCCAGCCTGGCTTCGGCAATCCCACCGATAGCCGCCATAGGCGGTGGCAAGACTATGTTTCTATTGACGCTGCCAAGTGTCTCGGCAGATTTTTCGCAGGCACTTTCGCTGGTGCAAAGCGGAAGCCAGGTACTGATGCGGGCACAAGATGCAAAACCAGCGACTTTCTTCGTCGGCGAACGTTACCCGGTCACTCTGTCGCTGCTGTCCGGCAGCCTGGGTTCGACGCCCTTCACCCCCAATCCCGGAGGGACGGGAGTCACGATTCCCACGCAGCAATTCCCGTTGGGAAGGGGCCGGTGTCGATGGTCCCTTCGGATATTCGCAATGCCGGAATACAGGACTTGGCGGTGCTGAATGAAATTGATAACACCATCACGATTTTTCTGAATCAGGGGCCTACGGCAGCTTCACTATTCACGCAGCCTACTGGCTCGCCAATTTCCCTCGGTGCTGCACGGACCACCGCACCGGAAGTCCCTGCGGCACTCGCCACGGGGAGTTTCAATTCCAACACCGACTCGTTCGCGGATTTGCTGGTTACAGATCCCGTTGGCAATACGGTTACGGAGTTGCTGGGAAATGGGGATGGCACGTTTGTAATTCAGAAGAACCCCATCGCAGTTGGCAAGCAGCCGAGTGCGATCGCCGTCGGACAATTCAATACCAATACAAACGCAAACACCGGGTTCGTAGTGACAAATTTTACCGACAATACCTATTCAGTGTTCATCGCCAATAACGACGGCACGTTCGCGCAGGTGAAAGGCTCTCCATTCGCCATGCCGGCCACTGCCCAAGGCCCGTACGCGATTGCCGTGGCGGATTTCAACGGCGATGGGATATCGGATTTGGCGATTGTGAATCAGACCTACGAGATAATGTGACGATCCTGAAAGGAAAGGGCGATGGCACGTTCACAGAATTCACGAAATCACCTCTTGCCGTGGGCAAGCTACCCGTGGCCATTGCCGCAGGTAATCTGAGCGGAAGCACCGGAGTCGGCCTTGTGGTGGTGAACCAGGATGACAATACCGCCAGCCTTTTCCTGGGAAATGGCGACGGCACGTTTGCGGCTTCTTCGCAGTCGCCGCTTGCCACTGGTGCTACACCGAGTGGAGTGGTGATTGGCAGTTTTCTGCAACAGGCAACCAGCGGTATCGCCATAACGAATACAGGCGCGGGTACGGTCAGCGTTTTTCTGGATCTTGGCAACGGGCTCTACAGTGAGGCACTGGAACCCGCCGCCGGAACGAATCCGGGGGCGATCGTCAGTTCCAATTTCACAAACAGCACTTTTCCTGACGTCGTGGTGGCCAACAACATCTCAGGCGCTGCGGGCCAGGTAACGCTGATTGTCAGTCCAACGAGCTTGATCTCCAATCCCGCCACGAATCAGCAGCCTTACCCGGGTCGGAATATGTGGACCTCGGTCTGAAAGTGAAGGCAACGCCGTCACTCCACGAGAATCACGAAGTAACTTTACAGATGGAATTCGATATCAAGGCACTAACAGGAACGAGTATCAATGGGATCCCTGTGCTTTCTAATCGCAACGTGACGCAGACTGTGCGGTTGAAGGAAGACGAGACATCCGTCCTGGCCGGATTGCTGGATCGCCAGGAAACGAAGTCCATTACTGGCATTCCTGGATTGGCGACGCTGCCGGGGGTCGGCTACGGGTTTGGTGTGCGCAACAATACTTTGCAGGACACTGAACTTCTGATCTTGATTACTCCGCGCAGAGTGCGGATGCCCAGGCGAGAATCGCGCACGATCTATGCGGGGCGGGGGGAACTCAGCGGCCGTGGGTTCTGTCGGCGCGAACGTACCGCTCGCACCACAGCCAGAGCCGCAGCAAAACCTTCCGCCGCCAGGAACTGGGGAGCCGCCTGCCGCAGCGCCACAGCCAGTGCTCCTGCCCCGCAGCCAGCGCCCGAGCAGCCTGCTCCTGAACAACAACCCCCAGCGCAACCGCCGCCCGAACAGCCGAACCAAGAAAATCCGCAGCGTCCGCCGCCATCGTCCCATTGAACACGACTACTGCCGCTTTACCCAGAATTGCGGCGGGCCAGCGGCGAGCGCGTTCTTCTGGGTTTCAAGGCAAGCGGATCGAATACCACGATGGGTTGATAGGTGCGCGGCACCACCGCTTCGGCGATGGCGATTAGTTTGTTTTGCTGGCTGAAGACGCGCACGCGTGGTGGCTGCAAAGCCTCCGAATCGAGTTGCTGTCGTTGCACCCGGCGGCAGTTCGGTCTGGCTTAGCTGGAGCTGCGCCGGAGCCACATTGAACTTGCCGCCGTGGCGTACTTTCTTCTCCAGCACGGGAAGCACGTTGGTGCGCGGGAAATTGGGCAAAAGATTTTCCAGGGCAATCAGCCGATCCTTGAATTTTCCGGCCCGCGCGGCATCGGCGAGCTCTTCGATTGTGATTGCCTGCTCGAGAGAGAATTCGCCGACGGCCGTGCGCGAGATTTCTTCCAGATGTGCGCCGCAACCCAGCTTTTGCCCCATGTCGTGCGCGAGCGAGCGCACATACGTCCCCGAAGAGCACTCGATGGAAAAACGCGCGATGCTTCCATCGATTCCCGTGAGGCGATACTCGTAGAGTTCCACGGAAGCGGGCTTGAGTTCGACGACCTGATTCTTGCGCGCAAGTTCATAAGCCGGCCGGCCATGCACTTTCTTCGCGGAGAACACGGGAGGCATTTGGTCAAAACGCCCGAGGGACTCGGCAGCCAATCGTTCAATCAGATCGCGATCCAGGGCTGGAGCAGTGTCCGGTCCCTGCGCTTGACCCTCGGAATCATAAGTATTCGTCGCGAAGCCGAAACGAAATCCGGCGGTGTAGCGCTTGCGCCGTCCCGTATAGAAGCGGACCAGGCGCGTGGCTTTGCCGAGCAATAGGACCAGAACGCCAGTCGCCAGCGGATCAAGCGTGCCAAGATGACCGACTTGGCGGAATCCAGCCAAATGCCGCACCGCGTCCACAATGTCGTGAGAAGTTCGGCCTTGTGGCTTGTTGATGACAAGCGCGCCATCGAAGAGTGCTGGTTGTGGTTGGCGTGGCATTGGGAAGTTATCAGTTATGCTCATCAGGAATCAGTTATGGGAACAATTCTTGCGACTTCTGGCGTTGCGGGCTTTTTCTGCAGTGTTACTTGAATAAGCTCAGGCGGGACCAATCTCCCATAATCCCGGACGGTCAGTCCGAGCTCGCCGGTTTCTCTTTCTTCACTTCCTTGAGGAGCTGTTCGATGCGCTCGACGTGCTCCTGAGAGAGGTCCAGCGTAAAGTGCAGATCCGGGACGCGCCGCAATTGCAGCCGCTCCACGAGTTCCCGGCGAATGAATCCAGAAGCGTGTTCGAGAGCTTTGATGGCATCGACCTGCTCTTTGTTGGTAGGTATGCGGGACGCTCACAAACACGCGCGCATGCTTCATATCCGGCTGGACGCGCACTTCGCTGACAATCACACTCACTTCCAGCCGAGGATCCTTTAATTCTCCGGCAAGCATGACGTTAATCTCATGGGCGATTTCTTCGCCGACGCGTTCATGGCGATGGTTATCAGGGCTCATGACTGTGACGTTCCTATTTCAAACTAATCGCCGGACTCCGCAAACCCGAAGTCCAATTCCGGCAATGGACGCCCGTGAAAATCTAAAGCAAGTCCACCGTATGCCCCGTCAGCACAGGGCCCAAGAATTCTGTCCGCTTCTGCCAGGACCTTCTGGAGCGATTCTTCCACATGATGCTCTTCGTTGGCGAGTGTCACAACTCCAACTACCGAACGTTGCCAGGTATCTTCAAAATCCAACTCCGCCACCGCAACATTAAAATGTCCCCGCAGCCGATCTTTCAGACTGCGAAGAATCTGCCGCTTATCTTTCAGGGAATGAGCTTCCGCGATGTACAGTTCCAGCGTGAGTAGACCGACGGCCATAAACAATTCCGGGGATTATTGCACACTTCCCGGCTGTATTACCTGCTGCGTCCTGCATGGGCGGGAGTCTGTCCAGCCGCTTCGGCGGCGGAAACCTTGACGACCTGGAAGCATTCCAGGATGTCACCGACCTTTACGTCGTTGAAATTGGCGATGCCGAGCCCACATTCGTACCCGGCGCGCACCTCGCTGGCGTCGTCCTTGAATCGCTTCAGCGAGTTTAGCTTTGATGTATAGATGATCGCGCCGTCGCGCACCACGCGCACCTGCGAATCGCGCTTCACCACACCATCGAGAATGTAGCAGCCGGCCACTGTGCCCGAACCCTTGATGCGGAAGGTATTGCGGACCTCCGCGCGGCCCAGGTAAGTTTCCTGGAGCACAGGCTCGAGCAGCCCTTCCATGGCCTTCTGAATCTCGTCGGAGACTTCGTAAATAATGGTGTGCGTGCGGATGTCGACCTTTTCCTGCTGTGCCAGGTCAGAGGCCTTGCGATCGGGCCGCACGCCGAACGCGATAATAATCGCGCCGGAAGCGGAGGCCAGCAGAACGTCGTTTTCCGTGACGGCACCCACGCCGGTACTGATGATCTTCAGCTTCACCTGATCGGTAGAAAGCTTCGGCAGCATTTCGCCGAGAACTTCGGCGGAACCTTGCACGTCTGCCTTCACCACGATGGGAAGTTCCTTGACCTCACCGGCCTTGAGTTGCTCGTGCAACTGGTCGAGAGTGATACGTCCACCCGCGCTCGCGCGCAGGGCGGCATCGCGCTGTTTGGATTGGCGATATTCCACCACGTGGCGCGCTTTCGCCTCGTCAGTAACCTGGAAGTGATCGCCGGCCTCAGGAACACCCTGCAGGCCAAGTACTTCGACAGGAGTGGACGGCGGGGCAAGTTTCACAGGACGCCCGCGATCATCAAACATGGCGCGGACTTTGCCAAAGACCGAGCCTGCAATGAAGAAGTCGCTGGTATTGAGAGTGCCGTTCTGAACAAGGATTGTTGCCACGGGACCGCGTCCTTTGTCGACGCGCGATTCGAGTACCGTGCCAGCCGCCGGAGCATCGGGATTGGCTTTCAACTCACGCAAATCCGCAACCGTCAAAATGATTTCGAGAAGTTTGTCGAGATTCTTGCGCTGCTTCGCGGAAACTTCAACGAACTCGACATCGCCGCCCCATTCCGAAGGCATCAGGCCGAGGTCGGTCAGCTGGCGCTTGACGCGTTCTGGCTGCGCTTCAGGCTTGTCAATTTTGTTGATGGCCACGATGATCGGCACATTTGCGGCCTTCGCGTGATCAATGGCCTCGCGCGTCTGCGGCATCACGCCGTCGTCAGCCGCAACAACGAGCACAACAATATCCGTGACTTTTGCGCCGCGTGCACGCATGCGGGTAAAGGCTTCGTGACCCGGCGTGTCCACGAAAACCACGCTTCGGCCTTCCACCTGCACCTTGTAGGCGCCGATATGCTGCGTGATGCCCCCGGCTTCGCCGCCGGCAACATCCGCTTCGCGAATGGCGTCCAGCAAACTGGTCTTGCCATGATCGACGTGGCCCATGACGGTAACCACCGGTGGCCGCGGCTTCAGATTTTCCTTGGTTTCTTCCTTCGCCACTTCCAAAACCATTTCTTCTTCGAAGGAAACGACACTGACGACACCGTTAAAGGATTGCGCCAGATCCGTGGCAGTGTGTACGTCCAATGCCTGGTTGATGCTGGCGAATACACCACGATCCAACAACGTCTTCAGCAAGTCTTTTGCGCGAATGTCGAGTTTTTCAGCGAGTTCGCGAATGGTGATGCCTTCCGTCAAGGTGATGTCGCGGGGCGCACGTGGCTCTGGAGGGGCAACCGCCGCGATTGCGCCACCACGCCCACCCGCACCGGGACGCTGGCGCGTTGGGTGAAGCTTGCGCTCCCCTTCCATCTCGCGCTTATCTACTGTGGGACGTTGGCGTTGTGGCGGCTTGCGAGTATAGAGCGGCTTGCCGGGCTCCGCCTTCGACGGCATTTTGTCGGGAAGCGGTGGCAACATGGCGGGACGGCCGGGAGTGCGCGGGCCGGGACGTGAACCTGTTGGAACTGCGCCGGGCCGTTGACCCCAAGGACGATTCGGAGCACCCGATCCGCCTGGGCCACCAGGACCGCCCGGAACGAGGCGTAAAGGGACGTCCACCTTGTCCTTGGCCCGATTGTTGAGGACGCATGGGTTGGCCGGGACGCGGACCGCTGGGGCGGCCACTGCCCGGAACTGTTCCAGGAATGGGGCCACGATTTCCTGTGGGCATGGATCGACCCAGCGGCGGCCTCGGTTGCCCGGGCGCGCCGGGCGTAATGGTTGACCAGGAGCCGCAGGGCGAGCAGCCTGAGGCTGCTGCCCAGGTTGCTGCGGACGTCCTGCCGGCGGCGGACCGCCAGGCGCAGGGCGCGAAGAGGGTTGTTGTGATCCGGCAAGGCGCTGCGGCTCGCGGCTGTTGCGGTGCAGGTGGTGCAGGTGCAGCAGCGGGGAGCTGCAGGGGACACTGGGGCAGCAGGTTTTGCCGCGACAGGTGCATGTGGTGCAGGACGCGTGACGGCGGAGCTGTTGGTTTTGCCGCCGGTGCTGCTGAAGGTTGTGGCGCAGCAACAGGGGCTACAGGAGCAGGTTTAGGAGCTGCCGGCGGAGCAGTCGCAGTCGTGGGAGCGGCTGTGGGCGCAGGATTGCAGTGTGCGTACCCGACTGGTGCATGAACCGGCGGCTTCGCTGCTACAGGCGCCGGATGCGCTGGTGCGCGGGATGCGAAGCAGGAGGAGGCACTGGCCTTCTCTGTGCAGCTTTGGCCGCTGCTTCCTTGGCTTCGCGATCTGCTTCGGCGGCTGCCTCAGCGTCCGCAACACCCTTCAAATGATGGCGAACTTTTTCAGCAACTTCGACGGTGATCGAGCTGGAATGCGTTTTTTTCTCGGTTACGCCAAAACCCGGCAAAAGGTCAATGATTGCCTTGGCCTTTACCTCGAGCTCACGGGCGAGTTCATTGATGCGGACTTGGGATGCGTCACTCATACTGCTTTAGGGATTTTTCTCTTCCTGCTGTTCCGCCGGGGTATTCTCCGGTGTTTCAGCCGCCGCAGAGTTAGACTCCGCGGTGGATTCCTGGGTCTCGGTTGTTACTGGTGTTTCGCTGGCGGCTGCGGCCGCGGGCTTCTTCCGTTTTGGCTTCCGACTTTTCCGCGCCGTCATCCGTGGCTTCGGTCGCAGTCCCTTCGGCAGGTACCTTCAGGTTGCGTCGCGGCGGCTCCAGATTCTCCACCACCTTCATAGAAGCGGTTCACGGCCTGATAGATCTTATCGACCATTTTCTCGCCGATTCCCGGGATTTCCAGGAGCTGCTCCGGCGTCATCCCGGCGAGCTTCTCCAGCGAAGTAATTCCGGCAGCCTCGATCTTCTCGATGGTCTTCGGCCCTACGCCTTCCAGCACGGTCAGCGGGGTGGTGGGCGCGGTGAGAGCAGTCATCTGCTCCTCAATTTCACGGCGCTTCTCTTCTTCGCTCTTGATATCGATGTCCCAGCCAATCAACTTGCTGGCTAGGCGAACGTTTTGGCCCTTCTTGCCGATGGCCAAGGAAAGCTGCGAATCCTCAACAATCACTTCCAGCTTATGATTCTCCGGGTCCGTGATCTGGACGCGAGTGACCTTCGCGGGACTGAGTGCTTTCTGCGCGAACGCGACGGTCTCTTCGTTGTAAGGAATGATGTCGATTTTCTCGCCGCGCAATTCCCGGATGATGGACTGCACGCGCATGCCCTTCATGCCAACGCAAGCACCGACGGGATCGACGTCCTTGTCGCGGCTGGCTACGGCAACCTTGGTACGTTCGCCGGCTTCACGCGCTGCCGCGCGAATCTGCACCGTGCCGTCATAAATTTCCGGCACTTCCATTTCAAATAGCCGCTGCACCAGCGCGGCGTCCGCGCGGGAAACGATCACTTGCGGGCCCTTCGCGGCGCGGTCCACAGTGCGAATCACGACGCGAATCCGTTCGCCAATATTGTAGGTTTCCAGCTTCGATTGCTCGCGCTTCGGCAGCCGCGCTTCCGTACGGCCCATGTCCACGATCAGGTCCGGCCCTTCGGCGCGCTTCACGATCACGGTTACAAGTTCACCCGCGCGATTGTGGTATTCGTTGAAAATCGTATCGCGCTCCGCTTCGCGCACTTTTTGCAGAATCACTTGCTTGGCAGTCTGCGCCGCAATGCGTCCCAAAACATCGGTGGGCTTAGTGGTAAGGATTTCAGTCCCCACTTCCGCGCTCGGGATTCTTTTTCTTGGCGTCCGCAACGCTGATTTCGCGCTTGGGATCGGCCACTTCCTCAACCACGGTATAGACCGAATAGACGTCGACCTGGCCGCTTTCCGGGTTGAACTTTCCGCGCAGGTCCTCTTCCGTCTTGTAGTACTTGCGCGCCGCCACGACCATGGCGTCTTCGATGGCAGAGATCACCACCTCCGGTTCAATGTGCTTTTCCCGGCTCAACATTTCGATTTGTTGATAGAGCAGATTCGCCATTTCCCGTTCCTAAAACTCCACTACCAGATTCGCCTTTTTGATCGTCTCTAAAGGTATCTCGACGATTCGGGCTTCTTTGCCTTTCAACTCCATGCGGACCTTTCCATCCGCAAAACCCGCGTAACCGCCCTTCAAAAAACTTCGCTTCACCAATCGGTTCGTTGGTCGATATCTTTGCTGCACGGCCACGAAAGCGTTCAAAATCCGCAGCGTTGCGCAACGCCCGGTCCATCCCCGGAGAACTAACCTCCAGAATGTAGCCTGGGCCCGGGATGAGTTCCTCAACATCGAGGATAACGCTCAGTTGCTTGCTCACCCGCTCGCAATCCGAGTGACTGATCTTGGGAAAAGGGTCGGTCGCCTCTTCTCCCTCAACCAACTCCCCAGGTTGCGCGGGGGGTACCCGGTCGATGTACACCCGTAGGAACCGCTGCTTACCAATCTTCCACTCGACATCCACGACTTCCAAGCCTTCCGAACGTGCGACCCGTTCGGCGGCGTCGCGGACTTTCTCCAAATTCACTTAAAGACTCCACGGCCTAAGCCGGTCGAATGCTCATCCCCGCCGGCGGCAACAAAAAAGTGGGCTTGCGCCCACCCTATGGTGCGACCCGATTCAGAGCGAAGAACGAGTATATTCCCAGAGCAACCTAAAAGCAAGGTACCTAACGAGATACCCAAGATTACCCTTCAACCGATCGAGATAATTGCTCCTGTCCTGCCTCTTGCAGGCGTGCTAACTCCAGTCTTTCCAATATCAAAGATTGCACTGAATACTCAGCGGGAAATTCTCTCCTCAATCGTCGCGCTCCGCGGACTTGACGATCGCGGGACCGAGACTTGACCCAACACTTGCGTTTGCGTAGTCTTGCTCTCTCTTCCGAAGAGCGGAGTCTTCGTATGTTTGGCCTCACCCTTCGCCCCGGTGCGCGATACAGGCTCGCGTCCTTATTGCTCGCCCTTCTCGCCGTCAGCACATCCTTCAGGCACAAAGGCCTGCTCCTTCCCAAAGCCAAAGTGGGGGCGCGCTACATTCCGCCCCAGCCGGTTGCCGTCAAAGTCAGCGTGCGTGACATGCGCGGGAATCCTTTGGATGCCGCGGCCAATGTTCATCTGCATTCGACCGTGAAGAATTTCGACATGCAGTCTGCCTACGCGAGAAGGTTCGATTGCGGAGTTCCCCAGCGTCATGCCAGGCGATTATGAAATCGAAGTGAGCTGCGCTGGCTATCAGACGACCACGGAGCGTTTGACCGTGGCAGGTATTCGGGCATCGATGTTTCGGTCTTTATCTATCTTCGCCCGGAATCGGATACTTCCGAAGACCAGCCCGCCCCCTCTGGGCTCGTCATGACCCCAAACTTGCAGGCGAGAGATCGACAGGGGCCTCGACGCGATGCGCAAGCAGCAATACGAATCCGCGAAGATTCACTTCGCGAAGGCCGTGAAGATTGCCCCTTCGAATCCCGATGCACTTTATTTACTGGGAACTTCCGAACTGGCGTTGCGCCAGACGGAACTTGGCGCGAGCGCAGTTCGAAGGCTGTGCTGAAGCTCGATCCAGGTTATGAAAAGGCGCTTCTGGCGATCGGCGAGATGCAACTGCAATCGGGTGAAACGGCGGGGGCCATAGCCACACTCGAGAAGGCGTTTGACCTGAACGGCGCCAGTTGGCGAACTCATCTGCTGCTTGCTTCTGCTTATGCCAAAGCAGGAAGGCTGGAGGATGCGGAGATTCATGCGGCGCGGGCGGTCACGTTGGCCAAGGAAAAGGGCGCATATGCCACTTTCTTTCTGGGCGAAATTCAAGATGCGGAGGGAAAGTTGGCTGCAGCCAAGTCCTCCTGGGAACTGGTCGTGACGCAATTCCCGAATGATCCCATTGCGACTAAAGCCAAGGAGAAGCTGGCACAGAGCCGCGGAGCGGCACACAAATGAGGCAATGAGTGTAACGACAAGCCTTCCTCCCCCCTTGCTCCCCGTCCGTCCTGCTATCGCCTATTGTCGAGCGTCCATGGGCGCCGCCCGATATCGATAGCACGGAATACCGGCTGGCCTCGAATGCTCCTTGCAATCGAAAGAGGTTCTCTTGCGCGCGCAGCACCGCATGAAGCATGCAACTGGAGAATTTCGAAAAATTTACCGCTACCGAGCGCATCGAACACCAGCAAATAGACCGCTATGGCATGCCCGGGCCCAGCTCAGTCGCGGGAATTCTCCTATATCGTGTTCGTTCACCCGTTCAAGAGAGCATTCCGTGTATCTGGAGGAGAGCCGCAACGGTACCTCGGATACTTCTGCGTTTCCCCACATCGCTGGCCACGACCGGACTCAACGGTCTGGGCGTATCGATTTTGCAGCCTGCTTATCAAGGCGGATTCATTTATAAATGTGAAGGGTTAACGAGTGTTCGGGCTGAAGCTGCCTGGCAGATTCGATTCGAAGAGAATCACTGCAACGGCGGGTTTCATCGGGGTGCGCGAGTGGCGCAAAAATGGGTTGCTGTATGATATCCCCATCAAAGGACGAATTTGGGTGGCCGCGTCCAGCTTTGACGTTATTGCGCGTTGAAACTGATCTGATCGCTCCGGTCGAGAAGTTGGAGCTGTCCCGCGACCATCTCACAGTAGACTACGGCCCTGTCAGCTTCCAGAACGGAGCCGCAAAACTTTGGCTCCCCTGGACCGCAGAAATGTACATGGAACTGCACGGAAAACGCTATCACCATAAACACTTCTGACGGACTATTTGCTGTTCGAGGTCGACACCTCGAACAAAGTCCATAAGCCAAAAGAACCTCCACCAGTCGAAACCGAACACCAAGCGTAGAAGTGCGGGGCGGGCCGGCAGCTCTTCCTCCAGAACAATCGGCAGAAACTAAATCAGTCGAATGCAGATAAAGGTGGAAAAGAACTGCCCCGACCTGGATCGGGGCAGTTCTGCATTCTTGAATTATTAAATTGACTCGGTGTGCCGACCGTTACGGCTTGGTTGGCGCTGCCGGCTTCGGTGTCGTAGCCGGAGGTTGTGTGGCAGGCTTAGGCGTCGTGGCCGGAGGTTTTGTGGCCGGGGCCGTTCCACCCTTTACCAGGATAGGCCTGATCGTACAGCTTGATAATTTCAGCTGTAATATCGATGTTTGTCGACGCGTAAACAACCGATGTGTTCTGGGCTGGATATTCGAAGACGGCGACAAATCCGTTCTCGCGCGCATACCGCTCAATGACGTCCATCATTTTCCTGCCGATGCGATCTACCACTTCGCTCTGCGCCGCATTCACATCCTCCTGCAGCGCGGTGTTCTGGCGGTCGAATTTTGCGGTGAGCCTCTGTCCCTGTGCCGCGACGCGTGCTTTTTGTTCGTCGCCCCAGGTGGTCGCGTTGGCCGCGAGTTGTTGACGAAGATCGTTGATCTGCTTATTCATGGCCTCCAATTCATTTTGTTGCGCCGCAAACTGGGACTGAAGTTCCGCGGACGCCTGCTTCCCTTCCGCGGTTGTGACGATGGCCTGACGGATGTTGATCGTGCCGATTTTCGTCCCACTTGCCGCTCCCGCTGCCCCCTGCCCATGGACGGCTGCTGTGCTCAAGAGGCACGCAACGGCCAGAGCAGCCGTACGAATCATGTTTCTGGAATTCACTGTATTCTCCTTATTTTTCTCCAGGTTTGCCCTCTGCTTCCGCTTCTTTGCCGGAGGCATGGGTAACCCTTCGGATGCCTAACCGTCTGCCGGTTAAAATTTTGGTGATCCCAACTGAACGAGGACAACAGATTGTCGACAAGTCCTTCAGGATGTCCACCTGCTCTTGCGGGCGCCTCCACCCCACGCAGTGCCCGCCAGCCGCAGCACAAACGTAGAAGTATACCGGACTGGCCATCGTACCCGCAATTCCAAACCTCTCTTTGACGGTTCCCCGGAAGAGCTAGCTTTCGCGTGTTTTGCCGCGTCCATCATGCGTTTTCGTGCACCCCATCCCCAATCCAATCACTTCGGCATTGGGACGAACAGTACCCGATTGTTGTTCTGGTCCGCGATGACTGCGGTGCCGTAGACATTGTCCATCGCGGACGCATATTGAGACTGGCTGCCGATTCCGAGGGTCGCCTGAGTGCTCAATGTCTGCGAGTCGATTACGGAGATGCTGTTGCCTGTGCTGGCCGCGTTTACCGAGAGCAGAGTTCCCGTCTGGTAGTTGAACCCGATCGAGAACGGATTGACGCCCACGCGAACCGTTTGCGTGCCTCCCGTATCTGGATTAAACGCATAAATGGAGTTCAACTGCGGCGAGGTCACATAGAACAGCGCCGGTGAAACCGCAGGGTCGTAGACAATGCCCGTGGGTGCGGCAGAGAGAGAGGAAATCGTGGCGGTCGAGGACTCCGTAGGCGACCACTCAAAGTGATGACGTCAAGCGCGCCGGAGATTGTACGCTAGACTTACTTGCCGCAGTGCCGTCACCACAGCGATCCCTCGGTTTGGATCAACGGCAATCGCAAATGGCTGCGCATCCACGGCGATCGGAACGGCAATCGGCGTGCCCACCGGCGTGGCTTGTAACGCCGTCAAGTCGATCAACGAAATGGTGCTGGATCCGCTATTGGCAATCAGCGCGTAAGCGTGATCTTGATCGATGGCTACGCCGCTTGGTGAAATCCCCACGGTCACACTGCTGCTGGTCGTGGTTCCACTGGTGAAGGAAACACCGTCGGGCTAGTAGGGGTGCTGATATCGATGATCGAAGCGGTTCCGTCTGGCATTGTTGGCAACCACGGCATATCCCAACCGCGGGATGACATCGACTCCCATGGGAGATTTCCCACGTTCGCGGCAGCCAGGATTTGTCCATAGGGTTTGCCGTAGTTGTGGATGTTCGTGTAATCCAGATTCACGATGGCGATCATGCCGGTCGTGCATCCGTTTAGCGTTACGACGCCTATATTTCGCACAGGATCAATAGCCACGGCTTCCGGTTTGGCTGTGGCGCAGGTGGCCGACAAATCCGTAGCTACCGACCGCATAGAAGTCCGTCGAGTTGGAGATGTTACCGTTGAGAGTGACGTCCAGATGCGTAGTCGTGCGGCAAGCGTGAGATAAGTTGCCGGAATGGTAGCAGTCAATTGGCCAGTGACTGACGAAGTGTCGTGGTGATCCCCGAAGAATTGCCGTCCAGGCGAACTTGCGCGCCTGCGTGCAAATCCTGCGCCATAAACCTGCACGGTGCCGCGGATCGATCCGATCAGTGCAGCTTGCGGCATGCAGGTTGTCAGGCCGGTGGGATGTCGACGGGTCGCAAGTGAGAGTGGCGGGGGTCCGATGCGCCGGTATTGGAATTCAGAGGTGCTTGTGCGTTAGGTACGCCGCCCGCCGTCACGGTCAAACCTTGCACGTGCACTGGTTTAAAGATGCTATTGGGGTCCACATTCAAGATAGGTCAGCGTGTTGCTTCCCGCATTCGCCACTAGCACCAGTTTCGTGTTCGGGTCGTACGTCATTGGTCCGTAGACCGTGACCGCGGTTCCGCCCGACGGTGTATAGCTGCCTGTTCCTACTTGGCCGGTGGGAATGGCAGGAACGATTCTGCCGGGCGCAACCGATGTTGTCCCCACAGGATCGATCAGGGAGATGTCGTTGATGCTATCTGTGGGATTATAGGAAATGATAACGTTCGTGTACGGATCAACGGCCACAAATCGAATCCCGGGTTCGGGAGCGGTAAGTGTGCCACTGGGGCTACCCTGGTATGCCCCTTCCTGCAGGGTGATTGAATTCACCGTCAGATCCAGGGATTTCAGAAGCAGGATCTGCGCGACGGTCGTTCCCGGATCAGCGAAAACCGCCGTTCGCGTCACTGGGATTAATGGTTACTCCGACAGTAGTATTCGCAATGTTGAATGTCAGATATGGGTTGCCGTACTGCACCGTCGCCGGTGCACCCGAGGCAGGACTTCCCCCGGATTCATTCGCGCCGGTGCTCGCGTAGGTGAATGTATACGGGTCAATCACACTGGAAACCTGGTAAGAGCCGTCCATGTCTGCCTTGTCCAGGCCACTGATCAGGACAGTGCCGCCGACCG
Organism: Candidatus Acidiferrales bacterium; assembly: GCA_963839315.1. Lineage (GTDB taxonomy): Bacteria > Acidobacteriota > Terriglobia > Acidiferrales > UBA7541 > Acidiferrum. The sequence continues at coordinate 140,252 of CAWIUU010000022.1, forward strand.
ATGCATTGATTCCGTGCGGGGTCACGGTTTTGATGGTGACGATATTGTTCGTGCGAACCGCCCCGTTCGGCGTTGCCCCGATGTTAACACTGGTATTGGTTTGCGTCAGATTCACCACGCTGGTCAATCCGGCTCCGCCCGGGGAAACGTAAGCCACGGGCACTTGTGGCTGCATCGCCACTTGCGGCGTCGCCCCGGTATTCATTGACACGGAAGAGATGGCACAAGGAGGCGCGGTCACCGTAGATCCAATGAAACATTTCTGCGTTGGATCGTTTGGCGAGCGGATTCGAGACAGGAATGGGGTTGATGTTGACGATGAATCCAAGATTCGAATTGCTGTAAGCCACCACTGCCAGGTGCGTGGTGGGATCAACTCCGACAGCGTAGGGAGCTGGTTGCACGGTAACGACTCCCGGAGGCTCCACTAGAATCTTGCTCATATCGATGCTTCCTACCCAAGTGAATTGCTGGTAGTTCGCATTCGGCAGGGCAATCAGAGAGAGCGTGGAGTCCCCGCTGTTTACCACCACAGCAAGATCATGTGTGCTTCCTGCAACAGGGTCTCCGGCTACGGTAATCCCCAGTTGATCATCGATGGCTACGCTGGTTGGAGCTTTGCCCACTCCGTGTCCATTCTGATCCACGGTAAAGGGAGGAATATTTGTTGTCGGGGTTCCGGAACTCAGATCGATGTACTGAAGCGAGTTGGACGCCTGTTCGGTGATCACCGCATAACTCTTCGTCGAATTCAAGGCCATGCTACTCGGAGCAAGGTTCGTGCCCGTCGCCGCAGTTGTGGGCAGTGGAATCGAGACTGGAGCAGGCAACCCAGTGTAATTTGACTGCACCGCTACGTTCGTTGTCGCACTGGGAAACGGCGGAGGATTACTCTGGGCGTTGCTCAATACGGTTACCTGGTAGAGACCAGGATTTTGAATCTGGCTTCCCGGAAGCGGCTGAGAGAACTTTCGCGAAGTCGTGGGTGCGATGCTCACACCGGGGTTGCCGTTAAAAAGAAGCTTTGCCAATCCCTCCCCGTAGTACCCGCCATCGGCTGTAAATGTTGTGTTGGTCCCCATCCTGAAGCTGTCGGGAACAGAAGCGACCAGCCCTGGTCGCGCCGGATAAAGAGTCAGGTTGAAGCTCTTGGGAATCAGCGATCCCGGATTGTTAGGATCGGGAATATTCATTGAAATCTGGGCCGTTCCAGGGTTGGCGATTTGCTGAGCGTTCAAACGAATGCGCGTGACAATCGAGCTATCGCAAGTGACCGTGCTACTGGTCGTGCAATACGCTGTGGTAACTGGGAATCGTGAAAATCTGGGTAGTCTGATCCAGGGTGTAGCTATTTCCCAGTGGATCCGTAAAGGAAATCGAGGTTGTGTTCAGCACGTTATGTGCATTCAACCAGATATCCTGCTCCACCCCTCCCGCAGCCACAGAGGTCGGAAAGATGCCTGTGAAGGTCTGCGGATTTGTCGAGGCATTGACCAGTGTGATCAGAGCCAAGGCAGGACTGCGCGGTGTCCTTTTTCGAGGTCACGACCACATACACGACAGCCGGATTCGTGGAAGTCGACGTACTTGTCACCGGAAATGTATTCGTCGGGCACAGTGGCAGGCGCTGTGAACACGCCATTCTGATCAATCGATCCGCAACTCGGGCTGCACGTGGGGGAGCTGGAGGTTGGCGAAGGATTCCCGGTGGAGCCAGCCACCGGCTGCGTCACCAGCCAAGTGGCATCGATTCCGTTATCATTCAAGAAGGACTGGGTAAATTTGGTTGTCGCCGCGGGATTTAGCCCAACGGGCACGGTCGCCGTCGATGGCGTAACCGAAGCTCGGATACCAGAATCAAGACTGGACGCTTCCCGCTGCCACTCTTGTTCTTTTCGGCAGTAGACGTCGCGGTCAACGTAATCACGGGAGCTGGCTGGGGGTAACTCGCCAATGGAGGCGCCGTGTAGGTTAGAACATTCTGCGTTTCGTCGGACACCGAGCCGTACTTCGGATAATCGGTGCTGGTAGGATCGCATCCGCCAGTTGCGGTAGTTGTCGTCACTTTTCCTGTTCGAATCCGTGGTCGTGGTTGTTGTAGTCCACGTGCATTTCCAGGTCACCGTCAAGACGGTATTCCCGTTGACCGTCGCGGTAACTGAGGTCGACTGGCCTGCCAACACCGTTGTCGCGGCCGGCGAAACCGAAACGGTCGTTTGGTTTGGCGAGGAACTACTGCATCCTGCAATCCAGAGTGTTGCTGCGCTGGCCAGCACCAAGGCTGCCTGCTTAAGCATTCGCAACTTCATAACTGACTTCTCCCCCGTACGGGTGCGGCGGGCGTTCCCTGGCACCCTACTTGCTTAATCTTGATGCCGAAACCTGTTCATTCCGTTGTGCCCATTGGCCTAGAACGTACGACTTACCGAGAACCGGAACGTGCTCTGCGGTTCAAAATAGTTCAGGCGACCCGGATTCTGTAGAATTGGTTGAATCTGCGACAAAATTGTCGGATTGCATTTGGATGGATTTTGCGGATCCAGCAGCCCGAGTGAAGAGCATGTCAGAAAGAGAGTCTGCGTGTTCAGCTGATCATAGGGCGCCACGATGGTTTCATGTAGCCGCAACGGGTTATACGCATAATAGATCCGGAACGGCGCCTGCACGATCGGCAGATTGATGATGAACTCGATGCCCGTTGACATGCGCAGCTTGAAGTTTGTTCCCGGAGCGATCTGCAACTGCGGCTGCTGATTCACCAGCGGGAATTGCGAGTTGATGTTCGCAACTCCCGCCGCATCGAGCTGCAGTGAATTCTTCCGCGCTACACCGTCCGTTCCGCTGTCCACAAACAGAGACATGCTGACCGGTCCCGCAATCGGAATGCGGTATTCGAAACTCCCCAAGAGTTCGGTGTCGCCGCCCGGGAATGTGATGGTATAGCCGACAAGCGGAACGCTGAAGCTCGCCGGCGTTGGAAAGCCACTTGGGACCCAAATTGTGGTTGTTGTAATAGCTAATCGTCTGATTAAAGACGCTGGGAATATAGGTTACCGGCGAAATCGCGCGAATGTCGAACCCGCGGATGTCTTGCTCGCCTCCCATGTAGAAGCGGCTGTACGGTGGCACTTCCTTTCCGCCGTAGCCGGTTGTAAACGCACCAAGGAAGCGCAGCCCGATGGCATTGCGCCTTTTGTTGATCGGATGGAAGTACTTGATCTCGCCCGTGTTCGTAATCGTGTTGACGTTGCCCCCGAGCGGGCCTCCGGTGAACGCCAGTGAATAGAAAATGCTCTTACCCGTCGTGGCGTTCATCGGGTTGTTAATCGTGTTGTAGCTGATCGTAGGAGTGATGGTGCTGGCCAGAATGCCGTCCAACGCCGCAGGGCCCGCGATACTCTGATACTGCAATTGCGTGAAGAGCAATTCGGACGCCTGGTTGTACGTCGTAATGTTGGTGCGCGTGAGCCCGTAAGAAACGGCTACGCGCGTGAACGCATACCGGCGCAGCGGGTAACTGGCAAACACCGTGAAGCCGGCGCTGTTCTGGGTGTAATCCTGAATGTATTGCGGGTTGATGCTGACGGATTGCCCGGTGACCAGGGCCGCCTGTTGCGCCTGGTTGAACTTATATTCGTTCGAGAAAATGGTGAATCCGGAAGAAATAGGCCTGTCGAACAGATACGGCTCGGTGAATCCGAACATCAAGCTTCGCTGCAGGTTGCCGAACTGCGCGGAAAGCGTCAACGTTTCCCCAAGCCCGAGGAAATTGTTCGTTTGATAGGTCAGGCCGATGAACCCGCCGTACAATCCGCTCACGCCGCCCTGCAAGCCGATCGACTGTTTCCCTTTTTCTTTCAGCTTCAACAGCAGGTCGACCGTACCTTCCTTGGTGTTGCGCTTGATTTCCGCGGCCTTGTCCGCTTCCAGTTTATCGAAGTAATCCAGTTGATTCAGCCGCAGGATGCTGAGTTCCCAGGCATGCTTGTTGAACAACTGACCTTCGTCGATCAGCAATTGGCGGCGAATCACTTTGTCGCGCGTGGTGGTGTTGCCGGTGAAGTCGATGCGGCGCACATAATACTGTTTGCCTTCGTCGAACTTCATGATGATGTCAATTATCTTGGCCTGATTGTTTATTTCCGTTTCCGGCTGCGGCACGAAATCGATGAAACCGTACTGCCCGTAAATACTTGTGTACGTCTCCATGGCCTTGCGAATCTTGGCGGCCGAGAAGATATCCCCTTCCTTGAGCGGAAAGGCCTGCTTCAGCGCATCCACCTTCAAAGAAAGCGCTTTATCCGGATCACTGCTGACGATCCGTAACGTTCCCATCCGGTATTGCTCGCCCTCTTCAATCGGAATGGTGATATTGACCGCTTTTCCTTCCGTGCGTCCGGCAAGAGGGATGCCATAGCGCCATTCTTGCGTGTCGACGTTTTGAATGATCGGATCCAGAACCACCACGCGGAAATACCCATTGTCCTGGTACAACCCGATGATCCCGACTTGAATGTCTTCCGTCAGCTTGTCGTGATCATAGGTCTTGGACATCACGTTGATTTCCGTGAAGTACAGAGGGATGGCATAAGGGCGATCGTGCCGCATCGCGCGAATCAATTTCCGGCTGCTGAATGCATGATTGCCGGTAAATTCGATCTTGCCGACTTTTACCTTCGGACCTTCATCGATTTTGAAAACCAGGATAATGGCATTGCTTGAGGCAATCCGCTCGTATTGCGGGGTCACCGTCGCAAATTGCCGCCCATGTTCTCCCAGCAGTTCCTTCAGCACCACTTCGGCCTTCTTGATGCGTGTGGGGTCAAACTGGCTTTCTACCGTCAAGCCAACTTTTTTTTCCTTGAAGCGGTCGAGAATGTCCGATTCGGAAACGGAATGCGCGCCTTCATAGCGAATGCGCCGGATCACCGGGCGCTCTTTCACGTCGAAAATGATGATCTTTCCGTTGGGCTTGCCGGGAGAATCCTCCACCGTCAGCTTGACGTCTTCGAAATATTGCGTGTTCCACAGCGCTTGAAAATCGCGGCGCAACGTGTCTTCGTTGTAGGGATCGCCGTCGCGGCTGAAAATGCGCGCCTTCAAAGTGTCCGTAGCGGATGCGCCGGTTTCCCACGAAGTCGATGCGCTCAATGAACGCCTGCCCGCTGGACGCCGCGCAGTGGAACCCTGCGTGCGATTGCGGGGCGTCAGATCCTCAAACTTTTCTTCAAAGGTATTTTCGTTCAGGGAGGCATGAAACAGGTAGGCGCTCTTTGGGTGAGCTTCGGTCTCTGGCGCTCGGGCCGGCGTACCCGTCGCCGCAGCGGAAAACAAGGCGACAAGAAACGTCAAAATGAGGAATGGAGCAGCAACAGGAGTGCTCCCGGCCAAGCCGAGCGGCGATCCTCGACAGAAAACAGACTATGCTTTGAGCGGCCATTGATCGGCTCAAGGCCGCGCCCCCAAACCCAAGATGTTCTTCTCCTGCCAGACCCGGTATGGACTGGCTGCGCGCAGCTCGCAGTGCGGCTTCCCCCAAAGGATAACCGCTTCGCGATCACACGTTGTTGCGTCAGATTCGCTAGTGGACGACCGGGGTTGCCTCAGCTACCGGCCGGAATGCGAGAGCTTCCCCTGCAACGTAAATCTGCAACGTCGCCGGCCTCTGAATACCACCCTGGATGAGTGCCTCGGAGAGCGGGTCTTCCACATACTTCTGCAGAGCCCGTCGCAGCGGCCGCGCGCCATAATTGCGGTCCGCACACGTTTTTTCGAGGATCCACTGGCGCGCTTCCGGCGACAAGACCACCTGCACTTGCCGGTGAATCAGCGTGTCATTCAGCTGACCGACAAGCAGATCGATAATGCGGAGCAGGTCCTCGTCACCAAGCGGATTAAACAGGATTACCTCGTCCAGCCGGTTCAAAAACTCCGGATTGAACGCCCGCTTCACTTCTCCCATCACCAGGTCTTCCATGCTCTTCAATCCAGCTTCGTCCACACCCGACTGGAAGCCGATGGAGGTGCGCTTCTGCAAATGCCGCGCACCGAGATTGGAAGTCATGATGATGATCGTGTTGCGAAAATCGACGGTATTGCCAAGACCATCCGTCAATTGCCCGTCTTCAAAAACCTGCAAGAGGATATTGAATAGGTCCGGATGCGCCTTCTCGATTTCGTCCAATAGGATAACCGAATACGGCGTGCGACGCACGCGCTCCGTCATCTGGCCACCTTCTTCGTAGCCCACATACCCTGGAGGCGCGCCAATCAGCTTGGAAACCGAATGCTTCTCCATGAATTCAGACATATCAAAACGGATTAAGGATTTCTCCGAGCCGAAAAGGAATTCCGCCAAACGCCGCGCTACTTCCGTCTTGCCAACGCCCGTGGGCCCAAGGAAAAAGAAGCAGCCGACTGGCCGCGAGGGAGACTTCAATCCCGCGCGGCTGCGGCGAATCGCGCGCGCCAACGCAGTGATCGCTTTGTCCTGGCTGATTACGCGCTTATGCAGTTCGGGTTCGATGCGCAAAAGTTTCTGCTGCTCGTCTTCCTTGATCGAAGTGACGGCAACACCCGTCCAGCGCGAGACGACTTCTTCGATGTCTTCACGCGTCACTACTCCGGTCGAGGCATCGTCTAATTTGTACCGTTCACGGAGCACACGCAGATTTTCTTTTTCTTTGCGCTCTTCTTCAGAGTAGAACCGCGCTTTCTCAAACTCATGCGCCGCGATCGCGGATTCCATGCGGTGAGTGATGAATTTACGCGCTTTTGCACTTCGCCCACTTCTTCGGGCACGGAGGCCTGGCGCAACTTCACACGAGCGCCGGCTTCGTCGATCAAATCGATGGCCTTATCCGGGAGGAAGCGGTCGGGGATGTAGCGATTGGAGAGGTACACGGAGTAGCGCAAAGCCTCGTCGGTATAGCCCACGGCATGAAATTTCTCATAGCGCTCGCGCACGCCATTGATGACCTGAATGGCTTCTTCTTCGTTCGGTGCGGGCACTTTTACTGCCTGGAACCGGCGCTCCAGGGAGCGATCTTTTTCCACGGACTTGCGGTATTCGCCCGGTGTTGTTGCGCCAATGCACTGAATCTCGCCACGAGACAGCGCCGGCTTCAGAATATTTGCTGCGTCCAGCGAGCCTTCCGCGGAGCCCGCGCCCACCAGGGTGTGCAATTCGTCGATAAATACGATGGAGTTCTGGTTCTCCATCAATTCCTTCATGATCGTCTTCAAGCGCTCTTCAAACTGGCCGCGATACTTCGTGCCGGCAACAATCAAGGACAGGTCGAGTGAGAGGATGCGCTTGTCCGCGAGAAACGGCGGAACGTCACCATCGGAAATCCGCTGCGCCAGACCTTCCACGATGGCGGTCTTGCCAACACCGGGTTCGCCAATCAGCACAGGATTATTCTTGGTGCGGCGGCAGAGAATCTGAATGACCCGTTCCACTTCGTTATCGCGACCGACCAGAGGATCCAGCGAGCCTTCGGCCGCAGCGGAAGTAAGATCGCGGCTGAATTCGGCTAACAAGGAAGTTTCTTTCGGCCGCGCAGCAGTGGTCTTTTCGCCCGTTGTGCGGGAGAGTTCTTCGCGAAGCGCAGAGAGACGCAATCCGCGCTCCATCAGGATTTCGGCGCCAAAACATTTTTCCTCGCGCAGAATCCCGAGCAGCAGATGTTCGGTACCGACATGCTTGTGGCCCAAGCGTTCGGCTTCTTCGGCGGCCATGTTCAGGATGCGTTTGCATTCCGCGCTCAATGGCACTTCCACAGACGTGGAGATACGTTCGCGGATGGTGATGCGCGCTTCGATTTCTTTCCGTATGGATTCGATGGAGCCCTGCTGGCGGAGAAAACGGTTGGCCAGTGCCTTGTCTTCGCGCATCAGGCCGAGCAATAGATGCTCCGTCTCAATATAGGGACTGCCATACTGGCTGGCTTCATACCTGGCAAAAAAGATGACTCGTCGCGCTTTTTCTGTATATCGTTCGAACACGATTAGCTCGCTTCTCCCTCTGGGGTCCAGTTCGCTCCGGCTTTCACCGTGCGAGTCCGCAGAACGCCATGCTCGAGTCCCACCACGCGGTCACACCGCTCAGCCAGCGCCAAGTTGTGCGTCGCAATCAGCGACGTGAGGCGATGCGTGCGATGCAGCCGTTCCAGCAACTCAAACACGGCCCAAGCATTCTGCTCGTCCAGATCTCCGGTAGGTTCATCTGCCAGCAGCACCCTGGGCCCGGTGACGAGCGCCCGAGCGATCGCAACGCGCTGCTGTTCCCCTCCCGAAAGCTCTCCTGCGCGGTGGTCGGCCCGTTGTTGCAGGCCCACTTCTGCCAGCCAGTTGCGCGCCAACTTCTGCGCAACTGCTTGTGGCTCTCCACGCACCAGCAACGGCATCGCTATGTTCTCTGTTGCCGTAAAATCCGGCAACAACTGGTGCCGCTGCCAGAGAAACCCCACAGCGCGATTGCGAAAATTCGCCAGCGCCGCGTCATCATTTGTTTCTATCGCGTTATTTTCAAAGTATACTGCACCGCTTGTTGGAGTGTCTAGCGCGGCCAGCAAATGCAGAAGTGTGCTTTTTCCCGCGCCGGATGGCGCAACAATCGCAACCATCTCTCCTTCGCACAAATTCAAATTTGCATCGGACAGAACTTCCAGATATCTCTCGCGCGCGCCATAGGTTTTCTTCAACCCCCGCGCTTCCAGCAGGGATTCACCGGTTTTTTCGTGGTTGGTCTGTTGTTCAGTCATCATCGCATCGCGCCCCAAGCCTTTGCCGCCCGTCTGCCGGCTTTTTTTCGGGCCACATCGTAGCTGGACTATCCGACCGCACCCTTACAGCATTAGATGCGCTCACAGAACCCTACTACACCCAGCAGTGTCAAAACCCGCTCTTTTGCGCCCATCCAAGCCCAACCGTTTTCCCTTTTTCTAACTTGGATTGCCCGGCACAATCTTCCTGGACGAAGCTTCCCAATTCGCACTCCGCTAACTGATTGCCTTTCAATACGTTGCAGACGGTCTATTTCCACGTCCGGCAAAGCTTGTAAGTCTCTTTCAGAGGCCAGCAACGGACCCGTTAACAGGAGCAAATAACCCTCCAAATAATTCAATTCGCCCTTTGGCGGGTTGCCGCGCCCGAATGTCATTCAAACCTAAGAATCTCGACAGGTAAAAGGCGGGCTGCTTCCCGAGCTGGAAGAATAGTGGCGACGATGGCGACTCCCATAGCCACAGCGCCAATCCATAATCCGTCCAATAAACTGGGATGAAAGGGCACATACGGTACCGCATAGACCTGGGGATCGAGAGGGATCAAGTGCCTGGAACCGGCAACCCAACTAAACATGTATCCGATCGCCAGACCAATCAGTGTTCCGGTCGCGCCTATTACTATCCCCTGTAGCAGAAAAATGCGGCGAATCTGCTCGCGGCGGGCTCCCATGGAAAGAAGCACAGCAATATCGCGGGCTTTGTCAGTGACCGTCATGGAGAGAACAACCAGAATATTCAACCCGGCAACAAAGGTGATCAGTCCAATAAAAATCGCGGTGACTAACTTCTCCAGGCGCAGTGCGCGAAAGAGTGCGCGATTCTCCTCCATCCAAGTCGCGGCGACGAATCCCTGGCCCGCAGCCTGCTCCACGCTACGAGCAATCTCTGCGGCGGCTGCCGGATTCGCCAGTCGAAGTTCCAGGACATTGACGATGTCTCCCGACCCTGCCAGTGCTTGCGCGGCGGGCAACATCACAAACGTCCAATTCTCGTCGTAGTCGTAAAACCCCGAGTCGAAGATTCCACCGACGCGAAATCGCCGGGTGCGCGGAATCAATCCATAGGGTGTCAGCCGGCCTTGCGGACTTGTCAACGTAACGTAATCGCCGGGCTGCAATTTCCATTCATCGGCAAGTTGCTTACCTACGAGCAGTGCTTCGATGCCATCGGCATCCGGCGAAAAATCCAGTTTTCCGGCGGAGAGTTTCTGCAGGGCTTCGTCGTTTTTTTTCTCGCGGTTGACGTCAATCCCTTTCACCACCACCCCGCGTGCCTGTCCTCCGAAGGAAAGCAGAACGGTCTGGTAGATCGCAGGTGTCACCGAGCGCACGCCCGGCATTGATTCCAGTTTTTCCGCAAGTGTCATGTAATTGTGTATGCCACCGGAACCGGGGCGCGTCAGCGAGATGTGAGCGGTTACGCCCAGCAGGCGATCCTGGAGCGTCTCACGAAACCCACTATTCATTGCCAGAGCGACGACAAGCGTGGCCACGCCAGCAGCAACACCCAAGATCGAGAACAGGGTGACTAGCCGCAGAATGGTGGGTCGGTACGGAGACCGCAAATAGCGCCGCGCCACAAACCATTCGAATCCCATGGCGCGGGCCGACCTCTAGGCTTTCCCGCCGTGCGGAGCGCCTTGCTCTTCGGTGTTCGCTTCGGGGCGAAGTTGCGGAAAGAGGATGACGTCTCGGATGGAGTGCGAATCTGTCAGCAACATGGTCAGCCGGTCGATTCCCAAGCCTTCTCCGGCGGTCGGCGGCAGGCCATGACAGAGCGCGCGGAGGTAGTCCGTGTCCAATTGTTTGGGGACTTCCTCGCCGCCTTGCGCGATTTGGGCCAGGAAGCGGCGCTCCTGCTCTGCGGGATCATTCAGCTCAGAGAAGCCGTTCGCGATCTCCATTCCTGCAACATAAACTTCGAAACGTTCGGTGAGGGAAGGATCATGGGGTTTCTGTTTCGACAGCGGCGAAATGTCCGTCGGAAAATCGTAGAGAATTGTGGGTTGAACCAGGTGTTCCTCCGCCATGGTCTCAAAGAGAAGCCCGGTCCACTCGCCGTCGGAGAGCTTGCCTTTGGCCGCGGCATAAGCGGCGTGGTTCGCCTTGGCCCACGAGTTGTAGCGCTCCGCAACTCGCGGCGCACCGCCGGGCGAAGCAAGTTCTTCAACCGTTGGCGCGTGCCCTGCCCCTTCCGGCCAATACTTGATGATGGCCTCGCGCATGGAGAGTCGTTGCATTTTTCCAAAGTCCAGTTGCACTTCGCCAAACTTCACCGTTGTGCCACCAGTGATTTCTTTGGCCAGGTGCGCAAATAATTGCTCATTCAATGCCATCAAATCGCCGATAGTTGCTGTAGGCCTCATAAAACTCCAGCATGGTGAACTCGGGATTGTGTTGGGTGGAGATTCCTTCATTTCGGAAGTTGCGGTTGATTTCAAAAACGCGATCAAACCCGCCCACGGTCAAGCGTTTCAAGTAAAGCTCGGGAGCAATCCGGAGATAAAGGTCAATATCCAGCGTGTTGTGGTGAGTCACAAAGGGACGTGCCGCAGCACCACCCGGAATGGGGTGCATCATGGGCGTTTCTACTTCGATATAATCACGGGCATTAAAAAATTTCCGCAACTCGCTGATCAGGCGTGCACGCGTCTCAAATACTTCACGCGACTTCTCTGTTGCGATCAGATCGAGATACCTTTGCCGATAGCGCAATTCAATATCTGCCAACCCATGCCATTTTTCCGGCAACGGAAGAAGCGCTTTGGCCAGAAAAAACAGCTCCTCTACCCAAACCGATAATTCACCGGTTTTGGTGCGGAAAAGATGCCCTCTTGCTCCGATGTGGTCGCCCAAGTCGAGCAATTGAAACAGTTGGAATCCGCGCTCGCCGACTACATCCTTCCTCACATAGATCTGGATACGTTTTCCGGATCCTTGCAGGTGAGCAAAGCCCGCTTTTCCCATCAGGCGGTAGGAAACGATTCGACCTGCAACACTGACTTCTTTCCGATTGGCTTCGAATTCAGTAGCGGAGGTGTCCGCAAAAGTACGAACCAAATCACCGGGGCGGTCTGTCCAACGAAATTCGTCGTGGATAGGCTTCATAACCGAGCGCCTGGATCTGCTCCAATTTCTTTTCGCGTTGTTCAAACTGGTCGCGCGGCTCGAATTGCAAGATTTTGAAATTCCTTTCCTTTTTCCGGCAAGAGGAGTATAGATGCCACGGGTTAATAAGGGCAAGGAAGCTAGATTAGGCTTTCTGTCCTTATGCGTTAGGCTGGTAGTGTGGCAGGAGTAGTTTAGTTTTTTAGTAATATTCCATTGTGAGAATCGCTTTCAGATTTGCTATACTTTTGCGACTGTCGCTCCTCGGAGGGTTCTTGCCTTGAATTCCCGCCCTATTTCCCGACGTGGAGATTCCGTGTCTCAAGACTGGCGCACTCCATTATCTCGCGACAAATCGCATGTTTACCTGGATACTGTTCACAAGCTCGAAACCTCTTACTGCATGTTTAGCGTTAACCTGGATGAAGCACTTGGGATGCGTCGCGGTGGACGCCTAGGCATGGCTTATCAGCTCCTCGGTGTTGCCCCGGCACTTTGTCACAATCTGGTTTCCTCTCTATTCGGATTGCTTCATGCAATGCAGGTCCACGCCCGTCACTTCGGCACAACTCCCAATCTCGCTCCTTTGAACCCGCAAAATTTTCAGAGTTCCAAAAACCAACGTGTTGCTCGTTTCAACGGTCTATTCGGACGCGTGCTCCTAACCAGCCGGTCTCAATTCCTATACAAGATATCAGCCCTGGCCGAGATGGCGGAAGAATTGGGCCAGGAGTATGAATCGGCTGTCGAGACGCTTGGATGAGGGGTTAACCCCACGGCCAGATCGCTATTGGGACATTCTGGACGCGTCTCACTATGACCTGAATACCTGCCTCCGTGAATCCGTCGTCATTCTGAAGTGCTTTCTCCATGCCTTACCCGAAGATCAACTTGCGGATTTCCAAGCTTCCTTGAGACCAGATGATTGCTTCCCCAGCCCGAGTTGCGTGCGCGCCCGGCATCTTGCCCATAGACGGTTAACCCCGATCAAGGGACAATAGGCTCACCTTGCGGGCAGCGATCGCCCATGCAACCTATGGAGGGTTAGTGCCCTCTATAGCTGATTATGTGTGCCTCTTCCGCCATCGCAGGGACAACTCTTGGAGGTATCCGGCGCATCAGAAGTACCAGTAGCGCCGCGATTGGACAGTTGGCCCGACAACGACCAGCCGAACCGGTTGCGTGGACTGAAGCGGAAGCCATCCGCCGTGCTCAGGCAGGAGACGCAGCGGCTTTCGAGCATCTTTTTCAGCTTCACAGCCGCAGGGTGTATGCCTTATGCCTTCGCATGGTGGGGAATCCCGCCGATGCGGAAGATTTGGCCCAGGAAGCTTTTCTCCAACTTTTCCGCAAGATAGCGACCTTTCGTGGCGAATCGGCCTTTTCTACCTGGCTGCATCGCATGACCGTGAACGTCGTGCTGATGCGCCTTCGGAAGAAGTCGCTTCCTACCGATTCGCTGGAAGAATCGCTGGAGCCCGATTCCGAGAACACCGGCCCCAAAAGGGACGTTGGCGCTCCAGACTTACGGCTCTCCGGCGCAGTGGACAGGGTGAACCTTGAACGCTCCATTGAGAAGTTGCCGCCGGGCTACAGGACCGTATTCATACTTCACGACGTCCAAGGGTATGAGCACAACGAGATTGCGGACATCATGGGTTGTTCGGTAGGAAATTCGAAGTCGCAGTTGCACAAGGCGCGTACGCGCCTGCGCGAACTTCTCCAGGAAGAAATCCGGGAGCAAGCCCGCCAGGAACGTCACGCGGCAAAAACGCAGACCGGGTCGTTGGATTGAGCTACTATGAGGTACGACCTACGTCACCACGCGCTACAAGGTTTTGGTACGGATTGACTCGGAGAGTGAACCAGGATCGCTCCCGTCGGAGTTGGAAGTATGCAGTGTAAAGATTTTGAAGCTGTGTTGGAACAGGAAGGTCTTGCGCCGCTTCCTTTAGCTGCCAGGTCGCATCTTGCGAATGCGTGGCTTGTCAGAGTTTATTGGCTGATCTCACCGTTCATCGTTTCCTCCGCCAAGGAACTATCCGCGGAAGTTAGCCTCCAGAACGCCTGTGGGTTTCTCTGCGCGCGCAGATGGAAGCCGAAGGTCTGATCAAACAGCCCTTGGCCCCGGCGGAGAAAACACCCTGGTGGCAGGGTCTCTCAACTCTCTTCAAACCGCGCGTTCTGGTTACTGCGGGTGCAGGGATCGCCTTGGCCTTTGCGGCTTTTCTTGCCGTCCACAAGAGACCCGGTGAGCGTGGCAAGAACAAGCACGCCTGCCACCGACTGTCGCTCAGGTGCCGACACCCGAACAACCAAAAGAAGTCGCACCGAGTTCCTCGGCTCCCGCTATTCCTGCCCCACGCCCCGCAGCGTGGTCGCTTCCGTCAAAAGTCCATCCGAAACCCGTGCCGGCAGCAACCCCGACTCTCAAGCCATCGCCTTCGGATTCGGTCTATTCGAGCACTCCGGTTGCTTTGCAGGATGCAGAACAAAATCTGAACGGCCCCTCACTTGCGCGGCAGTGTTGAAGCCGATGCTTCTCTGCGAGAGAATCTGCGCGTCATCAACGAAGTCATCGCGGAGTGCCAGAAGCACTTGAAGAAGTATCCGAATGACAGCATGGCTCGTGAGTATCTTGCGAGTGCCTACCATCAGAAGGCAGAATTGCTTGCCGCGATTCTGGATAGCGGAAGGAGCGAGCAGTGATTCTCAATCTCAAGATCAACGAACGCAGCGTTTTAACGGCGGCTGGAACCGCCATCCTCCTTTGCGCTGCCGCCTCCGCTCTGGCTGCTCCCCCAGAACACAAAGAACAGCATTTTGCGGTGAAAGGCCGGCCGACAGTTGTGCTGCAAAATATTGTCGATGGCCGGATTGAGGTTAAGTCCTCGAAGAACCCGGAAGTGGTGGTGATCAGTACTTCTTCTCCCGAAAAAGTCGCTATCGATGTGGAACAGGCTGGCGATCGCATCGATATCAGTGCCACCGGACTGGTTAATTCCACGCAACCCCACGAAGTGGAAGCCAACTTCATCTTGACTGTTCCCGAGCAGACCGAGCTTCAACTGAAGACCCAGACAGGACTCATCTACGTCGAACAAGTGAACGGCGACATGCAACTGGAGAGCGTTGCCGGCGATGTGAACCTCAAGGAAGTCTCCGGTTACATCATCGTGAACACGACCGGCGGTTCTCTGAAGTGCACGCAATGTGCAGGTAAGCTGGTGTTCGCTTCCATTGGCGGGGGCGCACAAATCCTCCAGTCTTCCCTCACGAAAGTTACCCTGATGACCACCACAGGAAATCTTCTCTACGATGGTGAGTTCATCAACACCGGCATTTACACTATGAAGAGCACCAAGGGTTCCGTCGAAGTTCGATTTTCTCCCACAGATTCGTTGGACGTCGACGCGCGCTCACTAACCGGCACGGTGGACAATCAGGCGATCGAATTCCTAAGACCCGATGCACATGGCCCTCATCATTCGCGGAATCGCGGAAACAGTTTTTTCGGCACGGTTGGCCAGGGACTCGCGAAAGTCGAACTCTCCTCCTATAGTGGTACAATCCGAATTCTGAAGCGTCCCTAAGCGACGCTCTCCCGAATCGTGAATCAGACTTTCATCCCACGCGGCCCCGCGCCGCGAACTCCTGTCCTTTGCCTCGCCGGTTTCATGGGTTCCGGCAAGAGCACGATTGGCTCCCGCCTTGCCCAGCAACTCGGCTGGCGCTTCGTTGACTTGGATGAAAAGATTGAGGCGGCAGCCGGAATCACGATTCCCCAATTCTTCGAGCGGCACGGCGAACCTGCGTTCCGCCAATTGGAGGCGGAACAGCTTCGCGCGGCTCTCGGCCGTTCGCTGGAACGCCAGGAACCCACCATCCTCGCTCTCGGCGGCGGCACCTATGCGCAACTGGGAGCGCCCGAATTTCTACGCAACTCGGGAGTTCCCGTACTTTGGCTCGATTCGCCCATCGACGTTTTGCTCTCCCGATGCACCACTATGACCGGCCGCCCTCTTTTCCGCGATGAGACCAGTTTCCGCGCTCTCTATGCCCAGCGCATGGCTTCCTATCAACTTAGCGGATTTTCGTGTGGATAGTTCCGGCGACCCAGCGGACGTGGTGGCGGAAATCCTCCGCCGCGGGATTGTGGCCTTTCCTGGGCATGATCCAGAATCAGATTTGGCGGTCAAAAAACCGCAATCCTGAGGGGGAATATCTTATGCGGAATCATGGAAAGCTCCGAAGCAGTGCTTCTTCTTCCAGCGTGCTTCTACTGTGTATGGTTGCTTTCGGAGTTGCTAGCCTCTGCGGCGCAAAAGAAAGCCGCTGCGGGTTCTGTCTTCGTGCCAGAGAAGGGTAAGTTCAACATACTTCTCGATGGCAAGTCCGTTGGTCACGAGGATTACGAAATTGCCGCATCCAGCGGGGTGGTTGGACGGCTCGTGGCACTACTTCCCTGAAACCGCCCGAAGGCGCAGCTTCAACCGTTACCGGCACACTCACTTACAGCCCGACGGCGTGCCGATCAGTTACGAATGGACCTCGCAAGCGGAAAAATCAAATTCCGCCCATGTGATGTTTGCCAATGGCGTCGCCAAGATGACTCTTCAATTGCAAGGAGCGCGGCCCTTTGAACAGGATCTCTCATTTTCTTCGCCGTTAATCGTGGTGCTGGACAACAACCTCTATCACCAGTACGCCATCCTCGCTCGCGTCTATGATTGGTCCAAGCGCGGCACGCAATCCTTCCCTGTCTTGATTCCCCAGGAACTTACGCCCGGGACAATCACCGTCGACTGGGCCGGAGCTGTCAGTGCCGATGGCAAATCCTACGAGGGACTGAAAGTCATCACCAACGACTTGGAAATCATACTCTATCTGGATGGCAATCATCGCCTGGTGCGCCTGGAAGTCCCTTCCGCCAAAGTCTCTGTCGTGCGCGAATAGCGATTCAGCGTACTGCCCGCGGTGAATTTCTACCCCGCAATCGGCATAGGGGGAAGGGTCGCCCCTCCTCCCCTGCCACACCACCGGATATGCGGGTCCGCGTACGGCGGTTCGGCAGAGTAAGCTAACAGCGCACGACCATGGGTGGAAGCCCGAGCGGAGCAAAGTAGGCGTTGGACAGCCCAAGGGTAAGAGCGGGCGATTGCGCGATCCGCCACGGGCCCGGAGGACTGCCGGCGGTTTGCGCCGCCAGATCCTGACTGATGCCCCGTTTGCGAAGCTCGCGGAACCGCGTTCGTCCACGCTTCCATTGCTTCCACACCACCGACCGTAGCCGGCGGCGTAGCCACGATTCAAGACTTTGCAGCACCGCGGGCGTTGGACAGTCGCCGAAGTACCCGAGCCATCCCCGCAGATAAGTCGCGATCTCCTTGACCATCTGCGCTAGGCTGATGCCGCGGGTTCTCCGAGTCTGTTCCCGAATTCGTTGCTTAAAGCGGGCGATGGCCTTGGGGGCGATCCGCCGCCGAGGTTCTCGTTCGCCAGTGAAACTGAATCCGAGAAACTTCCTTTGCCCCGGTCGAGCCACGGCGCTCTTCGCCTGGTTTATCTTGAGCTTGAGGCGGTGGGTGATGAAGTGCGTAACGCCCTCCATCACTCGCTGGCCCGCTTGAAGAGGACTTACACCTGCTAGCTGTCGAACATGTCCTATTAGGGCCTGCTCGGCACACAAAAAAGAGCGGCGCCCCTTTCGGAACGCCGCTCGCGTCAAAAATTCTCTAATATTCGAACCTGCTCTTAGCGTGCCAACGGCCGCTGAAATACGGGAGCCCCTGGACGCCGCAGCGAATAGCCCTGCGGACCATGGGCGTGCGCGGGTACGAGCCCATTCGAATGGCCGGCGTGTCCGATATGCCCGTGCTGCCCGTTGCCATTCGCCGGCGCGGGCTGCGGCAGCCGGGCCGGGTTACCGATAGGGCGGAGTGTGATTGGCGCAGCGTTAACGTGATCGCTGATCGCCTGCAAGCGCTTCAGGATGGACTGCCACTGTTCCCAATCCAACTGGCGCAGGAACGGGCGCAATCCCTGAATGAACGGATCCTCCAGCAGCGCTTCGCCATCCGATTCCGGAATGAAGAACCGGTTCAGGCCGACGTTCAGCGCTTCGGAGATCTTTTCCAGAGTGCCGAGGCTTGGCGTCATCTGTCCGCTCTCAATGCGCGAAAGATACGAGCGGCTGACCTTCGACCGTGCCTGCAGCTGGCTCTGCGTCATGCTCCTCGACTCACGCAGTTGGCGAATCCGTTGGCCGATGTTCTCGACCGTCTCCTGATTCGCGAACTTTGTTGCGACTGCTTCGGGCGTCACCTGCTCTTCTTGTGGTGCCTCCTGCGGAATCAGATACTCCATCCGCTGGGGCAGCGCCCGAACGCAGCGTCGGCAGTTGCCGGTGCGCGTCCGGTACTGGACAAGTCCACATGTTTTGCAGCGAATGACTTCCCTATCCATTTCCAACGAATTCATAGTGGTCTCTTTTTCCATATGTGCCGACACCGGGACTCCTCGCTGACTGGTATTTTTCCGGCGTGCGGATAGGAAGGAACGTCGGAACGTTCTTGGGGGGAAGGCAGTTACTGGCGCGAGGGGAGTTTCACTTGAATGACCATACAGTGTCAAGAGTATTTTTGAAAATTTTTGAAGGCAAACGGGTGAAATCGTCCCTGTTTACGCCATGTTTTCGCCTGTACGGCCGGACAAGGAAAGAAGCCGATCATCTGCCCGTTGGGCTCGGCGCTAAGTCTCACCAACTATATGTTGTGCTTTTGTTGCTTCGCGCACCTGCCGTTTTCGTTTCGACACATTTGCACCGATTTTGGTCATATTTTCTGTCCTCCGATTGGCACCGCGGTGCCGCGCCTATTCAACTGCTTACCGCGGCAAACGTTGTACGATGTTGGTCTACTTATCCACAGGATAAGGGAGTCCCAATGCCATCCCGCGAAGATGCCTGGAATCTGCTCTGCGAGTACACGCAGTCCGAGAGCTTGCGCAAACACATGTTGGCCGTGGAAGCTTGCGTCCGGGCCTATGCCCGCAAGCATGGCGCCGACGAGGACGCCTGGGGCATTGCCGCCCTGCTTCACGACTTCGACTATGAACGCTGGCCCAACAACGATCACGCTCCCGATCGCGAACATCCCGCCGAAGGCGCGAAAATTCTTCGCGAGCAAGGCTATCCGGAAGAGTTGATCCGCGCCATCCTTTCTCACGCCGAATATTCCGGCGTTGCGCGGCAGTCCCTCCTCGAACACACGCTTTTTGCCTGCGACGAGCTTGCCGGCTTCCTTACCGCCTGCTCCTACGTGCGTCCATCGAAAAGCATTCTTGATCTGGAAGTAAGCTCGGTGAAAAAGCGCATGAAGGACAAGGCATTTGCGCGTGGCGTGAGTCGCGAAGACGTCATTAAAGGCGCCGAAGAACTGGGCGTCCCTCTCGACGAGCATATCGCGTTCTGCATCGCGGCCATGCGCGAACACGCCGACGCCCTCGGCCTGCGGGGCGCGTTCTGATCAGGACTCGACTGGTTGCGGCGGCGTCAGGTACGCCCAGCGCTCGACCAGTTGCCGATGGGCGATCCTCCAGATGACGATGCCGGAAAATTCCAGTTTCTTTCCCGTGGTCGCTTCCGTCCCGGTCCAGTGATTGCGCACCACTACTTTGTCATCCTCCGCGATCAGATCGAGGATCTCTACCTGGATATCGGGAAATCTCTTGTAAGCGCCGCCAACATACTGGATCGCCCCGGCCGGTCCGGCAGGTGTGCCTGGCGGAACGTCAGCGCCGTGATCCACAAACTCCGGAGCAAAATTCACGTTGCCAACGTTCAGGTTCTTTCGATTCACGAACTCTTCGAAATGCTTGCGCACAAACTCGCTTGCTTCTGTGTGTGTCATCCCGGTCTTTGGGTTGATGGCTTCCTGCGCTCGTGGCGTTGTGCCCATCACTCACCTCTCCCTAGGCGCCCGCGGCCTGCGGGCGGAAACTGTCTTTGAATTCGTTCAAGAACTGATCGAGCGTGCGCGGTGCACGCCCCAGCAAACGGGGCAGCACCTCCGTCACCTCCGCGCACTTCCCACTGATGTAGTACTCTTGCAGTTCCAGAAGCGCCGTCACCTGCCATTCCGGCAGGCCCGCATCCAGCATCGATTTGCGCTGTACGGTCTCTGGAATGTCCACATATTTCACCGTACGACCCGTTATACGCGAAATCCTGGCGGCAACGTCGTTGTTGCTTACGGCTTCTGGTCCATTCAGCTCATAAGCTTTCCCGGTGTGTTCGTTTGGAGCCATTAATGCCTTCGCCACCACGGAGGCGACGTCGCGCACATCGATCAAGCTGGTTTTTGCCTCGCCCATCGCGGCGTAAAAGGCTCCCTGAGCGCGAATTGTTGGCGCATTGTAAGTAATGATGTTCTGCATGAAACCGTTCGGCCGCAGGATGGTGTATGCCAGTCCGGAAGCCTTCAATTTGTCTTCGACCTTCCGGTGCCAACCTGGAAACGACTTCGGATAGTGACCAGCACCCAGGGCGGAATTCAGCACGAGATGCCGGACGCCACATTCCTTGCTGGCGTCGATCACGTTGCTCTCCAGTTCCACAAGTTGTGGAATCGGAGAGCATACGACGTAGGCCGAATCAATCCCCTGCAGTGCCTGCTTCAGGCTGTTTTTGTCAGCAAAATCCGCCAGCACGGTGGGAGTCCCTGGCGACACCTTTCGGGAGTCTTCCGCGTTGCGATACATCGCCTTGAATGGCTGGCCGGCTTTGCGCACTTCCTCCAAAACGGCACGGCCTACCGTTCCAGACGCTCCAGTAATCAGGATCATGGAATCCCCTTCTTGCGCGTCAGAGGCAGGGCGTTGAGTCGTGGAATTTTCGTGACGCGCACTCAGTTGTAGGGCGGCATTGTACAATCACGAAGGATGTAGGGGAAGTAGGCACAATTAGGTAAGTGTGGCTGAAGAGCACCAGTTCGGCCCTTGGATTGAAATAATGAAAGAACATCACGGATGTCCTGTTCAGGCGACGATTAATGTCCTTTCGGGGAAATGGAAGGTCCAAATCCTTTGGCATCTTTCCTTCGGCCCGCATCGCTTTGCTAAACTGCGAAGAAAGTTGGCAAGGATTTCGGAGAAGGTCTTGACCGAAAAGTCATTTCCACAATTCCCCCGCAAGTTACCTGCTCGTTGAACGCGGAAGGCAAAAAGCTGGTTCCACTAATGGAGACCCTCTGCGACTGGGGCAGCACTCACTTTGGAGTCAAACCCAATCTCCCTCCGTCGGCACGTTCTTGATCCTCGGCTGAATCTGGCGGCTAACCTTGGCCCTCGTGATCGAGAATCATTCGGTCGAACGCCATCGGCAGAGCTTCTCGAGGAGAGTAAGGGCCCGGCGTGTACGCGCGCGAGCTGATTCCCTGCTGGGACAACTCGGAGATCAGCCAATCCTCGCGATTCGTTTTGTCCCAGAATTCCAGCGCATCATCCGCGACGAATCCCGGCTTGGCCATTTCCATAGGATGGAAATACCACTCGCAAATTACCCGCGTGCAGTCTGGCGCGAGCGGCCACAGGCGATGCGCCATCACGTAATCCGGGTGCAGACTGAGCAACAAATTTGGAAACACAGCGTAGTACAAAACCTGCTTGCGCTGGTCCTCGTTCAAGCCCGGTAGGTAGTCTCGCCGGCGTTGGCCATCCATACTCATGGTTTGTGCGGCCCCGCGAAACAACAGCGACCCGCCTATATAAGTAGGTTGCGGGGAATCGTTATCACCGCTCATGGTATCTGTGATGCGGGTCAGTAGCGGATGCAGAATCGGACAGTGCAGGCATTCATTGTAATTCAGCACGATCAGTTTCCAGTTGGCCTTTACCTGGTATTCGTGCTGCTTGTGCACTCGAAGTTCCTGCATGTTCCAGGGTGCAAACTTCTGCGGTAGGTCCGCAAGCTGCTCGGCAAGTGGTTTGCCATCCCGCGAAAGATTGAGGAACACGTTTCCTCCCCAGACGTCCACATTCACGGCGTGCAGCGGGTAATCCTCATGCCGGAAAGTTGCGTCATCCATGTGCGGGGCGCCCAGCAGCCTCCCGTCCAGTCCATAGGTCCAGCCATGGTAAGGACACTGAATCCGCGCCGCGAATTTTCCGTGCCGCTCGCGGCACATCCGAGTTCCGCGATGCCGGCAGACGTTGTAAAAAGCGCGCAAAGACCCGCCGCTGTCGCGCGTCACGACAATGCTTTCGCCCGCCACTTCGCAGAGAAAATAGTCTCCCGGAATCGCAAGCTGTTCTTCGCGTCCCGCGCCCACCCACATTCCGCAGAAAAATGTCTCCAACTCTCTGCCGGAATATTTCCGGGTCGGTGTAGTAACGGGCAGGAAGAGTCATCTGTTGCGTACTCATCGGAGGCTCCAAGTCCAACAATCTAGTCTGACTCTCTGACGGTTGGCAACTGTCACACCGGGAATAAAAGCGCCTCGCATCTTGTTTATTCCGTTATAGGGCAATCCAAGCTCTAAACTCAGCACGCAAGGGCTTGTTACGATGATTTGTCCATATCTCCTGGCTTTTAATCTCCCAAGGGTCAATCTCCACTTTCAGGTTGTCTTGTCTTGTTGTTCAGTGCAGGAATACTCATGGCAAGGGCCAAGCATTTTCGGCTTCACGGCATTCTGCAATCAACGATTGCGATCCTAAACCTGGGATTCATCCTGCGTATCATGCTGCCTATCTTTCGCCATCAGGTTCTCTCTTCGCTCTCGTCTTCGTGGAAGGATTCAGGGTTCACCGTGGTGGCCCTCCACTCATTGACCGGCTCTCTGGCATGGCTTCTAGCGTTTTATGTCGTTCTAGTTGCGGGGACGCCGCTCGTTCCGCGCAGGCTGCGTTTCTCCAACTATCGGCGCTGGATGTGGATGGCACTGGTGCTTTGGTGGATCGCGTTCGGGTTAGGGTGCGCTGTCTCTTACCGCCAGTACGTGAATCCTCCGGACCGTACTGCGGAGTCTACCGCACAGAGTCAGAGAGTGATGCAGGCGGAATAGTTCAGCCTGGCTGTGGCTCAAGCTCGAGCTTTACCGTTTCTTGGCTTTCTTTTGCGTTTTTCTTTGCTTCCCGGGTTTTCTTCTTTTTCTTGGCTTTCTTCTTTTTTCTTGCCCTTCTCCGTTTAGCGCCAATTCATTCGCAGCATCGATTTTGTGCTGCTCGAGTTCAGCGAGCAGGCCTTCGTCCGTCAAATCCAGCGGATGCAGAATGTTTCCAGTCATGGTGGGCAATATTCTGCAGCCGCTCCACTACTTCGGGCGCGTGGACTTCAATCGCCAGCTCTCTTCGGCTATCGAAGCTTCCCGGCGCCAGATTGATGGACCCGATGATCGCGCGGGAGTGATCGGCAAGCAGCATTTTGCCGTGCAATTTCAGGTGCTTCAGCTTATGCACCTTGATTCCCACATCGTCCATGATGCGCAAGCCGCCAACACCCTCCGTCAATTTCTCTTTCTTCAATTTGTGCGGAGGACGCGCCATCACATGCACTTTCACGCCGCGCTCCTTAGCGCGGACCAGCCGCTCGATGATCACGGCATCCTGATAGCGTTCGTTCTGGACGAACAAGCGTATGCTTGGCTTCGTCGATAAACCGCGCGATGCGGTCCCGTCCGTTTCCGCTGCACCAGATCAGGAGGGAATGCTGGTCTACGTTAAATGGCTTGCGGTGCCAGTCCGCCTCAAAACACTCAATCACTTCTTTCACTTCGGGCTCATGGGTGGTGACGACAGCATAGTCGCGGGTTTCTGTCAGATTCTTGACGTCCCAGTTCAACGACTTCACGTACGCCGTTGCGTCGTCAACTACCATCGATTTCTCGTGCGTCACGTCGAAAGCCGGATTGCTGTCGATCACCTCGATCCCTGCTGCTTTCAACTTCTTATGCGTCTCTGCGTTTTCCGATTGCCCGCTGCGGCGCGCCGGGTTCAGCATCACCCGCACATGCACGCCGCGATTCTTTGCCTCAATCACGGCCTTCAACAAATCAGGATGGGAAAACAAGAACATTTTCACGCGCAGGGATTTCGTCGCGCCATTGATGGCATCCAGAATAGGCTTTGCGGAATCATCTGGCAAAACAATCAGTGTATGCGACATACTTCCTCCGAATTGCCGAACTTTATCACACGCATGCTGCAGATCAAATTTCCGGGCAGTCCACGTGGCAGCGCAACTCGCTTGTGCCAGTATTTGTAGGCGCGTTCACCGGTGCCGTGGCGGCAGTTTCGTCCGGCTGTTTGTCGAATTGTATGTGATACAGCTCAGCATAGACGCCATCCCTTGCCATCAATTCGTCGTGAGAGCCCTCTTCCGCCACGACGCCACCTTTCAGGACCACAATCTTGTCGGAGTTGCGGATGGTGCTCAACCGGTGGGCGATGGTGATCACCGTGCGGCCCTTCATCAATCGCTCCAACGCTTCCATTACCAGTTGTTCCGATTCCGTGTCCAGCGCGGCAGTCGGTTCGTCCAGGATCAGAATCGGATTGTTGCGAATCAGGGCCCGCGCAATTCCAATGCGCTGGCGCTGTCCGCCGGAAAGTGTGTCTCCACGGTCCCCCACCATGGTGTCGTATCCTTGGGGCATTTTGGAGATGAATTCGTCGGCATTTGCCAGTTTTGCTGCTTCCACAATCTCGTCGCGTGTGGCGCTTCCCCGGCCATAGGCGATATTTTCCGCCACGGTACCGCGGAAGAGCACGGTTTCCTGCAAAACATAGGCAATCTGGTTGCGAAGTCCGTGGATCTTATAATCGCGAATATCCACACCGTCGACAGAAACCTTGCCTCCGGATGGATCGTAGAAGCGCGGAATCAGGCTGACGATGGTGGACTTCCCGCCGCCGGTCGGTCCCACCACGCCCACCATCTGCCCCGCTTTGATCTCGAAATTTACGTCTGTCAGCACAGGCGCGTCCTTGTTATACGCGAAGGCCACATTCTCGAACTTGATTTCGCCCTTCAACGGTTCCGGTTCGCGCGCGTCCGGGCGTTCCTCAATCACGTCATTAGCTTCCAGGATTGCGCGTACTCTCTCCACTCCCACGGCGGTTTGCGCAATCGTATTCGTCATCGTTGCCAGGTCCTGCACCGGTTTGAAGAATTTCGTCAAGTAGGAAAGAAAAACCGTCAACGCACCGGCGGTCATAGTGCCTTTCAAGATCAGCGAAGAGCTCCTCCAGAGCACGAATGCCGTGCACAACGAAACCGTTACGGCCACGATTGGCGACAAGAGCGCCTTCACTCTCCGTGCTTTCAGAGCCGCTTCTACCGTCGCCTTGCTGACTTCGCTCAATTCTTCCTGTTCCAGGTCCTGTCGCCCGAATGCCTTCACCACCCGCATCGATTCCAGTCCCTGCTGTACCACTGCGACGATGTTGCTCTGTTGCTTGCGCACCTCGCGCGTCGCCTTTTTCACCGCCTTCTTGAATCGCGAGACCATCAGCAACATGAAGGGAGTCACACCCACAGCGATCAAGGTGAAATCCCAATTCAGCCAGAACATGATGATCAGCATGGCCACGATCGTGAACATGTCCACCAGAATTCCGAGCGTGGATGAGGAGGCAAAGTTCTGAATGGTCTGAACGTCAGCCGTGATGGTGCTCAACAACGTGCCCATTTCGTGCGTGTTGTAATAGTTCAGCGATAGCTGCTGCAGGTGATGATAGGTTCTCAGACGCAGATCGTTGGCCACCCACTGGCCAACGCTAGTCGTGTAGTAGTTCGCAAGATAAGATGCAGCCGCGCCCAGAAGCGCAATCAGAATGGTCGCAATCGCCGCGGCGGCCGCAATCTGCATCTTCGTGCCGCTGCTCATGAACGGTCGCAGGAAATCATCCAGCCAGGGCGGGAGTTTGTGCTCGCCGACCACATTGTCCAGGATGATCTTCAATGGCCAAGGCGCGGCAACGCTCATTGCCGTTTGTACCAAGCATCGCCAGCAGAATGACTACAAGGCTACCGCGGTACGGCTTCAGTAAACTCCAGATCAGAGAGGACACGCGGATCTATCTCCTTCACACCGAATGCCAGCGGCAGGCGGTCCGCTAATTAGCGCCCTAAGCAGTGGCTCTGGAGCAAACAATCTAGTCTTACTGCAACGATTATGGCAAGGCACTCCCCATCGGCAGCCCCAATCGGCACATTCAGGCCTAGCCGACTGGCGCCGCTGCGGCGGGGCAGAGTACAATTCGCCACGTTCATCCATACCAAAGAGGAATCTCCCGATGAAGAGCAGCATTTGCCATCACACGTGCTGCGCCTGGCCGCCGTGTGCTTTACTTCTGGAGGGACAGGGCGCGGCGCAGACGAAGCCCGCTGCGGATCTGATCATCACCAATGCCAAGGTTTGGACGGTGGACAAATCGCTGCCCACGCGCAGAAGCCGTTGCCGTTCTGGGCGATCGGATTGTCGCGGTCGGTTCAACCTCGGAGATCGACTGGCTGGCGCGGACCGCGGACGCAGGTGATCGATGCCGGCGGAAAGCTGGTTCTGCCCGGTTTCAATGATGCGCACGTCCATTTCGTCTCCGGCGGAATGCAGCTTGATAATGTGCAGCTAAAGGATGCGACCAGTGCGCAGGAGTTTGCGCGGCTGATCGGCGAGCGCGCCAAGATCACGCCGAAGGGCGAATGGATCCTCGGAGGAAATTGGGACGAGACCAAATGGACACCGCCGAACATTCCGACGAAGCAAGTCATCGACAGACTGACGCCGGACAATCCCGTGTTCGTGACGCGATATGACGGGCACATGGGTGTGGCGAATTCCGTGGCGTTACGGCTTGCGGGAATCACGGCGCAGACGCAGGATCCGCCCGGCGGGACGATCGTGCGCGACGCACAGGGAAATCCAACCGGAGCGCTGAAAGACGCCGCTGCGGATTTGGTCTACAAGGTGATCCCGCCACTGACCCACGACCAGCGAGTGCGGATTGTGAAGCGCGCCATGGCTTATGCCGCGTCGCTCGGCGTCACCAGCGTGCAACATATGTCCGCGGACTATGAAGATATCGCCGTGTATGACGAACTCTGCTGCAGCGGGGCGAGCTGATCACCAGGATTTATGCCGCTCCGCTTATTTCAAATGTAAACGACCTGGCCAAGATCGGCGTGCGCCACGCGTTTGGCGGGCCATATTTGCGTATCGGGGCGCTGAAGGGATTTGCCGACGGATCGCTCGGCTCAGGAACAGCGTATTTCTACGAACCATTTCTGAATCAGGGCGATAATCATGGGCTGCTCTCCGACGAGATGCATCCTGTCTCTCTGATGCGCGACCGGATGATGAGCGCTGATGCCGCGGGATTGCAACTCTGTACGCATGCGATTGGCGATCAGGGTATTTCCATGATTCTTGGATCTGTACGCCGAAGTTGACGAAGGCGCATGGAGAAGCTGACCGGCGATTTCGCATCGAACACGCGCAGCATATGGCGGCGAAGGATTTCGCGCGTTTCGCGGAATTGCATGTGATCGCGTCCGTGCAGCCGTATCACGCGATTGATGATGGGCGCTTCGCGGAGGCGCATATCGGCCATGACCGCTCCAGCCGGACTTACGCATTCCGCACGTTTCTGGACCATGGCGTGCGGTTATCGCCTGGGCACCGATTGGGAAGTCGCTCCACTGGATCCGATGCAAACGGTGTATGCAGCGGTGACGCGCGCAACTCTGGATGGCAAGAATCCTGGCGGATGGTTTCCCGAACAGAAACTTACTGTGCCGGAAACCATAGAGGCGTACACCATGGGATCCGCCTACGCGGAATTCCAGGAACAGTGAAAGGCTCGATTACGCCAGGGAAACTCGCAGACATTGTGATGCTCAGCGACGACATTTTCACGATCCAGCCGGAAAAGATCCGCGATGTTCATGTGCTGAAGACGATTTTGGGTGGAAAAGTGGTGTTCGATGCCAGCACTGCGGCCAAATGAGGTAAAACGGGCTCAGTCTGGCCTGGCATTCCAGGATCGCGCCGGCACCTTACGTGGCACAGGAGATCCGCCGCAGCAATATGAATTGATGAAATGGGGAATGTTCTTGTGACCATGCGGAAATGGTATCGGTAGTGTAGCTGCAGCCCCAGGAAACAACGGATATGGGATATCGTCGCGCGCTGATTCAAGCTATGGACAGACCCGGAGGAAGGGGCATTTTAGAGGCGTTTATCAATCGCATGGTGCAAAAGTACGCTCCCGGGGTACAAGTCCACTACCGCAATGGCATGTGGATGCACCAGGAAGGGGACGTGATATTCGTGGATTCCCCCACGATGGACTATCACACCCCGATTTTTCGCACGTGGAAAAACGAACTGCAACGCGCAACTAAGGATGCTTCCGACTGCTGGTTCCACGTTTACAAGCCCCGCCCGGGCGATCTCATCATTGATGCAGGCGCGGGCAAAGGGGAAGACACGATCGTTTTCTCCAGAGCGGTGGGACCTGAGGGTAAAGTTCTATCCATCGAGGCGCATCCCAGCACCTTCCGGTGCCTTCGCATGTTCTGTGAGCTAAACCATCTGCAGAACGTGACAGCGCTGAATTTCGCGGTTGTCGATAGCGCAAGGCCAGTGGGCATCGAGAGCCTGGAAGGCTGGCAAGGGAATCGCATCGTAGCCGGAAGGACGAAGGGCTCTCTCCAAGCGGCGGGGATCAGTCTGGACGAATTGCTGGAACGGGAGGGCGTGAGACAGATCGATTTCCTGAAGATGAATATTGAGGGGGCTGAAGCAATGGCTGTTCGGGGGATGGATCAAACATTGCGAATCACCCGCGCGCTGTGCATTTCGTGCCATGATTTCCGCGCGGCCGATGGTGAGGGCGAATTCTTCCGGACCAAGCAGTTGATTCAAGAGTCTGTAAAGTGCGCCGGCTTCCAGATTGTTTCCCGGGAATCGGACGACCGCCCGGACATTGCTTGCCAGGTGAACGCTGTTCGGGAATGAGACGCCACTTTACGTGCAGACTTCTTCGAGTCATTTGGCGGAATCGGACAATCGCGCGCGATATAAGGCGGGTAAGCCGAATCCGCGTCCGCAATCGCTGGCGAAGAGAATAGCGCTGGAGTCCAATTCCCATGCGGGCGATGAATTATTGCAGTTCCCACCCGTCAATCGCTTCTCGCTACCGGAAGACAGATCGCGAAGGACAATTTGCATCGAGCCGGATTGTGCACTGGTGAAAGCCAGCCACTTTCCGTCTGGCGAATTGACTGAATCTGGGAAATCTGGGGGAATCAGGATGGCTCGTGGCGCGGCTATCCTCGTGGACGGGTCAAATAGCATCATGGATGAATTCCGATTCGCAACTAATTCAAAGTAAATGGTAGTGCCATCCGGGCCTAGTCTTGGGTGGAGAGCGTGCCCCTCGAAAGAGAGCTCTTCGTTTCGACTATCATGCAGCCATCGGAGCACATAGCCGTCCCTTCCCATGGATTGGTAAAAGATGCCTGCGTGCGAAACAACCGGGAAGGAAGAAAACACCGCGCCACTCTGCACGATAACAGGCTGAAAATGTTGTCCCGGCTCGTTTTCGTAGCTGAGTATGTGCCGTTTAGCATCGACGAACGCGATCAGCACCGTAACAATGACCGCCGCAAGCGCGAGTCGCCGTGGCATTTCGCGCCAAAGCCGATATCCTACAAAAACAAAAAGGCCGAACAGAAGCCACACCTTCGGAAATAACCAGGTTGGGTGCAAGGGCAACGTCAGGAGCAGGTACGAAGCCACCAGGAAGATGCTTTGCCGCGGTCCAGATTCCTCCAGCAATAAAACCAGTGGAAGCAGAAGAACTATAAATGTGTAGGAACCCGTGCTCGTCGAGAGCAGGACAACCGCAATCACAAACCATGCAAAGCCACGCCGATCAGTGCTGCGTTGCATACTTGTGCCAAGGAACAGAAAAGCAAGAGTTGCCAAGGAAATGAAGGTTCGAAGGAAGAAGAACACCCACGGGGCATTCCAAAGAGGATGAGGATTGAGTTCTGGTTCAGCCAGGAACAAACGTCTCAACAAGGTTGAAAGCGTTGGCGTACCGGGATTGTACGGATCGATAGATCCGCCTTCGAGTGAGCGAGGAAGAATTTGCCTGGCGTAATAGTAGATGTCCGCGCGACCGAACAACGCCACCGCCACGCCGAGGAGAATGACAACGGCGGTTGTCATCGCGAGCAGGGCCCTCCATTGACGCTTGGCCGCGAAGTACAAGAGGAATGGGCCGCCGTACAGTTTCAGTCCAAAAGCGATTCCCGCGAGGAACCCGGCCAGCCAATAATTCTTCCGGTGGAGAAAATAATAGGTCAGTGTGAGCAAGAAAAGTAAAAAGACGTAGTACTGCCCGTAAATAAAATTCGTGCGTAACGAAAAATAGCCACCAAACGCGAGGAGCCAAATGGTTTCGATCCGAAATCGCGTGACTTGCGACAGCAGGTAGATGGTCGCCGCCAGAAAGACCAGATTGAAGAGCAGCCAGATCTGCTTGGCCCTTTGTGGGGCAAATCTGGCGAGACTAACCATGGGCAGCATGGTCAAAGGAGTCTGGGCACTGTAGGAACCGATCGCCGTCCCATAGCCGACATAATTCATCTGCCGCGCAAACCATGTCCAATCATAATAGTTGCGCAGGGGCTGGTGCTGTCGCACCAGCGCCGCGGCAGTGTAGTAGTTTGGAAAGTCGGTTTCGGTCTGAGTCCATCCCGCGCGAAACGCAGTTGCCAGTAAAAACAGAAATGCCAGTACAGCGACTGAACGCAGCGGCAGATTTGAAAGAAGAAACTTAGAAAAAGAAGTTCTGATTCTTTGGCGGAGGTCTGGGCCAGAGGAGTTGCGCGCTTTTTGATACGAGTTTTCCGGAATATACATGGATCGCGTGTCTGGCACCCAGTATCAGAGGTACTTTCGCAGTGCGAACTCCCCAGCAATACTAAACAATGCGCCGACCACGGACCAGCTGGAAAACGGGAGATACGCGAGCCAAGCAAGAGCCGTGAACCCCGACGAACCGAGGACATAGGTTTGGAAATCACCTGTGAGATTGCTTATGGGGTCTACACTACTTTTGAAGGATCCATTAGAAAGATAGTAATTGAAGAACAGCGTGGGGGGATACCGATGAGGTCGGTGCTGCATGGCGAAAAGATGGGTGGGTGACCTGGTCGGGAATTGTGGCCTACTTCATTGCATTGATAAAGTCCGCCGGAGCAGCGTCAAAAGTGGCTTTGTGATTGGTGCTGCAGAAATAGTAGGTTTTGCCCTGATACACGGATTTCAAAGCGGTCGCCGGATCGATGGCCATGGAGCACACCACGCAGAGGGGATGATGGTTGGCCGAGGTGCGAAGTTTGCCATAGACTGCGTTTGATTCCGCATTCATCCATCCTTGCCCCTGATATTCCATGTCGTAAGCCGCTTGCGTGGCGACTTCACGGCCGTAATAGCGCTCGACAACGCGAAGCGCGAGATCTATGCCGGAGGAAAGTCCGCCAGCGGAGGCGAGATTACCGTCTTCAACGAATCTGGCGCCGCGCTTTACCTGAATATCGGGATACTTCTTGGCAAAGTCAACATATGAGCCGTGATGAGTGGTGGCGGCTTTGCCCGCCAACAACCCGGTCTGCGCCAGGAGATAGGCGCCGGTGCAAACGGACATGGTAACGTCGGCGTTCTTCGCCGATTTGCGAACCCACGCCAGAACTGCTTCGCTGGGCGCACTCTGAGCCGGGATGACGAGGACCCTCGGCATAGGAGCGTTTTCCAGAGTGTAGTCGGGCACGATTTTCATACCGCCGCTTGCCTGAATGAGCTTGGTTGATTCGGATACGGTGTAAAGCTGGAAGGGCATGTCCATCCGGCCGGGGATCATAACATCTTGGAAAACTTCCCATGGTCCGCAGAAATCGATGACCACCGCGCCGTCGGAAACGAGAAAGGCAACAGGAATGCTACCTTCAGCAGGGGGCTTGAGCGGATTTGCGGTGGCAGAAGAGTGCGGCTGATCGCCACTTCCAAATTCCAAAGTGGTCAAGGGAAAAGGAGTTGCGGCCAGGCAGCTGAACGCCGCCGAGGCCTGAAGCAATTCCCTTCGCGAAATGTGTCCCTTTTTCATGAGCCCAATTCTCCTTTCATGACTGAATCAGAAAGAGTTTGAAGCAGGCAAAAGCGTTCGAAAGTCACAAGTCCGGAAGCACGCATATTTTGAAGAACGGCATCGACATCTCCCCTTAACCCAAACTTCGCCCTATTCTGAGCGGAGGGCGTCGTTCGGATCGATTCCCACAGCGCGTCTGGCCGGTACAAAACTGGCGAGGGCGGCCGCGGCCAGTAGAATGATGCCTACTCCGGTGAAAGTCAGGACGTCGGTGGGCGGCACTTCAAACAAGAGAGACTTGAGAAGCCCAGTGAGCGCCCTTGCACCGGCTACGCCGATTCCAATTCCAAGTAAGGTGAGCGCGAGCCCATGACCAAGGACCATGCCCACGATGTTCACGGGGCGCGCGCCGAGAGCCATGCGGATACCGATTTCACGGACTCGCTGACTCACGTTCAACGCCATGATTCCGCCAATGCCTGCGGTTGCGATGGCCAGTGCCAGTCCCGCAAAGATTGCCAATAGGCTTGCGGTCACGCGGGGATTGGCCATGGATTCGTACCGCGCTTGCTCGAGAGTTTTAATGCGTGTCACAGCTGTCTGCGGATCCACTTCGTGAATTGCAGCGGTGAGCGCTTTGGATATGGCAGTGGGTTCGGCGGCAGAACGCACCAGCACTACGCCTGGCGCTGGATTTTGTTTTTGCGGCGAGTAAACCTCTGGGACGGGCGGATGATCCAGCCCAAATTCACGAACATCACCGACGACGCCTACTATTTGTGCCCAGTGTTTCCCACCATCGTTCGTGACGCGCTTTCCGACGGGGTCTTCGTTCGGCCAGAGCTGCCGCTTCATGGCTTCGTTGATCAGGATTACGATCGGACCCTTTTCGTCATCGTTTTCGGTAAATAACCTGCCTTCCTTCAGCGGAATCTTCAACGTCTGGAAATAGCCGGGGGAAACCGCGGCGAAAGTGGTGACGGGCGGAGCCTGCCCCGGTTGGATGGGACGGCCCTCAACCTCAAAGGAAAAGGAAACGCCTTGCGCACCGCTCACAATGAACTCCGGCTCGAAGGGGTAACGGCCGGAAATCGCGACAGAGAGAGCACCGGGCTCCGCCTTCAGGCGTTCCAAAAGTTTGTTGATGAACAGGAGAGATTGCTCCTTGGTGGTGTATTTGGAGAAATTGAGAGTGGTTCTGAGGGCGAGAACGCGCTGGGGAACAATCCCCGTTTCCACTTCCTGCATTTTGAAGAGACTGCGGAGCAGGAGGCCAGCGCCGATCAGCAGCATAAACGAAAATGCAACCTGGCATACGATGAGAGCGCTACGCACGCGATCCTGCTTCCGGCCGGATCCAGCGCCGGAACTGCCTTCCTTCAAGCTCAGGCTAAGATTCGCGCGGGAGAACAAGGCGGAGAGGGTGCCAAAGACGATGCTGGTTCCCAGGGCGGCGACCAGGGTGAACAGTAACACTCTGGTGTCAATTTGGATTTCGTGCGCCCTAGGCGTCAAGCGGGCGGCAAAATCTGTCAGCAGATGAAGGCTCTCATAGGCCAGATAAAGTCCCAGGACACCTCCGACAAGCGCGAGTAGAAAACTTTCGGTAAGGAGTTGGCGAAGAAGACGGCTGCGCCCTGCACCAAGAGCGCTGCGCACGGCCATTTCGCGTTCGCGGCGCGCCATGCGGGAGAGGGTCAGATTGGCAACATTGGCACAAGCGATGAGAAGGACGAAGGCAGCGGCGGCGAAGAGCAGCAGCAGAGTTGGGCGTGCTTCCTTTGTTAATTCGTGCTGGAGCGCTGTGGTAGCCGCCTCGTAACCGACATTTTCGGGGTAGGACTTTGGATAGGCGGATTTCAGGCGATTGGCAATCGTCGACATCTCGGCGCGTGCTTGAGTCAAGGAAACGCCCGGCTTCAGACGGCCGAACGCCTCCATCATGCGTGCGTCACGATTTTCGATGAAACTCTTCGCAGAGCGAAAGGGACATGCCGTACTGGGCATGTAGACGTCGTTTTCATTTGGATATTGCGGGACCGGGGGGAGCACACCCACAACGGTGTGGACTTTATCATTCATTTCAAACGTTTTTCCGACAATCTCTGGTCGGCGCCAAAATTGTTTTTCCAGTATTCATAGCTGAGCAGGAGGACCGGTGCGGCGTTGGGTTCTTCGTCTCCAGGCAGGAATGTTCTTCCGAGGATAGGCTTCACGCCGAAGAGATCAAAGTAATTCCAGGAGACAACGCCCGCCCGCACGCGATCGGGATCACCATGCCCGTAAAGAATGAAGGACATGGCGTGGAATTCCACGAGCCCGGAAAGGCTGTGGTTCTGATCGCGAAAATCCTGGATTTCATGAGCAGAAAACTGGATGTCATCAATACCGAGCTTGTTTTGCTGCTGGCGGAGGAAGATAAGTTGGTTGCCATCGGGGTACGGAAGCGGCCGCAGCAGGACGGCATGCACGACGCTGAAGATGGCAGTATTTGCGCCGATACCGAGGGCGAGGGTAAGAATGGCGACGGCGGTGAAACCCGGATTCTTACGCATCATGCGGAAGGCATAACCGCAATCATGAACGAGGATCTCCCAGTGTTCTCGCGGAGCAGTGGTGAAAATGCCCACGATCGTCTCTCTCCAAAGCCTCAGGGCATCCAGGAAGCCGCCTCGTTCGGCAACCTCTCGCTGCTGCTCGCGAAAGACACCTTCCATTTCGCCCTGATAATTGATGCGGAAATCAAACGGCAACAATCGAACCAGAAAGCGAAATAACTTCTGCGAAAGGGTATCTGTTTGCTTTTCCATCGAAGCCTCACCGTGTTACGCCAGTTTGGGCTTACGGAATATCTTTTTCGCGCGGGCCTGCACTAAGGCCTCTTCCATTCGTTCCGCTTCGGCCACGGCAACGCCGCGCCCAAATTCGGTCAGGCGGTAATAGCGCCGGCGCTCATCATCCAGGCCAACTTCCGGCCGATGGCTCGATTCCACGATCAGCCCCCCTGCTTCCAGGCGCGACAGGTTGCCGTAGAGCGTGCCGGCGCTAAGCTTGACCTTGTCGTCGGTGCGGCGGGCCACTTCCTTGAGGATGGCGTAACCGTGTTTTTCGCCGTCGGCAAGCGCCAGCAGGATGTGGAACATAGCCGGCGTCAGTGGCAAAAACGATTCGGTTTCTTTGTTGTGGGTCACGAGCCACACCCTTTCAGCCCCGCGAGACCAAGACAGCAGTCTATATCGACCAAGAGAATACTATATCGTCGGACGTTATAGTGGTACGCAGGTTAGCGGCCACAGGTTCCATTTTCCTAAGTTACGACGACAGAAAGGCTTTGCCGGAATGATGGCAAGTCCCAACGGTCGACAATGTCCGATTCTGGGACAAGCCTTCCCGCTTCTGGGAAGCAGTTAGGATGGCGCGTGGGCGATTGCGGGATGTGTTTTCGTTTTGCGCCCGGTGCCGCAAGGAAACCGGGCCGGAGGCACGTCAAAGTGATGGTAACAGTCCACAAGGAGGATCCTGCAATCCTGCAAGCTGACGCTTCTTGCTTTGAAGTTGTAGTGTTATAATCGCGCCGTTCCGCCGAGGAGTTTGATTTACCTGCCGAGTGCGTAGCCAGATGGCACCGGCCCCGCCCAACAAATTGAAATCACTTTGAGCCGTTGCGCTCAGGGGAGAAGTTTCTACCAAAAATGTTCGGCCGCGCAAATGGTAGCTGTGTTTTCGTTCTTCTCATTTGTCTTTTATGTGCAGGCATTGCGGCGGCGCAGGTGCCGGTTGCCCTCAAGTCTGGCCCCCTTGACGTGCTGTACCGTCAGTCTGAGCTCTTAAGTGCCCTGGATTCGGATTGGTCCTTGCCGTTAAATTCGAATACTCCGCATAGAAATCTGTATGTAGATCTGGGTACTTCCCCGGTGCCCAAGAATCCGAATAATTCCGAGCCGTCCGCCTCTGCGAATACCACGAATCCACAGGATTTTCCTTCCGCTCGTTCGAAACGTTTCCGCTGGGCGCCTGCCATTGGCGAGTCGCTGCTGTACACGGGCATCATGCACACATTTGATCTTTGGACCGAAGCCGGCACGCGCGATGCGCTGAACGGGCACTGGTTTCAACAGTACGCGCGCTCGGTGTCCGAGCTACGTGGATGGAGCGACAGCGACACGTTCATGGCGCCTTATGTGGGTCACCCAATCGAGGGGTCGGTATTCGGTTATATCGAGCGGCAGAATGATCCGCCTTATCGCCTGGTGCAGTGGGGAGACGGGCGAGATTACTGGGTAAGCATGATGAAGTCCATGGCGTATTCGGCGGTTTGGCATACGCAATGGAAAATTGGACCGGCGAGCGAAGCGTCCATCGGGAATGTGATGTTGCATGCGTCGCCGGGATTCATCACGCTAGTGGACACGCCCACGTTGGGGTTTTGCACGATGCTGGCGGAAGACGTCGCCGACCGGTATGTAATCATGGGACTGGAGAACCGCTCGTCGAATCCCGTCCTGATCATGCTAGCGCGGAGCTTTTTAAACCCGGGGCGCACGTTTGCAAACGTGATGGCGTTCCATTTGCCGTGGGAGCGGGCCACGCGCATGGGCCTGTTTGGCGTGAACCACGAGATGCGGAAGGATTGGGTAAAAGAGTTCAAGGATGGGACCGGGGAGAAACCCTTCCTGTTCGTGAAGGATGCCTACAAGCCCGCGGGCGTGGATTTCAAACATGATTACCCGCGCGAGGCGGCCATCGAGCTAACCGCTTTCCCGGAGTATGAATCGTTCCTCGGCGGCGGGAGCTGTATTGGAGGCGGAGGAACGGGAGCGGCTCGCATCAGCCCGGTGTTGCAAGTAGTGGCAGAAGTGAACGGCTGCCTGATCATGCACCAGCCAGCCTACAACATGAGCGCGGATTCAATTTCCTATTCCGGCGGATTGCGTTGGACTCCCCGAGCATCCCACCGGTTCTCGCCCTATGCACAAGTGAAGTTCGGCGGGAGAAAAGTCACCTACGAGATCGACAATGAAGCACTGAAAACTCAGTTGTTGAAGGAATGGAACGATGGCAACGGCACGCTGGGTCATTACCCGATGCGGAGCGACTGGTCGAAAGAGTGGGCAGTGAACGGACCGATGCTCTCCGCCGGTGGAGGCATGGACGTGGTAATTTCGCGGCCATTCGCCTGGCGAATAGTGAACGTGGAATACTCTCATACATGGATCGACAATATCGGTGGGATTCGCCCGCAGAATGGGCTGCTGATTGCCACGGAAGCTGTGGTGCGGATCGGAACGTGGTAAACACGCAATAGAACCAAAATCGGCGTGATCGCCCTGATTGGCTGAAATCACTGAAGTTCTTTCCTCGACAGGAAATCAAAAACCACATCTGACGATAGTGCCAGGAGAAAGGCGAGCGGTTGAAATGTTCGGCTGGAGAGAAGCACATGGGCGTGAGTCAAAACGAAAAAGCAAAGGCATTTCGTAAGTTGCATGCAGGGCCCGGCGCATTCTTGATTCCCAACCCCTGGGACGCAGGAACCGCCCGGATGCTTACCGCGCTCGGGTATCAAGCGTTGGCTACGACAAGCGCAGGATTGGCATTTTCACTGGGGCGACGCGACGGGGAAGGATTGGTGACACAAGAGGAAGCGCTGGCGCATATAAGGCAAATCGTCGGGGCCAGCGATTTGCCGGTTGCGGCTGACCTGGAGAACGGTTTTGGAGACGCGCCGGATGTCGTGGCAGAGACGATACGGCTGGGGGCGGGCGCGGGGCTGGTGGGCGGGTCGATTGAAGATGCGACGGGTGATGAGCAGCGGCCCATCTACGATCATGTGCATGCCGTGGAGCGGGTGATGGCAGCAGTGGAGGCGGCGAGGGCGCTGCCGTTTCCGTTCACGCTGACAGCACGAGCAGAGAATTTCTTGCATGGGCGCATGGATTTAGAAGACACGATTCGGCGGCTAGTAGCGTTCGCGGAGGCTGGTGCGGACGTAGTGTACGCCCCTGGATTGCCAAGTCTGGAGACCATTCGCGGCGGTGTGCGCCGCCGTGGCACCGCTGCCAGTGAACGCGCTGATCGGCGCAGCGGGACGGTCCGTGGCAGAGCTGGCCGCAGCGGGAGTGCGGCGGATCAGTACGGGTTCGGCGTTGCATCGCGCGGCAATGGGGGCATTTCAGAATGCCGCGAGGGAAATGATGGAGAGAGGGTACGTTTACGTTTTTGGAGAAGGCGACTCCGTTCGCGGAGTTGAGCAGTCTCATGGCAGGCCGTTGAGGGTGAGAGTTTAAAGCTTAGCAGGTTGCCTAACCGGTTGTATGGTTTCAGCCTGCCCTAGAACATCGACCTCTCCCGCCTTAGAGGTTGTGACAGTCTGAAGATGCTTTCTCCGCCCAAGCAATAAATGTGCGTGGCGCTCTGGTGCTAGTTCATAGGCCTTCTGAATAAACCCTTGAATCGCATGGAAGGAGATCTACAGCTGAACATCGTAGCGATCATCAAGCGATCGTGATGGCGATCGTGGGACTGATTAAGTCGCAGATGTCGAAGTCGTAGCGAACTGAACCTAGCGCGCAGGGCGATTTTACAATGGGGACGGCGGGACAATTGGGACTCCGTCCCCTCCCTATTTTCAGGAGCGACGAAGACGCCGGACAAGATGAGGCAGGGCCATGTCTGGTAAAATAAAAGGATATGTTGAACCAGATTTCAGGCTTTGACGCGACCGGGTTGCAGCGCCCGCGGAAGAAGACTTACGGGGTGAAGGTGGGCCACGTGCAGGTGGGTGGAGGCGCACCCATCGTGGTGCAGTCCATGAC
Organism: Candidatus Acidiferrales bacterium; assembly: GCA_963839315.1. Lineage (GTDB taxonomy): Bacteria > Acidobacteriota > Terriglobia > Acidiferrales > UBA7541 > Acidiferrum. The sequence goes on from CAWIUU010000022.1 coordinate 179,120, forward strand.
CAACACGGACACCGCTGATAGCGAAACGACCTATAAACAGACATTGGAATTGGCTGAGGCCGGCAGCGAGATTGTCCGCTGGACTGTGAATGTGCCGGAAGCGGCGGCGGCTGTGCCGGTGGTCAAGAAGCGACTTCTGGATGCGGGTTGTCGCGTGCCGATAATTGGCGACTTCCATTACAACGGGCATGTCCTTCTGACGAAATACCCGGAATGCGCTGCAGCGCTGGACAAATATCGGATCAATCCGGGGAATGTGGGCGCTGGCCAGCGGCGCGACGAGCAATTTTCCACCATCTGCAAAGTGGCGGTCGATCACGGGAAACCTGTGCGCATCGGCGTGAATGGTGGTTCGTTGAATCAAGAGCTGGTGATGCGCAAGATGCAGGAGAACACGGACAAGAATTTGGGTAAGGAATCCGAAGAGATTATTAACGAATGCATGGTGCTTTCGGCCCTGGAATCCACGGAGTTGGCGCTGGAAAGCGGGCTGCGGAACGACCAGATCATTATTTCGTGCAAGACATCGCGGCCGCGGGATCTGATCACGGTGTATCGCGACCTGTCGGCGAAAACGCAGCAGCCGCTGCACCTGGGGTTGACGGAAGCAGGAATGGGGATGAAGGGCCTGGTATGGTCGGCGGCATCACTGGGCGTGATGCTGTATGAAGGGATTGGGGATACGATCCGGATTTCGCTGACGCCGCGGCCGGGCGGGGATCGCCGCGAAGAAGTTTACGCTTGCTGCGAACTGCTGCAGGCGCTGGGGCTGCGGTCGTTTGCACCGAGCGTGACGGCGTGCCCGGGGTGCGGACGGACGACGAGTTCAACGTTCCAGGAATTGGCCGAACGAACGCAGGACTATATCCGCGAGATGATGCCGACGTGGAAAACGCAGTACGAAGGCGTGGAAACCATGACGCTGGCGGTGATGGGTTGCATCGTGAATGGGCCTGGAGAATCGAAGGCGGCGAATATTGGAATTAGTTTGCCGGGGACGGGCGAAGCGCCACGCTGCCCGGTATACATCGATGGGCAGAAAGACGTGACACTGGAAGGGACGTACGACGAGTTGGCGGCAGCGTTTCAAAGGCTCGTGGATGATTACGTGTCGACGAAATATCCGCGGAAGGCCGCGGAAGCAGTGACTAGATAGTGGCATGCAGACCACGAAAATAGGCTTGGCACAGATTCCTCAGGGGCCGAAGCTCACTGGGAGCTAAACACTAAGTCGGAACTGAAGCTCCTATTCCTTAAAGAGAAAAACTCGAGATACTCGAAAATACGAGCCAATTTGCCCGCGCACGGCAATCTTCCTATCCTTTTCCTCTGGACTCGCAATTCCGCGGTTCGTTTCTCCACTCGCGTACTGGAATTTAATGGCGTGGAATACCATGACTCTGACGGCTGGATCGAGCAGTATCAATATGAAGACGAAGACGGCGAGTTCTCCATCCGCGACGTTCCCCGCATCCTCAAAAAGTCCTTCCCCGAAAGGGCCTCCCGCCTCAAAAGCCTGGACGTTGTCCGCCTCGAAGAGCTTCTCCTATTTGCTTCCATGCTTGCGGTAAATCCAGAAGCGGCAGTTCCCAGCCCAGGTGCAATAGCAATAGCCATGACCGTGAATGGCAAACGTTTCAGGTCCCTTAGATTCGTAAGGGAGCCGAAAATCCTGCAAAGAGGTGCGATGCATGGCATCGCAAATGGTCGGGTAGACGGAGATAGTTTCGGTTGTTTTGTTGAAAAAGTCCGGAGGAATCGGAACCTGCAGGCCAACTCGCCCTTCGCGGCGCGCTTTCAGGGCGAATTCCTCCATTTGCTTGCTGACAGGGGTAGGACGCATGTCGGCACTTTGGGGAAGAATGCCGGCGAAGCCAGGGATGAGCATGATCTTAGCCCAGTACATGAGATTGGTGCCACGGAGCGCGTGCCGTGATAAGGCTTCCGAAATGGGGCAAATCTCCGCTGTGGTAAACTTGAAGCGCTTCGCACCACTGAAAATGAGCAATTAACATCACCATGAAAATCTCTCGAGAAGATGTGCTTCGCGTCGCCGACCTCGCGTACCTGGACCTGACAGAGGCGGAACTGGAGACATATCGCGCGCAAATTGATGAAATTCTGGAATACATCGGCAAGCTAAACGAGCTTGACACCAGCAAAGTGGAGCCGATGGCGCAGGTTTTGAGCGACGATCAGACAGCAGATGCAACCTTGAGGGAAGACCTGGTTGTTCCATGTGCGGTCGCCGATGATGTTTTGAAACATGCCCCGGATCCGGAGGCGCCGTATTTTCGTGTGCCAAAGGTAATCGAGCGATGAGCACAACCTGGACGATTAGCTCGGTTCGCGAGGCAATTGCGGCCAGGAAAACCTCGGCACGCGAAATTGCAGCCGATTATTACAGAAGAATTGCAAGGCAGAATGCCACACTCAATGCGTTTTTGACGTTGTGCGAAAAACGCGCTTACGCTCAAGCAGATCGCGTCGATGCGATGGTAGCAGCGGGCAGGCCCTTGCCGCCGCTCGCGGGCGTGCCGATCGCGATAAAGGATGTGATCAGCACACGAGATGTGCGCACCACGTGTGGGTCGAAAATCCTGGACAATTACATCCCGCCTTATGATGCCACCGCGGTACTGCGGCTGGAAGCGGCGGGCGCGGTGATATTGGGTAAGACGAACTGCGATGAGTTTGCGATGGGCAGTTCGAACGAAAATTCCGCGTTCGGGCCGGTGCAGAATCCGGCGGCAGCGGGTTGCGTTCCGGGGGGGTCTAGTGGAGGATCAGCTGCCGTGGTGGCCGCAGATTTGGCTGTAGCGGCGCTAGGGACAGACACGGGCGGATCGATTCGCCAGCCAGGCGCATTTTGCGGGATACCGGCGATGATGGGGAGTTACGGGCGAGTGTCGAGGTATGGATTGATCGCGTTCGCGTCGTCCCTGGATCGCATTGGACCTTTTGCGCGAAACGTGGCGGACGTAGCAAAAGTCCTGCAAATCATTGCGGGACGCGATCCTCAGGATTCCACTTCGACGACGACACCGGTGGAGGACTATTCGGCGAAACTGAACAAACCGGTAAAGGGGCTGAGGATCGGCCTCTCGAAGCAATACTTTAGCCAAGGTATGAATGCAGGGGTGCGGGAAAAAATAGAGGCGGGTATCGAGCTCTATAAGAAGCTCGGGTGCGAAGTCGTTGACATTGAAATGCCGCATACGGATTACGCGATCGCGACGTACTACATCATTGCGACGGCAGAGGCGAGCTCGAACCTGGCAAGATATGACGGAGTACGCTTCGGCCCACGGGTGGAAGGCGACACCCTGATTTCAATGTATCGCAAGACCAGAGGCGCGGGATTCGGCGCGGAAGTGAAGCGGAGGATCGTGCTGGGGACATACGTACTCTCGGCCGGGTACTATGATGCCTACTATGTGAAAGGGCAGAAAGTGCGTGCGCTGATCGCGAATGATTTTCGAAAGGCGCTTGAAAAGGTGGATGCGATCGTAACGCCAACCTCGCCTGTGCCACCTTTCCGATTGGGGGAGAGGGTAAACGATCCACTTCAGATGTATCTTGCTGATATTTATACGGTTACGGGATCGCTGGCGGGGGTGCCGGGCATCTCCGTGCCGTGCGGTAAAGTGGAAGGCAAACTACCTGTGGGATTGCAGATCTTCGGTCCGGCGTTTGGGGAAGCCCGAGTACTGCAACTGGCTCATGCTTTCGAAGTCGCCGGTGGTTTTACCCTATAGCAAGTAGAGTCTTTGGCCGATTCGCCTACTTTGATACCCGGCTCTTTACTTTCAAGTCTCGCGGCAAATCCACGACTGGAAGTTCCTGATAGAGTAGGGGCGTGCGGCCCCTCGATCCCATTCTTGAAAAGTTGCGTTGCGCTCAAACCGCGTTTTTCCGAGCGGCAGACTCCATCTCAGCGGATCAATGGAGCGCAAAGCCCGAAGCGGATGAATGGTCAGCGGCGGAACTTGTGGCGCATCTGGTTATGGTGGAGCGCGCAATCATCGGCGGAGCGGACCGCATTACCCAGAAAAGGCCGAAACACATACCCTTCCTCAAGCGATTTCATTTTCCGATGTGGCTGGTGGAGAGCAGAATCATCCGGCGGAAATCACCCATCCCGCTGGATCACAGTCTTCTGAACACCAAAGAAGAGATGTTGGGAGAATTGCGAGCCGCGCGCGAGCGAACTTTGGCTTTCCTGGAGGAGACCTCGAAACGGGACTTGAGCACCTACTGCTGGCCCCACGCATTTTTAGGAATGTTAAACGTGTATGAATGGTTCGAAATGATCGCAAGCCATGAGATACGGCATACGAAACAAATGAAAGAAATAGCCGCACGCCTCCCAAAAGCTGTAGAAAGTGCATAAAAAGAGTACGTATTTGCATACCCCCTGTTAATTGTGACAGGTACGGGCAAGAAGGCGAAAACCTACCGAAACTGTGGAAAACGTGGGCATTTAGCAGCAAATCGAAAAAGTACTAGAGAATTCGTTTAATAGCTTTCCAAACGGAATGACTATTGCTCAGTATTTTTGCATCTCCTATCCTGCGATGAGCATCCTACCAGGTAGAGGGCAAATCGAGGGCGGCGGAGACATCGAGAGGACAAAGTGGTTAAGGTCAAGTCAAGCCAGAAAATCTTTACCGACTCGGAAGTAGCGAGCCTGACGGGTATCTGCGTGGATCACTTGCATAATTTCGCGCGGAGCCGTCATCTGGGTTTCATTGCACGAGCTGCGGAAGCCGCAGGCGCGCAAGCGGACCAGTGGCTCTTCACGCTGTCGGACCTGATGGTTCTGACGACGTTATTTCCGCGTTGCACGCACTAAGCTTCGCCAGCGTCGCGCAAGAATCGCCGCACTTATATTCCTACCTCCCAGCCTCCGTGATGTTCCACCATTGCCAGTCCCTTGCAGCGCTGTCCGCCCCAGCGTTATTCTGACTTGAGGATAGTGCGCGCGACTATCTGGCAGCGCGTTATCCGGAGTCACCATGAACGCACGCAGAAATCTTGCCTTTCCTTGGTTTCTCTGCACATTAGGCCTTCTGGCTTCGTGCTCTGCGCTGGCCAACTCGGATTTACCTCTTCGTTTCCAAGAACCTTCCACCTCTGCCAAGCAAAGCGGAGTGCCGGTATTACCCCGGGGAGTCAAGTTAGTTCTGAAAGATGGCACTTTCCAGGTGGTGAGGGAATACCAGCGGAATGGGGATCGGGTGCGCTATTTCAGCATGGAACGAGGAGATTGGGAGGAGATCCCCACTTCGATGGTGGATTGGGATGCCACCGCCAAAGCTGCCAGTGACCTAGAGAAGGCATCGGCGGCAGAAGTTGAAAAAATACATAAACAAGAAGAAGCGAAGCGGATGGATAACGTAGCAGACATTGATGCCAGCCTTCAGGTAGGCTCAGGGGCATTCCTTCCCGAGGGTGAAGGAATGTTCGTGGTGGAAGGCAAATCGGTGCGTGTGCTGGACCAGGCCGGGACGCAGGTCAAGTCCAGCGTGTTAAGAACGGCAGGGCAAGTGATTGTACCGGTGGTACCGGGAAGAAGACCGTGGTCCTTCCTGGGGCGCACGCAACAGTCAGGCTGAGAAGTATTACACCGGAGTTTTTTCTGCGCGAGCCGCCGTTTGACCCCGACAGCTCTTCGGCGATCCAAAGAAGCAGCCGGCCAGGGGAATCCGGACCCGAGGTGGAGCTAATCCGGGTGAAGGTGGGACGTAATTCGCGTGAAATCGAATCGATTGGAACATTGTTTGGGCAGGAAATGTCCGTGAATCGGAATTCTGTTTCCATCCAGGAATGGGAAGTGGCGAAAAATGTCTACCGGTTCACCCTAAGCGAGCCGCTGACGCCTGGTGAATACGTACTGGCGGAAATGTTGCCGGACGGGTTGAATTTGTTCGTGTGGGATTTTGGCGTGGATGCGGCCGCGCCAGTGGTGAAGAAGTAGGAAGAGAGATCTGGCGAGAGATGCGAAGCTATTTGCGTGTGAGCCAGTTGGGTAGCTAGCGGCGATCTGATCCCGCTGGGACGTGGCTGAAGTAATCCACCAGCAGATTCAGAACATCGGAAATACGGAAAGGTTTTTGCAGCCAACGAGAGGTGGCTGGCTTCGATGGGCTCTCTTCCGCGCCCAATTCCCCGGACATGAAGATAACTTCAGGCTTGTTTGCGCCAGCGGCAACCAGGAGGCGTTCGGCGACATTGCGACCGTCCCCATTGGGTCCGGGAACGGAAAGATTCAAATCGCACAATAAGACATCGTATTTACGGCCAAGAACGAGGCTCAGAGCCTGCTCTGCGGTGCCTGCGGAATCCACCTTGAGACCGTGCGCAGCAAGTCCTTCAGAAAGTAGCATGCGGATGCTCTCTTCATCGTCGAGGACGAGGACGCTGCGGTGCTGGAGCAATCGAGGGAAGGAGGGATCCATTCGCCACTGGAGGTATCAAGGTCGCGCGGGAGATTGCGGCCGCGCTCTTGAAGGGCAACGGGAAGATAGACGGTAAAGGAAGCGCCGCCAGCAGGGCAAGGTTTCAACTTCGATGTTGCCACCATGTTCACGAACAATGGACATACAGATACTGAGACCCAAGCCCGTGCCGCCGCCAGGCCTTTTGGTGGTGAAGAAAGGATCAAAAAGTCGAGGCAAGGCTTCCGGCTTGATGCCAACGCCATCGTCTTGAACGCTAGCGTAGACGCGATTAAAAGTCTGGCCGAGGCGAATGCGGATGTGCCCCGCGGTACGAACTTCCTTGATGGCATGCTCCGCGTTGCTGATGAGGTTAAGAAAAACCTGGATCAGCTGGTTGGCATCGCCAACGATGAAAGGAAGCCCTGGCTCCTGGTGAAAATCGGCCTCGACGGAATTGCGCTTGAGAGAGTGCTCATGAAGTTGCAGAGTGCGCTCAATGACATTGTTGAGGTCGAGCAATTTTTTCTGCGGGGAGGCCGGACGTGAAAACTCAAGCAAGTTCTGGACAATGCGAGCGGCGCGGCGCGCCTGGCGATGGGTCATTTCCAGCTGGCGTTTGGTGCCATCGTCAATGCCCTGGCGGTCGCGGAGGAGTTCGCTGACGCCGAGAATGGCAGTCAGCGGATTGTTGAGCTCGTGGGCAACACCGGCGAGCATCTGTCCCATGGCGGCGAGTTTCTCTGCCTGGATGAGCTGCTCTTCGAGGCGTTTGACTTCCGTGACGTCGCGGCCGGAAATGACGACGCCCTCGATCTTGTTGTTTTCGTCGAAAAGCGGACTGAAATTGCACTTCAAGCGGCGCCATTCACCTAATTTGTGCTTCGTCTGGATTTCGATGGAAGCGAAATTGCGCCGCTGCTTGAGCAAATCCTCAAAAATGCCAAGTACAGCACCGCGCTCGTCCGGATGAGTGCGCTCACCGAAGATCATGCCGACGCACTCGTTAGTCTCGTAACCCATGACTTCGGGAACTCTGGGGCTGACGTAGGTGTAACGCCTCTGGGTATCCACAACGAAAATAAGGTCGGGGAAGCTATCGACCAGACGGCGAGCAAATTCCTGCTCCTTGTAGAGGCGCTTTTCGATTTCGCGGCGCTCGGTGATATCCACCAGTGCGCCCTGGTAGCGGATGATCTTGCCGCTGGTATCGCGGATGGCAGTGGCGGTATTCAAGCAGACGAGGGGTTGGCCATTTTTCTTGCGCAGGGTGATTTCACGGCCCACGGGAGAAGGCTGCTGGTTTACTTCGCGCATGATACTCGTTCTCTGGGCTTCGTCGACAAAGACGTCGGTGACCTTTTTACCGAGGAGTTCTTCCTTGGAGGCGTAGCCGAGCATACGGACGAGAGCGGGATTAACTTCCAGAACGCGATCTTCGGGAGTGACAATGTAGATGCCTTCCTGAAGCGTCTCGAACAATTCGGTAAAACGGGCTTCATTGCGGCGGAGTGAGGTGATATCGCGGGCGAGGACGGTGAGGCCGTGAACTTTGTCATCGCGCAGCATGGCATGGGCCACGCATTCAAAGTAATGTGTGGTGCCGCGATCCTTGAGGCGGATGTGGACTACGCCCGTCCAGTGGCGCTTCTCCAGAAACTTTGCCATGCCGCGGGCCAAGGAATCCTCCGATCCGCCGCCTTCATCCTCGACCAATTCCAAGAGAGAGCGGCCAATGATTTTCTGAAAGGGTTTATCCAAGAAGTTCGGAGAAACTGCGATTGGCGGCGCGGATTTCGCCGTCGAGACTGAGGGCCAGAAGGATGTCGTCAAAGGAGTCGATGAGGTCGCGGAAACCTTGCTGCGACCTGGAGATCATGTGAAAAAGCTGATCGAGCTGGTGGTCGCTGGGAAGGCCCGCTTCCTTCTGATCGAGACCGCGCACTAGTCCTTTCAGTTCGGCGATTTCCTGAGTTTTTTTCCAGATATAGGCGCCAAAGAGCACAACCAGCACAACCAGACCAAGCGAATACGCCAAGGCTTCCAGATGGGACTTTTCCGTTCGCAGGCTGCCCCAGGAGAACCAGGCGAACACGAGGGTGATAATCAGAAGAAGGAAGAAAGTGAGACGCCACAGCTCGGTTTGGCGCTTCTCGAATTTTTCCAGGCGAGCCTGTGCTCCGGATCGAGCGTCTCTTTCCTGAGGGGCCCCGGAATCGGCGGCAGAGTTGTGCTGGTCGTTCATGAGTTCTCAATAACCGCAGGAACGTAGCAAAGTAGTCTAATTTACCTCATCCATCATAAGAACAGGGCTCTGTGCTCAGCAAGGCTGGCCGTGCGGCATGCGACCTGAGGCTTACCTGTACCAATGGACACGTGGCAATGAAAACGGCGCCCCGGACGCAACCGGGACGCCGTCAAGAAGTTCCCGGGCGGATGTGGCTGGCCGCCCAGGTAAGTGTTAGTCCTGGCCCTCTGTGGCCGCATCAGCTGCTTCGTCGGCATCCTTGTTGCCAAGGAAGTCGAGACCAGCAGCATCATCGGCAGCGGCGAATTCAGAGGCTTCGGGAAGCTCCTCAACGGGTGCCGGAGCCGGCATTTCCGTAAGCAACTGCAGGCTGCGGTAGTGTTCCAGGCCCGTTCCTGCTGGGATGAGACGGCCCATGATGACGTTTTCCTTGAGGCCGCGGAGGTAGTCCACCTTGCCGGCAACTGCGGCTTCGGTAAGTACTCGCGTGGTTTCCTGGAAGCTCGCGGCCGAGATGAACGAATCGGTCGAGAGCGATGCCTTGGTAATACCGAGGAGCAAGGGACGGCCAGTAGCGGGACGTCCGCCCTCGGCGATGACGCGATCGTTCTCTTCGCGGAAGCGGAACTTGTCCACTTGCTCCTCAAGGAGGAAGGTGGTGTCGCCGACGTCTTCGACTTTGACCCAACGCATCATCTGACGGGAAATCGTCTCGATGTGCTTGTCGTTAATGTTGACGCCCTGGAGGCGATAGACCTCTTGAATGGCGTTGACGAGGTAAGCCTGGGTGTATTTCTCGCCGAGAACCGCGAGAAGGTCATGAAGATTGAGCGGACCGTCGATGAGCGCCTCACCGGCGCGGACGTGCTCGCCTTCCTGAACGTTGATGTGGACACCGCGCGGGATGGCGTATTCCTTAGAGGTTTTGCCATCGTCGCTTTCGACGTAGACCTTGCGCATGCCCTTGCTGATTTCGCCGTAACGGACGTTGCCGTCGATCTCGCTGATGACCGCGGGATCCTTGGGCTTACGAGTTTCGAAGAGTTCGACGACCCGAGGCAGACCGCCAGTGATGTCCTTGGTCTTGGTGGTCTCGCGAGGGATCTTGGCGAGGACGTCGCCGGCCTGTACCTCGTCCCCATCCTGTACCATCAAGTGAGCGCGAGACGGCATGAGGTACTTCTTGCGGACCTTACCGGAAGAATCGCGGATCAAAATGGCGGGCTGATGCTTTTCGTCGCCGGGAGGCAGAGTGACGACGAGCTGCGACAGACCAGTGACTTCATCGACCTGTTCTTCGATGGTGAGTCCGGGACGCAAATCGTCAAACTTCACGGAGCCAGCGGTTTCGGTCAGGATCGAGAAGGTGAACGGATCCCATTCGGCAAGGATCTGACCATGCTCGACGGAGTCGCCGTCGTTGACACGGAGGCGAGCGCCATAAACCACGTGATAGCGTTCCTTTTCGCGACCCTTCTCATCGACGATAGCAATGAGACCGGAACGGTTCATGGCAATTGGAGCGCCGCCGCGACCCGCGACGTGGCGCAAGTCGACGAACTTCACGGCGCCAGCGTTCTTGGCTTCGAGAGTAGAACGCTCGCTCACACGGGTAGCCGCTCCACCGATGTGGAAGGTACGCATGGTGAGCTGCGTGCCAGGTTCGCCGATGGACTGGGCGGCGATGACTCCCACCGCTTCGCCGAGTTCGACCATGCGGCCGGTAGCGAGGTTGCGCCCGTAGCAAAGGGCGCAAACTCCGCGGCGCGATTCGCAAGTGAGCACCGAACGGATGCGCACCCGCTCGATACCCGCAGACTGAATGGCATTGGCAAGTTCTTCGGTGATTTCCTGGTTTACTTCGACGATGACGCTGCCTTCGAAGTCCTTGATGCGCTCGAGCGAAACGCGGCCGACAACGCGGTCGCGTAACGGCTCGACTTCGACACCAGCTTCGATGATCGGTTCGACGTAGATCCCGTCAGAAGTGCCGCAGTCCGGCTCATTGATGATGACGTCCTGAGCAACGTCGACCAGACGACGAGTCAGGTAGCCGGAGTCCGCGGTCTTCAGCGCGGTATCCGCCAAACCTTTACGGGCACCGTGTGTGGAGATGAAGTACTGCAACACGGTGAGGCCTTCGCGGAAGTTAGAAGTGATAGGGGTCTCGATGACTTCGCCCGAGGGCTTGGCCATCAAGCCGCGCATACCGGAAAGCTGACGAATCTGCTGCTTGGAACCGCGAGCGCCGGAGTCCGCCATGATGTAAACGGGGTTGATAACGCCCTCACGGTCCTGGTTCTCAAGGGCCTTGAACATTTCGTCGGCAACTTTTTCGGTGACGTCACCCCAGATAGCGATGACCTTGTTGTAGCGTTCGCCGTTGGTGATGGCGCCGTCGAGGTATTGTTGCTGAACCTTTACGACTTCCTTCTCGGCGTTCTCGACGAGTTTGTACTTATCGCTGGGGATGAGCATGTCGTCGATGCCGATGGAGATGCCGGACTTTGTGGCGTAAGCGAAGCCTAGAGCCTTGAGGTGGTCAAGGAGAACGACAGTGCCCTCCAGGCCAAAGCGCAAATAGGCGTAATAGACCAACTGTTGAACGCCTTTTTTCTTGAGCAAGCCGTTGATATACGGCATGTGCTTGGGCAAGTTTGAATTCAAAATGACGCGGCCCACGGTCGTCTGGATGAACTGGCGCTGCATCTGCACCGATTCGGTATGCGTGACGTCCTGGTTGTCGTAGGCAGTGGTAAGGTCGATGACTTCCCCGGTGTAACGCAAGCGGATGGGAGTCAACAGTTCGACTTCACCGGCTTCGAGAGCCAGCGTTACGTCTTCGGGCGAGCCGAATACGCGGCCTTCTCCCTTGGCACCGGGCTTGGACTTGGTCAGGTAATAGAGGCCAAGAACCATGTCCTGCGACGGGACGGCCAGCGGCAGACCGTGGGCGGGAGACAGAATGTTGCGAGAGCTAAGCATGAGCACGGACGCTTCAACCTGCGATTCAGGAGAAAGCGGGATGTGCACAGCCATCTGGTCGCCGTCAAAGTCCGCGTTGAACGCGGTGCAGACGAGCGGGTGAATGCGAATGGCCTTGCCCTCGACGAGCGTCGGTTCGAAAGCTTGAATACCCAGGCGGTGAAGGGTGGGCGCGCGATTCAGGAGCACGGGATGCTCGCGGATGACATCTTCAAGGATGTCCCACACGACCGGTTCCTGCTGCTCGACCATTTCCTTGGCCTGCTTGATCGTGGTGCAGTGACCTTGTGCTTCGAGCTTGTGATAAATGAAGGGCTTGAAGAGTTCCAGTGCCATCTTCTTGGGCAAACCGCACTGATTGAGCTTGAGCTCGGGACCCACAACGATGACGGAGCGGCCGGAATAGTCGACGCGCTTGCCGAGGAGGTTCTGACGGAAGCGGCCCTGCTTGCCCTTGAGCGTGTCGCTGAGGGATTTGAGTGGGCGATTGTTGGTGCCACGCAGGACGCGTCCACGACGGCCATTGTCGAACAAAGCGTCGACGGCTTCCTGAAGCATGCGTTTTTCGTTGCGCACGATGACGTCGGGCGCGCGTAGTTCCATGAGCTTCTTCAACCGGTTATTGCGGTTGATCACACGACGATACAGATCGTTGAGGTCGGAGGTGGCAAAGCGGCCGCCATCGAGAGGAACAAGGGGGCGGAGCTCCGGCGGAAGAACCGGAATCACGTCCAGGATCATCCACTCGGGTTTGTTGCCGCTCTTGCGAAATGCTTCGAGTACCTTGAGGCGCTTGGCGTACTTGATGCGCTTCTGGAGCGAAGGATCGACCTTCATTTTTTCGCGGAGTTCGTCAGCGAGCTTGTCGACTTCGACGCGGCGCAACAATTCCTTGATGGCCTCGGCGCCCATCTTGGCAACAAACTGACCAGGGTACTCGGTGGTGAGCTTGCGATATTCCTCTTCCTGAAGGACTTGACGCTCCTTGAGGATGGCTACCTCGCCCTGGTCAACGACAACAAAGGCTTCGAAGTAGAGAATGCGCTCGAGGTCGCGCATGGATATATCCAGCAAGTAGCCGATACGGCTCGGGAGTCCCTTGAAGAACCAAACGTGAGAGCAGGGAGACGCGAGTTCAATATGACCGAGGCGCTCGCGGCGAACTTTGCTGAGAGTGACTTCGACACCGCACTTGTCGCAGATGACTCCGCGGTGTTTCATTCGTTTGTACTTTCCGCACAAACATTCCCAGTCCGTGACGGGACCGAAAATCTTGGCGCAGAACAAACCGTCACGCTCCGGCTTGAACGTGCGGTAGTTGATGGTTTCCGGCTTGGTAACCTCGCCGTGGGACCAAGAGCGGATTTTCTCCGGACTGGCCAAACTGATACGGATGGAATCAAAATCCGCGATCAAGCTGGCACGATCATAGGGGCTGCTGCGATACAAGGTCGTTTCCTCCCTCCCGCACCTTGCGGCGCGGGCCGCGGTCCGGTGTTGCAGGACCGGCTGAGACCCAACTACGGAATACTTCTACTCAAGACGAAAGTGGCCAAGTAGCGGCGCCCAGACAAGACGCGCCGCTACGGCCGGATTCTGCTTAGTCGGCCGCCTTCTCTGTTGGCGGCTTTTGGCGCTTCATGAGCTCGACGTCGAGGCAGAGTGACTGCAACTCGCGAACGAGCACGTTGAACGATTCCGGGACACCGGGTTCGATGCCAGGCTCGCCCTTTACAATGGCCTCGTAAATCTTGGCGCGGCCATAGACGTCGTCCGATTTTGCGGTAAGCAACTCCTGCAAAATGTGCGCGGCGCCATAAGCTTCCAGGGCCCACACTTCCATTTCGCCGAAGCGCTGTCCGCCGAATTGCGCCTTGCCGCCAAGCGGCTGTTGCGTAATCAAGGAGTACGGACCGATGGAGCGAGCGTGAATCTTGTCGTCGACAAGATGCGACAGCTTGAGCATGTAGATGTAGCCGACAGTGACGGGCTGGTCGAACATCACGCCGGTCATGCCGTCGAAGAGGTTGATCTTGCCGGCATGCGGCAAGCCAGCCACTTCGAGGAGGTGGCGAATTTCCGGTTCGCGAGCGCCGTCGAATACAGGCGTGGCGAATGGGATGCCGTCGCGGAAGCCCTCGGCGAATTCCAGCAGTTCATCGTCACTCAATTTGGAGAGTGACTTCCAAATCGCCGTTTCGGTGAAGACTTCACGGAACCAACGACGGAGGCCTTCCGCCTTGACTTCCTTGCTGAGCAAGCGCTTCAGGCTGTTGGCAAGTTCCTTCGACGCCCAGCCAAGGTGCGTCTCCAGAATCTGGCCGACGTTCATACGAGAAGGAACGCCGAGCGGGTTCAGAACGATTTCCACCGGGGTGCCGTCCGGGAGGTAAGGCATATCCTCTTCCGGAACCACACGAGCGATGACGCCCTTGTTGCCGTGGCGGCCGGCCATCTTGTCGCCGATGGAGAGCTTGCGCTTCATGGCGATGTAAACCTTGGCCAGCTTGATGACGCCCGGGGGCAGTTCGTCGCCCTTCTTGAGCTTGTCTTTGCGCTCTTCGGTGATCTTGCGGAGCACATCGATTTGGCGCGAAGTCATCTCTTCGATTTCTTCGATTTTTTCGATCAGCAGCGGATCCTTCTCGTTCAGCTTCAAACGCTTGAGGTTCCGCGTGGAGATCTTTTCGATGAGATCGCGAGTGAGTTCCACGCCCTTGGTGAGCAACCGCTTGTTGGTCTTCTCGTCGTGCAGGTCGGCCTGCAGGATCTTGCCGCCGAGGAGATCGCCGAGGCGCTTGAGTCGCTCATCGGTGAGGATGCGGATTTCGTCGGCCAGGTTCTTCTCCAGCTTGAAGACCTGGGAAGCTTCGATGGCCTTGTGGCGTTCGTCCTTTTCTCCGCCCTTGCGGGTAAAGATCTTTCACGTCCACGATAGTGCCTTCGATGCCCGGCGGGCAGTACAGAGAAGCGTCGCGAACGTCGCCGGCTTTTTCACCGAAGATGGCGCGGAGCAGCTTCTCTTCCGGAGTCAGCGTGGTTTCGCCCTTCGGCGTAACCTTGCCAACGAGAATGTCGCCCGGCTTCACAACGGCGCCGATGCGGATGACGCCGCTTTCGTCGAGGTTGCGAAGGAACGATTCGCTGATATTGGGGATGTCGCGAGTAACTTCTTCCGGACCGAGCTTGGTGTCGCGGGCTTCGATTTCATACTCCTCAATGTGGATCGAGGTGTAGTAGTCGTCCTTGACCAGCTTTTCGCTGACGAGGATGGCGTCTTCGAAGTTGTACCCGCGCCATGGCACGAAAGCCACGAGCACGTTGCGGCCGAGGCCGAGTTCGCCGCGATCGGTGCAAGGGACCGTCAGCCAGAACCTGGGCGGTCTTGACGCGGTCGCCCACGCGAACGAGCGGTTTCTGGTTGATGCAAGTGTTCTGGTTGGAGCGCTTGAACTTGGTCAGCGTGTAGATGTCGGCGCCAACTTCACGGCTGAGCACGCCGGAGTGGTCGCTTTCGACGCGCACAATAATGCGCTCCGAGTCAACCTGATCGACGATGCCGTCGCGCTTGCAGAGTACAACCGCGCCGGAGTCTCGGGCGGTAACGCGTTCCATGCCGGTGCCGACGAGTGGCGCTTCGCCACGGATGAGAGGAACGGCCTGGCGCTGCATGTTGGAACCCATCAAAGCGCGGTTGGCGTCGTCGTTCTCGAGGAACGGAATCAAGCTGGCGGCGACGGAGACGAGCTGCTTGGGCGAAACGTCGACATAATCGACTTCATCGCGATGCTTGAGGACGAAGTTGCCGGCTTGGCGGCAGTTAACCAGTTCCGTGGTGATGCGCAACTTCTCGTCCAAAGAGACGTTGGCCTGCGCAATGACGTACTTGTCTTCTTCCCAGGCGGACAGGTAGAAGCAGTACGGCTCGACCGTGACTTTGCGGCGCTTCAGCTCTTCGTTGAGCTCTTCGACGCGGTCGGATTCGACGATATCGCCGGCTTTGAACTCGCTATCACCCGCGTTCAGGATCTGAACGTAGTCGACAATGCGCCCGCCCTTGACGCGGCGGTAGGGCGATTCGATGAAACCGTAATCGTTGATGCGCGCGAAGCAGCTTAGCGAGCTGATAAGCCCGATGTTCGGGCCTTCCGGCGTTTCAATCGGGCAAATGCGGCCGTAGTGAGTCGGGTGGACGTCGCGGACTTCGAATCCAGCGCGTTCACGCGACAAGCCACCAGGTCCAAGGGCCGAAAGACGCCGCTTGTGAGTGATTTCGCTAAGCGGATTGGTCTGGTCCATGAACTGGCTCAACTGCGAACTTCCGAAGAATTCGCGGATGGCAGCCATCACCGGCTTGGCGTTGACCAGGTCATGCGGCATGGCTGTAGACATTTCCTGATACACGCTCATCTTTTCCTTGATGGCGCGTTCCATGCGGACAAGGCCGATGCGGAACTGGTTTTCGAGGAGCTCGCCAACCGCGCGAACGCGGCGGTTGCCAAGGTGGTCGATATCGTCGACAACGCCAATGTTCTTGCGCAGCTTGAACAGGTACTTGATGGCCGAAACGAAGTCGGTGGTGTCCAAAGTGCGATTGTCGAGCGGCGTGTCGAGACCCATCTTGATGTTGAACTTCAAGCGGCCAACGCGGCTGAAATCGTATTTGCGCGGATCGAAGAACATGCCGCGGAACAGGTTAGTGGCGGTTTCAAGCGTCGGGGGATCGCCGGGACGCAGTTTGCGATAGATCTCGATCAGCGCTTCCTTGGAAGAGCGGATAGAATCCTTATCGAGAGTGCGGGAAAGCACCAAGCCGATGTCGTCGCGCTCCGGGAAGAAGACGTCGACTTCGGTGATGCCGGCTTCGGCAAAGGCCTGCCACAAATCGGCGGTGAGGGGCTTGTTGGATTCCAGAAGCACTTCACCGGTGGTGCGGTTCACGACGTCGGCGACGCTGTAGGCGCCTTCGAGGTCAGCGAGGTTGGCGCGCACCTGAGTGATCTTGGCCTTGATGAGTTCCTTGAAGAGGTTTTCCGTGATGCGCTTGTGCGCGCCAACGATGACTTCTTCCGACTTGGGGTTGCGAATTTCGTGAGTAAGCTTGCGGTCCACGAGACCGGGCGAAATGTTCCAGTGGAGTTCCTTGTCGCGCAGGGCAATGCGCTCCACCTGATAGAAGGTGCGCAGAATTTCTTCATTGGACTTCATGCCCAGGGCGCGAAGGAAGATGGAGCCGAGGAACTTGCGCTTGCGGTCGATGCGCACATAGAGAATGTTCTTGGTGTCGTATTCGAATTCAACCCACGAGCCGCGGTACGGAATAATCTTGCCAAGGAAATAGGTGCGGTTGTTGGCGCTCTCAAAGAAGACGCCCGGAGAGCGGTGCAACTGGCTGACAATGACGCGCTCGGTACCGTTGATGATGAAGGTGCCGTTCTCGGTCATCAAAGGAATGTCGCCGTAGAACACTTCCTGTTCCTTGATGTCGCGAATGGTCTTTGGCGCCGGTGTCGGGATCCTTGTCGTAAATGGTGAGGCGAATGGTGACCTTGAGCGGCGCGGAGTAAGTCATGCCGCGTTCCTGGCACTCATTCACGTCGTATTTCAACTGCATGGCCACAGGGTCGCCGCACTTGTTGCAGAAAGTGGGAGTGTTCTTGTTAAAAGTGCCGCACTTCTGGCAGATGACGTCGCCGGTCTGGTAAGGATTGGTGACGACGGAAGCGCCGCAATTGCGACAAGTGGCGCGCAGGTGATGCAGACCCTTCAGGTTGCTGCACTTGCATTCCCAGTTCCCGATGGCGTAGTCCACGAATTCGAGCTGCGACATTTCGCGGAAATCCTTGATCGGGAACACCGAAGTGAAGACCGATTGCAGGCCTCCATCCTCGCGCTCGCTGGGCAGCAAATCCATCTGCAAAAAGCGCTGGTACGATTTCTTCTGGACTTCGATCAGGTTCGGGATCTGGATAGAACCCTGAATCTTCGCAAAATCCAGGCGCTGGCGTTCGCGAACGTGCTGGTTGCTATTGGACATGCCTGATATACCTCATTCCCTTTCGGGCAGCGTGCAAAAAGCAGTCAAAGACACTTAACCGTGATGCCGCGCGACTTGCCCACAGCCGCCCCGCACACGGTTAGTGAAGGTCCCCCTGGGACCCAGGTTATTGTTGGCAATACCGGTCGTAGCTTGCGTACCCAATTCCCCTGGCGCGGGAGTGCACCGAATCCACCGCGCCGCCGCATCCGAAGCCCAGACCAAGGCGAGCCGGCCGAAGATTGGCCGGCAGCCCACTACTTGATCTCGACCTTCGCGCCCGCTTCCTCGAACTTCTTCTTGATGGTAGCGGCTTCTTCCTTGGTGACGCCTTCCTTGACGGTCTTGGGAGCGCCATCAACCAGGTCCTTGGCTTCTTTCAAGCCGAGGCTGGTGACTTCGCGAACCGCCTTAATGACGTTGATCTTGTTGCCGCCCACATCGGTGAGAACGACGTTGAATTCCGTCTTCTCTTCCGCCGGAGCCGCGCCAGCCGCTGCCGCGCCGCCGCCTGCCGCCACCACGGTGGCAGCCGCTGCGGACACGCCGAAGGCTTCTTCCATTTTCTTAACGAGGTCGGACGCTTCGAGAAGCGTCAGGCCCTTGATTTCTTCCAGGATCGTTTCCACTTTCGACATGACAGCTATTTCTCCTCTCAAATTTCTGATTCAAAATTTTCGGAACCGCGGCGGGCGGGGCCCGCTTAGCTCCAAACCCTTACGAACTAAACTTATTGGCCTTTACCGCTTCGCTGACAGTCACGGCCAGGTTACGCGGCAGCGCATTGAGCGCCGTCGCAATTCGCTGTGCCGGAGCATTCAGCAGGAACATGATCTTGCTGATCAACTCTTCCTTCGACGGCATCTCGGCAAGCTGCTTGATCTCCGAAATGGAGATCACTCTGCCCTCGACCACGCCGGACTTGAATTGGAACGCCGGAACATCCTTGGCGATCTTGGTTAAAGCCTTTGCCAACGCCACGGGATCGGTCTGGGTGTAGGCGATGGAGTGTGTTCCCTTAAGATCCTTCAGAACGCCCTCGGCGGGTGTGCCCTTGCCGGCAAGTTCCGCGAGAGTGTTCTTCACGACTTGATATTTTCCGCCTGCCGCCTGCACTGCACGGCGAAGCTTGGTGTCGTTCTCGACGGTGATGCCCTGAAAGGTGGTGAGAATGACGGTCGACACCTTCGCGAGCTCGGTCTTCAGGTTGTCCAGGTCTTGCTGTTTTTCGCTCTTCTTCTTCATAATCCTGTTCCCTGCGCCTTGCGCCCTGACTTAGGCTGCGGCTGCCAGAGTCTCCGCTTCTGCCAGATCCACCAGAATTCCCGGGCCCATGGTGGAGGTCAGCGTGATCTTCTTCACGTACTTGCCCTTCGCTGCCGCCGGCTTGGCTTTCACAACCGCGACGATGACAACGTGGGCATTTTCCGCAAGCTTCGCGGCATCAAAATTAATTTTGCCCACTGGGCAGTGCACGATCCCGGCTTTATCGACGCGAAATTCCACTTTGCCCGCCTTGGTTTCTTTCACGGCTTTGGCGATGTCTGCGGTGACCGTACCGGTCTTCGGGTTCGGCATCAAGCCACGCGGGCCCAGAACCTTACCGAGTTTACCCGCCGAGCGCATCATGTCCGGCGTGGCGATGACGGCGTCGTAATCCGTCCAGCCCTCCATAATTTTCGCGACCATGTCATCGCCGCCAACAAATTCGGCGCCGGCTTCTGTGGCTTCGCGCTGTTTATCACCGCTGGCGAGCACGAGCACACGAACGGCCTTTCCGAGCCCGTTGGGAAGCACCACCGTTCCACGCACAACTTGATCGGAGTGCTTGGGATCCACGCCAAGATTGATGGCAAGTTCAACGGTTTCGTTGAACTTGGTGTGATGCGTCTTCTTGATCAGCTCTGCCGCATCGGCGAGCTTATAGGGACGCGCTTCCACCTTCTTGCGTGCGGTCTCCATATGTTTGCCTGACTTCTTCATCCTTCTACCTCTGCGATCTCCTGGCGCCTGTTACTCCCTAGGCTTCCACGACTTCCAGACCCATGTTGCGCGCCGTACCCATCACCGTGCGCACCGCGGAATCCAGATTGGTGGTGTTGAGATCGACAAGCTTGATCTTGGCGATTTCTTCGACCTGCTTCTTCGTAACTTTGCCCACTTTGTTGCGATTCGGCTCGGGCGAACCCTTGGCAATACCCGCGGCGCGCAACAGAAGAATCGAAGCCGGGGGGGTTTTGAGAATGAACGTGAAGGAACGATCGGTGTAGATCGTAACCAGCACAGGAAAAATCATTCCGTCCGCTTCCTTCTGGGTCTTGGCGTTGAACTGCTTGCAGAAATCCATGATGTTCACGCCGTGCGGACCGAGGGCGGTACCTACCGGAGGCGCCGGAGTGGCCTTGCCGGCCGGCAATTGCAGCTTGATCGTTGTCTGTACCTTCTTTGGTGGCATCTTTCCTTTACCTCATGCTCTGTAGCTCACCCGTTGCAGGGCAAGGCAGTTATCCCAGCTTTTCCACGCTCGCGAAATCCAGTTCGACTGGAGTGGAGCGGCCGAAAATCGTAACCGAAACTTTCAAACGGCTGTGATCATTATCGATCTCTTCCACAGTGCCGTTAAAATTGGCGAACGGTCCGTCGACGATGCGCACTTGTTCGTTGCGCTCGAAC
Source organism: Candidatus Acidiferrales bacterium (assembly GCA_963839315.1). Classification (GTDB taxonomy): domain Bacteria; phylum Acidobacteriota; class Terriglobia; order Acidiferrales; family UBA7541; genus Acidiferrum. Next base: position 199,503 of record CAWIUU010000022.1, read on the forward strand.
ACCACCTTCGGCTTCGGGCGGTCCTGCGGAGTATGCACTCGGTTGATGATGCCATCCACTTCCGCTTCGGTGAGCGGGGAGGGCGAAGTTGCCGAACCGACAAAACCGGTGACGCGAGGGGTATTGCGCACGATGTGCCAGGTGTCTTCGTCGAGGTCCATTTCAACCAGGACGTACCCGGGATAAGACATGCGCGAAGCAACGACCTTCTTCCCGCCACGCACTTCCACCACTTCTTCAGTGGGGATCAGCACGCGGCCGATCTTGTCCTGAAGGGTGAAAGCGGCCACACGGCTCTCCAGGCTTTCCTTCACCTTCTTTTCGAAGCCCGAATAGGTGTGAATGATGTACCACTGCATCGACATGGGTCGTCTCGCCTTTAAACGTGAAAATAATTGAGCAGCTTGTCCAAACCGAATTGCGCTATTTTCTCGACGATCGCCAGAAACACGCCAAAAAAAGCGACCGTGACGATCACCACGGTGGTCGTGGAAATAACGTCTTCGCGGCTGGGCCAGGTAACCTGCTTCATTTCCACACGAACGTCGTGCAGAAATTCCCGCGTGTTTGCGAGTGTGCCGGTGACTTTCTCTCCGACGCTCGCTGCCGCCCCGGTTATTGCATTCGCTTGCGACTCTTCATTCTTCACTTTAACCGCCTGCGTTGCCATGAATCCTCTTCACCCGCGCGAACCTTGCGGCTCGCGCCCTTCAAATTGCTGGCAGGGGAGGAGGGATTCGAACCCCCATACCCGGTTTTGGAGACCGGAGTCCTAGCCGTTGGACGACTCCCCTAAAACCAAAACCGCCCAAACCTTGCACCTCTCACCCCTGGCTGGATTCCAAAACCCAAGAAGGCCGTTACTTCGCCTCTTTGTGAGCCGTGTGCTTCCGGCACGCCCGGCAAAACTTCTTGGTCTCCAGGCGGTCGGAATGCTTCTTCTTATTTTTCGTGGTGGTGTAATTCCGGTTCTTGCACTCACCACACTGCAACGTAATGATTTCCCGCATTCCTTAATCCTTTTTCCCAAAACCTTCTTGGTTAGAAATTCGAAAAATTACTCGATGATCTCCGTGACGGCGCCGGCGCCGACGGTGTGGCCGCCTTCGCGAATCGCGAAGCGCAGCCCCTTCTCCAGCGCTACCGGCGTAATCAGCGTCACTTCGCAGCTCACGTTGTCCCCCGGCATCACCATTTCCACGCCTTGCGGCAGCTTCATATCCCCGGTCACGTCCGTGGTGCGGAAATAAAACTGCGGACGGTAGCCCGAAAAGAACGGCGTATGCCGCCCGCCTTCTTCCTTCGTCAACACGTACGCTTCCGCCTTGAACTTCGTGTGTGGCGTGATCGAGCCCGGCTTGCACACCACCTGCCCGCGCTCCACGTCGTCTTTTTCCGTGCCGCGCAGCAGCAACCCGACGTTGTCCCCCGCAATGCCTTCGTCCAACAGCTTCTTGAACATCTCCACGCCCGTCACTACCTTCTTCTGCGTCGGACGGAAGCCCACGATTTCCACTTCTTCCGCGGTCTTCACCTTGCCGCGCTCGATTCTTCCCGTCACCACCGTGCCGCGGCCGGAAATCGAGAAAATGTCCTCGATGGGCATGGCGAACGGACGGTCCACATCGCGCACCGGCAGGGGCACATTCGCGTCCACCGCCGCCATCAACTCGTCAATCTTCTTCTCCCACTTCTCGTCGCCGTTCAGCGCCTGCAATGCCGAACCGCGAATCACCGGAACCGTGTCGCCAGGAAATTGATAGCTCTTCAGCAACTCGCGTACTTCCAACTCCACCAGTTCCAGCAACTCCGCGTCTTCCACCATGTCGCACTTGTTCAGGAACACCACGATGTACGGCACACCCACCTGGCGGGCAAGCAGAATGTGCTCGCGCGTCTGCGGCATCGGTCCATCCGTCGCCGCTACCACCAGAATCGCGCCATCCATCTGCGCCGCGCCGGTGATCATGTTCTTGATGTAGTCGGCGTGGCCCGGGCAATCCATGTGCGCGTAGTGCCGGTTCGGCGTTTCATACTCCACGTGCGAAACCGCAATGGTGATGCCGCGCTCGCGCTCTTCCGGCGCGTTATCAATCGTGTCGAACGCGCGGAACTGCACCTTCGGATTGTGCTTCGCCAACACCTTGGTGATCGCCGCCGTCAACGTCGTCTTGCCGTGGTCAATGTGACCAATCGTCCCGATGTTCACGTGCGGCTTTGTGCGCTCAAATTTTTCCTTCGCCATTTGCTCTCATCCTTTGCTGCTCAAGCCGCCTTGCACTGCCGCGGCTTGCGCGAAACTTTGGAGCGGGGGACGGGATTTGAACCCGCAACCATCACCTTGGAAGAGTGAGACTCTACCGTTGAGTTACCCCCGCTCAACCTGAAAACTCTCTCTTCGTCGCACCTCTGCGCTTCCTTGCGGAAGCCCGGCCTATCCTGGAGCCTGGGACCGGGATTGAACCGGTGACCTCGTCCTTACCAAGGACGCGCTCTACCAACTGAGCTACCCAGGCCGAACCCGTTCCTCCAATAAGCTTTCTTCGCGGCGCACTATTTCTGTACGGCTGATCCGCCGCGATCCTTACCGCTTTCGAACATCGCGTTTGCGATTTCCTGCGGTGTTATTGCTCGTTCCAACTACCTCAGTCACCGGCTCGAGAATTCTCCGGGACGTGAATCGCGGAGAACGGATGCTGGTGGACGGGGAAGGATTCGAACCTTCGTAGCCCGCAAGGAGCGGCAGATTTACAGTCTGCTGGTTTTAGCCACTCACCCACCCGTCCGCGAAAAACTGTGAGACACCAACAGCGTGCCGTTTCAATCGTGCCCGTGTTGTCTTCGGGAGCGCTGCAAGCGAAAACACAAAACGGACTCGTGTCCAGAGACACCAGCCCTTTCATGTTACCATGTCGGGATTCGCTCCGCTTCACTCCCTGCTCGAAACTGCTGGAGCTGGCGGAGGGAATTGAACCCCCGACCCTCTGATTACAAATCAGATGCTCTACCAGCTGAGCTACGCCAGCACTGCTCAAACCGCACAAGAATAACAGATTAGGCACAGGGGATGCAAGTGGAGGGCCGAGAATTGCCAGCAAGTGTCGAGCCAAAACTGTGGAAAAGAAGGTCAAACCTGTGAATTCGTAACAATCCACGATAAGTCATTATTATTTTGAATGAGTTAAGTGGGACTGGGCCATTATGACCTTCTCACTATCCACAGCACGCGATTTGCGTTCTCTTGGGCCCATATTTCTTGCTCTCTTTCCTGTGCCCTGTTCCTGGACTAATGCGAGAATAGCCTGCATGGACACGCCTTTCGGATGGCAGTTCGACCTGGGTATGAAATCACGAAAAATTCTCCTGCTCGGCGATGTTGGTTTTGGTTGCAGGAGTCGCGGCATTCTTTGCGTATCGCCACTGGCACGCGCAGACTCCTTCGCAGATCGCGCCGAGATGCTGGCGCTGATGCCGGAAGACGCGACGGCGGTGGTATTTCTGGATCTGGCGCAATTCCGCACGTCACCTTTTCTGGCACAACTCTTCGCATGGGCGCCGCGGCCCGCAGTGGAAGAAGATTACGCGCAATTTGTAAAGGCAACGGGATTCAATTACGAAAAAGATCTGGATCGATTCGCCGTCGCATTCTCGCAACAATCGAAGGATACAATCCGCTTCGCGATCGCAGAGGGGCGGTTCGATCGAAAGAAAATCGAAGAGTATGCGGAACGCTCTGGACTGCGCATCAGCCACAATGGGGTCGTGGTTTTCTCGATCAATTGGAAAAATGCGTCGCGGCCGTCGTTCTTTACTTTTTTGCGCGATGATCGCATCGCATGGACCGACGACCCATCCTACTCAGCGCTGTTTCAAAAGCCACGGAGCGAATCCTCCACCGCGGAATGGGCGGAACATTTTTCCCGGCTTGGTGGCACACCTGTTTTCGGCGTGCTGCGGCAGGATGGAAGCGCCATGGCATCGCTGGCGCAGCAAGCGCCCGGAGGATTTCGTTCACCTCAACTTGCTTCACTGCTGGCTCAACTGCAGTGGATCACGGTTGGTGGAAAGCCGGAAGGCGACATATTGAGAGTGGTGATCGACGGCGAATGCGCCAATGAAAGCCACGATTCATCAGTTGAAGGATTTCTTCGGCGGAATAATTGTGCTGGCGCAGGCGGGACTGAACGCGCCGGACACTCGCAAGAAGTTGGATCCACAAGGCAAGGGACGCCTATCTAGAACTGCTGAAATCCGCGGACGTGCAGAGCATCGATCGAGGAACCTCAAAATCGGTGCGCGTGATTTTCGATGTGACTCCCAAAATTCTCGCAGACGGCGCGTACGGGGAGTTTGACGGGAGATCCGGCGCCTGCGGCGCATTGAAACGCTAGCCCGCGATATTCCCATTGAGCCGGCATTCTTCGAGCAGTGGCCAAGCCACTTCGCCGCTTCTCCAGTCAAAATGACAAAGCAACGAAAATGCGCCCGCTTCGAAACCTGCGTTTGAGTAGAGCGATGCGGGTACAGGAAATTAATCGCCGGAGGGATTGGTCTTCATGTAACGCCAGGGATTGACGGGAGCGTTGTTCAAGCGCACTTCATAATGAACGTGCGGGCCGGTAGAGCGCCCGCTGATACCGGTATAGCCAATCACTTCGCCGCGCTTAACGCGCGTCCCCGCTACTGCGGCAAAGGAAGAAAGGTGTGCATACCAAGTGGTCATGCCAAAACCATGATCGAGAATCACGACGCGCCCATAGCCGGAGTGTTGACCAACATCCACCACAATGCCATCGGCAGTGGCATGCACGGGCGCACCATAATCCGCTCCAACGTCAACGCCAGTGTGGAATGCGCCTTCACCTGAGAACGGATCCAACCGTTCGCCAAAACTGTCGGTGATATGCCCTAACACGGGCCAGATCGTAGGCGTGTAATTCGAATCAGCAAACGCCATCGCGGGCATCATGCGTAATCCGCCGGAAGAGAGCGCGATGGCTGCAGCATTGCGCTTAAGGAAAGTGAACTGCTCCACGGAACGATCAAATGCATCTTCGGGCGTTGTGGGTGAGTCCGCTTGATCGAATGCTGCAGGGTGATACTTCATTACGCCGAAAGTCATGGCCACATCGGTGGCAAGGGATTGCACGGCGTCGAGACGCTGGTTAGTATCCTGAACGGTGGTCTGCAATTCGCGGACTTGCTTCTTCCAGACGTCGCGCTCCTGGCGCACGGCGTTGTAGTTGCCGACCTTCCACAGCATGCGACTGTAGGAACCCACCGCCCCGACGACGGTGATGCTACCAATGATCGAAAGCGCCGCCAGGGCGTGCAGAACATAGCGCGGGCACGACAAGCTTTCTAAGCTTGCCTGGCGTGGAAGCAATATAGAACGTATAGTTCTTTCCGCTGATCACTGGAAGGCCCCTCAGGCCTCGCTTTATTCTTAATGTAGTGCAGGTCAACTATCCCTGGACCCGCACACTATCCTGACAACCACGATCGTTCGGAACCGTGAGCCTTGGTTCGCTCTTTAAGATATTAGATTTTGTAGGTTTGCCACGTCAACCCTGTATTTTAGTTTTTTTGGACAGCCTCTGGAAAACTGCCCTCCTGTACTTTCGGACAGTATATGCCAAGGCGGGCGGTGCCCAGTGCCGTGGAATTTGCATAGGAGGAGTGTGCGGCTATCTGTGTTTTTGTCTATTCTTGCTGTGTGGCGAAAGAGATGACACCTCGATTGACCGGCGAAGACGAAGTGGTTCGCAGGATCAAGAAAACTATTTGAGGACAGCGTCTAGTTCACTTCGCGTTGGGATGGGTGATGACGCTGCACTTTGGCGGCGCGGAAGCGCATGGTCAAGAAGCGATCCTTACCTGTGACTGGTTCCTGGAGGGAGTGCACTTCCTGCGCGACAAACATTCACCGGAGGCAGTTGGTTGGAAATGTCTGGCACGAGCATCAGCGATATCGCGGCGATGGGCGGTACGCCACGCTGCTTTCTCCTGAGCCTCGCACTTCCGACGAACTGCACTGGTAAGTGGCTTAGTGGATTTCTGTATGGTTTGCGTCGCGCTTCGCGAGTACTGGGTTGCCTGCTGGCGGGCGGGGACACGACGCGCCGCGATGAGATATTGATTCATGTTACGGTGATCGGAGAAGCTACGCGGCCGGGCGGGCTGGTGTTGCGTTCAGGTGCGCGCGCAGGAGATCTGCTGTACGTGAGTGGGATACTGGGTGAAGCGGAATTGGGGTTGCGGGAATTGCGGCGGCAGCGAGGCATGGGACGCGCCTACAAATGCGTGCGGTTCGCAAGCATCTTTATCCTGAGCCGCGCTTAGCGCTGGGGCAATGGCTGGCAAAGGACGGGTTTGCAAGCGCGATGATGGATCTTTCAGACGGGCTATCCAGCGATCTGCCGCGGCTTTGCTTGGAAAGCGGGGTTGGTGCACGGATCGAACTGGTTACCCTGCCCTGCACGCCGCGCATGGAATCCAGAGGAGGCGGTGGAACTGGCATTGCATGGCGGCGACGATTATGAATTGCTGTTCGCGGTGCGCCCAACGAATGCACGGAAGATTGGACGGAAAGTTTCGTGGGCTATCGTTGACGTGCATCGGAAAAATCACGCAGCGAGAAAAAAGTTCTAGTTGGAAGAGGGTGGCAAGCTGCTCCCTCTGGGTTCCGGTGGCTGGGATCCATTTCGATAAGCGCGGGGTGCAAGTAGGCCATACAAGTATCGCCCACAGCTGAAGCGCGCCACGGGCTAGCACTGCGGGACTCGCTTAGTGAATAATTCTGGCTATGCAGATACGTCAGAGGTGTTGGCGGAGAAGGCGCGCTGGGAGTTGGCGGCGGAGAGACGACCGGCGGCTTTTCTTTTGCAGGTGGAGGCAATTCTTCTTCCGGCCGCGTGTCGGGAACATCGACATGGACGTGATGTTCTTCGGCCTGTTGTTCCAGAGTGATGACATTGGCGAAATCCACGACGGGCATTCCGGCCATGCCCTTTTCGATGAATTCCATCCAGATGGGAAGGGCGGCGAGCGCGCCCGACTTCTCTTTTACCGAGAGAAATCTGTTTATCGTCGTAGCCGACCCAAACGCCTGCAGTGATTTGCGGCGTGAATCCGATGAACCAGGCGTCGGTGAAGTCCTGCGTGGTGCCGGTTTTTCCGCCGGCGGGACGGCCAATCGATTTTGCCTTGATGGCAGTGCCGAACTGGACGACCTCTTCGAGCATGGCCGTCATCGTGTGCGCCACATCCGGAGAAATGACGTCATGGACTTCCGGGTGCGCTTCTTCGAGGAGCGCGCCATCGTAGCTGGTGACGCGGCGAATCATGTGCGGATCGATGCGGATGCCATCGTTCGGGAAAACAGTGAAGGCGGAGACATGTTCAAGCAACTTCATGTCGGCGGCGCCAAGCGCTAAGGGCAGATACGGAGGCAAGGGGCGTGGTGATGCCGAAGCGTTTGGTCATATCCACGACCGAGTTGATGCCAATTCTTTCCGCCAACTTCACGGCAGGGACGTTGCGCGAACCGGCGAGGGCCCGTGCGCAGGGTGATGGTGCCCTCAAACTTCTCGTCATAGTTGTGCGGGGAGTAGACCTGGCCGCCACTCATAGTGGAAAAGGGCGCGTCCACAATCGTGTCGAACGGCGAAGCACCTTTTTCCATGGCGGTGGTGTAAACGTAGGGCTTGAAAGAGCTGCCCAACCTGGCGAAAAGCCTGCGTGGCGCGATTGAACTTGGAATCCTCAAAACTGTAGCCGCCGACCATGGCCTTGATTTCGCCCGTGGCATTGTCGATGGCGATCATGGCGGCTTGCGGAGTGGGTTGCTGCTCGAGCTGAACGCGCGCTGTGGTCTCGCGCAGATCCTGAATGGAGAATTGCGCGAGATCACCAACGGCGAGAAGGTCGTTGGGTTTCTTGTGACCGGTCCAGGCAATGTCTGAGGGGGTGAGAAGCGCGCGATAGTTGCCGATCTTGACGGTGGCGCTTTTGTCGTCGACAGCGAGGACCAGTCCGGTGACGTAACTTCCCTTTTCAATGGGATGGCGCCAGTCGTCGTCTTCGTAGGTATCGAGCTTGCCGAGGTTGTCTTTGAGGATGTTGGCAAGCTTGTCGCGCCAGCCGTGACGGCGGTCGTAGGTGTGCAAGCCATCGCGAATCGCCTGGTTGGCGGCTTTTTGCATCTGAATGTTGAGCGTGGTGTAAACGCGCAATCCACGCTCGTGGACAGCTTCCGTGCCGTATGTGGCTTCCAGATATTTGCGGATGTCCTCAAAGAAGTAAGGAGCCAGGTCGTTGCGCGGGTATTGCACATGCAGCCCGAGCGGAGATTTCTTCGCCGCCGATTCTTCCGCGGGAGTGATCTTTCCTTCCTCCATCATCTGGTGAAGCACCAGATTGCGGCGCGCCAGGGCGCGAGCGGGATCTCCCAAGGGGGAATAGATGGGCCCGCGAATCATTCCGGCGAGGAGCGCAGCTTGCTGGAGATTGATGTCGGTGATGGGCTTGCCGAAGTAGAACTGCGAGGCGGCAGCGAATCCATAGTTTCCGTGGGCGAGATAAACCTGATTCGCGTACATAGTGAAGATTTGCGGCTTGGTGTAACGACGCTCGATCTGAAGTGAGAGCAGGATTTCCTGAGCTTTGCGGCGAAAGCTGCGTTCGCTGCGGTCGAGAAAGAGATTGCCCGCCAATTGCATGGTGATGGTGCTGGCGCCTTCGGCGCGTCGATGCTTAAGGATGTTGCGATACGCGGCACCGGCGACGCGCGGGAAATCGACCCCCCAATGATCTTCGAAATGCTGGTCTTCGATGGCGCAAACGGCGTTGTAAAGAACCTTGGGAGTTTGCTCCCAGGTCATGAGGATGCGACGCTGCAGGGCGAAACTGCCGACGAGTTGGCCATCATCGGCATAGATTTCCGTGACGACGTTGGGGCGATAAGTTTCCAGCGCGCGAATTTCCGGTAGATCACTTTCATAGACGAAGAGCAAGCCGGTGGCAGCGCCGAGCGCGATGGCGCAGAGAAGGAGAAAAGCAAGCGCGACGCGGTCAATCAGTTTCCAGCCGCGAAGGCGCAGCGTGATCGGGGGAAGGCTCAGCATGAAAGAGAAATTCTAGCGCAAAATTTCAAAAGCCAGAGCAACGGGCGGATGCAATGTTTCCATGAAGCAGATTCAGGATGGGGAATAATAGCGTTCGCCGGCACAGGCGCGGCAGAGGGTGCGGCCATCTTTGAAGACTTCCCGCTTGAAGTTGATGCCCTCGGCGCACTGGGCGCACACAATACGCGGGCCTTTGAAACCCGGCAGGTCTTCCGGAAGGATTTCGACTTTCACCCATTCCTTGGAGAAAAGGACGTCGTCAGGAAGTTGCGCGTAGGCTTTCTGCTGGCCTTCTTCTTTGGGTAGATCGGGAAACATCTCTTTGGCAGCCTGCTTGGAGGACTCTCTGGCCGCGATGCGGACAGCGCGGCCGGTAGGGAGGTCGCAGAAAGTGGCGGCGACTTTGCCCCAATCCCGGAACTTGAGCGCGCGCTTGCCGAGACGGCAATCGGCCACAAGAGCAACGGCATCGGTAACGCAGCGATCGATCTCTACGTAGGTAACAATGCGTTTGCGCTCGGCAATGGGATCGCTTATTCCGAGTTCACGAAGTCCAAGCATGGCAAGCCGAACGCCAAGGACTTGCCCGGCGCAGACGTGGCCGTGAGCAACAGCGGCGAGTTCGAGGTATTCGCTAAGGGAGCGCATGTCTGTGAGATGACCGAAAAAAGGATATCAGAAATCAGCGACCAGCCGGCCAGAATCCAAAGTGGTAACCATCAAGAATGTTCGGGCGCAGACTCGGACCACGGATGTGACCCGCGCGTTTCCTGAAAGGCAAACACAGTCATCAGGACAGCAAGAAGGAAAAGTACACCATCGCGGAGCACAGTCCAACCGGTAAGTGGTTCCGGCTTGGCGAAACAGCCGCAATTGATATCGAGATGAAGAAAATACGCACGCAGGACAACCGCGAAGAACCCGCCGATGATTAGCGTTACGAGCACGGCCCATAAGCGAAGCCCGAAACCGATCAACAGGAGTAAGCCGATTGCAATCTCGACGATGGGGAGCCACTTAGCGACAAGCAGCACGGCCCATGCTGGTAACATCTGGTAGGAATCAATCTGGAGAGCAAACAGTGACCGTGCGATCGGAATCGACGGGCGAGGACTCATGTCTGGGCGAAAGAGCTTGGCGTAACCGGCGTAGATGAACACGGCGGCGAGAACCAGGCGTCCGATCCAGATAATGATACGGCGGAAATTGAAGGGTGCGGATTGCATCATGACTGAATTCTCGCCAGTAACGGAAAAGGCAGATTCCTCGCTTCACTCGGAATGACAACGTTACGGTACTGCTCACCCCTGAATCGAAGGTCCTTTACTTCTGCGCGACCAGTTGATCCAGAAAAGTCTTCAGAACATCGTAGTTCACGAACCCAACTACCGGAAACGACTGTCCATTCTTCGTGTGCAACCAAGTAGTGGGCGTCTGGTTGATGGCGTAAACCTGCCCGAGTTGTTTGTCTTTTTCAATCAGAGGCTCAAGCGTCTTTCCATCAACAAGCGCCTGAACCTTTTTCATTTCCGCCGGCGTAAGAACAGAAGCTACAGTTTCCGCGACTTTTCCATTGGCTTCCCACTTTTCCTGGTTCTGGAACAGGGCGACTTCCACGGCTTCATCTTTGCCTATGTGCGCGGCTGCCCGTGAATAGCTGGCGGCTATGCGCGAATAGGCGTGCATGGGGAGAGGAAAATCTCGATGAACCATATAGATTTTGCCGGTGTTCACGTAGTCATTCATGACGCGCTGCGTGGTACTGCTGAAAAGCTGCTTACACGCCGGGCACTGGAAGTCACTGAAGATTTCCATTGTGACGGGAGCGCTCTTCGAGCCGAAGGCCTTGTTTGGATCGATGTCGCCGACTCCGTTTACGGAGATGAGGCTTGGGGGAAGTTCGGCGGATTGGGTTGTGGAAGAAGTCTTTGCGGAGACCGCCGTTTTCTTTGGCGTCTGCGAGCTCCGGCCGGCGGGAGCAGCGACCAAAAGCAGGCTGCCGACGATGGGGAAGACAAAAGTCAGGGCGGACGCAAGGAGAAGCCGGCGATTCACAGATTCCTCCGAATCATAGTAAAGATGGAGATGAATTCTTGGCCAGAGTATCACAGGTAAAGAGGGGCTGTGAGAACCAGCCATGGAGCAGTGGCCGCCAACAGAAGACTTTAGAGGGCTGGGCGGTCAACATACGGAGTTGGTTGCGACCGGCGAGAGTGGGGTTGCACAAAGAGCTGAGCCGTACCTGACCGAGAAGTCATGGGAAATGAGGGGCCCAACGGTGCGTAGGGAACAAAAATGTCGGCGATGATCACGGAGAGAAGCAGCAAATACGGTCCGTAACTCACAGATTGTAATAGCATTACAGTCCCTATCAGACAACTTGACAATGAACCACTCAACTTGTATAGTAGGCAGGATTTCCAGAGGCGGAGGCGCTGGGAAACCATCCAGCGCAAGTCTCAGAAGTGTTCGCAAAGGGGCGAGCCCGCTAGAAGTGAGAGGCTACGTGCCCAAGCGGCTTTGTTTAGCAAAGAGATTCTGAATGAGAAGGAAGGAAGCTATGAGCAAGATTATTGGAATTGACCTGGGAACGACAAACTCGGTGGTGGCAGTGATGCAGGGTGGAGAGCCGGTGGTGATCCCAAACCAGGAAGGAGGGCGAACAACACCTTCCGTGGTAGCGATCACCAAGACCGGGGAACGCCTGGTTGGGCAAGTGGCGAAACGTCAAGCGGTGACCAATCCCGAGAACACCGTGTATTCGATCAAGCGGTTTATGGGACGGCGGTACGACGAAGTCGCGGAAGAAATGAAGCGTGTGCCGTACAAGGTAATGAAGGGGAACCACGACGATGCACGGGTGGAAATTTCCGGCAAGGTGTACAGCCCGCCAGAAATTTCGGCGATGATTCTGACGAAGTTAAAGACCGCAGCGGAAGATTTCCTTGGCGAGAAGGTGACGAAGGCGGTCATCACTGTCCCCGCGTATTTCAACGACGCCCAGCGGCAAGCGACGAAGCAGGCGGGCGAAATTGCCGGCCTGGAAGTGCTGCGTATCATCAACGAACCGACGGCGGCCGCGCTGGCGTACGGTTTGGAAAAGAAGACCGACGAAACGATTGCGGTGTACGACCTGGGCGGCGGCACATTCGATATTTCCGTACTGGAAGTGGGCAGCGGTGTCGTGGAAGTGAAATCGACGAATGGGGACACGCACCTGGGTGGCGACGACATCGACCAGAAGATCGTGGACTGGCTGATTGACGAGTTCAGAAAAGAACACAACATCGATTTGGGCAAGGACAAGATGGCGCTGCAACGGCTGAAGGAAGCGGCGGAAAAAGCCAAGATCGAGCTTTCGCAGATGATGGAGACGGAGATCAATTTGCCGTTCATCACGGCGGGCGCGAGTGGGCCAATCCACATGCAGCAGAAGCTGACCCGGACCAGGTTGGAAGACTTGATGAGGGACCTGCTGGAACGGTCGATGAAGCCGGTGAAGCAGGCATTGGAAGACGCCAAGATGTCGCCGAATGATATCCAGGAACTCGTGCTCGTGGGCGGTTCGACCAGAATCCCGAAGGTCCAGGCGCTGGTAAGCAATTTCTTCGGCGGCAAGGAACTGCACAAGGGTGTGAACCCCGATGAAGTCGTGGCGGTAGGTGCGGCGATTCAGGGAGCGGTGTTGGGTGGTGAAGTAAAGGACATCCTGTTGTTGGACGTGACGCCACTTTCGCTGGGCGTGGAGACGCTTGGCGGTGTGATGACCGTACAGATTCCGCGCAACACCACGATTCCAACGCGCAAGGTGGAAACCTATTCGACGGCTTCGGACAACCAGCCTGGCGTGGAAATCCACGTCATGCAGGGGGAACGGAAGTTCGCTAAGGACAACCGGTCGCTCGGAACGTTCAAGCTGGACGGAATTCCGCCAGCTCCACGCGGAGTGCCTCAAATCGAGGTGACCTTTGACATCGACGCCAACGGCATTCTGAACGTGAGCGCAAAGGACAAGGCCACCAACAAGGAGCAGAAAATCACCATCACGGCTTCGACTGGCTTGACTAAGGAAGAGGCCGAGAAAATGCGCACGGAAGCGGAATCGCACGCCGAGGAAGATCGCCGGCGGATGGAAGAGGTGGAAGCACGAAACCGTCTGGACGGTATTGTGTATCAGGCGGAGAAGACGATCCGCGAAAACCGTGACAAGCTTGCCGAAGCCGATGTAAAGCAAGCAGAGGAAGCGCTTGAAGAAGCGAAGAAAGCTATGAATGACGGCGGAGTGGCGCGGTTGCGGTCTGCGACTGAAGGCGTGGAGAAAACGCTGCACAAGATGGCGGAAGAGCTCTATAAAAGGACGCAAGCGGCCAGTAGCGAACAGGCTGGAGCGGCTGCCGGTGCCGGCTCAGGTCCTGGCTCTTCCACAAGCGGCGGAAGCGCGCAGGGCGGTGGAAAGCCGGGCGACGTAATCGACGCCGAGTACGTGGACGTGGACGATAACAAGAAGCCGAACTGAAGGAGTGATCAGTCTTCAGTTCTAAGTGATAGGTTAATCGCAACCGAGATGCAGGGAAGGTTTCGGATATGCGAACAGAAATGTGGTAGCGCGTGCGTGGAGGGCCCAGGCTGGCTGGGCCCTTGAGAGAGAAGAGAGCCGGCCGCTGCATGAGGGTGGTGGAGCTGTAGTTTTCTGAGAACGGTCGAATCGACTCACCAATGGCGACGGGAACAAAACAAGACTATTACGAACTGCTGGGAGTGCCGCGGAAAGCTACGGCGAAGGATATTCGCACGGCGTTTCGGAAGCTCGCGCGAAAGTATCATCCCGATCTGAATCCCGGCGATAAATCGGCCGAGGAAAAATTCAAGCAATTGCAGGAAGCGTACGACGTGCTGTCGGATTCAAAGAAGCGGCAGATGTACGACCAGTATGGGTTCTACAGCGAGAATGCGCCGCCGAGTGGATATGGCGGCGGTACGGATGCAGGCGGGGGCGACGTCAATTTTGATTTTGGCGGATTTGATTTTGGCGGGCAGCCAAGCGGTGGCAGTGGAAGTGGCAGCTTCCGCGATCTATTCAGCCAGTTTTTTGGCGGGCATCGCGGCGCGGCCACGATGGAACCAGAGCACCAAGCCGGCGGTGACCTGGAGTATCAGATCGAGATCGATTTCTGGGATGCAGTGCGTGGCGCGGTGAAGAAGTTGCAGATCACGCGCATGGATAGCTGTGAAACGTGCCATGGGACCGGTGCGGTAGGCACTCCCCAGACTTGCCCGACGTGCAGCGGTACTGGATCGATCCAACAGACCGCTGGCAAAATGCGCTTCAATGTTCCGTGCAGCAGGTGTGGCGGCACCGGCAAGCTTCGCACTGCCTGTCAAACTTGCGGCGGCGAAGGACGTGTTCGGCGAACGGAAACCATCGATGTGCGTATCCCGGCGGGAGTGGCGAATGGTGGGCGTGTACGCGTGCCTGGGAAAGGAAATTCAGGCACCATGGGTGCGCCGTCTGGTGATTTGTATTTGCGCGTGGTCGTCGTACCTCACGAATTTTTCGAACGGCGCGGAAATGACCTCTATACAAAAGTGCCGGTAACAGTGCCGGAGGCGTCGCTGGGCGCGAAAATTGAGGTGCCGACGATCGATGGCAGGGCGCTGGTGCGCATTCCCCCGGGTACGAATAGCGGGCGCACCTTGCGGCTGAAGGAAAAAGGAGTGCCGCACGGAAAGAGCGGTGCGCGCGGCGATCAATACGTGGAGATACAGGTAATTGTGCCGGAACCCACGGATGAGCGGGTGCGCACGTTGATGAAAGAGCTGGAAGAGGTCGCGCCGGTGGATCCGCGAAAAGACTTGTTCGGGAAGGCCGGGGTGTGATCGTCATGCCGCCGAAAACCAGGAAACGAGCCAAGGCTGGGTACATGATCAGCGCGGTAGCCGAGATCTACAAACTGCATCCCCAGACGCTAAGGCTGTACGAACGCGTGGGTTTGTTGAAGCCGTCAAGATCCCAAGGAAATACGCGGCTGTATACGGATTCGGACCTGGAGCGATTGGACGTAATCCTGACGCTGGCTCGGGACATGGGCGTGAATCTGGCAGGGATCGAGATCATCTTGAACATGCGGGAGAAGATGATCGAGATGGAACGGCAGATGGGCGAATTCGCTCATGTCGTACAACAGGAATTATCACGGATGGCGCGAACCGAGGAGAAAATTCCGAAGACCGCGATTGTCAGGGCAGTGAAAAGAGGTTTTTAGTTATCCGTTGCCAGTTTTCAGTACCGTGGGAATCGATGAGACGCTCCGAGTAATCGGGGCGTTTTTATTTTTGTGCACAGATTTCCGCAGGCGGGAAGGATTGTCGCGCCCCTCGCAGGGACGTATGATGGCGGCGGTGGTCTAACGGAGAAAAAAGGCTGGGGTTGACGCCAGCGCACAAAAAAATGGCGAGAGAAGATTGCGCATTGTGCAGAGGGACAGGATGGAAGCTGGTGGCGCGGAAGGATGGAACGCCGGGCAGCATGGCGGTGGCGTGCGAGTGCGGGTTGGAAGCGCGCGCGGGCATGGTCATGGAACGCGCGCGGATACCGAAGCGATATGAACACTGCGACTTTGAGAGTTACGTGGTGGATCTCGCGGACGGAAAGACGTGGACCGCACAACATGAGCAGTCATTGAAGAACGTCAAGTTGACAGTACAAGGATTCTTAAGTAATTACCCTGCTACCGAAAAGGGGCTTTTATTGATTGGACCTTCGGGGGTTGGCAAAACACATTTGGCGGTGGCGGCGCTTAAGGAGTTGGTACGACGGGGACACGCCGGCTTGTTCTGCGATTACCGCGAATTGTTGAAAGAAATCCAGGCGAGCTACAACCCAGCCAGCGAATCGACAGAGATGGGCGTGCTGGAGCCGGTGCGAACGACAGAAGTTCTGGTGCTGGATGACTTGGGAGCGAGCAAGCCATCGGACTGGGTGAGAGACATCGTAGGAATTG
Organism: Candidatus Acidiferrales bacterium; assembly: GCA_963839315.1. Taxonomy (GTDB): domain Bacteria; phylum Acidobacteriota; class Terriglobia; order Acidiferrales; family UBA7541; genus Acidiferrum. Next base: position 215,629 of record CAWIUU010000022.1, read on the forward strand.
TGTTGAATGCGCGCTACAACGAGAAGCGGACCACGATCATCACCACAAATTATCTGGATACTCCACAGAGCGAGGGGGAAGCGACGCGTTTGCCCAGCGGCAAACTTGTCGCGGCTATTCGCGAAGATACGCTGGAACAAAGGATCGGAAGCCGGATGCGCTCGAGGCTGTATGAAATGTGCCGCAGCGTGGAAGTCTATGCGCCAGATTTTCGCCGAGAACGAACACAGGCTGGACGGGCGAGGGCATAGCGAAGAGTTTGCGCGCGAACGACACTAACCAAGGATGTGCACGGACCTTCCCCAACACGCAAGCCGAACTCACTGAGCTTTCCCGAAAAAGAGCCTGACATCTCGGCGGCAGAGCACAAAAAAGAATGTCGCGCTGATCAAAAATCCAGAAATGCTGCGGACTGCGTCTCTGGTGACGAAGAAGCTAGCCAAATCTCCACAAGCATTCACCACAAATAAGACGACAGCGAACCACCAGGCCCATTTTCTACACTGGAGCAGACCAACAGCAGCCGCTAACGTCCCTGCGCCTAGCGCGAACATAAGAATGACGGCCCATCCGCCGAGCCGCAGGAACAGAGCCATACCAGGCTCATTGAGTTGCGACAGCCGACCGAGGAATGCTCCGCGCAAAAGCAGAGCGGTTCCAACGAGAATTGAAATCGCTGCGGCCGCAAAAAGAAAGATCGAAACCACAATGACGGATTTGGGCCGTAGTTGCATTGAGTCGATCGACTTGGAGTATAGCCGATAGGGCCGAAGGACGAGGGAACGCCAATTCACGCGGATTGACAGGGGGTTTGCGCGGCGGGTATGCTTTGAGTGGCCAAAGGGTGCGGCGACCCCCGCAGTTCGCGCAGCATCCAAGTGAAAGTGAACGAGTTACTTCGAAGCAGTCCGTGTCCTGCACTGCTCCGTTGCAACCCTCCTTGCATTACCCCGGTAGGGATTCGGCAAGGATTGACTCAACTTAAAACAGGGATATACATCCCGGAGGCGATTTATCATGTCTTTTGACCACGAGAACCCCACGTCATCCGCAGCCGCAGCACAAGCCCAGGAAAACGAAGCCACACCAAAGCCAGAAGCAACGCTGAGCGCGGAAACTCCCCAGGAAGTACAAAGCGGTCACGAAGTGCCCTCCCCCGTCCCACCGGCAAAGGTGGAGGAAGCGCACGAGACGGCGGAGGCTCATGCCAAAACGGCCGCAGTGGACGCCGAAGCGGCGGCCGCCGCGGAAGAAGCCGCAGGCGCAGAGGAAATGAGCAAGCTGATCGAGCAGTACAGCGAGCCGCAAGAAACCGCATCGCAAAACGAAATTATTGAAGTGAAGGTAGTCGCGTACACCGAGCAGGGCGTGGTGGTGGATGTCGGTGGGAAGACCGAGGGCCTGATTCCCGCGGTGGAATTCACGGAAACGGACATTCCCCGGCCTGAACCCAACGCAGTGATCGAAGTGCAGCGCACCGGCGAGCACAAGGATGGTTTCACGATCCTGTCGTATCAGAAGGTGCTGCGCCGCCGCACGTGGGAACGTATCGATGCGCAGTACAAGAACAAAGAGACCATAACTGCCAAGGTAGTCGACCGGATCAAGGGCGGCCTGGTGGTGGATGTGGGCGTGCGCGCGTTTTTGCCGGGCTCGCAGTACGATTTGCGGCCAACGCAAAACCTGGATGGATTGATCGGGCAGGACGTGCAGGTGCGCATCACGAAGCTGAACCGCCGGCGCGGGAACGTAGTCGTGAGCCGGCGCGCGTTGCTTGAGGAAGAGCTGCACGCGAAGCGCGCGGAGTTGATGGAGAAGTTGAGCGAAGGACAAGTGGTGCACGGCACGGTGAAGAATGTTACGGACTATGGCGCCTTCGTGGATCTGGGCGGCATCGATGGATTGCTGCACTTGACGGACCTGAGCTGGGGCCGCGTGCGCCATCCCAACGACGTGGTGAAACCCGAGCAGGAACTGGACCTGATCATTCTGAAGTTCGATAAGGCCAAGCAGCGCGTGTCACTGGGCCTGAAGCAAATGACCAAGGACCCGTGGGTTGACGCAGCGGAGCGGTATCCGGCGGGCGGCAAGTACAAGGGCAAAGTTGTGGGCGTAGTGGACTACGGCGCGTTCGTGGAATTGGAACAGGGCATCGAAGGGTTGGTGCACGTAACGGAAATGAGCTGGGCGAAGAAGGCCCCGCACCCGTCGAAGGTCGTGAAGGCGGGCGACGAAGTCGATGTTGTGGTGCTGGACATCAAGCCGAGCGACCGACGCGTTTCTCTTGGGATGAAACAGGCACAACCCGATCCCTGGATGCAGGTTGCGGAAAAATATCCCGTGGGCACGGTCGTGACCGGGAAAGTGCGCAACATCGCGGAATTCGGCGCGTTCGTCGAGATCGAAGAAGGCTTCGACGGGCTGGTGCACGTTGGTGATGTGAGCTGGACCGGACGGGTGAAAAATCCGCACGAGGTGTTCAAGAAGGGCGAGCCGATTACCGCGAAGGTGTTGCGGATCGATCCGGAAAACCGCCGCGTGTCATTGGGCATGAAGCAAGTGAACGACATCTGGGGCGACTGGTTCAAGCAACACCGCGTCGGAGAGATCGTGCGGGGCAAGGTTTCGCGAATCGCCACGTTTGGCGCGTTCGTGGAGCTGGGCGACAACATCGAAGGCCTTTGCCACAACACCGAAATCGAAGAACGCAAGCGCCGCGATGATAGTGCGTCGAGCTTCCGTCCCACGACCGGGCCACTGAAGAGCGCTGGGCCGCTGGAACCGGGCAAGGAATACGACTTCAAGATCATTAAGATCAGCTCGGACACGCGGCGGATTGGCTTGAGTTACCGCGCAGCGGTGCGGCAGATCGAGCGCAAGGAAATTGAGCAGTACAAGTCGTCGAAGTCCTCGGCAACGGCAACAATCGGGGATGCGATGAAGCAGAAGTTGGCGTCTCGGTAACCAAAGACGGTGATTCGCTTCGCGCAGGGCGTCTCTCCAGAAAATTCATTTACCTGCGGGTCACTTTAATGATAGGAAGAGGGGACAGCTTTGGAGGCGATTCTCCTCTAACTCGTCTCGCTCCAAAGAGTTGTGCGGGCCCGACGGGATACGACTGAACAGGTAGGGGACGATGACAAAGCAACCGACATTGACGAAGGCCGACCTGATCGAGGAAGTGCTGAAAGTGGCAGAGCTTCCCCGTAAAGAGTCGGAGACCATTGTCGAAACGATCTTTGAAAGCATCATCGATGCACTGCAAAAGGGCGATAAGATCGAAATCCGCGGGTTCGGAAGCTTCCGGACACGGCAGCGTCGTGGCCGTATTGGAAGAAACCCCAAGACGGGCGAGAAAGTGGAAGTGCCAGCGAAGAAGATTCCATTTTTCAAACCGAGCAAGGAATTGAAGGATTTCGTGAATACTTCGGCCTCGGCAATCGGAGAAGCAGCGCCATAGGCTAAGAAACTTGATCTGCAAAGAAGCGCCCCGGTTGGTTCGGGGCGTTTGTGTTTTTAGATACCAGCGATCATGCCTTCTCGCATGCCCTACGCTCCTTCGCTGCCATCTGCGATATGCTGAGGACCAGAGAGGACAATACATGGACTATCTGTGGACGCCGTGGCGTTATCAGTACATGGCCTCAGTGACCGCCGGCAAACAGCCGGAGTGCATATTTTGCAGTGCCATAGAACGTAACGCCGACGAGGAAACCCTGATTGTCTACCGGGGAAGGAAGGATTTCGTCATCCTGAACCGGTTCCCCTACACGTCGGGGCACGTGATGATCGTGCCATACGCACACGTCGCGGAATTGAATTTGTGCGACGGTGAAGGACTACGGGAAATGATGGAACTGGCGCAGCGTGTGGAAACGGTTTACCGCGACAACTACAAGCCCGATGGAATGAACCTGGGGATGAATCTGGGAAGAGCCGCGGGTGCAGGCGTTACGGGACATCTCCACTTGCACATGCTGCCCCGATGGATTGGCGATTCGAATTTTATGACGGTAACAGGTGAAACGCGCGTGCACCCAGAGGATTTGCGCACGACGTACGAACGGCTAAAGAAAGCGTTGCATGCCTAATGCGGATGAGAAGTTGGTTTGTCGCGGCGAGCGGCTGCTACACAAGTTCGCATGTGCCGAGTAGAATTGTGACTCCAGAATTACTGTAGGAATTATCGTTGTAGTGAGGCCTTCGTGAACCTGGAACTTTCAGAAGAACAGAAGCTGCTGCAGAAGAGCGTGCGGGATTTCGCGGAATCTGAGGTACGCCCGCTGGCCAAGGAACTGGATGAAACGGGCCACTTCCCGCGCGCCCTGTTCAAGAAAGCGGCGGACTTGGGCTTAACGGGCGTGGCGTTTCCCGAAGAAGAGGGTGGCGCGGGATTCGACCATATTGCTTATGCGATTGTGATTGAGGAGATTTCCCGGTGCTGCGCTTCTACGGGCGTGATCTTGAGCGTGCAGAATTCCCTGTTCTGCGATCCGATTCATCGTTACGGCACGGCTGAACAAAAGAAAAAGTTCCTGCTGCCTTTTGCGCGTGGGGAAAAGATTGGTTGCTATGCGCTGACCGAGCCCCAGGCAGGTTCCAACGCTGCGGCACTGCAAACCAAGGCGGTGAAAAAGGGAGACAAATACGTCATCAATGGGACGAAGGCTTGGATTACGAATGGTGGCGTGGCCGACGCGGCGATTGTGTACGTGAATACAGATCCTCCGAAAGGCGAAAAAGGGATCACGGCGCTGGTGGTGGAAAACGGTATGCCGGGCTTCAAAGTCGGGAAAGAAGAAAAGAAACTTGGAATCAATGCGACGGCATGCAGCGAGTTGGTCTTCACGGATTGTGAAGTGCCCGAAAGTAATCGCATCGGGAACGAAGGCGAAGGATATAAGGTGGCGCTCTCGACGCTGGATGGCGGGCGAATCGGGATTGCGGCGCAGGCTACGGGGATCGCTCAGGGAGCATTTGAGGCGGCGTTGAAATGGTCACGGGAGCGGATGGCGTTCGGCCATCCGATCGCCCAGTTCCAGGCGATTCAATTCATGCTGGCAGATATGGCGACGGAAATCGATGCGGCCCGATTGCTGGTGCGAAAGGCGGCGTGGAGACAGGACAGCGGAGCGCGATTCAGCCTGGAAGCAGCGACAGCAAAACTCTTTGCCAGTGAAATGGCTACGAAGGTTGCACATAAAGCGATTCAAATTCATGGCGGGTATGGTTACAGCAAGGAATATCCCGTCGAGCGGGCCTACCGCGATGCCCGGATCACAGAGATTTACGAGGGTACAAGCGAAATTCAACGGTTGGTGATCGCTTCGTGGGTTCTGAAGGGATGAGGCCGTCCAGGGGCACGTTCCTTCAGCTTCCCGGATTTTTTCGATGACCTCTAGTATCCTGACGGTGTGCTGGAACTTAATTCCGGGCTGGAATTCAATACCGAACACGAGGCCGAGTTCTTCCCTCTTCTGCCGGCAAAGCCCGGCGTTTGCCTGATCGAACCCCGAGAAAAGAATGCGGAGCCTTATCTGATTCGCACTGCGGACCTGCGAAGGCGGCTACAACGATTGCTGGGTCCGCCGGATCCCACGAGCAAGCGATTGAACCTGCAGGAATTCGCCCGGGCAGTACGCTACCGCGAGACGGGTTCGAAGTTCGAACAATCACTGACCTACTACCAAAATGCGAAGCAACAATTTCCCAACCGCTATCAACACATGATGAGGCTGCGGCCGCCGGCCGTGCTGAAGGTCAATCTGCGGAATGCCTATCCCCGTTGCTATGTGACGCGACGCATCGCGGTGGATGATCATGGTGTTCCAGCGGGTGGAACGTATTATGGGCCGTTTGCGTCGCGGCGGTCGGCGGAGGCATTTTCAGAGAAGTTTTTGGATTTTTTCAAGGTGCGGCGGTGCCAGATCAAAATCCGGCGCGACCCGACGTTCCCCGGCTGTTTGTATTCGGAAATGAAAATGTGCCTGGCACCCTGTTTTGCTGGTTGCGCCAAAGAAGAATATGACGTGGAAGTTCAACGGCTGGTCGCTTTTCTGGAAACAAACAGTATCTCGCTGCGCAACGCATTCGAGCAGGAACGTGAGAAGGCCAGCGAAGAACTGGATTTCGAGCGGGCGGCCGCAATTCACAAAAAGCTGGAGAAGCTGGATGATGTACTCCGTGGACGCCCGGAACTTGTGAGAAGGATTCAAGAACTGGATGCCGTGATTCTACAGAGAACGACAGAGGACCAAGCGATTGGATTGTACGCGGTGCGAGGAGGCAGGCTGGCGGAACCGTTCACGCTGCGATTTGGAGACACCAGCGAGCCGCGATCGGCGGAAGAGACGGTCCGCGAATATCTCGAAGGAGTGATGAGCGCTTCATTACCGAGAGTACAGAACACGCGACAAAGCACAACTGAATTGACGGACCACTTATGGCTGGTGGCACGATGGTTCTACAGCCAGCCGCGCGAAGGCGAGATATTCTTCCGTGAAAAAGATTGGCCGTACCGGCGGATTTTGCGGGCATGCTCGCGGTTGCTGGCTCCTAAGAAGGAAGAACCGCAGGAAACAGGCACTGCCGAGGGACAAAAGAAAAGTGAGGAACTGAAATGAGCCGTGGTGCGACGAAAGAAGGAACCTCGCAGTACGCCGAGAAGTTTCGCGGGGTGGCCGGCGACGGGCATTTCCGAGAGGCACAGGAGTTGGTGGTCTCGTCGCTCGGAATTGGGACCTATCTAGGCCAGCCCAATGATGATAGGGACGCGGGATATACGGCAGCAATCGTGGCAGCGGTGCAGGCTGGTATTAACGTAATCGATACAGCCATCAATTACCGGTTTCAACGGAGCGAGCGAAATGTCGGCGCGGCACTGAAGGTGCTCGCAAACAAAGGGTTCGGCCGTCAAGAAATTGTGGTTTGCACCAAGGGCGGTTATCTGACTCCAGACGGCAGTATGCCCGCGGATCCCAACCGGTATTTCTTCGAAGAGTACATCCAACGAGGCGTGTTTACGGCCAAAGAAATTGCCGGCGGCAGCCACTGCATAGCCACACGATTCCTGGAAAACCAATTGATCCGCAGCTTGAAGAATCTGGACGTGGATTGTATCGATGTCTATTACCTCCATAATCCAGAGACACAACTGAGCGAAGTCCCGAAAGAGGAGTTTGTGAAGCGCGTGCGCGACGCCTTTTCCTTCCTGGAATCAGCGGCGGCCAAGGGACGTATCCAGTATTACGGAATGGCAACGTGGAATGGCTTTCGCCAGGAGAAGACCGCGAAAGATGTACTCCAACTGGGAGAGCTAGCGAAAATTGCGCGGGAAGTTGCAGGAGACAAGCACCGGTTCCGTTTCGTACAGCTTCCATTCAACCTGGCCATGACGGAGGCGCTGACGCTGGGAAATCAGAAACTGGACAGCGGCGAAAAGACAGTGATGGAAGCCGCAAGCGAACTGGGTATTACGTTGATTGCGAGCGCCTCGTTATTGCAGGGACAGGTGGCACAGAACCTGCCAGGATTCGTCGCGGAGGCCCTCGGGCTGGGAAATGATGTGGAGCGGGCGCTGCAGTTCGCCCGCTCGGCACCCGGGATAACAACGGCGCTAGTAGGGATGTCTCGCACCACACATGTGGAGGAGAACAGTAACGTGGTGGCGGCAGCACCAGCGGGGCTGGAGCAGTTCAGTAAATTGTTCCAGAGAGGAGAAAACGCTTAGGGGAACGCCAGTTGCGGATGACGCTGTACGAGCCATTCTGTGATAGCGCGATCAAGCAAGGGAAGATGCCCGGTGAAAAAATGATCGGCGCCGTCGATGATGACGAGTTTGTTCTCGCCAGGAAGCATCGCAACAAGTTCTTCGACTCTATCCCGCGCGCCATGTTCGTCATTGGCGCCGTGTACGAAAAGTTTTGGTTTCTCGCAAGCTGGCAGGTAGGTGAAGTCCGAGCTGTTAACGGGGACACCGAGGCCGATCAACTCGGTGACTCGGGAATCGGAACAACCCAAACGAAGTCCTACCCAGCTGCCAAAACTAAAGCCCGCCAGCAGCAAAGGCGTTCGCGGGAATTCCCTGGCCAGAAAACCAATGGCAGCCTGAACATCGCCTTGCTCTCCGCGACCTTTATCGTGACTGCCCTCACTGAGTCCCGCACCTCGAAAATTGAAGCGCAATACTGGGACGCCTAATGCATCAAGCGATTTGGCCGCCTGGTAGACCACTTTGTTGTGCAGCGTGCCGCCAAATAAGGGATGAGGATGGCAAATGACCGCGGCCAAAGAGGAACGCGTGGATGGAAGGGAGTCCAGAGAATGGCCTCCAGGCGACCGACAGGTCCCTCTAAAAAGAGTGCCTGTGAATCGTGAGAGTTGGTCATGGCGGGTGAGAGCAAAAGCAAGTGTAACCGAAAATACGGAACATGCGATTTGCCTTCACCAGAGCTGTATTCACAACCAAGGCATAGAGCCATTCCGTGAATGGGGAACATGGTGGTTCTGGTCCCTGCTAGAGCCGGAGGGGGCGTACTAGAGCTAAAAAGTGGGAATTTCGGATTGCAGTCGTCGCCGCCGATGATACGTTCGCCGTGGTCGTAGAACCATAAGGGGGCCTGATGGGCGATTTGTCTGACCGCCGCGAAGCAAGGCGGTTTGTGATGACCCTTCCGGTGCGCGTGTTGGCGCGCGATGCCAGCGGCCCGGAATTGAAGGCTCACACCAGAGACGTAAGCTATCGCGGCTTATATTTTCTATCCGATGCGCGATTCGAGGATGGCAGCGAGATTGATTTCATTCTGACGCTGCCACAGCAAATGATCACCGCGGGGGACGTGAACATACGCTGTCACGGCCGCGTGGTGCGCGTCGAAACCGACGACAACGGCAAAACCGGAATTGCCGCCAAAATCGAAAAGTACGAGTTCGTGCCGATCCGCGCTTCCGCGGCGTAATTCACTCTCGCGGAATACCTGCCTCAGTGCGACTGCTCTTCCTTTTTGCGTACAATGGAGAGGGAGAGTTTTGCCAGGCGATGCCGGCGAGACTCGAGGGGGACAATTATGTACCACTACAACCCAATTCAGGCGCTGGAGGAATTGCAGGAGGATGCCTTGCTGCCGCATCCGGTGAAGCTGCGCGATATGATTCTGCGGAACCAGCTTGGCCCGCAAGAAGCACAAATGCTCAATTCCGAATTCCAGGAGTATCTGACGCGATTTGGGGAAATCCAGAAAATTGCGCGCAACATCCTGGAACAACTCTCCGCCGGGCAACGCAAGAGCGCTTGAGCACGACCACACCATGAGCGAACCGCTACCGTTGAACCGGAAACCACGCGTGCTGGTACTGTCTGCGTCATCGGGTGCAGGACACGTTCGCGCGGCGCAGGCACTGGAAAAAGCGTTTCGCGCACATGGCGATTGCACGGTGGAGCACATCGATGCTCTCACTCACGTAAGCAAGGTATTTCAGCAACTCTACGATAAAGCGTATATCAGCATGGTGCGGCGCGCCCCCGAGCTAATGGGATTACTCTATGAGCGTACTGACCAACCATGGCAGCACCCGCGGCGGCGACTGGCACTGGATCGACTGAACACCCAGCCAATGATCCGGATGCTCAAGAAAGTGCAGCCGGACCTGTGCATCGCGACGCATTTTTTGCCGGCAGAGATTCTGGCGTGGTTGATTGCAAAGAAAAAGTTGCTGGCACGCAATGCAATTGTGGTCACGGATTATGACGTTCATGCCATGTGGCTGTGCCGGACGGTGGACCGTTATTATGTGGCGTTGCCGGAGTCGGCCGAGTATCTGGCGCGGATCGGGGTACCGCGCGAAAAATTCCGCGTGACAGGTATTCCCGTCGATCCTGTGTTCGAAAGACAAGTGGCTCAAGCCGATGCGCGTGCCCGATTAGGCTTGGACGCGAAAGCGCGGGTGCTGCTGATTGCCGCGGGCGGTTACGGACTTGGTCCCGTGGAACAGTTGGTGAAGGATTTGCTGGCGCTGGGATGTCCCTGGCAGATCGTGGCTATGGCCGGAAAATCAGAAAAGTTAAAGAAGCGTCTGGAGCAGATTTCGCGAAGTTCGGGGAAATTGGCAGGTGGAGGAGACCGCCTGGTCACCGTCGGTTTTACGCAGGAAATGGATCAGTACATGGCGGCAGCAGATTTGCTTGTGGGGAAAGCTGGGGGACTGACCACATCGGAAGCGCTGGCACGAGCATTGCCGATGGCGATCGTCGAGCCCATCCCTGGGCAGGAATCGCGCAATGCGGATCACTTGCTGGAAGCCGGCGCTGCGGTTCGCTGCAATAATCTTCCCGCAGCGGCTTGGAAAATTGCTAGCTTTCTGGAAAGCCCCGAAAGGTTGGCGGCCATGAAGCGCGCGGCGATAGCTATGGCTCGTCCGAATGCTGCACGGGTCATCGTCGAAGACACACTGGGGCTGCTACACTAATCGGGCTGCTCGTTCGATATGTTGGCTGCCGGGCTGAGGAGTAATGCACGACATTCACTCACGACCATGAGACGCAATACTCTGCTGATCGATGCGGATGATACGCTCTGGGAAAATAATGTTTTCTTCGAAAAGCTGATTGAGGATTTCATCAGCCTCGTCGAGCCGTGCGGTTACAGCCGCGCCTATATCCGTCACATCCTGAACGAAACGGAACGGAAGAACATCCGCCAGTACGGGTATGGAGTAAGGAGCTTCGGTCGCTCGCTGGAGGAAACATATCTGAAGCTCGCGGACCAGATGGCTAAACGGGAGATTCTGGCGCAGGTCCACACGCGCGTGATGGAGCTGGAGAAAACTCCGCCGAAAATCTTGGATGGCGTGCCGGAGACCCTCGCGTATCTGACGACCGGCATCGGTTGATTCTCTTTACCAAGGGAGAGCCGGCGGAACAGGCAGCGAAAGTGGAGCGCTCCGGATTGCAGGGATTTTTCGAAGCCATCGAAATCGTTTCGGAGAAGGACGCCAAGACGTATGGCCTGCTGGTGAACAAGCACAAGATCGTGAAGACGTTGGGGTGGATGATCGGCAACAGTCCACGCAGCGACATTAACCCAGCGATGCAGGCAGGATTAAACGCGGTGTACATTCCGCATGTGAATACCTGGCATCTGGAACACGAGCCGGTAATGGCTGGAAACGGGAAATTGGTGATCTTGCCGGCGTTCCGCGAACTCCGCAATCATTTCTAGGTCCACCCCAATTTGGACCTTGTACGCCTCTGTACTGCACCCAAAAGATAGTGCGTGGGTAGCTGGGAGGCGTTCCATGGCAAAAGCGATGACCTCGAACGTGGACTGGGCACAGGCGTGGTATACAAATAAGGAAGCAGTTTATCTGAATGCGGCGGGACAGGCGCCGATGCCGCGCGTGTCGCTAGAGGCGGTGCAAGCCGCGCTGAATGGAAGAAGTTCCCCCACGCTATGACTGATCAGCAAGAACTGGAATTGCCTAAACGCGTTCGAACTTCGATCGCAAATCTTATCGGCGCGCAACCAGCGGAAATTGCCCTCACGACTGGTGCGAGTACAGGCCTGATGGCGTTGGCCTATGGCTTGAATTGGAGTGCGGGAGATGAAATTCTGACGGCACATCGCGAATTCCCGGTGCAATACACGACCTGGAAGCCAATGGAAGCGCGGGAAGGCGTCAAGCTCAAGCTCATTTCTCCCCGCGCGCGCTGGATCACGGCGGAGGACTTCATCGCTGCGTTGACGCCGCGAACGCGAGTGGTTTCGGCCAGCATGGTGAGATTCGACGATGGCTCAATGCTGGAGACAAGCGAAATTGGTGCGGCATGTCGCGCACAAGGAACTCTGCTCGCGCTGGACGTGAGCCAATGCTGCGGCGCGATTCCCGATGGACGTGCGATCAATTGGGCGCTGACTTTATCACATGCTCTGGCTACAAGTGGCTTCTGGGGCCTTACGGTTCAGGATTCTTTTGGGGGAAAAGCGAACTGATGGCAAGTTTCCGGCCAAGCCCGTTTTACTGGCAAGGGATCGAGGGCTTGGAGATTATCGCGAGCTTATTTTTGAGAATCCGAAAGCAGCCTCGGGCGCGCGGGGCTGGGATGCCTCGGAAACAGCGAGTTATTTCAATTTGGCGGGATGGGACGCTTCGCTGCGATTACTGCAGCAAGTCGGAGTAGAAACGGTTGCTGCGCACAACAAGAGAACTCATGACACAGATGTTCGAATCGCTTCCTCGCGATCGTTGCTTCAGGACCAGCCCGACAGAAGCCGAGCGCCAGGGGCCTTATGGATGTTTTGCGGCGCATACTCCGGAACAGACAAAAGGATTGTATGAATGTTTGAAGAAGGAGAAGATGTTCGCAAGCTTGCGGGAAGGAAACATTCGCGTTTCTACGCATCTTTACAATACGGCGAAAGATATCGAAAAGCTGGTTGAGGTGATCTCAAGATGAGCAGCGAAATCAAATGGCCGAGAATTGCCGTAGTTGGGGCTGGGGCTGTCGGCGGGTATTTTGGCGGAATGCTGGCGCGCGCCGGCGCGCCGGTGACGATGATCGGCCGGGCGGCGTTCGTGGAAGCCGTAAGGAAATCGGGGCTGCTGCTGGACACGGTGCAATTTCAAGAGACGGTGCATCCCGAGGCCTCGACCGAAATCGCCGCTGCGAAGGAAGCGGAAGTGGTGTTGTTTAGCGTGAAGACAACTGACACCGCCGCGGCCTCCAAAGAACTGGTGAAACATATTTCCCCTCATGCCGTGGTGGTGAGCCTGCAAAATGGTGTGAACAACGCGGAAGAGATTCGCAAAGCATCGGGAATCGATGCTCTGTCCGCGGTGGTGTATGTGGCCGCTTCGATGCCCGCGCCAGGGCAGTTGAAGCATCTAGGCCGTGGCGACCTGGTCGTTGGTCCAAAGAATGAACGAACAGAAATGATCGCTAATCTGTTCTTGCGGGCGAAAGTCCCGTGCCGGATTTCCGGAGAATATTGAGGGCGAACTCTGGACAAAGCTGGTGTGGAATTGCGCGCTGAATGCCGTCTCGGGCTTGGGACGCGTGACGTATGGCGAGATCATTGCCAGCGCTGATGCAAAACGCGTGGTCGAGGCGGTGGTCCACGAGGTTCTGGCGGTCGCAAAGGCGAAAGGAATCCATCCCCCGGGACTAGAAGATCCAAGAGTGGCGCTGGCCGGAGCGTTTAGGATTGCCGAGCAGATGAGCGGGACGCGGTCGTCGACTGCGCAGGATATGGCGCGGGGCAAACACACAGAGATCGATTCGTTGAATGGTCACGTGGCGCGACTGGGCGAGGAATTGAAGGTGCCTGTGCCGGTGAATCACACGCTCTACACACTGGTGAAATTGTACGAAGCAGGTTTTTAGCGGAGCAGTCCGGATTCAGGGCCGGGCAGGCGCGTGGAAAGGAATGTAGACAATGGCTTCGAGATCGACGGGTTGCTCTTCTTTCGTGGCGGGTTCGAACTTCCACTGTCCAAAGGCAGAAACAGCGTTGGCATCCAGTTGCTCGTCGATGCCGCGCACCACCTGGATGCTATCGACGGTGCCGTCCTTGCGGATTACCCCGTAGAGAATCACCTGTCCTTCCACGTGATCCTGCATCAGAGTCTGCGGATATTTGGGATCAACCTTGCGAAGTGGCACGGGCGCACTGACGTTTCCGGAGCGGTGTCGGTAATCGGCAAGGTGCAATTCGGAGAAGTGAATCAGCCAGCTGCCGGTGACACTGTTCAGGTTCGGCATGTTCACATTCATGGAATAAACGCGCTTCGAGGAAAAAATCTGCTCGGGCTTGGCGTCAGGCGACAATGCCGCGAAATTTGGCGGGCCGGTCCGTTCGGGCGGGTCTTCGTCAGTTAGATTCGGATCCGGGCGTTTATAGCCCGGTTGCGCTTTCGGCAAAGTGAGTTTTCCGGAAGCGCCAAGACCCGATGCGCCGGCATTCGGCTTAGGATTTCCGCCGCTGATGCTGATGCCGACGTTGCTGTTCCCTGCCTCACCACCACCGGCTCCTGCACTCGACGAACTGCCCGTGCCTCCCGGTTTTCCTTCAGGAGAAATCGCAACACGAGCAGCCAGATTTCCTTGGGGCACGGGAATGACAGGCGTTGGGGGTGCAGGCGAATTGGAAAGTGCAATCAGTGTCGAAGGGGCACCGCCGGAATTGCTTGAAGCAGACAACGCAGCATCCGGTGCCGGAAGCATTTTCGCCGGGCTGTGAATGTTCGGCAACACGGGGGGCGGAACTGGAATTGATCTGAAGTTTCGGCCGCGCAGGACCGGCCTGGGAAGCGGCCAGGCTGATCTCCGCGGTGCGCTGTTCGAAGTTCGGGGCATCAGGTGTCGGGAGAGTCCGTTGAGGCAGCGGCCTTCACTTGTTTTGGGCGAAGCTTGGCGAGGGTCTTCTCACTAATTTCAATGTGCGGACGCGCGGGAGCTTGTGCGGAGGCAATCTGCACAACATTTGGCATGGGAGGAAGAAATTTCGGGGCTTCGGGTGGTGCTGCAGGATTCACCAAGGTCTGGCGCGGGTGTGTCGGGTGGACGGGATCCGTGTAGATACGCTGGCGCGGATGGTAGGCATCCGTATTCTTGTGCTGTAACCTGATCCGGCAAGCGGTAGCTTTTGTTTGGCTGCTGGACTTCTGCTTGGGAATATTCAGGAGCGGCAAGTCCTCGATGCGGCCCGACCAGGTCAACTCCGTATTGTCGAAGGCAGGATTGTGCCGGGGCGCGGCGGGGAGATCCGGCCAGGGCATGAGAATCGCGGCGACGTAAAGCAAGAAGGCTGCAAGGATTGCGCGGCCTGGTACAGGGCCCTCGATGATGCAATCCCGAAAAAGCTTTTGTGGCGGCGTGCCCTTCGGTATCCGGCCGCTTTGAAAAAGCACTGGAATGCCGCTGAAGAAGTTTTGGTGAAAACTGTTCCAGGCAATCGTCAGTTTCGGCTGGACGAGACCCGGAAGATGCACTGGATACGGATAAATCTCCGCCTGGCCCAGCAAATTAAATGGATTCACCCGGAATTTGCGGGAATAGACGAGCGAAGACGGTTGCCCCGTCTGTCCGAGGATGTCGAGAGAACTGACCTGAAACCTGTGCGCCATCAAACCCCAACAATTATATCGCGGCTGGCCGCCGTTCACCTGGGCTGAGGGAAACCTGAAAAATGCTCAATTCAGAATAGATGAGTGGGACGAGCAATGGGTTTACTACGATTCCGAGGTTGGCTGCAAGTTGTTCGAAGCAAAAGCGATAGAAGCTGAGTGTGGCGTCTCCCTGCCGCAACACGCGGACGCGCGAAAGACTCCCGAACGATTCGGGCAGTTCGACGGACGAGCGATGCTCGGCGATAACCAGGCTACGTTTCTCCAAGAAAAGGAGCGGTGCCAAGAAACGTCAGGACACGGCGGTATTCTTCGCGGCAGCGTAGGGCGGATCGAGGAAAACGATGTCGACGCGTGAAGAAGCGCGCGGAAGAATTCGCCGCGATTCGCTGCAGTCCGCGGAGGGCATCGAGAGCGAGAACGTCCGCGCCGGATTGAATTCCGAGGGACTGCAGATTCTTGCGGATCAAGGTGGCGGCCGGAACATGATCTTCGATGAAGGTTACTTCACGAGCGCCGCGACTGAGGGCTTCGATCCCAACCGCGCCCGTGCCGGCGAATGCGTCGACGAAGTGAGAATTGGGAACGCGGTCGGCCAGGACATTGAAAAGAGTTTCGCGCAGAGCGGTCGCTCGTTGGGACGGAGAGCGAGCCCTTTGAGGCTCTTGAGTGGGCGGCTGCGAAATTTACCGGCGATCACGCGCATGGTCGTTTCGATGCAACCTCAGCCGATGTGAGCGAGATGGTAGCGCCGCTGCCACAGGGGCGGCAAAAGGCGCAGCATCTTCTGCAATGAGTCTTTCTGTGCGGGATCTTCGGCAAGAGCAAAAGCTTCCTTGCGGGCGAGTTCCAGAAGTTCGCGGTCGCGCAAAGGATTCGCGACGTGGAAGCCGAGTTCGCCGGACTGGCGCGTGCCAAAGAACTCGCCGGGCCCACGGATTTGCAGATCGGTTTCAGCGATTTCGAAGCCATTGGTGGTGCGCACCATGGTTTCCAGTCGGGTCGCGCGCGTCGTCGCTCATGCGCGATGGGGCGACGAGAATGCAATGAGATTGCTTTGGCGCCACGGCCGATGCGACCGCGCAGCTGGTGCAATTGCGCAAGGCCAAAGCGCTCGGAGTGCTCAATGACCATGACCGTGGCATTGGGAACGTCGACGCCGACTTCGACGACGGTGGTGGCCACGAGAATCTGGACCTCATTGCGGCGAAATTTCTGCATGACGTCTTCTTTTTCTTCGCTGGAGAGGCGCCCGTGGAGCAGGCCGAGCTTGAGTTCCGGGAAAACGGTTTTCGAAAGGCGCTGGTATTCCTCGATGGCCGCTTTCAACTCCAGTTTCGATTCTTCGATTACGGGATAAACGATGTAGCCTTGGTGGCCAGCTTTGACTTCCCGGCGGAGAAATTCCCACACACCGGGAAGATGGGATTCCGAAGTGGTGCGCGTTTCGATAGGAGTGCGGCCGGGCGGCAATTCATCGAGGACGGAGACTTCCAGATCGCCGTAGAGCGTGAGAGAAAGCGTGCGCGGAATGGGTGTTGCGGTGAGGACGAGGACATGGGGCGCGTGGCCGTGGCTGGCGGCTTTGTCCATCAATCGTTTGCGCTGTAAGACGCCAAAGCGATGTTGCTCATCGATGGCAACAAAACCGAGCCGGTGGAATTCGACATTGTCTTCGATCAACGCGTGCGTGCCGATGACCAGCTTGGCTTCGCCGGAGCGGATTCGCTCCAGCGCGGCAGCTTTCTCGGCAGGCTTCAGGCCGCTGATGAGCAATTCAACCGGGTAGCCGCCCAGGCGCGAGGATGCGGCGCGCGGAAAGATAGTGCTGTACGGCAAGAATTTCCGTAGGGGCCATGAGCGCGGCCTGGCAACCGTTTTCCATGCGCGATGACTGCGGCTTGCAGCGCGACGATCGTCTTTCCGCTGCCAACGTCTCCCTGAAGCAGGCGATTCATGGGCACGGACTTTTCCAGGTCGGCGGCAATTTCGGCGAGAACACGTTTCTGCGCGTTGGTGGGCTTGAACGGGAGGATTCGTTTCAAGGCTTCACGCACTTTGTCTTCGACGCACGTGAAAGGCGATGGCGTTTTCCTTGCGCACGGCCTTGCGTCCCAGGGCCAGGCTCAACTGGTAGAGGAAAAACTCCTCGAAAATCAGGCGCTGTTGCGCGGGAGAGCGAAAGAGGTTGAGCGCTTCGAGCGACTCGTCTGCCGAGGGAAAATGCGTGTAGATCAGGGCATCGCGACGCGAGGGATAGCGCAGCCTGTCGCGCAGCGCGGGAGGCAAGAACGTCGGGAATATTCTGGATCGAGATTCGTGCAGCGTGGCATAAATGGCGCGGCGGATCATGCGCGTGCCAAAGGTGCCGACGGCTTCATAGATGGGCACGATGCGGCCCATCTCGGTGGAATCGACTTCGCCGGTGCCCAGCACTTCGATCTGCGGATTCACCATTTCTCGGCGCGCGGGGCGCAGCTTATCGATTTCCACTTTGCCGTGGAGAATTATTTCCTGGCCGGGCTTCAGCCGCCCTTCCAGGTAGCCACCATGAAAGAATTTGCAGGGCAGCGAGCCCGAATCATCCTGAACCAGGAGGTGATAAATGGCATCGCGGCCGCGCATGCCCCGCACTGCCTGGCCGCTCATTACGCGCGCACGCAGCGTATAAACGCCGTTCGGTTGAACGTCCTTGATCTTGGGAAAAATGAATGCGATCTTCGTAGCGGAAGGGCAGATAGTTGAGTAAATCCTCGAGCGTGAAGATGCCGCGTTTGGCGAGAAGCTCGGCGCGCTGCGGCCCGACTCCCTTCACCATGCGAACTTCCGTCTGCAGACTGATGGACATGTCTCTTCTTTATATCATTCTCTGTGTAACCTCTGCTTTTCGTGAAACTTGCGTATCGGGCATCCGTATCAGTAGAGTGGGCACTTGGATTGGCCAGCAACCAGGGAGGCTCCATTGTCGGAAGCTCGATTGACGGGACCGGACAAGCGCGCGCTCATTCTGTGGATTATCTTCGGTATCCTCGGCCTGCTTTTCGCGCAGAAGTATTTCTTCCGAGCATTTCCAGAAGCCTCCGTGGACTTCAAGGTGTCGCGTGCGGAAGCACAGAAGCGGGCAAAACAATTTGTGGAAGGCCTGGGAGAAAACCTGAACGGGTACCAGTCCACGATCGTCTTCGGAGTCGACGAAAACGCAAAAACCTACCTGGAACGCGAACTGGGCCTGCAACAAGCGAACCGGTTGATGTCCAGCGAATTGAACATCTGGTATTGGGAAGTGCGTTTTTTCCGGCCGCTGCAGGAAGAAGAATACCAGGTGAGGTTGAGCCCGGCGGGAAAGGTCGTGGCGTACGAACACAAAATCGAGGAAGCCCGTGCCGCAAATTCGTTGAATCGAGAACAAGCACTTGGCAAAGCGCAAGAATTCTTGCAAAACAAATTGGGCGACGACCTGAACAACTGGGAGTTTCTGCCGGAAGAGGCCAATTCGCAGACGCGCCCCAATCGCGTGGACTGGTCATTCACATGGGAGCGCAAGGGATTCAAGGCCAAAGAAGCGCCGTACAGGTTACAAGTAGGGCTTGATGGAGATCACGTCGCCAGCACTCAGGAATACCTGAAAGTGCCGGAAGCGTGGTCGCGCGCTTACCAGAAACTGCGCTCAACGAACACTTTCTACAACGAGATTGCTTTGATTCCCTACGGCTTCCTGCTTGGGGGGTGCGCTTTGGCTTGGGCATTTCGCTGACGCGACAAGGAAAAACGAAATGGGTGCCGGCGCTGAAAATTGGGGCGATCGTAGCGGTGTTGTTCTTCCTGATGCAGGTGAACCAGTGGGATTCGTACCGAGCCGGTTATGACACGCACGTAACCTACGCAAGTTTTGTGCTCAGGACGCTGCTGCAGATTGTAGCCGGCGCTTTGGCTTCGGGATTGATGGTCACGCTGGTGCTGCCGGGTGGCGAGCCGTTATATCGCTCAGCTCAGCCGCTACGGATGCGGTTGTATGAAGCATTCAGCCGCCGCGGCTTGCGCTCCAAGGAATTTTTCTGCGCCTCCATTGTCGGTCTCTCGCTGGCCGCGGCGCACATGGGCTTCATCGTTGCGTTTTACATGATTGGCAGCAAATTCGGCGTCTGGGCTCCGCAAGACACAAACTACTCCGAGGCCTTCAACACTGCCATTCCCTGGATCGCTGGAATTGCGATTGGCGTGATGGCGGCGACCAGTGAAGAATTTCTCTTCCGGCTATTTGCCATTCCCTACCTGGAGAAATTGACGGGCTCCCGGGTTGCGGCGGTAATTCTGCCCGCATTTTTCTGGAGCTTCCTGCATAGCGGATATCCCCAGGAACCGGGCTATATTCGGGGTATTGAAGTGGGCTTGATTGGAATCGTTGCGGGGCTCGTGATGTTGCGTTGGGGCATCGTGGCGACGCTGATCTGGCACTACACGGTGGATGCGTCGCTGGTGGGGCTGCTGCTGATCCGTTCGGACAATCTGTATTACAAAGTTTCCGGCATCGTAGTGGGCCTGGCGGCCGTTGCGCCTCTGGCATGGTCCGGCATTTCCTATTTGCTGCGCGGGAGTTTCGAACCCGTGGACGATTTGCTGAATGGAACCCACGCGGAAGACATCAGTATCTCCCAGCGGCCAGCGACAGAGGAAACAGCCGTTCTCCGCGCGTCGTTATGACGCGCTTACGGCTGGAATGATCGGCTTTTTGGCGTTGTGCGTGCATCGTTGGTGGGTTGCTCGCATGGAAAATGAAACGCGAGTCCATCGGGGATTACCTGAAGGTTTCCGTAAATGCGAAGGCGGCGATCGCACGTGGCAATGCTGTCCTGAAGGAACATGGCCTGGACCCGAACAGTTATCACAAGGTGGCGCAATTTGTGGATACGACCAACCCGGTCGCCAACGAATATCTGCGGCGCCGGATGCCGATCTCGGATATCAACAAGATTTATGATGAGCGAGTTCCCGGGGCGCTCTGGCGGGTGCGCTATTTCCGCGATTCACAGCCAGAAGAGTTTGCCGTAACGCTGAGACCTGACGGCACAGTGCATGCCTTCCGTCATACCATGGCGGAAGCGACGAAAGGTGCCAACCTCACCAAAGAGCAGGCCCAGTCAATCGCGGAAAAGTTCTTGAGCGAACAGAAAAAGATCGATTTGAGCGGGTGGAAGCTTGTGGAATCGGATTCCGAAAAGCATCCTAACCGCACGGACCACACGCTGACCTGGCAACAGAAGACGCCGCTGGACCCGGAAAACCCAGGCGCAAAAGATTCGGCGGACCATGCGTATGCCCGAATGGATGTGCAGGTGCTCGGCGATGAGCCGGCAAATTATCGCACCTATGTGAAGATCCCTGAAGAATTCGTGAGGAAGCAACAGGAACTGGCGTTGCCGCGCACCTTGATTTCTGTTGGAAAGGCAATTCTGGGTCTGGGACTGATAATCAGCGTCATTGTCTTTTTCTTCAAGCACCTTCGCGATGTGCCCGGTGTCAATGTTCCCTGGCGACGAATCTTTAAATGGGGGATTGCTGGTCTGGTGGCTTTCCTGGGGAGTGTTCTGCTGGGCGAGGGGATTCCCAACATACTTGCACAATATCCGACTGCCATGTCACTGCGGTTGTTTTATGGATTTGGGGCCGTGGGAATACTCATATTCGGAGCGCTTGGCCTTGGGAGGAATCGTCATCATTTACGGGTTGGCGTGGCATTTCGCCGCAAAGGCGTTCGGTGAAGAGAGATTACCCACGTGGCTCGGGATGCCTGGTGATTACTATCGAGATGCATTCTGGATTGGATTGGGCGGCGCCTCGTTATGGATCGGGCTAAGCCGATTTCTGGCAACCGCGTCACAATGGTGGCCTACCTTACATCGTGCTTACCCTGCTAATTTCGGCGGCTCCTATGATGCGCTCTATCCGGCCGCGGCAGTTATTGGCGGCGGGTTAGTTCGCGCTCTGTTCGTCACGGGGATTCTCGGCCTGGCCGGGGCTGTACTGGGAGCGGAGATTCGCGTGCGGTGGGTACGTTTCATACTGTTCCTGGCAATAGCCGCTGCTTTCGTTTCGAATTGGGGGACGCCCACAGATTTCTTCAAGCAATTCCTATTCAACGTCATCTTGCTGACGTTTGTCGTTTTCGGCATTCGCCGAGTGTCTCGCTTCAACTTACTTGGGTGCTTTCTGGCGATCGCCGCCCTGGACCTCGCGGGCGGAGCGGCGGGACTGCTCTCGCAGCCTAGTAATTTCTACCAGGTCCAGGGCTACCTCGTGGTGGCAATATTGGCGCTTCTCCTGGGTTTGCCGTTGGTGGCTTGGCGAATGAGCCAAAGGGAGAAACATTCGCCTGCCTGACATCGTCTTGTCATTATGGGTTGTGCCCGCATCTAAGGGCGCAAGGGTGGGCCTTGGTCGGGAAAAGGGTAACCGGGTCGCGGACTGCTCACAATCGAGTGTAGACCGCGTCGAATAGGGGTATCGGTAGATAATTTTCGTTGCCGAGGGGCTCTGTCCCTTAACACCTTCTGGTGCAGCTGGATACACCAGAATTGGCAAAGAGAAAGCGAACATGCCGTTACCCAATTTGGCTTTGGCTCTTGCGAATGAAACCAGCCAGACTAGCGCTTCCACTGCTGTGCTGGCTAGGGTGATCTCATTGGCCGACCTTGATGATCGACACCTTGTCCAGGAAGCGCAAACGGGAAACCGCAACGCTTTCGAGGAGTTGGTACGGCGCTACGACCGCGACGTACTGCGTCTGGCGCTGAACCTGATGAAGCGCACGGAAGATGCGCGCGACGTTTATCAGGAAGCCTTCCTGAAGGTCTACCGCAATCTCCACCGCTTTCGCTTCGAATGCAGCTTCTACACCTGGCTCTACCGCATCGTGACCAATGTTTGCCTGGACCATCTGCGCCGCCGCCAGGCACGTCCGGAGGATCAAGCCCCTGAATTGCATCCCGCAAAATATGAGGATGGGGGCACGGACTTCTTCGAACGCCAGCGGGAGTATCGTCCGACGCTGGATCCCGAACGCCATCTTGTCGGGAAAAGAGATCCAAGCGCGGTTGGCCGTAGCGATGGAACGGCTTTCTCCGCGGGAACGCATCGTATTCGAAATGAAACACTATCAGGGACTGAAGCTTCGCGCCATCGGAGATGCTCTGGGTACTAGCGAAGAGACAGTGAAGAATTCGCTATTTCGTGCGACACGGAAACTTCGCAGCGAATTGGGAGTACTGCGATGAGTCCTGCCAGCCCGAAAAGTACTTGCTCTGAAATTGCGCCACTGTTTGTTTTCTACATTTGCAATGAAGTGGACGACCGGGAGCGCGCAAAGATCGAAGAGCATCTTGCGAAATGCGAGGCTTGCCGCACACAGCTCTCCGAAGAGCGCAGTTTTCAAGATGCGATGGGAGGGGTGGCGCAAGCGGCAGACGAATTGGACACCGCAGGCATGCTCTTATCGCAATGCCGCAGCGAATTGGCCGAGCAGCTCGATGATCTGACGCGGCCGCGCGTGAAAGAAACTCCACTGCGATTTGCATGGCTGCGCCGCTGGTTGATCATTCATCCCGCGTGGAGCGGAGCGGCGCTGGTTGCTTTCGGGCTCGTTCTGGGTGTGCAATCCACGCAATGGTTCGGGAGCGGCAATTCGGGTAAAGGCATGGATCAAGCGATTGATGTTCGTCCCAGCCTTCGCTTGACGGACGAGCAGCTTTCCAAGATGGCCGTGGCGGGGATTAACTGGACGCCGTCCTCTTCCACTGACAAGCAGAATGTCCGCCTGCAGCTAAGCGCAGAGCAGCCGGTTGTACTAACCGGGAGCCTGGATGACTCCGACGTGCAGACGAGTACTTACTTACGTGGTCGCAAACGGCGAACGATTTGATCCTGGAGTCAGGCTGGATTGCCTGGACGCGCTTAAAGCGCGAGCCAGAGATGCGGCGGTGCGTAATGCACTGCTTTCCGCTGCCCGCAAGGACCAAAATCCCGCAGTCCGTTTGAAAGCGCTGGAAGCACTGGGCGATACTTCGTCCGATCAGGCAGTTCGCGACACTCTCTTGCAGGCATTGCAGTATGATACGAATCCAGGTGTTCGCGTCGAGGCCGTTAATTTACTTGTGCGCTCTTTGCAGAATTCACCGGAAGCGATGATGCCGATGCCCAGCTTGCCTGAAGTACATGCCCCGAGCCCGGGGCGTGCTCATCAGGCGGTTATGCCGGGGGTGTCGGCCAACTCTGCCGATGAGTCCATGGCCAATTTCGTCCGCACACTTGAGGATTTGCAGCGTAATGATCCGAGTCGCTACGTTCGATTGCAGAGCGCCGCAGCGTTGCGCCAAATTGCCGCGCGCAATGAGCAGTGAACAGAGGAACCGGCTTTCACGATTTTCTAACCGCATGCACATCGAGCCTTGTATCTCGCGTTTTGATTACCGGTTGCCGCGTGGGAATTTTCCTGCACTGGCAGTGCGCACTGCTCCTGACGCTCTTGATCACTGGTTCTCCCGCTTTTGGCGGTGAAAATGCACTCGCCGCACATATTCCACGGATCGCTCTGGAACAATTCCGACCGCCGAAGGCTTGACTCTGCATCTGACAACGGACCTGGGTTCGGTAAATATCCAGAGACAACCTCAGGGAACCCCCGGGACAGTGCGATATTCCGTGCACATCGAAACCGATGCTCGCGAGCCGATGGCAACGAAACTCCTCCAGAGTTACGCCCTGACGGCCTCGGGTAATCCATCAGGAGTGACGATCACTGGGGCGATTCCTTCGCAGCGACCGAGAGGAAGACCACAAGCGCAGTTCTGGGTGCAGTTCATTGTCACCGTCCCTGTGGGCTACAACGTGGAGGTGTCCACGGGGGCCGGCGATATCGAAACGTCGGATCTGGGCGGACGCGTTGTTCTGGAGACCGACGGTGGGAACATCACTACGGGGCGCATTGGATTTGGGCGAGCTACTTCAATGATCGGGCATCCCATCGCCAAACTCGAAACCCAGGGCGGCCACATCAGCGTGGAGGATGTTTTCGGCGATATGGATGCCTACACTGCCGGCGGACATATTCAGGCCGGAAATATCGCGGGGAACGCCAAACTGCGCACCGGCGGAGGGCACGTCCGCGCGGGAAAGATTCAAGGGATTGCACAACTGGAAACCGAAGGTGGAAACATTACCGTGGGAGAAGCTGGCGCGCTCGTGACGGTGCGAACCGGAGGCGGTCAGATCGACTTTGGCGAAGTTCATGGATCTGTGCACGCGCAAAACGGCGGTGGTGGAATCCGAATGATGTATGTTGCGGGACCACTGGAAGTGGTGACGAGCGGCGGAAGCATCTGCTTGACGAAGGTCACCAACACGGTTCGCGCGGAAACAGGAGATGGCACGATCACGGCGTGGATCGCACCGGACTCCAGCGATTCCCGTCAGCCCGTGCGGCTTCCGGGCCCTTCGCAACTGGCTTCGGGAACCGGCGACATCCTGCTTTACCTGCCAAGAAATATTGCGGCAACAATTGATGCCACGGTCGATCGTGGCGGTGTGCATCGGATCGAGGCAGATCCTTCTCTTCTGCTCAACTTGCGCGCGCGCGGAGATGGAATGGTACATGCCATGGCACGCTGAATGGCGGGGGCGCAATCCTGAAGCTGCACACTACAAGCGGAAAAATTCGCCTGCAGTATCTTGATGCGGATAATACGCTCCGCAATTCACTCCTGCAGGAGCAAAAACATCGCATCGAAGAGAAGCTGCAGCAAGCAGGCTTCACGCAAGTCACTGTACCGAACCAAACCACCGCGGCCCCGCCCGCGATCTCCACAGGTGGAAGAGGGGACTGGCTGGATACCGTGCTTACGCGCCTTGGAAATCACGTTTACGGGCGGCCTTCATGAGGACCAGGAAGAGTTCATGAAGCATGTGCTGAATCAACCGCCTCCGGATTACCCGCAATTGGCCCGCAAGGCGGGGGTGCAGGGCGTGGTTCGACTGCAAGTACGTTTAAGGACGGATGGGACATTAGAGGTGGTAAAAGTTTTGGAAGGCGAACCAGCGCTGGTTGACGCGGCCACGACCGCGGTGAAGCAGTGGAGGCTCAGTCCCGAGGAGTGGGGCGGCAAGAAAGTGGATGTGATTTCCACGGTAACGTTCAATTTCCAGCTGCGCTAACGTCGCCGCGGCTGACGCCGAGCTTGTTGGTGACCCTGGGGATCTCGTCGGATGGAAGGTTTCGAAGGAGGTTCTATTATGGCTCGCTCCACAGTCCGTTGCGTCTGCATGGCTATTCTGCTTGCTGCATCGTTCGCCGCTCCGCAGTGTTTCGGGGTTACCCGCGAGATTACGAAAACATTTCCTCTTCAAGCGGATGGTTCATTCGAATTATCGAACGTGAACGGAGCCGTCCGCATCGAGACTTGGGATAAGGACGAGGTGGAAGTGCGCGCGGTGAAAACGACGACGGAAAAAGAATCTGCGCTGGACCTGGTCTCCATCGACGTTAATTCGCGCCCTGATGCACTTTCCATATCCACGCACTATCCCGAGCAAGGGGGGGCGGAGGTGGCGGTCGAATACACCATACACGTGCCCCGGCGCGCTCACTTAAACAAACTGAGCACGGTGAATGGCACGCTGCGCGTAATGGACGCGGAATCGATTGGCGATCTCCATACGGTGAACGGCAACATCGAGGTTTACGAGGGCAGCGGGAATGTGCATGCCCACACGACGAATGGAAATGTATACCTGGAATGGAAGCACCCGGCCGATTTGCACGGGGCTTCCGCGGAAACCACGAATGGCTCGGTGCTTCTGGCGATCCCTGCGGATCTCCGCGCCGACCTGGAGGCGCGCTGCATGAACGGGAGCTTTTCATCCGAGCTCCCGTTCGTGATGCGAGGCGCGGACCAGCCCCGTGTTCTGCATGGAAGGTTGGGGCATGGCAGCGGCGTGCCCATCCACCTCGGCACTGTGAATGGAACGATAAGAATCGTCGCTTTGAAGTCAACCGTTTAGCTTCCTTTCCGTCTAAAAGACGTAAGGAGCTGAACGACACCATGAACAAGAAGCTATTGCTGACTTGCCTCGGACTCGGGGCACTTAGCATTACATTGATTGCCTTGCCAGGTTCTTCCGCACGCCTACAGGATTACGATAGTTCCACGCTCGCGCGCCTGGAAGCAAAACTGCACCAATTGCAGGCCGCAAAGGCCGTAGAAGTCCTCGCCCGTGACCTCGCCGGTGCAGGAAATAACCGATAGAGTCATTGAAAGTATCGAAGATGACCCCATGGAGCCACAGGGCGATGTACAAATTCTTGCTGGGCACCGATGGGAGTTGGCTCGGCGTGGAAACCACGGAAGTGACGCAGCAAAAAGCAAGCGATTTGAAGCTGCCCGCGGAACATGGCGCAGTAGTGGGAAAAGTGCTGCCTGATAGCCCGGCCGCAAAGGCGGGCTTAAAGGAAAACGATGTAATCACGGAAATCAACGGACAGCGCGTGGAAGGCACCGCTCAATTTCGTCGCATGATTCATGAAATTCCTGCCGGGCGCTCCCGTACAACTAACCGTATGGCGCGCGGGCCGATCACAAACAATCAGTGCCACGCTGGGAAAATCGGAAGCCCGTCGTGGCCACGGAATGATGAGTGGGCCAGGCGGGGGGGCATTCGCAGTTTCGAATGCCAAATATTCCTCGAGATGCCGGAGGCTGCTGGGTTGGGAGATCTGAACGAGTTTATTGATGTCGACAGGGGGTCACTCGCGCTTGGGGATCAATGCCGAGGACTTGCAGGGCGATTTCGGAAATTACTTCGGCGCGCCAGAGGGAGAGGGCGTGCTGATTCGCGATGTCTTTGCGGACTCACCAGCCGCTAAAGCTGGGCTGAAGGTGGGGGATGTGATCACCAGCGTGGACGGCGAGAGGATCCGCACGGCAAGCGAACTGCGCGCGCAAGCTACGAAGTGGCAAAGAAGCAAAATCAATGAAGCTTGGAGTGCTTCGTAGTAAGAATGCCTTGACGATCACCGTTGAGCTTCCGGCGCCGGCTCAAAAACAGATTCATGCAGAAAGCCATCGAACCAACCTCTGATAGAGCTGCCAGTCTTCGGGAGCAGGCCTGACGTGGTCACGGGCCTGCTTTTCTTGTTCATATACAGATAAGCGACCGGCGTATTGCTTTGCTCGCCCTCGCTCTCCAGTACGCTTCAATAGGCCCGATGAAGTCCCGCATAAGCCTGTGGATGGTGCCTCGAAGAGAGACTCTTGCAGGCAGGTACACCGCATCAGCCCGTGGTGTTCCGCGGAGCGCACCATGCGGCAGGTCCTTTGCACCAGTTCGGCAGGCGGGACCAAGGCGGATACATTTTGAGTGTGCATGCGTCTCTGAAGCCAGGCTTGTGTTTTCCTGAAACCGCGAGTACGCAGCGACATCCCGATAAGCGGAAGAAGTGCGGCCGCGCGAACAAACAGCTTCCGCGCTTCGGGGTCCAGAGCCCTAAACCGCCGGAATTGTTCCCACACCGGCAGGCAGCACGTCCAGCAGCCGGTTGTCCACCAGGCGGCTCAAAAGATCGCTAAGATGAAGGCGCAAGACTTCAGGCTCCACTTCAAATTCCTCCAGGAGCTGTTCATACGCGACTTCGATGCAAGGTGAGGTAGTCACCAGAATCAACATGCGTGTACCCATCGCATCCAGGCCAAAATACTTTTCAGTGTCCAGGTTTAGGAGCACGGACTCATCCTTCAGATGGCGTACCAACACGTTGGTTGGAACTATAGCGCGATCTGCAAACTGGAACATCTCTTGCGCTCCTGTGCTTCCGTTGCCAGTCCTCGTTGATATATTTCCCATCCCCGCAAACGCCAAATGTATCTTACCGGGGATTGGACATCGCCGCCATCGGCGAAGCGCGAGGCGAGGCTTATGGCGGATTGTTTTCTAATACAAGAAACGCTATAAGTTCCTGAGTGGCTGCTTCTGCGATCAGCGTCGATTCACTTGAAAAATGGTTTCCTCCAACCCACAGCGGGTGGCGAGCCTTCCTTCAGCCATTCGGCGCGGCAACCGTGCCGGCATTGCGCGGGATTTCCCTGGAAGTCAAGCAAGGGGAAGCGGTCGCGTTGCTTGGCGCGAACGGCGCCGGCAAAACCACCCTGCTCCGCATTCTCGCCACGTTGTTGCTCCCCACCCGAGGATCAGCCCGCGTCGCTGGCCATGACGCCATACGAGAACCTGGTGCCGTGCGTCGCCAGTTGGGCTACCACGCCGGTACTGATCTTGGTTTCTACGCCAGACTCACGGGCAAGGAGAATCTTCGATTCTTCGGACGCCTGAACCATCTTTCAAACCAATACCTGGAGAAGCGAATTCGCTTTCTAGGAGACGAATTTCAATTGGGCGATGCGCTCGATCGCCAAGTGCGTTCCCTGTCTTCTGGGACGGTTCAGACGGCTGAGCCTGCTGCGTTCTCTCTTGCATCAACCCAAAGTGCTCCTTCTGGACGAGCCGACGCGCAGCCTGGACGCAATCGCCGCAGCGGAGTTCCGGCGCTTCCTGAAAAACGAAGTCATCTCCTGCTCACGGTACTTCTCTGCTGTTCGCATCCCATTCCCTGCCGGAAATCGAATTGCTCGCCGACCACGTTGCCATTCTTCAGCAAGGCGAGATCGTCGCCTTCGGTTCACCAGCGGCGCTCAAAGCCAAATATTCAGTGACCACGCTCGAGGAAGTGTTTTTCCGTCTGACGGGTCATGCCATCCATGCGCTGGGGGAGACAAGCCCGGCATGAAGCGCAATACTCCGCGATCTGTTTTTGTTTTTCGAGCGCGACCTGCGAATCGCGAGCACGTACCGCAGCCCGTTCCTGTCTTGGAGGCTGTCGAAGCGTTGTTTGCGGCCGCGATGTTCTATTACGTCGCGCGCTTTGTCGATTCGCCCGGACTTCGCGAATCCTTGCCGCAGGGCAACACGTACTTCGCTTATTCACTGGTGGGTTTTGTTTTCTTCGATTACTTGAACGCGGCGTTCGATACATTTGACCGCAGTCTGCAAGAGGCCCGAGACGCGGGCACCCTGGAGCCATTGCTGGTGACACAAGTTTCGTTGCCTGTGGTACTGACCGGCTCCGCACTCTACCCCTTTGCTGCCACGACGCTGCGTATCGCCGTTTATATTGGCTGGGGAGCCATACTGTTCGGCTTCCCGCTGCGCTCTGCAAACTGGATTTCCGTTTGCGCCGTGCTGATTGCGACGTTGCTCGCGTTCTCCGGGCTGGGAATTTTCTCAGCGAGCTATCTACTGCTCTTCAAGCGCGGGAATCCCGCCAAGTGGTTCGTGCTCGGCGTCTCCAGCATCGTCGGCGGGATGCTCTTTCCCGTCAGCATTCTTCCCGCCTGGTTGCAGTTTGTGGCACGGTTGAATCCCGTGACTTACGCGTTGGATGCGATGAGAGCCGCGCTGCTGGACGGCGCGAACTTGTTCGCGATTGCCAAGCCGCTGCTGGTGCCTTGCTGCTTTTCGCTGCAATTCTTTTGCCTGCCTCCGTTGCAACTTTCGCCTGGGCGCTGCGCCGCACGAAGATGACGGGCACGCTGACACACCGCTAAGATAGATTCGCGATCTATTTGAACGAAAAATAAAGCCGGCCCTGCAATGCGGAGCCGGCTTGCTGCATCGTCAGGTTAATTGCTGAGGCTTACGGCTTTTTCTTCTTGTTGCCGGTCTTCATTTCGATGCCGCCGGTCAACTGTTGTACCTGTTCCAAACCATCCTTGGCTTGCTTGCCCCACGGTCCGTTGGGATCTAATTCAATGGCTTTCTGGTAGGCCTCCACGGTGCCTGGCTTGAGCGTCACTTCCATTTTGTCCCCCACTTGCTTGTAATCGGCAGAGGCCACCAGGCAGGCGCCAAGCAGGTAAAAGGTCTGGGCGATTCTTGGGATCGATGGATGCCGACTTCTGGAGCGGCTCTACAGCTTCCTGCATCCTGCCAGCTTGGTACAAACTGATGCCAAAATTCCTCCAGGCCAGCGCTGCGTTCGGGGGATCGAGTTCTGCGCTCTTCTGATAGGCCGCTTGGGCTTCGTCGATCTTCCCCGTTCGGCCGAGGACATTCCCGAGGTTGTTGTAATAGCTGGCGCTGTCTGGCTTTAGCGCTACGGCCTGCTTGTAAGCGTTGATGGCCTCATCGTTGCGTCCAGCCAGGTCGTAGGCTTCGCCAAGCCGCGCCCAGAACACTGCCTGGTTGGGGTCCTTCTCGCCAGCTGCTTTTTGCGCTTCCTGGAATTCTGCGACCGCCTTATTCGAAAGATCGACCACCTTCTGTTTGGCAGCATCACGTTGATCTGCCGGCGCTTTGGACAGGTCCAGCTTTGGCTGCGCGCTCCTGCTCCAGGAACGCAACTCCCGCATTGTAGTGTTCCTTCATGCCCACGGATTTAGCCTGTTCTTCTTTTTGAGCCTTGTACTTGGCGGCGGCTTCCGGATTGCTCTTTTCCAGGATTTCCTTGAAATTCACATTCACGGTGGCGGTGTCCCCGGAATGGACTTCGGCCTGCTGGTCATAGGGCTGCTGCCATGTTAGGCACCAGGAAGGAAATCAAGATATTTGCCCGAGCGCAAGTTCACGAACTGGAACTTTCCGTCGGCGTCGGTCTTTGTTTCCTGCGTGGCCCCCTGGTCGTTTTTAATCTTCACGGTTAGTCCGGACCAGATCTTCCCATCAAAATCGATCACCGAGCCAGAGATCTTCCCATCGTTT
The DNA here is from genome assembly GCA_963839315.1 of Candidatus Acidiferrales bacterium. GTDB lineage: Bacteria > Acidobacteriota > Terriglobia > Acidiferrales > UBA7541 > Acidiferrum. The sequence goes on from CAWIUU010000022.1 coordinate 246,544, forward strand.
TCTGCGGTCGCCCGAGGAACAAGCGCAAAAGCCAGTCCCAGCGCCAGAATCGCGGCGAGCGCGTACGCTTTCTTCAATTTCAACATGCTCCACTCTCCTTTTGTTCTTGAGGAGCGCCGGCCCCGGTTCTCTGGCCGGTATCTTCCCCATTATCGCTCATCTGGCCCTGTTTCCAATGGGCCGGCGATATTTTTCTCAGACCTGGCTGGCGGCACGTGATTTGTAGAGGATCGGGATCGTCCACGCCAGCTTCTGCAAACGCGCGCAACCGCAGCAGGCAGCTATCACAGGTACCGCACGCCGCCTCTTCTCCCTGATAGCAGGACCAGGTTAGGTGCAAGGGGGCTCCCAGTTCCAGCCCCCGGCGGATGATTTGGCTTTTCTTCATGTGGATTACAGGCGTGATGATCTCGATTTGCGTTTCCGGGCGCGTTCCCACACGAATCAGGTCCTGAAATACCTGGTAATACTCAGGCCGGCAATCGGGATATCCCGAACTGTCTTCCGCCACCGCGCCGATGTAGATGGCGCCCGCACCCATCGCCTCAGCCCAGCTTACGCCGACACTGAGGAAATGAGCATTGCGGAAGGGTACGTAAGTCACGGGGATTTCACTTTCACCGGACCGCTCCGGATGCGCCCAATTCATTTTCGGGTACGGCAATCCTCTGATCCGTGAGGGCGGATCCTCCAATCGCCCGAAAGTGGTCCAAGCTTGACGATCAAGCGGTCTTTCACCTGGTAAAAATCAGCGATTTCCTCGAAAGCGCGCCGCTCCCTCTTCTGTGTCCTTTGCCCGTATCCGGCATGAAGTAACGCGATATTTCCCGCGCCATGCTTTTCCCGTGCAATGGCGGTACGCACACGCAGGAATCCATTCCGCCACTGAGGAGAACGATCGCTTTGCGTTGATCGGCCATGTCATTCCTTTGTGTCTGCCGACTTAGACTCCCTTCGTTGCGGGGTGCCAGACGATTTTGTGCAGTTGCAAGACCCAGGCGGACGTTCAGCCCGTCTTCCAGCATCCATTCGACGAGGAGGCGGGGTTCAAGGCCGGTCCATTTGCCCTCCGGGTCGTCATGCACAGGCGAAAAAAGCACTTCCTTTCACACGCTCCGCCAGGCGATGCTCCCGCGCAAATTCTCGCGCGAATTCATAATCTCTTCTAGAGGTGAGCACAAATTTCACTTCATCGTTGGAGGAAAGCTCGGAAAGGTTTCGCATATCGAAGGTGTCGGCCTCACCGGAATCCGGGCACTTCACGTCAACAATCTTGATCACTTCTTTGGGCAGGCGTCCGATGAAGCGCTCGCCACTCGTTTCGATCATCACGGTGTATCCGGCGGCCAACAGGCGATCCGCCAACGGATAAATTTCTTCCTGAAGCAGGGGTTCTCCGCCCGGTCAATTCCACCAGGCCGACGGGGGTTTCCCTTCGAGCAGAGCGCCCGCTCAACTCGTTCACCTGCGCCACTACATCCTCCACGGTCATCTTCTTCCCGCCATGGAAAGCATAGGCCGTGTCGCACCAGGTGCAACGCAGGTTGCATCCCGTCAAGCGCACAAAGATGCACGGAAGTCCCGAGCGAGAGCCTTCTCCTTGAATCGATTTGAAAATTTCGGTGATGAACATAGGGCACTGCGGATGGAATCTCTTCTGTTACTCCCCGGTCTTTGCTTTTTTCCCGGATCGACGCGACAACCAGTAGATCGCTCCGAAGAACAGGACCATCGCCACCGCCAGCCTTGGATAGCCGGGCGAAATTCCCATCAGGCGAAGCACTACGATGTAGCCCGCGGCAACTAGCAGAGCTGGAATCAGAATGATGAAGATGGAGCGGTTCATGCCTTCCCCTGCAGCCAATACTTCGCCATGGCCGTGTCTGTTTCCCAGATTACGACATCCTTAACCTGCGCGCCGGCGGGCAAATCCTTTAACTGGCCCGTGATTTCCTCATAGAAATACTTGGCCATATTTTCCGCAGAAGGATTGACGGCGGTGAAAGGCTCGAGATCGTTGATGAATTGGTGGTCGAGACGCTTGATGATTTCGCGAACCACATGCTTTAACTGAGTGAAATCGATCAGCAGGCCGATGTTATCGAGCTGCGGCCCCTCCAGGGTGACCTGAACACGGTAGTTGTGGCCGTGCGGGTTTTCGCACTTCCCCTTGTAACCGCGCAGGGCGTGCCCGGCGGAAAATGTTTCTTCCACACTGACTTGAAACATAGACTGGCTTTCTTCCCCTTAAGTCTGCGCACTCAATCCCAACCACGCCCTGCCCGCTTGCTGTGTCTTCCTGGCGGATTTCGCTCCGGTAGTGCAGCTTCCGCGGACAGGAACCGCTCAACTTCCGCTCAAATCCTGCGTCGTCCGGATAGCGCGGCAAGGACTCCAAGAAAATTTTACCATACGGCATGCGGGAGATGCGGGTATCCAGCAGTGCCAGAACGCCGCGGTCCGTTTTCGTGCGGATCAGCCTGCCGAATCCCTGCTTCAGCGCCAGGACTGCCTGGGGCACCTGAAACTCCGAAAAGGGATTGCGGCCTTCTTCTTGAAGGGCGCGGACGCGCGCCGCAACGATCGGATCGCTGGGAACGGCAAACGGCAAGCGATCGACAATGACGCAGGAAAGTTGTTCGCCGGGCACATCCACGCCCTGCCAGAAGCTTGAGTGGCGAACAACACCGCGTTGGGGGTGTTCTTGAAACGCTCCAGGAGGGCCGAGCGAGGCGCCGTGCCCTGCAATAACACGGGAAAATCCACGCGATTGCGCACGCGTTCGAACAGGTCATTCATCTGCGAATAGCTGGTGAACAGGCAGAAGGCGCGGCCGCGGCTGTGCTCCAGAAGGAGAACGATTTCGTCTGCCGCTTTGGCCGCAAAGCCCGCATCGCGCACATCCGGCATTTTCTGGGGAAGATAAAGCAAGCGCTTGCGATTCGTAATCAAACTCATGGGGCAAGGCATTCTCTTTGGTGTGGTCTAGCCCCAGCCGCTGGCGAATGTACTCAAAACGATTGCCAACCGTGAGCGTGGCGGAAGTCAGGATCACGGTATCAAATGCTTCGAACAGTCGTTCGCGGAGAATCTGGCTGACATCGATGGGCGTGGCGGCGAGGAAAACGCCCTTATTCCTGCGCTCAAACCAGTAAACGTAATTCTTCTCGTTCGATTCGAAAAGGAAGGACAGTTCCTGCCGGATTTCAAAGCTGCGGCGCGCGATGCGCAGCAATTCTTCGGGCTTTTGCGTAAGCGAGGCGAATTCCGTCTCCAGGCCCTTCATCGCGTTCATCAGGCCATCGTAGGCTTCGCGATTCTGTTCGAGAAATGCTTCTCGCTCGTTTCGAGTAAATGGAAATCTGCCGTCACGCGGTGGAAAGGTATCGAAAAAGGCGCGGCTCTTCTCGCGGATGCGCTGAGTGCGCCGCAATAACGAGGGCGTGCCCAGGTGCGTCAGCCGCATCGCGTGATCGGCATCGCGCGCCAGTTCCTCGAAGCGGAAATTGGAAATCTGCCGGCCAAAGTAATCGCTGGCGACATCTTCCATTTCATGGGCTTCATCGAATACCACCGCCGAATACTCCGGCAAAATGCTGCCGAAATCGTCTTGCTTCAGTGCCAGGTCGGCAAAGAACAAATGGTGATTCACGATGATCAGGTCGGCGTCTTTCGCTCGCTGGTGCATCTGCGTCACGAAGCACTCGTTGAACTGCAGGGCACTTCTGACCGGTACAGGTGTCGCGTCGGGCGTCTATGCGCGACCATAATTCCGAATCGTCAGGCAAGAACGTAAGCTCGGCGCGATCCCCTGTTTCCGTCAGTTTCGCCCAATCGCGAATCTGGCGAAAGGCGTCGACTTCTTCCATGCCGCGCAACATGGGCTGATCCGCCATGGCATGCACTTTCGTCAGGCACAGAAAATTAGACCGTCCCTTCATGACCGCGACTTTCAGGTTTGGCGCGAAGTGCTTCTGCAGAAAAGGCACGTCTTTCTGATAAAGCTGTTCCTGGAGAGATTTCGTGGCGGTGGAGATCACCACGCGCCGGCCACTGCAAATCGCGGGAAGCAGATACGCGAGCGTTTTCCCCGTGCCGGTTCCCGCCTCGACGATCGCGTGATGATGATTGGCAAAGGCATCATGGACGGCCTCGGCCATTTGCAACTGCCCCGGGCGGTGCTCGTAGCCCGCCAATCATCGACCGTTCCAGCAAACCACCCGGACCGAAGATGTCGCGCATGCTGGGATTGCTAGGGTCCGTCGAGCTCCGCCGAGCCGGGTTCGGTGGGGAGCTCCTCGAATTCATCGGTGGTGCGAGTAACTTGAGGGGGCGCCGCTGGTCTCCGCTGAAGGTGTTCTTCCTCAAGAGGCACGTAGACGCGTTCCACCGCAGTTTGCTTGCGTTTTTGCTTAGCCTCTGAGGAATCCGCCTTGGAATTGCGTTTGACCAGAGAACCTGCCTGACTTCGTTGGTTTAGCCGCCTAAGGAAACAACAATAGCACAACCGATTCGGCAATCCTCCGACCCTGCGCGCGGCGTTAGAAATTGGGCACTTTTGTAAGTTCTGTGACACCAAGCCAAGCGTGCGAAGCGTTACATTGTCATTGGGGATATTTCAGCCATTCGGCAATTGATCTCAAACCCGGGGTGTGTGATGAAAATGAAGGCATTATTTCTCTTGACTTTATCGGTGGCGGTTCTGGTGTTGGCGTCCTGCAGCGGGTTGAACAATGGCGGATGCTCGACTGGCTGCAACACTGGTAACGCGAAATTGAATATCACTCTTTTCGACCTTCCGCCTGCCGGCGTCTCCATACTTAGTTTCACTCTCCCCATTGCCGGAATCACACTTACGCCTTCCACGGGGTCGGACGTGACCGTGCCGATTACGCCCACGTCCTATGAGATGACCCGCCTCCAGACGGACTCCAGCCTGGTCGGCTTGAATCTGTCTGTTCCCGCGGGGACTTATACGTCGATCAATGTCACCGTGACTGCTTCAAGCGGCGTGTTCATCAATACATCTGGCGCGGCGATCGGCACTTGCGTAAACGGCGCTGTTTGTCCCATGCCTTCCGGTGCGGCGACAACGATTCAGGTGCCGCTTGCTCTCACGCTCGCTGGAAAACCAGAATCAATGGGTGGGGCTGGACTTCCATCTTCGCAATGCCATCACCACACACCAACGGGATTACTGTGGATTTCAATCAGCCCAATGTCATGACGGCCACAACGACGCCCCGCCTGGGAATTCCTGCTGGAAGTGTCGACACCATCGAAGATTTTATCGGTGTGGTGACTGCGGCGAGTCCAAGCAGCATCACCGTGACTTCTGGCATCACGGGCAATAGTATTACCGCGGCGGTCACCTCCAGCACGGAATTTGATCTTGCGCCAGTGGCATACAGCAATTGCCAGGGAACAGCCGCTGCTTGCGTCACGGTCGGGAGCACTGTCAGTCTGGATGCCACTCTTAGCTCTTCTGGCACTTTGACGGCGACCGAAATCGACGCATTGGACGCTGTTGCCGTGGATGAAGTGGAAGGCACTATTTATCCCACGAACCAGACTGGCGTGGTCGGGCTGATCATCGCGGACAAAGTGGCCATTAATTCGACAACTCCTCTGGCGAGCGCCAGCACGACCTACGGCACCGGCATATTCCTGACCGTAGACGCGGGAACGATATACTAGGTGGACACCAAAACCCTCCTCACAACCGGGTCTTGTGCTCTTGAGCATTATTTACTGGGAGCGGGGATTTGCTTGCAGGACAGACCGTCCGCGTGCAACTCTCAAATATTAATTCCGGAACCAATGGAATCAGCGCAACTGCGACGAACGTGCTCCTGCGATGGTCGCGACTGACGGGAACGGTAAATTCAGTCGCCGGAAGCAGCTTCACTCTTGCCAATATTCCTGGTTATATCAACACACTGAATCCAACGCTGAGTCTCACGCCGCAGGTGATGACGTACGTAAATGCTACGGCATTCGATGGGATCACCGACGTCAGCGGGCTGAGTGCAACAACCAGCCAATTAGCTTCCATACGCGCCCTGTTCTTAAACTGCGTGCCACCCTTCCAGGCCGCGAAGGTTCGTGTGCCATAGCCAAGTTTTTTCCCGCCTCCGCAAAAGGCAACGGGCCCCGGAAGTTCCGGGGCCCGTCTTTTTTTCAGAATCAGGTCAAGCACCAATTGTGTCAAGCCCTTTGCTGTTAAATGCCTCCCACGGTAGTATTCGGCGGTAGCGGTGTTCCCACATGGTCCAACGGGGTGTCATTGGCATCGGCGGAATATTCGGGGCAATCATGGGTTGCAGCCTGCGATATAACGCGAGGGAAATAGCTCCCATGCCCCAGAACCACACGGCCAGTTTGCAAAGCAGCCGATGAGGGAAGGCTGTCACAATACGCACAATCATAACGCCAATAGCCATGCGCCCCACAAGCGGCCAGAGCTCGTCTGTCTTGCCCAAGATCCATTGTCCAAGCATGGTGCCAACCACGGCGTAGGAAGCCCACAGGCACGATCCACAAGCAAAGGGTGGAGAGCCCCACAAAAAGCCCAACGATGGTCGAAGCAAACGATCAGCGCCGCAATGGCTACACCAAACAACACAAGCACGCCCAAACCAAAGGCGGCTCCGCAGTGCTCCGCCCATGCTCCGGACTCCCTCCCAAAAATAGGAAGCAGCGAAAACAGCACCAGGCCAAGCAGAGAATGCCCGGTCCAAATCAAGCTCCACAAATAGTAGGATCCGCCCCGATGGAACTGCGACTTGTGTTCAGCCTGTTTGAACTCCATCGGCGAGGCAAGTTTCGCACCGGAAGAAACGTCTGGCGGTTTGTTGCCTTCAAAATAGGATTTCCCTTCGATGACAGCCCCACTAGCAATCGTCAGAGAATCCCCTTTCACACGCAAGTCTCCGCCAATGGTTCCGGAAACATTGCCAAATGCGCAAAATCCCAAGAGATCGCCGCCAACCTTGCCATCAAGAGTAAGGGACTTGCTGAAGTCGGTCAAGGTGTGGCCAATTCTGCCATTGCTATCCAGCGTGAAAGTCTCATCAAAGGCAGTGACGCTCTTGTCTACCGTTCCGCTAATCGTGATGTTATTCGTGAACGCGCGGATGTTGCCATCAATCTGGCCAGTAATTCGGCTGCTTTGGCAAAAGCAAATGACGTCTCCTGTCACATGGCCAGGCACATCGACTTGCTGGCCGAATGCGAAAACATCGCCGTCCACAGTGCCTTCGATTCGGATGTGATTGCCGGTGCCATAGAAGTCGCCTTTAATGGTCTCCTCTTTTTTGACCTCCACGTTGTCGCCCTTACGGAATTCCGTGGCGGAAGCGGGGGTCGGCAACACAGCCAGGAGCCCGAGGCTCGCGAAGAGCAAAGCCAGCGCGGAACCTCGTTTCACGTACTTGCGGAAGGCAAACATTGCGAAGCCCGCAATCGTAGCGAGAGCCAGAAACTCAAAGAGCGTGAACATGGATTGCCATCCTTTCCAAAAGGCACCTTGAAAGAACAGAAGACTCACCAGGCTGCTACTGCCAAATCCCGCTGCATCCAGTTTCTCTTGCATCGGCAGAATATAGTCGCTATAAAGCGCATAGACACCAAGTACCGCCAGGCCGAAGACCACGCCCCAAATCCACTGCATGGATTTCTTCACCGCCTGACGGAATTCCGCCAACCGTGCCGGAATAGGTTCGTCCTGCTCCAGCATCGCCCGGGTCAACAACCGTGATTCACGGTCGAGAGCCCGCAGCAGGGTCAGGCACTTCGTACACGTTTGCGTGTGCAGAGACACCTCCTGCGCGCTCTCGCGGTCCAGTTGCCGCTCGACATACAGCAGCAGCGTCATTTCATCCAAGTGCTTGTTTGTGCTGTCCTCAGCGTTACTCACCGTGTCCCTCCCACGGCTACGGCGTTGTTCTCCCCCAACGCCTGCCGGAGTTCGTGTCGTGCGCGCAGCAAAACTACACCCACAAACGCCCGCCGCACGCCCAGGGCGTCTGCAATTTCGTCGTAGCTCATGTCGGAGTAATAGCGCATCACCAGCGCCATGCGAGCGCGCAGACCCAGTCTGTCCAGCGCTCTTCGCACCTCTTCGCTGGTGCGCTCTTCGATCAGTTTTTCCAGTTGATTGGGCTCCGGCGCTTCCAGTGGAATCTCCGTCACGTCTTCCGTTTCTTTGTCCTGGCGGACTCTGCGGCGGCGCAGCATGTCCCAGCAATGATTGGCGGCGACTTTGTACAACCAAGCCGTGAAGGAGCGGCTCTGGTCGTACTGGCTGAGTTTGTCGCGCAACTTCATGAATATCTCCATCGTTGCGTCTTCCGCGTCCTCCCGTGTCGGCATGGCCCGGCGGCAGAAACGGAAAATCGCCGGGGCATATTCCCGGTACAGATCGCCCCAAGCCTGGGTATCCCCGGCCCTGGCCCGGACGATTAATTCCGTCGGCTCCGTTTTTCCCGGCGCGCTCATTCGCCCTGGTTTCAGCGGTTCCATAACCTAGTACGCACCAACGGCACCAAAACTATCACAAGTTGCTATGGGGACTGGCGGGTGATGCATCGGCTGGTCTGCTGGCGTATCCATTTTGTATGCATTTAGACATAACGGTGGGCTGCCAGGTGGACTTTGGAGGGTCATCAGCCAGGCAAACGCAGGCAAACTGCCGTTCCCAAAATGGCTCGGCTCCGGGATTGCGCCCAGAGCCACCACTAAGTCGTTCATTTTTAATTGGTTAAAAGCTAAACTTGGCGGCGACCTGCATGCTCCGGGGCCCGCCACTCCCCAAATAGGGGTACCCGATCCCAACATCCCCAGTAGCCGTAAGGTGATACGCGCCGGAAGAGGTGCCGTTCAGATTGATCCCATTCGGAGCCGCATCAGCGATAAAGAGTGGCAAATAGGGGTTGGCAAAGTTCGGGTGGTTAACGAGGTTGTAGGCCTCAAAGCGCAGTTGCATGGTTAGGCGTTCCGTTAACTTCGTATCCTTGAACACGGAGAAGTCAAACTGTTTGAAGTTTGGACCGATGAGCGCGTTTCTGCCGAGCGTGCCGAAATGCATTGAGTTGATGCAATTCGGCCCGATTGCTGCGCAGATCGTCGTGGTTCCAGGAACCACAAGTTGGCAGTTGCCCGCTCCTGTACCCTGCGAAAGCACGCAGGGAACGGCAAAGGAACTCAATTGGAGGTAATTGTTGGGATCGTTTTTGTGATAGACGATCGGACCGACAACATCTGGACGTCCAAAACCTTCACCGCTGCCGTTAAAGTCATCTTCAAAGTTGTAGTTTAATTGGAACGGTTGACCGCTCTGAAGTGTCAGGATTCCATTCACGCCCCATCCATTCCGGATGACTTTGAATCGAGCGTCTTTGGCGTCCGGGATCTGGTAGACGAAGTTCCAGGTAAATCGGTTCCTCACATCAAAGTTGGAATTCCCGCGGTTGTACTTGATCAATCCCTGGCTGTTGTCTGGCTGTGCCGCGTTCGGAACATAGTCTTCTCCGTCGCTCGCATCATCAATGGAATGTGACCAGGTGTAATTCACCGAGGAAGTCAGTCCATGCCAGCCATCAATCCGGTAACTCGCCTGGAGAGAGTCATAGATCGAATTCGCCGAGCTTTCCTGATAGTTGATATAGTAGTAAGGGCTAGCGGGGAAATTTCTTGGCGTGCAGTAGCAGCCGGCGACAGTCCCATTGTCCACGCCGGGGGTGCGATCGAAGCCGCTGGCGCCCGCATAGTCAAATTGTTGAATAGCCGAAAGTGTTGGCTGGTTGATATCGCGGAAACGGAAAAGTTTGTGCCCTTGAGAACCAACATAACCCACCTGTAGGGTCATTTTGCGACCCAGCTGTTGCTGGATATTGAAGTTGTAGTTCTCCATGTATGGTGTACGAATGTTGGTGTCCACCCCGAACGCATCCGGCATCGGGCCCGGACCTCCGTAGACGGCACTGGCGGAGTTGAGCGGGCTGTTGATCACGCTCGCTGAAGAAATCAGATTGGGGCCGACGAAACCATTGTAGGCTGCGCCCGGATCGAAAGAACTGTTGAAGGGCAAGTGCCCAAGGAACATATCCTGCGAAAACGCATCGTAGAATATGCCATATCCGGCCCGAACGACTGTGGTACCTTTCCCCGTCACATCCCAAGCCACGCTGATACGTGGGGCCCAATTGTTGTAGTCCGGATTGTAAAGATGCCCGGGGCCCACGGCATAGCCAATTCCCGTTGTTGGATCGACATTCGTAAAGTTTTCGTGTTTTTCCGTTACGAGTCCGAAATAGTCGTAGCGCAGTCCCAGATTCAAAGTGACATTTCGCAGAAGACGAAAGCTGTCCTGAATATAGGCAGATTGCGAGTTCTCAAACGTATTGCGATTGGTATCCCCCTGCCGCTGCGAACCGCCGGTTGGAATTCCGGCAATAAAACTATCCAGGGAGTCAAATGTGAGAGTGCCTCGGAATCCGCGATTGAATATTTGTGAAATCGAAGTGCGGCGGAATTCGTAGCCAAACTTGAAATCGTTTTTCCCCTTTTTCCACGAAACATTGTCGATGTAGTGCCAATTCGTGTCCACGCGCTGCCGAGGGTCGCCGTTGTCTGCGCCCAACGGAGCAAGCGAACTTCCTGTGGGCGAAGTGATCGAGATCTTGGGGAGACCCAGGTTATAGGTGCCCGCATTGGGAGAACCCGGCTCAATGGTGTTCAAGCCAATGGATGTCGGATCGAAATTGCGATCTTGCGGGAAGAAGCCTTCTGCGAAACGGTTCCAGCCTAACCTCGCTTCGTTGACCACGGAAGGGGAAATCGTGGAAACGTAGGAGAGAGAGATGAGTTGGACGCGCGTGGGAGTGAAAGTGTTGTAGCCGGGAACCAGACCGCCTCCGACCAATGCGAGAGGAAAGCTCTGCGTGCTGTTCCCGATGTAATAGCGGCCGGTGAGAAGATTATTCGGGTTGAAACTATGGTCGATCTTGATGATGCCGCTGTCGACGAAATTGTCAAACGGCGTAGCCAGTGAGGCGTTCACACCACCGTTATCGTAACAATCGGTGCCGTTGGTTGGGGCAGGCCAGATTTTGTTGCTCAACGCCAAAAGATTGGAAATGACCGGATTCACTAAGCCGCCATTATCTGCAGTCGCCGTGGCGATATTGGCTTGGGTGGGCACACAGGCAAGACTGCTCAGGGCGCCTGTTTCTCGAACTCCGTTGTAGTCCACGAAAAAGAAAGTCTTGTCTTTAATGATGGGCCCGCCGAGAGAACCTCCGAATTGATTGGCGTGAAATGGGTTCTGCGGGATTGACAGTCCGGAGGATGGATCTATTTTGTCGTTAAAGTAGTTGCGCGCATTCAAAACCGTATTGCGGAAAAATTCTGATGCGGATCCATGGAATGTATTCGTGCCGCTCTTCGTCACAATGTTGATGACGCCGCCAGCGCTCCGTCCGTATTCCGCTTCGGAGTTCGAGGCCACGTGTAATTCCGCCACCGATTCGATCGGCAGAATGGTCGCCGGGGTCCCAAACACCCCCGCCTCGTTGATGGCCGGGTCGTTGCGGTAGCCGTCGTTCATATCCGTGCCGTCGAGCAGGAAGTTATTGGAGCGGCCACGTCCACCATTCACCGAGAAAGTCCCAAACGATCCGGGCGAGTCGGTGATCATATCGGGAGAGCCCGCGACACCCGGGGCAAGAAAGATCAGTTTCAGGTAGTCGCCGCCATTGACAGGAAGATTTGCCGCCACTTTTCCTTCGATAATCCCACCGAGCGTGTCCGATGTCGATTCCACCATGGGCAAATCTTCGCCCGTGACTTCCACTCTCTGCGCAAGTTCGCCTGGCTGCAGCGTAACGTCTGTGCGCTTCTCGCTGGAGACTTCTACACGCACGCCGCTGACCAGGCCGACCTTGAATCCACTCTTTTCCACCGTCACACTGTAATTCCCGATGGGGAGCTCGGGAGCCGAGTAACTACCGTCATCTGTTGTCGTAACTGTGCGGGTCAAACCCGTGTCCATATTCTTGATGGTCACCGTAGCCCCCGGCACAGCCGCGCCAGAGGAATCAGTGACAACGCCTAGAATTGTGCCGCGAAACGTCTGGCCTGGGGTACACACTCCACTCAAGAGCATGAGCGCGGCGAACATGCATACCATCGTGCTCAGGTTTCGCATAGACCTGCTCATCAGACTCTCCTTCAATCGATTGAAATCATCTCGATACCCCGAGATTGTTCAGACACTCCCCCGAAGAGCGCCTGGGGACACCGTTTGCTTTGTCCACAAACACTACCCAGATGGCTCACTGGAATCAAGCAATTCCCCATCAAATGTTCCTATCCCTCCCATCGGCCCACTTTATACTTGGCTGCCTCATCCGACCCATCTGACACGTTAGGTTGCCAAATGGCGGCTCGCTAGTTCTTCCCCGATGCGCTACATTGGAAGATTGGACGGTGAAGCGTCTAGAGCCCTGTCGGGCGCGCCCATTCTCTATGAACCAAAAACTGCCATCATTAGTGATTGTCGGACGGCCGAATGTCGGCAAGTCTACACTCTTCAACCGCCTGACAGGCACTCGCCGCGCTATTGTTACCGACGAACCCGGCATTACTCGGGACCGCATCTACGGTAAGGCCGAGTGGAACGGCCGTGTGTTGGAGATTGTCGACACTGGGGGCATCGTTCCAGATGACAAGGCCCTGATCCCCACGGAAATCCTGCGACAGGCGCGCGTCGCATTTGATAATGCGGCGCTGCTGGTTCTGGTGGTGGACAGCCAGGATGGACTGACACACCTGGATGAAGAATTGGCGCGCCTGTTGCGCACCACGGGGAAGCCGTTTGTTGTTGCCGTGAACAAAGTGGATTCGCGTTTGCAGGAAGTGAACGCCTCACCGTTTCATACCCTCGGCGCACCGGTCTTTCCGATTGCTGCGGAACATGGCACAGGGGTGGACGACCTTTTGGATGAGGCGCTGCGACAGATTCAGGGCAATGACGTAAAGGAGCAGCCGGAAGAAAAAAAGCTAGTGGAAATCGCCATCATCGGGCGGCCGAACGTGGGGAAATCGACGCTGCTGAACCGCCTAGCAGGGGAAGAACGGTCCATCGTGTCCCCTATTCCGGGCACGACGATGGATAACGTCGATACGGAGGTGCAGCACAAGGGACGTATGTACCGCTTTGTGGATACCGCCGGCATTCGCCGCAAAGGCAAAACCAATCTCGTGGCGGAAAAGTTGAGTGTGGTCATGGCACGCCGCGGGTTGGAACGCGCCGACGTAGCGATTCTGGTAGTCGATGGCGAACAGGGTGTCACACAGGGCGATGCCACCATTGCCAGCTACGCGGAGCAGTCTGGGCGGTCGGTGATCATTGTAGTGAACAAATGGGATCTCGCCGTGGAAGCATCGCAAAGGGCTGCCGATGAGTCGGCAAAGACTTCTAAGGGGAGAGCAAGGAAGGCCGCCGAGGGAGCCGTGGGAATTGTCTCGCGCCGTGAAGTGGACAAAGGCAAACTGCTTCTCGAGTACGAAAAAATGGTACATGCGAAATTCAGATTTTTGAGCTATGCGCCAATCGTGTTTCTTTCCGCAAAGACCGGTGAGCGCACGCAGAAACTCTACCCGCTGATCGATCAAGTAGCCGCCGCGCGAAACCGTAAGATCTCCACGGGAGAATTGAACCGCTGGCTGAAAGAGGATGTGGATTTGCAAAGGGCCTCGAATCCAAAGGCACGACCCGTGCGTATCTACTACATGACACAGGCGAAAATCGCGCCGCCCGTTTTTCTGCTGTTCACAAATCAAAAGAAGCCTCTGCACTTCAACTTCGAACGATTCCTGGAGAATCAACTGCGCGCCAAGTGGGATTTCATCGGCACGCCCGTCAGGTTCATTCAGCGCATGCGCCAGCGCGACGACCGCTCATCTGGCGCCGAGGACGGCTCACGGGAAGAGCGTTGACTTGGTGTCGTTTTCGCCTAGGATGGAAGCATCCCCGCCCAGGAAAAGGACATGAGCAGCCCTGGTTCCTCACTTTCTGAAGAGACCCGCCTTTACCGCATCGGCGAGGTAAGCCGCATATCAGATCTGAAACCCTTCGTGCTGCGCTACTGGGAGGGTGAATTCCCTATGCTCGAACCGGTCAAGAGTCCGAGCGGCCACCGCCTGTATCGCCAGGAAGATGTCGATCTCGTGTTGAAAATCAAGCGGTTACTCTATGACGAGGGTTTTACCATTGCGGGCGCTCGCCGCCACTTAAGGGATCTGGAGAATGGCAGCGCCTCGGAACCCTCTCCGGGTTCGGTTGAGGGCGCAGCCATGAGCCCGGGAGAAACCGAGGCGACGCAACTGAATCGAAAGATGCTCCTGGACCTGCGGGATGCTCTCCGCAGTTTCTTGACGCTGCTCGAAACCAAGTGATACCGTTGTATTGGTAGGTTGTGACCCTGACGGTGTCGGGGTAGCTCCAGTCGGGGCGTAGCGCAGCCTGGTAGCGCGCACGCTTGGGGTGCGTGAGGTCCCCGGTTCAAATCCGGGCGCCCCGACCACTTCAAAACGGATCCCACCCGGAGACATGGGTGAAAGAATGTGCCGGCTACGCGTCTCCAGATCGAAGTACCCCAGATCATAATCCATAAAGCTCACCAGCCAGATATCGTCGTCGGGTCGCTTAGCTCACATCCTGCTCCGAGATCTCAGTAAGCAAGCCTGAATTCCGCATACAATAGTAGACGGGGAGTGTGTGTGGAGAACGATCAAAAGCCAGTCGTATTACTGACGAACGACGACGGATACCAGGCAGCGGGGTTGCGGGCGCTTGCTGATGAGCTGAAGGATTTTGCCCGGGTGAACATTGTCGCGCCCAGTTGGGAACGAAGTGGCGCCGCTCAGTCGTTAACCCTGCGTCAACCAATTGTTTGCCACCGGATTGCTGCGAATGAGTGGGCGATCGATGGCACGCCTGCGGATTGTGTGATCGTGGCGCTTCACAAACTGTTGGAGGAACCGCCGGATCTTGTTATTTCCGGCATCAATCACGGCGCCAACCTGGGCGAAAACGTTTATTACTCCGGGACAGTGGGCGCGGCACGCGAAGCCGTGATTCATCATGTTCCGGGGTTCGCAATGTCGTTTTGCTCGAAGCGTGTAAATGCAGATTTTCAGCCGTCGGCAAAGCTCGCGCGGCGTACGGCGGAGATGATCCTTCTAGAAGGATTGCCGGAACAGGTATTGCTGAACGTGAACGTGCCGGAATCCTGGAAAGGCGCCGTGCGATTTTCTCGCCAGTCGAAAAAGATAACGCGCACCGTGTTGCGCGAAGGGGAAGACCCCAAGGGGCGCCCTTATTTCTGGCTGAGCGAGCAACGCATCGACCGCGATATGGAATTGGATGCGGATTCCGATTACGCAGCGATTTTCGCCGGGGAGGTTTCCATCACACCTTTGCATCTGGATCCAACGCACGCCGAGTCTTTGAACCACCTATCGCACTGGGCCGCCAAGCTGCGGGAATAACTTTGCACACTCGCGTAGTTTGCAGGAAATCCATTTTGCCTGTGTGCATCGAATTGGATAGGATGGCGGCGCGATGGCAAACCGCTTAACGTATGACTCTATAGTTGTGGGCGCCGGAGTTTTTGGCACTTGGACAGCCTGGCATCTGGCGAAGCAAAGACAGCGCGTGCTGGTACTGGATGCGTATGGTGCAGCACATTCCCGCGCGAGCTCAGGTGGAGAGACGCGCATCATCCGCATGGGTTACGGCGTGGAAGAAATCTACACGCGCTGGTCTCTGAACTCTCTCGCGCAGTGGAAAACCCTCTTTCGCTCCACAAATCAACCTCTTTTTCTCCAGACGGGCGTGCTTTGGTTGGCCGGAGAAGATGATACGCGGTTGGGTGAGACCATCGGAACGTTGCAGCGCTGCGGAGTGAACTTGGAACTTTTGCACCGTGCGGCGTTAGAGCAACGCTATCCGCAAGTGAGTTTTACCGGAGTCGAACGCGGGCTTTTGGAGCCGGAGAGTGGCGTGTCGATGGCCCGCCGCGCCGTAGCATGCACGTTGGAAGATGCGGTGCGGCATGGCGCGCAGTTTGAAATCGCCAAGATTTCTCCCCCTAGAGATGGTAACAGGCTGGATTTCATAGAAACCTCAACCGGTGCTCGAATCTCCGCCGGCCAATATGTGTTTGCCTGTGGGCCCTGGCTCGGCAAGGTGTTTCCGGAGTTGCTTGGCCAACGAATCTTTCCCACTCGTCAGGAAGTATTCTTCTTCGGTACACCTGCCGGCGACTCGCGATTTACGGCTCCGTCTTTGCCAACATGGTTGTTTCAGGAGGAGGACGCGTACGGTATGCCAGACATTGAGGCACGCGGATTGAAACTCGCCCGCGACGCGCATGGCGAACGCATTGACCCCGACACGCAATCCCGGCTGGTCTCGCGAGAGGGCGTGGAGTGGGCCAGGAGCTTCGTCGCAAGGCGATTCCCGGTGCTGAAAGACGCTCCAATCGTCGAGACACGGGTCTGCCAGTACGAAAACACATCCAACGGAGACTTTCTCATTGATCGCCACCCCGAACTAGCAAACGTGTGGCTCGCAGGAGGTGGTTCTGGACATGGTTTTAAGCATGGTCCAGCAGTGGGAGAATACTTAGCGGGACAGATGACGGGAAAGGGGGCGCCCGAGCCAAGGTTCAGTCTCTTAAGTAAGCTCACGGAGCAAAAGCGCGCGGTTTTTTAGCACGACCCAAAGTAAACGAAACTTTCTGCCAGAGATTGCGTCTTTACCAAGTGTAGAAGTTTATCCGGGTATCATCGCAAAAGCCACTTGGAAGGAACCCTCCGAGGAGGAGTTATGCAAGCACAGGGAAAAGGAGCGGCATGCCGGGTGTTGGCCGGGCTGCTTGTGGCAGTATTCTTAGTGGTTCCGGCGAGAATCGCGGCTGCCACAGGCGAAGAGTTTCATGTGCCAGTGGAATACTACAAGCTGCCAAACGGGTTGCGCGTCGTGCTTTCACCCGACCACACCGCACCAACTGTTTGCGTTGGCGTGTACTACCGCATTGGCTTCCGGATTGAGCCGAAGGATCGCACCGGCTTTGCGCATTTATTCGAACACATGATGTTCCAGGGCTCGAAGAACCTGGGCAAGATGGAATTCATCCGCCTGGTGCAGCAGAACGGCGGAATCTTGAATGGCTCTACACGTTTCGACTTCACGAACTACTTCGAAGTAATGCCTTCCAACAAACTGGAAACCGTTCTTTGGGCGGAATCCGACCGCATGAGCGGCCTGGCCGTTACCGAGGCCAACCTTAAGAACCAGCAAGGAGTAGTCGGCAACGAAGTAAAAGTGAACGTCCTTAACGCACCCTACGGCGGATTCCCGTGGATCGACTTGCCCATGGCCGCCAACTCCAACTGGTACAACGCGCACAATTTTTACGGAGACCTGAGCGACATCGAGTCTGCCAAACTCGATGAAGTTCAGAAATTTTTTGAGACCTACTACGCACCCAACAATGCAGTGCTAGCCCTCGTTGGCGATTTCGATCCGGCCGAGGCCAAAAAGTTGGTGGAGAAGTATTTCGGTCCCATCAAGCCATCGCAACTTCCCGCGCAGCCGGACTTGACGGAGCCACGGCAGGAAAAAGAGAAACGTGTGGACAAGAAAGACCCGCTCGCCCCGCGCCCAGCTGTCGCCATCGGATACCACATGCCGGGGCGCAACACTCCTGACTATTACGCAATGGGATTGATCGAACAGATGCTTATCGAAGGTGACGACAGCCTGCTTCACCAGGAACTAGTCCAAAAGCGCGGCTTGACCGACACGGTCGAAGGAGGCATCAACCTTCTTGGCAACATGTTCAATTACAACGGGCCAATGCTGCTCACGGCGAGCCTGACGTATGACCCCACCACAAAAACTGAAACGGTTGTGGAAGCGA
This sequence comes from Candidatus Acidiferrales bacterium, assembly GCA_963839315.1. Classification (GTDB taxonomy): domain Bacteria; phylum Acidobacteriota; class Terriglobia; order Acidiferrales; family UBA7541; genus Acidiferrum. The sequence goes on from CAWIUU010000022.1 coordinate 264,537, forward strand.
TCGATGCGGTGGTGGAACCGCTCCGCAGCAAACCGGTCGATCAAAAGTCCCTGGATCGTGCGCGGGTGAAACTACGTTCAAGTCTGTACGACACAATGGGGCAATTTGGTGGCTTTGGATTGATGGATTTGCTTGCCAGCTTCGCGCTATTTGACGATGATCCGGCAAAAGTAAACTCGCTGGTCGCGCAGTTCGATAAGGTGACGCCGGAACAAATCCAAAAAACCTCGCAGGAATATTTGCGCCCGACGAACCGCACCATCGTTGCACTCGAACCCGCGCCAAAGCCAGCCGCCGAAGCGCCGGCGAAGAACCAGTAGGACGGGAGCTCACAAATGAAAACGATGAACAAGAAAATAGAGCATTCTGGTTCTCGCAGTTTTCTTCGTTGGCTTAACACCGGCGTTCGCGCAGAAACAAACACCCCCCGAAGGAGCTCCGCCGAAACCATTCACGGTCCCGGCTAGCGAAACGTACACGCTTCCCAATGGTATGAAGGTGACACTCGTGCCCTACGGAATCATTCCGAAGGCAGCAATTAGCGTTGCCGTGAATGCGGGCAATTTGAACGAGGGCAAGAATCGCGTTGGCGTGGCGGACTTGACGGGCGAACTATTCAAGGAAGGCACGGTAATGCTTACTTCCCAACAATTAGCCGAAGAAACTGCGGCTATGGGCAGCACGCTCAATGTGGCCGTGGGCGCAGATCAGACCAAGCTTGAGTTGGACGTCTTGCAGGAATTCGCGCCCGAGGCAGTGCGCCTTTTGGCAGACGTGGTGGAACATCCACGCCTGCCGGAATCGGAGCTTGCCCGCCTGAAGAACGACGCTCTGCGCAAGATTGCGGTTCAAACCTCGCAGCCTCAAACCATTGCCGCGATGCATTTCCGCAAAATTCTTTATGGTGAACATCCTTACGGCACGTTGTTGCCCACTGCGGATGACGTTAAAAAATTGACCATTCAGGATGTGAAGGACTACTACAACTCGAATTTCGGTGCCCAAAGAACTCACCTGTATGTGGCCGGAAAGTTTGATACCGCCGCGGTGAAAAAATCGATTCAGGAGAGCTTTGGGAACTGGGCGAAAGGACCTGCACGTGTTGAAAATGTGCCCTCGCCTAAACCGAAAAAAGTAATGGAGGTAACTGACCGTCCCGGTGCTCCCCAATCCACGCTAATGGTGGGTCTGCCGGTTGTGCCGCCAACCAGCCCGGATGCCATTCCGCTTGGGAGTGACCAACGCGTTGCTCGGTGGGTCCTTCAACTCGCGCATTACTTCCAACATTCGCGAACAAAAGGGATACACCTACTCACCATTCAGCGAAATCTCTCGGCGGTATCATGACGCCTATTGGGCGCAGCATGCCGATGTTACAACTCAGTTTACGGGTCCTTCGCTGAAGGAAATCTTCCTGGAAATCGACAGGTTGCAGAAGGAACCGCCTTCCACGGCGGAACTGAAGGGAATTCAGAACTATCTCTCGGGAATTTTCGTAATCCAGAATTCCAGCCGCACCGCGCTCATCAACCAATTGCAATATGTAGACCTCCAGGGACTCGGGAAGCGACTACCTGAAGAACTATGTGCAGAGGGTGAATGCGGTGACGCCGGCGGATGTAGAGAAGATGACCAGCGAGTACATTAAACCGGAAGAAATGATCCTGGTGGTAGTGGGCGATCAAACAAAGATCGCGGACCAGCTCACGCCATATAAAACATCGAATTAGCACAGAGCCGCCTACAGGGACTAACTTTTCTTCAAGCGGCGGCGGGTGGCTGGGTCATGCGATCTTGTGGCAGCCTTGCGGCGGGCCTTCTCTTCGTACAGATTCTGATCGGCTTGCGCCAGAAGTTTCTCCACGCGCTCTCCTTCGCCGTGGTACACGGAAGCGCCAATACTTGCGGAAATAGGAGGTTGCTCGAGATCGGCTGCCAGGGTCTCATGGATGCGGGTGACCACGCGCTGCGCTTCATCTTCGCGAGCCTCGGGTAGCACCAGGGCAAATTCATCGCCGCCGTATCGCGCGGCGGTATCGATGGCGCGGCAGTGGAAACGCAAAATGTCGGCGACACGGCAAAGAGCGCGGCTTCCTACCAAATGGCCGTAGGTATCATTGATTTTCTTCAACCCGTCCAGATCCAAGAGTAACACGGCAAATGGACGCCCAGTGCGCAGGGTACGCTCCGTCTCCGTGTCCAGCACGTCCAGCAGCCTGCGATAGTTAGCGAGACCGGTGAGCGGATCACTGGCCGCAAGGTGGCGCACTTGCTCAAACACCCGCGCACTATCAAGCAGCGCCCCGCCCAGCAGAATCACATAACTCGCTACGTTCATGGCTTGTGCGAACACGAAGGGACCATCAAGCAAACGTATGGATTGGCACGCGGCCAATTGTGCCGCAAGGTTTAGCCACACAGCAGCATAAATCGCCCGGTCAAAGGCCGAATCCAACAGATACTTTCTCCGCCGGTAACCGAACAGGGCCACAAGGAAGATAAGTCGCCGGCAATAGGTGCAAAGGGTTGGGAATCAGCGAGTCCGGCTGATGCGAGATTTCCGGGGGCAATTTCCTCAGTGCCGCAGGGATGAGATATGTCAGGGCCAGAGACCGTGAACAGCGCCCCGGCAATTTCCAGCTTCGGATGACGTGACCGCGGCAGGAAGTGCTCTACCAGCAAGGCGACCACGAACAAAAGCGCGAGAAGAATCCGGCTGATCCACCATGCCACAGGCGCCCAGAGAATCCACACCTCCGTCTGATGAATCAACTGGAAAAACAGAATGCTGGAAGCCGTCAAAGTGGCTCCCGAGAGCAGGAATCCCGATCCCAGAATCAAGGAAAGTCGGTCTTGTGTTCCCTGGAAACGCACCAGGGCCACGGCGGCAAAAACGAAGGCAAATAAGCCGGTGGTGATTTGCAGGTAGCCCTGCAAAATGGGGTCAGGGCGAAGAGAGACTTGGCGAAGCAGTGTGGCAGCAAGAAAAACGAGCAAGAACCCGGCCAGATGCAGAAGGACAGGCTGAACTTGTCGACGGTCCGGAATCAGAGAAACTTCTCCCATGGCAGCTGCCAATATACCTTTTCTGCGCGGCCGAGCTGGTTGCCTCTTTCCCTTATTAGACGCCAAATTGGGCAATCCTGTTGCGCCCTGATTTCAGGTTGTGAGTGAAGAGATACCGGTCCAAGTGTAAGGATTGAGCGTCCTGTGGTACAGGGTACAGGCCACAAATAGAGCTTGCACGGAAGGCTACATTTCCTCACAATATCGTCTATTGAAACGTTTGAATAGAGGGAGTGAGCAGTTGGCTAAGCGCACCAGTACGGCACCACCCCGCAAGGTTGGCGGCAAGAATCATCCCGGCGAACACACTTTAGCCGAAATCCTGTCTCAGCCGCATATCTGGGCCGAAACCGAAAAGCAGCTGAAGGAGTCGGGCGCACTCGAGCACTTGGCAGAGATCCTTTCACCTCGCAGCCCGTGGCTTTTCGTAGGATGCGGCTCAAGCTACTATCTCTCGCGACTGATCGCAGCCCTTTGGACCAAGCATTTCTACATTCCGGCGACCGGCGTGCCTGCCTCTGAACTCCTATTTGCCCCCGAGGAAACAATGCGGCGGATCGGGGCGGAGCAGATCGTGTTGATGTCGCGCTCCGGGGAAACCACGGAAGTACTACGGGTGGCGGAATTACTGCAATCCCACAAGACCGTGCAAACCTTGGGTGTGACTTGTAACCCACTGAGTCCGCTGGAAAAGCATTGCACTCACACTTTCAAGCTCCAATGGGCTGACGAGAAAAGCACGGTGATGACGCGCTCGTTTACCGCCATCTTGCTGGCTTTTCAGCGACTGGCCCTGCAGTTTGTAGGGGATAACCATTTGTCGGCTGCTCTGGATCAGCTGCCGGAAAGAGGTCAGGCCTGGATGGATGCGAATGCGCGCAAGATTCAGGAGTTCGCGGGCAAGCGCAGATTTTCCGACTATGTGTTTCTTGGGCAGGGCGTGCACTACTGGCTGGCCCAGGAAGCAGGCCTGAAAATCACGGAGATGTCGTCGTCGTACGCGCAAGTGTATCACTCGCTGGAATTCCGCCACGGGCCACGTTCGATTGCCGGGCCCGAAACACTCATCACCTTTTTCGTTTCCGATGCGGCGGCGCAGGCCGAAGCCACGCTATGCGCGGGAGCTGAAGGAACTAGGTGCCGCGACCTGCGTGATCGTGAATCGCGCTACACCCGAGTTGAAGCAGAACAGCGACCTGTTGATCGAACTTGCTCTGGACGGGCCCGAATTTGCACGTTACGCTGTCAGCGCGATACCTGCTCATTTATTGGGAATGTCGGTCGGTCTGCAAAAGGGACTTAATCCGGACGCGCCGAAAAATCTGACTCGTGCCGTGGTGCTCCGCTCGGATGGACACCGCACGGCGAAAAGGAGAGGTGCTTGAGCGGAGAAGCCGGCACCACGACCGCGGGACCTCGTCTGCGGCGCACTCTTACTCTTTGGGATCTCATTTTATATGGCGTGATCGTCATTCAGCCCGTTGCGCCTATGTCGGCCTTCGGCGTTTTGAGCAATCGAGGGCATGGCCACGTTGTCACGGCGATACTCATCGCCATGGTCGCCATGCTGTTCACAGGTATCAGCTACGGCCGAATGGCACGTGCGTATCCCAGCGCTGGATCAGCCTTCACGTACGTAGCACAGGAAATCAATCCCGCGGTCGGCTATGTGACGGGATGGAGCATGGTGATGGATTACATGTTGAACCCCCTCATTTGCACGATCTGGTGCGCGCAACAAGCGCATGAGTTCGCGCCTGGGCTTCCCGTGTGGGGTTGGAAGGTTTTCTTCGCCGTGGTTTTTACGCTATTAAACGTCCGAGGGATCAAGACCTCGGCGCGGGTAAACACGGTGATGGCGGCGGGAATGAGCGCGGTGATTATCGTTGTTTTTGTGACGGCCATCCGCTACATCTTTGGCACTTCACATAGTGCCGATCCTCTCTATTTCACGCGCCCCTTCTACGATCCGGCCACTTTCAGCTGGGGTAATCTGTTTGGATGTACATCGATTGCTGTCTTGACCTATATCGGCTTCGACGGCATTTCCACATTATCGGAGGAAGCGGAAAACCCTCGTCGCAACATCATGTATGCAACGGTCTTGACTTGCCTGGTCATCGGTATACTTTCCGCCGCCGAAGTTTACATTGCACAGCTCGTTTGGCCTGCTTCTCAACCATTTCCCAATGAAGATACGGCCTACGTCTTCGCCGCCGCGCGCACCTGGGCGCCACTTTTCGGAATTGTTGGCGTGACCTTGGTCGTGGCTAACTTTGGTTCTGGTCTTGGGGCGCAAATCGGTGCAGCCCGTTTGCTCTACGGAATGGGCCGAAGCAACGCCCTGCCGAAATCTTTCTTTGGCAGCATCGATGCCAGGCATCGCGTCCCCCGCAACAACGTCATCTTTATCGGGGCCGTGGCACTCATCGGCTCCTTTCTACTGACCTACGACCTTGGCCTTAACATGCTCAACTTCGGCGCTCTGATCGCTTTCATGGGGGTGAATGCAGCAGCCTTCCTTCGCTATTATTGGCGTGCTGAAGTTAAGAAATTCTGGAATCTCGTGCCACCTGTATTTGGTTTCATCATCTGCCTCTTGCTCTGGGCGAATCTCAGCCGGCCTGCCATGAAAATTGGAGCGGTCTGGATGCTCGTCGGAATTGCCTTCGGCGTGTGGAAAACGAGAGGCTTCACCACTCCGCTTTCTTTCGAGGTGCCTCCAGAAGACTAGCCGCGCCACTCTTTCGCATTGCTTTCCAAAGCCCTCTGGCTGGAAGATGGGGCACGCGAGGAAACATCCATGAAAAAAGAGGGCAGCAAACGACGCTTGGTCACCATGCGTGATGTGGCGGAGGCCACTGGTTTTTCCCCTGCCACCGTCTCCATCGTACTGAATAACGCGCCGCTCGCCCGTTACATCGCCTCCACCACGCGACAGCGAATCGAGGAGACAGCGAAGCGCCTGGGCTATCGTCCGAACGCCATGGCGCGATTTCTGCGCAGCAAGCGCAGCCAAAGCATCGGGGTGATGCTGTTCGATGTGAATGACCCGTTCTGCACTCCCATTTTGCGTGGGATCGAAAACGCCCTGTATCCTTTGAGTTATCTTCCGATTTTTGCGGATGCCCACAACCAGCGCGAACGCTTCGAACGCTACCTGGAAATGTTGCTGGAGCGGCACGTCGACGCGCTGATCGTGGTTGCCAATTGGCTGTTTGTCGACATTCATGTATTGGCCGATTTGAACAAGCGCGAAATTCCCGCGGCGACGATTGGTTGGGAGTTGCCGGGAAACCGCATCAGCTCCGTGATGGTGGACAACGAAACGGGCGGCCGCCTGGCCCTGGAGCACCTCCACCAGCTCGGCCACCGCCGCATCGCCATCATTCGCGGCCCAAAACGCCTGATCGACAGCGCTCCCCGTTGGCGCGGCATCCAGAAATTTGCGGAGTCGGTCGGACTAAAGCTCGATTCGGGTCTCGTAATGCAATTGCCCGACGTTTTCGATCCAAATGCGAGTTTCGAACACGGCTATCGCTTGACCGAGGAATTACTTCACAGCAAAAAGAAATTCACTGCCTTGCTCGCTTTCGACGATTGACGGCTCTTGGCGCCATTCGCGCGCTGACGAAGGCAGGGATTCGAGTTCCGGAGCAGTGCTCTGTGATTGGTTTTGATGATGTGGCGTTATCGGCGCTCTCTGCGCCAGGATTGACCACCGTCCGCCAACCTCTGGAGACCATGGGTGGAGTAGCTGTGAACGTGGTTATGGACGCGATCAAAGCGGGCCGGGAAAACCGCGACTGGCATTTCGCTTCGCAAAAACTTCATCCGGAGTTGGTCATCCGCGACTCAACCCGTCGCATCTGACGTTTCCTGCTTCTTACTTCTGTCCCGCGTGAACCGTGATCGGGGAAACATTATAGCCGTCCACGGCCAATTCCAATTTTGCGTCGCTGGTTTCGCTCTTGCGCACACTCACTGCGAGTTCGCGTTTTTCGCCGGGCATGAGGCTGAAATAATTGTCTTCCCAAAATACAGGGAGAATCTCCGTTTCGCTCTTCTGCTTCAGCAAACGCAAGCGCACAAGGAAAGCAATGCCTGTGCCCGTGTTCTCCACCGTAACGCGGCCGCCGGCTTCGTCTCCCGTCTCATGCGTCTTGAAGGAAGCTTTTACTATGGCCTTCGGGAGATCCTGTAGAGGCGTAAAGTCCGCAAAAGACGTGAGTGGCGTGTAATACCACTCCGTCTTGCTGAAATCGAGCACGTCTGGTTTCGTGGAGAGCCAATAGAAATTGCGGCTAATCAATTCGCCCGTTGGGACGGTAGAGTTGGAGGTTCAGGAAGTAGGCAGTGTTCTCCGCAGGCGGCTCTGGAATCGCAAATGTTTTTGCGACTCCGTCGGCGGCGACGTCCGTGTGTCTTCCCGGCTGAACAATTCCTTCATGTTCAGGTCATAGGTCTTCGCAACGACGCGCAGGCCTTTCAGCGGCTCTTGTGTGCTGTTCACTACAGCCACATCTCCGATCGTCGTACGAAAACTGCACGTGTACCGGCTCCAGGGCCTTTTTTGTCCCGAAGTACCCGCCCGCTGGCCGCAGCGAGTAGTCGTACAAATGCCAGATCAAGCCTGGCCACGCATTGTTCAGCATCCACTGGATCACGCCCGTGGATTTGTACTTGTTCCGGCTGTACGCCTCAAACATGGCGCGCTCACCTTCATAGGTGGTTGCCTGCGATTTCCAGGCGAAATCGGCCGCGTCCTTTGCCTTTCCGTAACGCTGCTCCAAGGCATCGGTAAACACGTGGATGTCTTTGAACTTTCCGCCACCCGCGTGGAAATCCCAAAACTCATTCATCGGCCATAGTTTGTCCGGATGGGAACATGCTCTGGAGTTCTTCCAAAGGAGGAACAGCAGGCCCAGGGCTGGTTTCCGTGTTGAAGCCATACGCTCCTCCGGCCTTCGTATCCAGCAGCCAATAGTTCGGTGAAACGTATTCATATGGCCCGGTCATTTTCACGCCGCTTTCACCACTAACCTCCGCCTTCTTCGCAGTCGCCGAGGAGATCACCGGTTTGGGCCAATGGATGGCCTTTTCGACGTCGAGATAGGCTTGTTCGCGCTCTGCAGGCGGGGGATTATCGCTTCCGTTCAACCAGACCAGCACGCTGGGATGCTGGCGCATGCGTAATAATTGGTCGCGCAGCGAAGCTACAGAGACGCTGCGGTTTTCATCGCCCCACTTGTTCCAATGTTCCCAGGCATCGCAGCAGCACCATCCCGCCATCACCAGAATCCCGTCCTTGTCCGCCCGATCGAAGAAGGCGTCATCCTCCAGCTTTCCTTCCAGCCGGATCGTGTTCATGCCCATTTCTTTCACATAACGAAACTCCGCTTCGCGGCGCGACTCCTCCACACGCAACATCATGTCCGGCGTCCAGCCGGCACCCCGCACCAGCACCGGCTTCCCGTTCACCTTGAACAAGCGGTAGCCTTCCGGCGTCAATTCCGAATCCGTCTGCACAATGCCAAAGGAAATGGTCTGCTTGTCGGAAACTCCGTCGTGCTCCTTTTCAAATTCCAGGGAAAGATTGTGCAGGTAAGGCTCGCCCATCTGGTAGGGCCACCAGAGCTTGGGCTTCTCCAGATTAAGCGCTGGCGTTGCGTCCGGCGAAATGACCACTTCACGGATCTCTTTCGCCGCAAGTTCCACTACTCTGCGAAAACTCGATCGGTTTCGCTGCTCCCGTAATTTTTCCTCTCAACGTTCCCTTGACTGCACCGGACTGTTGTGTTCTGCAATTGAGCACGAACAGTAAGATGCGCCTTCTCCGCTGCCGGGCAAATCCAGCTTCGTATCGACAAATGCCTGCCGCACCGCCACCGGTCCGCTTTCACTCAACACAACTTCCTGCCAAAGCCCCATCTCCTTGTCTGGCGCCATGGGATTCCAGTCCACGAAGGTGATCCCAAGTTCTCCCGCCTTCGGCGCAGTCACGGAAACGGCCACAACATTCTTTGGGCCTTCATGCACATACTGGGTCACATCGAATTCATAGCGGCGGAATGCTCCCACCACCTCGTCCGAACCCGCTACTTTTTTCCCATTGATCCAGATCTCAGCTCGATAGTTGATTCCGTGAAACGCCAACCACACTGTTCGCCCTTTGAAATGCCTCGGCACTTCAAATTCTTTGCGGTACCACCACGGCACGGCGTACGGGCTGTTCTCGGGCATATCGATGTTGGCGTATTGACCGCCAATCGGATACTCGACCCCAGGCACGGAACGTAGATTCATCCCGAAATATGGATCCTTGTAGACTCCGTTCTCGACGAGCACGGCAAACACAGTCTTCGGTGCGGAGGTCTTGTACCAACCCGTGGTGTCGAATCCGTTTTCGGAAACTTTATCCCCTCCCGCTGTCACTTTTGCAGACGACTGCACGGCTCCAACCATCCTTGAGAGTGATTCCTTCGGCGGCGCACGACAGCTGGAAGCAGAAATGGCGCCGAAAATAACGAACGATGGCGAAGAATCGCCAAAAATGCCGATTTAAATCGATTCATGAGAGATTTCTCCACGGATTTACAGGTCTGGGGAGAGTTTAGCTCGGCCTCCTGCTTCTGACAAGCCCGCCGCGGGCAAAGAGAAAGGGCGCCCGGCTTGAGCGGGGCGCCCGATTTCAATCCGTTCAAAATTGTTAGCGGCATAATCCCTTATTTGGCTGGTGGCAAATAGACAGCCGAAGGGGTAAAGAACTCCAAATCCTTGAGTTCTGTCTTCACATTCCGCGCGCTGGTACTTCCCCTTCGACCCGCCGTTCCCGGCGAACGACAACAGGTACTGGTTGCTCAGGTGCTCCCCGATCTCATCGAAGTAGGGTTTCAGCGTCACAGGCATGCCATATCCAAGGAAATAGGATTCCGCACCGGTATCTTCGGACAGTTTGCTGATGTTGTTCTGGGCGAGATTGCCCTCAAAAAAACTGCGGCCGCGATGTCCGGAACTCGGATAGTAAACAGTCCAGATATTGGTGTTTTGCCGTTCCGCCCTTTGGATCAGAGGATCCAGATCGGGATAGAAGGGGCCAAAACTGGAGCCGCGAAAATAGTCAATTCCCGAGGTTATCAGCAGGATGGAGCGCGTCGGGCCAGAGGCAGGCCAGCGCTTCAGCAAGTCCATGGTCCCGAGATAAGGGCTTGAGCCTAGCGCGGACCGGCCCAACGGTATGCGCAGCGCTTTCGTCACCAGTTCCTTATCTTGCGTAAAGTCCTGGGCGATCATCGTAGTGTTATTGCGAATATAGCCCAGCGCGATGTGCGTGGAAGCGGGCTGGGCCATGATGAATGCCTTCAAGTCATTCCATTGCGCGGCGGCGCCCGAATCGATGGAATCATCGATCAATAATCGCCAGAAACAGCTGGTCGCTTTTCCTCCAATCCCCAATCTGTTTGCGTTCTTTTCCGAGGAAGAGCTGCACATCATCCAGAGCAACCGCGGAGGCATTGGCATCCTTTTTTCCGACCGCTGTGACGGTGAACGTTACCGTTCCAGCCGAGGGAAGTTTGCTTTGTGCCGCGCTTGATTCAGCAAACAGAAACAGCATGGTGCCAAGAATCAGGCCAAACCGAGCAACTGCATTCTGGTATTTCATGGAAACTCTCCTATCTCTTTCTATACGCTTTTAGATGCCGGGAGTCGCGCCATTGCATATATCACGTCTTACCCTCAAAAGTTGGCGATTGGACCATTGCTACCAGACCACCGTCCTAGACACGGTGAATGTGTCCGGTGCAACGTAACGCTTTCTGCATGATCAAGCCATTGGCCCCGTGGATGAGCTAAGCCTGCGTTACTCTGCTAATGAATGTTGCACTCCCCCACGACCTTCCGACACCAAAGGGCGAAGATGTCCCTCCGCCCGCCCCGAACGTTAGCCGTGTGTGGATCTATAAACCTTGGATCGACTTGCTGGTAGGCTGCGGAGCGTGGTCGGCCCCATTCTTGTCCTGACTGGTTACATCGCCGGTTCGAACACCAGTTCCTGGTCATTTGCATTTTATCTACTGGCACTCCTTTTCAACTATCCGCATTTCATGGCCACGATTTACCGCACCTATCATTCCTATGACGAATTCACGAAGTACCGCTTCTTTACCGTTCACGTTGCCATTCTTCTTGCGCTTGCAGGGTTTTTGGCTCATGTCTGGTCTCCCCTGCTGCCTTGGATTTTCACGCTTTACATTTATTGGAGCCCCTGGCACTACACCGGACAGAACTATGGATTGATGATGATGTTCGCGAGACGCGCCGGGCTCTCGCCCACAGACACGGAACGACAGGCACTGCATCTCTCCTTCATTGCATCGTTCGTTTTGCTGATGTTGAGCTTCAACACGGGGTCCTTCCACCGACTCACTCCTCCTTTCTCTTGGCCTCCCTGCTAAATTCACGTTGCCAGCCCGTGCGATGCTCGCCTTGTTCTTTCTTGCGGCGAGCGGCTGGGCACTTACGTCTTTGGCGCGTCGCGCATCCTGGAAGGCTTTGCTGCCTAGCGCTACTCTAGTCACCACGCAGTTCTTGTGGTTTCTTCTTCCCGCAATGATTGAGCTGATCAATGGCCAGGAAGTGCCGCAGACCCGTTATTCCAGTGGCATCCTGGCCGTGCTGCATTCCGCGCAGTATCTCTGGATCGCCAGCTATTACCAGAAGAAAGAAGCGCGCGCCGAAGGAAGTCCGTCCTGGAGCTTCCCGCGCTATCTGCTTACTCTTGTGGCCGGGGGCATCGCTTTATTTGTGCCCGGACCGTGGATTGTCAGCCGCGTATTTCACGCCGACTTTGCCTCCAGCTTCCTCACCTTCACGGCGCTAGTGAACCTTCACCATTTTCTTCTCGATGGCGCCATTTGGAAGTTACGCGATTCCCGCATTGCATCCTTCCTCTTGAATAAACGCGAGTCCAGCGAAGAAGTTGCGGTCGAGCACCATGGTCGATTTGCGGCAACGGCTCATTGGCTGGCTGGAAGTGCGCCTGCTGCGGGCGCCGTTCGAATGGCTGTCTTGGTTGCGCTTCTGCTTTGGGGAGGGATCGACCGCATGCATTTTTATTGGGTAAATGTTTCCGCAAGCCTCTCTTCGCTGCGGCGTGCCGCCAGTTTGAATCCGAACGATAGCTCTGTGGAAACGCGCCTGGCGCATGCCGAGGAAGCCGCCGGCGATCGTGACGCTTCGCTTGCGGCGTTGCAACAGGCAGCGACAGCAAATCCGGACAAGAAAAGCTTACAGGAAGCTTATGTGCGCGGGTTGATTACTGCGGGCCGCGACGCAGATGCTTATGCGTTGTACCGGAACCTCTTGGCACGGTCACCGCACGACATCGATTCATTGGTGAATTACGGTTTGCTTGCGCAGCGTCTTGGCCATGAAGCGGAAGCGGTGGACTCCTGGCAGCGCGCCGTCGACATCGACCCGCTGCAGACGAATGCCCAGTTATACCTGGCGCAAGCTCTCGAAAAGCGCGGTGAACTCCAGGCTGCTGCCCGGCATTACCGCGCTTATTTGCAGGTCGTCGGTCTGCATCCGAACGAGCATCGTGGCGAAGGACCTCTGGCTATTTCTGCCCTGCTGAAGGTCGCGGACGCCGATGCAGCCGCGCAACACCCGCAACAGGCGCTGGTTGGGTACCGGGCCGCCGCTCAATTCGCTCAGAAACTTGGCAATGTTTCCCTGGAAAGTCTGTCTATGGTTCGCGCCGCTGAAGCCCAAGAGCGCACCGGAGAGTTTGCTGGCGCAGCGCAATCCTTTCAGTATGCGGTAACGCTGGATGAAACCCAGGGCGAGCCGCAGGCCGCGGCATCGGATTGGTTCAACTATGGCCAATTCTTGCGCCGGCAGAGGCAGTCTGAGCGGCTGGTATTTGCATGTTTTTATCGTGCTGAAGATCTTTTGAGCACGACGCCGGGCGAGCAACTTTCCGCGATCATGAAAGCTCGGCAGGAAAGCGCGGCGCGTCTGGGACCGGCAGCGAGTTCCTCCCATCCCGGACTTTCGAGATTGCTCTCCGAAGCGCTCTCGCTCTCTCCTGCCGCGTTCGCTGCAAATCCCCGCTAAACGATCATGCGAAAAGTACTCTGCTGTAACGCACCAGCTGCGGACGTTTCGATGGCGCTGCCAATTCCAGAATTTGCGATAGAATGTGGCTGCCGATCAGACTTGCAGGCCGGATCCCTCCGGAAACCTGCGCCAGAACGGCCATCGAGCTATCTTGCTGCAGTTGGAAGAAAGTCATCGAGGAGCCGACGATGAACAAAGATCTCTCTCGAAGAAAGTTTCTGGAACAGATTGGATTGGGAACTGCTGCCGGTGTGAGCCTCTCGCTGCTCAACGATCTGGCGGAGGCGCTACCGAGCAGTCACCACGCCGCTGCCCACCCGCACTCTGGGCCGGACCGGAGCAAAGGTTTCGATTCTGGCGTTCGGGTGCGGAAGCCGCTTTCTCATGTACGAGGAAGAAGAGAAGGCACTGGCCGCACTGAACCAGGCGATCGATCTGGGTATCACTTATCTCGACACGGCATATTCTTATGGCGATGGAAAGAGCGAGACGCGCGTCGGAAAAGTGATGGCCACGCGACGCAAGGAAGTCTGGTTGGCCACAAAAATTCCCGATCGCACGCGCGACGCGTTCCTCAAACGCCTTGAGGGCAGCCTGAAACGCTTGCAAGTCGACCAAGTCGATCTGGTACACATTCATAGCCTCGGACAGGCCGATGACCTGGCGAAAATCGAAGCTCCCGACGGCGCGATGAAGGGCTTGCTGGAAGCCCGAGAACAGAAAATGGCCCGGTTCATCGGCATGACTAGCCATACAAACGGCGAAGTAATGGCTCAAGCCATTACTCGGAATGATTTGGATTGCGTGCAAATGGCCTTGAACGCCTCCCGCAACGGGCATTTCGAAGAATTGGCTCTTCCTGCCGCCAATCGCAAAAACCTCGGAGTCATCGCAATGAAGATCACCGGCCAGGAATTTCTTTTTGGCAACGCTCCCGGAAAAGCGCAGATTGCTTCGCTTCTCCGATATTCGATGAGCCTTCCCGGTCACGACGGCTGTCGTGGGCATGCCGCATCTGGAAATGCTGCAGGAAAATGTGGCCATCGCGCGAAAGTTCGCCCCGTTAAACGACATGGAAATGCAGCAACTTCGGCAGTCACTCTCACCTTCCCGTGAAGGATTGGAGCACCGGCTCGTGGGTCATCTTGATGGCCCCACAACCAACCCACAACTGTTCTTCGTTTAGCCCGGCGTGATCTTGCGTGAATGTTGCGTGGCAGTATGCCCGTGAGAGCCCTGGCTCAAATCTGCTTATGCGAAAAAGCATAGTGTCTTTCTCCGCGCGGTCGGTCTAGAATGGGGCCGCGCAGATTCTTACCTGTTCTTCTCGCTCCCTTCTTGGAGGCTCGGAACGCCCATGGCGCTGATGCGCTCGATTCTGCTCGCCGCCTCGCAAAATGTCTGGTTACGCGAACACGCAGTAAAATATCCCTTCGTCAGGCGTAGCGTTTCGCGATTTATGCCGGGAGAAACCCTTCAGGACGCGCTTGCCGCCGCGCAATCTCTTCGCCAGAAAGGCATAGGCAGCGTATTCACTCATCTGGGTGAAAATGTGGCCGACCGCAACGAAGCTCGCCAGGTCACTGAACATTATCTCCAGGTGCTCGATCGCATCCACGATTCCGGGATTGCTACGGAAGTATCCGTAAAACTGACCCAACTCGGCCTGGACCTCTCACCAGAATTCTGCGCGGAGAATCTCGAACAGATCGTCGGACATGAAAACAAGGAATCCGTTGTCTGGGTGGACATGGAAGCAAGCAACTACGTCGATGCCACTCTCGACATTTACCGGCGCGCGCTGAAAAATCACCCCAACGTGGGAATCTGCCTGCAATCGTACCTTTACCGCACGAAGAAAGACCTGGCAGACCTGATTCCCCTGCGGCCTTCAATCCGCTTGGTGAAGGGCGCCTACAAAGAGCCGGCCGAAGTTGCATTTCCCAAAAAAGTGGATGTGGACGAAAACTATTATTGTTCTGGCGCAGGAGATGCTGCGACGCGAATGCCGCGGGACAATGTGGGCGCGCGGCATTCGGTACGCACGATGCTGCATTGATTGGCCGCCTGGCGGAGCTCGTCAAAAAGGAAGGCTACGCCAATTCGGATTTTGAAGTTCAGATGCTTTATGGCATCCAGCGCGCCGAGCAGGAACGCCTGGCTCACGAGGGTTATCGCTCCGTCGTTCTGGTCGCTTATGGCACCTATTGGTATCCATGGTTTGTGAGGCGACTGGCGGAGCGTCCCGCGAATTTGTGGTTCATGCTTCGAAATGTGTTTGCGTCGTAGTGGTTCAAAGGAGGTAGTCAATCCATGCGTAGGTTGAGTGCGCTAGTCATTGTCCTTGCCGCCGCCTTCCTGGTGGCAGCGAAGGCGACAGAACAACCGTGGAAGCCTCTGTTTAATGGAAAGGACCTTACAGGATGGAAGCACGTTGGGCCTGGCGGCATGACCGTGGAAGATGGCTTGATCAAAACCCACGGTGGCATGGGCCTTCTCTATTGGACAGGCGGAAAAGTCGGAGACTGCCGGATCAAAGTTGTCTTTCGCATGCGCGACAGCAATGACAATTCCGGCGTCTTCATCCGCATCCCCATCGAGCCTCGCGAAGCCTGGATGCCTGTTCACTATGGCTACGAAGTCCAGATCGACAATCATCCCGAAACTTCCGACGAAGACGAGTATCACGTCAGCGGCACCCTCTATTCCTTGACCAAGCCGCTCGCTTTCCCAGGGAAACCCGGCCCCGAGTGGAACACGATGATCATCACCCTCGACGGCCCTCATACCATCGTCGAACTGAACGGCGTGAAAGTTACGGACTATACCGAAGGGCAACCAGTGCCTGACAAGAAGTTCGACTTTGAACCCCAGCGTGGCACCCGCCCGAACGAAGGCTGGTTTGGACTCCAGAATCACAGCGATAACGACGTCGTGTTTTTCAAGGAAGTCGATATTCAAGCATTGAAGTAGCTTTGGCAAGGTTCGGAAATCATCTAGTGCAATGAGGGGGAGACTCATGAAGAAGAATCAGATGTCACGGCGGCAGTTTCTGCACACCAGCGCCGCCACCACAGGCGTTGCTATGGCGATGCCGCGAATCATGCTGAGCGACTCGCGCATCCCGTAGGGTTGGGAAGCCGCGGCGAGCGACAAGATTCGCTTCGGCATCATTGGCGTAGGTATGCAGGGCTCGGGATTGCTTGGCACTGCAGTCACTCTTCCCGGCGTGGAGTGCGTCGCTGCAGCCGACTTGTATGACGGTCGGCACACCTTGGCCAAGGAAATCGCAGGGAGCAAAATCAAGACCACGCGCAAATATCAGGAACTGCTCGACGACAAGGAAATCGACTGCCTCATCGCCGCGGTCCCCGATCACTGGCACATGAAAGTAGTGACGGATGCAGTGAATGCGGGTAAGGACATTTACATCGAGAAGCCGATGTCGCACAGCCCGTCGGAAGGCATCGAGATGGTGAACGCGCAGAAGAAGACCGGGCGCATTATCCAGGTCGGTTCGCAACGCGTCAGTTCCGTAATCTGCATTAAGGCGAAAGAGCTTCTCTCGCAAGGCATCATCGGCGACCTGAATCTAGTGGAAGGCTCGCTCGGCCGCAACGATCCCACGGGATGCTGGGAATATCCTCCGCCTCCGGACCTCTCTCCGCAAAATCTCGATTGGGACACGTGGCAAAACAATGTGCCGAAAGTGCCTTTCGATCCTAAAATCTTCGCGCGGTGGCGCTGCTGGAGTCAGTACGGCACGGGGGTCGCCGGCGACCTGCTGGTGCACCTGGTCAGCGGCATGAACTTCATGCTCGGGTGGAATGAACCCCCCGGTCCGACTACTTCGATCGGCGGAATCCTCCGTTGGCCGGATGGGCGCAACATGCCCGACATCCAGCCAACTCTGTTTGAATATGGAAAGTATCCCGTGTATCTGCGGCTAAATCTGGGTTGTGAAACTCCTGAGGTATATCGCTTCCAGGGCTCGAAGGGAATTCTGGAAGTGACCGAATTCACGATTACCTACTACCCACAGAGCGGAAAAGACACCGCTCCCAGCTACTACGCCACCGCCAGCTTCCCGCAACCTTACCGCGAGGAATACATCAAGCACTGGCATGAACAGAACGATCCGCCGCCAGGGAAAGAACCTCTGGCGGAGGGCTATGCTTACAAGGGCGATTCGTGGGACGACCTGAAACCGCACCTCTGGACCTACTTCCAGGCCGTGCGTACGCGCAAGCCGGTGGTGGAAGACGCGGTTTTCGGGCACAATGCCGCGCTTGCCTGCCATATGTCGAACGCGTCGTATTTCAAGAAGAGCACGGTCACGTGGGATGCCGCATCGGGTCAGATCAAGACCTGAGAGGCGAATCGATCGCTTTGCTGAAAAAAGAAGAGGGGGCTGAGTTCAGCCCCCTCTCTTCGTTCGATGCGGTGCCGTCTGAATTCGTTACTTCATTACTTCATTGCTTACATTATCTCATTCACTTCGCGCGATGGAATTCCACATAGTCGCGCCCGTGATAAAGCCGGTACTTCCCTGCTTCCGACGTCGTGAGGAATTGCAGCGGCACGGGATGCTTGATATCGGCATCCTTCACCGAAGCAACGGTGAAGAGGTCGTTTGCGCCCAGATCCATGACAACGAACTTGTTGTTATCGATGAACCCGCAGCCATACGCGCCGGGCTTAAGCGTTTGGCCACCAATCTCGACAGGGACTTCCGTGATCAGATAGGCTTGATATTTTTCGCGGATGCCGCTGGAATAACCGGAATTGTCCACCAGACTCGCAAGCACAAAGAAACCATCCGCGTAGCGTACGCCGCCGGTGTTGCGTTCCTGACTGCTGGCAACCTGCCCCGGAAGAATACCTTATCCGGAAACAGCTTGCGTGCCGACTTCCTTCGCGCTCAGAACAGCGTCGCCGAAGTGTTTGGCGCGTTAAGGCAGTCTGGGTTCTGCGCTTGCGCAACCGAGAGGCAAGACAAGGCCAACGCGCAACGTAAGGAACAAGCGAGAATGACAGGGCGAACTTTCATGGGACTCTCCTGTTCGAAGTTTAGAGCGATAGTAATTTCTGAGATTGTACTCCATTTGCAAGCACCTCGCCCCGCACAATGTTTTGTAGCCGATTGGAATCTATTTGTCGTTCGCAATACTTATGGGAGCTCGGCAAAGACACGCGGGCACTCAGAGGTGTGTCCGCCGAAGAATCGCCGACCTTGATGGTGTAAGCGCCACTGTCGGCTTGCCAGTGCTTGGCGGCAACATCGTAAAATGCGAAGGCGCGGGCGTCGAGCGAGATGGAAACGCGCTTCGTTTCACCCGCCGCAAGCTCCACGCGCGCGAAACCCTTCAGCTCTTTTGCGGGACGCGGCACCTTTGGTTTGGCTTCACCAACATAGACTTGCGCAACCTCTGCGCCAGCGCGGGAGCCCGTGTTTGATACGTCGAAAGAAACGTATAAGAGCGCTGGACGGCCGCTGGGCGCTATCGCCGACGAACTTGCAGGAGCAACCGAGAGATTGCTGAATTTGAAAGTTGTGTAAGAAAGGCCGAAGCCAAACGGGAATTGCGGCTTCACATTGTTGTGCTCGTAGCCGCGATAGCCGACAAAAATTCCTTCCTTGTATGGCACGCGGACAGTGCCTGTTTCAGGATAGTAGTTCGCGTAGGCAGGGTTGTCTTGCCAGCGCTTTTCGAACGTGGCCGGAAGATGCCCGGAAGGATTCACAGCGCCAAAAAGAATTTCTGCCAGTGCCGTTCCGCCCTGCTCACCTGGATACCACATCTCGATGAGCCCTGGAACATGGTCGATCCATTGGAGCACATCAACGTTGCCTCCCGACGTGATCGCCACGATCGTGTTCTTATTCGCCGCGGATATTTCCCGGATCAGTTCATCCTGGCCAAAGGGCAGCGAAAATGGGCGATCCGCGCCTTCGCCTTCGCTATCGTTGTTGAATCCGGCGACGATAATCACGGCGTCCGCCTTCGCAGCCAACTGCTTCGCGGCGTCAGATACGATTTTGTGCTGATCGATGATCCCAACGCGCAAGTCGTCCTCCCACGAACGAATTGACGAATTCTTCGCCAACAATTTTGTGCGGCCCCGCGGACAGTTCCAGAACGGTACCCTCTTGAAAAGCCTTCGCCAGCTTCCAATCGTCGAAAATCAATTTTTCATCGATATATAGACGGTAGCCCTCCACCTTCTCCCCAACCTTGTGCCACCACCTCGTAAGGTCCGGCCTGTTGGGCAACGAAATACCCAGTCCAGCGCTTTGAAGAGGGCTTCGGCGTCGGATTGGAAAAGGTCCGCCAAGTGATTCCATGTCGACTAAAGAGATCTTGCCATGTTTTGCCGGCCTCATTCAGGTGGGGGACTATCTGTCGTGGATGCCGGAGTGCCGGAAAGGTCGACATTCTCGAACGACTCAAGTTTCAGCCCGCGCTGGCCATTTTGCGCCTCGGTCACAAACTCGGTTGTCTCCGCTGCCGCTAAGGCGCTGGGCAGCCCCGCTTCATAGAAAACATTGGCGGATGGGCCAAGGAAGCTGCCGATTCCCTGCAGAAGGCTGACAGTGGCAAACGGCACAACGCGCGCGCTTCCTGCTCCGACCGGTTCGCCTGGGTACGCATCGGGGCCGACCACGAGGACAGTCTTGATTTTCTGTTTATCGAAAGGAAGCAGATTGCCTTCATTTTTCAGGAGCACCATGCCCTCGCGCGCGGCCTGCAGTGCCAATTGGTGGTTCTGCTCGTTGTACGTGGAAAGAGAAAATCTGTCTGCGGCCGATCGAGCCACCCGAAGCGAATCGCGGTCTGCAGGATATGGCGAACTTTATCGTCGATCGTCGCTTGCGTCGACGCGGCCATCGGCGATCGCCGGCAAAAGATTTTTGGCGATTCATGAACGCGCCGGTGGGCATTTCGATATCCAGCCCGCCATTGGCCGCGGCAACGCCATCATAAGTGGCCACCCAGTCCGACATCATGACGCCATCGAAGCCCCATTCCTTGCGGGCGATTTGCGTGTTGAAGTACCCATTCTGCGTGGCGTGCTGGCCGTTGATCAGGTTGTAGGAATCCATGATGGCGCCCACATGCGCCTGCTTCACCGCCGCTTCGAATGACGGGAGATAGATTTCGCGCAGCGTCCGTTCATCGATCACGGAATCGGAATCGTGCCGCAGATATTCAGAATTGTTGCCCAGAAAGTGCTTGATGGTTGCGGAAACGCCCTGCGACTGCATCCCTTTGATGTAGCCAACCGCAATCGACGCCGTGAGGAAAGGATCTTCGCCAAAGTATTCGAAAGTTCCGGCCATTCAGCGGCGATCGGTAGATGTTCACTCCCGGACCCAGCATGAAATGAACGCCGCGTGCCCGCGCGTCTTTGCCAATGCCCGCGCCGACTTTTTCGGCCAGATCGACATCCCATGACGCCGCAAGGCTGATGCCGATGGCATAAGTGGTCGACGGAAATCGTTCGTTGCTGCGAACACCAAACGGTCCATCGGACATCTCGAAATGCCGGCAGGCCGAGTGCCGGAACGGGGCGAACCGCGAAACCAGTTCCGCCGATGTAATCGATCTTCTCCTCAAGCGGCATTTTGTTGAGGTAGGTATCCGCGCGCTTCACAACATCCGCATTCGGCGCTGCGGGCGCCTGGCTGAACGCCGGCGCACAGACGAGTAGCAGCACAACCAAAATCAGCGCTTTACGCATGTTCGGTATCCTTTTCTGTCTTTAATTTCCTACCGGCATGAAGCCGATCCCCGGCAATGTCGTCACTGGAAAAGTTTCGGCGCGAACTCGTTCAAATAATTCTGCCAGTTCTGCCAGGTATGACCCCCGCGCTCTCATGAAACTCGGGTTGAAATCCATGCTTTTTCAAAACTGCAAGGGTGTTCTGGGTCGAGGGCATCAGGAAATCATCCTTGCCGGTGGCAAACCATATCAATCGGATACCCTTTTTCGCTGAGGTATCGTCCAGTCCTGAAGCGAATTGTTTTTCCGCATTGAATCCGCAGCCCTGAGATCCAGCCAGAACTGAACACGCCGATGTACGCAAATTTCTTCGGGTCGGCCATCGTAATATTCAGAGTCTGCATTCCGCCCATCGAGAGTCCGGCGATAGCGCGGTGATCGCGATCATTGAGTGTGCGATAATGGTTCTCCACAAACGGCAGAATATCGATGGTGAAGTCCTTTTCAAACTCACCGACCGCCATGGAACTCGGGGCGCCCCACACGAAATTGCGATTCACGTGCCCGCAGGCATTACAACAATCATGGGCTTTGCTTTCTTCTCGGCGATCAGATTGTCCAGGATGAAGCCCGCGTGGCCCACCGTCGGCCAGGAATCATCGGAGTCTCCCGCGCCATGCAGCAAATAGAAAACTGGATATTTAGTTCCATCCTTATCGTAGCCGGGCGGCAGGTAAATATGCATGCGGCGTAACGTGCCCAGCGCCGTCGATTGATACCATACCGTTTCGACATTTCCGTGGGGTACTTTTTGGATATCGAGAAATGCCAATCCCGGAACATAAATCATGCTTTGCACAAAATTCAGGCTCTGGCTGTAGCTCGGATTACGTGGATCAGCGAGCGTCAATCCATCCACATGTATGAGTAGCGATACACGCCAGGCTTGATCGCGATCGTCGTTGACCAAACGCCATCGTCGCCTCGCTGCAACGCGGTTCCTTTTATCGCCTCTGGATAGTTCAGCCACTCGCCGCGAATGTTCACGCTCTTCGCCTCGGGAGCAAATAGCTTAAAGGTGACCCTGCCATCGGCGGAAATCTCCGGTGGAGTGATTAAATCGTTTGGGGAGGGCTTGAATGCAGGCCTCGGTGGCGGAGCTGCCGTCTTCTGTTGCTCCTGTGCATTGCGTGGGAAGAGTAGACCCAGGCAGAAAAGAGAAACAAGAGCAATTGACGACCAGCAACTGCGCGTTCGTTTCATGCTTCCTCCTCAATTTTGATGATCGGCGGCGCACCAGAAGCGCCACGCGTAGGAGCGCAGAGTGACAAGTACAAAATCGTTTTCCAGCTCCCCTGCTGGCAGGAAAACGGAAGAGAGCAAAATCTATTCTCAACCCTCAGTAAGGATCAAAGGGCAGGCCGACATAATTCTCCGCGAGGCTTTGCGCTGCTGCCCGAGAACTCGTGACGTAATCCAGCTCCGCCAATTGTCGGCGGTGGTCGAAGCTGTTTTCGCCGTGGAAACGGTGGAGCATGGAGGTCATCCACCACGAAAATCGCTGGGCCTTCCAGACGCGCCGCAGTGCTATCTGGGAATAGCGTGCCAGAAGCGTCATGTTACCAGATTTGTAATATTCCGTCAGTCCATGCGCAAGAACCCGCACATCCGCCGCGGCAAGGTTCAGACCCTTCGCGCCGGTCGGTGGAACGATGTGCGCCGCATCGCCGGCGAGAAATAGCCTGCCAAATTGCATTGGCTCGACAACAAAGCTGCGCATGCCGGTTACTCCCTTCTGAAGCACCGGCCCATGTATGAGGTTCCAGCCCTCCACGCCCAGGCGCATCTCGAGTTCATCCCAGATGCGGTCGTCCGGCCACTGCGTGAGGTCTTCCTCCGGATCGCATTGCAGGTAAAGCCGGCTGATTTTTGGCGATCGCATGCTGAGAGCGCAAACCCGCGCTCATGATTCGAATAGATGAGTTCCTGTGACGAAGGCGGAGCTTCTGCAAGAATTCCCAGCCATCCAAAAGGATATTCTCTTTCGTACGTGGTCAGGACGCCCTCAGGAATGCTCGGCCGGCAGATTCCGTGAAAGCCATCGCACCCCGCAATGAAATCGCAAATGAGTTCGACCTTGTCCCCTGATTCTCGATAGCGAATCTGGGGCGATTGTGAGCCCAGGCCCTCCACGCTTACGTCTTCGGCCTCAAACACGATTTCCCCGCCACTGGCCAACCTCGCGTTCGTCAGATCCTTCACCACTTCGTTTTGACCGTACACGGTAATGCCGCGTCCCGTTAGGTCCTTGAAATCGATGCGATGACGCCGGCCAAGAAAGCTCAGTTCGATTCCATAGTGAACTAGCCCCTCGCTCTGCAATCGATCAGCCAGACCCATGGCATCCAACATCTCGACTGTGCCCTGTTCCAATACTCCTGCGCGTACACGCTCCTGCACGTGTTGCCGGCTATATTTCTCGATAATGATGGATTCGATTCCCTGCCGCTGTAGCAAGTGAGAAAGGATCAGCCCTGCTGGGCCTGCACCCACAATTCCGACTTGCGTTCGCATCGCTCTCCAGGAATGGAATCGGTTCTCTCCAACACGCGAACCTGACAAGGTATTTCATACCTTCTTTCAAGAATCCATTCAACTGTAGGCCAGCATTTGAGATTTCTGCAGCAAAGGTTTTATGAGGAATGAGTTGCCCCTCTGATCTGAAGCACCGCCGCGAACTACGGCAGTTGCAGGCGTTTGCCCTCTTGGACTGTCTTATGAAGGGTTTGTCCCCGGTAGGTATAGTCGACTTTCAGCGACTTATCCGCGTCGACGTTTGGATCGCCACCCAGGTTGTCATTGGTGACCTTCTAGCGAGACAGCGTACGTTCTAGCACCGTTGATTCGGACCGGAATTTTGACGAATTCGAGTGAAAGGTCCATCCCAGGAGAAGCAAACCGGCGGCGACAATCCAACTGCCCGCGACTCGCACAACTATTCTTGTCCAAGGTACATGCAAGGAAGCAACCAAGGCGGCCGCTAGCGTGACGAGCACGAATATCGATGCCGCAGTACCGAGCACACCGAGGCTTCCAACATTCGCCGCCGAGAGATCCGAACCATTTACATAACCAAGAGCGAGCCCAAATCCCAAGGCGAGACCCACCACATATCGCGGCTTAAGCTTGGCGTCAAAGGCTATGAGACCACCAAGCACCAGAAACGAGAAACAAGCGAGCAACGTGAATTGGCCGGTCACAGGATGAACGAGGCCAAGCAATCCACCCAGAAACCAAGAGCCAGGCAGAAGAAAGAGTGCAATTCGGCCAGTGCGTCTACCCCTCAGGCCTGCAAAAAGCCCAAGGGCCATCGCCGGAATGATCTGCTCAGGCGAAAGGAAGAAGTGCGTCACACCATCGTAGAAAGGGCCGAGCCCAGTGCCGGTGAGATGAGCTTGTGCGACTGCGGGAAGCGCCAGCAAGGCGGCCGCGATAACAAGCAACCTGTGGACCGTCCTGCTCATGACGATAACGCCTGCAATAGAAAGCATGCACCCGCTAGCGCGACGACTCCACCGGACAAACGCAGGGCTAGTCGTCCCCATTTCCAGCGGTGGACCAATCCGGCGGTAATGCCCGCCGCATGGAGTAAACCCGTCGCCATCACGAAGCCGAGACTGTAGAGCATTCCGCTGGCGCCTGCCGGCAGTTCGGTGCCGTGGGCATGCCCATGAAATATCGCAAACATACCGACCACAATGGCGGCAGCCCAAAGAGGTGGCCGACATTCTGCCAACACGGCAACCCCGAGGACAATGCCAGAAAGCGCGA
Organism: Candidatus Acidiferrales bacterium; assembly: GCA_963839315.1. Classification (GTDB taxonomy): domain Bacteria; phylum Acidobacteriota; class Terriglobia; order Acidiferrales; family UBA7541; genus Acidiferrum. The sequence goes on from CAWIUU010000022.1 coordinate 289,281, forward strand.
TGCCAACTTCAACTCCGGGCAACGGCACACCGATGAGACCGAGCATCCCGCCAAAAGCCATCACCATAGGAAATGTTACCGGCAGTAGCCAGATCGCGGGCGCGCCCAGCTGTGCGCCCCATAGCCCTACAGCGACCATTGCAAGAATGTGGTCGAGACCGGAAATCGGGTGGTGCAGACCCGCAAGAAAACCCTCGGCTCGGCCTCCTTCGGCGTGGGCCCAGGCCATCGCCGGCCACAACATCGCGGCCAGCAGAAAAGCGGCACGTCGCGATTTCATCGCGTTCCTCCCACAAGCATAAATGTCCGCTGAAGGAACCAGTAAGCGCCGAGAGTTCCCACAGCGTAGCCGGGCAACCGCTCTACCAACCGAGGCCAGTGGACTTCCAACGCGCGGAAAGAACGCTCCAGCAAGAGAATGAGGAGCACGAACCCAAGCTGGCCCAGTTCGACTCCGACATTAAACAGCAGCAACGCCAGCGGAATCTCCGCTTTCGGCAAGCCCATTGCGGTGAGGCCGCTGGCAAAACCGAAACCGTGGAGAAGCCCGAAAGCGAAAGCGACCACCCAGGGATTGCGAATCGTGAAACTGGTTTCGCCTCGCCATTTCCTGACGATCTCAGGACCGAGGAAGAGAATGCTTAGAGCAATCGCGGCATTCAGGGGTGGCAGCGGAGCACTTGCGTAACCGAGTGTGGCGATTGCCAGAGTAATACTATGCGCCACCGTAAACGCGGAAATCGTCTTGATGAGTGTCCAGCGGTCCGAAACAATCAGCATCAGTCCCAGCACGAACAGGAGATGGTCCGCGCCGAGCAGGATGTGTTGTATACCTAGCCGGATATAACTGAGCGCCCGGTCAGTAAGTGTCGTGACACCACCGAACGTAACCGAAGGCGAAACCGGCCGGAGAAGATGGCTTTCAAGCCGTCCGTCGGCGTGGTGGAAGCGAACCAGAACATCGGTAATGGTGCCTTCGAGTCCTTCAATGACGATGGTCTTCCCCGCAAGACCACCGGCACAAGTGAGCGTGCCGCGAACGACGACCGCGCCGACGGTCAGTTGTTGCCGGTCGGGCGTCGAAAGTGAGCACCCATTTGGGATCACGGGAGACATCTGAAGTTCGACCTCGCCTCCGGATGGCCTTTTCCACAAGAACGAGTACGTATCTGGCGCAATCTCGCTCAGTTCGAGGTATCCGGGGCGTGCTTCGTGTGCGAACGCTGCCTCACCCAGCATCGCCAACGTAACAATGAGCAACAGGAGGCGAAATTTCATTTCACCGCTCTCGCGTTTGGCGCCGGAGACTGTTCGATTTTCACGGTGTATTTCTCAAGAAGCCGATCGTACAAATTTTGGAGTTCCCTGTTCTTGCGCTCCAGAAGTACTTCCCTTTCGACTTGCGGCCGGACTGCGGAAAGGGGCTGTTGAGTCGCGGCAACTCTCTGAGACACGAGCACCAAGTGCAAACCAAAAGACGATTCCAGCGGTCCAACCCACTGCACCAAGAGGAGCGTTCATCAATTCTTTTGCGAATCATCACCAAATGTTCGGGCAGTGTCGAAGAGTGGCGCGAGTGCCTGTTCGGTGGGAGCATTGTCGGATCGCCAAGATGCTCGGTCGGACGCATTTGGGCCACCAGCTTTAGATCGAGCAGGAGTTTTCTGGCGTCCGCATGCAGGGAATCCCGGTGGCGTTGCGGGATTAAGATACACTTGGCGAAAGGCTACCTGCGGTTCCGAATGAAACGCATCGGGATGCGTCGGCCATCCAGGCGTTTAGATCAGCGTCGGTGGGCGGGACGGACGAACCGTGTCTTCCGACGATGAACTCCAGCTTTCTGACGAAGGCGGCGGCGAACGATGACGTCGTCGCGGTCAAGCCCCATGGCCACGCTTCTCGCGTGGCGATCTCTTCCTTAACGGATTCGTCGATCAGCCCCTTCAACTCCGCTTCTGTTGGGGGTTTTTGCCAGGTGCGGGCAAATCCTACCGCCAGTTGTTCGATCTGTGCGTGAGTGATGACGATGCGGTTCGAGCCAAGCCGCGAGTAGCCCCTCCTCTCCAATGGAAGAAAGAGAAAGAGCAGCGCGCCGAGGACCAGGAAACTGAACAAGAGGCTCGCGAAGAAGAGATTTCACGAAGGAACCGAAAAAGTCCGGCGAAACGGCTGCGTGACAGAGGATCGTCGATGGCTTTTTTACGGCGTCGGCGTATACCAGATCGGTGACGTCCATGCTCGCTCCTGATGCTTCATCGGGACGTCGGGCGTCATCTTCACGCCGAAACGCACAGCATCGTAGTCGGTCCAGCGTGGCGTGGGAATCTCGAGGACACGCACATAGTAGAAGGCGCGTTGCGAGGCGTTGAAATCGGGATCCTTCCAGACGGCCATCAGTTCCGGATCGCCAATCGTGTTGGTCCAAGTCGCGCGGGAAACATCGACGGTGTCGCCGACGGGAGGCACCTTGCCGTTCGCACCGCGCTTGCGGCGGTCGGCATTGCCCCAAACGACGTCGTAAATCTTCTCGTGGGTCTTGCCATCCTTATCGAGCCAGCCTTTGATTACCTGAATGCGATCGAGATTTGCGCCAATGGGGTCTTTCATCGCGGCTACCAGGAACGTCGGGGCTTTCGCGCCGGCCGAAGCCTTCGGCAGGTCCGCACCCATCGGCACGCCCTTCCGGTAGCCGATTTCGGCGAGATAGCGAGTGCGTGCATCTTCCGGTTGATAGTCCCAGCCACCGAAGAATCGCACCGTCATGCGCGTGCCGGAAGTTGCGTAGCACTCCTTGCGCATCATCGCGTCCCACAGGGCGGTTCGCGTGTTCTCGGTCGCCCACACGGCGGCGTACCCAGCTGCTTCATACATCCAGTCGTAGCGTGTAAAGCCCAGTCCCTTCTTGGCTACCTGGCTCCAACGAGTCGGATGTGGTTCCTGCGCCACGTGCTTGCCGAAGAAGTTGTCTTCTTCGATCGAAGTCAGCGAATTATGGACGTCGGTGCCGCCGATGAAACCGATCTTGAACGGGTTGGTTCCCAACTTTTGTTCGAGGGCGAGTCCATTCATCAGCGCGCCGCGGATGAACATGTACTGTCGCATCTCCGGAGTTTCCGGTTCACCCTCCAGCGTCAGGTTTCCGTATTCCCAACCCTTGACACCAAAGTCGGCGAATTCGTCGTTGGGCGAAAGTGTGGGATGAGTCTCGCTGCTGCCCTTGGTCTGCATGGCTTCGTGCAGTGGCTCCCAACGCGCTCTCCGCTTCGCGTAGTCCGCCGTCATCGGATTACCTTCAAAATCCATAAGCGCGAACATGCGTCCGTTGGACAAGTTTCCGTTGTGCGGAATGGCTAGCAACTTTCCGCCGGTCTTTTCTTCGTACTTCGCCATCCACTCCCAGAGTTTTTCCGGGTCCTCGCTTTGCCAGGAAGAGAACGGGAAGATCTGGTCGGCCTTGTCTTTGTTATCGCGGAACAGAACGTTGCGGTGCAGATTGTTGCCGCCCGGTACTGAAGTCCATTCGAAGCCGATCATCGCCGTGAACCGTCCCGGTTCGTTGTACTTCTCTGCCGTGGCGGTGTAGGCCTGCCAAACCGATTTCATCAACGGCCCGACGACCTTTGGATCCTTCACAATCGGTGGCAGCTTGTTCTGAGCCTGCTCGGAGATTATTTCGCTCATCGTAGCTCGGGCTTCTTCTCCGCCGGCCTTGAGCGCCGGGCCCATTTCGCGACTGTCGGGTCTGAGACCAATGCGGGGTTTCCGTTGTAAACCTCGTACATAATGCCGAGGCCTTCCGCATGGTCGGACACGACCAAAAAGTCCGAGCGGGCGGGACAGCTTGACCGGTACTCCTGAGGACGACGTTACTTGCTCGCCGCGCGCGAACCGGTAGGAGTCCTCCGGACCCAATCGATCGCCACCCATAAATGCATCTCCAGAATTGGCCGTGTGATGGTGCGTGTCGCCGAAATAAACATGGTCCGGGTATTTGCGATTGGCATAAGGGGAATAGTCACGGTTCCAGTCAACCTTCGTCGCCGGTTCGGCCACGTTGGCTTGGGCATCATCCGCTTGGAAGGCCCCTTTCGCCGCAACGTCCGCTTGTCCCGTGGCCGGCGAACTCGGGGCCTGGGTCGTCGGTGTGCTGCCGCAGCCCGAGGCGAACGCCAAGGCAAGGCCGAGGCTAACAGCTATTAGTCCAGCCACGATCCAGAAATTGATTTTGTTTTTCTTCCTCACCGGACTGTCCTCCTCGTTTCGACCTTGGTTCCCACCAACAAGGTCGACGCTGCGCATCATTTTGTCGCTGCTTTTGCCGGCGTATACCAGATGGGTGATGACCAGGCTCGTTCCTGCACTGTTGCAGGCACGTCCTTCAACAGAGGCAAGCCAGCCCGAACCGCGTCGTAGGTGCTCCAACGTGGCGTGGGGATCAGCAAAACTCGAACGTAATAGAGTGCGGGCTGCGCAGGATCGAAGTCTTTATCAGTCCATGTGCCGATCAGTTCGGTGCTGCCGATGGTGTTGGTGTAGGTGGCTTTCGTTAAGTCCACCGTGTTTCCCACCGGTGCCAGTTTTCCGTTTGCGTCAGGTGATCTTTTGCCAGACCATACAACGTCGAAGACCTTGTCTTGCGGCTCGCCTTTAGCATCGACCCAACCCTTCACGATCTGGATGCGGTCGATGTTGGCGCCATCGGGTTCCTTTATCGCCCATACAGTGAAGCTCGGTGCGCCCTTTCCATTGTTACTGAGCGTTCCACCCATCGGCACGCCTTGCGCGTATCCGCGTTCGACAAGGTTCTTCGCGTCGGCAGGCGTTTCGACCTGTCCGAGTTGGCCAAAGAAGCGCACCTTGATGCGCGGTCCGCTAGTGGCAAAGGTTTCGCGGTTCTTCAGCCCATCCCAGATTGCCTCGCGGGTGTTTTGCGGGAGCCCACACACCGGTCAGCGCGCCTGGATTCAGGTCCTTGCCCTTGATCCAGCCGCCAACTTCTCCGGTTCGGCGTTTCTCCACGGTGTTGTCGGCGGCGCCATGGCTGCCGACCGCGAAGTTGTCTTCCGCGACGTTCGCCATCAGTCCGTTATGATTATCAGTGCCACCCACAAATCCGTAATGATAAGGATTGACGCCGAGACGTCTGTTCATAAGCCAGACCCTTGGTCACGCCCAGCGAACCCAGTTGCTCTTCCCATATTTCTTGTAGTCGCGGTCGCTGTAGTCGCCGATGGAGTCGGCGTTCTCGAAATTCGCGAACTCGTCCGCGCTCCAAAACCAGCGATGCACTTCCGAGTTTCCCTTGATCTGCATCATTTCAACGAGAGGTTCGAACCGGCTGCGCATCTCCGCATATTCAAGGTCGATGGGCTCTCCCTTTGAGGTCGTGTCGGCAAACATCTTGCCCTTGCTGGCGTTGGAGTTGTGGGGAATGGCAATCACCTTCATGCCTTGCTGCTCAAGGCTGGCGAGCCATTTCCAAAGCGCCTCTTCCCGATTCAGGTCGATGTAGCTCATCGGGCGTTCCGGCACGTTCATATCCCGGAAGAAAACGTTGCGATGGAGGTTGGCTCCTCCCGCGGCGCAACTCCATTCAAAGGCAGGAATGGTGGTGAATTTGCCGGGCTCGTAGTTCTCCTCCGTGGCGGCCAGTATCTTCTTCCAGGCACTCACCGCTGTCCCTTCACCTGCATAAAAGGGAGGGTGCTGCGGCGTCGTGGAGCGGTTGCTCTTCACCACATATTCCAGGAACCACTTTTCGCGCTCTTCCATACTCTGCAGGCCCCGCAGCTGATTCAGTTGCTCCTGATCGTGGCCTGGAGCGCCTTCGACCATCGTGGAATACATCTCGCCAATGTACTCGGCGTGGTCCGTCACAGCTGCCCAATCGAGCGGGGCGTGCAGTTGCACTTTGACGCCACCGACTTCGACCTGCTTGGCCCTTCGCAAAGTGGTAGGCATCAGACGGACTCAATCGCGCTCCACCGATGTAAGCGTCCAGCGAATAGGCGGTGTGTAAGTGCTGTTCGCCGAAATACGCCTCCTTCAGAGGATTCGTCGGCACATTGGCAGCCGTCTTCGGTGTCGCGGGGACTTGCGTCGACGCATTTGTTTCCTCAATTTTTGCTCCGCATCCAGCGATGAAACAGGAATGCGGCCCCAACAGACAAGACACCTAGGGCACTCTTGATCTTCATGGTCTTTCCTCCGTTGCTTTCCTTCTGCTCTTAGCAACCGACCCGACTCCCAGGTCAGTCGAACTTGGCCAGCGTCATTGTTAACGCAAGGTTATTGCCCTGAAAGTTGCTGGAGTTATTGAATTCCCAGGCGTAACGGGCGCCAATGAACCCCGCCACCTTGCCCTTAACAAAGAAGGGAAAGCTGACCTCAGGCCCGAGGGCGTAGGCTCTGTTGAGCGAGTTAGGCAACAACTTCGGCAAGTCCGTGCCGCCGTCGTGCGTGATTTTGTACTGAAGGGAATAAACCAGACCTGCGCTCGCGGCGCCCTTAAGAAATGAGCGTCCAACTCCACCTTTGATGGTCACGAAGTCGCCAACCAATAGGTCGCTGTTTTGCTTCTGCTGGTGAATTTCCAGAGTCCCATTGCCCGCGACGCTCCACTTCTTCCCTGCGTCCAGATAGTAAGTGGTTCCGAAGATTACCTCGTGGGTCCAAAATCCCAGCGAGCGGATGCCGTTCCCGGTGGGAGCGTGGAAGGCATAGGCAGCCAGATAATCGAGACGTTTCGTGTGCCAACCGAGATTTATCGGCTGGATATAAATGTCACCGAAACCGATGGTGTTGCTTTTCGAGATGGGCACGAGAGTGGAAGTCAGTGCCTGGTTCGAGAAAATAATAGCAGCCCTGAGTCCATAGTTGGCGCCGGAAGTTTCCACTTTGTGGTTGCCGCAACCACGGGAAAGGGTAGAGTCAATGAAGTACTGACTTGTCCGGGAAGTGCATTGCCGTTGGGTCCGCGAACGCTGCTGTACTCTGCATCATAGTAAACGAAGCTGAAATAATAGCCGGGTCCCGGCTGGGTACCTGATTTCAGGCCCATGTCGCTACGCAAAACCGCGCCGAGTTCCTGAGCTCGGGAGGGGTATGCAAATCGAAAGGCAAAGCCCCGCGGTTAGGCGAGGCAAAGGCCATGCGGCGAGTCACGCGGTGGGAGAACACTGGAATTGCTTCAAACATGAGTAGCACCGTCGTCGCCAAAATCGACGAGGCTCTTCGGATTGCTGGTGGGCGCGGACGTTGCACCCTCCTCCGCATTCAGTGCAAAAAGGAGAGACGGCACGATTTTCCTTCCTCGGCATTCATTCTTGTAGTTATTCACTGACGACTATCTCGGATGCGGGAACGTCGGACAATCCGCAAAAACAACAAAGCAAAGGCAGTAAAACTACGGGGAAGGAGGGAGCTGAAGGAGAGCGTTCTGCGAGGTCATGACGGCAGAGCCTCTTGGAGACCTGCGCGAACGCCTGACGTAGTACTGTACCTGTCATAACTACCAGTGTCCGGCATCGTACAATTCCTGTAATCTACTGCAGTAGTACCGGCCCTGCCCTTCAAGCACCAGATCCCATTTTCCTTTCGGCTGATCGGACGCTCCACCTTCCGGCCCGGAATTTCAGATCGGGCGCCAAGTCGCTTCTATTGGAGAAAGCCATGCCCTCAATCCTGATTGCCGACGACCACAAGCTTTTCGCGGAGAGCCTCAGTTCCATTTTGAGTCCGGCCTACCAGACACTCGGCATTGCCACGAATGGACGAGAACTCATCGATTTGGCTGTGAAGCATAAGCCGAATCTGATCCTGACGGACGTCTCGATGCCACTCTTGAACGGCATCGACGCGGTGATCGCGCTTTCCAAAATGGGACTGCGCACCAAGTTCCTCGTGTTAACCATGCATTTCGACTTAAGCCTGGCCATTGAAGTGTTCCGTTCGGGTGCCTCTGCCTTCATCCTGAAGACCGCGAGCGGCGATGAACTCAGGGAAGCTCTCCAAACTGTATCTCGCGGAGGATGCTACCTGAGTCCGCAGTTTCCCTGCGACCTTGTTACTGTTCTGGCCGAGGCTGCCCGTCGTCCCGCTACGGACCAGGCGCCCAAGCTAACCCAACGGCAGCGCGAAGTTTTGCAACTCGTGGCCGAGGGAAAATCCATGAAGGAGATCGGAGCCCAGCTGAACGTCTCGACTCGGACGGCCGAATCTCACAAGTACCACCTGATGAATATGCTTGGGATCAGAACCAATGCCGAACTGGTGCAATATGCGATCAAGATTGGTTTGATCGCGGTGAATCCGCTGAGCGCACACGCTTGAGCGTGGCCCGTCACCTGGAGAAGAAGAAGTGAACGCCTCTGCTGCATCACCGAAACGCGGATTTCAGCTTGCTGCAGTCCTTCATCGAAGCGTTGCCAGACCCCTGCGTAGTCATCGATCGGTCTTGCAACGTTATCGCCGTTAATTCTGCCTGGAATGAGCTCACTCATCAGAAGGAAGTCTCCGGTCCTGCGGGGCACCCGGTGGGAGCCAACTACCTTGCGCTCTGCCGATCCACTTCGACGGAAAAAGGATTGGAAGAAGTGCGGATGGGTATTGAGGCGGTACTGAGCGGAGATTCCGAGCAGTTCGAGCGCGAATACATATACCCAAGCCTCGACACCTTTCGCTGGTACCGCAAGATCGTCCGTCCGTTCCGGCAGTTCGGTGCACACGCTCTCATTTTCCATCGGGAAATCACGGCAGAAAAAATGGATCCGACGCATCCACAAGTGCTGGATGAGGAGTTTCGCGCGCTGGCTGATTCGGCCCCAGTGCTGATCTGGACGTCGGGCCCAGACAAGGGCTGCACATTTTTCAACCGCCAGTGGCTGGAGTTCACCGGGATACCGCTTGAAGATCAACTCGGGGACGGGTGGCTTCAGGTCGTGCACCCTGATGATCGCGATGGGATATTGAGGGCATATAACACTGCCTTCGATCAAGAACGCGACTTCGAGTTTGAATATCGCGTGCGTCACAAGGATGGCGGCTATCGCTGGATTCGAGATCGCGGATTGCCGCGTTTCGATTCGCAAAACCGACTCGCGGGCTTTGTCGGCTCGGCGTGGGATCTGAGCGATCAAAAACAGGCAACCGAGGCTGCCTACAATGCCACTCGCCAGACTCGCCTGGAACACATGGTGACGCGTCATCGCGAACTCCGCGACTACCTTGCGCGAAGCTCTCCAGACGATCGCTCGATGTGATCTGCGAAACACTGGCGTTTCAAGTCGGCCACGCCCTGCTCATCTATGATGACGAGCCGGAATTGGCCAAACCTGCGCACATCTTGCATACCAAGAACCCGAAGCACTATGCAGCTCTGATTGATATCAGCGGTCGCATGACTTGGCCAACCGACAAGGGTGCGCCAGGAGAAGTGTTGCGTACCGGCAAGCCCGTCATCCACGATCCACTGAGCGACTATTCGGACCCGAAGCGATATCCGCGGGTTCCCGCGGCGATGGAAGCTGGCCTGCGGGCGGCTATCCACCTTCCGGTCCTGGTGGACGGCAAAGTGGAGGCCATCCTCGAGTTTGCAAGCGAACACTCATTCGCGTCGAACCCGGAAATTCTCGAAACCCTGTTGGCAGCTTGCGAGCGGCTCTCAAGATTTTTCGAACGCCGCCGCGCCCAGATCATATTTCTTAAGCAGAAGGAGGAATTGGAGGCTTCCGCGCAACAGCTTTTCGATGTAGCGGGGCGGCTTGTTGATTCACAAGAAGAGGAACGGCGCAGGATCGCGCGTGAAATCCATGACGATTTTTCCCAACGCCTGGCTACTGGTGTCCATGAAGATTACGAACCTTGCCGGAGTTGATCGTGCCTTGACGTCCAGCGAACTGAATGCGGATCTGGAAGACGTCAGGGAATTCGATTACCAGCGTCGCTGAGGATCTGCACGGCTTGTCGCGTGAATTACATCCCGCTCGATTGGAATTACTGGGACTCGTGCGTGCTCTTCGCGCGCAATGCAACGAGTTCCAGCGGACCCGGGGGATCGAAATCATATTCGAGGCGTCGGCATCAGACCAGGACGCTTCGCAACAGGCTGCCACATGCCTGTATCGTGTGCTTCAAGAAAGCCTGACAAACGTAGCGAAGCACTCTGAGAGCAAGACGAGCACGCGTGAATCTCGACCGGCGTGGGGATCAACTGGAAATGCGGATCCGCGACCATGGCAAGGGATTCTCGTCTGACGACGCCGGCCGCAAAGGTATTGGCCTGGTGAACATGGAAGAACGTGTGCGACTCTTGAAGGGTAGCCTGATCATAAACAGCAGCCCTGGGAATGGTACCGAGATTCTCGTCCGACTTCCCGTGGTGTCACAGGTTCAGCAGGAACACCCGCAAACCTGATTTCCTCGCGCTTTTTTGCGGCCTGCTCTAAGGCCAGACCGAATGTATAGGGGAGATAACCCTGCCGAACCATTTGGAACTTGCATCGCGCCTTTCTGTCTTTATATTTGTGGTGTCGAGCATGTTCAGCATGGGTCTGAGCCTGACAATTCAGCAGATTCTTGAGCCCATCAAGTCCACTCGACTGGTGCTGGCAGCATTGGCCGCCAATTTTGTGTTGGTTCCGTTGTCGGCATACATAATCACAAGGGCGATTCCATTGGATCAGTCATTCACGATTGGCTTGCTACTACTCGCGACCGCAAGCGGTGCTCCCATCTTCCCGAAACTCGTGGAATATGCCCGTGGTGATATTGCGCTCGCTGTCGGACTGATGGCGCTGCTGATGGCAGCAACCATCGTCTATATGCCTCTCGTGGTACCAGTGATCCTACCAGGGGTGCGTACAGGGACTTGGGCAATCGCAAAGCCTCTTCTGCTGGTGGTGCTCCCGGCGCTCGTTTCGGGTTTGTGCCTCCGAATCTATCGAAAGAAACTTGCTGAGCGGCTCCAACCGATTCTGCGGGTAGCCTCTAGCGCAGCGCTAATGTTGGTGATTGTAGCGGGTCTGGCTGCCAATGGACCGAACGTGCTTAGGACAGGGAGTCTCAAGGCGATCGTTGCTGGCGGACTGCTCTTGCTGATCTCGTTCGGGTCTGGTTTTGCTCTTGGCGGCCCACATGCCGCTACCCGAAAAGTCCTCGCATTGGGAACAGCCCAGCGCAATCTTTCTGTGGCATTCCTGATTGCAGTGGAAAACTTTCGTGAGCCCGGCGTCGTGACGATGCTGGCGATTCTGGCTCTGCTCGCATTCTTCACCCAAATCCCAATCGCTCTTGCTTGGGGAAGACGCATGAACCAGCGAGACGCAAGATCTCAGTGAAGGGCGTCAAGTAGACTCTTAAGAAGTTCCTTGAAGGGTATCTTGGAAGTGATCGCGGGAATCATCGGAACTGCCAATGCCACGATCAAGGTGATAGCCGCACCTTTGCGTATTGGAAAGACAGACATGTCCTCGACATTCTTGAAGCTACTGGAGATGTCGGCCAGGGAGCTTACATCCGGCGTCCCAAGGAGTTCTTCCAGCGTGCTCATCGCGTTCCGCGATCCATTTCTCATGAAATAACAACGAGTGGAGGTGACGAAGCGATCCGTAATTCAGACTCCCTTCTTTCTTCTCTTTGATGAGTCTCGGGGTGAACAGTAAGAGGGGCAGAAAAAAGACGAGAAGAATCAGCACGACCAGCAAGCCCGCAGGCAATCGAAGGGACGTCAGCGTGGCGCTTCCTGCCAGAACTTGCGCTCGCCAGTTGGCCCCGATAACCACCGAAACTGCCAGCGCCAGTGGGACAAAAGCTTTAGGCAGTTCGCTAAGAAATCCGAGTCCGGCAGTAAGGTCGCCATCCGTAGAATCCAACTGAAGATTCAATCGGGAAAGGTCGCGAAGCACGACAACCCAAATGATCCACTTCCAGAGGGCCAGCGCCAGCAATCCCAGAAAGAGCGCGTGCGCCACAAACATGGAGTAATAGCCGGCAGGTGTCAGCGTGTTTGATCCGGCCTCCACCGCCCATGATGCGTAATGGAGTCTGCCGGACTGGAGCATATAAGCGATCTGCAAGTAAACCGCGACAATCGCCAGGATTTCAGGAAGCTTGGCGTCGCGCAGATGACGCGCCTTCTCCATGATTCTTCGAAAGCGCGGCAATTCGTCGACGCCCACAAGATTTGCATCCAGGAAGTGTTGGGCCATTTCACGGAAATGAGTCTCCATGGTGATTTGCCCCAGCAAGAGGAGAGGAATGGCAATAAACACGCGGGCATAGACGCGATAGTCGGTCAGGAGCGCGGTGAGGTCGCCGGATGAGCCGGCTCCGCCATGCATCGCGGTAAGGACCACGAGGGGTAGCCAGGCAATCGCAATCGCCAAGCGGCAGTCTTTTTTGAAGATTCCAATGGCCAGGTTGAATCAGGCGCGCCTTTTCCTGGAACCAATAGAGGGTCCCTCCGCGTATCAGTGAGATGGGCATTTCACGGAACTGCTTGATTCACGGCTTACTCCTTGACGATTCTGCGGAACCTAAGCGCTTTGTGCAGACTGCCGGTATTGACTCAATTCTTGTTCCTAACAAAACGCGTCTTGCCGGAAAGAAAAATGTGACACGAAGATGCGATCGGCAACTGCTTCCTTCAACGCAGGAATCAGGTCCGTTCCGATAAGTTCTTTCATCACGTAGCCCAGCCCCCCGGCGGTAAGACATGTCGTCAGAATTTCCATGTCGCCATGAGCGGTGAGAAACACGATCTTCGTCTTGCTGGCTCTCCTTTTGAGCTCCCTTGCAACCTCAATTCCACTCAGGCCCGGCATCGAGACGTCTAATACAACTACATCGGGTTCGAGCGCCAGAGTTGCTTTTAGGGCGCTGGCTCCATCAGAAAACCGGCCCACCACTTCGAATGAATCGCTCAATATTGCAGACACCGCGCTCAAAACAAGATTGAGATCGTCCGCCACGACTACGCGCATTCGCTTCATCAAAATTCACCATAAACTTTTCGCAAGTTGCTTAACAAAAAACAGCCCCGGACCCGAAGGCCCGGGGCTTTGCTCTACAGGGTGGTAACTGCACCTGAATCCTTCTCCGCCCAAGAAAAACTCAGTTTAACAGCTCCCTGTAAACTCGAAGTGCCGGCGAACACACGGATCTTGACTAACTGCTTGTCCCGGGGTGTTGCACCATCATCAATTCTTCCATCGGCTCGGCCTTGCACAGGACATCGAACCTCGACGTGATGGATCGTCTGCAAGAGACTTGGAGGCGGGCGACCGGGGAAAGTCGATGAACTGGGGGGTGCCAGTCTGAGGGTAACTTTCTTGCCCCGATCGCCCATTCGTCAGTTGCTCTCGCATTGGTTGCAATTTAGCTTCAGAGCAGCCCTCGGGCTATTCGGAAAACTCCTTACGTAGCCCCTAGAAAAACTACGGTGTGTCGCTCGAACGAATTGCGTCTTATCTGGACTGTAGAATGTCGCGGCCGTTGGTTGGTTGGATAGGACGCGCGTTCTTAGGGAATGCAAATTCATCTGAATCTTTCCTAAGAACGATTAGATCGATATCTGCTTGGGGTTTGCTGCTCTCTTATCCTGCGGACAGCAGTCCCAGGCCGCGCAGGCCCATCACGATGATTTGCAGTCCCAACGCCACTTGGATGATTCCCAGCACCGTCCCGAGAAGTTGCATCGGCATGCCCGCATATTTCAGCACCTGTTTTGCAAAGAGCATGGCGACCAAATTCAGTAGCATAAGTCCCAGCAAGGCGGCGAAAATCTCGCCTCGCGTCACAAGATCCGGTGTTAGCGTCATGAAGACGATCACTGCGGCAACGCCGTAGGGCGTAACGATAGTGGGAAATGCCAATGGCGAAACAGCCAGTCTCATCGAGGGCTCATATTCTTGTCGTCCTGCCGCTCCACTCGTGTCAAATTGCTGCATAACTGTTTGCAATGCCACCAAAAATAGGATGATCCCAGCGGCAATGGCCAGAACCGGAACGGAAATGTGATATTTCCGCATGGATCTCTCCCCGATGAAAGCCACAAACAAGAGCGCTGCGCACGAATATAAGAATGCGCGGATCGCCAAACGCTTTGCAAAAGCTGGATCGCCTTTGCGCGTCATTTGAACAAAAGGCCCCAGGATCTTAATCGGGCCTAGCATCAGGAACAGAAACGTGAACATCTCCGTGATGGAAACAGTGAAGGTTCTCGAAGGATTCAGGGGCGCCAGCCCCTGTCCAGCCAAGAGGCCGGCGGGAAGGAGGAAAACCGAAAGGCTCGCTGCAAAAGCGAGCCTCGCGAAAATCCTTCGGTAGTTTGAGACGAACGGCATGGAGCCTGCTCTCTCGCCAGCATCAAGAGCAATGGCTAACTCATCGCTCTTCCCGCATGTAGGTACTTCGCTGTTTCTACCGTGGCGCATTCACGACAACGTAAGTTGTATTCGAACCGGCGAATTGCGGCTGATACCAGGTGCTGCCACATTGTGAGTAAGACATGCCATTCACTATAACAGTCGAGCAGGAAGGCGGAAGCGTATTGATCATGGATCCGACCACCGCCGCCGTGACCATCGTCGTCGCGGTCACCGCAGCCGCCGTGGCCACAGCTCCTCCAACACTCTGGTGGTAGCAGCAGCCGTTGTTGTAGCCACCGCCGTAGTAACCGCCGCGATTGTTGTCCACGTTCACGTTCACGTTTTTGTTCGAGTTTACGTTCACGTTTTTATTCGTGTTCACATTGGTGTTGCGGTTCACGTTCGTATTCGTGTTTGTGTTTCGGTTGGTGTTGCTGCCATGGTTAACGCTGGTCTGCGCACCCCCGCGGGATGAGTGGTTTCCTCCTCCCTTCTGAGCGCTGCCAATCGTTACGAATGGAAGCAGCAGCACAATCAAGCCAATTATGGAATTCCGGATCGATCGGTTCATGTCGTTCTCCTTTTACTTTCCCGCGCTAGTCGACGCGCTTTGTTCCACGATGGGGATCTTTTGCGCGTCCTTCGGTGGGTCAAATTCAAAAGCTGCGTCATTGAATGATGGTGCGAGATTCCAGTTCAAAACAGAGCTGTACTGTGGCCGGGCATCATCGGTCAGTGTTGTCAGTACCAGCTTTCGCGGGAGTGGGTAATCGCCCATCTGAATCCAGACCTGCCAGTCCAGCCCGGCTTGCCGAAACGCGTAATGTTCACAGGTAACGCCGCCGACTTCGCTGGGGCCGACATCAATTGCGCCGGTAATATCCTTTTCCTTCGACTGCGGTGTCCCCCAATAGAAGAGGTCCTCGAGCGGAAGTTGGATGCCATATTTGTCATCGACCGCTTCGGCGAGCTTTCCAACGGTCGGTGGCGCTGGCACTGTGGCGTAGTAGTTCACGCGTTGCGCCCACACTGTGAAATCCTTCCCGTCGTACAGATAGAGACGATGTTGCCGCACGTTTTCGACCTCAATGCGCAGACGATCCGGCATGCGCGCGAGGAAGTTGATTTTGCTGTCGAATTGCACCTGCTGGCCGTTGTCCAGGACCTCGTCCCGAGTTGTGACCGCCTCAATCTGAAATGCCTTTAGCGTGCGCAGGTAATTGCCCATATTGGTCAGCGCGGTCATGGAGTCAGGATCGATGTCCGTGTCCGCCGGTGCGGCCTTCGCGTTGGTCGCAGGCGTGGCAGATGTCAGGGTCCCCGCTGACACAGGATGGGTTGGAAGTTGTGTCCCCAGCAGCACCGCTGCCAAGACCAATAACGCTAAGTAAACCAAATGTTTCTTCATATATTTTCTCCTCGTAACACAGAGCTTGATCGAATGCGATATTTCCGGGGACGAACTCAGCTGGGACTTTCTTTTTGGCCCTCAGAACAGGATTGCCTGAACAAAAATGCGGCCCCGGACCTGAAGGCTCGGGGCCGCGCTTTGCAGGTGTCGTCGCACCCAGACTTTTCTCCGCCCAAGAAAAATTCAGGTGTTCCGGGCCTGCAAACTCGAGAGATCAGCCAGGAAGTGAAGTCCAGTTACTGCTCGCCCCGGATTTGGCCACCTTCTTTACGCTTCTTCCTTTAGCTTTGCCATGCTGGGAGCACTCGCACCTTAACGTTTTGCATTCATCAAGGGCTTGCGTGGGACCAGATTAAGTTTGGTCTCGGTTTGTATCTCGGAATGACCTTTGGACACCTGGTCGCCCACTTGTTTTCGACTCTCCCTGGCTCTGAACGTACTCTCGCAGGGTCGGGCGAGGTATCCGCAAAATTACTAAGTTAGACCTCGAAAAACTACTGTGTCCGAATGCCAGTGGTTATCGTGAAGGGGAAACAATCCCTCGAAGGGCTGCACGTTCCTCTGGGATGGAAGACCCTGCGAGGTTGTATCCGTAGGTACGCTAGCCGTGTGTGGTCTGAGCGCTCAGCCTATTAACAACGGACTGCTGAAAGAAAAGGGCGACGGTCACCCGACAGTCGCCCTTTGATGTATTTCCGTCCGCCTGGATCTCGTTCAGGATGCGAAAGAGCCAGAGCGAAACATCACGAGTTATTTCTATGGGTACATCGAAGCTTGAACTGCAGCGCCGCTGTGGACCGTCCTAAATCTTGACGCTTCGTGGTGTGCCTGAAGTGCATGAGGTCCAAGAAGCTTGACGACACAGTAGTTCTCCTTAGAGGCTGCATAGTAGTTTTCCGAATAACTTGCCGGCAGCTCCCAGAGTACGCTTCTGCCCAAGAAGCTGGTGACTGCGAATTGGGTGATCCGGCGCGAATCCCGCGATGACATGTAGCCACATTCGTAGCAAGCCGTTTCTTTCGGTCAGTCGTGCCCAAACTTCTTTATCGGTAAAGCAGGATTGATCGCGCATACACAAAATGCGTCTTTGTTTTCGACTCGTGGGTAATGGCGAGATGCTTCTCTTCGTTGAGATGAGACGGAGGATGGTCTAGTTGTCACGTGAAGGGCTTCGAATCGCGATGTCAATTCCGTTCTGCTGAAATCTCGGCTCGCCCTCTTTCTATGACGAAGGCGAGCAAGGAACCATGGCGGCGCGCGGAGAAGCTGTTTCTGATTGCGGGAATAATCATGCTGTCTGCATATGCCATCACAAGAGCACATAGCCTCATTTCCAGTCGGCTCGCATTGCGGAACTTCGAGCGTTCCTATGCGACGGCTTCATCAGGAGCGGGCATCACGGCGAATTCACACCCCCACGAAGCCGTCGATTTTAGTGTTTGGAGTCCGAAAAGAATTCAGGCATATCAGGAAAGCTTGACTATCAAAGTCGATCGTCCCTTGGCAATTCTGCGCATCCCGAAATTGCGGATTGAGGTTCCGGTGTTCGACGGAACGGACGACCTGACATTGAACCGAGGTGTCGGACGGATCGTCGAGACCGCGAAGATCGGCGAATCCGGAAACATTGGAATTGCTGGTCATCGAGATGGTTTTTTCCGCGGATTAAAGGACATCGCGGCGGGCGAAGATCTGGAACTGGTCACACCAGACAAAACCATCCGTTACGTTGTAGAGCGAATTGAAATTGTCCAGCCGGAGGACGTCAGCGTATTGACGAACAGAGGTGTACCTTCGCTGACCCTCGTCACGTGCTACCCATTTTATTTCGTCGGCGATGCACCACAGCGATTTATCGTGCATGCAAAGTCGATGGATTTGGATGGTTTTGTGAATTTACCAGGTGCCTCTTCGAATCAAATCAAGTCAAACCAAAGGAGAAAGTAAATTGATGCTATCTAAAATGAAATGCGCGGTTATGCCTACACTGTTTGCAGCGATTAGTGCCACTGTCTTCGCCGCAGCAGTGGGTGCACAGGTGCAAACAAGTACGGACACGACGGCGGCCGGGACTGCAACTCAAACAAGCAAGACCGAGCGCGGTGAAGTCGTCTACGTTTCCGGAAATGATCTTGTTGTAAAAACGGATGACGGGCAGATTCGTCATTTTCCCAATGTGCCAGACAGCGTGAGGATCACCGTCGACGGCCAGCAACTCAGCGTTCATGACCTCAAGGTAGGCATGAAGGTTCAACGTACGATCACGACCACTACCACCCCGCAGATGATCACGACCGTGAAGACCGTTACGGGAAAAGTATGGTATGTCACTCCTCCCAATTCGGTCATCCTCACCTTGGAAGACGGCAAGAACCAAGAGTTCAAGATCCCGAATAACCAGAAGTTCGTAGTAAACGGCCAGACGCTGGATGCATTCGGGTTGCGGCGTGGGATGGTAATTACAGCGACGAAAATCGTTGAGGTTCCCGAAGAAGTTGTAACCCAACAACGCAAGATCACAGGAACCATGCCACCTCCTCCGCCTTCTCCGCCTGCGGATCAGCCGCTCTTGGTTGCGACGTCGAGTCCGAAACCAGCCCCGCGGCTGCCGGGCTCCCGATTCGACAACAGAGGTCGCGACTGCACAGTCTCCCAAGAAGCTTCCGAAGACCGGCAGCCCTATACCCCTCATTGGTTTGTTGGGCCTCGTGAGTCTCCTGCTCTCGCTCGGCATCAGAATCTTTCGAGCGACGTTTGCGACTCGTTTCTTGGTCTAATCGAACTTTAGCGCGGTGTTCGGGATCGGCGCAGACCTTGTAATCGCGACCCGGTCCCGACCTCAGCGGCTGCCCGAAAAGCTCCACTAAACGATTGGCGGACTGACAACAACTTCCACGTAGGTGCAGCCCTACGCCGGAGCGTCCAGGGTAATTGAACCGATTTCTTATTTCAGCCGTGAAGATAACCTGCATTCTTCAGCATCGGACTTACGGGTCCCATGTCACCACAACCGGCTCAGCCAAAGGGCACTCAAAACGAGTTTGCGGCCCTCCGGGATGTCCATCAGTGGTAAGGGGCGATCTTCTGAACCAGTGGCGATTTGCGCAAAAAACACGCCGGCTCTATCGTTCTCTCATTTTGGGTATGGCTGAGTTGTGTGTCGTCAGCGTTCTCTGCGCTCAGGATTTAGCTCCCAGAGCGTACGTGATCACTCCACTCCAAGCCAACGCAATAACAATTACCTATTCTTACTACAGTGGAAACGTGCTTCTCGACGGGACAGCACCGATCACGGGGGCGACTGCGTCAACCAGCATTCCCATCGTTACTCTGTATCACACACTAAACTTTTTCGGGCGCTCAGCCAATGTGGTTGTGGGGCTTCCCTATGGCATTGGCCATTTTCAAGGAAAGATCGTGGGCGCGGAGAGAAGCGCCTACCGCTCGGGATTGATGGATGCGGTCTTCCGTTTTTCCGTGAACCTAAAGGGCGGTCCCGCCATGACGGCAGCGGACATGCGGAAGTGGAAAGAGAAGACACTCATCGGTGTGAGCTTGAAAGTGCTGGCTCCAACAGGACAATACGATCCGACGAAGCTGGTGAATCTGGGCGCAAACCGCTGGGCCTTTAAGCCCGAACTAGGGTATTCGCACCGATGGGGACATTGGGTGCTCGATGCCTACGGAGCCGTTTGGTTTTACACCACCAATCCCGAGTTTTTCTCTCACAACGACTTCTATCCCGGAACGCGGTCGCAGTCGGAAAATCCCGTCGCCGCCCTCGAAGGGCACCTTAGCTACGACATCAAGTCCCGGTTTTGGCTCTCGCTCGATGGCAACTACTGGCACGGTGGGGAGAGTAGTCAAAATGGAGTCTCCAATTCCAAGACCATTCAGAACAGTTCGCGCATCGGGGCCACGATGTCTGTCCCTTTGAACAAACACCAGTCCCTAAAGCTCAGTTACAACAATGGCGCCTACATCAATTATGGAGGGAATTATCAAAACGTTTCAGTGGCCTGGCAATATTCCTGGATTGGGTGGCCTCGATAGGTGCGCCCTTCTTCTGATCTCTCCTCATCACCTCAGGCAAGTCATTGTACTTTGACCCACAATCCTTGCCCGACGGAATGGCTTGGATGCCCTGTGGTTCCTCGCTAGCATGAGGGATAACACTGAATCGCCCGCATCCTCCAGCGTTCTTGATTTCCCCAAAACGGAGGAATATCGGGTGCTTTGCTGGCCTCCGCAGGTTGAAGCGATGGCAGCTCAGCCCTCCAGTGTTAGAGATCAGACTCCCCGCGCTCTACTGCAACTTAACCGCAACTTCCGACGTTACTCCGGCCATAGGGACGGCTCTGCGATTCAATTCCAACAGTAACATTCTGCTGTCGGAGTAATACGCTTGCCCGGTGGCTGTTTGCGCGGTAAATACGGGCTCCGCACAACGCAAGTACTGCTCGCGCACAAGTTGCCGCGTCTCCCCCAGGTTCCCGGCGATGAACTCACGCTCGGCATCTACGTTCGGGTCAATCCGGTGAAGCAGCCGGAGCTTATACATCACAAATTGAATTGAAACGTCCTGTGTGGCCGCTGCCACCCACAATGGCACGCCGTCCATCACGCGATCGGTCTTCCAGATGCGCAGGTGATGTCGCCGCGCCACAATGGACCGCGGGTCCGGCAGCGAGTACGAATAATCCTGCGCTCTTCCAAACACGTACGGTTTGTTCATCGGCAATTTCGTGTAGTGACTACGCTGCCGCAGCAGATGCCAGATGATTTGTGGTTTGGATTTCTCCACTTTCAGCCAGCCGGCGCGCGCAAAAGTCTCTTGCAACGCATCTTCCTGGGCCACGAAGATCAAATTCAACATGTCACCTTCACGCCCTTCCGCATTCAGAACGCGTGGCGGCAGCAAGTTCATCATCTCACTCAGTTCGGGAATATTGTCCCTCGCCATAGGAACATCCGCGGCCTTCATCAAGGAATCACTCTCCGTGAATGCAGTTACTTGTGTACCTTTCAAAACTGTCCTTTCGCGGCCGCGCGTCAGCAGAAACACCGGTGCAGCCGGCGGATAGAACGCCGCAGTCACCGCCATCCCCACGGCCATGCGAATCGTATGCGCTTTTCCCTTAAATTCCTGGCGCGCCACCAGTTGGATTTTCTCGCCGGTCGTCAGTTCTACGGAATCTAGCTTCAGCACAATGGCGCCTCCCATTCCCAGGGGGCGCTTTCCTTTCACTCCGATTACTGAACCCTCCGCTTTGGCGCCGGCGCGGATTACCGTGAATCCTGCTACATCGACGTCTTTCACAACCACAAACTCAAGAAGATCCCCTTTGCGTGCGTGTGCCGAGGAGATTGTTTGCATCAATTGGAGTTTTACGGGAGTGCCGATTTCCATCACGAGATTGGCCGGACTAGTGGGCAATTCCTGGCCGAAAAGCCCATGAGCTAGCAGAAAGAGAAGTGAATAGAGTGCTGTGGCTAGGTGTACTGCGCGGGACATCTTGCGTTGCCTTTCTCTTGGGGCCTAGACCTCTAACTCGCGCAGCCTCTAGTAGGACTATCATTTTGACGCGCTGGGTCTCCGCTTCTTCAAATTAAACGGCCGGTGAAGATAGAAGTCTGTTCACATTTGTGTCTTGCACCTGAAGGCGAACTTTCCACGGTGATTCGCGATGGTGGTCGGCAGGCAACGTTCGGGCTAAAATCTCAGCAATTTGTTCAAACATGACACACACCAACCTTCTGATGATGAAGTCCCGATGAGCGCATTTATCTAACGAGTGATTTTTCACTTGCGCCAGTTTCCGGCGATTCGTTTCAGTTCTCATTTGTCTGAAGCTTACTTTGCAACGGCTGGAATGGTATTCGGAATAGTACGACGTTGGCTCCCAGAAGAACTACGGTCTTGGCCAACTGAGAGAGGAGGCTTTCGAGCGTTCCGACCAGAGTTGTGGACCTAAACCAAATAAACCACGAGATCACGGCTGTCCTGAAGTGCCAGAATAAAAACGACCCGGCGGGGAACAGGATTCCACCGGGCCGTCTGGCTGAAAGGTCAAAAACAGTCGAACTACCACTGGTTACTGGACTGAAAATTCGATCCGACGGTTGCGGAACTTGCCTTCCTCGGTGTCGTTGGAACTCACCGGCCGGGTTTCACCGTAGCCCTTGGCAATGAGGGCATTGGGATTAACGCCCTGCTGTACCAAGTAGCTTCGTACCGCTTCGGCGCGTTGCTGGGAGAGATTCACGTTGGCACCAGCATCGCCGGAGTTATCCGTGTATCCACCGATTTCCATGACCGTGTTAGCCGGAGCCGCTTTTATGGCTAGAGCGACCTTGTTGAGGAATTCATACTGGTCAGCTGGAATCTGAGCGCTGCCTGTAGCGAAGTTGATGACGTTGAGATTCAGGGCTGATACCAAGTCATGGGCCGTGAAACCCGGCTTGAGCGCCCCCAGTGCAGCTGTTGCTTTTTGACCGGCTAGGCGAACCTGTTCTTCGACGTTAAAGGCGGTGTTTTGCACCGACGCACGGGAATTCCAGAACCAGTAACCCAGCAGCACCATCCCGAGAGCCAGAAGCGGCCAGATCCAAGCGGAGACGCCTGCTTTTTTTACGGCACGCTCGGTGGCGTAGGCCGCCTCACGTGTTCCAGCAGCCACGGCGCTCGTGGCGCTGCTAACGGAGGACAGCATGTCCGAAGGAAGACGCGTGGGGATCACGCCGCCCGGAGTGAGTCGCTGAATAATATTCGGCAGCATGAAAGCCAAGGCGGAAGAGGCGGTAGCAAAAGAAAGGCCTGCCTTGGAAGCGATTTTGTCGATAGTGTCATGACCGATGGCCGATTCCAGCGTGTTGCTCGCGATTGGACGAGGGCTGGACCCGCCGAGCCATGAAGACACGAAATCACTGAGGCCGGCTTTGCGAAGGCGATCCAGAAACGCGCCGAGGCCTCCGGGTGTTTCCGTAAATAGAGACATCAAGCCGGATAATAGGGAAGTCGTTTTGGAAGTGCTGAGACCAAATTGAGTTCCCGCTTCCGTCAAGACTGCATCGAGAGTACCCATAGTCTTGCTCCTTTTGTGTGTGTTCAGGGTGTGAATGAAATCAGAAAAGCCTGGGCGGGAAGGACGGAAGATCGCGTATACCTTCGGCTCGAAAATCTCTCCCGTCTTCTGGCAGCATAGTTTTGGACCGACCAAAGAGCTATTAGGAAAACTACTGAACAGACCCAAGAGAATTACGGCCGTGACTTTGGAGGTTTCTTGCCAGTCATTCAGGTGCGGTATCACCTCGTGTGACTCACTATGTAACGATGAGATGACCGTCGAGCTTCTCTTCCTCCTGCCTGGCTGCCCTCACAGGCACAATGTCGTATTTAGGTCGCAACACCGTAGTTCTTCGGAGGGAGACTCTAGTAGTTTTCCGAATGGCCCATTGGTGGCTGTGAAAGTAATTTCCAGACAATGCGAGATCGACTACAAATGGGCGATCGGAGCAGCGAGGTTACCCTCAGACTGGCGCTCCCCAGTTCTCGACTGTTTCCGGTCGTCCATCCCCACGTCCCCGACGGATGATCCACCACGCCGGGGATGGATGTCCTTTGCATGAAAGTTGTGATGGAAGGGGCGCCAAACGAAATTGGAGTTTGCTCGCTCCAGAGGGAGCCGTCGAGAGAGCGCCGGAAGGCAAGTACGGCGGATTGTGGTTGGAAGGTGTCCAAATCCGGCTTGCCGGATTGAATGGGCTTGATCATGCTAATTGGCCATAGACTCAGAGAACTCCGAGAAGCCAAGAACCTCAGCCAAGGCGACATTGAACAGCGTACCGGGCTGATGCGCTGCTATACGTCGCGAATTGAGAACGAGCGTACCGTTCCTTCGATTGGGACGCTGGTTAAATATGCTCGTGCATTGGATCTGCCTCTGCACATGTTTTTTCGTGAGCGTGACGAACCAGCAACCAAGAACCCCAGTATCCCTGTCACTGAGCTAGCGGAGCGGTTATGGGGCACGAACGACACGGAATTCTTTGAGCTAGTCAGTCTTGCCAAGGCGCTCTCCCGAATGGATGGGCGTAAGCGGAGGCTTCTGCTCGAGTTGGCTCACCGTTTGGCACAGGGAAAACGAGAAGACGCTAACACGAGCAAGTGAGCAGATTCGGTGGAGGTGAGGTGTGGTGGTTTGTGGTTGGAAAAGTGGAGAATTCTTAGTTCGTCGGGCTGTTGCTCTGGGAGTCAGAGTTGGCCGAGAGAATGTCGAGCGATTCTTCGACAAGGACTGGCATATCGTGTTGATCAAAATGGAGAGCGAGACGATCCCGGTGAGAATCACAAAGGCGTTTTGGACGACGCTCCCGGAATTACGGAGTCCTGCGATCGGCACTTGGATGAGAAAGAAGGGGCTGGTACCTTGGCCGGAAGGCCGACCTCCCGAGATGCGGTTGACTCCAATGGGACACAATCGATTCCGACTTGATGTGTGAATAAGAACTGCCGAGCCCCCAAGCAGCCTGTCGCCTAGTCAACAAATCTATACAAGTCGAGTCTCCCCAACACCGGCGGCAATCTGAGCGGCTGGGCGACACCGTAGTTCTTCGGGGCGCAACTCTAGTAGTTTTCCGAATAGCCTGTTGGTTGCTGGGAGAGTAAGTTTCAGAGGATAGGACGAGCAGCAATCACACTGCACTTCCTGGTCGGTTTTTCGAGTTGTAGGCTCGTAACAAAGGAGATTCCGGCTGCGGAGGGCGTAGTCTCTTCCAATAAGTGTTTAAGATGTGATTCTGTATGTTAGGTTGCGCCGATGAACTGTCCCATTTGCAAAGGTGATCGAATCCATCGATCGCGACGTAAGGGCATTCTTGAAAAGTGGATTCTGACCACGATTTTTGTCAGGCCCTTTCGGTGCGATCGGTGCGAAGAACGATTCTTCGCCTGGTCATTTAGAGCAGATCCCAATGCATTTCGCCCGACGAGCAATGGGAAGCATGAACTTGCGCTGCCCAAGCTAGGCTCAAAGTGAAGTGTTCACAATTGTTAGGCTTCCGGCTTCGTTAGCACAAGTATGGCCACTGGCTGTGACGATGACGAATTCGACGATGCTCAACAACAGTTACAAAAAAGTAAAGCTGATTGCATATTTTCAACTTTTGATTTACTTACATAGTACTTCGGTAGGTCATGCGGATGAATTGCGGGTTTACTAAGCTAGATTCGCAAAATCGATACGCTAAGAGGGAGCGTAAAATGTCATTTTTGACTTGGATTGCGTTGGGTTTGGTGGCGGGTTTCATTGGCAGTAAGATCGTGAACAAGGCTGGAGAAGGCCTGTTCCTCGATATCGTGCTGGGAATTGTTGGCGCGGTAATCGGGGGATGGCTTTTCAGCGCTTTCGGCGCAACTGGCGTGACAGGTCTAAATCTCTACAGTCTCGTGGTCGCCGTGATTGGTGCAGTGCTGTTCCTTTTCGTCTATCACAAGATTCGTCGCGTTGTTTGATCCGCTCTGAATCGATGGTCCATTCCCTGAGGAAATTGGTGTGCTAGCACTGCGCGATAACGAGGAGCTCTACCGAGATCTGGTTGAGCACAGCCTCGATTTGATCTGTACCCATGACCTGAGTGGCGTACTCCTGACCGTCAATCTCGCCGCTGCACGGAGTCTGGGCTATGAGCCTGGCGAACTCGTAAACCGGAGCCTACGTGAACTCCTAAGCCCGAATGTTCACGCGGAACTCGATGCGTATCTGAACACCCTAAAGGAGAAGAATTCGGCCACCGGATTCATAGACTTGTGGACCAAGAGCGGGGAAACGCGAATTTGGAAGTACACCAGTACACTACGGACCGATGGGGTACAGGTCCCTTTTGTCCGTGCGATGGCCAATGATCTCACCGACATATTGCAGGTTCAGAATGCGTTGCGTGAGAGCGAAGCGCGCAGCAGGCAGATCGTGCAGCGTTCACCGATGGCTATGTTGGTTAGCCGGGGATTGGAGCAAAGGACCGAGCTCGTAAATGATAAGTTTATCGCTCTGTTCGGTTACACGCAGGGGGATGTTCCGAGTGTCGCCGAATGGTGGCCCCTCGCCTATCCTGATGAGACCTACCGTGAAAGAGTCAGAAGTGAATGGCAGGAGCGAGTGACGGAGGCCATCAAGAACCGCTCTGAAATCGCCCCCATGGAGGCAAGAGTTCGCCGCAAGGACGGTTCCTACCGCGACATCGAGTTTCACTTTACATCTCTCGGTGAGACTGATTTAGTAAGTTTCGTTGACCTGACAGATCGCAAGATTGCGATGGAGGCCGTGGCAAAACTTGGAGGGCGACTCATCCAAGCGCAAGAGGAAGAGCGCACACGGATTGCATGGAATCTTCACGAAGATGTCTGTCAACAGCTGGCGTCATTAGGGTTTGAGCTGGATAAGCTCGGGGACATCCTCTCGAATCTCGTACAGGAATCCGCAAGCATATCAAGGAGGTACGAAAACACCTTTCGCAAGATCGTTGGGGACCTTGGAACCATTATCCCGTGAGCTGCATTCCTCGGAACTTGAGTTCCTCGGCCTGAAGGTGGCGATGGAAGTCTATCCAGGGAATTTTCCGAGTTCCACAAAGTGAAGATAGATTTTGTTGAGAAAGATGTGCCCAGCCCATTACCCAACGACATTTCCATTTGTCTTTTCCGAATTGCCCAGGAGGCTCTGCGTAACGGTATTAAGCATAGCGGGGAAGACCGGTTCCAAGTGAGATTGTCAGGAACACCCGGAGCTAGTTCATCTCTCGGTTCGTGATGCCGGCGTCGGTTTTGATCCTAAGACTGCAATGAACCGGCGCGGGCTTGGTTTAATCAGCATGCGCGAGCGAATCAATCTTGTGGATGGAACGATAAAGATCAGGTCCAAAACCCAATGCGGAACGGAAATACGCTGCAGCGTTCCGATTGCGTTCGAACCCCCACGACTCACCTGACTTATCCCGGGTAGCAAGATACGGCAAGACAATGGGACGTATTGAGAAGGTGAAGATATGGGCATTCGTGACGAATTTCGTGATTTGTCACCGACTGGGACTCGGTTAGGGTTGTCGTGTCCCTACGCCGACGCTTGTGCGACCTTGCTGAGGGGCACGCGAGCGTGGATCGTGGTGCCTCGGTTCGGTTGCGATACGACCGAAATCGTTCCGTTCAGAAGTTTCAGCCGCTCCTCCATGCTGATCAGCCCAAGCCCTTGACCTTTCTTTGCCGCTTCCGTGTCAAAGCCTTTGCCGGAATCCTCAACTGTAAGGTGAATCTCACCCGACGTTCCCCACAAGCGCACTTCAATGTACCGTACCCCGCTATGTTTTGCCGAATTGTGCAGGGCTTCTTGCAGAACTCGGTAGAGGCACAGAGAAATGTTTGGCGGCAAAGGGCTTGGCAAATCGTGGGTTTGGAAGTCAATCTCCACTTTTTGCTCCTCAGCGAATTCTTTGCAGAATCCTCTCATGGCGCCAGCTATGCCCAACAACTCCAGTCTTGCCGAGTGCAACTCGTGTGACAAGGATTGGAGGTCAGCGCGATCTCGGTGGTCTGCTTCCATAACTCGCCCATACGGCTTCGGACATCAGGGGACAAATCGGGAAGGTCATGTTGGAGTCGGTCTTGCGCGAGGGCCAACAGTGCGAGACGTTGACAGATATCATCGTGAAGCTCTCTGGCAATCCGAGTACGTTCGTGCTCCTGTGCCTCAATCAACCTGTGACTCACATCTGAGAGGGCTTCTTCTGCTCGTTTCCGCTCCGTGACATCAATACACGATCCAATGTAACCAGCAAATGAACCATCCTCATTGAGTCTGGGCACCCCAATGTCGAGAATCCAGCGGTACTCTCCATCGTGCCTTCGGAGCTGATACTCCATGCTGAATTTCTCTCGGCGATCAAACGCCTTTATATAGGTCTCCATGCAAGTCTTGAAGTCTTCCGGGTAGACCCATTCTGCCCAACCGTTACCAAGCTCGGATTCAATTGATCTCCCGGTGAAGTCCAGCCAAGGCTTATTGAAGTAGGTGCACAGTTTATCCGCACCAGCCATCCAGATCATCACTGGAGCAGTATTTGCCACCAAGCGGAAACGTTCTTCACTCTCGATCTGCGCCTCTTCAGCCCGCTTGCGGTCGGTAATGTCCACCTGTACCGAGGTGGAATGCAGGAGGTTCCCTTTTGCATCTTTCACAGATCTTGCGCTGAGAAGCACAGTTCGCTTCTGTCCTTGCTTCGTCACGACGACCATCTCTTCGTCGTGCACCACTCCGCTCCGTTTCCACTTCTCAAACACATCACCCATTTTCGAGAGAGATTCGGGAGCATAAATGGCAGAAACGTGCCTGCCGACGAGTTCTTCTTTGCTGTAACCGAGGGCCTTGCAGGCTGACGGATTGACGTCCAGGATGTTGCCCATCGGAGAGATCATGTAGCAGTACTCTGGCCAGGTGTCAAAGAATTGCTTGAAGCGTTCTTCGCTGGCACGTAGGAGTTCTTCCAGCGCCTTCGAACCTGTCCTGACTTTACGTGATTCTTGACGCGACTTGGAAGACCAATGCTGCCTGTGATGATGGTACTGAGTCATCGCAAGCTCCACGCTGCGAACTTTGTGCTGAGCGTCCCGCTAATTCACATGAGACGGGACCATCCAGATTAGCGAGAGGATAACTCACCTCTGGGATATAGGGCCATGGATTTTGGTGCAGCGCTATTCGAACCGTCCCACTGCGTGGGGCAGGTGTATGTGACAGGGGTCACTCTCATCTGATTGGTGGGACGGGGAACCAGGTTAGGTACCGATGTGTTTATGCGCAGTCAGAAACTTCCAAGGGCCTCAGCCGTTTTTGTGACTGAGGGCCTTTTAGAGCTCGGGTAGACGCAGTAGGCTCCACCTTTCGGCGCAAGAGATGCCTGAAAGTGCCTGGCATCCACCCCTGCCTCCGCTCGCTGCGCCCAAGTCATCTTCGGCCCATTCGGTCCGTAAACCTTAATAATCGTGAAAAAGCGTTGTGCAATATTGCACAGCCACCGTGATGTACTCGGAAGCTATTCCGGTCCTAAAGTCCCGTTGTGGGAAGTCTCACCAGATAGGTAACGAGAAACGCGCTTGTGTTGACTGGTTCGCCCGCCTGCCGGGTGGTTTAGCAAACCGGAAGCTATTCTGAAATGGCGTCTGAGAGATTCAGTAACTCGGCCAAATCTGGGTACAATAAGGGGACGATAAGAAGTGACATCCGGTACCTTGTGGTATCAAAAGATGTCCGCCGACACCGTTTGATTTCAATCGATTACATCACAACGCTGCCCTGTCACGGCAGAAGTCGCGAGTTCGAGTCTCGTCGTCCCCGCCATTCTTGAAGATTGGTTCGCCTCTCCTTCGTATCGCTACGCTCTGCTCGGACAAGCCCGTCGTCCCCGCGATTCCGTAATGATCGCCAAGCCAGAAACGTTCCGGTCCTGTTACAGTACGGTTTTGGGCTGGAATTCAATTTACAACTAACTTTGAGGCGGCGATTATGGCCAAGATTGTGCACTTCGGTTTAACAGCGGCGGCGGCTTTCATTTTGGCAACGTGCGGCGGAAATGTACTCGCGAACAATGCAAACGCCGATGACACACCTGAAAGGACCGCTTCGGCCGGACCTACGAAGGTTGCACTTATAACACTCGAGAAGAGCGCGTACGAGGCTTGGAAGTCGAAGGACGCGAAGTTCTGGGTTACATTTCTTTCCGATAAGTTTGTCGGGTGGGGTTCGTTTGGCAAGCTCGATAAGGCATCAGCGACAAAGGAATACACCGGCACTGATTGCGAGATCAAAAGCTACGCCCTGTCCGACGAGCAACTGAGCTCGCTTGGTAAGGACGCGGCGCTTATCACCTATAAGGCGACTGTTAACGGCACATGTGGCGGACAACAGCTCCCGACCAATAGTCGGGCGGCAGCGATATATGTTCGCGACGACGGTAAATGGAAGCGAGCCTTCCACGCCCGAGCTGCGATTGTCGATCCAAAAGGGACTCTCGCGAAGTCGGTTGACAGGCAGCAGGCGCTTAATGAGGACAATGCTCAACCGACCAATCGAAATGCCCGCACCGACGCCATGCTCGCGGTCGAAAGGAATGTGTGGGAAGCTTGGAGAGCACACGATGCTAAGAAGCTTGCGGACCTGACGGCTCGGGATATTTCATTCATCAATATTTTTGGTGTCTACCTCGCAACTAAGACCGATGCGATGCAGGACTGGTCCGGGACTTATTGCGATGTCAAAAGCATCAGCCTCACCGACGCCGCGGGCACGATGCTCTCGCCGATGGTCGGCATCCTGACATTCAAGGCCAGAGCGGACGGCACGTGCTACGGTCAGAAGGTTGGACCTGTTTGGGGTTCGTCGGTCTACGTTAAGTACGGCGATGTGTGGAAATGGACCTTTGGCATTAATTTACCCGCACGCCGGGAGGGCACTTAGAGACTGCGGCGCATGCTCGGGAGTTTTCCAACCCCCAACCCAACCCACAATTCCTGTATCCCTGTGCGGCTTGCGCCGCGTTTTGGCAGTCCCCGCGTCTTAGTAAGTTGTAAAACCTATTCACACAGCGCTGTCACGGCAGCGGTCTAACAGGTTGTGCGAATCAGTACCGTTACACGCGCATATCTTCAGTGCTTGATTCCCTGACGAGATACCGACTTTGGTTACCTATCGGATCTCGGTGAGTGCCTTGGCGATCATGCACTCACCGAGATCCGCCGATTTCAGATGGCCGAGAAGCCGCCGTCGACGGACAACTCCACCCCATTAACGAAGCTCGAATCGTCTGAAGCAAGAAACAGCGCAACCGTCGCAATTTCCTCAGGACGGCCCATCTTTCCCCGCGGGATCAGGGATTCGAACATCTGCCTCGTCTCCTTGTCGATTCGCGCTGAATCCGGTGTGTCGATCGGCCCCGGGCTGAGCACGTTCACCCGGATGTTCCTGCCCTTCAGTTCGTTGAGCCACGTGCGTGCGAATGAGCGCAATGCCCGGGAGAGTAGGCCCGCGGAATGTCACCGCGAGGCCGAGTCGGCCCGGGGAATTGCACCCCGAGCCGCTCACAGATTCCGGACTTGAACCTCTCGATTCATCCGGCTCGTGCCACCCATTGAAGGCTGCCGCCTTCCGTCGCAATCAGCGAGTTCCTCCGGTTGCCCGTTGACTCTGGTAGATCCCGACGCGAGTGACCTGCTCCCTTCGCTCCTCGGGCATTACCCCGGTTCCTCGCTAATACGGAGCAGTCCGCCCCTGGTTGGTGCCTCGGTACTTTCGGCCTCACGGTTCTGCCGCTTGTGCCTTTTCCCTTATCATCACCAACCAGGTTCTCAAGTTCCGCACGAAAGCCCAGACTAGATTCACGCCCCTTCTGCACCGGACACCGCATGGCCAGTAAGCAGGTACCCGCCATACTGTTCCCGGGACCGAGAGTGAACCCCGGTTTTGGTGTCGTCCTTGTTCTGTTTCGATGCTTTACCCAGAGGTTCGCTTGCGCTCGTCTATCTAGTCCCCACATGACGTGATCGACGTCACGCCTTTTAACCGTGGACGTTCACCACCGCAGCTTTTGACTGAAGCAGCTCACGGCTGTTTGGAGCCTCCTCCTACAAGACGGCTCCGAAGGGCCTACCTTCATCTTTCGTACAGCATGACGCTTTCGCGTCTTCTTGACACAACCTCTCGCAGAACCGGACATGAACCTCTCGGCGCATCCGGCTCCCGTCAATTAAACACTCCGGTCATGCCAATATCCCAATGTACGAAGAGAGCCCGTTGTGCCTTGGCAAGCCTTTGCAGGAACTGGCTCGCCCGGACTGTATGGCCTTTAAAGCGCTTGAACTTGCGCATCACCCAGGCCACCAGCATCTGATTGATGTGCCGGAGCAAGGGGTACAGCGCCGATGAGGCATAGCGCCCGTAGTACTCGATCCAACCCCGCAGGAGTGGATTGAGCTGCCGGGCGATGTCCTGCAAAGACAGCTGTGTTTGATGACGAAGTTTCAATTCCCGAATTGTCGACCGCATGGCTTTCATCGCCGAGGAGCTAACTGCGGGATTAAATCCGCAGAATAGCGTATTATCCCGGGAACGTTTCACCAGACGAGGCCGAAAGCAGTACCCGAGAAAGTCAAACTTGACGTTCGGATACGTGCCTTTGCGCTTCTTGTCTTTGCAGTAGACGATTTTGGTTTTCGTGGGATGCATCTCCAGGTGGCACTCCGCCAGGCGAGCTTGAAGCTTAGACTTCAGCGCCTGTGCTTCTTGCTCGTTACGGCAGTGAACCAGTCCGTCGTCCGCAGTCAGCCCGGTCATCAACAGGATAGAAGCCTGCGCCAAAGAAACACCCTCAGGTATCGGAACGACCGAGGCAGCGGACACCACGATGTGCTGCGCCTGCGCGCCGCCTTCGGGGCGCACTGGATTGCCTGCGGCATCCATACCCGGAACGATATTGAAGTCAGATTGGCAAAGCCTGGATCACCAGGTCCGACAGAATGACAGAAACCTTCCGTAAATTTAATCCGGTTACATTTGCGATGCCGGGTGGCGAGATCGGGTTCCGTTGCCGCGGCATCTCGCGAACGACGAAGTCACGGACCATGTGGTGATCGCTCGTCATAAATGCGAGCCGGGATACCATTCTTGCCGGGAGACCCTTGATGCTTTGCACAAAAGCGTCGTCCGATACACGGCGGATCTCCCGGCCAGTTCCCACCAGAATCGTCCCACTCATATTCGCAACCCACATCCCTGCGAAGGCGCGAAACTCCGGTCCGGCAAGAGAAATGTCTTTCTAGCCAACTCGGATTTAAGCGTCTCATCCCTGTAATATGCCTTCAGGACGTGGTCTTTCCCTCTCAACAGGTCCTTGTTATCGGCGGCAAATTCATCCCAGCTTGGCAGTCTCCCGCTGCGCTGAAGTGCTCGCGCTAAACGTTCCCGGATCAACAGCAGGAACGCCCAAGTGATCGTTTCGTGATAGAGGGTGGGCTTGCCGCTGGCTGCGGCGAGCCTTTCCAACCCTTCTGAGAACCGGCGCAGTCCTTCCAGCCCCGGGAACCGGCTCATGTAGAGAAAGCCCATCCGGACGTGATCTTCGTGATGAAATTCTTCGTTGCGAATGGTACAGCCCTCAAAGGCGGCGACAAGCTGATCGTCGGTCATGAAGCACTCCCGGGTACGATTCGGTCGGTTGCCGATACGCACGTGAAAACTGCTGCGCCATAAACAAGCAGCGGCCCGATTGCGAATTGTCCGTGGACGACGTGGAGCGTCGCCGCAACGGCAAAGATCACGAGCAGAGAATACCCTCCGATCCGGCCCAGCTTTGGAACCAGGAAAAGGATCGCCGCCACAATTTCTGTGCCACCCAGCGCAGGGGCGATCCATTGTGGCAGGCCCATCCGGTGAAGATGGCCTGTTGCAGCCTCCGAGAAACCGAATTGATACGATTCCCACAGAACCACAAGTCCCACAGTCCAACGTAGTACCCAGGCCGCAACCTGCTGTTGGCGAATGTTCACCTTCGTTTCCCCTTTCGAACAACTTGCGTCTTGTCGGCTTCGGCGAGTCTATGACTCGCACCGGAGTCTAAATCCAACCCATAAAAGTTCTTGAGCTCGCGAATGCGGGCAAGCGATTCCGCCTGAAAAGCAGATTTGCCGTCAAAAGCGTGCAGCACGATTCCTTCCAGCAAATCTCCGAGGGTCAGGTCGTGGAATTCCGCCAGTGCCTTCAGTACCTTGAGAAGGCGTTTCTCTATTCGCACGCCGGTTTGCACTCGCTCAATAATTCGTGGATCTTTGCTCATATACGTACCAATGTACCAAGGTACCGCACTCGAGGTCAAGCCTGTTTTCTCAGCGGCAGGCTGTGATTGTGTGGCGGATGGAGCCACCGCCCGCAACTCGCGCGCGTTCTTTTAGACACAGAGGCATCAGTGTCGTCCGCTTGACTACAAAAAGCTGGGTTGGTGGCGGCGACGTTGGTCATTGCGCGAAAACACCGAATGGGCCATTGGCTGTGGTGTGTTCGGCGTGCAGACCTTCGTCATTGGCAATGAAAATTTCTGGGGTCACGACGCCCTGGACATGGTACTCGACTATTTAAGCGACCCCGGCGAGTTCCGTGATTTCGAAATGCAGAGAATTGAGCGCCTACCGGTCGGTGTGGTCCGGCCCAGAAAGGTCTAGGTTTCGAAGAATAACTGGGCGATCAAATTCGTTGAAGCCGTCATTGACGTTGGTACGGATAGCGACGCTCTTTAGTCGAGTGCGAGCCAAGCCACGCACGGAAAGCTCACCACGCTGACAATCGTGGACAGAAGAATCGCGGCGGAGACCCGCTCGGGGTCGGCATCATACCGCTGGGCGAGAACATAGATATTCCCGGCCGACGGCAGGCACACGATCAGAACGCCAACATTCACCCAGAACGCATCGAGCTGCATCATCCGTCCGAGAATGAGCCATACGAGCATTGGGTAAACAGCGAGTTTTGCGACGGTAATCAAGCACGCGGCAACGGCGGTTCGGCGGTCGAGACGCTGCAAAGCTAGGGCCCCGCCGAGCGCGAAGAGTGCCGCCGGGCCGGCCGCACCGCCGAGAAAGCCGAGGAAGCGCGTAATTGCCTCGGGCAGTGCGAGACCAGTGCCCGCAAGAGCTGCCCCCAAGACGATTGCCACGACGATAGGGTTGAACATGGTGCCGCGCAGGATCAAAGAACCTATGCCCCTTTTCGGCCCGCCGTTCGCGCCCATCAGCACGCGGCCAACAGAGAGAAGAACCATGACCTCCGCTAGGATCGCCATCGCGAGCGGGCCTGCCCCACGTTCGCCGAAGAAAGCGAGCATCAACGGCGGCCCCAGGAAACCGAGGTTACTTACAGTTGCCGTGGTCGCGTGGGCGCCGGCGGTAGAGAGGTCCCGCGCGGCGACGACGCGCGAAGTGCCGAGAACCAACACAAAGATGATCGCGCCCGATGCGAGGTAGCCGGTGTAGAACTCGGGATTGAACGATTGACGAAGTGGCTGGCCCGCGATGAGGCGCAAAAGGAGGGCTGGGAGCGCAAAGCGAAACGAGAAGGCGTTTAGCGCATCAAGCGCGCCTTGGGCAACGAGACGCGTCCGCGTCGCTGCCCACCCAACTCCGATGACTGCAAAGATTGGCAGGCTGAGCAGGAAGAAACTAGTCATCTATTAGGTCGCTGCGTGCCTCGATGGCCTTGAGAACGGCAGCCATGTCAGCGTCTCCGAAACCGAGCGCGCGCGTCTCGCCATAGAGCGCGTGGCAAACATCGAGCAGTGGCGAGGCGACGCCCGCCTCGCGAGCCGCTTCGGCGATTAGGCGGTTGTTCTCCAGGACGTTCGAGATCGTTGAATGGACCGCGAAATCGCGGCCGACGAGCTTCGGCGCCTTCACACGTGAGACGTCACTTGCCATCGGCCCAGCATTTAGAACTGCCACGAACTGATTAAGGTTGAGGCCGTGGCGGTCGGCAAAATGCACGGCTTCGGCGAGGCCGGTAACGAGCGAGATCAAGAACAGATTGACCGAGAGCTTCATTATAATAGAAGAGCGTTCGGTACCGGCCCGCAGATCATCGTCTCCCGGCACATTGGGGTTAGCAGCGGGCGAACGTCAGCGATGGCGTCTGCGTCGCCGGCGAGCATGGCGACGAGTTGGCCTGCCTCAGCGGGCTTGCGTGACCCGGAGACCGGTGCCTCGACGTAGTGCCCCCCGACAGAGCGAATGTCTGCCTCGAGCTCACGCGAATAGGCCGGCGAGGTCGTACCCATGTGCACGACCGTGTGTCCCGTCACCCGGGCCGCGAAGGCAGCGCCACCGCGGTCGAGGACTGTGTCAATCGCTCCGCCGTCGACGAGCATCAGGAAGACAGTTGCGGAGCGCGCGAACACGTCAGCCGCCTCTCGAGCAACATCCGCACCGGCCGCTGCAAGAATCTCAGCTTTGGCACGTGTGCGGTTCCAGACTAGGAGCCGCGTACCGGCCTTGACGAGTGTCAGCGCCATGGCCTCTCCCATCGTACCAAGGCCGATGAAGCCGATCGGATATGCTGCGTCCATCATCGAGACGGCCCATTGCTCAGCGCGCGCACGATGCTTGGATGAAGAGCCGCACACATCACGCGTCGGTCGCTCGCCACAGCATGAGGGAGGCAGCGAATGGCGCTATCAGCGATAATGCTAAATTTAACCAGCGGTAACCGGCCGATGGATTCATATTGCTCCCTGCTGTACGCTATTCGACGCTAAAGCAGAGCAGCTCCCGCAAATCGCGCGCGCAGCCGGCCCGTGCCGGCTCGCTGCTCTTAGGCTTGCCTCCCTTACGGCAGATATTTCTTGGGCAGCGGCGCAGTGGCCGACTCGGCCTGCACCATGATGCCCGTAACTCGCCAGCCGCCGGCTTCTTTGATCGCTTGAATGCTGTTGATGCCGCGCGCGACTTGCTTGCCGTCGCTGTGCAGCGCGTAGCTGCTCCATAAGTGCGCGATGTGACCGCAGCGCTCAATGTGAAATTTCAGCTGCTTTTCTTCCAGCATGGCGTGGCCACGGGCTTTGACGCGGGCGATCCAATCGTCCAAAGTCTCGAGCGTATAGGTTGGCGCTCCGTCCGCGCCGAGTGAAACGAACATTATGCGCGCTTCGGGTATTAACAGGGCCTTCATGCAGGCTCGATCCCTGTCCGCGGGCCCGCTGATTGCCGCATCGATCGCGGCGGGAATGCCCTTGGGTTCCGAAGGCAACGCACAGCCGACATCCGGCGCCTGCGCCATCGCGCCGTCGGTTTGTGCGCCGGCCAGCGTTGCGGTCATCCCGAGCACCGCCAAGCCGGCGACGCCCATCATCACTCTACACACTGATCTGTTCATGCTGCCTCCACTGCCTCTACAGCGTCTACTCACAAATCTACTGCCACAACACCTATTGATGAATCGTAATCGATAGATCCAGAAGCCGCAGCGCTTTAGCCGGCGACGTCCCTGAGCCCGCACGTCTTGGTCACTCATTGCCGCCGGTTTACACGCACGCGGGCGCCCTCACCGGTTTAAGACACAAGCGCGGACGGCGCCACCTCGATCTCGCCGCTTGCGATGTAGGCCGTGGCACCACCAACGCTGACAGAGGTCACGAGGCTTCCGCTCTTACGCGCCTCCGCTTCGATTTCGCTTCGGCGTCCCATCAAGACACCTTGCTGGATCGAAAGGCGATAGGCCGTCCCGCCAAAATCATGCTTCGATGCCATGGCGCCGACGAGGGCGGCACAGGCGCTGCCCGTCGCGGAATCTTCTTCGACGTCCAGCGCGGGTGCCCACATACGAGCATAGAGCTTGCCGCCATCCCGTAGATTTCCCGCGAAGAAAAAGATGTGGGGAGACCACGCGCGCGAGAGCGTTGCCGCCCCGGCAGCCCGATTGATCGCCGCCCGATCGACGACCTCGTTCGAGTTCAGTTGCGCAAAACAGATTGGAACACCGACGCCCGCGAAAAAGACTTGGTTCACCGCGGCGGGCTCGACGGATAGGACGGCGGCGAGTTCAGTCGGAGAAGGTGCGCCAGTCGGTGCCTCGATCTTCTCCGATAACGTCAACGTGCCGTGGAACCCCTCGTTTCGCTGAGCGACGTCAACCGTCACGGGACCGACATTCTCCTCCAGAATGAGCTGGACTGGATCACTGAGCCGTACGTGCTGTTTCATCACAAGCGCACAGACTGTGCCGACCGAGGGAGCCCCCGCGAAGTCGAGCTCCGTCCGAGGTGTGAAGATGCGCACCCGACACGTGTTCGCAGGATCCTTCTTCGGCAGGACGAAGGTCGTTTCGCCGAAATTGAATTCGCGAGCAATCTTCTGCATGCCCTCGGTCGAAATGCCGGCCGCGTCAGGCAGAACCGCGAGTTGATTACCGCCGAACGGTGTCGAACTGAAAACATCGACGATGTGAAATGTGTACTTCATGAGGTCAACCTCCGTGCGTCGCCTCAAGCCTTGACGACGAGGTCGATCTCAACGCAAGCCCCAAGCGGCAGCGC
The DNA here is from genome assembly GCA_963839315.1 of Candidatus Acidiferrales bacterium. Classification (GTDB taxonomy): domain Bacteria; phylum Acidobacteriota; class Terriglobia; order Acidiferrales; family UBA7541; genus Acidiferrum. The sequence continues at coordinate 327,171 of CAWIUU010000022.1, forward strand.
GGCCGCCGCGATCGTCGTGCGGGCGGGAAAGGGCCGACTGAAATACTTTGCGTAGATGCCATTCATCGCGACGAAGTCACTCATGCTCGTGAGATACACACCGGCGCGCACGACATCATCGAAACTGTTGCCCGCTGCCTTGAGAACCGCCGAGAGGTTCTGGAAGACGCGCTCCGTCTCGGCCACAATGCCTCCCTCGACCACCTTGCCAGTGGCCGGGTCTTGGCCGACCTGACCGCTGAAATAGATGAAACCACCGACTTTGATCGCCTGGGAAAACGGGCCGACCGGCGGCGCAAGTTCGGGCGAGGTAATTGCGGTCTTGCTCATGGCAAACTCCTGTGAATACTTGGTTGGGCGGTCAGGATCGTGGAGCCCGAGGTTGCGCGCGCTTCCAAGGCCTTGTGGGCGTCTGCGGCATCCTTGAGCGCGAAGCGCTGATTGACGTTAATGCGCACCTTTCCCGAAGCCACCACATTGAACAACTCGTTAGCGGAAGCTTCAAGCTCTTCTCGCCGCGCGATGTAGTGGAAGAGCAAAGGCCGTGTCAGAAAGAGCGAACCCTTCTGCGACAGTAGGACGGGTGCAATAGGGTCGATTGGACCGGAAGCTTGTCCGAACGTCACCATCCATCCGCGTGGTCGTAGACAATCGAGCGAGCGTAAGAAGGTGTCCTTGCCGACGGAATCAAAGACCACCGGCAGTTTCTCGCCGCCGGAGATCCGGGAAACTTCCGCCACGAAATCCTGTTTGGAATAGAGGATGGTGTGTTTGCAGCCGTGGGCGTGAGCCAATTCGGCCTTGGCTTCTGTCGAAACGGTACCAATGACCGTCGCGCCGAGAGCGGCCGCCCACTGACAGAGAATGAGCCCGGTCCCGCCGGCGGCGTGCACGAGGATCAAGTCGGGCGCACATCAGATTTAGGGAAGTCATGCAGCCACCTGCTTTCGCTCTGAGCGGCGTTCCCAGAAATCCTGGAAGCGTCCGCTGAGCTTGCTGCAGCGCAGGGCGATGATGGCGTTGGCGCCCTTGACGGTCCAGTGCATGCCTGCCCGCTTGAGCCGCGTCCCAACTACGACCTTGCAACCAGACTCCACGACGCCGGTCGAAGTACAGAAGCCTTGTTTTTCGAACTGGGGATACCGCATGCGCCGTCGATTTCTCCAGATGTATTGAATACATTCTCGCGCCTCTTTGTGTTCACCGATGTGGCTGCGCAGCGCGTGCACCAAGGATTTCAAGTGACCTTCGTCAAGCTCCTCACAACGTGCATCGATCCATGCCTTGCCCTCGGGGCTGTCTCCATAAATGACCTTTCCCACTTCGCCGAGATGTTCTTTGGCATGAAAGCGATCGAGAATCTGAGTGGCTTGCGGGAACAGTTCGGTAGCCGTGTTCCAAATCCAGGTCGCGCCATCGCCCAACACCACCTGACGCAGGCCTTCGGTGAAACCGCGGCGGCTGGCCTCGCGCTGTACGCGCGCGGCAAAATCCGACAGGTGGGGGCTGGTATCCGGAGTGGCGGCGCTTTCAATCGCACTCGAATAGCTGATCGATCCTGGATCGCGCACGGGTTTGCCTTCCCTATCTCGCGATTCCGCCGTCCAGACCGTGACCAGCTTGGCTTCGCGGGTTTTGGCCGAGCCGTCGGCTTGCTTGCCCGCGCGGTCTGCGACTTCTTGCGGGCGCATGGGCACCCCGGTGCCATCCAGGCCCAGATACATGGTGGGGGCCACTTCGCGCATCCTTTCAACGTCCTGGCGTTCATCCACGGCGATCTCGGCCCCCAGCGCTTCGGCGGCCCGTTCCACCTGCTTGACACTGACTTCCACGCCGGCCAATTCGTGCAACAGCGCACCGCTCTCCTCGAAGCTCACCAGCGCTGCCGCGCTGGCAGTCATGCGCAGAACTCCGGGCGTCAGGGAAAACGATTGCAGTTTCAGCGCTCGGTCCCGCGGGCAGAATCCATGGTGGCATCGGTCACAGTCGTAGTAAGCCCGCTTCAAATGCAAAGGTCCCAACACGCTTTCGAAGGTCTTCCCGTGACGGCCGTGATAGCGGGCCACACCGCCGCAGGGGCAAGGTAATTCCGGTCCCACATAATCGCTGGTGTCCGCGTTGAGCCGTTGTTCCAGGGCCCGAGCGGCCAGACGCAACGCCTGCCGCCGTGCGAACGTCTCCACAGCTTCAAAATCCAGTTCGGCCAGCGCCTGAGGACCTAAGAGCGTTTCGATTTCCTGGGCGATTTCGCTTTCCAGGTCCGCGGAGAGCCCCCTTTTTCGGCCTCCTTTGTGGAGACCGGGATCGCTTCGAGTTGTTCATCGGCCCATCGCTCGCAGGCCTCCCAATAGGCTTCGACGCGTTCTCGAAATTGCCGTCCCGATTCGATCTGCCGCCGGACCACCGGCGTCTGTTCGGGAGAGACATAGCGGGAACGGGTCTTACCCTCGACCTTCTGCGTGAGGAGGAAGTAAGGACCATGGGCTGCCTTAGGATCGTGTTGACAGGCGCAGGCTCCTTGTCCGCACTTCATCCGGCGCTCACAGAGCGAACCTCGTCGCATCGGTCCCGGATGCGCGAAGGCTGCTGCTAATTGTGTAATGCGCGAAGGGACTGCAGGTGTGAGATCATCCATGCTTGGTCCTCCTGCAGTATATAATACTGCAGGACAAAGAGAAAATCACACCTTTTCTCAAAAGCGCCACCCTGCTGACGTGCGCCCGATCAAGTCACCCGCCTTGACCAGATAAACCTGCCGGATCAGCACCTGAGCAGTCATACCCTGGAGCATCATCGCGGCTGCTTGATCGAAGGAGATCGCATCCGGCAATCGCACCAGTCGATCGGCTTCGATGAGCCGCACCTCGGAATAGAACCTCGGGACCGCCAGTCTGCCGAATTTGAATCGCATGAGGCATCAGGGTTTCCAAAACTTCCTGCTCTTTGTAACGGAGAACCGACAATTCCACAAGTTCATTATTATCACAATGATGTTGCCGTTTGCGCACGATTCTGCTATTCGTTGGGAGGAGGTTTTAGCAGTTTGTTGAAAAATCCCGTCTTGCTACCACTTTAGGCAATCAGATTTCGTCTGATTGAGGGAAGAAGGAGACGACCAGGGCACCGCAACACTGGTACGAACTGTATTGAGTGGGAAAGCACCGCGCGATTATTCAAAAGACTACTCGCCCACGCCAAGAATCTCGCGGCGAGCGACGTTTTTGAGGGCCTCTCTCACATCGGGATGCTCGTCTATCCAGCTCGCTTTGTGACAACCTCTTGTTGCATGACCGACTCATCACAAGTGGAGGGACAGCTCCTTTTCTCGAGATCACTTTCTCCTGTAGTGGGTGATGATCATTGGTTGCATAGCGTTGTCATCGCCTGATTCCATTGCCGCGACAAGTGTGAATGACTTTGGAGTGATCTCCGAGAAGGTATCCTTCCATTTTTTCTTGGCATTCCTTCTGGTTAACTCGTAGTTATTGACGAACGAATCCGCATCCCAGTGGGCAGTCCCGCGAATCTTACACGGATTATTGCCGCCATTCCCGCAAGTAAAGAAAGTTATAGACCTTTGCTTCATTGTCCCACCAGATGACGAGCATGAAATCCAGGCGCCCTGCGGAGCCATCGGAGTGAACCTCTTCGATGAGCGACGTCCCACCTGTTGCCAGACTGAAGCGCGCGGTGCCCTCGCGCTCTGCGCCGTTAGGATAGAACTCATTGTGTGCGAAGCTTTCTGAAGTGCTCCAAGTGCCCCCAAAAGCACGGTCGAGTCTTTGCATCTCTGAGTTACTGGCGGAACCGGTCGACCCGACCTTGGGCATGGATCCAGATGATTCGGTGCTTGCCGCAAGTCTGGTTGTGCTCTGCGGCTGGCCCGCACCGCTTGCGGCAACTAAAGAATTTACAAGTACGAAAGGAACAAAAGACCAAAGTCTGCGCCTCATACTCTTACTCCTTCACCGGTTAGATTCCGTGGCGCAGCCGGAGAGATTCGAACGCCCCGCCTTCTGGTTCGAAGTTTAGGCGGACAATTCCGCCCAGGCCCTTCCAAACGCGCCATACCCGGTTTTTCAAAGACTAAGCGAAGGGCCCACACACCGTCGATCAAAACCGCAGCAATGGACCTGCTTACGGAGCGGGCGCGCTCCGCTTGTCGAGATGCCGATCGAAGTACACATCCGCCGCATTGAACAACATCATCCACGATGAGTAGCGTGCCATGTCATGAATCTCGTTCGGAATCATGATTACGTCATGGTCGATGTTGTGCGACCGCAAGCCTTCGATGAGTTCGGCGGCCTGCTGGGAGGGTACAATGCCGTCGTCGTCCGCCTGCACAAGCAGCACGGGTGAGTGCCACTGGTCGATGGTCGCGATGGGGGAGGATTCCACCGCCCGGCGGTTCGCATCGCCTCCGTCGATTGGCTCGCCCAACGAGGACAGGTACGTCGACCAGTTATGTATGCCCGAATAATCGACACCGGCCGCGAGTGCATCTGAGGCGCGCGCGAGACCGAGGGCCGTCATGAGTCCCCCATAGCTTGCGCCCCCAAATGCCTAATCTATGGGAGTCGACGTCCTGTCGGCCTCGCAGATAGGTGATGGCGCCGAGCAGGTCATTGAGCTCGCTGCCGCCGCCGGGGCCGAAGTTGTCGGCCTCTCTGTAGTCAAGGCCATAGCCGGTACCGCCGCGATAGTTGACTGACAGCACGATGTAGCCCTCGGCGACGAGGTACTGATTAAATGCGTATATCCAGCTATACGAACGCTTGGGATCGAACCCCAGCAGCATCTGTCTTTGAGGGCCGCCGTGGAAGAACAGAATCGCCGGGTGCGGCTTGGAGGTGGTTTCGCGTGGCAGGAACAGTTGCGCGTGCGTTTCCTGGCCATCCTTCGCCGTAAAGGTCACGGCCTGGGGCATGACGAGCTTGGAACTCGGGAAGGAGGACGGGATGGCTTCCGGAGCGAGCCGCCGCCATTGCCCCCCCGCACTCAACGCGACCGGATGCAGCGGCTGGTTGCCGTCGCTCTGCAATGCGAAAAGAGCGCCGTCGGCGCCGATCTGCGGCAAGTCTTCGATGGCGTGGCTCTGGGCGGTGCGCACCGCCGAACCATGCTCGGCATCGACCGTCCAGATATGCATCCTGTCGGTGTCATCCTGAGTGGACGAATAGACCAGGCGCTTGCGGTCCTGGCTGAAGACGACGTGTATGACCTCGAACTTTCCCACCGTGAGTGCGCGGGCCGTCCCGCCCTGCACGGGGACGGCATATAGATGCAGCCAGCCGCTTTTCTCCCAGGGGAACACGAGATCATCATGGTTGGTCCAGAACAGGTTCGTCGCCGAGGGAGCGTCGTTCGTCGCCGCGAGCGTCGGATGGAATACACTGCCGGGTCCCGCGTCGGCAATCCAGACACGTCGCCCCTGGCCGGTTTTCACGTCCGCCGTCCAGATCGACCACGGCCGTCCGCTGCGTTGGGAGAAGAAGCGGGGGAGTTTTCTCGGCCAGCACATGAACGAAGGCGATCCGCGCGCCGTCCGGTGAGAACGCGGGCGAGCTGTCGTAGTCGAGACTCGGACTCAACCAGACGATGGTTTGGTCAACGAAATCGTAGACACCAATCAGCGAGTGGTTGCCTCGATGGCTCACGAACGCCAGGCGCTTGCCGTCCGGCGCCCAGGTCAGCGAGTCCACTGTTCCCTGATCGATGAGCAATGGCTGCGCGTCGCCACCGCCGCTCGCGGCCACCGTCAGAATTCTTTTCTTGTCGACAAACAGCAGCCGGCTGCCATCGGGCGAGAAGCTAGGGGAGTCTCCCGCGCCGACCTTATGCGGCACGCCGCCGGCCGTGGCAACCACCCATACTTCCTTGGGCATTGGGCCTTCGGGGGAGTTATTAACGTTGGCCGGTGTCTCGTCCTCAAGACTCTGGCCCCGTGTGAAGGCGATCGACTTCATATCCGGCGACCAGGCGAGTTCGCCGATATCGAAACCGTCGTCCTTTGTGTACGCTGTGATCTGAAGCGCTTTCGCGCCATGGGAGGGGTCTGCTACCCAGATATTACTGCAGCCCTTCGCGTCGAATACCCACGCCACGGCTGCGCCCGTGGGCGCGGCCAGCATGTACGACGGAAATGGCGCCTGCATCACATCGTTGAGTGTAAAGGCCGCTGGATGGGTTCCCGCAGCCTGCGTCATGAGCGGCGGCTTTTCCTTCACTTCATCGGTTTGTGCGCCGGCCAGCGTTGCGGTCATCCCGAGCACCGCCAAGCCGGCGACGCCCACCATCACTGTACACACTGATCTGCGCATGCTACCTCCACTGCCTCTACTCACCGGTTGTAACGGAGAACCGACAATTCCACAAGTTCATTATTATCACAATGATGTTGCCGTTTACGCACGATTCTGCTATTCGTTGGAGGAGGTTTTAGGAGTGCTTTAGGAGGCTCCCGTGCTCGACGATTTACACGCGCTCGTAGAGTTTGCCCAGGCCGGGTCCATTGCCGGTGCAGCCGATCGTCTATTCCGGACACCCTCCGCTATAACCCGGCAACTGCAAAGGCTGGAGGCTGCATTGGGTGCTGAGTTGCTCGACCGCTCGGTAAAGCCGCCGCGCCTGAACTCGCTGGGCTCCAAGGTGCTTGAACAAGCGCGAGATCTGTTGCAGCGGACGGAGGCGCTGAAGTCTGTTGCGTCGCGTGACGCCGAACCTCACGGCCTCTTGCGCATCGGGCTCGCGCATGCCCTGGCCGAGGGGACGCTTATCAAACCTATTCGCGCCCTGACTGAAAAATGCCCTAAGGTCCGGCTGCGGCTGTTGAGCGCACTTACCGGTGAATTATTTAACCGGCTGCTCGCCGGTGAACTCGACGTTGCTGTCGTGTTTTTGCCCGAAGGTAAAACCGCGCCTTCACCTCTTCTGACGAATATCATCGCTAGCGACCGCATGGAGATCGTTCAAGGCGCCGCAGGCAACATTGACGATGATTGGGAAAGTTTGAGCAGAGCACCCTGGGTGCTCAACCCGTCTGGGTGCTTGCTTCGGGCAAGCCTCATCGATCAGATGGAACATGCCGGCTTCACCCCCATGGTTGCGGCTGAAATCCACTACAACATACATTTGCAGCTAGCTCTCATTCAGTCCGGATATGGAGTCGGGTTGCTGCCAGCCCGCTTTATTGCCAGGAAAAATTGTCGAGACACGGTTAAAGTGTTGCGCCCCCCATCATTTGACTTGCGCCTGTCCGTCGCGATAGTGCGGGTCGCACAACTCGGCGCCTTGGAGAGGGCTGTCGAACTGTTGGAACACGGCATTCGGCATTTGTTTGAGGCAGCCGACACCACGAAGCCCGTAACGAGGAGCCGAAGGAGTGTACCCGCGAATCGGCGGGAGGCGCGACCGCGCAAGTAGTCGCCGAGCATCGCCTGTTGCAGCCTCTCTATCCACTTGCGTTAGGTCATGATTCTGGCCTGTCCTGAGACTCGAATCGGACTGCCTCGACAAGCGGGGATTTCGGCAGAATCCGACGCCGATCCAATCCGTCCTTAGTGGCCACAGGCCGTTTGTGGTTCACATTCCTCAACCACCGCCGCGGCAGGTCGGAGAAGTGGTTGCCTCTTGATTCGAACCTCGTGGAACTTCTTCGCCGGCATCGGGAGAAAATGCCCGATGAGTTGTTGGAGACCGGTTGGGTCTTCGTGAGTCGTTTTACGGGCAAGCCGTGGTGGGCCCACAAGGTTGTGCGGTATCACCTCCGGCCCGCTGCGGAGAAGGCCGGCATCGGTCGAGTCGGTTGGCATACGTTCCGTCACACCTATTCGACTTTATTGCACGCCTACGGGACGGACATGAAGGTTCAACAAGAATTGCTGAGGCACTCGGATATTCGAACGACGATGAACATCTATACGCACACAGTGTCACCGGCACTGCGCGAAGCGAATAGCAAAGTGGTTCGGATGATTCTTCCTTACAGGAAACGGCGTGAAATCCCGTGCGAAAATCAGGGGGCAATCCGGGGGCAACAGCAGTTCCCGCCATAGACAACAAGTGACTTACAGCTACAAAACATTCCGCAGAGTTCCTTTTGATTCTGTGGCTTGCTAAATTCGATCCCACCGCCATGGAAGCGCACTCCCAGCTGCGCCACAGGCCCACGATTGAAGACCAAAAACCCACGCCCGCCAAATCGGGATCGAGGCAAATACCGAATTCATTGTCGCCGCTGGCATTCCACGCCGACGCGCCACTTTACATCCCATCTCTAACAATGCTGGCTCGGTCAAGTCTTTTTTTTCTTTTTTCCACACCTTTTTTCGCACACCTCTCCCTTCACTCCTGAGAGTGGTCTTGTTAGTTTTCTTTGATCCCCTGCATCGACGACCACGGCTCGTCCGTAATCTGTCGGGCGGATTCAGTCCGACCCAACCATCTCTCCGATCAAAACTTCGACCATGATTACTAATTCAAACTCCCTTTTCAGGGAGCGGGATGCCCAATCAGGTGGACGACGTCTTACTTCACGCCATGGACGTATCCGAGCTTTCCCGCGTTCGAACCGAATTCAACCAACTGCGAATATTGCCAATTGTTTCGCCACATCCAGTACAACCGAACAGCGAGTTTCCTGGCCATGGCCACTTTGGCAATTCTTTTTTCCCGGCGCATCATCAGGTGCACATACCGACGTCGCCAGTCTGGGTTGCACCGTGCGGCTGCCTGCGCTGCTTCTCCCAGCAAGTAGCGCAACAATTTATTGCCCTGCTTGCTGATGTGCCCCAGCCGTTGCCGGCCGGCACTAGAGTCCTCGCACGGAATGAGCCCGGTGTAGCTGCCAAGCTGCTTGCCACAAGGAAACCGATCCGGCGTCCCAATGACCAGAACGTAGACCAACCCCGTGATCGGTCCAACCCCAGGATGTGTCATCAACCGCAGCACCTCGGGCCGTTTATTGGCTTCTTGCTCGACCGCTGCCGTTAACTCCGCAATCTTTGGATCCAGCTGGTCCAGCAGCTCCAATAATTCTTTCCGACGCCGACTGGCCCAGGGAGCCACGGGAGTTTTTCTAGCAGTGCTCGTCCTTTTTCGCTGAACAGCTTTTTCTTCCAGCGATAGCCTTCGTTCATCGCCACCGCCTGCAGCTGATTCATGATCCGCGTCCGCATCTGCACCAGCCGATGTCGGTGCCAGAGCAGTTGTCGCAGATCACGATTTTCTGGACTGGGTACCCAGATCTTCGGAAAGCGATTTTCCCGCAGCAGCTTCAGCATAAGTCGGGCGTCCTCGCGGTCGGTTTTCTTCTTCCGGACTCGCTTGGTCTTAATTACCGCCGGATCTCCAATCCACAACTCGAAACCCAACTCTGCGAGTAACCGCTCGAACCAGCGTGCATGCCCGGTGGCCTCCATTCCCACCCGCACACTGACTCCTCTCTCCTTTAGCTTCCTGTAGAATCGCTCCGCTTCACCATCACTGTGGTTTAATTCCTGTTCACCATATTCACCAGTCTCTTCAATCAAAAATGCAATCGTCTGAAAGCTCGGGTGATAATCTACTCCAATAATCATCATGTCCGGCTCCTTTCTCCCGAGCCCTTGGTCGTCGAATAACCAAGTTTACTCGGGTCGAGGGGGGCCGGCATTGTTATGAAATCAGGTGCCAAGACTAGGATTCCAGCAGAGCTCGTAACTTGTGAGCATATCTGCGACTCGACGTGACCACCGTTCCTTCTGCCAATATGATGTCGTATACCCCATCGAACATCGGACGAATCTCGCTAATGCGGGCACTGTTCACGATGGCCGATTTCCGCACTCGGATGAAGTGGTGTGGCGCCAGCTTCTCTTCCAGGTGTGCCAGGGTTTCCCGCAACAGGTGACTGTCGCTGGCGGTGTGTATGCAGGCATAGTTTCCCGTGGCTTCGATCCACAAAACGTGGGAAACGGGAACAAAGAAAATCCGCTTCTTGTCCTTTACCACAAAGCGTTCCAACGGGCGGAGACTACGGAGGGATTGGAGCAGTGGTTCGAGACCTCGATTTGCTTTCCTGGACTGTTCGAGGACCTGGCGTGCGTGAACCAGGGCCTTGGCAAATCGCTCCTTATCATACGGTTTCAAGAGATAGTCAACAGCGTGCACTTCGAATGCACGAATGGCGTGCGCATCGTGAGCCGTGACGAAGATATATACGGGAGCGGGGCCGGTCGATGGCTCCACATTTTCGATGACGCCAAAACCATCCAGATCAGGCATCAGCACATCGAGAAAAACGATGTCGGGATGAAGTTCATTGATCTGCTCCACCGCACTTATTCCGTTCGCCGCCTCGCCTACAACTTCAATGCCGTTGTGTTCGGCCAGATAGCGACGGATACCGCGGCGGGCGATCGGTTCGTCATCGACGATGAGGACTCGTGTCTTCATGCGAACTCCTCAGTGGAATGGTGATGATGGCCTCACAGCCTCGACCGTTGCCCCCGGTAAGTTCCAGCGACGACTCGTCCCCGTAGAGCTGTTTCAAGCGTGACTGGACGTTGGTGAGTCCGACGCCGAATCGCAGGCGCGATCCCGGTGCCGGACCCGGGCCATCATCGCGGACGCAGAGCCAAACTCTGCCGTTGTGGCGTTTGGCAGCGATCTCTAGCCGGCCTGCGGCGGAATCGACGCTGATGCCGTGCTTGATGGCATTCTCAACCAGTGGCTGAAGGGCCAGGCTCGGTACATAGACTGCGAGAAGGTCAGGTGGCACGTCCATGTGAACTTTCAAGCGATCATGAAAGCGTGTCTGTTCGATCTCCAGATACTTGCCGACGAACTCGAGCTCGCTCTGCAAGGTGATCTCGTTCTCCCGCCGTTCGAGGGCCATGCGCAGCAAGTCGCCGAGGCAGACTAGCAGATGGCTCGCAGCATCGACGTCTTCCTGCATCAGGATTCCAATGGTGTGAAGACTGTTGAACAAAAAGTGCGGATGTAACTGGCTCTTAAGGTTCTCAAGTTCGGCATGGGAGAGCTGCGTCTCCAGTTGCGCCGCTATAGTCTGGCGCTCCATAGCAGCCTGGTAAAAGTGGATCGACTGATACAATCCCACGACTAACCAGTACGTAAGCATGCCAGTAAAGCTCATAGATAGAACACTGACTGCGAACGGCGGGAGAAGGCGCAGCACGCCAGGATCAGTTATGCGAAAAACTGACCGCAGAAGTCCACGGCTCAGAAAGTATTCGGTGACAGATGCCAGGGGAGCCATCATGAGCGACGTGATTGTGTGGATCGCTATATGAGGTACAAACCTCGGCCCCGTCAACGGGAACCGTTTGGCCAGACCAATCACAAGCGGTGTGTACGCCGCCCATACGTACCAGTAGACAAGTTCGAGCGCACCCACGATCTCCCAGCTGACGTGGATACCCTGTACCTTCACCAGCACGATCCTGCGCACGGCAAACAACAGTCCTACAATCGTCCACGCACACAGGATCAAAATCCATCTCGTCCGTCCCATATCTGGTGTGGCCTGCAGCAATGGGTGTGTCGACCCTCCGGCACGGATTATAGCTGAACCTTCCAAGGTGACACGGAGGACAGGGCCGTCGAGAGCGCCAAGCTCTCTCGGCAAAGCAATTTCACCGGTCTACCGATCCAGGTTTGCGAGCTGGCAATCGGGCAGTTGCTGGCAAACGCGCCAACCCCACGTCCATCGCAGCTGTAGAAGGGCCTTTGTCTAGGTTGATTGGGGAGAAAGGTAAGGAGCTCAAGACTCCACGTGCTGCCATCCCAATGTAACGAAGCGTTTGAAATGGAAGGTACAAAGTCTTTGGCCGCCAACCGCCCAGACGTCTGTGCTGGATACCGCTGCCACACTTTGAATTCCGGTTTTGCCCTGTGAACGGATCCGTGGCAACAGTATTTTGACGGCCAACTCTGACCGCTTGTCTCATTTCGGACGCCGCATGTCACTTTTCCTGCAAACACTGGTTCTTCGCGGCATATTGTTCCGTGAGCAGGAGCATCGCCAAGAACGTATTGGCGTTGGGATGACGCTGTGGCCGACAGGGGCTCAAACCCCACCCTCGCGCCATCCTGCTCTCCGCACAGATTCACCGAAAAATGAGGACAAAATGAAGAGAACTTTCGTGATCCCTGCCTTGCTGTTCCTCGCCGCGTCAGCGATTGCACAAACAACGTGCGCGCAATCAAAGAACCCGGTAAGTACCGCCCTGAGAGACACTCTGCCCGGCCGGCAGAAAAACACCGTCGCAGCCGTCGAAGCCATGCCCGCCGAAAAATTCGGTTACAAGCCCAGCGCCGACCAGATGACCTTCGGCCGTCTCGTTGTCCACATGGCCGAAACGAATAAGCTGCTGTGCGGCAAGGCGGCCGCCGTCCCTGCTCCCAAGGTCGAGGAGGCGAAAGACACGGACTCGAAGGACAAGCTCATCGTCGCGCTCAAGGCCTCCTTCGATTTCTGTTCCGACGCGCTGGCGAATATGGACGATTCGAAACTAGCGGAGACCACGGAAGGATTCGGCGGAAAACAAGTTACACGCGCCTGGTTGTGCCTGATCCTAGCCGGTGCTTGGGCCGACCACTACGCCGAAGCCGCAATGTATCTACGCCTGAACGGTGTGTTGCCGCCGACCGCCAAGAAGTAAGAGCGATGCTCCCATTTGTAAAGCTGCAAACGTCGAAACGGAGATCCACACGAAGTGACCCATCTGAGAATTTGATTCATTGGGGGAATCATGGAAATACTATTCAACGATATCCGGTATGCCTTCCGCATCATGCGGAAGAGTCCCGGCTTCACTCTCATAATCATTCTCACGCTGGCATTGGGAATTGGGGCGAACACATCCATTTTCAGCATCGTAAACGCGGTGCTATTGCGTTCCCTGCCGTACTACGACCCCAGTCGTTTGGTGAAGATCACTTTCAACAATCCTGGAATAGGGTTGCGTGACATCCCCTTCTCTGTCCCCGAGTTGGAAGATCTGAAGTCAAGAGCTGGTGTCTTCGAGGAAGTAAGCGTTGTCCTCTCTGGGCCTACCAACTTGACCGGCGCCAAACAACCGGAACATCTTGAAATGCTCGAGGTGAGCCCCAACTATTTTTCCATGCTCGGCACAACACCAGAAATTGGCCGGTTATTTGGTCCGCAGGATTTTGCGCTGGGTTTTGCGGAAGCAACTGTGATTAGCGATGGCTTGTGGCGCCGCTCTTACGGCGGCGACCCGAATATTCTCGGGAAGCGTCTGAGGATGGACAACGATCCGTACACGATTGTGGGAGTAGTTCCTGCTGGATTTCGCCACCCCGGGACGACGGTCGCGAAGGATGTGGAAGTGTGGGTCACGTGTGGGTTCAGCGGGGATCCTTATCCGAAACCCGTGCGAAACGTGAAGGTGGCGCGCGAGGCAATCGGACGGCTGAAACCTGGTTTCGATGTAACGCAGGCTCAGGCGAGACTGACGGCAATGGCCAGCGAACTCCGAACTGACTTCCCGAATGATTATCCTCCTGAGGCCAAATGGTCCATCGAGATCCAACCTTTGCAAGACGCACTCGTAGGCAATGTGCGTCCCCAACTGCTGGTATTGATGGCCGCAGTAGTCCTGGTTGTACTAATTGCATCCGTGAACATCGCAAACCTTCTTCTGGCTCGCGCTTCAGGAAGACAGAGAGAAATGGCAATGCGGATGACGCTTGGGGCTGCCCGTTTTCGCATGGTGCGCCAGATGCTGACGGAGTCGCTGGTGCTTTCCTTGATCTCGGGTGTGGCAGGCGTGCTCGCAGCGAAATTGACCTTGAGTTTCATCCTTCGCTTTATTCCCGCTTCCGTTCCCCGGCTTGCCGAAGTGGGTGTCGACCGGACGGTGCTGCTTTTTGCTCTTCTGATTTCCATCTTCACCGGAATCATATTTGGGCTCGCTCCAGCTTTCCAGGCAATGAAAGCCGATATGACTGCCGCAATTCGGGAAGGTGCTCAAGGCTCCGGTTACAGCGCCAAGACATTCCGGTTGAGAAGTGTGCTGATTGTGTCTGAACTGGCGCTTGCTGTTGTGTTGATGGTTGGAGCCGGCTTGCTCCTGCGGACCTTCTGGGGATTGATTCAGGAAAATCCGGGCTTCAATCCTTCGAGGGTAGTCACTGCAAGCTTCTACCTACCGAACCCGAACGATCCCAAGACGGATGTGTTGTATGGAGACTTCTCAAAAAGGACATCTTTTTTCCGAGACGTCATTCGGCGTGTGGCCACGATTCCAGGAATTGATCGGGCTGCCATGACCTCGGATTTGCCAGGCGCGCGTCCAACAACAACCGCCGCACTGGTGATTGAGGACCGCGCGGCCGATTCATCACAAGGGGTAACAGCGGAAGTAATTCGAGTGAGTCCCGATTATTTCATGCTGATGCAATGCCCATTGATTCGTGGGCGTTTTTTCCTAGAAAGCGATGAAAGCGGAAAGCAGGAGGTAGCCATCATTGATGAGACTACGGCGCGACGCTATTGGTCGGGCATCGATCCTGTCGGCAGGCGCTTCCGGATGGGGGTAAATCCCAGGCTTCCTTGGGTAACCGTGGTCGTGGTCGTGGTCGGAATTGTCAAGGATATGAAGCAAGACGGACTCGACACAGATGGTGTCCCCCACATTTTCAGACCAATCTATCAACAATCGCCACTACGCTCGCGGGCCGTGAGCGTGGTGGCAAGGACGCCTCTGCCCGCATCACTCCTCGAATCACAAATTCGGAAAGAGATACAGACATTGGATCCCGCATTGCCGGTATTCAACGTGCGCTCGATGAACGATGTGATGGATGTTTCTATTGCTCCGCGCCGATTCTCGGCGGAATTGGTTGGAGTGTTCGCGGCCGTCGCGATGCTCTTGTCCTCCATTGGCATCTATGGATTGCTGGCTTACATGGTTGGGCAGAGGTCTCGTGAGATTGGAATCCGAGTCGCCTTGGGAGCCCAGCGGCCTGATATTCTCAAACTCATTCTCGGCAAAGGGCTATTGCTCGCCGGTACTGGAATTGCGATTGGATTGATCCTTTCTGCAATCTCAGCACCGATGATTGCAGGTCTTCTGTATGGCGTTCATCCGATTGATGTGATCGTCTTCGTCACAGTCCCGCTGATTTTGTTGGTTGTCGCCTTTCTGGCGACTTACATTCCCGCTCGTCGTGCGACGACCGTGGATCCAATCATTGCCTTACATGAAAGCTAGAACTGCGAGGCTAGAAACGTAACCGACTGCCAAGGAGAAGAAAGTGTCCGTTTACGAAATATGCATTGCAGGAGTTGATCAAACCCCACATTTCAGAGAACCCGACAGAGCGCTGCCTTTGTCGCTTGGAGCTCGTGAGTAATCGAGCGCCTTGACCGTCTGTAACGACCGCAAAGTATCAGCATGGGGCTCGTCCATAACCTGAGATAGAAGAGGACGGAACGGCACTGAAGAATGAAGAGCGAGCCCTATGAGAGCGAGAGAAACCCACGAGGGGCGCGATTTATCGTGCCCCTGCGGAGTGGACGGATTCGGGATGCGGATTAATTGTTGATGTCGGTCTTGGTTTCTAGCTTGGCGAGCATGGGCTCGAGAAAGGGCTTATTGGCGTCGGGGGCGCCGGCGATGGCAAGCTTCATTTCCTTGGCGGCGACGGTGAAATCGCCGCTGTGGGACGCGAGGCGGGCTTGCGCCAGATGGCTTAGCCAGTGGTTGGGATCGCGCTTGGCGACTTGCGGATAGATTTCGAAGGCGCGCTTGGCGTCGCCGGCGCGCTGCAGGCCGCGCGCATAAACGTAGAGCTGCGTGGCGTTGGCCTTGGCGAGAGCGGCGGCGAGCACTTTGGCGGCTTCTTCTTTCTTGCCCATAGCGTCGAGGATGCGCGACTTGGTTTCGAGATTTTCAAAGCGGTCTTCGTTCTGGATGGAAGTGTCTTCCCACTTCATCGCTTCTTCGAGATTGTAGTTGTTGTCGAGGCACCAGTTTGCGGCTTCGTCATAGCCGGCCCACGTGAAGCCGCCGACGCTGCGCAACTGGTTCCGAATACTTTTGAGAGTGACAGCTTTCACGTCCACGGAAACGCGGAAGGGCACGGCGAGCTTTTCCCAGCGCAGGGTGGCCAGGGCGGAATCGGGCTTCACGTCGTCGAAGGTGTAGGTGAGGGTGTCGAAGTTTTGATCGGTCGTGGGCGTGACGGTGACGCGCAGAGCGTCTTCCTTTTCGTCGTAGCTGAAGCTGCCCCAGGAGGTGGAGTTTTTGGAGAAGATGATGGTCCACTGACCCTTGTCGGGGATCATGTGCAGGCCGTAGGTGCCGGCCGCGAGCGGCTTGCCTTCGATGGAAACGTCATCAGAAAACGTGATGGTGGTGTTTTCGTTTGCGCCGGCGCGCCAGACTTTTCCGTAAGGCACGGTCTTGCCCCAGACTTCGCGGTTGCTGGCGAGGGGACGGCTGTAACTGATGCTGATAGTGCTGATGCCGATGGTTTGCGTGGTGTCGCCGTGCTGGCTGATGCGGGGAAGATTCAGCTCCGTAGCCTGGCTGCCATTTTTGAATTGCGCCCGCGCGCTGCCGATGCAGACAGCGAGGCCGAGAGAAATTGCGAGAAGAAAGCGAAACGTATTGCGCATAGACACACCATCCTGTCGCGAAAGGTGGAGCTTCGCGGAAGTGGAAATTTGCGGGTGGAACACCCCCAAGGCGATAGACGGGTGGAGTAATAATGCGTGAGCAAGAAACTGAGGCGGCACCTAACCAAAAATTGCCATTATTCGTGAAAAGTATTTCGAAGCGAAGTACACCGACCGATTCACGCCGAACAATGCGATTGGGAAGCTTTTTCCCGAACTGACGGAGGAATGCCCAATATCCCAATATTTAGTTAAGGAACATCGAAAAGGACAAAAAAGGAGAAGAAATCTTGCTACCAGTACGTTTTTCTCGGACTCGCCAGGGAGAACGAGGACCCCGTGGGTTAACGTCTGGTGGCTTGTTCTGTCACCCAATCTGTACCTGTCGCGGTAACACCGCTGGAGAGCAACGGAGTATGCTCCAGCACCGCATCCGCGAAGTTCTCAATACAGGGAAAGTGCAGATTGGAATGGGGAGGCAAATTTTCCTCACCGGCAGGAGAAACCAATTGAGGTCCGTTCAGCGGCGTGAGGTCCAACATCCCTTTACTGCCTGCGATGCGAAACTCATCGCGGGCAACCTGCGAATTCCACCGCACGTCCACCACAGCATGCACGCCGCTCGCATACTTGACTAAAACCGTGGCGGAATCCTCCACCGCAAAATGGTGGACAACGTTGGACAAACAGGCTTGAACCTCCACTGGCTGACCAAAGAAGTAGTTTAACAGGTCAATGCGATGGGAACCTATATCATAAAGAGGTCCGCCTCCGGCTTGAGCCGGGTCGAGCAGCCATGAACGATGCTCGTTTGGCGGCTGACTATGGCAGGTGGCAAACGCCATGAGCGGTTTTCCGATCGCTTCCTGGCGGATCAATTCCAGAGCGCGCTGCACTTTCGGATAACAACGTCGGTAGTACGCTACTCCGAAGCAGCGCCTGCTTTTTTCCGCAGCCTCCACCATGTTCAACGCTTCGGCGTGGTTCATCGCCATAGGCTTTTCGCACAAAACGTGTTTCCCCGCATGCAGAGCTTGCATGCTTTGCGGCCCATGCAGAAACACAGGCGTGGCGATGTAGACGGCATCAAACGTCCCGAGGCGCAACGCTTCTTCCAGGCTGAAAAACACGGGGACTTGATACGATACGGCTTTGTTGGGATGCCGCGTGACCACGGCAGCAAGTGAACTGCGCGGCTCCCCTTGAATTGCGGGGATCACCCGCTTGGTTGCGATATCCCCTATCCCCACCACCAGCCATTGCAGCATAGGAATCTATCTTACAGCGGCTCACTTTTCTGGGCGGGAATGCTGTTTACTAGGACCTGATCCTTATTTTGAAATCGGTTGCAGATCGGCTGGTGCGTTTGTCCCCGCCGTTGTTTTATAGTCGGCGCGCGTTGAACTTAGAGGATGACTATATGCAAGCTGTCCTGAAGAGTCTGCATTCTACGGACATAGGTGACGTTGAGAAGTACCTGCCTGACGAAGACGATAAATTCGGATTCACCCTTCGTGCGATGGTCGGCCCGATGGAGGGGGAAGGAGAAGAATCCCTCGATATTGTCGTTTGCCCTCCCAAATGGCTCATGGAAAAGTACAAAGATTCCGACGTTCTTCTTGGCCTGCACAAGTTAATCGTCTTCAAATACGAACACCTTCGGCTGCGGAAGTTCATTGAGAAGTATCTCATGCGATGCTCGGGCGACACGTGGGAAGAAGTCGCCCAGAAGGTAGGCTTGCTCGGGCAGTGGGAGTTTGAAAACTTCCAGCGCAATTCGTGAGAACCGTTCTGCGTGTCACCGAGGCATCCAGAGTCACATGTACGATTTCGGCGTTACCAGGACAACTGAACGCCTTTGAGTAGTGGTAGTGTCAATAGATAGCAGCGAAGCCGGTGAAGAGATTCAATATCTCCATCGCAGGAGACCCGTCATGTTCAAAAGACTTTCCAATCCTTCGACGAACGTAGTACTGCTTCTCATCATTCTCGCGGTCGTAGTCTCTCTGAGAGCAGCTGATCGACACACACTCATCATTAACGGGAAGTCCACAGAGGTGCCCGTCATTTTCGTAAGTGGCCATCCTTATGTTGGCCTAGAAGCTCTCGCAAATGCTCTCAATGGTTCGGTCAGTTCTTCTGGTGCCATAGTAGCTCTCAGTCTCGCTGCCAGTTCCGCTAATCGCGCTCCATCTCCAACAACAGCGTCTGCGGCCCCCACACCTGCCGCGCAGACGCAAGCGGCGCCATCGAACCAAGGATTTTCAAAGCAATTTCTAAACGCTGGAATCGAGCAGATGTCCACTCTGCGTGAATGGCACGCCGCGCTCGACTCCGCCATCCAAAATGGAATCCCTCTATCGGCAGGCCTGCTTGCTCCGTATCGAGCGCAAGCCGCCACGAATCTTCGCCTGGCCGAAGTCGCTGCTGTCACACCTTCCGATCACAGTGCCTCTCAGCTTTTGAACAAAGCATTTCAGAACATGACAAAACTCGCCGATAAGTACGTCAACATGCGCGCCAACATGACTTACATCGCGCCAGACGCTGTAGCTCGCCAAAACCTCGTACACCTGCAAAATGAATGACTTGTGGCAAAGCTCGATTCGGACTTTTCCGATATGATTCCGGCTATGATCGCATCGCTCCGACATTTCCTCGGTTGGATGGTCAGCGCTATCCGCTCTCGCGACGACCTCGTCCTAGAAAATCTGGCTCTCCGTCGGCAATTGCTGGCTCTGCACGCGCAACAACCTCGCCGTCGATTAACTGCCCTGCACAAGCTGTTCTGGGTTGCGTTGCGAACGTTCTGGTCCGGGTGGACTAAGCCGCTCATCTTGGTCACTCCTAGAACCGTCGTGAACTGGCATCACGCCGGTTTCCGATTGTATTGGGCATGGGTCTCAAAAGTTAGAAAAGTAGGTGGACGGAAGCGTGTCAGCAAAGAGGTTCGCGCCTTGATCTTTCGTATGGTTGCTGAGAATCCGACCTGGGGCGCGCCGCGTATTCACGGCGAACTGCTCAAGCTGGGTTTTGAGGTCTCGGAAAGGAGTGTCTCGCGATGGATCCGGCGAGCTCCGAGAGATCCAGATTCTGTAAAGCGATGGCTGACGTTCCTCAGAAACCATCGCGAGGCCATTGCGGCAATGGATTTCTTCACTGTCCCAACGCTCACGTTTGGTGTTCTATACTGCTTTTTCGTCATCGGCCACGACCGGCGGAAGATCCTGCATTTCAATGTGACGCGAAATCCCAATGCGCTTTGGGTTGTACAGCAATTGCGAGAAGCATGGGCCTACAAACAGCCGCACAGATTCTTGCTACTCGACCGCGACGCCAAGTTTGGAGCCGAGGTGTTTTCGGCTGTGAGGGACATGGGAAGCGAGCCAACTCGCACGGCCTTTCGCAGTCCGTGGCAGAACGGCGTTGCGGAGCGCTGGGTGGGAAGTTGCCGACGCGATTTGCTGGACCATGTGATCATCCTGAATGAGCGCCATCTCAAACGGCTGATGTCTTCTTACCTGCTTTACTACCATGATGACCGGACACATCTTGGACTGGCTAAGGACACGCCAGGAGGTCGTGCTGCAGAAATTCGGTCAACCACTGAAAGCAAGATTCAATCCTTTCCTAGACTCGGCGGGCTGCACCATCGTTATGCAGCGGCAGCCTAGCCTCAAGAGCAATTTTTCTGAAGACCAAACTCTTTTCTTGAAACCCTGCCGAGGAACCGTGACATTTTCTGCAAGCATCTTTCGCCGGGCTACGAATCAGCCTGCCATCCAAATCCGGAGAGCTTACGTCAAGTGGAAAGAAATCCTTTTAATGCCGGCGCAACGATTTGGCGAACGACAGCCCTTTTATAATGCGTGACATGCCCTGTGGCTTGCGAAATTACAATTCGCCAGGCACTCGCCACCGGCTGAATAAGGCATGACAAAAGTGGCGTGCATGGGGTAATTTGGGTGCATGGAAACCGTGGATGTGAAATTGCCCTCAGCGTTGCTGCGAGCCGCAAATTTGGAGGAAAGCAGTCTCTCCGAGGAAGCCGCTCGATTGCTGGCGCTCGAACTTTATCGCGAGGATAAGGTCTCGCTAGGACGCGCTGCCGAGTTGTGCCGCACGCCATTGGCGGCTTTCATGGATTTCGCCACAAAGCACGGTGTCCCTCCGCTTCGATACAGCTTTGAAGACCTGGAAGAAGAACGCCAGTCCGCGGACCGTCTCAAGGCGTGACCGTCGTATCCGATTCGTCGCCGCTTGTTATTCTCACTAAACTTGGCTGCTTCGACCTACTCAATCGCCTCTTTTCCCGCGTTTATATCTCCGCCGAAGTTCACGACGAAGTTGTCGTCGTCGGCACTGGTTTGCCAGGAGCGGCAGAGGTTTCAAATGCGAAATGGATTGAAGTGAAACAACTTCAGAATCCAGCCAGTCTGCTCGCGGCACAACAAAAACAGGCCCTGGGTCTTGGTGAGATCAGCACGATCCTCCTGGCCAAAGAACTCGGTGCGAATCCTGTGCTGCTCGATGACTACAAGGCACGCATGCTTGCCAAGGCCGAAGGCCTCCAGATTCTCGGCAGCGTCGGTTTACTCGAAGCCTTTTACGCCCGGGGCTATTTGACTGACCTTCGTGCCTGCTTTCGGCAATTGATAACCCAGAACGTTTACATCGATCAACGCCTGCTCGATCGTCGTCTTCGAGCCTTGGGACTTCCCCCGCTGTAAGCAATGTTTACGGGTGAGGAAGACCCGGCTCCTCTGGTACGCCCAGCAGGACCTCGCCCGTATGGGTCAGGCTGCCGCCGACCTGTCCATGGCGAATTACTGAATTAGGCCAAAATCACGTTTTTTCGGGTTTTGCTACCATGCCAGGATGCGTGATGTCGTCATCCTTTTCGTTCATCTGATCGTCACTGTCGTCCGGCTAGGCCTGCCGGGAGGGCTCCGTTTCCGTGGTTGCCGAGTCCGTGCTCATCAGACATCAAATGAATTGCCCTGTGCTTCGCCAGCATTAAGAGAGCCTTTGAAATTAACAACATACAGCGAGAGGATGCAACATTGTTACATGCCCTGTGGCTGGCGGAATTACAATTCGACACCCAATCATTTGTGCTATTCCCCCCGCTTGCGGTCGAGGAAGGCATCCATGTCTTTCCGTAGGATGGTGTAGTGACGCCCCAGTTTGATCGCGGGTAACTGCTTCGAGCGGATAATCTCCTGTCGGACGACCAGAACGCCGCGATCGAGTCCTACTAAACATCTGCTCGTGAGGCTTGAGGAGTGCTGCTCAGTTCGGTTCCAGCAGCTTCCTCATTCGTGTTCTCAGGATTCGAGATACCAAGGAACATTAATCACCACCACCCGTTGATTGCCTTTTAGCAGCAGGAGGCCCTTCAGGACGGCTGCTCGTTTGTTGTGCAGTATGTGGTGATACCAGTGCCGTTGCACAAGTTCCGGCACAAGAACAGCGATCTGCTGGTTTGGACAGGTCCGTTCAGCTTCCAAAACATAGTCGACAATCGGAGAGAGAATGTAGCGATAGCGGGAAGGTAATACGACGAGCTGCGGCGTAGCCACACCAGCTTCTTGTGTCGGCGCCTCAACGAAGCGGCACCATTCCTGGCGGAGTATTGACGAGCCTTCGCCGCAGTCCACATGCACTGCTCGAACGTGCGGCGAGATCTTCAATGCGAAGCGCAGTGCCTTCTTGACGATGTGACTCCAATTTTTGATCGGGACTACCACGAGCGGGGGCGTGAGGTCGTTTAGCTCAAGGGGAGCCACGCTGCGTGTTTCGAGGAAGACTCTATGATAGTGTCGGCGCACCGCAACCATCGCCACAAGAAGGACAGGGATCAGAAGCATCGTCACCCAAGCCCCTTGGACAAACTTGGCTACCAGAACCACGACCACGGTCACACCAGTCGCCACCGCCCCGAGACCGTTCACGATAATGCTTCGTGTGGCTCCCTTGCCTCCGACCCGCCTCCAATGACCTACCATGCCGGCCTGGGAAAGTGTGAAAGCGAGAAAGGCGCCCACCGCAAACAGAGGGATCAGGCGATCCGTTACGCCACGGAACAAAATCAAGAGAAAACCAGCGAGCGCCGCCAGTAGATAGATTCCGTAGGAGTACACGAGCCTGCGGCTTCGCGTAGCAAAGGCATGCGGGAGATAGTTGTTCTGCGCGATGGCACGGCAGAGTCGGGGAAAATCTGCAAAAGCAGTGTTGGCGGAAAGGGCCAGTACCAGGAGGATTGAGCTGATCGAGACATAGTAAAAGAAACCCCGCCCAGCGACCGCGCCGAGCAGCATGGAAAGGATGCTCTGATACCCGGGCTGGCCGGGAATTGTGGCTGCAATCCCGTACGCATGAACCAAGTACGCAATGCCCGCCAGCAGCACGCTCAGAATGACTATGATTATAGTGAGTGTGCGTCTGGCTGTTGGCACAACAGGTTCACGAAAGGCCTTGACTCCGTTACTCACTGCCTCGACACCCGTCATGGCGGTACAACCGCTCGCGAATGCTTGCAGCAACAGCCAAAGACTTGGAGCAGCACCAACCAAAGGCACTCTCGGAGGGAGCGCGACAGGAATCGGATGACCGCCCGACGCGAGGGTCTTGACCACCCCTAGCAGGACGGCCAGAAAGAGGCACCCTACAAAGAGGTACGTGGGGGTAGTGAAGAGCAGCCCCGTTTCTCGGACGCCACGGAGATTCACCAAAGTTATGATCCCCAGGATCATAAGACATAGCACAAGGGTCCACGGCTGAAGCCTCGGCAGTGCCGAAACAAGAGCACCCACTCCCGCCGATATGCCTACCGCAACGACCAATACGTAATCGATCATCAATGCAGCCGCAGCCAGAAGGCCCGCGGAAACGCCGAGGTTCTGGCGTGCGACGGTGTAGGACCCTCCACCACCGGGGTAGGCCTGGATGGTCTGGCGATAGGAAAAATAGACAATCGCCAGCAGAACAATAATACTCGTGCTGATTGGAACGATATACGCAATGCCCGCCGCGCCAAGTGGGATAAGCAGTGTCAGTGCCGCTTCCGGACCGTAGGCAGCGGAGCTAAGTGCATCCAGGCCAAAGATCGGAATCCCGGCAGCCGCCCCGACGCACTGGGCACGCGCCTCGTCGGACGCGAGAGGCCGGCCCAGAAGCAGATCCAGAACGGTCATGTCTTTATGAACTCCTTAGGATTCCCTCACGCGTTTCTCGTTGCTCGTCCCTTACCATTGCGACGCTGTATTGGACGTTTTGGTGCACCTGCAGGCGCAAAACCGATGAATAATGCAACCATTCTCGTGGTCGACGACGAACCGCAAATCCGTCGGGTCCTGCGTGTGACGCTCTCCAGCAATGGCTTCGACGTAATCGAGGCGAAGAACGGCAAGGAGCCCATCGAAATGGTCATGCGCGAACATCCGGATCTGATTCTCCTGGATGTGAACATGCCGGGCATGAGCGGGTTTGAAGTTTGCAGCAAGATTCGATTGTCCTTTAGTGGACCGATTATCATGGTCACCGTCCGAAACTCGGAGCAGGACAAGATTCTCGCGCTCGATTCGGGGGCGGATGACTACGTCGTAAAACCCTTCGCTAGCGGCGAACTGTTGGCACGGATCCGGGCGGCCTTGCGAAGATCCGCTTCCGAAGAGCCCCTTCCGAAAATCGAAACTCCAGAATTGAGCGTGGATCTCGAGAAAAGAATCGTGGATGTCCGCGGCAACAGAGTCCACTTGAGTCCAAAAGAATTCGACGTCTTGCGCGCGCTCGTAATTCAACAAGGAAAGCCGCTTACTCATAAGAGATTGCTGCAAATTGTCTGGGGACCCGATCATGCCGAGCAAACGGAGAACCTCCGCGTCGTGATAAACCAACTGCGCAAGAAAATCGAGAAAGATCCCGCGCATCCTCATTACGTTCTGACCGAGCCGTGGCTGGGATACCGATTTCAGCTACCAACCATGGCCTCCGAAAAACGCCCACGCCGCAAATCGTGACCTCATTGCAGGCTATTTACGGACTCGAGGTCCAAATTCAGTTCCAAGACATTCACACGGGGTTCGCCAAGGTACCCAAGGTCGCGGCCTCGGGTATGTTTCAACACAAGGGCGCGCACATCCTCCTGCTTCATTCCACGCGAATGGGCAACGCGAGGAATTTGGAATTCCGCGGCAGCAGGAGAGATGTCGGGATCCAGGCCGGATCCAGAACCCGTCACCAGGTCGACTGGGATTGGTGCGGTTGGGTTCTCCGCCTGAAGGTTTTGAACGTCACCTTTCACGCGGTCAATCAAATTCTTGTTTGTGGGTCCCAGATTCGAGCCACTGCTTGAAGTAGGGTCATAACCAGTTCCTGCGTTGGACGGCCGCGAATGGAAATAACCGGGCCCGGTGAAGAATTGCCCGATGATTCGAGAGCCTACAATCTTTCCGTTTTTCTCGATCAGCTGTCCGTTTGCCTGCTGAGGAAACAACACCTGGGCCAGGCCTGTGATGGCAAGCGGATATAGGATTCCGAACATCACCGTGGTAACTAAAGTGAACCAGATAGCGATCATGAAGTTCTTTTTCACAAGTTCCTCAGACGACCCGAAGATATGTCAGCAGCACGTCGATCACCTTGATTCCGATGAATGGGGCAATGATTCCCCCTACGCCATAGATCAACAGGTTGCGCTGCAGCAGAGCAGCCGCGCCTAAGGGACGGTACCGCACGCCACGGAGAGCGAGCGGAATCAGAGCGATAATGATCAGAGCGTTGAAAATCACTGCCGAGAGGATTGCCGATTCCGGCGTCCGCAGATGCATCACATTTAGGACGCCGAGCACCGGGAACGCTCCCGCGAACATCGCGGGGATAATCGCGAAGTATTTAGCCACGTCGTTGGCGACCGAGAATGTCGTCAAGGCACCGCGAGTGATCAGAAGTTGCTTACCGATTTCGACGATTTCGATGAGTTTGGTGGGATTGGAGTCCAGGTCAACCATGTTGCCGGCTTCTTTCGCCGCCTGGGTGCCGGTGTTCATGGCCACTCCGACATCTGCCTGAGCGAGTGCTGGAGCGTCATTGGTACCGTCGCCGGTCATGGCCACGAGTTTCCCTTTGGCCTGTTCACTCTTGATGAGTGCCATCTTGTCTTCCGGCTTGGCTTCGGCGAGGAAATCGTCGACGCCAGCTTGGCGGGCGATAGCCGCGGCGGTCAGGGGATTGTCGCCAGTGATCATCATGGTGCGAATTCCCATGGCGCGAAGATGGTCGAAACGCTCCCTCATGCCTCCCTTAACAATGTCCGTAAGAGCGATCGCGCCCAACACACGGCCGTTTTCCGCAACTAGGAGTGGCGTTCCGCCGGCGTTGGATATCTCCCGGACACAAACCTGCAGTTCGGACGGAATGCCGTTGCCGCGGTTACCGGTCAAGCGAGAAATTGCTTCCAGCGCCCCTTTTCGGATTTCGCGGCCATCGATGTCGACGCCGGACATTCTGGTTTGTGCGGAGAATGGGATGAAAATCGCGCTGTGATGAGAAAGATCGCGACCACGGAGGTTGTAACGCTCCTTCGCCAACACCACGATAGAGCGGCCTTCCGGCGTTTCGTCGGCCAGCGAAGAAAGTTGTGCTGCATCCGCGAGATAGGCCTCCTCAATGCCGGGCGCAGGAAAGAATTGGGTGGCGGCGCGGTTTCCCAGAGTGATCGTTCCAGTCTTGTCGAGCAAGCAGCACGTCCACGTCACCCGACGCTTCGACGGCGCGCCCCGACATCGCGATGACATTTCGCTGAATCATGCGGTCCATACCGGCAATGCCGATAGCAGACAGAAGGCCTCCGATGGTCGTGGGAATCAGGCAAACGAGAAGCGAGACTAAGACGAAGATGTTCTGCCGAGCACCAGAATAAATGGCATACGGCTGAAGTGTCACGACCGCCAGTAGAAAGATGATCGTGAGACCCGCTAACAATATGTTCAGCGCAATCTCGTTCGGAGTTTTTTGACGTGAAGCCCCCTCGACAAGCTTGATCATCCGGTCGAGAAAGGTTTCGCCGGGATTCGAAGTGATGCGCACCTTGATCTCATCGGAAAGTACGCGTGTTCCACCGGTGACTGCGGAACGGTCTCCGCCGGATTCGCGAATGACCGGAGCAGACTCCCCGGTAATTGCTGATTCATCGACGGATGCGACACCCTCGATCACTTCGCCATCTCCGGGAATAAAGTTCCCTGCGGTAACAACGACGATATCTCCAGAGCGCAGTTTCGAACTGACGATCATTTCCGTGCTGCCGTCGCTCTTCAAGCGATGAGCTTGGGTTTCCGCGCGCGCTTTGCGCAGCGTGTCGGCTTGCGCCTTGCCGCGGCCTTCGGCCATGGCTTCTGCGAAGTTGGCAAAGAGCACCGTAAACCACAGCCAAAGCGTAATTTGCAGGCCAAAACTGAATTGTCCTGCGCGGTGAGCGGCATTCCACGCGAGCTGGACCGTCGTCAGGACGGCACCCACTTCGACCACGAACATAACCGGATTCTTGACCATCGTCCGTGGATCCAACTTGCGAAATGAATCTGCTATGGCTCGCGTGAGAATAGCGCTATCGGCGAGCGATTTTTTTCTGATTTGAGCGACCGGGTCCATAGACACCTCAGAAAGCCTTTCCTGCGTTCATCAATAGGTGTTCGAGAATCGGCCCCAGACTCAGAGCCGGGAAGAACGTGAGAGCACCCACGATCAAAATCGTAGAAACAAGCAGGCCAGCAAAGAGTCCGCCAGTCACCGGGAATGTCCCTGCGGATTCCGGCACGATCTTCTTCTTTGCGAGGTTTCCGGCGATGGCAAGCACCGGAATGATCATGAAGAATCGGCCGAGGAGCTGAGCGGCGGCGGTCGTCGTGTTGTACCACATCGTGTTCGCGTTGATTCCACCGAATGCCGAGCCGTTGTTGCCGGTCGACGAAACGTAGGCGTAAAGCACCTGCGACAAACCGTGTGGCCCAGGGTTGGTAATGCCCGCGGTACCGTACGGCTTAACCACCGAAACAGCGGAAAACCCGAGAATCGTGAACGTCAGAATGAGAACCGCGAGCATGGCCATCTTGACGTCATACGATTCGATCTTCTTGCCAAGGTATTCGGGCGTTCGGCCTACCATCAGTCCAGCGATAAAAACCGCCAGGACCACAAAAACGAAAATGCCGTAGAGGCCTGCGCCAACTCCACCAAACACGACCTCGCCCAGCATGATGTTTATCAAGGGAACCATGCCGCCGAGGGGTGTGAACGAGTCGTGCATACCGTTCACCGCGCCGCAACTGGCGTCGGTCGTTACCGTGGCGAACAGCGTGGAGTTCGCAATTCCAAACCGCACTTCTTTGCCTTCCATATTCCCACCGGATTGCAGGGCACTTGCGCGCTGGTCGGTGCCGGCCAAAAGCGGATTGCCTCTGGCCTCTGCCCAATAGGCTGTCGTGACACCGGCGAGAAATAGGAAAGCCATGGCCGCCCAGACCGCCCAGCCATGGCGTTGCGAGCCTGTCATGCGGCCGAGCGTGTAGGTCAGCCCGGACGGAATTGCAAAAATCAGCACCATCTCGAAAAAATTCGAAAAGGGAGTTGGATTTTCAAAAGGATGAGCGCTGTTGGCGTTGAAGAATCCGCCCCCATTTGTACCGAATTCCTTAATCACTTCCTGCGACGCGACAGGGCCTTGCGCAATGACTTGCTGAGTCACCGTTTGTGTGGTGGTCTTACCATCCGGCCCGGTGATTTGTGTTGTGTACGGTTGGATCAAATCGGCAGTCGTATACGGTTTAAAATTCTGTACGACACCTTGTGATACCAGGATCAAGGAACCTATCAGGCAAACCGGCAACAAGACCCACAAGAGACAGCGCGTGGTATCCACCCAAAAGTTCCCTAACTTGTCCGTTTCCTTCCTTGCGATGCCCCGAATCACAACAATTGCAAGGACGATGCCCACAGCAGCCGAGACAAAGTTGTGATATGCCAGACCGGCCATCTGCGTGAGATAGCTCATCGTCGACTCGCCGCTATATACCTGCCAGTTGGTATTCGTTGTGAAAGAAGCAGCGGTGCCAAAGGCCAAGCCTGGCTCAACATTCGGGAATTTTTGCGGATTGAACGGCAACCATTTCTGGGTGCGTTCAATGAGGTACAGAAGCGTCATAGAAACGCCGCTAAACAGAAGCATGGCTACGGCGTACTCCGTCCAGCGCATTTCGTGCTTCTCATGGATGCCCGTCAGACGATACACGAGCCGCTCGACTGGCCGAAGTACCGGATCGAGAAACGTCTTTTCGCGATTAAAGACCCGCGTCATGAAAACTCCGACGGGTTTTGTTACCAGGAGGATCACAAAGAGGTACAGTCCAATTTGAAACCAGCCATTCGCCGTCATGAACTAAAACTCCTCCGCCTTCAAAAGGGCGTATAGCAAATAGCCAAGGAGAAACACGCAAATCACTAAAAATGCCGCGTCACCTGCATTCATAGGCCTCCTCCTACTTCAATCGTTCGCAGCCGCGAACGTAGAAAATCCCAATCGCAAAAAACAGTGCGGTCGCTGCGATGAAAATAACGTCCAGCATGGCTCTTTCCCTTTCCAGTTCTCGGTTGCTTGCTCCCGTTCTGCCACGGTCTTTCCTTGCGGCACCAACGATGAATCCACAATCGAAATGCCGGGTCCCCGCTCAGAACTTGACCATGATGGCCAGGTCGATAAACGACTCATTCTTGCGAAGATCTGGGAACCAGACGCTGCTGATTCCACCGCCGCAAGTGGTTTCGGCCAACCCGAGGTTTGTTTGCCCGGAAGAGGAGCCGTTGCTGCAAGTGAAGAATTGCGGAGAACCGTTGTTCCCGCCGGGAGGCGTAATGCCGCCTGCGCCGCTCCAATAGGGTACGCTGGCGTGGCGATAGTCATACTCCGCGCGAAATGTGATGTATTGCTTGGGCATGTAGTCAAACGTGATGGAGGAATCCCACGCTTTAAAGGGGTCCCCAGGATTCCCCGTAAAGTAGGGTGAACTCGTGGCAGCGGTAATGGCTGTTTCTCCATTGATCGGTGGGATCAGCACGAGATAGCGTCCCGGATTGTTGATCTTGCCGCCGCCGACCGTTACTGCGAACAGATCCCTGTGGAACCAGAAGCGGTTGTACACCATGAAGCCTATGAAGCTCTGCTTGGGCCCACCCTGCTTGTTGGTGTAGCAACTCACTCCGGCGCCATACTCACAACCCAAGTCACCGGTCAGCGAAAACGCCATCTTGTCGAGGGTTTTTTCCGGTTTGTCGTAGTACTTAACCTCAATACTGTCATCGGTATGGATGCGGCGGCGGCCTTTGATGAAGAGGTCGTCCTGGCCTACGCCGTAATTATTCGAAATGATGTTGAGCCAGGGCTTCGGAGTCCATTTGATCTGGCCGCCGATACCTGGGCTGTGATTGGCCGAGCCGTAAGCCTGCCAACCGTTGATAAACCAGGGCTCAATCTTCAAATGTGCCGTTGGGAAAATCTGCACGCGAACGCCGTTGAAAAACCAGGGCGTGTTAGAAGAAACATACGAAGGCTGGTAGGCCCAATTGTCGAAGTTGTAGTAAGCTGAACAAGCCGATGTACGACATGAAGATTCCCGCATCGACGTTTATGCCATGCAGCACATTAAAGTGATATCCGCCATAAGCTTCCGAGACGTAGCGGTAGGCATTGGCGAGATCCCACTGGCCGTGACCGGGGCTAGGGTCATTGCGCGGCGTGGTCGTGGAATACATGCCGAACTGCGTCATCAGCCTCGCGCGGACGTTGTCATAGTGGAAGTCGCCACCGACACCAAACTGCTCCAACTGGACTTCATACGATCGAAAGAGTTCGCTCGACCCTCCCATGGAGTGATCCGTCGGATGGTTGAAGTCGGCAACATAGTGCGTATCCGCTCTGATTTCCGGAGTGAAGAATTTCGTGTCCCAATAGATCTCTTTTGTGCGAGGATTGCCGTTCAGCCAGGTCCAGTCCGCATCCGAAAAAGGCTCGATTGGCTTCTGCGGTTCGTTCGTTGCGGCAGTCGTTGCAGCCGCGCCCGAGGTTGGTTCCTGCTTTGGCTGCACGGAGGGTGCCCCACCCGGTTGAACGCCACCCAAACTGGAGGCAAATCCAACGTTCGTGCTTCCCTCAGCGGTGACGGCTGGAGCAGTGGAACTACCCCGCGTACTCGGGGGATTTCCAGCGTGCGCGCCCCCAGCAACCTCCTTCGTCACATTCGTAGGCGCTCGGGTTGCGCCCGGATTTCCTGAGTGCTCCTTTGCTTCCAATTCTTCCACACGTTTCTGGAGCCGCTCCACGTTATCCAGCAGCAGCTCCACCTTATCCAACAGCAACTGCTCGCGTTCCGTCAGCCCCGACTCCGCTTTGGTCGTGCTTGCCGGCTTTGCTGCCGACGTGGTAGGAGCTCTACTGGGCTTCGCATCGTCGTCCGCGCGTCCAGTTCTGCAGACTCCAAGACTCAGCAGCGTGAACATTCCGATTCCAGCCAAACAGGTCCGCCCCGGCAAAATTCGCATATTCTCTCATATTCTAACTGCTATTCCGCAACTTCCACGATCTCGCAATCTTCTCGTACGCAATCCTTTCGCAATGAATGCAGCCGAAGTGCTTGCTCTCTACCGCCGCGTCACGCCCGGGACCCTGCTCGATTTGGGGCTGGGCCAATCAATTCTTCGTTCGGGCTTCCTGGAGTCAACGAGATGTGGTCGCTTCTTAGGGCGCGTTTGGCCAGCGTTGCCCGCTTCATCGCCAATGGCGGGCCGACCAGTGGGTTTGTGCTTTTTGTCTCGCATCCATTGAAACAGGACGTAAAGATAAAAGGCACACGCAAACAAACAAATGGCTAGTAAGACCGATAGAGTCATGGCACACAGGGGGATTAGGCGAACGATTCAATTCGCTTTGCTCGAATCAATCAAATTCAGCGAGCGCAATTGCCCCCACAACCACACAACATAGCTCCCCACTCCTCAGAAAGTCCTGAGAGCTTCATAAAGATTTTGTGAGTTCCACGAGGTATGAAGTAGGAAAGGAAAGTACTTAGCGTGGCATCAGTACACGCGATGTTTAGATGTGCGATTCAAGAAACCAATGCGAGTTATCAGCTCTTTTATGAAAACGCTCACGACTTCCTTATTGGTGTTCTCCTACTTTCTTGTCACTGCTGCGCGATCGCGAATTGCGCACGTGAGAATAGGGGAACCTCGCAATGTTTAGAAGACTCTCTGGATTCTTGATTGCCGTCTTATTGTCAACGCTGTGTGTCTTCGGCCAATCGACCTTTGGCGGAATTGTGGGCGTCGTGAAGGATCCCAGTCAGGGCGAAGTCGCAGGCGCTCAAGTCATGCTCACGAGCATGGAAGATGGTAGTCAGCGCAGCGCGACAACGGATAGCAACGGAGCATTTGAATTCGTTAATGTCAAAGCCGCTCGCTATGAACTGGTCGTTCACGGAGACGGTTTCGCTGACTACAAAGCTGCTTCCCTCCAGGTAGAAGCTCGTCAAAGCCTTCGATTGGACGTTGCCCTCAAACTTGCGACCTCGACGCAAACCATCGAAGTCAGCGGTGAAAGCGGTCCTGTGATTAACACCGAAAATGGCACCATCGGCGACACCAAGGATTTCCAGCAGATCACCAACCTCCCTGTGAACTACCGCGCCGCAACCACGAGTCCACTGGCTATGCTGGCCACTGTCCCCGGCGCTCAACAGGATGCCAACGGCAATGTCTCCGTCGGTGGCGGACTTCCCTCTCAGGTCCAATACTCCGTCGACGGATCCTCGACCGTGAACATTCGCCAGAACGGTGCACTCGGCAACATGAACCCGTCTTCTGAACTGATCAGTGAATTCAAGGTCACGCAGTTCAACAACAATGCCGAATTCGCTCAGCTCGGTGACGTCACCATCTCCACCAAGAGTGGCGGCGATCAGTTCCACGGTAGCGCCTTTGAATATTTGCAGAACAGTGCCTTCGATGCGGAAGTCTGGAATTCCGGCGACAAGCCGCACAAGGCCTATAACACTTTTGGCGGCAGTCTCGGCGGTCCTCTCCAAGTTCCCAAGCTTTCCCGTAGCAAAGCCAAGACTTTCTTCTTCGCTGACTTCGAGGCCAACCGCCGCCGCTATTCCACGCCGCTGTTTCTTTTCGTTCCCACTAACGCCATGCGGCAAGGCGATTTCTCGGCGCTCTCTACTCCGCTCATGGATCCCTTCACCGGCAAACCTTATCCCGGAAACAAAATTCCCGGCGGCAGCCAGTGCGCGAACTCCCAGGATTGCATTAATCCTGTCGCCTTGAGTTTACTCAGCAACTATCTTCCCGCACCGAACATCAATGTGAGCACTGCTAATTTTGGCTCGCAAGCCAACTATTTGCAGCAAACTCCCACACCCAGTGATACCAACGGGTTCGATCTGCGCTTCGATCGCACCATCACATCCAAACAATCCGTGTTTGTTCGCTGGAGCTGGAAACATCTCAGCGCGCAATCCCTCACGGATACAGCTCTGAACACCGTCAACAATTTCTTGCCACCCGATCAAGACTCCGAGCACAACAACAACCTCATCGTCTCTTACAACTACCTCATCGCCAACAATCTCGTGAATGAGGCGCGCTTCGGCCTGTCTTTCTGGCAACTGCAGGTTAAATTCCCGATTCAAGGCGCGGCGGCCATCTCAACTCTTGGCTTGACAGACCTCGATCTCAGCGACCATCCCGCCACTGGCGCATTTCCCATCTTCAATTTTAACGACGACCCCGGCAACTACTCGCCGATTGGCCGCGACAAAGATGGCATCACGAAGTCCCAGACCGTTCAGTTCGCCGACAATCTCACCTGGATTAAAGGACGCCACACCTTGAAGTTTGGTGTCGATGTCCGGCGGGTTGCCTACCAGGACCTCGAAAGCTTCGGTGGGGCCGACGATTTTGGCGCCTTCACCTTTGACCAGGGCGTTTTCACGGGAAACGCCTTCGCTAATCTCCTTCTGGGCTTGCCCACGAAAACTTACGTCGCACAATCCGGCCCCGACGTCCACGCTCACACCATTCAAACGGGGGTCTACGCACAAGATGAGTTCCGCCTCAACGACCGTCTCACGCTAACCTACGGGTTGCGTTGGCAGGCCCTTCCTGCTTTCGTGAGCGATCTTGGCAATCTCACCGCCTTCGACATTCGCAATGGTAGGATCATCACTCCCGTCGGGAACCAACCGCGCCCCGGATTCCTCGCCACCATTAACAGCTGCAACCCAGCTGATCCCAACAATTCCGCTGATCCATGCGGCGCGGCGACCGCTGCGGATACCGCGCTCGGCTGCGTCCCCGTCCTGGGTGCTGACCCCAACATGCCGTGCGCTCCCATCGAATTCGCCAACACGGTCGGCCTCGGCCCGGGGCTCCGTCAGTTCTACTGGAAGAATTTTCAGCCCCGGCTGGGCTTTGCCTATCGTCCTCTCAGCACCGGCAGGATCGTTCTCCGCGGTGGCTTCGGCATATTCACGATGACTAATCTCGGACAGCTGTCCTTCAACACCACCAACATTGATGTCTCCGTCGTGCGCACCACAGCCAATTCCTTCACAAACCTTCAGCCAGCATATCAATTCCCCAGCGCACGAATGCAGGATATTCCCTCTGGCATCGCTGGCACCGGTGATTTCTACCAAAACACCCTCACCAATTACCGCGATCCACAGTCTGCCCAGTGGAACCTCACCGTCGAAGGCGAACTCGCTCGTGGTGTCACACTTCGTGAAAGCTACGTGGGCATGAGTTCCTACCGCATGAGCCAGACCATCGATCTCAATCAAGTCGAACCCAGCTCCACCTCTCCCAATCCCAACCCCAAGCCGTATTCCAATTGGGGCCGCATTCTCTCTACCACGAACTCCGGCCACGTGAACTACAACGGCTTGCAATCCGAGCTGAACATGCATGCGCGGGGCGGCCTCACCTTTCAGGCTAGCCATGTCTGGGCCAAGAGCCTCGGCAACGTCGGCGGAGACGCACCCACCACCTTCAATCCTGAAATCATCTACGGGACCCCTGTCGCCAATCGTTTTGATCTTTCGGCCAATCGCGGCAATATGGCTGCTACACGTCGCAATCGCTTCCTGCTCTCCGCCGTATACGATCTCCCCGTGGGCCAAAATCGCAAATTCTTTTCGCACATGAACCGTTTCTCGGATCTTGTAGTCGGTGGATGGTCCGTCAGCACGGTCAGCCTATGGGAAACGGGTCCGTATCTCACACCCATCACCAGTTCCAGCTACGATCCCGGCAATCTCAGTCTCTCCTATCGCGGTGCGTTTCAACGGCCCGATTGCGTGGGAAACGGCAATATTGCGAGTTCCGCAACCGGCAGCATGTTCAACATTAGTGCCTTCAGTCCGATTCCATCGGGTCCCGTTGGAAACTGCGGAGTCGGTATTCTGCAGGGCCCCGGAACAACTACGATCGCCGCCGGCGTGTCTAAGACATTTCATCTAACCGAGCGCATGCGTCTCCGCTTTGAAGGCACCTTTACCAATCTACTGAACCATCCGAACTTTGCTCCGCCTCCCACGAATGTGACATCGTCGTCTTTTGGCATAGTCCAAAGCGTTCAGACCGCGGAAAACAGCGGAAACCGCACAGGTCAGTTCGGCCTCCGGTTTGAATTCTAAATCAGCATCCAGGACCTAGTCGCCGTCGGGTTTTCAATCAGAATAGAGGCGCGTCAGGACAAGCTGATGGCACTTGCAATTGCGGGACCCTACATTGAGGTCTACACTGTCCCTGGAAGATTTACGAAATGCGAGTCTCCGATCTCCCTAGACCCAGCCCCGAACGTCTCCTTCGGCAAGCACAAGCGGAAGAGAACAAGCGGTGGGGTGCGCGACTCAAGATTTTTCTTGGCTACGCGCCCGGCGTAGGTAAGTCATATCGCATGTTGGATGAAGCCCGACGCCGACACGAGCGCGGTGAAGACGTAGTTGTGGCGGCGATACAGGCCCAACAATCGGGTGATCTTCTGGCACTGGTCCAAAAGTTGGAGCTGGTTCCGCCGCTGCAGACATCCGAGGAGCAGGCGATAGACGTGGAAGCCGTACTGCGGCGCTCACCGCAAGTGTGCGTGATCGACCCTCTGGCTGCGCGAAATCCGACGGGAAGTCGCAATTCTCATCGCTGGCAGGATGTCCAGGACCTTCTCAGGAATGGCATTTCCGTCCTAACTAGCGTCAACCTACTGCATGTCGCGGAGTACAAGGAAAAGGTTCAAGCTATCACTGGCAAAGACACTACGGAAACGATTCCCAAGTCATTTCTCCTCGCGGCCGATGACATCGTCATCGTGGACGTTCCAACCGACCTTTGTTTGTGGCGTCTCGGCGAAAAACTGACGCCGACGGGGATCAGCAATTTCCAGGAACGTCAGCTTTCAGAACTCCGTGAACTCGCCCTGCTGTTGACCGCCGAAGTGGTAGATGCGCAACTGGAGTCCTACGTTCATGCGCACGGGATCGAGCCAGTGTTTGGGGCCCACGAGCGTTTTCTTGTCTGCCTAACGCCGCATTCCAATGCTCCAGCAATGATTGAGAGCGGCGAACGCAACAAAGAGCGTTTTCAAGGTGAGCTGTACGCGGTGTACGTGTGCGAGCCTGGCCGGTCGAGAAGAGAGAGAGCCACGATTCGAAAGTATTTCGATGCGGCGAAAAAAGC
Organism: Candidatus Acidiferrales bacterium; assembly: GCA_963839315.1. Taxonomy (GTDB): domain Bacteria; phylum Acidobacteriota; class Terriglobia; order Acidiferrales; family UBA7541; genus Acidiferrum. The sequence continues at coordinate 363,607 of CAWIUU010000022.1, forward strand.
CGGCGCCGCCACCGAGGTGCTGGAAAGCGACGATCCGATATCCGCGATTGTCGAATATGCACGTCAGAAACGCATTACGCAGATCTTCATCGGACACAGCGCCCACAACACTTGGCGCGATCGCTTTTTCGGTGATCCGGTGCTCCGCCTCATTCGTGCAACGGAAGGTATCGACGTCCGAGTCTTCCCTCATTAGGCCGACATGACTACCGCCGACGACACTCAACGCGGCAAGCTGAAGGTCTATTTGGGCTATGCGGCAGGTGTCGGAAAGACTTTCCAGATGCTTGCGGATGGCCACGCTACCGCGCAACGCGGAGCCGATGTCGTCGTTGCATACTTTGAACCCCACGCGCGGCCCGACACGATTGGACAGGCTCAGGGACTCGCGACTGTGCCGCATGGCAAGATCGAATACCGCGGCAAGACATTTGAAGAGATGGACACGGAGGCCATGTTGCGGCGCAGGCCAAGCATCGCGTTGGTCGATGAATTGGCGCATACGAACGTTCCTGGCTCGGTTCATACGAAGCGTTGGGAAGACGTTCAAGTCCTGCTGGACGCTGGCATCGAAGTGTGGACTACGATGAATGTCCAACACATCGAGAGCTTCAATGACCAGATTTGGCAGATTACCGGTATCCAGGTCCGCGAAACGGTACCAGACGGGATCGTACGGCAAGCGGCGGAGATTGTAGCAGTCGATGTTACACCCGACGCGTTGCTCAACCGGCTAAAGCGGGGAGCGATTTACCAGCCAGAAATGGTGGAGAAGGCGCTTACTGGATTTTTCAAAGGTTCCAATTTAGGCGCGCTTCGCGAGTTGACACTTCGCCAAGCGGCTCATGAAGTCGATCTCAGACAGTCCGCCTACGATGAGACGCGCGCGTTTCAGGTCCCGCGGATCTCCGAAGCACGTCCCAGCGGAGCAACGGATAACCAGCCGAAGGAGCGAATTCTCATCCATATCACAGCTGATCCTTCGACCGCCATGCTCATTCGTCGAGGACGCCGCGTAGCCGACTATCTCCATGCCGATTGCACCGCGCTCTTCGTGCACGGGACTCCCGAATTGTCGCAATTACCGGCCGAAGAACGACAGTCCGTAGAAAAACACCTTCGTTTCGCGCGGAGTCTGCAGATCGAAACGCGGATCCTCGGCGGCAGCGATATCGCCAAGACAGTGGTGGAATTCGCTCGCCGCAATCAAGTCACGCAAGTCCTTGTTGCGCACTCACAGCTCGGTCTTCTGGAACGGCTACGTGGCAGGAATTTCACTGAAGATATCGTCCGCTTAGCGCAAGACCTTCAAGTCACGGTCGTTGCCGATCGCAGCCGAAGACAGGCTTCTTGATGGGGTATCTCTGCGACAGAACACCGGGGATTCATTGCCGTGCCGGAGCCTGTTATTTCAAAAAAATTGCCAATGCTTTTGAGTTTCTGGCCGTGCGAGATGCCGCTACTTCCCGACATAGCGGTTTGCTGTCACACTCGATTGCGTCAATTTCTTGACGTCCAACTCTCCGTTTTTGTCCTTATCCAGTCTTTCGAATTCCGCTTCCATAAACTTCATGTACTCTTGCTTAGAGATTTTACCCTTCTCGGGTTCCATAATGAGTAGCAATTTCTTGACCTCGTCCTCTCCGAGCGCTAGTTTATCCTGCGGTTTCGGGACTGACGCTTTTTGTGCGGCCGCATTGCCAAGCAAGCTCCCGGACGCAACCATCGCCATGATTGCCCCGATGATCCACAACCTGATCGTTTGCCTCAGCATGCTGGACTCCTTGGGACTCCTGCATAACACCACGACAGCGAGGGCACCTTCCAGATCAGGCATTTTAGCAGGGTGCCCCTTTTGACCTTCCGGACTTGGCCAATATACACGCGCGCCAACTGCCTGTTTACGCAAAATATTTATACATTGAATCTGAATTGTTTGGGCGCTAATGGTCCAAAGAATTAGGTAGGGGGATCCACTCGCGCAATTGGGCATTCATATCCACGAGGCTGTGGGGTTGGCGTCCTTGCAGTCCGCAAAGAAAGTTCCGCCGTAGGTCCTTCACACCGGATTCCACCTTCCCTTTGGTCTGCGCTCGATACGGCCGGTACAGCCTCGGTTGCAGCAGATATTTCGAAACGGTCTTGCGATCCCAGCCTGTCAGTTTACTGATCCCTTGAATGCTCATCCCTTGTCGTTGTAGTTCTGTCAGTCTCTTGCACGTCTCGCCCCCTTAACAAGTTCCGGAACCTCCTCCATGCGGAGTGGGTTGTGGAGTCGAGATGTGGCGCGGTGGTGTAGGTGCGGCCTATCTGTGTCCCGGCCCTTTCGTCCGCCGGTGGGCGGGGCCTCACCATGCTTCCGTTTCCACATCCCGCTCATCGAACCGGATGGGCGGATTTCCCGCTTCCGGCTCTCGGAGAAAGGTTCACGATGTCGCCCACGATGGATGGCGCGGCCGCCTGCTAAGGCAGACGAGACCCAGCACGTTGTGTAGGGAGGCCCGCGAAAACCGCTTGGTCCCCGACATCACTTTGTGCTTGGCACACAACCACTGACGTAGCCTTTTGGCTTCCGTGGTTTTCCACCGCGCTGTAGGCATTGCTGACTGGCCCTAGACAGAAGTAGTTGGCCCACCCAATCATCGT
>CAWIUU010000023.1:0-36156 GCA_963839315.1 Candidatus Acidiferrales bacterium
GCCGGCGGACTGCAGCTCCTTCAGATAAGCTGCATCCACGCCCTGAACTTTCATTCCGATTAGTTCGTCGGCAGAGGGGTGAAAGCCGAGCCCGTTGATAGCCTTCACATAATCCGGCGTGATGCCTTGAACTTTCATTCCAATGATTTCGTCGGCATCGGTCTTCAGGCCAAGATCGTGGAGTTGCTTGATGTCGTCGTGAGTGATGCCCTGAACCTTCAGGCCGATCAGCGTATCGGAGTCAAGAGTTTGACCAGTGGCGGCGCGCGTTTTCGCGAACATATTCGGGGGTGATTCGCTGGACTTTCATCCCGATGATAATTTCGTCGTCGCTCTTCAGTCCAAGATCGTGAAGCTGTTTGATGTAATCGGGAGTCACGCCCTTGAACTCTCAGGCCGATCAGGTTGTCGATGTCGAGAGCCTGGCCGGTAGCGCTGCGCATGTCGCGAACATAATCCGGAGTGATCCCTTGGACTTTCATACCGATCAGTTCATCGGCATCGGGATGCAGCCCGGCATCGTGCATCTGCTTGACGTATTCCGGCGTGACACCCTGAATTTTCAAGGAAATAAGTTGATCGACAGAGAGGTCGCCCAGACCGGCGGACTTCATGCCGTCGATGTAACTCTGGGCCGTGGGTTGTGGATGTAGACTGCGGTGCTGGTGTTGGGCTCCGGAGCGACGCGCGGCAGTGGGGCGGGTGCTGGCGCTGGAGTTGGTGTCTCAGCTGGGCTGGAGGCTGGCGCAGGCGTCAAGAGGAGCAGACGGTGCCGTGGTGTGAATGTTAACGGCGGCGTTCATGCCGACAGGAGAAATGGGAGCGCTTGGTGCATCAGCGGCTCGCGCACTCGCAGGAGCAGGTGCGGACGCGGGAGCCACTGGCGCTTCGGGCCGCGGCGGCGCTTGCGTACGGACGACGTGCGCCGCGCCAACAAGCGCGCTTCCAGCAAGGAGAGCAGCCGAGAGGCAAAGAACTCCGACGGACAGATTCGCCCCGTGCCGCGCGCCGCTGGATTTGTCGATTCCCAGAAGACGGGCCACCCGGGCGGCGAGCGGGCCACGATTTACGGCCATGGCCAGTTGAGGAGCGACACGGGATTCAGCCAGGCAGGCAAGAGCATGAGCGTAAGTAACGGCGCTCCCGCAGATAGCAACGGCTCTATCATCGCAGCAATTCTCGCGCTCTTCCCGAATGCGTTTACCGAGCCACCAGACTGCCGGATGGTAAAAGAGCAGCGACTCCACAGCGACCTGGAACAAATTTACGAACGCATCCAGACGCTGGATGTGTGCGAGTTCATGCGCAACGACTGCGCGTAATTGTGACTCATTCAGGCCCGTAAGCGCAGTTACGGGGAGAAGCACAACCGGGCGAATCCACCCGACAACAACCGGCGCATCCAATTGCAGTGATTCGCAGTAACGCACGAACGTATCGATGCCCATCCGCTGCTGCAGAATCTGGCACAGATCGAGCAATTCTCGTCGTAGGGGGGTCGATTCCTTGCGTCGGAGGCGTTCCACAAGAAAAAAACCACCGGCAGAACGGAGGCTGAACAGCACGACGCCTGCAAACCACAGCTCAACGAGCAGGAAAAAATAGTCGGGTGTGGTCTTGGAGGGGACTGACGATTGGTTCGTCGTCGCGAGTTTGTTGGTCGAAGGCTCAGAAGCCAATGTGGAAGTGGCGCCTGCGCTGGAGCTCGTCCAAGTGGCCGCGGGGCGCTGCTGTGAATTCAATACTAGAAACGTGGCGACGGGAGCCGCCAGCATCAGCACGAGCACCCCGACGGAAAAGGCGTAGCGTGCAGACGCGCTTCGTAGCAGGGAAAGGCCAACATAAGCTGCAGCGGCAAGGGCTGTGCCTTGCCACAGAAAATGGAGCAGGGTGAGCGCGACGATCCGCATGGTTTCGGGAGAGAGCAAATGCGCAAGGAGATTCATCGGAGCTTCCTTTCGTATTCGTTCAGCAGGCGGCGAAGTTCTTCTACTTCTGCTTTGGAACCTTTGTGGCCGGCGAGGGCATGCATCATGAGCTCGCTGGCCGAACCGTCAAACACGCGCTGGAGGACATCGAGGGCAAGCTGGCGCTTGGTTTTTTCCGCGGGCTGCACGGCTTCGTAGACGTGGGCGCGCTGTTCTTCGTTGCGGCGCACGGTGCCCTTGGCGGTCATGATCTGCATAACCTTTAAGACGGTGGTATAGCCAAGATGTCTTTTTTCATTGAGAGCCTGGTGAACCTCGCGAACGGTGGAGGGCCCGCGATCCCAAAGGATGTGGAGTATTTCGAGCTCGGAAGAAGTGGGTTTCTGGGTTGAGTGAGTTACCATGGGGGGAGACTACTACGAAGAGATTCGTAGTGTCAACGAAAATCTTCGTAGTTACAAAAATGGCCGGAAAACGATCGAAACGGGAGCAGGTCAACCCCGGGACCGCACAACCACAAATGGACGGCGCTAGGGAGCGACTATGTCGCTGAGCTTTGGTTTCACCTGGACAGCGGCGAGGCTTGTGGCGTCCCAGCCGCCACCGAGCGCCTTGACGAGCAGGACGGAAGTGATCAGTCGTTGCCCCTGGATGATGGCGGCTTCCTGTTCATTGATCAGAAGATTCTGCTGAGCGTTGACCACATCCAGATAACTGACCAGTCCTCCAACGTACCGGGAAGTTGCAATGTCGAGCTGGCGGCGGGCGGCAGAAACCGCCTCGGCCTGGGATTTGTTGGCCGTGTCCAGAATCTCGCGGCCAGAAATATTGTCCTGAACCTCACGAAATGAATTGAGGACAGTGTCGCGATAGCCGGCGACCGTGGCGTCGTATCCCGCCTGGGAAAATTGCAATTGAGCTCGCCGCGCCCCGCCCGTAAAGATAGCTTGCGCGGCAGTGGCGCCGATTGCCCATACACCAGACTCAGCATTGAGCAGTTGCGAAATGTTGGCCGAGTTCCAGCCGCCCTGCCCGTACAGCACAAGTGAAGGGTAGTACGCAGCCTTGGCGATGCCGATTTGTGCGTTGGCCACAGCCATCTGGCGCTCGGCCTCAGCGACGTCTGGGCGGCGCTCAAGAAGATCGGAGGGAAGAGAAGTATCGATGGTGGGAGGCTCGGCAGAGAGTTGGCGCGAGGCAAGATGATAATCGGGGGCTGGCTTGCCAATCAACACGGCAATGGCATCTTCAAACTGTTTGCGCTGTTGCTGGAGAAGGATTGCCTGGGTGCGCGTGGTGTTGAGTAGCGTTTCCTCTTGAGCCACGTCGAGCCCAGAGGCAACGCCGCCACTGTGGCGGGAATTCACCAGGTCCAGCCCTTTTTGCAGCGTGTCGACGGTTCGCGAATAGAGAGCGAGTTGCGTGTCGGTCTGGCGCAGCGTGAAATAATCCGCGGCAAGCTCTGCGGTCAGAACCAGGCGAACATTTTCCAGATCAGCGGCGGAAGCCTGGAAAGAAGCTTGCGCGGCTTCAATGGTGCGGCGGCGCTTGCCGAACAGATCCACTTCATAGCTGACGCTAAAGGGAAGAGTATAGCTGTTTTGCGTGACCGGGCCTGAGAGAGGAATATTGGTGCCCGTGGAGCGCGTGCCGGAATAACGCTGCCGATCTGCGGTGGCGCCGACTCCACAGATGGAAAGAGCGTGGCGTTCTGGACGGCCGCGGAAGCGCGAGCTTGGTCGTAATGAGCGATAGCGACCTTAAGCGTTTGATTGGCGGCAAGCAGTTCGTTTTCAAGAGTGTTGAGGTCGTCGTCGTGAAAGACGGTCCACCACGATGTTTTCGGAATGGCGTCCTTGGGCGTGGCTTCACGAAAGGGCTCGGCAACTTGCCATTGTGCAGGGACAGGCGCAGCAGGGCGTTTGTAATTCGGCCCGACGGTGCAGCCCGCAAGAGTGCAGCACACGACCAAGCGCAACAACCGCGCGGTGAAAGGCCCTGTGGCTGACCGCACACGCGCATCAGGGCTTTTTCTCCGCTGATGCAGCAGAGACTGGCGTTTTTTCTGGCGCCGTTGGCGGGGCTTAGGAACAGCAGGCGCGGTGGGGTTGGCCACTTGCTTGACGTGAACTTGCTGACCATCTTCGAGCGAGTCGGGAGGATTAAGAACGATCCACTGATCGGGTTTGAGGCCGCTTAGCACTTCGAGGGTGGTGCCAAAGTCTCGGCCGATGATCAGAGGCTGTAGGTGCGCGCGATCATCGGAGCCGATCACCACGGCGCGAAGTCCTTCGGAGCGGAACAGCAGTGAATTAACAGGGACCAGGACGCGTTCGCCAGGCGTCTTCACCTGCAGAATCACTTGCGCGTATCCACCGGGAAGCAGTTCGCCGGATTTATTCGGCACATCCACTTCGGTCAGAAGCGTACGCGCGGCGGGATCAATGGCCTCTGCAGTGCGAACTACTTTGCCCTGAAACTTCTGGCCTGGGTACTGCGTGAGTTCAAGGTATGCGCCAAGACCGGGACGAATGTGGGAAGAGTAGGTTTCCGGAACATTTACGAAAACGCGCATGGGATCGGTCTGCGCGAGGAAGAAGAGCTGCTGGGCAGTACCGCCATTTCCGGCGTTGATGAGCGTGCCGATATCGACGTTGCGGCGGGTGATGACGCCGCTGAAAGGAGCGTAGATGCGTTTGAAGGATTCGAGTTCTTCAAGACGGCGAACGTTTGCTTGAGACGAGAGGACGATGGCGAGCTTGGCGGCAAGATCGCCAGTGGCATTGTCGACTTCCTGGCGCGAGACACCATCGGTTTTGATGAGTTCGGTGTAGCGGTTGGCGGTGATCTGGGAAAGATTGGCGTTGGCTTGCGCGGTGCCAAGATCGGCTTTGGCCTGGGAAAGTTGTTGGTCCAGTTCCGGTGCGTCAATCTCAGCTAGAAGAGCGCCCTTGGTCACGCGCGAGCCAATGTCGAAATACCACTTTCTCAGGTAGCCGTTGGTGCGAGCGTAGATAGGAGATTCCACGTACGCTTGGAGCGTGCCCGGCAGAACCAGGCTTTCATCGCCGGGCTCTGTAGTTGGGCGAATCACGGCAACCGTCGGAACCGTGGAGATTTCCGTTTCCTTGGCCAGGGTTTGATACTGCCCGCGCCGCTGCACCAACAGAAAAGCGCCAATGACGACAAGAGCCACAATGGCACAAAAGAAGAGCAAAAAGATGGGGCTCTTCTTCGGCGAGGTGTCGGCGGCCGCCTTGTTCGGGATGAAGTTGGCACTGCAGTCATGATGGCATGCTCCAGAAAAATGGCGTGGCTTTTCCCACGGTAATCGAACAAACGCGAGCCGGAAGAACGCTTCGAAACAGAAAAGCGGCGCGAACTTCATTATGACAGCTCTTTTTGCCGGCAGGGCAAAAACAGAAGCCCGGCGAAACAGTAAAGGAAATCGATTTCATGTCGTCACCGTTCGCGAAGCTGCCAGGTGGTGCCGTCGCCGGGCAAGATAGCCGTGAATGATGGAGAAAACGCAGGGGACGAAAAAGAGCGTGGCGACGGTAGCGAAAAAAAGCCCCCCAATCACGGCGCGGCCCAGAGGGGCATTCTGCTCACCGCCCTCTCCCAAGCCAATGGCCATAGGAACCATGCCGATAATCATCGCAAGCGCCGTCATTATAACCGGACGAATGCGTACGAACCCGGCCTCCAGAGCGGCTTCGACTGGATTCTTCCCCTCGCTCATCTGTTCGCGGGCAAACGAGACCATCAAGATGCTGTTCGCCGTGGCGACACCCATGCACATGATCGCACCGGTGAGTGAAGGAACGCTAAGCGTTGTATGGGTGAATAGCAGCATCCAGCAGATGCCCGCGAGAGCTCCGGGGAGCGCGGTGATGATGATGAAAGGATCGAGCCAGGACTGGAAATTCACCACGATCAGAAGATAAGCGAGAACGATTGCGCCAATGAGGCCGATGCCAAGGCCAAAGAAGGAACTTTTCATGGTCTGGACCTGGCCACGAATAACAAGGTGGCTCCCGCGAGGTAGCTCTTTTTCGATCTGTTCGGTGAGTTTGATGACTTCGTTGGAGACCGAGCCGAGATCTCGCCCGTCCACCGAAGCGTAGACGTTGATCATGGGCTGCACATTGTAGTGGGAGATCGAGGCTGGGCGAGCGACCGTAGACGTTGAGACAAGATTGCCGAGAATTTGTGGAGTTACGCCAGGCTGCGTGCCCGTGACAGGAGTATTGTTGAGGGCCTGCAGATTGTCGACCCGGTATTGCGGAGTCTGGACCGCGACACTGTAGCTGACCCCATTCCTCGGATCCAGCCAAAAACTGGGAGCGGTCTGGAAGCTGGAAGACAGGGAAACGAGAAGGTTTTGCGCCACATCACGGGTCTGCAAACCCACATACTGCGCGCGGGTGCGGTCGATATCCAGAAACAAAGTCGGTCCATCGAAAGCCTGCTGGACATGGACGTCAACAGCGCCGGGAATATGCCGGATCTGATTTGCAAGCTTGACGGCAGCGTCGTAATTACCCTTTTGATTCATCCCGGTAATCTGGATGTCGACAGGCGCGGGTGTTCCAAAGTTCAGAATCTGCGTAACGATATCCGCCGGCTGAAAGAAGAACTGCACACCGGGGAATTCGCCGGGAAGGCGCTTGCGAAGATCGTTGATGTAATCCCGGGTGGGCTTCCCGCGCTCCGGTTTGAGCTGGACCAGGATTTCTCCGTCGGAGGTGCCGATGGTGCCGGCGTTGCTATAGGTAAGGTTGATGCCCGAATAGGGCAAGCCGATGTTGTCGAGAACAGTAACAAGTTCTTTTTCCGGGATGGTACGGCGAATCTCCGCATTGATCTGATCGGCGAGCTTCGCGGATTCTTCGATGCGCAGGCCGGTTCGGGCGCGATAGTGAAGGCGAATCTGGCCCGCATCAACGCTGGGGAAGAAATCGCGGCCTAGCAAGAAAGTGAGCCCCGCGGAGAGCAGGCAGAACGCCAAGAAAAAGCGCGGAGAAGAGAACGGCGTGATCTAGTGCAGCGGAGAGGGCCCGGCGATAGCCCGCGCGGAACCGCTCAAATGCGTGCTCAAACAATTGCTGGTAGCGGCGGAAGAAGACCCATTTTCTCGCCGGCATGCAAGTCCGCATGATACTCATCTTCCGCGCTCAACAGGTACATCGCCATGGTGGGGACGATGGTGCGCGACCACATGTAGGAAGCGAGCATCGCGAAGATCACCGCTTCGGCCAGCGGAACGAAAAGGTATTTGGCGACGCCGGAAAGGAAAAACATGGGGATAAACACAATGCAAATGCACAGAGTGGAAACAAAAGCAGGGACGGCAATCTGTTGCGCGCCGTCAAGGATAGCCTGAATGGTTTCTTTGCCCATGGCGAGGTTGCGATTGATGTTCTCAATTTCGACGGTGGCATCGTCAACCAGGATGCCCACGGCCAGCGCCAATCCACCCAGTGTCATGATGTTGATGGTTTCGCCGAGAGCGCTAAGGCAGAGGATGCTGACGAGAATGGAGAGTGGAATGGAAATGGCGATGATGAGCGTGCTCTTCCAGTTGCCGAGGAAGAGAAGAATCATGATGGCAGTAAGACAAGCAGCGATGAGGGCTTCGCGGAGAACGCCCTGAATGGCGGCGCGCACGAAGAACGACTGATCGAAGAAGGTGGTGAGGTTAAGACCATCGGGAAGATTAGAGCGGTAGTCAATCAACATCTGCTTTACTCGGTCAACGATTGTCAGCGTAGAGGCATTGCCGGTTTTGTAGATGCTCATTAAGCACGCCGCGCTGCCCGTTGGCCAGCACCACGTTAGTCTGCGGTGAAAAGCCGTCTCGGACGTGTGCAACTTCCCGCATGTAAATGGTGGAGCCATTTACCGTCTTTACGGGGAGGTCGTTGAGTTCGGCGACGGAGCGGGGAGAGCCATTCATTTCGACGTTGTATTCCAGCGAGCCGATCTTGGCCGTGCCGGTGGGCAAGATCAGGTTCTGGGCGTTAACGGCATTGACCACGTCGACGGGAGAGAGCCCCTTGGCCTGAAGCGCGGCGGAATCAATGTCCACGGAAATCAGCCGCTGCTTGCCGCCATAGGGAAATGGTGTAGCGGCTCCCTGAACGGTGGCCAGCTGCACGCGGATGAAATTGTTGCCGAAGTCGAAGAGTTGCTGCTCGCTCATGCGATCGCTGGTCAAACCGATCTGCAGCACCGGCACGGTCGATGCGGAATAGATGATGACCAGGGAGGAGTTGTGCCAGGAGGAAGGAAGCGCAGAAACGTTTGCGAGATGGCCGCGGTTTGCGCCAGCGCCGTCTGAATATTGGCGCCCGGCTGGAAGAATACTTTGATGACTGCGATGCCGTTGAGCGATTGCGATTCGATGTGCTCGACATCGTTCACCAGCGTGGTAATGCCGCGCTCCACGCTGGAGGTGATGCGCTGTTCCATTTCCTGCGGCTGCAGGCCGTTGTAGGTCCACACCAGGCTGATCACCGGGATATTGATATCCGGGAAAATGTCCGTGGGCGTGCGGAGAAGGACTACGGGCGTAAGAAGCATGATGACAAGGGCCATGACAATGAACGTGTATGGCCTGGCGAGCGCTAATCGAACAATCCACATAGGAAGAGACGAAGTCCTTTTAGATCGCAGCCGTTGGCACAGCGGTGCAAAAACTCGGCTTCTAATGGGTATTAACTATATGTCGTTTTATTAGACTCACAAAGGGGGGTATTGGGTTACGTTGGCTGGTCATTCAATTATGGCCGGGCTTCATACACGATGTTGAATGGTGTCTCCGTGGCGCGACGGAAACGGCTGAAACCCGCCGTGGACACCACCTCGCGAATTCGTTTTTCACCGGACTGTGCGAGTTGGAAAGCACCCGGGAGATACGCGGGTGAGTCTTCGTTGGCAAGGGTGAACGCCTGTTCTTCCGTGAGGCTGAACTTATGAGTTTTCTCATCGTAAGTTATATAGCCACCCGCGGCTTGGGAAGACAACCATTCGCGGTCATAGAGCTCGTCGGTTTTTGTTTTTTCCGCGAGTTCCGATGAGGTCATGGGTTCGGCAGCAAGCGCTTTATAGAGGCCCAGTTTTTCGCCGATCACCACCATGCCTGTGGGAACAGCGGCGCCAAGATCGCCGACAAAGCGGCCGAGGAAGGAATTGAGTTTGTCCATGTCAATAGCGATGATTGTTCTCCTTAATGAAGTCGTGAGATGAATTTGGATGACAGAGCAGGTTCGATCTAAGGAAGAAACATTTCCGGGCAAAGGTACAATAAGGCATCACGAACGCAGATGGGTGCAGGAGCGACATGCAAACAGTGCCTCCGCCGCAGTTGGAGAATTATGAGCGTCTCGAGTAGGAAGAGTCAAAGGTCAGACGGATAGTTCAACCGTAGAGTTCTTTGTCAGCGAAAAGCCAACAACAGCTAGTGTACTGTCCCATAAATAAGTGGCAATAGTATTGCTGGGAATTTAGGTATCTCCAGTGCAGAATGGGGGTGCCTATGGCCATGGGACGACCGAAATCGGCGTTGGTTTTAACTCCGGAACAGCGCGAACAGCTGGAAGGCTTGGCGAGTTCGCGGTCTCTTCCGGCGGGATTGGTGACCCGGGCCAAGATTATCTTGCTGAGTGCTTCCGGTAAGACAAACCTGCAAATTGCGCGCCAGTTGGAACTGACAAACGCCACCGTTGGGAAATGGCGGCGGCGATTCCTGAATTACGAGGTGGCCGGTTTACACGATGAGCTGCGCCCGGGGCGCCCCCGCCCGATCAGCGACGAGCGTGTGGCGCAGTTGGTACGCAAGACACTGGAGACGAAACCAAAAGGCGGTACGCATTGGAGTATCCGGCAAATGGCAGCCGAGACACGCGTTTCGAAATCGACGGTGCACCGTATCTGGCAGGCTTTTGGATTGGAACCGCACCGGCAGAAACATTTCAAACTCTCGACGGATCCATTTTTTGTAGAAAAATTACGAGATATTGTAGGGTTGTACTTGAATCCACCGGAAAATGCAGTGGTTTTGTGCGTGGATGAAAAGAGCCAGATTCAAGCGCTCGAACGCACTGAACCGATGTTGCCGATGGGACTGGGCTACGTCGAGGGTGTGACCCACGATTACCGACGCCATGGGACCACCACACTGTTTGCCGCCCTGGACACGGCCGAGGGCAAAGTGCTGACGCAATGCCGACAGCGTCACCGACATCAAGAATATCTGGGCTTCCTCAGAGAGATCGAGAAAAACGTGCCGGAAACCCTGGACGTGCACATCATCGTGGACAACTACGCCACGCACAAACATCCACGAGTAAAACGCTGGTTCGCCGTACGGCCACGATTCCACGTGCACTTCACGCCGACCTACGCCTCTTGGCTAAATCAAGTAGAGATCTGGTTCAACCGGATTACGCAGCAGGCCATTCGTCGCGGGACGTTTCGCAGCGTCAAGGAACTGGTGGAGAAAATCGATCAATATGTGCAAGCTTCCAACACCCACGCGCAGCCGTTCGTGTGGACCGCCACGGCGGATTCGATCTTTGCCAAGGTCCAGCGACTATGTGAACGTATTTCCGGGACGGCACACTAGTCGTCCGCAACCCCGAGGACAATCTGATCGCCGTTGAAGAGAGAAAGTAGGCCGCGCACGCCAAAGCAAAAGAGCTACTTGTGCGTCATGGTGAAGACGCCATCCCAGGAGGCGGACGGCTCGTCGAAGAGATAGTCCTGGCAGCGTTTCCAATACATGCGAGAAGGGCCGTCGTCGGGCCAACGATCGAGGATGGATTGGAAGGCGTTTTGGGCCTGGGCCCACTGGCGCTGGAGGTAGAGGTGGCGGGCCTCGGCGAATCGCTGCAAAGCGCAACCTGCAATTCGGCGAAGGCCGCGATCCTGCTGCAGTTCGGTAAGTTCGCCCACTAATTCGTAAATAGTTACGGGCTGAAGCTTTCCTTTCACGCGGATGATATCGAGTTCGCGGAAGAGGAAGCCGGCATCCTTGGCGGCGGCAGTAGGTGGATTCATTGGCGAGGATGTGCGTCCCATAGTCTTTGTTCAGGCCTTCAAGGCGAGAAGAAAGATTCACCGTATCGCCGAGCGCAGTATAGCCGTACCGCAGGGCGGAGCCCATATTGCCGACACTGGCGACACCGGAATTCAGGCCGATGCCGATATCGAGTTTGGGTTTGCCTTCCGCTTCCCACTTCTACTGCAGTTCGTGGACGCGCTGCATCATGTCGAGCGCGGCGTTGCAAGCCTCGATAGCGTGGCGCGGGTCCTCGTATGGGGCGCCCCAGAAGGCCATGACCGCGTCGCCGATGTATTTGTCCAGAGTGCCCTGAGTATCGAAGACGATCTTGCGTCATATCAGAAAGATAGCCATTCAGGAAGAGCGCGAGTTCCTGCGCGTCGAGTTTTTCGGAGATGGTGGTGAAACCGCGAATGTCGCTGAACATCACGGTGATTTCGGTTTTGCGGGGCTCGACGAGTTGCGGATTCACAAGCAACCGGCGGATCACTTCGGGACTGAGATACTGGCCAAATGCGGAACGAACCTTGCGCTTTTCTTTTTCCTCCACGAGAGCGCGGTACAGAGAAACGAGCATGACATTTGCCGTAAGCGTGTGCCGGCAGGATGAAGTTGAGCCACCAGCCGTGGAGAAAGGCGAAATAGTTGAGAGCTCGCGAAGGGAATCAGCAAAGCCAGGCCAAACCACATCCATCGCGGGGAGACCAGGGCCAGAGCAATGCCCAGAGGAATCCCAAAGAGGAAAATGAGCAGCGACATCGATTTCGAATTGGCGCTGCCCCCGCTGCAAAAATCGTTGATTCAGGATATTGTCGATGACGTTGGCGTGAATTTCGACGCCCGGATAGTTGGTGCCGCCGTACGGTGTGGTTTTCAGATCGCCGATGCCCGTCGCTGTTGCGCCGACGAGCACAAGTTTGTCTTTAAATGTGCCGGGCGCGAATTTAGCTTCCACGACATCCGCCATGGAATAGTGGGGAAAGGTGCCCGCGGGCCCACGATAGTTGATTGTTTTCATCCCGACGTTGTTGGGGATAATCCGGAGCTTCGGGCCAAACTGGATGACGGCCACGCCGGGCTCGCCATACTGGAGAATCAATCATTCGCGCCGAGCCGTAAATAGGAAGAGGTGGCCATGACGTCGAGCGAGCCGTAGAGGTCCCAATCCTTCAAATCTTTCGAGCGGCCGAAGGGCAATACCATGGTGGCGCGGCGAACCACACCGTCTTCGTCGGGCGGCGTATTGAAAAAGCCAGTGGAGGACGCGTTGCCACCGAGCGAGTCGGCGAGTTCAGGAATATTGGCTTCCGCGCCGTGAGGAATCAGGCTGGTGCTTTCACTGCCAAATGGCACGAATCAGAGTTGATGCGATCGCGCTGGCCAATCTCGGGGCGTGGATCTAGCGGGCGAATCTGCGGAAACGAGAAGAAACTAAATTGCTCGGCATATTTATCCAGAGTGGCGTCGTCCATGCCGCGCATGTCCGCATCGGTATAAAGAAAATAGCTTCCGAGAACCACGGCGCCAAAATTCTTGATGGAGGCGCGCGAACTGTGTCGTCGGCATCGAATTCGCAACGATTTGCTTCGACTTGAGCTTCGAGTTGTGGATCGACGGGTTCGCCGCGTTTCTTTCTGGCGTCCAGTTCGCGCCCAAAGTTCGCGGACCGCATGCGCCGGTTTGATCGGGTTTGCTGAAGGTGATGTCGAAGGCGACGGTCTTTGGCCTCGTCTTTCTTCAGAACATCCAGCAGCTTGGCAAAGTTGTCGCGGGAAAAGGGCCAGCGTGCCAAGAACCTCCTGGGAATGCTGATCGATATCGACGATGACGATGCGCGGGTCAGGCGGAGTATGCGCTTGCCGGGCGATAGCGTAAAGCGCATGTCGAGCGTGTCGTAATTCGAGGCGCTGCAGGAAATTGAAGATGGGCGTGGGGCGTTCACCGAGAAAGGTGAAGTAGTAAACCACCAGAGCCGCGAGGGTAATGTCCAACGCTGATGAAGAAAGAGGCGCGATGATCCCACCAGGAGGCGAGCAGTTCGCGCAAGCGGAAAGCGTTTCGCTCCTGTGCGACCTCCTTCGAGCGGAGTGGGCATCGTTGAGGAGGGCTATTCCCGGAAAATGAAATTCAGGCGTACGCCGCAAACTTCGATGAGGTCGCCATCGTTCAGGCGAACAGTGCCCGGAAATGGGCGTGCCGTTGACGGTGGGAACTTTGTCGCCGGTGCCGAGATAATAGCCGTCATCGCGCTGGTTGATCTGGGCGGCCATTTTGTGGTTTGAACCAGCCGCGCAAGGCGCACGGTGGCCATGGGAGACTTGCCGATTACAGTGAGCTTGTTGGTGAGGACGTATTCCTTTTGGTTGACCTTGCCGCTGAGAACCACGAGAGTGGGCATTTTCATGCGCCCGGGAGAAAATTGCGAGCGTTCGCCCATGGCAGCGGCTTGTTGAGAGCATGTCGCGGCGCGCTTTGGTATCAAGGACCATGGTTTCGTTGATTTTAGGAGCGGCGGCTTTGCGGCCGGTGTCCCAGGGAATGGCGGCATCGGCGGTGGCGTCGACTTTGATGTTGTGCTTGCCGATCCAGATGGAGTCGCCATCGTGAAGTGTGGCGCGTTCCACGCGGAGATCATTGACGAAAGTTCCGTTGAGGCTGTCGAGGTCTTCGACGACGAGGCGGCCGCCTTCGTAATAGACGCGAGCGTGATAATTCGAGATGGCGAGGTTGTCGATGGGAATGTCGTTGTCCGGAGAGCGGCCAATGGTGACCGGGCGGCTGCCGATGGGAACTTCCTTCACCAATTTGTTTTCAAACATGAGGCTGAGCTTCGCCATGCAAATCCTCCTGCGGAGGGCTAGTCTTTTTTGGCCGAGCCGCGCCGCAACCAGGAAAGCCAACTTTTGGGTTCTTCCTGAAAGCGCACGACGATGACCGTAACGTTGTCGAGCCGCCGCTTTCGTTGGCCAAATCGATTAATTTCTGGGCCGCGGCGGCGGGCCCGGTTTCCGCCTGCAAGGTGCCGGCAATTTCCGGTTCCGTCACCATGCGAGTAAGTCCATCGGAGCAGAGCAGAAGAACGTCGCCGGGATAGATGCCGACTTCATCCACATCGACTTCGACATCGGGGTGCGCTCCGAGCGCGCGCAGAAGCACGCTCTGCATTTCGCTCTCTTCTGCTTGCTGCGGCGTGATGATTCCGCGGCGGACCTGCTCCGCGACCAGCGAATGATCGTTGGTGAGTTGCTGCAAGCTGCCGCTGCGCAACAGATAGGCCCGGCTATCTCCCACATGCGCGATGCTGAGCTTGCCGTTCGTTGGCCCATGCCGCGGTAACTGTGGCGCCCATGCCGCGCTGCGCTGGGTTTTTCTGCGCGGATTCAAAAATATTCAAATTGGCTTGCGCGCACGGCGCTTTGCAGCCGCCTCGTTTTTTCCGACCAATTGTCCGGGAGCGCTCCGAGAACAGTAACGCCAGAATCGTCTTTGGCTTCGGCTGCAGTAATTCACGATTGTTTCCACAGCCAAGGCACTGGCAACCTCGCCATGAGCTTCGCCGCCCATGCCATCTGAAAGAACAAACAGGTGCAGCGAATCGAGAATTTGGATAGGAATCCTCGTTGTTGGTCCGCACGCGCCCGACGTCGCTCACACCGCCACTGACGATCTCCACGAGCCTCTCCTTCCAAGCTTTCCGCGAGCACGCGTGGAACCACCCGCGGTACACACCCCTGCCGGTACCTATGACTCCACGCTAGCAGACCCTGGCCGCTCGGAAAGGCTTTGCACCCAAGTGATTACTCGCTGATTAGCCACACTGGCCGAAGGGCCAGTTCGGAAGAATACCCGAATCGGTGCAGGAAGGAGAACAGCACGATATGAAGGATCTGGCCCAGAATTAATCCAGGAGGTGAATAGACTGCCAGGAGGAAGCACTGCTTTGGAGCAGGCGAAACTCCACTACAATCCGGTGTGCAGAACTTTGGTGAACTCCCTTAGAAAGCAGGATTGCGCAGCGAGCTTTTCTTCGCATGGGAATTGGCTGCTTGGGCGCCAGATGGCACGCACAAGCGTGCCAGGCCCAGCAGGCCCCGGCGGCTTCAGGCGCGCGAATTTTACTGCTGCCCCGGAAGATTGTGACGGGCGAGCGTGCGACGCTGGCGGTTCTAGACGTGAATGGGCGATTGACGCCCGGCGTGACGTCGTTTTCTCGAATGGCGACAAAATCACACGGATGCACGGGGCGGGCGCTGTTTGTCGCGCCCTGAACGTCGGGACAATTTCCGGCTTGGATCGAAGGGCGCACCGGGCAAGGTGTCCAGCACGATTCTGCCCGCTGAGCGAATTGCCTGCGAACATGCTGGAAGTGGGCTCGGCTCCGCGAGCGGCATCATTGAGCGACCGCTTCGAGATTACTGGGCACGGGTTTTGCGGTGATGCGGATGCGAACCACGTGACCATCGGCGGAATTCCCGCGTTGGTGCTGGCGTCTTCGCCCGCGTACCTGGCGGTGCTGCCGCCGCTCGAATGGAACCTGGGCCAAGCAGGTTCAGAGTTGCGTGCGGGCAGAAGATGTCCGAGGCGTTTACGGTAGTGTTTGTAGCCTGGAGCTGGAAGCGAACAGCGCAGCGCTGTGCTCCCGGAGAACACCGAACGCTGGCAGTGCGCGTGCGGGGAAGCACCGCGAAGATCAACCTGGAAGCGCGGAATCTTGCGGAAGATGTGGCGGAGCTGCAGGGCGGAACGACGGTACGAGCGCGGTCGACGGGCGGCGCGGAGAACGTGGCGAAGTTTGAGCTGGAGGGAAAAAGCGCGGAAGTTTTGTGATTTCCATCCGGTTGGTTGCGCCGCTAAGCGCGCCACGAATCTTAAGGAAACTGACATCCGAGATCACGCGGATTTCTTTGCGCGAGTTGGCGGCAGGGCGCAGGGTGCCTTGCGCGTCGTCAAGAAGCGGTTGCGGGGATTCGCTGGAGCTGAGGATGTTGTCCAGAGTGTTTGAGGCCTTGTCAAAGCGCTTATCGGCCTCGGTGTAACTCTGCTGGGCGTTCTTCAGGTGCGTGCCAATTTTCTCGAAATATTCGCTGAAGGTGTCGAGCTGCTTGCGCATGCCGGAAAGATTATCGGAGAGGCGCTTGGCATTTTCTTCGATCTGCATGCCGCGCAGGCCCATGCCGATGACACAGAGATGGGCATAAAGAGTGTTGGGCGAGACAGCGATGATGTTGCGGCTGCGGCAGTAGGCGTCGACAGCCACGCCTTTGGAATCCGCACTCATCAGCAGTTCGTAGTAGACGGTTTCGCTGGGAACAAACATCAGCGCAAAATCCAGCGTGTTTTCGTCGGGAACGATATATTTTCGCGCGATGGAATCGGCGTGGGCTTTCACGGCGGTGACGAAGGCCTTGCGAGCTTCTTCGCCCTCCTCGGTGAGGCGGAGATAGGCATCGAGAGGGAATTTGGAATCGATGGCCATAATTTTTTTGTCGCGAAGAAAAATGACGGCGTCGGCGGCTTCTCCACTGCGAAAGCGGTATTGCCTGGAATATTGCGAGGCGGGCAGAGCATCTTCCAGCAGCCGTTCGAGAGTGGTTTCGCCAAAATGCCGCGCGATTTCGTGCCGCCAAGAATGTTTTCGAGTGACTGTGCGGTCTGATGCATCTGCTCGCCGGCCTGCTGAACTTCGCCGATCTGCTTCTGCATCTGGCTGATCTGCTCGCGAGTATTTTTCAGTTCGGTGGACATCGCGGACTGCGCTTCGGACGTGATTTTGGAGGTGACTTCGGCGGAATCTTTCACGCCATCCTTGAGGGCGGTGGTCACGGCTTCGAGGCGGGAGGCCACAGTTTCGGCGATCGTTTCCATTTTGGTGGTGCTTTGGGTTTGCGCGGTGGACAGGCCGAGGAGGTCGCGGCGCAGCTCGTTCATTTGTGATTCGAGTTGCTCGTTCTTCTTCTGGTCCTGCGTGTTCTGGACCAGCACCCACACGACCAGCCCGATCAGAATGAGGGCGAAAATGGCGGCGGCATTAAGATAGGGTTCATGCGTTCTCCGAAAAGTTTACGGGAAACGGTAAAACCACTTTACGCGGAATGGAGAGGAGGAGCAAACGAGGGAGCCTGGAGTTAGCAAGACTGGGAAGGGCAATAAAATTCCAGAACGGGAATGTCGGCGCGCCGACAATTCAAGTAAAACAGGAACGTAACTCAATGGATACCCCCCCCCCCCCCCTGTTTTTGCGTATGTAGGGGAAACAAAGGAGTTAGCTCAAGGAAAGGCGAATGCAAAGCAAAGAGGGAGGAGGAAGCGGTTTGGAAAGCGGCTCTGAGAAGAGATTTTGGGGCGCGGGCATGTTGGTGCTGGCAGTTCACGATGCAAGGTAATGCATGATTTACAGTATCGAATGGTTATAGTGTTCGAACGCCTTGCGCGCGTTGGGGGACCAAATTTTAGGTGCGGGCGAGTTCCTCCAGCGACATCCAGAATGAAGTTGACTCTAACCCGCACCCTTGATGAAGCAAACCCCCAAGCTGCGTAATCCGGAGAGCACAGACAAGAGTGTCTGTGCCCCTATCGAGGGGCATATTGCTTGCGGAGTTTGGCAGCGAGGGAGTGGACTTGGGCGCGAGTGCTGTCAAGGGAGCCAGAGCAGTCGATGGAGTAGGTGGCGTGGCGGAGTTTTTCGTCAAGAGGAAGCTGGGCAGCGATGCGGCGACGGGCTTCGAGTTCACTGATGCCGCGAGCAAGAAGTCGCTGGAGTTGCTGCTCCGGTGTGCAGAAGGCGACGACGAGGCCATCGAGATATTTCGTGAAACCGGCTTCGAGGAGGAGCGCGGCTTCGACGAAAGCGACATCGCGAAGGCCAGAGCGTTGCCAGGCGTCGAACTGGCAGGAGCATGGCTTGCTCGACGCGAGGATGGAGAATGGAGTTGAGGCAAGCAAGCTTTGCGGAATCGGCAAAGCGGCGGCAGCGAGTTTGGCGCGGTCGATGCGGCCGGAACCGTCAGCGAGATCGGCGCCAAATGCGCGAAGAATTTCGTCGTGAGCGGGCTGGCCGGGTTCCATGAGTTTGTGGGAGATGGAATCGGCGTCGAGAACAGGGAAGCCGAGTTCGCGAAGCATGGAGGCAACGGTGCTTTTGCCGCTGGCGATACCGCCGGTTAGGCCGAGTTTAAGCATAGGCCGAAAATGTAGGCCCAAGAGCGGACCGTCCCGCAAACGCGTCCGGGGGGCAAGGAACGCGCCTGAGAAGACGATCCCTGCAACGGCGAGAGGCAACCCAAGAGGGCACAATGTATTGTGCCCCCAGAAAAACGATAGAAACCGCGATGTGTGGAGCGTTCATGAGAAGGAGGCTTGACCTGCGGGGACCTTTGCACGGCGAAGGCGTGCGGCTTTCACAGTGTTGCTCATAAGCATGGTGATGGTCATGGGGCCGACGCCGCCGGGCACCGGGGTGAGAAAGCCGGCGGTGTGAATGGCGTCGGGATGAACGTCGCCAATCAGGACACTGCCTTTTTCGCGGAATTTTTCCAGACGCGGAAGAGAGTTGTGCAGCAGGCGAGCGGCTTCCGCGGGATCGGTAACTTTGTTGGTGCCCACATCGATGACGGCGGTGCCGGGGCCGATCCAGTCGGGCTGAACGAAACCCGCTTTGCCCATGGCGGCAACCAGAATATTGGCGCGGCCCACGATTTCGGGAAGATCGCGCGTTTTGGAATGGCAAATGGTGACGGTGGCGTTTGCATGCATGAGGAGAAGCGCCATGGGTTTGCCGACGATATCACTTCGGCCAAGGACAACGGCGTTGGTGCCTTCGATGGGGATTTGGTAGCGACGCAGAATTTCCATGCAGCCGGCGGGAGTGCAGGCGACGAGTCCGGGACGACTGGTGACGAGCTTGCCGAGATTGACAGGGTGGAAGCCATCGACGTCTTTCGCAGGAGCAACCGCTTCAAGGACGCATTTGGAATCGATCTGGGGGGGAAGCGGAAGCTGAATCAAGATGCCGTCAACATTGTCGTCATTGTTCAGGTCGGCGACGAGTTGAAGCATGTAGTCGGTGGAAGCGTTGGCTGGAGGAAGGTGAAGCCAATGGGCCATGCCGAGTTGCTCGCAGGCAGCGATTTTGTTTTTGACATAAATGTGGGAGGCGGGATTCTCACCAACGAGAACCGCAGCAAGGCCGGGACGAATGCCTTGGGTGTGAAGGCGGGCGATGTCTTGTTTGAGCTCAGAGAAAATTTCGTCGCGAATTTTCAGGCCATCGAGGATTTGCGCGGACATGGGAAGAGCATAACACGCGAAGTGGAAGAATTCCCGCGGATGGGGGCGAGGCATCTGCTACCATGTGCGGCCAAGGAGGAACACCATGGCGATCATTGCAAGGATTTCCCCAGGTTCGGCATTTAAGGTGGGGTTGGCCTTGTACGGGATACTTGGATTCGTTCTTGGATGCCTGGTGGCATTGTTTTCGTTGATGGCAGGGGGAATAGCCGCGCGACTGGGGCAGAATGCGGCACCGGGACTATCCACGGCGTTCGGTTTGGCCGGCGGAGTTGGCGCCATTATTATCATGCCGATTATGTATGGATTGCTTGGAGGGATTGTGCTGGCGATTTCCGCTTTGATCTACAACCTGGTGGCGAAAATGGTGGGCGGGTTGGAAGTGGACATTCGGTGAGGGTGTTGAAACGAATCCCCCTTGGATGACTCTAACCTGGCAGGGAGAACCGGCGATGCCACTGTTTGGGGACGACGGGGGAAGACGAGAAAAAGAGAAGAGGGCGCGAGCGGATGGGAGACTGCCACCCGGGCAGTCGCTGACCATCAAGTGGCCAGTGTTGCATGCGGGCAGCGTGCCGCGCTTTGATGCGGCCACATGGGACTTCAAGATCGATGGGCTGGTAGAGGAGCCGCTGCGACTGACTTGGGGGGAATTTCGCGCGCTGCCGCAAGTGGAAGTGACTTCGGATTTTCACTGCGTAACGCGTTGGAGCCGACTGGACAATCGCTGGAAGGGAGTGTCGTTCACGGAAGTGTTGAAGAGGGTGAAGGTGAAGCCTGGCGCGGAATATGTACTGGTGCTGGCGGAGGAGGAATACACGGCAAATGTGCCATTGAAGGATCTGGAGCGGCCAGACGTGCTGTTTGCGTTTGAGCACGACGGCGAGCCGCTGCCGGCAGAACACGGAGGGCCGTTGCGGTTGGTTGTGCCGCAACTGTATGCGTGGAAAAGCGTGAAATGGGTGCGCGGGTTCACATTGCTGGACCACGATCAATTGGGATTTTGGGAGCGCAATGGATACCACGCGTACGGGGACCCGTGGAAAGAACAGCGCTATTCGGGCACGTAAGCGAAAATCGGCGGGTCGCAGGACATTAAAACGCGCGAAACAAAAAATCTCCTATAATGCGGCGATGCGCCACTCAACGGAATAGGCAAACTCATTTGCGTGCTGGTTCTTCTTGCTTTACCACTCACTCTTGCCGGGCAAAATACCCCGCCCCTTGCGGTCCGAACGCAGATGCCCAATGGGAAATTACTGGGAGAAGTGCCGGGGAATCCGCAACGGACGAACAATTTTCCAACCGCAGCGGTGATTTCACCCGACGGGCGGTACGCCGTGGTTCTCCATAGCGGCTATGGGGCGTACAGCTCTGGGGAGAGGCAATCGATCTCGGTTCTCGATTTAAAGACGAATGCGCTGAAGGATTTTCCTGATGACCGGCTGGGCAGCGATGCGAAGCAAACTTATTTTCTGGGGCTAGGGTTCAGCGGGGATGGAAAACATCTTTACGCGTCAATGGCATCGCTAACAGATCCACTGGGAAAGCAAAAGGGAAACACGGGGAACGGGATCGCAGTATATAGGTTTGCCGATGGCAACGTAACACCGGAACGATTTCTGCCGCTGGCCCCACGGTCCAATTTGCCTGCTGGGAAAGTGCGGCGTGAAGAATACTTTAAGGACGTGACATATCCGGCGGGGTTGAGCGTGGGCATGAGCGGAGGCGAAGAGCGCATCCTTGTGGCAAGTAACAATTCCGACGAGGCGATTTTGATGAACTGTTCCGATGGACGCATCGTGCAGCGGATCGATCTTTCCACATTCAAACGAATTCCAGGGTCTCTGCCTTACACGACGGTAATGAGCAGCGACGGGAAACGAGGATTTGTTTCGCTGTGGAATGCTTCGGCGGTGGCGGAGCTTGATCTTTTGCGTGGGCAGGTGCGGCGGATGATTCCTGTGCGCAAGCCTGCCGCCCAGTTGGAGGCGGGTTCGCATCCCACGGCGCTGCTGCTAAACCGAGACGATTCGCGGCTGTTCGTGGCGCTGACGAATCGCGATGAGATCGATGTGCTGGACACAAACAGCGGCAAGGCGCTGTACACACTATCCACAAAGCTGCCAGGCCAGAAGTATGGGGGGAGCGATCCGGAATACCTGGCGCTGAGCGCGGATGAGAAGACACTTTTTTCGGCGAATGCGATGTCGGATTCCGTGGCGGTGTTCGATGTGAGCCACCCGGCAGAAGGAGCGCAATTGCGCGCGGCGGGATTTATCCCCACGGAGTGGTATCCGACAGTGGTGACGACTACGGCAAACGATTTGCTGATCGCGAGCGCAAAGGGCCGCGGCTCGGGGCCAAATGCAAAAGCCATGAAGATGGGCGAAGACGGACGACCCGGAATATCCCTACAACCCCGCAATGATGCATGGCTCGCTGGCGCGAATTCCGCTAGCGGATTTGAAGGCAAATCTGAAGGCGTGGACGGAACGAGGTGATTGCCAGCAACGCCGCACAGGGCAATACCGACAAAATTCTCATTCGCGGGCGGCGAGAACAAAATTCGCCACGTGATTTACATCATCAAAGAAAATCGCACCTACGATCAGGTGTTCGGCGATATTGGCGGGGGCGAATGGCGATCCTTCGATCACAATGTATGGCGAAGAGCATCACTCCCAACCAGCACAAGCTGGCGCGGCAATTCGGGATTCTGGACAATTTTTACGATAGCGGCGACGTTTCCGGCGACGGTCACGTATGGTCCACATCGGCTTCGATCTCCGATTATGTGGAGAAGACCTGGCCAATCGGCTATCGCGGCCACGAGCATACCTACGATTCGGAAGGGCAATTGCTCGGAGGCATCGCCGTTGAAGACGGCTTGCCGGATGCCGAGGAGCCGACCGGCGGTTATCTGTGGAAGAATTTTGCGAAGCACGGGATTTCGTACCGGCACTATGGGGAATACATCGTAACGAGGTGGTGTAACGAAACCGGAGGGCGCGAAAGTGCCAAGTGGCCGGCCCTCCGAAAGTTGCGGGCGTCGCGTGTCCGCGGCGAGTGATCAAGAAAGGCGAGCCGCTGGAAAAAAACGTGGGAGACCCGCACGGCGGCCCTAGCCCATATCCTTGGGACATTCCGGTGCTGGCAAAAAATATTGCGGGGGAGATGGAGTTTCGCGGACATTTCGATCCGAAGTTTCCCGATTTTGAGGTTGCTTATCCCGATCAGTTGCGGGTGGATGAATTCCTGAATGAATTTCATGGATTCGTGGAGTCCCGCAAAACAGGGAAGGACACAATGCCGCAGTTCATGCTATTGCGGCTGCCCAACGATCACACCGCGGGCGGAAAGAAAGGCGAACCGACGCCCGCGGCTTCCGTGGCGGACAACGATCTAGCGGTGGGGCGAGTGGTGGAAGCGATATCGCACAGCGCGTATTGGGACGATACGGCAATCCTGATACTGGAGGACGATGCGCAGGACGGGCCTGATCACGTGGACTCGCATCGCAGCACGGCGTTGGTCATCAGCAAATATGCGCCGGTTCCCGAACCGGAGTGAACGCCTCAACGCCGTCGTCGTGAATCACAATTTTTACACCACGGTAAATATGGTGCGCACGATCGAAGCGTTGTTGGGCGCCCCGCCGATGAACACGAATGATTCGCGCGCGGCGGTGATGGCGCCGCTTTTCAGCGGACCAGGCACGCAGCCGGCATTCGAAGCGGACTACCGAAATCGCGACAACGGTTTGCTCTACCAGACGAACACGAAGGAATGGAAAGAAGGGAAGAATCTGGACTTCAGCCACGCGGACGCGGTGGATACCGCGGTGCTGAACAAGTTTTTGTGGGAAGACCGGATGGGCGATAAGTCGATGCCGGCACCAAAGTTCAGCGTATTTCCGCCGTCGGCGTCAACGAGAGACGGACGGGAAAAGCGTGATCGGGATTGAAGGCTGCAATCCGAAGGCATCAATTTGAGAGGATATTTGAGGTTGGGATTCTTCGGGAATCCTCGTCGGATGCCCTCAGAATGATGGCCGGTCGAAATAAAGACTGGGGTTTCAGGCGACGCCGAGTTCGGCGTTGAGGAAACCGACGAAATGCTTCCAGACTAGGTAATAGATGATGAGAGCGACGAGGAGCGCGAAGGGAGCCAGGGAGAGAACGTGGGGGGGGACGGTGAAGTGGAGTAAACGGGTGACCATGTAGCCGCAAGGAGCGAGGAGCAGCGGGAGGGCGCCGCCGAACAGTCCCAAAGAAAGGTGGCGAGGGGCGAGGAAGGCGCGGTATAGCACGTTCCACAAACCCCAGGCATTGGGAACCGCAGCCATGGGGAAGACGATGACTCGTTCAATGGGGATGGGAAGATTGTAGACATAACGGATGACCGTGTAAGCGGTCATGGCGACAAGGAGAAAAACAGTTGGGACGGCGATCCCAGCGAGATAGGCGCGCAAATACGGATGCTTGTTCATGGCGACTCCTTCCTTACAGGTGGTACAACAACGCCGGAATCATTCCCGGAAAAATGAAAAGCAGGGCAGTGGCGGCCGCGAGGAGGGTCCAATCCCACCAGGGCACATGGAAGGCAGGTTGATCGAAGCGGCGAAGCATGGCAGGCCAGAGGTCGCGAGGAGGTTCCTGTCCCTGGGTGGGGGCAATGCATCCTTCAAGAGTTTCTTGAGGTCGTCAATTTCTGGCTGATTCATGCGTGGACTCCTGCGTGTGACAGTGATTTTCTTAAGATGCGCACCCCGCGAAAGACACGAACCCTGACAGCGTTCTCCGAAATCCCGAGGGCCTGGGCGATACGCTCATAGGGTTGTTCCTCCACGAGGGCAAGCAAGATAACGGCGCGAAGGCGAGGAGAGAGCTTATCAATGGCGTTACGAATTTCGCGGCGAAGTTCGAGTTGTTCACCGGGCGGTTGCGGGGTTGTAGCTGCCAGATCGTCGGGCAAAGGAACTTCGCGGCGCGAACGGCGGAGATGATCGAGGGCGGTGTTGGTGGCGATGCGGCGAAGCCATGGGCCACAGTTTCCCTTTGCAAGGTCAAATTGGGCGTGGGCCCGGTACATGCGCCAGAAAGTTTCCACGGTCAAATCCTCCGCAGTGGCGGAATTGCGGACGATGCGCATGATCCAGCGATAGACTTCACCCTGGTACTGGCGGAAGAGCGATTCGAAGGCCTCCAGATCGCCCGCCGCGAATCGTTCCAGCAGGTCCATGCGCCGCCCTCTATTTGTCATTACTATTCGGAAAGGTTCGAGGTTACATTAATTTTTAAGGCTAGCTTGTCTGGAAGCGATAGACGGGCCCTACTGCTGTTTGTGCCACCATTCGCGTAACGAACTGCATTTGCCTTCCGCATTCAGGCGAATCACAAAGATTCCATCAAGCTTTGTGGGAAGACCCGGAGGCCTGCGGATGAATGATGCATGCCAGTGGGCGATTCCGAATTGCTCCGTAACCGTAAGGATTTCATAACCGAAAGATATGTCTTCTTCCGTGCGGATCACTTCCGTCCAATAGTCGAGAATCGCCTGGCTTCCGCGCAGCGGTTCGAGGAAAGGCGTGACCTGATATGTACCATCAGGCGTGTAAAGTGCCGCAGCCGCTTGCGGGTTGCGAGTCCGCCAAGCGGAGGCGTAAGCGTCGAGCCACTGTTGGAAAGAGGAATTGTCCATCGGAACGTTCTAGTCCGGGGAAAGTGTGTGACGCGAATGGCGCGAAAGCAAGCAAGATCAAGAACGGGGTAGCTGAGTGAACGTGCCGGCCTGATTCGATCAAGTGTGACGCAGGTCAACGCCAGGCGGCATCGCGATGTGCTAGGGTGCAGATAATAAGGAGTAACTGTGCAGTTCCTCTGGCAAGACCTTCGCTACGGAATCCGTTCGATCCTCCGGAATCCTGGCTTCAGCGCAGTCGCAATACTTGCCCTGGCATTGGGCATTGGCCCTAATAGTGCCATTTTCACGGTAGTGAACGCGGTGCTGTTGAAGCCGTTGCCGATGCCCGAACCCAGCCGCGTAGTGATGATCTGGCAAACGTTGATGAAATCGGGCTTCGACCAACTGCCCGCCACAGGCGCCGACTATCTGGATTGGAAGCAGCAGTCCCACTCGTTTGAGAACATGTCCGCGGCGTTCGCTATTCCCGAATACGGGTTAAACATCAGCGGCAGGGGCGAACCAGAGCGCGTGCTGGCCGCGATGTGTTCGAAGGAATTCCTGCCGGTGCTGGGCATCCATCCGGTGGTCGGGCGGAATTTCCTGCCGGAAGAGGATAGCCCTGGCGGAGCGCCGGCGGTAATTATCAGCCACGGTCTGTGGCAACGCAGGTTTCATTCCGATCCTTTGGTAGCGGGACAAACGCTGACCGTGAATGGAATCCCGCGGACGATTGTGGGAGTGGTGCCGCACGAGGTAAACGACATGGTGGCCGCGGACCTGTGGTTGCCAACGGCCATCAATCCCAATGGCAACGAGCGCAAAAATCACACTTACGGGATCGTGGCGCGGCTGAAGCCCGGTATTACAGTGGAGCAGGCGCGGGCGGAAATGGTAATGATCGGACAACGCCTGGAGCAACAGTACCCGGCGACGAATACCGGATGGGGCGTGCGGCTGTTTCCGATGGCAGAGATGTATAGCGGGCGGATTCGTCCGGTGCTACTGGTTTTGCTAGGAGCGGTGGGTCTGCTGCTGTTGATCGCTTGTGCGAACCTGGCCAATTTACTGTTGGCGAGGGCGGCGGCGCGACAAAAAGAGATCGCCATTCGTGGCGCAATGGGCGCCGGCAGGCTGCGCCTCGTCCGGCAGTTGATGACGGAGAGCCTGGTGCTGGCGTTTGCCGGCGGGATACTTGGGCTGATGCTGGCGGCCATTAGTGTGCGCTTGCTGCGCGGCGTGATACCAGACATGTTCCCGACGATGAAGCAGATGACATTTGATTGGCGGGTGCTGCTGTTCACGTTTAGCATATGCATTCTGACGTGCTTGCTGTTCGGGCTGGTTCCGGCGCTGAAGGTCTCGCGTGTGGAGCTGAATACCACGTTAAAAGAAGCCGGAGGGAGGTCGGATAGCGCGGGAGGATCGCAACGAATTCGTGGGACGCTACTGGCATCGGAGGTGGCGCTGGCTGTGCTGCTTTCGGTCAGCGCGGGACTGTTGATGAGGAGTTTTGTGCGGGTGATGAGCGTAAACCCGGGTCTTCGCACAGAAAATATTCTGACGATGAATATAAGCCTGCCGGAGGTGAAGTACCCGACGCCGCAGCAGCGGTTGACGTTTTTTAAGACGCTGATGGAGAGGTTGCCGGCGTTGCCGGGCGTGCGTTCGGCAGGGGCGGTTCAGTTTCTGCCGTTGCGTGTTTCGATCCTCTCGTTCCGCATCGGGGTGACAGGCTTTCAGATTCAAGGCCACCCTGTGTTGCCCGAGAGCGAAGAACTGCTGGCGGACTATCGTCCGGTGACGGATGGATACTTCAACACGCTGGGAATCGCGCTGCGACAAGGGCGGTTGTTCGACGAGCACGACACATTGGAGTCAAAACGAGTGGTGATCGTGAATGACGCGATGGTTCGCCGACACTTTGTAAATGAGAATCCGATCGGACAGGTGCTCGTGACCGGCCACACGCCAATGGAGATCGTGGGTGTGGTGGGGGACGCGAAATTGTACGGGTTGGATACGCCGGTGGAGCCGGCCATTTACACCGTGTACACACAGCAGCCCAACTTTGACATGGGCCTGGTGGTGCGAACGGCAGGAGATCCCGCGGCACTGACCGCAGCGGTGAGAAGCGAAATTCTGAAGCTGGATCCGGAGCAGCCGATTTCCAACGTGCGAACGATGGATAAAGTGCTGTCGGATTCACTGATGCTGCGGCGCGTGTCGATGCTGATGATTTGTGTGTTTGCAGGCTTGGCGCTGGCGCTCGCCACGGTGGGAATCTACGGGTTGACTGCTTATTCCGTGAGCCAGCGCACGCATGAAATTGGCTTGCGAACGGCGCTGGGGGCGAACCAGTTGCAGATTCTGCGGTTGGTGGTGGGTCGCGGGCTGATTGTTTCGCTGATTGGCGCGGCTGTTGGATTGGTCGCTGCGTTCCAGATGACGAAGGTGCTGGGGGGCATGCTTTACGGCGTAACTGCGACCGATCCGATTGTGTTTGTGAGCGTGCCGCTGTTGCTGATTGCGGTGTCGTTGGTGGCGAGTTATGTGCCGGCACGGAAGGCGGCGCGGATCGATCCGTTGGAAGCGCTGCGGTACGAGTAAACACTTCACAAGAAAGGACGCAATAAGGGTCGCGCGATATACTCGGAGTGCGGGAACGGCGCGGGAGACGGCTTGATGCGGTTCGCGGATTGTTTGCGGGGAACAACGACGCTTACGGACGGGGCTTGGGGAACTGAGTTTCAGAAGCTGCGGGCGGAGCTGGGCGCGTGCATCGACGAATGGAACCTAACTAAACCGGAATTGGTACGGCGGGTGGCCGAGAGCTACGTTCGGGCGGGGAGCCGGGTAATTCTGACGAACACGTTCCGGGCGAACCGCATTAGTTTATTGCCATACGGGTTGCAGGAACAGGTTGAGGCCATCAATCGCGCCGGGGTGAAAATCTCGCGGCAGGCTGCGGGCGATTCGGCGATGGTATTTGCGTCGATCGGGCCGAGCGGGAAAAGGCTGCTAACCAAAGAAGTGAATGAGGAGCAATTGAGGGACGCGTTTACGCAGCAGGCGCGGGCGCTTGCTTCGGAAGGCCCAGACGCGCTGTTGATCGAGACCATGACGGACCTTGCCGAGGTGCGAATTGCGGCAGCGGCGGCGCTGGAGACGCAATTGCCCGTGATTGTTTCACTGGTGTTTGACCAGGGCAATAATCGAGGACGGACCATAGCAATCACACCGGAGCAGGCGGCAACAGCGCTTGCAAATGACGGCGTTCATGGAATTGGAGCAAATTGCGGGCGGGACATTCGCGATTTCATACCTGTTTGCAGACGGCTGGCAGGAGCAACCACGTTGCCAATCTGGATTAAACCCAACGCGGGTTTGCCGGAAATGATCGAAGGGGTCGCGCAGTACAAAATTACGCCCGAGGAATTCGCGGCTTCGACGCAGGAACTGGTTGAGGCGGGAGCGACGTTTCTGGGCGGCTGTTGTGGCACAACGCCGGAGTTCATTCGCGCGTTAGGACAAAAGTTGGAGCTTACTCGTAGCGCAAAGCTTCGACGGGATCAAGGCGGGCCGCTTTGATGGCGGGATAAATGCCGAAGAACAGGCCCACGCTCATGGAAACCGCCACGGCGAGGATGATGGACCAGAGGGGGATGGAGGAAGGCAGGCTGGGCACCAGGAGATTGACCAGCAGACTGATGCCTCCACCAAGCAATACACCGATCACGCCCCCCGCGCCGGTCAGCACAATGGCTTCGGTCAGGAATTGCCAAATGACATCGCGGCGGCGCGCACCAATGGCTTTGCGCACGCCGATTTCGCGTGTGCGCTGGGTGACGGACATCAGCATGATGTTCATGACACCCACGCCACCGACGAGAAGTCCGATGGAACTGATGACGGAGATGAGCATGGCGACCGACGAGGTGATCTGGCGGAACTGATCGGCGATTTGTTGCGCGCTGGAGATACCAAAATTGTCGGGCTTGTTATACGGCACGTTTCTCCGGCGCCGCAATACAGCGCGGATCTGATCTTCGGCTTCCGACATCCGGCCGGGATAAGCGACGGCGCCGATGAAGTTCTCATCGTCCTGCGGATTGTGTTTGTGATAGGAACGATACGGCACCATGACGGCTTTGTCGGCAGATTGATCTTTGACGAAGCCGCCCTTGCGCGGCTCAAGAACCCCAATCACTTCGTAGGATACGCCATTGATCATGACCGGCTTCCCCAGCGGGTCCATATCCGGATACAAGGTCTTGGCGATATCCGAGCCAATCAAGGCGACGTCGGCACGATGCATGTTTTCGGCGTCGCTGAAAAAGCGTCCTTTCTGTGGCCGGGAATTGAAGACTTCCTCCGTGGAAGGAAGAGTCCCGTTGTAATCCACACCGGAAACTTCCTTGCTCAGATAGCGCGCGGTAACAGGGACGTTCTGAGGACCGTCCTCAACAAAACGGGGGTAGAGACTTGCCGTGACGGCACGAACGGCTGGACAGAGTTGCCCGATGGCCTCGGCATCCTCAAAGGTGAGTGGTTTGCGATCGCGTTCCTCGGGCGAGAGCCGCCCGGTATGAATGCCGGGATCGAAGCGAAACAGGAATAAGGTTTCGGGGCCGTAGTCGGAGAGGTAATCGTTCACGTTGGCATAAACGCCGACGAGAATGGAGACCACGGAGAGCAAGGCAGTAATGCCGATAACGACGCCGAGGACGGTCAGGAAAGAGCGCATCTTGTTCTCACGCAATGTGGTGAGGGCCATCTGGGCGTTTTCGCTGATATGCATGCTCATGCGGATCTAGAGTTCCTGGCGCAGCGCTTCGATGGGCTGCAAACCAGCGGCCTTTCTTGCGGGATAGACGCCAAAGAATACACCGACCGCGGCAGAAATCACTTCGGCGATGAGGACAGCAGAAAAGGGAATAGACATCGGAACGGAGGTGGTGGCGGTGGTCAAGGCGGAAATAAGATAGGCGATGGCAACGCCGATGGCGCCACCGACGGCGGCCATAACGGCTGCTTCCATCATGAATTGCAACATGATGTCTCGACGGCGCGCACCCAGAGCTTTGCGAATGCCGATTTCACGAGTGCGCTCGGTGACGGCGGCGAGCATCACGTTCATGATCACCACGCCACCAATCACCAGGAAGACGGAAACCACCCCCACCATGGCCGTAGCGATTACGCCGGTAAGATTTTTCCAGAGATCCATCAGTGTGGCGGAATCGAAGATGCCAAAATTGTCTTTCTCGTTGGGAGGCAAGTGGCGGCGGGCGCGCATCAGTGCGCGCGTTTCGTCCTGGGTGCGCTCCATCCATTCCGCGCCGCGGGCCTGAATGTTGATCCAGATGCCATCGTAGGAGCCGTAGATTTTGAAGTAGGTTTGAATGGGGATGTAAGCGAAATTGTCCTGGGACTGGCCAAGAACAGAGCCGATGGGCTTGGCGATTCCAACTACCTCGAAGGGGCGGCCATCGATAAGAATCTCGCGGCCGATGGGATCGACGTTTGGAAACAGTTTTGTGGCCAGGTCGTTGCCGATCATGGTGACCATAGCGCGGCTCTCATCATCGCCTTCGGTAATATAGCGGCCGTTGGCGGGCTCCACGATATCAATGTCACCCATATTGGCGGTAACACCGCGGATGTTAGAGTCTTCGACGCTTTGCGATCCGACGCGGACTTTGCCGGAGGTGCGCTGCTCAACGCCGAGCCGCAAGGGCAGCTTCAGATTTTCGCGCAGGGATTCGTAATCTTCCCAGGTGACCTTTTTGTTGCGGCGATTGGCTTTCACGAATTCGTCGACGTCGGTGATGATGGGGAAGCGCGTGAGCAGATAAACGTTGGAGCCGAGATTGGCGACGCGTTCGGCGATGTAGCGATTCACGCCGGAAATCAGGGCGATGACGACAATCAGGGTAGAGACGGAAAGGATGATGCCGAGGAGGGTGAGGAAGGAACGCATTTTGTGCGCGCGCAAGGTCTCGAGCGCCACGCCGACTGGTTCGCGAAGCTGCACTCTCCGTCTCAAAGATGCGTCCTCTTAAGTGGGGACTCCGCCTGTAGATTTAGACTGCGCTGAAAGATAAAGGGTAGCACTTGTGGGTGTCAACGTGGAATCGGGCGGGCGTGGGTGGGTGACGAACGCCACTCCGGTGGGACGGTCCTAATCGTCGTGAATTGTCCGCCAGATTGATAGAAACGTATCCAGTTATCGCATAGACGGGGCATGTGGATTTATGATCGAAACGGAGCGACCAAGAATGTCCAAGCAGAAACCAAAAACACTCGCAGATTTCCTCAGTTCATTATTTCTGCTGTGGCGTTATGCCGACGACTGCAACATCTATGTCGACAGCGAACGAGCGGGCCAGCGAGTAATGGAGAGCGTTACGCACTTCATTACGCACCGTCTCAAGCTCAAGGTAAACCAGGCGAAAAGCGCCGTGGCTCGACCGGGGCAAAGGAAGTTTCTCGGATTCAGCTTCACTGGCGAACGAGAACCTCGGCGGCGGATCGCCCCCAAGGCCATCGCCCGCTTTAAGCAACGAATTCGGGAACAGACTCGGAGAACCCGCGGCATCAGCCTAGCGCAGATGGTCAAGGAGATCGCGACTTACGTGTGCCACGAGCACGAAAGGAGGAAACGCTGAGTAGTGCGCAACTGCTTGACTGATGAGGGTAGGCCCCTCGGAACCGGCTTACAGGAGCAGGTTTCAAACCACCTTCGGCGGCTGTAGCCAAAAGCTATGGTCGTGAACGCGGAAGGAAAAGGCCTGGCAAGAACCAGGTCAGGTGACAGGCAAGAAGAGGACCGCAAGGGAACCACTGTTGAAGTGTCGAAACGTTAGAGATGATGTCAAAACCGCGGGGGGTAAGTTACTGCGGGATTAGCTCCGACGAAACCTGCTTACGGGCGGAGCGGCATCCGGCATGAGAGGTGGCCTGAGCTTGCCGATGAGGCGGTTAAGCGGAACGTGGGAATCTGAGACTGCGATGCAAACGGAGAAGCTACAAGTGGAAGCAACCATGAGAGCGAGAGTACGGATGCGTAGTCTCAGAGGCGGAACAACGTGTAGTAGCAAAGAAGTCCCCGACAAAGGGATGGAGCGAAGACGTTGTGTCAAGGAGCCTGATTCAATGAGCCAACCAGCAATGGGAGGAGCCCGATGAGTGAGGCAAAGCCGTTCTGTATTTCCAAATGGGAGGTCTGGGAAGCGTATAAGCGAGTGAAAGCGAACAAAGGAGCGGCAGGGGTTGATGAGCAAACGATTGAGGATTTTGAAAAGAGGTTGAAGAAGAATCTCTACAAGATCTGGAATCGGATGTCATCAGGCAGCTACTTTCCTCCACCAGTACGGACGGTGAAGATACCGAAAGCCAATGGTGGGGAGAGAAAACTGGGCATACCAACTGTTTCGGACCGAATCGCGCAACAGGTAGTGAAGTCGAGACTGGAACCAGAGGTGGATCGACTGTTCCATGCAGACTCTTACGGATATCGACCGGGGAAGTCGGCGTTGGATGCAGTTGGCAGGGCGCGAGAAAGATGTTGGCGCTATGACTGGGTTTTAGACCTGGACATCAAAGGTTTCTTCGACAACATCGACCAAAATCTACTGATGCGGGCGGTGAAGAAACACGCCAAGGATCGGTGGAACATTCTCTATATCGAGCGTTGGCTGAAAGCGCCGATGCAAGAAGAGGATGGCCGATTGGTCCCGCGGGAGAAAGGCACTCCGCAAGGCGGAGTGGCCACTCCTCGTACACAAAAGGCAATTTCCAGTTTGAAAGAACAGTTGTGGGGTGGCGAGAAAGGTACACATTGCTTGATCTCCGTCGTAAATAGTAATACAGTTATGTCACATGGCCCGTTCGACCAAGATGGAAAAGGCTCGCCAGCTGAATGCCGCTCGTGGCCTGTTGCAGCGTCAAATCGCGCTTCCCGAAGCAGTGCGTCGGTTGTCACGCGAGTTCGACTTGTCAGAGCGCCAAGCATATCGCTACTTGCAAGAAGCCTCCCAACTCGGTGGACCGATCGAAGTTCCCGAAGCCACTGTGCCAATCACCTTGAAGCTTCCACCGCGAACCGTGGAACTGCTGCGGAAATTCGCGAGAAGCAGTGGCCTGACCATTGGAGCGATCTAGCCAGCGCATTAAATGCATTTCTGCGCGCCCTAAAGAGGCATGGCTGAACCGCGTCAAAATCGCGGCGCATTTCAAATTCAGGTTTCTTATTCGTTTGATCGTTTGCTCGAGCCGAAGCTCGCGCGGGCTTACGAGATTCTGGTGCCATGTCGCGAGCACCCCGTAGGGGTGCGTAGGAAGGAGTTTGACGATGAGGATGGCGGCAATCTACGCAAGGGTGTCGTCCGAGCAGCAACGCGAGGAGAACACGATTGCGAGCCAGACGGCGTCGCTGATCGAGTTCGCCAAGAGCCACGATCTGGAGGTACCCAAAGAGTGGGTCGTCGAAGATGAAGGCTATAGCGGAGCCACGCTGGAGCGGCCCGGCCTGGAGCGCGTGCGGGACCTCGCCGCTGAAGGGCAGATCCAAGTGGTGCTTGCGTATTCGCCTGACCGCTTGAGCCGCAAGTATGCGTACCAGATTTTGGTGATCGAGGAGTTCGCCCGCCACGGAGTCGAGACGCTGTTCGTGAAGTCGCCACAAGGCGACAGCGCGGAAGATCAACTTCTTGTGCAGTTCCAAGGGATGATTGCTGAATATGAACGAGCGCAGATCCTGGAACGTTCGCGTCGCGGTAAGCGACACCGGGCGCAAGCCGGTGAGGTGAGCGTAATGAGCGGCGCTCCCTATGGATACCGTTACATCCGTAAGACTGACGAGGTGCCCGCCGCGTATGTTGTCGATGAAGCCGAGGCCGGTGTAGTACGGCGCGTCTATGAGATGTACACAGTCGAGGGACTCAGCATCGGGGAGATCACGCGTCGCCTCAACACCGAAGGCGTGCCGGCTCGTAAAGCAAGTCGCTGGGAACGCTCGGTGGTGTGGGGCGTGCTGCGCAACCCTGCCTATCGCGGCGTCGCTTGCTTCGGCAAGACCCGCATTTCTGCGCGCACACGGGTTATGCGCCCACAGCGTCGGCGCGGTACAACTACGCCCAGCACCACAGCAGGCCACCAACGCCCCCGCGAAGAGTGGATCGAGATCCCCGTGCCCGCCTTGGTGACGGAAGAAAGCTTTGCCCGTGCCCAAGAGCTGCTCTACCAGAACAAAATACGATCGCGCCGGCGTACCATCGCGCCAAGTGTCGTGCAGGGGCTGGTCAGCTGTGCGAAGTGTGGTTACGCCTTGTCGCGAACATCGACGCAAACCAGCGCACGTAAGATTCACTACTACAAATGCATTGGATCCGATAGCTGGAGGAAACTCGGCGGACCGGTTTGCGATAACGGTCGCTTCATCCGACAAGAACTCCTCGATCAGATCGTCTGGACCGAGGTGATCCGCCTGCTGGAAGAACCTGCTCTGATACACCAGGAACTTGATCGTCGGCTGGCAGCAGCGCGTACTTCCGATCCAACCGCAAAACGTGAGCAGAGTCTGCAGAGGGAGTTGACCCATGTTGGCAAAGGTATCGAACGACTTCTCACCGCCTATCAGGAAGGACTCTTGTCGCTTGAGCAGTTGCGTGAACGTATGCCTGCACTGCGTCATCGCCAACAGACACTCAGTGCTGAGCTGCAGGCGATCGCTGACCGCACCAATGATCGCGCCGCATTCCTGCGCCTGGCAGAGACTCTCACAGCATTCCTTGCTCGCTTGCGCAGTGCGGCGGAAACGCTTAGTGTCATGGAACGCCAGAAAATCGTGCGACTCCTGGTTAAAGACGTTCTGGTCGGCGAGGATACCATCACCATTCGTCACAGCATTCCGATTCCTTCAGGTTCGCCCAAAAACGGAGGATCCGACGACCCAAACGGTCAAAATTACCTTTTGTGTAAGCGGAGTGGCCAGCCCTCTGTTAGCCAATTTGTTTCTGCACTATGGTGCGCCAGGATAAACCTGGTGCTTCCAGCGGGTGAATTCCCGCCCCGACAAGAGGTGCAGCCGCCTCACCGGGAATCGAGTCTTGGGTTGGAGGAGGTAACGAATCTGGCCAAGCGTAGACAGAGCGACGAGCGAGCCGTAACGAAAGTGAAGCGATTGAGCCTCGTTAAGTACTTAACCGCAGGCCGACAGCATCGTAGTGGCTGGGAGGCACCAGTAGGCACACCGCAAAAGGCGAGGTGGCCGGAGACTGCGGCGGGGTCAGTGAGCACGGCACGTTCGGACAAGGAAGCACCAAGGGACCTGGGAGATCCACTGTGGTCTTGGTCCGCACACGAGGCGGATCGAGTATGCCGGACGATAAGGATTATTCCTGAGAAAGGCAGACGCCATGGTGCGAAGTCGGATTCGCTGGTAGTACTCAGAGCGCGGGAAAGCCGCGTACATGGGGAAGCGGCGAAACAGATGAAGACTGACTCCAGGGAAACATCACCTGCACCCACGGAGGCAGGAAACTGATGTCAACACAACTGAGTCAGATAGCGAAGAAAGCAAGGTTGGATCGTAAGGGCGGTACGCATTGGCGCACCTGCTGACGCCGGAATTTCTCAAGGAGACTTGGGGAAAGATCAACCGGAAAGCAGCAGGCGGCGTCGATGGGCAGAGTGCTGAGCAGTTTGGAAAGTGAGCTGGAAACGCAAGTCGAGGGGATCTGCAAACATCTGAAGGAAGGCACCTACCATGCACCGCCGGTCCGCAGAGTTGATATACCCAAAGGGCCGGGCAAAGTCGGAACCAGACCGCTTGGAATTCCAACGGCCGGGGACCGGCTGCTGCAACGAGCGGTAGCGCGCATTCTGGAAGCCGTGTTCGAAGCAGATTTCCTGAATTGCAGTTACGGCTTTAGGCCTGGCCGAAATCCTCACCACGCGCTGCAAGCTCTGCGCATGCAGATCGTGACGAAGAAGGTAGGGCAGGTGTTCGAAGCTGACATCCGCAGCTATTTCACGCGTATCAGTCATCAGTGGCTACGCAAGATGGTGGCTCATCGCATTGCCGACCCGGTGATCCTGGGCCTGATCGGAAAATGGCTCAATGCCGGTGCGATGCAAGACGGAGTTCATCACCTACGCAGAGGAAGGGACTCCACAGGGGGTTCG
>CAWIUU010000024.1:0-216070 GCA_963839315.1 Candidatus Acidiferrales bacterium
GGCGGTTGCGGACAGAGAGTACTGATGGTAGTCCGTCGCACCCGACGTTAGGGGTCGGTGGCCTCCCGAGCTCGCATCGAATGCCCCAACACAGAGACTCCAGCCACAACTCTTTGGGTTACAGACCAGTCCGCTCCAGGCACACCCGATTAATGCCTTGAGGGGCGAAGGTATTGACAGCGCAATCTGGGTGGACGGTCGCATCGTGACCAGCAATATGCTTGAAATGATCGTGCACGACACCGAGGGGAGTAACTCTACCAAACTGCGATCGCACTCCAGCATTTACCGGGAACTCGCTCGATGTGGCCCAGCGCAAGTCGTTTACTGGGCTGCTGATAAAGAACACGGGTCCCATATCGCGCGAACCAACATCATTACCGGAGCGACCTCACGCCTCACCGACGGTCCTCTCGACACTCAGCCCACTTGCACCGCCGACGGTTCGACGCTGGTATTTCTCCACTGCGAAGATCAGGGCTCTCGCTGCTTTCTTACTCGAAAGTCCATTGATGCCGGGCAGTCGCTAACTCTGCACGAATTTGACATGGGCAATGGATTGAGTTCGCCCGGTCAGGCGGTATCGCCGGACGGAGCGAAAGTGCTCTTCGGGGAAGCACTTCGTGGCGGAAATCCTAACGATTGGGTGATGGTTGTACATACTTTGTGCCTAGCATGTGCCAGCCTAAGCCCGTAATAGTCAGACGGATCTTCCCTCCCGTAGATTCAGGTAAGTAGCGATTGCTGTTGGAGTTAGGTTCTTTTTGCATTTCTTTGTGTAGTCATGTAATAGGTAGATATCTCTTGACAGGAGATGTATTTGTGATAGTAAGTAGGTATGTACATCTCCTCCATCCCCAATCGCAAATCGCCACCCGCCGTCCTCCTCCGCGAATCCTTCCGCGAAAACGGCAAAGTGAAAAATCGCACCCTCGCCAATCTCTCCCATTGGAATCCCGCTCGGATCGAGGCTCTCCGTCGCGCCCTGCGTGGCGATTTCGATCATGTCGAACCTTGCGAAGCTACGCTGGGCCCCATCTTCGGCATGCTCTATGTACTAAAACAAATCGCCGATGCCCTTGGGATACCTGGCGTGTTCGGCAACACGCGTGTGGCCAAGCTGGGTTTATTTTTGATCCTGGCCCGCGTAGCGCATCAGGGCTCTCGTTTGTCGGCGGTGCGTTGGGCCGCGGACCACGCCGTCAGCGAAGTTCTCGGCCTGGGTTCGTTCGACGAAGACGATCTCTACGCGGCGCTGGACGATCTTTGTGCCCGCCAGCAGAAGATTGAACAAGCACTGTTCCGGTTGTACCTGCGCCGGAAAGCCGCGCCCCGCTACTGTTTCTCTACGACGTGACCAGCAGTTATCTAGAAGGGGAGCAGAACGAACTGGGAGAATTCGGCTACAACCGCGATGGCAAAAAGGGCAAATTGCAAATCGTCATTGGCCTGCTCACCGATGCGGAGGGCGAACCGCTGGCGGTGCGCGTGTTTGCGGGCAACACCGCGGATCCGGTGACGGTCGTCGATCAAATGAAGATCCTCCAAGAGCAATTTCAGGTGCAAGAATTCGTCTTTGTGGGCGACCGCGGGATGGTGAAGAGCAAGGGCATCCGAGCGCTCGAGGAAGCCAACCTGCATTACATCACGGCACTGACCGATCCGCAGATCCGCAGTCTTCTGGGCAGAAGATTTTGCAGCTGGAGTTGTTCAGCGAACAAATCTGCGAGGTGGAAGGCGCCGGAGTGCGCTACGATCTGCGGAAGAACGAGAAGGAAGCGGCGCGCGAGCGGCATCGACTGGAGGACAAGCTGGAGAAGCTGAAGGAAAAAATCGCGGTACGCAACGAGCAGGTGAAGAATAAGCCGCGCTGCCGGCCGGAAGCGGGGCAACGCCAACTGCAAGCCTGGGCGGAACGGCACAAGCTGACCAGCTTGGTGGAGTTGCAGCTGGGCGGCCGCACGCTGGTGTTGCAGCGCCAAGAGGAGAAGATCGCAAGGGCTTTCGAGTTGGCAGGCTGCTACGTGGTGACCACGAACGTTTTGAAAGCGAGCATGAGCGCGCAACAGGTGCACGACAGCTACGTGAG
Source organism: Candidatus Acidiferrales bacterium (assembly GCA_963839315.1). Classification (GTDB taxonomy): domain Bacteria; phylum Acidobacteriota; class Terriglobia; order Acidiferrales; family UBA7541; genus Acidiferrum. The sequence goes on from CAWIUU010000024.1 coordinate 2,090, forward strand.
CCTACAACGCGTGGAGCGCGACTTTCGGGCCTTGAAGACGGGCTTGCTGGAAGTGCGCCCGGTGTTTGTGCGCAAAGAGAGTCGTACGCGAGGCCACGTGTTTTGCAGCATGCTGGCACTGAAACTGAGCCGAGAAATGGAACGTCGGCTGCGAGAAGCGTTCGGCACCACGGACAGCAATCCGCACGCGATCACGCTACCGGATGCACTGAGGGCACTCAGCAGCCTGTGCCTGTTGCAGTACAAGATCGATGAGAAAACGACGGTGACGAAACTCCCACAGCCCACGGCCAATCAACAACAGATTCTGGCGGCCTTGGGCGTATCGCTGCCCGCAACCACGTAGGAAGGCGCTTTCCCCACGTGAGTTACGATAGAAAAGCCGCAACATGAAAAAGTTAGCAGGAAAATAACGCCTGACACCGGGAGGAAGATCGTCAGAAATGAAAGACGCAGCAGGCAACTGGGGCTTTCACACTGTGAAACGTGGGCCGAAGACCAGTATCTGCCGCTTCTATCTGCGCTTCACTGATGCGAACGGGCACCAGCAGCGCAAGTCTCTGCCGGAAGGCAGCACGTTTGATGACGCACAGCGTGAGCGTGGTGTGCAGCAAGCTGCCCTGATTGCCGCGTTGCGTGGCATCGTGGTGCCTGAGCTGAGCAGCACAATGGCCGCACACCAGTGCAGAAGGCCGTTGACAAGTACCAAATGAACTAACCACTGGTGGCTAGCTTGCCCGGCCTGACTTTCATAGAGAATTTGCTGTATTGCCCTCCCAACCTTTTGTAGAGCAAGCTACAGTGCCGCCTTACCACAGAAGTTTGGATTCGGAATCTTTGACGCCAACCCGTCACTCCGCCGCAAAAACAAATCCCCAGCGAGGCTCAATGGCCAAGCTGGGGATTTGCATTTCCTCGCGGAGTCTTGGATGGTGCCCACTGAGTGCAACGTTAGTGACAACCACAGGGTCTTCCACGTACTGCCTCTACACCCTCATAGGCAATGAACGGCAGAACTGCCAAAGCTGCAAGCGGGTCAGCCCAGCTAATTTGCCAAATCGCGTTCGCTGTCAGCCCCACCAGAGCCACCAACGCCAGATACGCGCACAGATTGGACTGGGCTGCATCGGACCTGAGTGCGGCACTGCCTGTGAGGGCTGATAGACGCGGCTTCTCTCTGGCAAGCCACGGCATGATAATGATCGCCACCACCAGTACGCAGATTCCCAAGACACTGGGACTGGGTTTGTTGTGACCCAAGAGCGTTTTCGCCGAACCAAATACCACAAACACTCCAAGAACAAAGAGCAATATCCCTGCTGTTCGCGCAGCAGTGCGTTCAGCACGTTCTTGCTTGCTGCGCGTTGTGAACCGCCACAACACCACTGACGCTGAGAGCAACTCAACAAAGCTGTCACCACCAAATGCCAGCAGTGCTGGGCTGCGGGCCGTCCACGCCGCTAGTAGTGACACGCCAGCCTCCAAGGCCATCCACACAATTGTGGCGGTTTGAACAAAGTGAATGCGTTGGCTGGTTTGCCGGGCGGAAATATGAAGTTCTTGAGCCACGAAAGGAGTATGTCACAGTCAATTAACGCTGCCTGCTTCCATCTCTACGAATGCCATGGCCGTGCTCATCGTGCCCATATCCTGCCCAATACAAAGCTCTGCCACGCGGCAGACTTCTTCGGCAATGACGTGCAGATGGTGTTGCAACAGTCGTTAACGCGAGGCGTATTCTCCCAGACCATTTCATAGGTGCCCTCCTGTGTCTTCTTGTTGTCCAATGGAAAACGGCGGCAGGAGATTTCTGAGCGGAAATCTCAGACTATGACCGGGCAGCTGCGAACATAGTTCAACCCAATTATTCTTACCTTCTTACCCACAATTCAAGAATGATGTTCAGGCAGCATTAGAAGCAAAATTCGGGAAGGCTGGCGTAACACGCGGCAACAAGGCTTTTGATGTGCATAATATGGGCAGGGCTGCAACTCGACCTAAACGGAAACTTGAAGACTTCCGGCGAAGGTGGGTGTGAACAGGCCGGTGGGGACAGTCACCGGGGACTGTGCGCCACTGGATCCCGCCATGGTCCCGTACGCCAGAGCGGCAATGAGCAATCTCCGAATGTCGCTTTGCATAAAAAAAATGAGGCAGGCGGGGGTGTTCGCCTGCCTCGTTTATGTGCTGCCTGTCGTTAATAGTAAAGCTTCAACGCAAACTGGATGTTTCTTGCGGGTTGCGACGCGCTAATAACACCGGTTGTGGATGGTCGTTGGGTCGGTATAGTTGCTGGGGTCAAACCAGACAAAGCCACCACCTTGAGAGGCAGTAGCATCTCGCGGACCCCCAAAACGCATACTACGAGGCAGGTTGGACTGATAGCTGGAGCCACCGTCGTTGCCAGCACGAACACCGGACGCTATTAGAGGCAGCAGTGTGCGCCTCGCCCCACGGAGCAGGCTGGTAAGTGTTCGCCGTTGAAGACGGCAACCCACGACAACTCAAGACGACAGAAGATGCAATTGTGAACGAGTTCCGCTTCAAGCACTGATAGACGAGCAAGATCAAACCCTCCGCAACCGCACGTTAGACTAAGGTGGAACATAAGGTGTTCAGTGAAAGAAGATGGTGTGCCAGCAGAAGCCTTCTACCCCACACATTCCGAGGGTGAGTGAGACGAAACGGTGAGCCCAGATTTTCACGGAGGTCGATCCAGTGGCTCCATGGAATGGTGAGAAATGCCTCGACAATTTTGGGGTCGAATTGCGTACCAGCACAGCAATGCCAATGCACAATTGCCGCTCATTCATCCTGCGTTGAATGCTCCTAGCACGGCTGGTAATTCCCTCTCAGGTTCCGAGGAGAGACCAGACATCCAGGTCCTCTGCAGCGCTTAGGTTGGCCCGGGTTTCATTCAGGCGTTCAGTGGATTCCTTTAGCCACTCTTCTTTGCGTTGATACAGGGCCTTCGACTTCTCTTCGGTCCAGTTGGGATCAAGTTTGCGATCTATTTCGATCCACTTCTCAACGGACTGATGTTCCATTGTGGCCTTTTCCAGTTCGCAGATTCTTACCCATTCTTTCGGGGTCGGCATCTTTCCACCTCCGAAGGGCATTCATGGTAAGGGAATGGAAACTAGGTGTCCAGGCTTCGTGTGGTATATTCGCAGGCAATTCTTCGGCTTCGGAGAAACACCCTGACATAGGCGCTCAATGTCTGGTGCTTATGTTTCGTTGAGTTGTTCAACATCGGCACACCTTGGCCTATTGCTTCTTTGCTTCAAACTGGCTGGTAGTGCCATGCAGGGTGTCGGTGACCGCGACGGTCAAGGTCTTGCCGTCAGGGGACACGGTGTTTTGGGCGATGCTGATCACTTTCCCGTCGCGTTTGTCGGTTTCCTCGAATGAGTTCTTGCCCGTCCGCTTGACAGATACACTGGTGGTGCCAGGATCACCCTTGTACGGAGCTTCCGTGCCATCGAGTTTTGCCGTGTAACTCTGTCCTGTGGGAGTGGTCATGGTCAAGGTGTCGCCTTCGACCTTGAACGTAACCAGAAGTCCGTTGTCGGACAGATTGTCTATCTTAGTAGTCCGCCAGGAGCCGGAAATCAAGTTGGCGCCAGCTGGACCCGTTGCTACTCGAGTAGCCTCGCCCTTGCCAGTGACTGGGTCGGCGTTGGTGTTAGAGCTGTCGGTAAAGACAAAGGTCAGAGTATTACCATCGGGGGAGACTGTCGTTTTTGAAGTACCGTTAATCTTCCCATCTTTTTTATTGGTTTGCTCGATTGTGTGATCGTCCACGATCTTGACACTAATGGTGTCAAAGTAAGGATACCCAGTGACTTTCTGGTCTTGGCCATCAGCTTTGACTTCGATTGGGGGAACGCATGTCTTGCAGGAGTACATGCCGTCTTGAAGCAGATAGACGTCTGGTTTCTTGGGAAATTGTGCGGTGCTTAATTCAAACTTCCACGTACCATCGAAAGCACTCTGCGCCCTAGAAACTGGCGCCAGAAATGCCACCAGTAATCCTATCCATAGCAGCTTTTTCATCGCGTATGCTCCTTGGAATCAGCCTAGGTTTTTTGATTGGGCCCTGGGGGAATGTGCGCCACTATAGCTCATTCCGGTTAAAGCCGCAAATACAACGGACTAGCAGACGAGCGACATGTGTCTGGAAGTCGGACATTGAGTCCTAGTGTCTTCTCGTTGTGATATCTTGCCGGTATGGAATCCGGCCTGGAATCCCCTACCGAACGCAAAGAGATTCATGAACGTCGGATGCTTTGCTTGTGTTCCACACACCGGAAGAACGGAGCCACACAAGAGGAGCTCCAGAATGTCGAGCCAGCTGGTTGAGATCATTGCGAAGCGCACAGGGCCGAGCGTTACGGAAGGGCGCGGTTTGTTCAACAATACCTTCCTCAAAGCAGATCACGCTTTGGAGTTGGGTCTGATCGACGGGATCGCGGAAGCATAGCACCATTGAGTTCCGGCAGCACGCCTCCTAGTGTTCGCCGGGGATTGAGGATGGGGCTTGGATCGAAGCCCCATCGAAATCTATCGCCTACAACCCAATTTCGACTTTTTCAGAATATATCTTTCGGTGAGGTGATCCCCGAGCATTTTCAGAGGGTTACGGAGGAGAGTAAATTTGACTTTTCTCGTCGGACGATTCTTAATGAGCCACAAGAGCTACTGGTTTTCCTGGGAAGAGGATTTCCAATCCTTCGTCTTCGTATTCTGGATAAGGAATATTTGCATCAGTTACCCGATGACCAGCGTCTCTCAGAATTGTCAGGGCTGCATCAAGCCTTGGATTTGAACTCATAAGCTGCCGTCTATTTCAGGGGACAGAACTGAGGATGAAACAACCCTAGCACACGGGGTAGTTCAATGCGTGTTTGTTTTTTTGCTCTTACTCAATCAAGCTTCGGAGGCTGTGCCTTCCCCCCAGACTAACAAGCAGTTTTGCTCTCCCTCGTCGAACGTCTAAGTATCCGAATTTGCTGGACAGATATAGTTGAAAAGTTTACAGTCCGCCTAACCCACTGGCAACGGCCACACCGAACGTCGGGGGTGTCGCCTATCCAGAGGAACGTTCCGACCTTCCTAAGAGGTGGCGTCATGTCGGAAGCCAGAGATTTGGTATTTTTCTACAACGGCGTTGAAGCTACAGATGAAACCATTGTGAATGTGCCCGTCGATCTACCTCTTCCTGAAAAAGGCGGCCAGATGCGCCGTGGCGGTAAAGTTTGGAAGGTCGTGGAAGTTTTAAAACAAGCGCACCTCCCACGATCGCACGCAATCCGGTTTATCGAGTCTTTCTTAGCGATGAGCAGTATGCTGGCCCGGCCACGATTTCGATCCGACATTAGTTTCCCAGAGGTCCGCCGCCGATCAGTGTGATGAAAGGTGTCTCACCGCGGTCGACCTACTTCGTTACAGTTGTGATTCAGGGTTTACACCCACCTTGGCGGCACGAAGATTCTCAGCGATCACTCGGCCAGTTCTGGTGTTGAAAATAAAATAATCACCCGGCGACAACTTGGCCAGTTCAGATACCTCGCGCTTGGCCTCATCGAAACCTTCGACAGCTTTGATCCACATCGGTTCTCCATCAGGCAGTTTCCTAAAGATGTCTAACGATGCTGCTATCATTGTTGTCTCCTAGAATGCGGGGTTTTTCCTCGGATAGCGCAAATAAACACCCACTTCCCGACAAATCCTATCCTTCCTGGATTCTTGAAGTTGCATCTGGTTCTACAACCGACCGCGGGGTCTGCCTACGCTGATCTTTGGAATTATTTTCAAAGGGATTGGTACATTCTTCATTGCAGAGTACTAATACCGGATGGGATGCCTCAATGGCTCCGCGTTGCTCGTAGCTCAGAGAGACGCGGATTGAAACGTTGAAGGCCACACGCCCGTGATGAACGTATGGCCTGTCTTTCTTACTCACCTAACCTGCCCAACTTACATTAAATTGCTGTACGGTGCAGAATTTCCGGAACCCGAAAAGATTACCCGCAATTCCTGTCGGCGGCTGCCTAGGCGTCGTCCTTTCAGTCAGTTAGGTTCTTCGAGAGTGGCATGTAGTTTGCTCCCCGTTCTTAGATAGAGTTCGCCCTCAGTCCATGAATTGAGGTGCGAGAATGCGGAAAGATTATGTCGGTCTCGCATTCATCCTCCTGCGGCTAGCAATGGCACCGGACGCCCTGGCCGGAAACAGTGAAATTAGGTGTCAAGGTCAAGCCGGTCGGAGTGCTATCAAGACCATCACGGGGAGGATTGTGAAAAGCGGTGACCTGTTTTTCCTTGCAGAAGAAGGCAGCATCCGGACCTACATGCTAGCGGATTCAAGTCAGCTCAGAGTCTATGTGGGCAAGAAGGTAAGAATCTCGGGCGCTCTCGAATCTCCTCACGTCATTGTGGTACGAACAATCGATGAGGTTGATTAGACGGCAAACTCCCTTGCGCCAGCCAAGTTTGGGGGGCTTAATGGAAATGGAAGGAATGACCCAGGCCGAGCAAGCCGTACTTTTATGGCCCATGCTGGCGCTGGCGGCTCGGACACAACAAATTCTGAGCTATGCGGCCGTCGAAGGCTATACCGGAATCGCTAGGCACGGACTCAATCGCGCCCTTGGACTCATACACGACTACTGTAAGCGGCGCGGCTGGCCACTTCTAAATACCATTGTCGTCAGCCAACAATCAGGAATGCCTGGAGAAGGGTTTCCAGAGGATTTGAGTCCTTTAGAGATAAAAGTTGAGCAAGGAAGGGTGTTTCTGTTTGATTGGTCAGGGCACGACAAACCACGCCCCGACGATTTTCAGGCTGCGTGAAGTCGTATCCTTCCGGCGCAAATTGAAATCTGGGGGCAACCCTCCCGGCGTTCATAGACGTGATGTCAGAGAGCCAAAGTTCGCAGACCACCTTTGTGGTTCACGAATTCCTCCGGAAAATCAACGAAAATTCGGCAGCAGTAGCAAAGAGAAGGTCAATCCCTCCGTCATCCCATCTTATGCTGACTCGTTCCTGTTCGCCCTGTGCTGTGTGAACTCTGGTCACCGTGCCAGGTTGCTCGTATTCGTTCTTGACGTAATCGCCCACCTCAGGAGTTTCGCCATTTGCATAAGGCATAGCTTCCTCCATCCCGAGGGCTGAAGGGTTGTTCCTGCGAACTTAGCATGAATTAGGGGTCGAAAATATCGCCATTTGAGCCATACGTGCGTCGGCGTAGAATACGTACAGGCGTGCAGTATGCAAGAAGAAAAGAAGCCTCGGTTGGTGCGTGTGGATGATTTTGTGGCCGAGATTTTGGAAGCGGCAGCTAACAAGATGCCACCATGGGCAAAATCTAAAGCTGAAATCTGGCGCGACGTTGCGAAGGACTTGCAGGAATCTGAAAGCACCAAGATTATGTGGGTCTGGGAAGAACCGGAACCGAAGTCAGACTCTGCCTCGGGTTGATGAAAGGGCCACAGCAACTTCCTGTCTAATGGGAGTTGTCATGGCCCTTGAGACCACTTGCAGGCCCGTCATACCAAAATGAAATGGCAGGGTCAAGCCACTGGGGCAGCCACTGGGGCCGCTGCGCCCAACCAACGAAAACGCATTTGACCGATGTCATTTCCTCGAAACATCGAGAATCGTAAACTCTGTGTTGCGTTTCCGCCGAACTTGAATCCTCAATGATAGGTTTTTGGATTTCGATTCAGGCGATGCCTTCGGGTCAGGTGGTAACATCGCTACGATTTCAGATTTTGGTCAATAGTCCGCTGGGCAGTTGTGAATGATTTCAATCGGAACAGCTAACATTTCGATGGACTGTTTACAGCCAACACAGCGCACTTGAACGCGGGTGTTGTAGGCATGATTTACGGTTAGTGGCCAGTCCAGCAGAAAACTGTCGATGCAGATTGGGCAGTCGTAGATACCGAAAGTCATATACACCTTCTTGGGGTGAGTTTCCGTAGAGGGGGGAATTTTAGTCTACCTCTCTTCGTAATCACGGTGGAACCATCTCACGGGTGTAGAATGCCGCCTTGGAGCCCTTAGAAGAGCATTTTTCATCTAAGGATTGAAGGGACCTGTAACCGAGGGTAGTGATATGAAAAAAGCCATTCTATTTCGAGTAGTTTTTGTCCTCGTCGCCATGATCGCGCTCGGTTGGTTGTCGCAGCCGGTGCTTGCCCAACGTGGAGGTCACGGTGGCGGAGGAGGGGGAGGAGGATTCCACGGCGGCGGTGGCGGAGGATTTCATGGAGGTGGCGGAGGAGGGTTTCACGGGGGTGGAGGTTTCTACGCCGGAGGCCACTCTGGGTACGGCGGGGGACACTCTGGGTACGGTGGTGGCGGACACTACTACGCTGGATATCGTGGCGGCTACTACGGAGGACGGGGCTACTACGGAAGTCACGGAGGTTATGGCTGGGGCTATGGCCGGGGCGGATATTGGGGACGAGGATACGGTTATGGATGGGGCTGGGGTTGGGGATTTGGCTTCGGGTGGCCGTATTGGGGTTGGGGATATCCGTATGGCTACTACTACAACCCGTGGTATTACGCGCCTGACCCTTATTATTCTTACCCGTACTATCCGGATCCGAACAACGGGAACGACAATCCTCCACCGGCAGATCCTAACGCACGGCCCCAGCCCAACCAGAACGGACCCGCAAGATCCTGGAGACCCCCGGCACCGGGAAGCGCAGCCTATGCCAACTACGCAAACAGCAACGTCGCGGTCGTTGCGCTGCGTAGGCCGGTTCTCTCCGTGGACCGGATGAGCGTGACGCCGAGCAGCTACCGAGCCGCACGTTCGATCCCGGAGCGTTCCACCACGGAGCGGACCACCCCGCAAACGGATGCGCAGCTTCGACCGGAAATGCAAAAAGCATTGCAAAGATTGAGCGAGATGCCGCCGTTTGCTCGCGAGCGCGAAATCGAAACCGGCCGTTACCGTCAGTTTTCTTCCGAGGAGAAACAGATTTTAAGAAATAGCGCCCTACTGTCACCAGCCACTATCCATGCCCTGCAAGATTCGTTCCCTCAAAGAGTGTCTCTGAAGTCGTACGAACCAATTCGGCAGGGCGAATAGAACGATGCAAAAAGCTTCGGGTACGTCGAAAAAGACGCCCATCTAGGCGAGTGACTACAAAGTCGGCGACCACCTGCAAGTGAAACTGTCGGGCGGAAGAATCGTGAAGGCTACTGTCACAGCCGTGGTTGATACAAGGAAGGCGTTCGTCTTCAGGTCGCATTCGGGACGATACGGCGCTGATTTATCTGTGGCAGGTCGTTCCATCAGATGCTTAAGGCCTGTCTTGCCGTGAAATATGAATAGCCCAATAGGCATAGGGGGACGGTCACCCGTCCGCCCCCTGCCACACCACCGTAGATGCGGGTCCGCGTACGGCGGTTCAGAGGGTTACGCAAGACCATCGAACAGCCGAGGAAGACCGAGAGAGTCGAAGTAAGCGATAGGAAGCGCGATAGCGAGGGCCGGACTGTTCGCCAGACGCCAAGGGCCGTGTGGGCTACCCGCCGTTTGGGCGGCGAGCTCCCGACGGATCCCGAGGTGGCACAGCTTCGCGTACCGCTCCTTTCCGCGTTTCCACTGTTTCCAGATCATGGATCGCAGACGGTGAGAGGCCCCTTCCCTCCACCGGAGTTAATCGGCTTCATCGGTCCTGCGAGCCCCTCCGCCATCCCACACGGCCTGGCCTGTCTCTCGCGAGTTGCCAGTTGTTCCACACTGCAATCACCGCTGGGACTTCCCGTGTTGCGCATGGTCCACTTTGCCTACATGCCGTCGCCAATACCCCGGCAGGTCGGATGGAACTTGTTCGCTCGTACAATTCCATCCGCTTCGGCCTTCCCACGAACCGGGGCGGGTCGGCTCCTGCCTCACTGTTTTCGGGGCCTGCTTAGCGTTCACTCACGTAACGGCCTACACGCTCGCCGAGTCGCCTTAGCGGCCCTCTGCACCAGAGGCTTCAGCAGTCTCGTTGCCTCCACCGCTGCTCTGATTGCTACCGGGTGGAGCGAACCAGTTCCCGGGCGGGTATACCCCCGCTGTGGACCAGCGCCTTCACGGCGCACCCGGTTTCGCAAGTTATCAAAACTTAGCCTCCGAGTTGGGCGTCCGGAGATCTCTTGTTGAAGATGATTTCATAGTATCGCAGGGGCGAGACGGTGTATGCTCGCACTGCGTTTGGGGCAAATAGGACACTCACCGTAAATCCTTTCCAGTTTCGACGTCAAAAAAGAAATCCGTGACAGGAGATCACATGAATAGAAGGAACTGCTTGTTTGACTCTCGTAGCGTTGTTCGCCGCCACCATGGTGTGCCATGGTTATCAGAGTCATCCGCATCCACAAAAATATGATTCCGTAACTTGAGAGGAAATCGAAGTGGCAGAATTGCGCGAGAATGGGGAGCTCTACCGCGACCTAGTTGAGCACAGCCTCGATTTGATCTGTACCCATGACTTGGATGGCGTCGTATTGACTGTCAATCTCGCCGCTGCACGGACTCTAGGCTATGAGCCTATTGAACTTGTAAACCGGAACCTTCGTGAACTTCTAAGCCCGAATGTTCACGCGGAACTCGATGCGTATCTGACTGCCTTAAGAGACAGAAATCTGGCAAGTGGATTGATAGAGTTGTGGACCAAGAGCGGGGAAACGCGCATTTGGAAGTACACCAGCACACTACGGACCGAGGGAGTCCAGGTTCCTGTCGTCCGGGCGATGGCGCACGATATCACCGACATTCTGCACGCTCAGAGAGCCTTGCGCGAGAGCGAAGAGCGGCTGCGCTTGGCCGCCGAGGTCGGCAGGATGTATGCCTGGGAGTGGGACCCCGCGACGGACTCTGTCGTGCGATCCGCAGAATGCGCGGGCATTCTCGGCTTAAACGACTCCCCTCGAAAAGGCGTCGCGAAGGACTATTTTAGTTTAGTCCACCCGGATGATCGAGCCAGGCTATGGAGCTTCGCAAGCTCTTTGACGCCAAAAGACCCGGAGTATCGAACGGAGTATCGCAGGTTTCGCCCAGACGGCGCGCTGCTGTGGCTGGAAGAGAGTGGCCGCGCGACATTTGACAAGACCGGGAAATTGGTCCGACTGGTGGGTATGACCGCGGATATTACCGAACGCAAGCATGTGGAGGAGAAGCTGCGAGCGAGCGAAGAGAGCAGCAGGCAGATCGTGCAGAGGTCTCCCGTGGCCATGGTGGTTTCGCGCGGATCGGAGGAGAAGGTCGAGCTCGCCAATGATAAATTCACGGCTCTGTTTGGTTACACGAAGAACGATATGCCTAGTGTTGCCGAATGGTGGTCTCTTGCCTACCCTGATGACTTGTACCGGGAAACAGTCAGAGAAGAATGGCAAGCGCGAGTGACAGAGGCTATTAAGAACCGCTCGGAAATCGCACCCATGGAAGCAAAGGTTTGCTGCAAGGACGGTTCATACCGCTACATCGAGTTTCACTTTGCGTCTCTCGGAGAGACTAATCTAGTAAGCTTCGTTGACCTTACAGATCGCAAGAATGCGGGCGAGGCGCTGGCGATGGTTGGAGGGCGGCTCATTGAAGCGCAGGAGGAAGAACGCACACGAATTGCAAGGGATCTTCATGACGATATCGGTCAACAGCTCACGTTATTAGCGATCGAGCTGGAGAAGCTCGGGAAAATACCTCTCGAATCCCATGGGGGTGTTCGCACGCGCACAAACAAGTTAAAAAAACGCGTCTCGTGTATCGTGAGGGATGTTGAAGCAATATCCCATGAGTTGCATTCCTCGAAACTTGAGTTACTCGGCCTGAAGGCTGCCGTGAGAAGTCTCTGCAAGGAATTTGCCGCATACCACAAAGTGAAGATAGATTTTGTTGAGAAGGACCTACCCAGCCAGTTGCCGAGGGATATTTCCGTTTGCCTTTTCCGAATTGCTCAGGAGGCTTTACGTAACGGCCTAAAGCACAGTAGAGCGGATGAGTTCAAAGTGCAATTGTTAGGAACACCCAACGAAATTCATCTCTCGGTTCACGATGCCGGTGTGGGTTTTGATCCTGAAACTGCAATGAAACGCCAGGGGCTTGGACTAATCAGTATGCGCGAGCGAATCAATTTGGTGAAGGGGACGATAGCGATTAAGTCAAAACCCCAAGGCGGAACGGAAATAGACTGCAGCGTTCCTTTTGCCAGCAAAGCTTGACTAGTTCGACGATGGACGAGGGGTTGGCAAATCGGAGATGCACCATTCCTGGCAACTTGGTGGCCGCTGCTCAATAACGGCGAACAGAGGAGCTATTCTGCGGCTCCTGAAACAGAAATTTCAACGTGCCGAGAGCGACTCCTACATGCCTCTTTAAACGCCGCCGTTGCCGGAAACTGACCAGGTATCCGGCATCGACTTGCAGGAAGCGCCTGCGGACGTGCCGCCGAAACAGGTGAAGCGGCGAGCTCCTTATGAGACAACTCGTCAGTGCCGCCTCAATTGCTAAAGAACGGCGCGTTCGACGGCCGGCGGGAGATTTACCCAGATCACGGCACCATATGGATGTGCATAACGAACTGGTTACTTCAGGCGATGGGGTCTTTGCAGCACTGTCTAAGTGGGTCTCCCGGCTTATTATGATGAGGAGATGTCACGCGGTAGAAATGGACCGCCGATAATGGCGTCAGGAAGCATCACCTCAAACTCACGACTGCACTTCAAACATTTCACCGATTGACGTGCTCTCAACCAAAATCCAGTGCGAGCGAGAATCTGGACGACCTGCTCCTGTTTGCAGTGACCACAGGAAACAGTCACAACGGTATAGGGCTGGTTTAATTGTGGCGAGGGCATAAGCGATCTCCCGCTGCCAAGATCTGGATGACCACGGGCTCGTCCGAAAACCGGATCGTTGTGAATCCCAATTTGGAAAACCGAGTCACCGAAAATCGCCGCAGTCTAGAGCGATATTTTGAATCCTCGCACGACTCCAGCGAAGATTCTTCCTGCTTCGTGTTCTCGCCGCCAGTTAGTAGCTGGCTGTGTTACGACAGGACTTTGAGAGTTCGTGCCACTGTCTCAAAATCTAACCGGCTCTGATCGGGATGGCCTTCCACACAATGGCCGGAACTCTCTGGCATGTCACCGTTATCGGCCCGGAGGTGCTTCAGATGATTCGGCCGCAGGGATGCAACCAGTTCGCGGCGGCTCTTGGACACCACTGGCTTACCGACATAAATCTTGCCCATGCCCTGAAGGATTCTTTCCGGTACCAAACCTGCGAACATCATCAGCGGCCAAGTGAAATTGGGCCCGTTCAATTTGTGGAGACGGTAGAGCCACATGAACAAGGATCCTACCCTCCAAGCGATCGGACCCCACCAACTGTACTGGCCAGGGCGCAAGTTGTGCTTCCAACACTTCATCAGGAGCTGCCATTGGAGGGGACTTAGCTGGCGAGTGTGAGTGACGCCTGTTTGATGCTCCATGCGCGTGTCGTGCAGCGGAGTGAAAATCGAAGGGATCAGAAATGCAAATAGGCCACGGCGCTCCATCTCATAGACGAGATCGAGCGTTTCCTGAACGTCCTGATCGGTTTCGCCCGGATTGCCGACCATCAGCGTCATCATAGGGAACCAGTTGTTCTGGTTGGCCACCCGCAAGCTTTCCAGAACGACGCTGGGCCAGTCGTCAATGGAAAATGGAACGCCCTTACTGGGCATGATCTGCCGGGCCATGCGTACGGAGCCTGTTTCAAGCCCGATCAAAGGGATCAAGGCCTTCTTTTGCGGATGAGAACTGAGTAGCGGCAGATGCATGGGACTCTTCGGGAGCAGAACTTCCGAGAGTTGGCGGATCAATTCCGGATCCACGACGAAAGGGGCCATGGTACAGTGGCTGAGCAAATGATGTTCTACGCCCGGCGTATTGACGATTTCGGTGTAGAGATTCACCAGCGCTTCGCGGTTAGGAAAGAAGAACGGAGTGTCCGTGTGGACCTGGCCCCAGATAAACATGTCCTCGGTGGCCAGGGAGATCACTTTGTTGCCTTGCCGCACGTTGGCACGCACCGCGTCCAAGATGCGGGCCTTGGGCATGTCAATCTGCGGATTCAAGTCCGGCACGCAGAACTGACACCGGCGACCGCATCCGGTCGTCATTTCCACCACGCCGAACGTAGTACGCTTGTCGGGGAAGAGGATAGCGTCGCGTGAGGTCGGATGCACCAAATTGATTTTTCGCGGCAGCGTTTCTCCCACAATCGCCTTCTGGAACAGCCGAAGAGTGTCAGCGGATTCGCTGCGACCTTCCGCAACGCAGTCAACGCCCAGTTCCTCGTAGGTGTTGGTTTGCGTGATCTGCCAGCCGCCTGACCCGCCCACAACCACCTGAAAATTCTTGCGGTACGGGCTGGACCGAATCTTGTCAAACATTACCCGGGTGTAAATCGAATTGAGGGGCTCCTTTGAGGAGCCGTAAATCGAGGTGTAAACGCCTGCGGCAAACGTGACGCCCAGAGGGTTGTGTGTGGAAACGGCCACAACGCGAGTCTTGGGCCCGATGAATTTATCCAGATCGTCGGGAAAGCAGGCCACTACCTCGTCCGCAGCGTATTCGCGTAGCAGGGACTTTTCCAGCACGCGCACTCCGGCAGGCATGTATCTTGCGGAGCCGTCTTCGTTTCGTTCAACCTCGCGCCAGTTGGGATACCTCTTATTCAGAACAAACTCGAGCCATTTGGGCAGGGAGGCCAATGCCATCTGGATGAAGTAACCGGCGTGGTCAATCGTTTCCGTCAAGGGTGCAGTGAGAACGATTAACTTGCCGTCGCTGGAGGGAGTGTAATTTGTTGAATCGCTTGCGAGCTCTGCGATTTGATTTCGACGGAGTCGATCCGTCTCGGTAGCTGGTCGCATAAGAGTTTCCACAGAGTAGTGGCGCGGACAAAATGCGCTCAAGTGCCCGGGATTATACACTAGAAAGTGTTTAACAAGGGGTCATCGTCAGGTGCGCCCCAATCGTCAAAGAGCGGCGCGTTCGACGGCAGGCGCACACTAACTTCGATCTCCCGTCTTAACGCATATTCGACTCCCAATTCGCCATCTGTAACAAACACCCATCTCGGCCTGCTAATCGAGGACAGTCTTTGGCTCTAGTGTTTCAGGCTCATAAAGCGCCTCGAAATACTCCTTCACGGGCAAAAAGTCCTCGAAAACGAGATATCCTTCCAGCACCATATCAGTCGGCAGATTAATTCCAATCCAATTCGGTGAGGCAGGATCGACCATCCCCTGCCATCTGGACCACTGTGCCAAGAGCGATATTCGTTTTTATGTTCGATGGCGTCATCGAATGTCCTGGAAGGTGTGTTCCTATCCACTGGAGGGTCTACGCTTTTCCTCCCCGGCGTTATCGACAATACAGCCGGAGCGATAACCTTCAACGCAGACACGCTGGAGGGAATGATTCCCGGCGTAACAGGCAGCGGAACTCTTGTGGTATTTGACTTCACAGCCATCGCGCCAGGGACGAGCAGTCTCACGATCGTCAACGATGCCAATCTGATTCTGCAGGATTCAACCGGCGCAATCATCAATACTACACAGACGGGCGGATCAGTAACTGTGCAAGGAACGTCGGCTGTTCCAGAACCATCCGTTCTAATGCTCTCCACGGGATTGCTGGCTTTGGCGGGTATGACTCTGAAGAAGATCATCCAATAGTCAGACTGAACCTCGCCTCTACCCTCCTGTCATGTGGTTCGCGTTCCATA
Organism: Candidatus Acidiferrales bacterium; assembly: GCA_963839315.1. Classification (GTDB taxonomy): domain Bacteria; phylum Acidobacteriota; class Terriglobia; order Acidiferrales; family UBA7541; genus Acidiferrum. The sequence continues at coordinate 17,875 of CAWIUU010000024.1, forward strand.
GGGAGGTAGAGGCCTTATAACAAGTCGTTAAATAGTTTGTTTTCATTAGTAGATGTGTACTGCCGGGAGGGGATTTAACCCCACAAAAGTCCCTTTCCCGCAACAAGATGCGGTAAATCCGAAACGCCTGTCTGCAAGCTATAGATTTCGCAACAGTTACGCACGCTTATAACCATTCCTCACGCTTCCTCACTTGGGTCTAATCCCACCCTCTCCGCCATTGTCCAATTCAACAAAGTGGCAACGAAATTCGGTCAGAGTACCCTCACGATTCGAGGAAAGAACCAGGATGGCAGATTTCGTTTCCGCATCTACAAGTACGTGAATTGTGGAGAATCTGGTACACCAGTTGCATTACTGATCTTGCTGCGGCTTACCGCCCGAAAGGATTCGGGCTGCCCTTTAACGAGTTCGACCTCGTACAGTCTACGGTCAAGCACGCCCAGAAAATCCATAATTGAACTTTGATCTATTACGAACTTCCCTTTTACTTCCCTGACTTTTACCCCGGTGCGTTGGCACAAGTTCTTCAGGTTTGTCTTGTCGACGTTCTTGGTCTCTTGTTGAGTTCGAATGGAGGCAAGGTAGCGGGCCGCGCGAGGGTGTTGCTGTGCGTAAGATTCGATCGGACCGAAGTCTATGAATTGCAGGTCAGCTCTGATGGCCTTTATGTTCTTCGGCACAGCACCGAGCACCGCTCCCTCAAGCGCCCCAATGAACTCAAATCCAGCAGATCTCAAGATTTGAACGCCAGTGTCGTCAATCATCAGGTCGAAATCGCGGTCGAGTTTAAATATCTTGTCTGGAACGATCTTCAGCGCATCCGTGGTGAATTGGAGCAGGCGGCTCTTGAGAACTCCCTTAAACGAAGTCGCTCGCCGGATTGCTGTCAGCCGACGTCCTTTATTATCGCGCATAGGCGCAAAGTAGCAGAAGACATTTACCGGATCGGATAGGGCTTCCGGCTCAATGGGTAGATTCTTTGCTTGATGAATCTTCATGATGTGTGAGGCCAATTCGCTATCCAGAGACAAACGGAGGTTCTCTAGACTCGCGTACTTCTCGCCAGGATCGTAAGTGGCAGCATCGCCAGCCGCCTTCAGTTCATCCCGCGTCACAATGACCATTTCTCGCAGGGCCGTCTGGATGTCAGAGTCGATAGGAACCAACACATACCGCTGACCTCCGCGTTCGTCGAGTCCAACGCCGAACTCCACTACCTTAGCAGCGCTAACGTCGCATTGAGCTAGCATTCTTTGACCTCAAAAAAGACGGTGTCACTCAAGCGATATGCGATGATGCCTTCTCCTGGCAGCACACTTGTCCGGGGAGTTATCAGAACAAGACTTACCCGGCCACTAAATGGATTCTTGTCGTTTGGAGGGAGAATTGTGAAGACGCGGTACCCCGCAATCGCAAAAAGCAAATTCATATAGTGCAGATTGAGATGCCAGAACAGAAAGACGACAAAGCCTAGTGCGGCAATCAACGCAGCAAAATCTCTCCATGTGCCTGTGTCTATTGGATAAAAAGGCAGCAGCATTGCAAACAGATAAACGAGAAGATGATCGCGATGATCTTCTGCTGAACCCACGACCAACTCGCTCTTAACCTGATGCTTCTTGGTAGCCTCGATCCTCATCCAGAGAAAGAAATTCGGGAGGATTACCATCAGAGTGCAAAGGCTGAGCAGGTACGAGTCCGGAACGAGCTTGCTGCCCCTGATCGCCCACAGGACAAACAGTGGCGAGATGCTGCTAAGCACCATAAGCAGTCGAGCTATTTTCAATCCTTCGCTGCTTGCCGGGTTGGACATAACCTAAGCTTCCGCTGCCAGGTCGGTTTAGCGCCGAATTCCAATCGCTCCAAGCATACCTGAAAGGCGAACAAAAAACGAACATTGATTACTCCAATCCTCTCGCTTTTTTTCCCCAAGGTTTCAAAATCCGCAGTGGATGTGAAGACCGTGGTGGTCGAATAGCCATTCACGAGCCTTTGACTCCCATTCCTATTTCGATCGAGAGTCTCTTCCACACGCGAGTGATGAATCGGCTCAAGGCGTTGTATCGCAGTTGGGCCATTCCCTGCGCCGGCAATGAAGTCTATGCACCCCGTCACCGTGCGGAATGGCTCGGCAAGATTAGCGAAGCCGGCGTCCGGCGACGAGCTGAACACTACTACCAGCAACTTGATATCTTGCGGCTCCTGCGGCTGGAGGTACGGCGGGATCTGTTGCTTGAAGCCAAGAAGCACAAGGCGTGGAAACTGTTGCGCCAGATTCCGGGGATCGGTCCGATTCGAGGAGCCCTTTTGATGGCGCTGATGCAAACGCCGCATCGGTTCCGCACCAAACGACAACTGTGGACCTACAGCGGTCTGGGATTAGAAACGCATGACAGCGCACAATACCACGCTGTGGAAGGGCAGCTGCAACGTTGCAAGAAACCCGTGACGGTTCGTGGTCTAAATAAGGACCACAACCACGATCTCAAAGATATTTTCAAGGGTGCGGCGATGAGAGCCAGCAATGCAGCTGGACCGCTAAAGATTTTCTACGAGGCTTTGTTGGCCAAGGGGAGGAAGCCCACGATGGCACGCCTGACCTTAGCGAGGAAGATTGCCGCGATCACGCTGATCGTGTGGAAGAAGGAGGTACGTTTCGACGCCAACTATCTGAAACCACAAGCAGCTTGAGCGTCTCTGGCAGAGAGTCCGTTCCATCCCTGGTAACCATTCCTGGCGGTGGCCATCGGCTTCTTGAGACGCTCGATTCGAGGGGAAGTATCAACCGGACAAGTCAGGCCCGTGCTTAAAACACGCGAGTCTCCGAAGCCACCCTATGCCCTCTCGGACAATCGAAGAAAGCCATAGGCCAAGAGTCTCCAATAGGACCATGCGTTGCCACTCATCGAGTGGATAACCGTTAGGCTTGAAGTTTCAGACAACGAATGGCGCCGCAACAAGGATATGGAACCACAGCGAACAGGAATCGTTCCACAGCTTCACACATGGACACGAAACAGGACCCTACGCCTGAGGAAGACCACTCACGGATCGAGAGTGCACGTTCAATCAGTAGGGCTGAATGCCGAGAAAAAAGACCGGCGGCAACCCGAAGGAGAGATGTTTCTCTTGACATCCCCTTTTATAGGACCTGTCCGGGCATGCCCCAAACGACGAGCTGGCCTCATCCTGCACAATTATTTGGCCGCCGGAATCCTTTATGTTCGGCGAGCCCCTGACGCCGTCGGATCCCATGCCTGTCAGAACCACGCCGAATGTGCTGTCACCGTAAGCGCGAGCCACAGACCGAAAGAGCACGTCGACGGCTGGCCGGCAGGAAATCTCCGGAGGATCCTTTTGAAGCGCGAGTTTCATCACGTTATCCGACCGAACCACCGTCATATGAAAATCACCGGGAGCAATCCATGCCTCTCCTGGTCTCAGAACCGCACCGTCTTCCCCCTCCTGAATTTGAATCGCAGATTGCTTATTGAGTCGCTCCGCCAATAGCCGGGTAAACAACGGCGGCATGTGCTGAACAATAACAATGGGAACAGGGAAGGTTTTTGGAAGGGACGGCAGAACCGCGGCCAGAGCATTGGGTCCCCCAGTGGATGTACCGACTGCCACAATGTCGATTCCAGCGCTACGGTGAGGCCCTGCCGTGTTGTCACTCTTGGTCTCCGCTCGTGCGACTGTTGCGAGAGTAGGGCATAGCAACAGGCAGAAACGCTTTCGGGCAAAGCCCTTTCACTTTGGGTACCAATTCCTGCTGAATGCGAAGGCGTGTTTGTACCAGACTCCCGGTGTTGGATGGTTTCGCTACATAGTCGCTAGCCTCCAGCGCCAAAGCGTCCAGTGCGATGGAAGCTCCGCGCTCGGTCAGCGTGCTAAACATGATCACTGGCAACTTCGGGTCGCTTTCGAATTTCCACCAGGGTCTCAAGCCCAGAGATCCCGGGCATTTCTACATCGAGTGTGATCAGGTCCGGACTGATGATCGGTATCTTAGAGAGCGCAATAGCTCTATCTGCTGCCGTCCCCGCTACTTCTATAGTGGAATCCGCTGTTAGAGCTTCACAAAGGACCTTCCGGACTACCACGGAATCGTCAACAACCAGCACTCGGATGCGAGACATTCTCTGTTCGCCCTCTTCCCTCTGACGTACCTCTAGATTGGTGTTCTACGGCTTCGCAACCCCGCCTTCCAAGTCTCGCGCCTGGAGCAATTTCTAACCTTGCCGCACCCTTCCGTTAGCGAAAGCTCTTTCCGCGCGCTCTAGCCTTTTAGTTCCTAGCAACTCGCGTACCACGAGACTTTTCATTTCAGTCTCTTTCGGTACACCTTTTTCCATACTCAAACTCGACGCTTCGACGCGCAATCAGTGCTCGTTTCTCTATCTCCCGTAGACACCTGCCCACCCGATTGCCAATTCGCATTGCTGATCCTCTGACCCAATGCCCCACGGTTCCTTTTCAACTCGGATGCTTTCACCATTTCGGAACCCCTTTTGCCCCGCGTCTCTTATTGGAATGTCGCCTTCACCCGCCGGGACTCTTACTCTCCCCCCGAGTGGTGCCCCCACACTTCGGCGGCTGGCACAGACGAAAACTACATCAACGATTCTGAGTGCCTCACTCTCGGTTGTTGAGGGTGTGTTTTGGGGTTGTTTTCGCTGAAGAGAATCGTCGGCGCACCGACTAAGCCAGGGGTTGCATTTCCGTCTTATGTCACGCCCCACGGCCAGTGCTATTGGAATTTCTCGATGATTTCCTTGGGAATGGGATGGCTCTTCGCTTTCGATGGATCGCCAGGTACGCGGACCGTCCAGACGCGCTTTTCCAGGCCCTCGACCGCAATGGTTTCGCCCCGGAATAGCTTGTGTTGGACAGTAAAGCTGCTCGCGCCCCAATTTGTAACACTGGATTCCACGCTAACCACATCGCCATACGACGAAGGAACAAAGAAATTGCAGCTTGCCTGCACCAGAGGAATTCCGGCGATCTCGAATCGTTTGAGCATTTCAGCCTTCGAAAATCCCAGCGCTCGATGAAATAGCGCATTGGTGCATCCATCAAAATATTCAAAATAGCGCGGGAAGAAGACAATTCCAAAGGGGTCGCAGTCCCCCCATTCGATCAAAATTTCTTTTCGATGAACCAGCATTTCCCTGTGTGGTCACCTCTTGCCTATCCTGCTCTGCCGAGTCTAACCCACTCTTCCATCACAAGGCACTCGCATTTGCTTTTACAGTGTACGTTTACGGTAGACTGTCACCGGGGGAACGAAATCATTCTATGACTACTGCTTACATTTGTGACGCTATTCGCACGCCCATCGGCCGCTACGGTGGTGCGCTCGCCGCGGTAAGAGCCGATGATCTGGCTGCCGTGCCCATCAAGGCACTCTTGGAACGCAATCCAAAAGTCGACTGGAACGCGCTAGACGATGTTATCTTCGGCTGTGCGAATCAAGCCGGCGAAGATAATCGAAATGTGGGACGCATGGCTCTTCTTTTAGCCGGCCTTCCCAAAGAAATTCCTGGTTCAACCGTCAACCGTCTATGCGGATCAAGCATGGATGCGGTGGCCGTGGCATCGCGGGCGATCAAGAGCGGTGAATTGGACCTCGTAATCGCTGGTGGCGTGGAAAGCATGTCGCGCGCCCCGTTTGTCATGGGCAAAGCAGACGCCGCTTTTTCTCGCACCATGAAAATAGAAGACACAACCATTGGCTGGCGCTTTGTGAATCCGTCCATAAAGGCAAAGTACGGCGCGGACTCCATGCCGGAAACCGCAGAAATCGTGGCCGAAGAATACAAGGTATCGCGCGCGGATCAGGATGCATTTGCGTTTCGAAGCCAACAGCGCACGGCCGCAGCGATGAAGGCTGGGCGGCTGGCGGAAGAAATCGTTGGTGTGCCGATACCGCAGAAAAAGGGTGAGCCAGTGTTGGTCACAACGGATGAACATCCCCGTCCGGATACTACGATGGAAGCTCTCGCCAAATTAAAAGGTATTGTGAAGCTGGAAGGAACGGTCACCGCCGGCAATGCGTCCGGTGTGAATGATGGTTCCTGCGGGTTGTTGATTGCTTCCGAAGATGCCGCGAAGAAATTTGGGCTGACCCCAAAGGCGCGAATCGTCGTCGCCGCAGCCGCAGGTGTTGCGCCTCGCATCATGGGTATGGGGCCAGTTCCCGCAACACGTGAGGTTCTGGCCAAGGCGAAGCTCGATATCGGCCAAATGAATGTGATTGAACTCAACGAAGCATTCGCTTCGCAAGGTCTGGCGGTACTCCGCGAACTGGGCGTTTCCGATGACGCAGCGCATGTCAATCCCAATGGTGGCGCTATCGCCATTGGCCATCCCCTTGGGGCAAGTGGTGCGCGGCTCGTGACTACCGCCGTCTACCAGTTGCGGCGCACCCACGGCCAGTACGCCTTGTGTACCATGTGCATCGGTGTGGGCCAGGGCATCGCCGTAATCCTGGAGCGCGTATGAATTGCCCCATTGCCGGAGACCTTCTTTGAGCATTCTGGACCCATTATTCCGAAGCACCGCGTTGGATCAAGTGTTTTCTGATGCGGAGCGCGTGCAAGCCATTTTGCATTTCGAAGCAGCTTTGGCTCGTGCTGAGGCCAACGCCGGAATTATTCCGGAAGTTAATGCTCGAGCAATCTCCGCAAAGTGCCGTGTAGAACATTTCGATCTGAATCATATTGCTCAGGAAGCAGCATGGGCGGGCAACTTGGCGATTCCTATTGTCAGGATACTGACAGAGGTCGTGGCCACACAAGATAAGGACGCAGCGCGCTTTGTCCATTGGGGCGCCACCAGTCAGGATGCGATCGACACTGGAGTGGTGCTGCAACTCCGCCGGGCACTGGAATTGTTTGGGCAGGATCTGGAACGTCTAAGCAGCACACTTGCCGGGTTGGCAGAGAAGCATCGCCGCACGCCTATGGTGGCGCGAACGTGGATGCAACAAGCACTTCCCACCACGTTTGGATTTGTCGTCGCCGGGTGGCTGGATGCGATTCTCCGGCATCGTGCCCGACTGGCCGAAATTCGGCCGCGCGTTCTCACTCTGCAATTCGGCGGTGCTGTCGGCACACTGGCCGCGCTCGGGAGCAACGGCCCGAAGGTTGCAATAGCACTTGCCCACGAGCTCAATCTGCAGTTGCCACCCGCTCCCTGGCATTCTCATCGGGACCGCATCGTCGAAGTGGCCACCACACTTGGCTTATGTATGGGAACACTTGGAAAGATCGCTCGAGATATTTCGCTGCACACGCAAACTGAGGTGGCGGAACTGTTCGAACCTGCAGGTAAAGGCCGCGGTGGCTCTTCCACAATGCCACACAAACGCAACCCCGTCACTTGCGCCGTTACTCTTGCCGCGGCGCAACGTGTTCCGGGGCTCGTGAGCACACTACTTGGCGCCATTGTGCAAGAAGAAGAGCGCGGGCTCGGCGGTTGGCACGCCGAATGGGAAACGCTTCCAGAACTCGTCTGCCTCGTTGGCGGCGCTCTGCATTACCTTGCAGAAATGTTGCCCGGCCTGGAAGTCGACCCGGATCGCATGCGAGAGAATCTGGAACTCACCCAAGGGCTCATCTTCGCCGAGGCCGTCAGCATGGCTCTCGGTGATCGCATGGGTAAAATGCCTGCCCACATGCTAGTGGAAGCCGCATGCCAGAAGGCTCGCACGGAAAAACGCCACTTGAAAGACGTTTTGCGCGAGGAGTCCGGTTGGCACGGACACTTGAGTCCGGCGGACCTCGAGAGCCTCTTTGATGTGCGGAACTATCTGGGAAGTGCCGAAGAATTCACCAGCCGAGTGCTAAGCGACACTGCCAACTTATCCGGCCGCCGTTAAATGGGAAATGAGGTAGCAATGCCCCTGGCGAAATTACAGGATGCGCAGATTCATTATGAGTGGAGTGGCACCGAGAACGCCCCGACGCTACTGTTCTGCAATTCACTTGGAACTACCTGGCGCATGTGGGATCCGCAAATCACTGGGTTCTCCAAACATTTTCGCTTGCTTCGATACGATACACGGGGCTTCGGTGAATCCAGCGTTACTCCCGGCCCTTACTCCATTGCGCAGTTGAGCTGGGACGTTGTACATCTTTTGGATGCGCTGGCACTCGACCGAGTCCACTTCTGCGGCCTCTCCATGGGCGGCATGACCGGAATGTTTCTGGGCGCTAATGCACCCAAGCGATTTCACAAAATCGTTCTCTGCAATACCGCCGTCAGGTTTGGCACGCCAGAAACCTGGAATGCGCGGATCAACGCTGTGCGAGAAGGCGGCATGAAGGTCGTGGCTTCCACAGTAATCGAGCGCTGGCTGACCCCTGCGTATCGTGCGTCGCATCCAGCGGAGACAAGCGTCGCACTGGAAATGCTGGAGTCTGCCAACCCGGAAGGATATATCGCGAACTGTGTCGCCGTCCGTGACGCGGACCTAAGCGAAACCCTCATCGAAGTACAGGTTCCCGCGCTTGTGCTGGCAGGATCGTATGATCCTGGCGCCACTCCTGCCGATGGCCAATTTCTGGCCGGGCGCATTCCGGGTGCTCGCTATGCGGAAGTCGCTGCTGCTCACTTATCCAATATTGAGGCGCGCGACGAGTTCAATCGTACCGTCCTGGAATTCTTGCAGGCTTGAGGGAGTCCATAATGGATGAAAAAAAGCGCCGTGAAGAAGGAATGAAGACCCGCCGTGCGGTGTTGGGGGACGCCCATGTAGATGAGGCCGTGGCACGACAAAACGAATTTAACGCTGAGTTCCAGGATCTGATCACACGCTACGCATGGGGCGAAATCTGGACGCGCGCCGAGCTTGATAAGAAGACGCGCAGCCTCATCACAATCGCCATGATGGTTGCGCTAAACCGTTCCGAAGAGCTGAAATTACACCTGCGCGCGGCATGGAACATTGGAGTGAGCCGCAACCAGATCAAAGAAGTTCTTTTGCAAACTGCCATTTACTGCGGTGTACCAGCGGCCAACAGCGCGTTTCACTTAGCTGAACAGGTCTTTTCCGAATCCCAACCAAAACTCCCAAAGAAATCAGGCTGACTACCAAGGGACAAAGCTCCCTTGAGATTCGGCAGCGGGCCTTCCTGTTTCGGTTCCGGAAGTGGAGCGAAGCGAGACCGTGTTTGAGTTTGGAACACCCCATGAACCAGTCATTCATGTTTTAGTCGACTTAGGCTGGTACTCCTCTTGCTCCATTTGCTTCATAACTCCTGGCGTCAGAACCGGCGCCGGGAGAATAACTGAGAATTTGGCCTGGAATGTCGCCGGCAGAGGAGGCGAGTGCATCTCGTTAGCTACGATATTTTGACCCGGTGTATCAGACTGTTAGGGAACCTCCCGGCAATTCCCTCGATACTGCGCACTCTCACGGATGCTTTAAGCATTGAGGCTATCAAAATCGATGTGGACAAGGTGGTTGAGGAAATATCCTATGACAAGTCCCTCATCAGCCCATTGCCTACGTCTGGCCAATTCAGTCCTGTTCCGGCAACGGGGTGATGTCGCCACCGTGCGCGAAGCTGTCTTTGCCTTGGGGCTTTGGCGAATTCGCGACTTGGCCTGTTTTGCCTCTGCTTTTTGTGAACGCAAGCAATCGAATCAGAAAGGAAGATCTCTGGGGGCGCGCCCTTGGGACAGCCATGGTTTCCTCTCAACTTGGCCAGGAGCTTGGAGTGGGGAATCACGAGCAAGTTTACCTTTGCGGATTGCTGCATGACATTGGATTACTGGTGAACGCTCTCCTGTTCCCGACGGATTTCGGGAAAATTATAGAAGAAGCTTCCAGGGAAGCAATTCCTCTCGAAGATGTGGAGCAACGTGACCTTGGATTTACCTATGCGGAGAGCGGCCGCATTCTGGCGGAACTATGGAAGCTACCCTTGGAGATTGCCGAGGTGATTGAGCGGCATCATCATCCAGACAAACAAGAACCTCTGAACCAAACCACTGTTCTGGTACATGTTGCGGATCAGATTTGCCAGAGGTGCGGCTTGGCTACGGGTATGAAGCCAGCGATGAGGAAGCTCGTGCCGCTTCGGTTGAGCAAATGCGGTGCATCTTGAAGCAGTCCATTCCGCAAGCTGCTGACTATGCTTCGGAGCAGTACCTGCCTCTAGTAGAACGACTCGTAATCGCAGCCCACACCCTCGGGGATAAGATACTCTCGCCGTTACCTGTCAGGCGATCTTTCGATTGAAGGAGACACTTGTCAGAAACCAATACCTTCGGTGCCACCTTCAGTCATTGAACACATTGGCGCGCAATGTGTACGAGCTCAGCACCTTCATATAGTTTCCCCGCTCGAATGCCGTGGGATTCGGCACGGAGCCGTGGCTCATGCTCCCGCACATCTGCAGTACGGAGACGTATTCATGTTCGTCCAGCCAGCGGTTTAGCTCCTTCAATACGTAAGCAGCATGGTGCACCCCGTTGCGCAACAGGGCCGAGGTCATGAATGTTACCTTTGCACCTGCCAGGATGCTCTTAATAACGTCGCGCGAAGTGTGGACTCCACCAGTAATGCCCAGGTCGGCTTTTACATGTCCAAAGAGAATTGCCGTCCAGTGCAGCCGGAGCAGAAGCTCTTCGGGCCGGCTGAGATTGAGACTCGGAGAGACTTCCAGTTGTTCGATATCGAAATCCGGCTGATAGAAGCGATTGAAGAGCACAATGCCGTCCGCGTGAGCTTCGTCAAATCGCACACCCATGTTCGCTGGGGCGCTAAAAAATGGCGAAAGCTTCACAGCCAGAGGAATGCGAACGCTTTTCTTCACTTGTCTTACGAGATCGATGTAGTTTTTCTCAATTTCGGAACCACTGACCAGTGGATCCGTTGCAATGGAATAAATATTCAGTTCAATCGCATCAGCTCCAGCTTCCTCCATCAACCGAGCATATTGTAGCCAGCCTCCCCCGGAGATGCCGTTAATGCTGGCGATGATCGGAATCTGAACTGCTTCTTTGGCTTGCCGGATCAGCTCCAGGTAACCGTCTGGCCCCAGATTGTACGTCTGCAAGTCAGGAAAGAAACTGGCGGATTCCGGGAAGCTATCTGCACCTCGCATCAGATCGTGATCCACACTATCGCTTTCCAGTTCAAGCTGCTCCTCAAAAAGAGAAGGTAGCACCACTGCGGCTAGTCCGTGGTCTTCTAGCCGGCGGATGTTATCGACGGATTCGCAAAGAGGCGATGCCGAGGCCAGCAAAGGCGATTTCAGGTTCAGACCGAGATATCTTGTGGACAGGTCGCTCATTCTTCTTCTCCTGTTTTCTTCACGGTTTCGGCACTACTCTCTTTTTCTGGAGGAGCGATGTGCGGAGAATCAGCCCGGCCTGCCATGGCGGCCCGGTTTGTATAGACCCTCCACTGGCGTTCCACATCGTCCTGGGCGATGGTCAGCAGTTCGCGCGCGGCCGCAGGGTCGCTGCGAACCAGCATCGTGTAGCGCGCCTCTTGATAGGCGTAATCCTTCAACGGAATGCTCGGAGCTTTCGAATCCAGTTGAAACGGGTTCTTGCCCTCGGCGCGCAGAGCCGGATTGTAGCGCATCAATGGCCAATACCCTGAGAGCACAGCCTTCTTCTGTTGCTCCATACCCATCGACATGTCGTAGCCGTGTGCGATGCAATGGCTGTAAGCAATGATCAACGATGGACCATCATGCGCTTCAGCCTCCGCAAACGCCTTCAGCGTGTGTGTGTCGCTGCCTCCCATCGCTACTCGTGCTACGTACACATATCCGTAGCTGACAGCTTCCATGGCCAGGTCTTTCTTCGCTGTGTGCTTTCCGCCCGTCGCGAATTTTGCAACCGCGCCTCGGGGTGTGGCCTTGGACATCTGGCCCCCGGTGTTAGAGTAAACCTCCGTGTCCAGAACCAGCACGTTCACATTGCGTCCCGAACCCAAGACGTGGTCCAGCCCACCGAAGCCGATGTCGTAAGCCCAACCGTCGCCTCCCAGTAGCCAAACGCTCCTTTTCACCAGCGTGTCGGCCACATGCAGCAAGGCTAAGGCATCCGGAAAATCGAGCCCAAGCAGCTTCTTCTTGAGTTCGAGCACGCGCTTTCTCTGCTCTTGGATGCCTGCTTCCTTGCTCTGATCGGCTTCCAAAAGGCTTTTCACAAGCTCATCGCCCAGCGAGCCATTACAGCGAGTGAGCAATTCGCGCGCGTATTGGTTCTGCTGATCAACGGCAAGCCGCATGCCCAATCCAAATTCAGCATTATCTTCGAATAGCGAATTCGACCACGTTGGCCCCCGCCCATCCTTGTTTAGAGTGTAGGGAGTCGTGGGCAAATTGCCGCCATAGATCGAGGAACATCCGGTGGCATTCGCGATCATCAAGCGGTCACCGAACATTTGCGTCAGCAACTTGATATATGGTGTTTCACCACAACCTGAACAAGCGCCCGAGAATTCGAACAGCGGTTCCAGCAACTGCGAATCTTTTACTTGCGCATGAGATAGTTTGTTGCGATCCAGTTCCGGCAGAGCCAGGAAGAAATCCCAGTTCGCCATTTCGGGTTCACGCAACGCATCTTGTGAAGCCATGTTCAGGGCTTTGTGTTTTACTTCGGTCTTGCTCTTTACGGGGCAGATCTCTACGCAGAGTTTGCATCCGGTGCAATCCTCGGGCGCCACTTGCAGGGAGTACTTCAACGTCTCCAGCTCACGCCAGCGTGGTTTGGAGGACTTAAAAGTTTCGGGCGCATTTTTGAGCAAGGAAGAGTCGTACACCTTCGCGCGAATTACGGCGTGCGGACACACTAGCACGCACTTGCCGCACTGGATACAAATTGCCTCGTCCCAAACGGGAATTTCCTTCGCAATGTTCCGCTTTTCCCACATGGCCGTGCCCGTTGGAAAAGTTCCATCCACGGGCATCGCACTTACCGGCAAACTATCTCCGTTTCCGGTAATAATCGTGCCCAGAACGTTGCGTACAAACTGTGGCGCTTGCGGCGAAACCGCTGGCAGCATGTCAAATCCAGCGGTCACCTTGTCGGGAACCTTCACTTCGTGGAGATGCGCGAGTGCCTGGTCCACAGCGGCGTAATTCTTCTGCACCACTGCGTCTCCTCGCTTCCCGTATGTATCTTGAATGGCCTTCTTAATCGCCTTGATAGCTTCTTCTCGCGGCAAAACACCACTAATCGCGAAGAAGCATGTCTGCATGATGGTATTGATGCGGCTGCCCATCCCTGCTCCCCGGGCCACCGCATATCCATCGATCACATAGAAGTGCAACTTCTTGCGGATAATGGTTTCCTGCGCTTGCCGCGGAATGTGATTCCAGATTTCCTCGGGACCAAACGGTGCGTTCACTAAAAAGGTCGCTCCCAGCTCTGCCGCCGCGAGCACATCAATGCGATCCAGGAACTGGAACTGGTGGCAAGCAACAAAATTGGCTTTCGTGATCAAGTAGGTTGAGCGAATCGGCTCTGTTCCGAAACGCAGGTGCGATACGGTAATTGCTCCGGCTTTCTTCGAGTCATACACGAAGTAGCCCTGCGCGAAATTGTCAGTTCCCTTCCCGATGATCTTGATCGAGTTCTTGTTTGCACCCACGGTGCCGTCGGAGCCCAACCCGTAGAACAACGCTCGAACCGTCCGTGGATCTTCGGTCGAAAAGTCCGGATCATACTCCAGGCTGGTGTGTGTCACGTCATCCAGGATGCCCACAGTGAAATGATTCTTCGGTTGCGATTTCTTCAGTTCGTCAGAAACAGCTTTCACCATCGCTGGGGTAAATTCCTTCGACGAGAGCCCATAACGTCCGCCGATGATGCGCGGAATGCTCGTCGTACCGTTCGCCGTGTGTTGTTCCATGTAGGCGGTGAGCACATCTTGATACAGCGGCTCACCCAGGCTGCCGGGTTCTTTGGTGCGGTCCAACACCGCGATCGACTTCACGCTGGTCGGGATTGCGCTCAGAAATGCCTCCGCCGCAAACGGACGGAACAACCTTACCTTCAAAAGGCCCACCTTCTCACCGGACTTCTGCAGAACATCCACCGCCTCTTCCGCTGCTCCGGCTCCAGATCCCATCAGGATCACCAGGCGTTCGGCATCGGCCGGGCCGTAGTATTCAAACAGACGGTATTGGCGCCCGGTCCGCTTGGCGAATCGATCCATTACATCCTGAACAATCGTGGGGCAGGCGCGGTAGAACGGATTACACGACTCACGGGCCTGGAAAAATACGTCGGGATTTTGTGCCGTGCCGCGCAGGATGGGGCGGTCTGGAGACAACGCTCGCTCGCGATGCTGGCGCACAAACTTTTCCTCAATGACCGCGCGTAGATCGTCGTCATTTAACGGTGCAATCATATTGACTTCGTGCGATGTACGGAAGCCATCAAAGAAATGCAAGAAAGGAACGCGCGCCTCCAACGTCGCGGCGTGTGCGATGCAAGCCAGATCGCTAGCCTCCTGCACAGAGTTGGAAGATAGAAAGGCGAAACCAGTGGCCCGAGCGGCCATCACATCGCTATGGTCGCCAAAAATCGAGAGTGCGTGAGTAGCGACCGTACGTGCTGCGACGTGAATCACAGCAGCCGTCAACTCTCCCGCAATCTTGTACATATTGGGGATCATCAGTAGCAGGCCCTGCGAGGCCGTAAACGTCGTTCCCAATGCTCCTGCCTGCAACGCACCGTGCAACGCACCGGCTGCTCCGCCCTCGCTCTGCATCTCAATCACATCAGGGATAGCACCCCAGATGTTCTTCTTTTTCTCTGAGTTCCACTGATCTGACCACTCGCCCATGGGGGACGACGGCGTAATTGGATAGATGGCGATCACTTCGCTCAGGCGATAAGCAACTGCGGCGGCGGCTTCATTGCCGTCGACAATCGAGGTAAAACGTTTCATAGAGGCTCTCCAGGGCGAGTCAAATGGTTATAGGAAAATGGTAGGGCCTGCCAGGGGCGAATGCGCGTGATGTTCGTCACATTGCCGCATGTCCGACTTCGCAAGTCGTCTTTGCCCTTATTTTTAGGACTGGCGTCACGCGCGACCCAAACGCACGTGGTACTTGGCAGGCAGATACAAAGAGAGCGGCGAACGGGCCGCCAACGGCCATAATCGCGAACGGCCGCTACGAATTGCTCAAATTTTCAAATGCCCTTTGCCGTTTCGCGGCAGGAAAGGCGCCATTCCGGTTGCCTTTGCTCGGAAGGAGCAATTTTGATTTTTTCTACACGGACTCTTCAAAATCGGCCTCCGGTACGGGCAGCTTGTCACCATCTTTCGCCCACCACACATACAAAGTCGGTAGCAAGAAGACGCTCAAGAGCAGGGCACCAATTAGACCTCCCACGATGACCATGGCGAAAGGCCGTTGTGAATCGGAACCAATCCCCCGCGAAAGCGCTGCTGGGAGTAAACCGAGGGTTGCAACGAGCATTGTCATCATGATCGGTCGAAGACGGAGAACGGCGCCTTCGACCGCGGAATCTTCGATGGAATGCCCCCGCGCACGGAGCTGATTGATGTACTCCAACATAATCACGCCCACTTGCACGGATACACCGAACAGGGCGAGGAAGCCCACTCCGCTCGAAACGCTGAAGTGTGTTCCAGTGATCAGGAGCGCCAGCAACCCCCCGATCGGAGCCATGGCCACGTTAGCCAGAAGAAGCAGTGCCCATTTAAAGGAACGAAACATGGTGTAGAGGATGCCAAAAATCACAAGTACCGTCAGGGGGACAATGACCATCAGTCGCGCTTCTGCTCGCTTTTGACTTTCGTATTCCCCGGCCCAGTCGATGTGATAGCCTCGCGGGAGTTGAACCCCTGTAGTGACCTTCTGGATGGCCTCCTCCACCGCTCCGCCAAGATCTCTACCACGCACACTGTACTTGATAGCGATGTATCGTTGGTTCTCTTCGCGATAGATCTCGGAAGCGCCATCGCGCGGTTCGATCTTGCACAACTGCTCCAGCGAGACGCGTTCGCCGGACGGGGACAATAAACGAATGCTCTCGATGGCTTCCTTCGTATTCCGGTATGGCGGAAGATAACGCATCGCTAGGTCATATCTCGCCTCACCCTTCAGCACTTGCGTAAGAGCTGTACCTCCCACAGCGGTCTGGACGGCATCCTGAACATCCGCGATGTTGATTTGATACCGGGCGGCTTGTGTGCGGTCCACCGAAATCTCCAAGTTGGGTTGACCCAAAACTTGAAAGACCCCCAGATCCTCGATCCCCCTGACCTGGCGCATTATATTGGCGATCTGATTAGCCTGGGCCTCAAGAATCTTGAGATCGTCTCCGTATATCTTCACCGCGAGTTCACCCTTGACTCCGCTGACCGCTTCCTCCATGTTGTCGGCGATCGGCTGCGAGAAACCCCAAAGCACGCCGGGAATTTTGTCCAATTCCCGCTGCATTGCGGCGATGAGTCGATCCTTATCTTGGTGGAACACGGGCCTCCATTGTTCCTTCGGCTTCAAGTCGATGAAGTACTCCGTATTGAAGAAGCTCGTAGTGTCCGTGCCGTCATCCGGTCGACCCGTTTGACTGGTGCATTGTGGGACCTCCGGAAAGGAGCAAAGCACGATCCGAGCCTGATTCATCAGGCGGATGCCTTCGGTGGGTCCGGTGCTCGGCGCAAGAGTTCCACGCACCCAGAGTGCGCCTTCATCCAGATGCGGCAGGAATTCAGAACCAATAAGTCCGCCGAGAATGAGATAGATTGTCCCCGCCAAGCCTACAAGTGCTCCGCCCACGGTGACCAAACGATGCTCGATCGCCCATCGCACCGCGACACGATATCGCTTTTTCAAAAATTCCATTACCGGGTTATGCCATTCGCGCACACCCTTGCTAAACAGCACGCTGGACAGAACCGGCGCGATTAGTATCGAAAACAGGAGAGCGCCGAGCAACGCAAAGGCAACCGTCCAGGCCATCGGGTGGAATAGGCGCCCTTCGACGCGCTGCAATGTGAAAATCGGCAAATATGCCGTGATGATGATTCCAATTGCATAAAAAACCGGGCGCTGTACTTCGTGGGCCGCGTCCCGAATGCGTTCCAGGGACGTCTTGTTGGAGGCCTCGGGATGACTCATGTGGCGGACGATGTTTTCCACCATGACAACCGCGCCATCCACAACCATTCCGAAATCCAACGCGCCAAGGGACAGCAGGTTTGCAGGTATGCCTTTTAGCTTAAGACACGTAGCGGCAAACAATAGAGCGAACGGGACAGTCAACGCAACGATGAACGCTCCGCGAACGTTTCCGAGAAACAAGAACGAGCACGAAAACCACCAACAGAATGCCTTCCGTAAGGTTGTGCAGCACGGTATGCGTCGTGTAGTGGACCAAGTCGCTGCGGTCAAGGGAAGGAACAATCTTTACTCCCGCCGGCAAAATCCGTTCGTTCAGTTCCTTGACCTTAGCATGTAAGCTCGCAAGAGCTGTATCGGCATTCGCCCCCTTGCGCAACAGGGCAATTCCCGAAACCACGTCGTCGTTATCGATGATTACGCCGTCTTCCTTGTGAATCGCGCGCGCGAACTGTCCAAGCCGGATCTTCGGCCCTTGGGCGACGACGGCAATATCCCTCACCCGCACGGGCGTACCATTCTTGGTCAGAATGACCGTATTTTCGATGTCTTTTACGTCCCTGACCAGGCCCACTTCGCGAACATTGATCTGCTGAAGACCCGCCTCAATGAAGCTGCCGCCGGCGTTGGCATTGTTGTCGGTCAGCTGCTGCTCGACTTGCGCCAGGCTGAGACCGTAAGAAATCAGTTTGTTGGGGTCCACCCGTACCTGGTATTCGCGCGTGGGCCCTCCAAAACTCGCCACGTCTACGATATCCGGAACGGCCTTCAGGTTTTTCTCCACCACCCAATCTTCCATGGACTTCAGTTCCAACGGGTCATAACTCGGATTCGTGCTTCTTAGCGTGAAGAAGTAAATCTGGCCAACCGGGCTCCAATCCGTTCCCATCACCGGCACCACACCCGGCGGCAATATGACTTGCGACAGGCGCTCAAGCACTCTCTCCCGGTTCCACGCATTGGCTTCTTCATCGTCGAAAATCATCTTCAAGTCGGAAAGTCCGAACAACGAGAAAGACCGCAAGTGCACAATGTGCGGAATACCGTTCATGGTGGTTTCGAGCGGAATAGTTACCTGCTGCTCAATCTGCTCGGCGGAAATCCCGGCCACTGTGTGATGATCTCCACGTAATTGTTCGCGACATCGGGATATGCTTCCACGGGGAGTTGATGGAACGAAATTGCACCCCAGCCGAGCAGAAGAACGGCTCCCGCGAGAACGAAAAATCGGTTTTCCAGAGCAAAATTGACAATTTTCGCGATCATCTATTGCTCCACCGTGTTCTCGAACACAAGCGCCATCTGCACAACTTTAGCGCCTGGTTGGACGCCGGAGACGATTTCTTGCAGGTTGCCCGGTAGCATCCTTCCCGCAACGACTGGCAAGCGCCGGAAACGGTTGCCGCCAAGTGGAACATAGACCCAATTCTGATCGTGCAAATGCAAAACAGCGGTTGCTGGCACAGCCGCGTGCGTTTCCGGTTTCCTCCCATAGAAGGTAGCGGTAACAAACATCCCCACGCGCATGATCTTTCCAGGGTTTGGCACTTCCACACGAACCTTTGCCGTGCGGAGGTTGGGTTCGAGAATCGGCAAAATATTGTCGATCCTGCCTTTGAGAACCTTGTCCGGATAGGCGTTGAGATGGATATCTGCGAACTCACCGACATGCACGGCGTCGAGATCATTCTCATAAACGTCACACATGATCCAAACATACGACAGATCGGAAATCGTGAATGGGTTCGGCGCCCGGTCCAAATCCCTGTATCCCGCGGCGTTGGTTACTTGCTGGTCGGTGATCACGCCGGATATTGGTGCGGCGATGTCGACGATCCCCGTTGGATGGTCCTTGTCCACCCCCAGAACCGCAATTGCTCCGTTGCTGCATTCAGATCAACCTTGGCGTCTTGTTCTGTGTCCTCGGCCGTTCCAGAGCGCTCTTTGCGATCGCACCCTTTTCGTAGAGAATCTGCGCGCGTTCCAGTTGGAAACGTGCCAACCGCTCATCATTCTCTGCCTTCAAATAGACCTGGTAGGCGGTCCGATATATCGTTGCTCCGTACCCTGAGTAATAGCTTGCCCTTTTTCACCTCGTCGCCCAGCCGGGCTTTAATCTCTACCACTCTGCCTGAAGCGAACGAGATCACCGGCACGGCCCGCGCTATATCTGGATTTACTACGCCCGTCACATTCAGGCTGGACGGGGCCTTATAATCGGTGGCCATCGAGAGCGCAAACTGCTCGGGGTGAGCAACTCTGAAATTGTTTGAGTCCATTTCCGGCTCGACGACTACCGAAGGCGGTGCCTCCGCCTTGGGATTTTCTTTGTTTCCTTGCAACCAACCAGGAGCAAACCCAACGACGAAGCACACACTTGCCGCGAGAATCAGGCCTCGGAGTTTACTTTTCATTGAATCACCTCTCGCCCCACCGCCAGGTTCAACTGGGCTGACGGCTGTCAAGTAGGTGCCAATCAGGTTCACATAATTAAGATGAGCGCTCCGGTAATCGTTCTCAGCGCTTAGAAAATCGAGCAGGGACGCTCCTCCGTGTTCATATGCGAATCTGACCGGTCTCCCGAACCCGCGCTGCCTGTTGCAGATATTTCAACTTGTAAGGCCGCAATAGAATCAGATTGCTGTTGACCATGGCGTGGGAGGAATCGACATCGCTGAATACACCTGCGCGCGTAACATCCACCAGTTTTTGGTTGCGGTCTATGTCCAGTTGCGTGCGTAGCTTTCTCTCCCTGGTTGCGGTCGAATATGCGCAGAGGAATGCTCACGCCGAGGCCAACGTACTCTCGCAGCGGAGGCTGGTAGCTCAAGTAGGCTTGGGATATTGACGGGAAGCCGGCGTCGAAGTTGATGGTTGGATCTGTTGATCCATTCGCCGCCGCAAGCCGGTAATCGGTTTTTGCCTTATCGACGGATTGCAAAGCAGCCTTCAAGTCCGGCCGGGTCTCAAGAGCGATTGTTCGGAATTCGTCCAACGGCGCGAGATGGTCGTTGTACTCAAACAATCCCAGTACATCGAACTGGTCGATCGGTGTCCGATCATTCAGAAGCATCAAGAGTTGGATCTTTGCCGTGCGAAGATTCACCTCCGCTGTCTGCACGTCCGATTCATACTGCACGCGTTGGAGCTCCAGGCGATCCAGATCAATTTGCGCGATATCTCCCGCCTGGAACCGGTCGCGACTGATCTTCAGGGCCTGATCCCAATAGGCCAGATTATCTGTGGCCACACGCAAGACTTCTTTTGCCTGCAGTGTCCCCACAAATGCACTCCGCAAGTTGAACAGAAGACTCCTCTCCAAATCCGCTTGACTGGACACGGCGATCCCGGTTGCCTTTTCCGCGCTCTCCAGTCTCAGTTCGCGCTTATGCCGGCGTTCGTGGAGGTAGTTCGCCGTACTTGTAAGAGTCGCAGCCGAGAATGGACTTCCCTGCGCCGTATTCCCAACCTGATCGACGCCGAGCGAAACCTGTGGATTCGGGCGAAGGTACGCTGTGATCTCCTGTGCCTTCGATTCCTCAACCCCAATCTGTCCTGCGCGCAACGTCGGGTTGTTGGCCTCAAACCGCGTGCGCACTTCGTCCCAGGTCAGCGCCTTCTGTGCATAGGTTCCCGTGCCGCTATGCAACCCGGAGAGCAAAACGACAACGAAGATACCTCTGATGAATCGCTGCATCGCTCCACCCTCGCGTGATTGAAATTCTTGAGAACTCTTGCTGCGTCCCCGCCGGGCACCCACACGCTTGATTCCCTCGCGGGCCTGATATGCCTTAGCCTTCGCCAGTTTCGTTCGTCGAACGATAGTCCTGGCAACGCTCGGTTTCCATTACGGATATATAAAGGAATGATTTACGTCAGGAGACGGGATGGTGGTGGGGAACGGCCGGAAGAAGAGTACACATACGACCGGATGGCTAGCTGCTCTTCTGCCACGAACAACCGATCGGAGGATAAGGGAGCGCGAAGCCCCGTTCGCCTCTTCCCCTTTTCTCCAAAGGAACTACGCAATTCCAATAATGGGGCGTAGGTTCCGAACTCGGATCGCCCGGCACATCAATACGGTCATCGCCTTCTGCGATCAGCCCTGGGAACGCACCTCTTTCGCAAGCGAGAAGTTCCCTTGCCCATCATTCACGAGCACTGCGACTAAATGGTGGTCTAGTGCGGCCGTAACCACCAGATCGATCGCACGATCTCCATTTACGTCTTTAGCGGAAAGCAACAAACCACCAAAAGTGCCGCGCTTAACCCAAACGCGGAACGCGTCCCCAAACTCAATTGCAGATGGATCGAATATCGCTAGTATGCTGGGCATAGGATCAGTCTGTACCGTTGCAAGTCGGGCTTCTGGTCCCCATCAAAATCACCAATGGCAAAATGTGATGCAAATCAATCCTAGCCTCTGTCGGCGTTTGCGGGGCGTTTAAGTCCTTTGAAGTCGTCGGCAGCCGAGGATTCAGTCAAGCTTCCAAGCCACACCAGGCAGACCACGGCACAGGCCAGAAAAAATCCTCTCATGTTGGCCTTAGCGTCCATAGACGACGAGACAATTGTAGCGCAAAGTCTCGGCGTGCCGTCAAAACCGAAGTCGCCACGTAACCTGCAATGGATCTTGGCGCAGGCAGCACGCCCGAGCGATAAAGTTGTATGACAGGGAGTCATGGAATAACTTGCTGATGTGATGCATGTCACAACTGGATGTGACGATGACACCGCGCCTCGTGCCCTCTGCCATGTACCTTCGGCTTGCTGAACATTGCGCCTGAATCGGCACCATCGATGTTCTCCGAAGCATATTAGTTGATCCATAAGCTGTTAATGAAGTATTCAAGGGATTGGCAAAGACGAAGAAATCTCCAGGCCTCGTAGTACTAGCTCGAAGTGTCGAGTTTAGGCGCATTTAAAACGTACGATCCCGTCGCATGGCTCGGGTTCGCGGATACGTGGAGTAACCTGACCATGGCTAAAGACCTCAATCGCAGCCAGCCGTCGCGAGCGCTACCTGGCGCACTCAGCATGTATCGATCTGGCCGGTGTATTCCTCTTAATTGGTCTTCTTGCGGGCTACCTTCTTCCCGGAGGCGATGCGGCCAATTCGATGAAGCTCTGCCGCTGTCCCGCCGAAAACTCCAGGCACACATCCTCCCATGACAATGGAGCAGATGAAGGCCATCGCTGACAAAAGGCTGCGCCACTTCTGGAGAAGCTCAAGACGAACCCGAAGGATGCCACGGTACTCGGCCAACTCGGAGCTCTTTATAGTTCTGCTCATCAATTTCAGCAGTCGGCAGAATATTTCAGCAAAGCACTCCAAGGCCGACCCTAAGAATCTGAATGTTCGAACCCAGCTTGCCTCTAGTCTTTATTATGGCGGAGACATTGACGGCGCTCTTAAGCAATTACAGCAGGTGCTGAAATCTGATCCCAAAAATGCGAACGCCCTTTTTAATCTTGGAATGATGAAATGGAAGGGTAAGGACGATGCTGCAGGGGCCATCGCTACTTGGCAAGAGCTGCTGCGGAGCAACCCAAATCTGGATCGCAAGGCCACCGTAGAACAAATGATCGCCGAAGCCCGGGCGCAGCAGGGAGCCAAGAAGTAGGCATCTATTAACTTGGATCACGCAGAGAGGAGATACAACTTGCCGGAAATCACAGCGGTGTCGAATGAAAAGTGGACCAGCGCGCAAGCCTTCGGCATCGCGATAGTTTGTCTCCTGTTTGGTCTTGCAGGCGGCTGGTTCATCAAAAAGAGTGTCGCACATTCGGCAGTACCTGTCGCATCTGCTCCAACAACGAATCCAAATCCAATGAGCGCGCCGTCCGATTCTCTTCCGGCCACGCAACCCGCAAAGGAGCTGCAGCAGACTGCGGAAATACAAGCCGCGCCTCTGTTCGCACAACTGAAGTCTGACCCGAACAACGCAGGCTTACTGGAGAACCTTGGTGACATTTATTACGACTCGCAGCAATACGCCGCGGCGATCGACTATTACCAGCGTTGTCTGAACATCCAGCCATCCAACACCAGCGTCCGCACGGATATGGCTACGGCGATCTGGTACACAGGCAATCCCGATGGCGCGATCGCGGAATTCAACAGGTCCCTCACTTATGAACCGACCAAAGCCAACACCCTTTTCAATCTTGGGATCGTTCTCTGGCAGGGAAAACATGACGTGGCGGGTGCTACGGCCGCATGGCAGAAACTTCTCGCCGCGAACCCAAGTTATGAGAATAAGGAAAAGGTTCAGCAGTTGATCGCCGATGCCAAGAAATAATCGCGCATGATGACGGAACCGCCCATTCCTGACGATTCACGAAGAAGAGCGACAGATTGGAAGTATTGGCTACCGCGCCTGGCGACTGCCATTTTCGTCCCGTTTCTGCTTCTGGCTCTCACGGAAGGGGCGCTCCGACTGTTCAATGTCGGCTATTCGACTGAGCTCATGAATGATTGCACCGTGGGCGGCCAACCTTCCTCCTGCTACAACCTCTTCTTCGCCGCGCCATTTTTCCCGCCGGGCATGATCAAAGCTCCGCAGTTCTACACCATCCCCAAGGTAAAATCCCGTGACACTTACCGCATTTTCGTATTGGGCGAATCCGCGGCCATGGGTGACCCCGACCCGGCATATGGATTCAGCCGCTATCTGGAAGTAATGCTGCGCAACCGATTCTCTTCGATGAAATTTGAAGTGGTAAACACGGGCATCGTCGCGATTGATTCCCACGTGATATTGCCGATCGCCCGGGACCTGGCAAGTTACCAGCCCGACTTGTTCCTCGTTTATGCCGGCAACAATGAAGTGGTGGGCCCTTATGGCCCCGGGACTGCCCTAACCGCTTCCTCCTTGAGCCTTCCTGCCATTCGCACCAGCATCTTCGTGCGCTCCACGCGCATCGGACAACTGCTTACGAAGGCCAGCGCCCCACGCTCTGACTGGAAGGGCATGGAAATGTTTCTCGACAAGCAGGTGCGCGCGAACTCCCCGCAACTGCAGCGAACCTATGCGAATTTCGCAAGCAATCTTCGCGAGATAGTTGACGCCGCACGAGGCTCGGGCGCTCGCGTGTTGCTCAGCACCATCGCAACCAACATCAAAGACTGCCCTCCCTTCGCTTCGCTGCATCGAGAAGGACTCACGAGCGAGGCTCTCCTCGAGTGGTCTTTCCAGTTCGAACAAGGAACCGTTCTGGAAAACGCGCGCTCTTTCTCCGATGCCCTCAAGTCGTACACGGCGGCGGCGAAGGTCGACGACCAGTACGCCGAATTGCAGTTCCGCATCGCTCGCTGCCTCTGGGCACTGGGAGATTATACCGCCGCCAAAGAGCATTTCATTCGGGCGCAGGATTTGGATACACTTCGTTTCCGTGCCGATACAAAAATAAATGAAATTATCCTCGCCGTAGCAAATTCCTCAGGCAAACAAGTCGAGATCCTCGATGCGCAGTCAAACTTGGAAGGTGAGAGCCCCTATGGCGTAATCGGATCTGAGCTTCTTTACGAACATGTCCATTTGAATCCGCAAGGCAATTATCTTCTCGCGCGTGCGGCATTCAGCAAGATCGTCAACGATCTCCCGGCAACCGTTCGGGCCTCGGCCCATGGCATCGATCCCCCCTCCGAATCCGAATGTGAACGGTTGCTGGCACTCACCAGCCACGACCGTTCCCGTATCGCCTCCGAGATGATTCAGCGGATGCAAAGACCTCCCTTTACAAATCAATCGAATCACGCCGAGCAGATTCAGAATCTGGTGTTTAAGGCAAGCGGCTCCGCGGAGACTGTCCCGGACACACTGAACGAATATCAATGGGCTATCGCGCAAGCGCCCAGCGACCGCATCCTTCATTATAAGTTCGGGTTCGTCCTCTTTGACGTCGACCGCAACGCCTCAGCCGAACAATTCATCCTTGCCAGACCCAGCGACGATTTTCCTGTTTTCCTGCCCGACGGCACACGAATCCGGTAATCGCCCTCAACGCACCTGAGTTGCGTTTGATTTTCGCCAGTCGATTTCTATTTGTCGAGCTGAGAAACCGCTAGAGCGGATACATCCAAGGGGCTACTGAGGACATCTGGGTAAGTACAAACAGAATCCCGACCAATAAAAGCAATACCGCCAGCAGCAACAGCCACCACAGTTTTCTTTGCCACGAAAAGGCGAACATCCCTCCCACCATCGGGGGGTAGCGCTGCGGCAATTTCATTAGAAAGCTCATTCGCGTGCCTCTTTCTTCATCTCGTTTGTTCTTTCGTGGCCTGAGTCGCCCGACCAGTGACAGCCCTTTCCATCCTCGGTCCTTTTGCTGGGGCTCTCGTCCGTTTGCATCTACACGGGAGATTGCTCCCAGCTTGCTTCCTTATTTGATGGGCGCCAGGCTCCCGCGAGGCACAGCCATCATGTTGGCCTTCACTGTTCCATCCGCATTGTGTGCCGCGTTATGGCACATCAGGGCGCAGGTGTTGGCTCCCCGATTGTAGGAGACTCGGCGCGCCCTGATTTTGTGCCACTACATTGATATCGAAGTTCACTAGCCGCTCGCCGGTCACGCTCGCAGCGCCAGGCGACATTCCATGAGCCGTGTGGCATACCGAGCAGGAAAATCCATCTTGCGATACGTGGCTGTTGTGCTGCGGCCAGCTCGTGTTCGCCAGAATCCTATTCAAGTCGTGACATTTGGCGCACATCGCGTACGGCCCCTGCGGGCTTAAGTCAGGAGTTGGATAAGTGTTGTTCACCATCCCGCCCGGAATCGTCGCCTGGCTTATCTGATAGCTTCGTTCCAATATATGAGGGTAGTTCGATCCATGTGGGCCAACTGGACCAGCCCCGCCGAATTCCCGGTTGTCGTCGCTGTTGTGGCAGTCGGTGCAGAAAATCCGTGATCCTACCAGCCGCGGCGATGCTGTCCCATTTATATTTAGTCATGTTGACAAGCAAACTCGGTTGCGGCAACGGGCTGGTGCGGTCATGCGCCACGGGATGGCTCGATCGTCGCCGTCGGCGCTGAATTGCGGTACCAAGTTTAGAGGCGTCCCCGGTGAACACCAGTCTCGTCGGCAGGTATCCATACTTGATCAGCACTTGTTTCCCGGGCCCCCTCCGTGGCACCGCAGGCAATTCTCAAACTGATTCACAGCGGGGGTAAACACGGTTACTCCATCAGTCCGCTTACTCCAGTGACTCCTGCCTGCGGTGGCCGGATTGCCGGGGGCGCAGTAAACGTGGCCAACGGGTTCGAAGCGTGCGGGCTGTGGCAATCGACGCAAGTTGCATGGCGGTTATTGTTCAGCACCACGGCTTCGGCTTCATCATGCCCATTGGTCCCAGCTGGAAAGGGATGACGAATCTTGGCAGAACTCCGCGTACACGTTCGGTGCTGCCGGCGACACATTCGATCCGCCGCGTGTGACAGGTGATGCAGTCTTGGGTTGTGGCGTCCACTCCAGGCGTTGCTGGCGTGGCTGGTCTTAGCAACCGCGCCGGGACCGCTCGCGTTGTGTTCCATATGGCACGACGTGCAGGCATTCAGCGCCACCGTGCTATAGCTTCCTACATTCGCAGTCGGTCGCCACCTGGTTCGTCGCCACTGCGTGGATGCTTCCCGTCCAGCCGGTCAACAGATTCACTTGACCGTTCACGACGCGATTCGGATCATGGCAAGCCAGGCACATTTGCCCGTTCGAACTGTCCTTCACCAGAAATTTCTGCGCAATCGGGATCGATCGGCCTGCGCGTGCGGATTGTGGCAACTGGTGCATTCCACATTTCCATTGATCAGTTTGATCTGCCCCGTTGGGTCCGCCGTTTTCTGTTGCGGCACCAGCGTTGCCACAAGATCCGGCGAATCTTTCATCGGCAGAATCAGGCTGAAGGGATGCGAAGTGGTGAAGTTTGTCCCCACAATATCCATATTATTCATGGAACCTGTCGCCGGAATCTTTCCAAAAACCGCGGTCTGTCCTACGGCCACGGTGCCATCGTGGCAACTCAGGCACAGGCTGCTCGACTTGCCCAGCGTTGGCTGCGTGCTGCCTTCTTGTTGATAGGTGGTGCTCGTGTACGGCGTGTAGCTCTGTGTGGACAGCGTCTGATTCCACAACGGCGTGTTGCCCCCGATTCCGCTGTGCGGCGCATGGCAAAATGTGCAACCAAGACTGCCTTGCACCGTCACCGACGACCCGCTACCCGTACTGAGATTGTGCATGCCTAAGGCATCGCTCTGGATGGTGGGGCTTGCACCTGCGCGTTTGACCTTTGGCACAATCAAGCAACGCAAGCAGAAGGGCAAACCACAGCGTGCTTCTCACTGCGCCCTCCCGCCCGCATGCGCTTGCAATCCAAAGTAGTGGTACACCTGCACTCGCTTATTCAGCGAATCCACCACGTAAATCCGATCGTTACCGTCGATGCGCAATCCTGCCGGCAATTGGAACGCTCCCGGTCCCGTTCCCAGTTGCCCAAAGTAGTAGAGCAGCTGCCCTTCCCGATTAAACACCTGCACCACGCTCCACATTCCGTCGACGATGTACAGATGCCCCTCGGAATCGAATCCCGATCCCTTTTGGCCGGAACATCCCGCCCACTTCATCTCCGATTTTTCCGATGGCGTATTGAAATTCTCCCGCGCGGTCCAGCACCTGCACTCGGAAATTCATGGCATCCACAACCAGCCAGGTTGGGCCCGTTCAGGTGCAATTCCGTGGGAAAATTAAACTCGCCGTTGCCCGTACCGTTCTGGCCGATTTTTTTCAACACACTGCCCTGCATGTCCATCAGGAAAATCTGGTCGCGAAGCGTATCGCTCACGTAGATTCTCTGCGCCGCAGAATCGACCGCGATTCCTGTTGGCCGTTTGAAAAACCCTTCTCCGTATTTCAAGCTGCCAATGGTCCGTGCGAACTTCCCGTTGGCATCAAAAACGAAAATCTTGCCAGCTTCGGAATCCGTCACATAGATATTGTCTTGCGTATCGACGGCCACGCATTGGGGCGATTTCAGCGGATCCTTGCCATTCTCCAGCCGCGAAAGAATTTGTATTTCTCTTTCGCGAAATCGAAGATGTGCACGCCGTGCGCGCCTGGATCCGTGACGATAATTCGCCCATGCGAGTCGGTGGTGATGCTGTAGGGCCTGACCATGCTGCGGTAGGTCGGGTGCTCCCGACGACCACATCCACCACTTTTGTCCAGAAGCCTCTCTTCGGCTTCACCTCTTGCTCGGAACTGAAACTGCGCTCGTAGCTCAATTTCCGTCCGCCATCCAGCAGCAGATCCGGAATCGTGGCTGGCCGCCCTTCACATCTTTCTTGGAGTCTTTTGTCGCCGAGGCAGGACATCACCAGAAGCACGCTGGCTAAGCACGCCAGCAGCAATTTCCAACGCACGTTGCGCGAGTCCCCTAGAAGAAGTTGATCCATCTCGACACGCCCACGAAATACGAATAATCCCGTGCCGGCGGAGTGCCTGCAGCGCTGATTCCTTGCAAGAATTGGGTATATCCGCGCTAACAGGCTGATCCTCCGGAAGCGGTACTGCAGTTGCGACGCGAATATCTGGGTCTTGTTGTTCGATAGGATTGAGTTGCTCAACGTGCTGCTGACCGTGTGCGAGTAGTGTGCCGAGAGAGTCAACCGCGATGTTGGCGTCAAGGAAAGCCCCGCGCCGTAACTGGTGCCATTGTAGACAATCAAATATCGCGGGCGGCAATCCGGGCGTAGGCGGCACCGGCTGAAGGCCGTTGCTCGTCAGCACCGATGTTCCGTCTGGCTTTCGAATAGTTCCCCTCAATGCCCATCAGCCTGGTGGAGAGGCTTGAAGAGAAGACCTCGGTATGATTGCTTGTCCCAGGCTGATTCGTAAATCCATTATGGCTCCCGTTAAACGCCGCCGTCCACTGCGTCCGCGTCCCAGAACCGCCGGTGTAAGTTGCCGTTGTAGTTGTAGTACGACGTTGTATAGGTGATCAGGATACGACTGCACGTTCTGTGCGTAACTGAACGCACCGGACGTTTCCCACAACCCAAAGCGGTGGTAGTAGTTCACGTTCGCGATGAATCCCAGCCCATTGTTTCCCTGCCCGTTGGAGCTTTCGATCACCGAACCGGAAAACGTGAATAGGTCCCACAACCGCCGCCCGTAATTCAACGTGCCGCTGACGTAGGTGCCCGTATAGCTGTTTCCCAGATACGCTTGATCGTAATAGGTCGCCTGCGCCACGCCCGACAAGTCCTTCGTGAATTGGTAATTCGCGCCCCCGCCGAATGTCGTCGAGTGCGATCCCGTTCCCAGTTCCACGGGAGGCGCGCCGTTGCCGGTGCCTATCAGGGCCTGATAAAAATATCCGGACAAGTTGCTGATGTAACTTTCGTTGGCGAACAATCCCAGGTTGAGCGTTGGATGGAAGGTGACGGCGGCGGTCTCGGAGTTGGTCGTATAGCTCGAGGTATTGGCATTCTGTCCAATGGTTGATCCAAAATCACTTTTTACGTCGGTGTAGTTGTAGCCTGCAGAGAATGCGCCGTGCCACGGGAGATCGTGCGTTCCGCTAAACCCAAAATCACGGACGCGGGAATTCGAAAAGTCTGTTCCCTGCACTCCGGTCAGAAATTCCGGGAACTGCGTATCGTACTTCGTATGGTCGTAGTAGCCGATCAAGCGGAAGCCGCCCAGCAGGTACGTGGAGCGGGCATTGAACGAATGCGTATCCGACCCGGTCTCCTGGTTCGTGCCGTAGATCGTGCCGTTGCCGCTACCCTGCGTGTAATTTACCGACAACGTCGGCCACTTCGGGAGCAACTCGCTCCAGCCCACGCTGAATCCTTGCCCGTTGCCCACCGTCGTGAAATTTGGCTGTCCGATCACCCCGAATGTTCCGGTGGTGTCGTGGTCATATCGATAGCTCGCGTAACCCGGAAAATGGCTGCCCGAAAAGAGATTCACTATCCCGGTCACTCCGCTGCTGTCCGTCAGCGACTGGAAACTCGAGTTGGCTCGTGACTGGTTGTAATACGGGGAGACCGTAAAATTCAAGAAATTCGGATCGTGGTACGACCCTGAGAGATTGCCATCCGCTGCGAAATTCAACCCGTGGTTGGACGAAATCACGTTGCCATAATTTCCGTTGTAGCCGAACGTCAGCAGACCGCTGGCATTCATTCGGAGATCATCACCCAATTGCACCTGGGCGGAGGCGCGCGGCACAGCGGCGAGAAGTATCAGGAATCCCACGCAACTGGTGACCCATCTCAAGTCGTTCTTCCCTTGTCCGCCCTGGTTTCAGCTTGGCTGCTGCCCGCTGGCGGACACACTCTATGAGTGCACAGGACATGCCAATCAGGTCGTTGGTCACAGCCACTCAAGCAATAGAAACAACGGCACTTAGAGACCAATAAGCCAAGCGGAAAGCGGCCGGCACGTGGCCCATTGGGGCTTCTCACCCATGGCTCCGTGCTGAATAACTCATCAACTCGATAAGGGATTTGCCCGCACCGCTCCCGGCTGAATGCAGGCGGCGAACCGAGTGAAACACTGCGGGATTGCTGGCAGTACAATTTTTCAGAAGGTCGTTTCGTGCGTCGGCGCAGGCTCCGGGCATGCTAGAGAATTTCTACTTTCGACGTTGCGCGTAATTGCTTGTCCAGATTCGCGCGCAGTTTCTCGTATTTGCTCTTCTGTAGGTCGGTGCGCAGCTGCGCTTTCACTTCGTCATAGCTCAATTTGCGCGCAGGAGTGTGCGCATTCAAACGAATGATGGTGAACGCCTGCTCGATCTGAATCAGGTCACTAACCTGGCCCGGTTTCATTGCCAGCAGCGCGGCGATCACTTGCGGCGGCAATTTGTCGCGCCCCACGGCCTTGTGATCTCCCATGTTCACGCGGAAATCGTCCTCGGAAATTTTCTCTGCCAAAAGCCCAAAACCCTGATAACTGTTGGTCGCCTTCGCCTGAGTTAGCGCCTCTTGCGCGTGCTTCTTTCCCTCTTTCATTTGCTCAGGAGTGGCATTATGCGGCGGCAGTACGGAGATCGACTGGAAGTTGAATGACTCAGCCACCTGATACTTCGCGGGATTGTTGTCATAGTAGGCCTTGGCTTCCGCCGGGCTGACTGCAGACTTGTCTTGCACTTCCAGTTTTAAAACTTGCTCGATCAGCAGGGAACGCTGGATCTTTTGCCGGACCACGCTTTTTGATCCGCCCATCTCTGCCTGCACAAACTGCTGGTACTCTTCCGCGCTGCTGAATTGTTTACGGAAGTCCGCTTCGGCGCGCGTTAGTCTTTCCGGCGGCACCGTCAACTTCA
The DNA here is from genome assembly GCA_963839315.1 of Candidatus Acidiferrales bacterium. Classification (GTDB taxonomy): domain Bacteria; phylum Acidobacteriota; class Terriglobia; order Acidiferrales; family UBA7541; genus Acidiferrum. The sequence continues at coordinate 49,337 of CAWIUU010000024.1, forward strand.
GCCGGATCGCATCCTGATAAACCAGTTCTTCAAAAATAATCATTTCCAAAGCGCCCTGGCGGATCGCGGCCTCTTGCGCTTTGGGAAATCCACTGTGCTGTTTTGCGTAGGGAAAAATCTGGTACATCTCTCGCAGCAGGTCGCGGTCTGTCAACAAGGCGCCGTTCACTCGGGCGACCGGTTTGTCGCTGACTTGCGTCGGCAACTCTGTCTTGGCTTTCGGCTGGGCCGCGCCGGTCGGCGTGTGCGAGGCTACTTGAGAACTTGCGGTGACTGCGGTGGCCAGTAGTAGAGCGAAAACTACCAGGTATTTCATGTTCTCCCTCAATTCAAAAACTCTAAAAAAATAAGGGGAGAGAATCGCTTCTCTCCCCCGTGATTCAACTATCTCATTGGAAGACGGTCGTTACGCCAAACTGGTTGTTCGCTTCGTTCGCCTCGCCAAAGTGGCACTGGCGGCAGAATTGAGTAGTAGACGGTGCATTCAGGTTGGTGTCTGCACGCTGAATGTTCGGGTTGTAGGGGCCATTGATGAAGAAGAATGTGGCGTAGTATTTACCACCGCCATCCCCCTTGATTGGGCTCTTCGCCGTCGAAGCGTACACGTTCATCACGTGCTGGTTGTGGCAGGTGGTGCAAAGCACGTACGCTTGACCTGCTGCATTGACCCCGTATGGGTTGCTCCAGGTTCCCGGAGCCAAAGCTGGCCAGCCGTAGTTCTGAACGAATTTGTCGTAATTGCTCCCCGGAGTAACCGTAAAAACGCCGCCACTGAATACCAGACCATTCGCCGTGCTCGCCCGGATCGTTGCCTGCACGCCCACCGGGTGATCGTTGTTGTAGTTGCCACCCGTTGAGGAGCCCACGCCCGTGGTTCCATCTTTGCCCAACAACGTGGGGATAGGACTATTGCCGTAGACAGTGCTTGTTAGAAGACCGACCTTTTGTTCATACAGTTGGTTGGTCATCATATTATTCGGCGTCACGTTGCCGTCATGGCAACTGAGGCAAAGAAGGATGCCGCCCACTTCCGGCGTGGCCGCTGTCAGAGTCGATGGCAACACTTCCACGAAGCCGCCGTCATCACCGAACGCAATCGTTGCGCCGTACAAAGGGCTGGCATCCTGTCCCCATAGGGCGTAGTTACCAGTGTCCGGTGCATAGTGCGCTTGGCCCGAACCGCGCGCGCCGCTGTGCGGTTGGTGGCAGCCCGCGCATCCGCGACCGCCGTTGTTGTGGGCGCCGAGGACGTCACCTTGTGGCGTCCAAGACTGCCCCATCGCCAATCCTGCGCTCAACAGTGCGAATACCCCTAGTAGAATGACTCTCTTCATAAAGTCTAAGACCTCCGTTTGTCTAGCCTGCGCGTTTCGTCCACTTCTAATGCCTGAGGCCAAGTGCGGGCCTATCTTCTGAAGTGCCTAAGTGCAAACCGTTTGCCGAACCGGCACCGTGTGACAAGGAGTTACACCTGTGACCTAAGACGCTTGCAACATGGAAGTTAGGCACTGGAGCACTGTGATGGGCAACACGTTGAGTCCTACTTCATAAGACATTTCTGCGTGATATACCGCAGAGGTGATGAAAAATCACTCACGTAAGTGCTGTAAATCTAATGTGTTGCAGGTCACATGGGTAGTGTGATGCGTGACGGATATCCTGATGAAATTGTTGCAATTGGTTGGCGATCGCCTCGCGAAAGAGCCAGCTATGCCACCACCCGCCACCTTCTATTGCTGTTGATGAGGAATCGTCGCTGTAGACGCAGGAGTAGTTGGCGTGGTTGGCTCCGGTGTCGCCTTAGCGGTCGTGCCCTTCAACCGTTCCGCTTCTCTCTGCTTCTTCAGCTCTTCTGCTTGCGCATCCGTTACGTAGAGGAATTGTTGCGCGCGTCCAGGGAATATCTCCGTCGTGAAAACTCGATTGTTTTTGTCGATGGTTATGCCGACGAGTCCTTGAAATTGTCCTGGAAGCAGTCCGTGTCCCCCTAGGGCAATCAGCAACTGGCCTTCGCGGTTGAACACCTGCACGCGATCCTGCATCCCGTCCGCTACCCAGATGTGCCCATCGCTGTCGACAGCGACGCCCTTGGGCCTTCCGAAGTAGCCAGGGCCATCACCTTCTTGCCCAAACGTACTGATCAGTTTGCCATCCGCATCAAAAATCTCGATCCGGTTGTTCCAGGTATCCGCCACATACAGATTTCCCTCGCGATCAACCGCCACCCCCGCCGGTTTCGCGAAATCGCCGGGTTCCGTCAGTTCGTGTTTGTGCCCCGGGGTGCCCATCTTACGAATCAACTTGAAGCTATCCGCGTCATAGACCAGCACCTGGTCCAACTCCAGGTCCGTCACATACAAAAGCCGGTTCTGCGTATCAATCGCCAATCCACCCGGACTGACCATTCCTTCGGTAATGACGTCTTCGGCCTTGTGCTCTTTATTGAAGACCAAAACGTGCCGCAGTCCAGGATCGGACACGAAAAGCCGGTCATTGTCGTCCATCGCCAATCCGATGATTCGCATGAAGTGCGCATGCACGCCGTTCTTGATCAATTCCACGGCTCGCGTATCCGTATTGAAAATGAAAATGGCGCCGACCCTCTGGTCGGCAATGTACAGGTTTCCCTTCGAGTCCACCGCTGACCCGTACGGCTCCAAGAGCGAAAACGGCAGCTTGTAGACTTCCTCCTCCGTCTGTGTCCCCGCCAGCCGATCCATCCAACCGGATTTCTTACTGACATTTCCTTTTATGTTGCGCTGCGCCTTGTCTGACGCATACCAAGCCTGATAGCGAATTCGCGGAATCGCCGGCGGGTTCGGCCAGACGATATTGGAGTAGTCCGCGACCTTCGGTTTGCTTTGTCCCGCAGATGGTGTGGACTTCTTCTTTTTCTGGTCCGCATACACGCCGGTTGGTGGCGCCCACGCAAACCCCATCACTAGCGCAATCGCCGCGATGGTCCGTCCGGCCTGCACCCAGTTTGTGCGCGTTCTAAACATCTTCAATCTCCTCATTCGTTCCGTCCTCACCTGGTCTTCATATCGGTATGGCAACTCCCGCAGAACGCCATGTTATTTGCCTGACCCTTCACCAGCAGACCGGTCTTCTCCGACGCATGTGGCTGATGACATGACAGGCACGTTAAAGTCGCCAGAGTTTTTGTTACGTCGGCGGGATCCGCAACGTCCGAGACCGGATGTCCTGCCGTCGGATGTCCCCTCCCGTATTTCAGCGGGAGGACCACAACGCGGTTTTTCTTGAAGTAGTCATCGGGCAATTCCACTCTGCCCGCAAAGATTTTCAAGACGCCCGTTGCCTTGTCTTCCTGCGCTACCGCATCCGGCCCGTGGCATTCCAGGCACAGCGCGTTACCTTTCGCTCTCAGCAACTTAGCATTGTCTCCGCCATGAGGTTCGTGGCAGGTTCCGCAACCTTCCACAAACGCCGGTTGGTGGTGAACAGGCTTCTTCTCCAGTTCGGCTATATCCGCGTGGCACCCCAGGCAGGTAAACACTCCGTTTGTCTTCGGCAGCCCTGGTTTCTTGTTGGCGTGTGGCGAATGGCAATCCGTGCAATCCCCCATCGCGCCGGGATGTTGCACCTTCGCACTCTCAATTTGCTTGGCTTTTTCATCGTGACACATCACGCAAAGAGACTTCGTATCCGCCTGCGTGAGCACCACTTTGCCGTCCTTCGCCGGCGCGTGGCACACTTCGCACTGCTTATCTGCAAATGGTGGGTGGGGATATTTCGCCATCAGTTTCGGTCGGTTTGATTGATGAGGATCATGGCACTCGACACAATTTGCTGTGCCAAATGGCTGATCCTGGTGCGCCTTCTGCAGACTCGCGTCCTTCGGATCGTGGCAATCCACGCACAGTCCTGGGGGCGCCTTTGTTAGGTGATAGTCGAACTCAGGGTTGCCTGCCTCGCCCGTCTTGTGTGTTACGTGGCACGTTTCACAACCCATGTCCAAAGCAGTGTGGCGGCTTCCCTTTTCGGGCACATTCAACCCGGTAGTGTGACAACTGAGACAGAGATTATCCTTTTGATCGCCAACAGTCGGTTTCAGCAACTGAAATTTGTTATCAGAAGTATGCGGATCGTGGCACTTCGTGCAATCGCGCACGGCTGGTTTATGTACCGTGCCCTTGATTTCGGCGGCGTTTTTGTCGGCGTGGCAGGTCAAGCACAAACTGTAAGACGTGGTCGTTACCAGCTTAACGCGCGTCACGTCTTTATTGACGCGCACTTCATGGCAACTTGTGCATCCTGCCGAAACCGCCGTGTGTACGAATTTTCCTTTGGCCTTCTCTGAATGGCATTCCAGGCATTGCGCCGATGTCGCATTCTTTTCCAGCGGCACTGGATGGATGTCCGCGCGGAGCGTCAGCACCGCAACGAAGTAGACGATGGCCAAACTGAGCGGTAATGTTCTTGGAATTCTTGTCAAATTGGCTAGATGCATTCCCATCCCATTGGCCCCTGAGGCAGCGAACGACTCCCCATCAGATCCATCCGGCGGAGCCCTTCACTCTTGCTCTGTGAGTCTTGCTCAGCCGCCATCACCAGCGCGGTTGTGAGCGCCACAGCCAATAAGAGTAATGCAACGATGTAGGCGACTCGGTGGGAGCGATTTGTAGTTTTCACCGTCATGCTTTTTCCCCGATTTGGCAGTTACCAGTGGTTCCGCTGAGCAACGGCGTCTCGCCGTCACTTGGTCCACCCTGTGCTTCGCCTCCTGTGCTCCTTGGGGCCAAGCCAAGTGCCACGAATGTTGAAAAGTCCCCAGCGCAGTCGAGGAACCCGCAACGAACAGCTTTCTCGATGAGGTACCCGCATTCCATCGTTGTCAAATGCATCTCGTGTGCCGAAGTGGTGCCCCCTGACAGGAAGTAACAGGAAAGGACAGATGGCAAATAACTCCTTGGAGAGCAATAATTTGCATCTCCGTCAGATTGTGATGCCGGACGTGGATGGTCCTGCTTCCTGAACATTCTCTGCGTGATATACCCCAGCTTGTGACGGCAAATCACACAAAACCAACCCTCCTGAACTCCCCTTTTTCTCTACCTTTGGCCTCCTGCTCCCTCCACACTTTCCGATCCAATCCCCGGATTTCGCAATCGCCTTCAGAATCCGGTAAACTGATTGTTCGTGCTTATCTTACCGCCAACAATTCTTTCTCGGAGGAATCTTGCTTTTGAAGTACTTCCTGGCTCGGCTCGCTCTTTTCTCTTGCTTGTTCGCGATGGCGTGTGCCCGAATTGGCAGCGCTTCGCCACCTGATTCTCCCCATGCCGATGTTCACCGCCTCCGCCTCTATCATACGCATATAGGTGAGCGAATCGACATCGTTTACCGGCTCGGCGACACCTTCCTGCCGGAAGCCGAGGAACAACTCGATTATTTTCTCCGGGATCATCGCACCGGAGAGGTTAAGCATTACGATCCACGCTTGTTCGACATCCTATCTGATCTGGAGGCTTCGGTAGGTCATCCGGGAGCTGAGATTCAAATCATCTGTGGCTACAGAAGCTCCTGGAGTAACGAGTTTCTGCGCTCACGTTCCTCAGGCGTCGCCAAGAGCAGTCTTCACATGCAAGCACACGCTATCGATATCCGCATCCCCAGCGTCGATACTCTCACCCTGCGCAACGCGGCTTTGGCACTTGGCCGCGGCGGTGTGGGCTACTATCCACGGTCGGGATTCGTACACATAGACACGGGTCGTATCCGTCATTGGTGTTATGGTTGCGCTTTTTCGCAGAACTAAGAGCGTGCTATCCGACTCGCCTTGAATTCTGTGGTTTTCGTTCGCGGGCTCGCTACTTCCTGGAAGCATAGGCTTCCGCGACCAACTTCTCCAGGCTTCTGTCGAAGCCGTAAATATCCTGGAAAAATTCTGCGGTATCGCTTTCGGGGACTACTGCCGTCCCATAAACGATTAGCACCGGGATGGCGTTCTTCAAATTCACTTGTTGTTCCTTTTGCACCTTGAAGGCGGCGGCGATCTTTTCCCGCGTCCATCCCGGGTTGTTCCGTAACACCCATTCCGCTAGTGCCGCAGGGTTTTCAACACGGATACACCCGTGGCTGAAATCCCGCCTGCTCTTCGCAAACAGGTTTTGCGACGGAGTGGAATGGAGATAGACGTTATCGCTGTTTGGGAAAATAAACTTGATCAAACCCAGGGCGTTCTTCGGCCCCGGCTTTTGTCTCACCATAAGTTTCCCGGCGCGCAACTGCGCCAGAACCTCTTCGCTCACCACACCATCGGTAACCACCTGCCCCGAATACGTGGCTACCTCGTAGCCATTCTTTTGCAAGTACGCCGGATCCTTTGCGATCTTGGGAACAATCTCCCCGCGTAGAATGCTGGGCGGTACATTCCAGTACGGCCAGAACACAACATATTTCATGTCCTGTTCCATCACAGGTGTTTCCGTGCGCATCGCTTTGCCAACCACAACGGGCATCTTGAGCGTCGGATTCCCGCTTTTGTCGTATGCCCGCAGCAGAAACTCCGGAATATTCACGACAATCGGTGGTTGCTCAAAATCGTGCGGCAGCCAACGCCAGCGCTCCAGCGCAAGTTGCAGTTGCTGCACACGGAAACTCACAGGCCGATTCAGTTCCTCAATCGTTTGTGGGCCCAGCTTGCCCTCCGTCTCCAAGCCATGCCTCTGCTGGAATCGCTTCACCGCATCGACAATCTCTCCTTGGTAGAGCTGCGAATCTGGTGGCACATTCACGGTGGCCGGCAAGTCCCCAAAAAACTTCAAGCGCGCTGCCAGTTTTTCCGCCGCCTCATAATTCCGGCCCGGATCGATCGGTTTCTTCACCGTGGGCAAGGGGTCCGGCACTTCCGCTTTCGCAAGTTGCAGATACTTATGGAGCGCTCCAATCGTTCGGTGATAGCCAGGAAAAGGGGGTTCAACTTCTTGCAACGCCTCCGTCACGCTTGAAGCGGACATCACTTGCCGCCGCAAGAACTCTGCCAGGTCATACTTGTGCCGCTGGGGGTCAAAATCACGATGTAGCGTTTTTGGATCCACCCTTCCCAAGTGCAGGTCAGAGATGTAGCGCATCGAGGAGACCGTCAGTGCAACATCAAATTTCACCAACGAGGAATCATCGCGGGTGGAGGCGCCGGTGAGCGCCTTGATTCTTTCGGCCCAGTGTTCGCTATCGTAGTCTTTACTGTCGAGCCCCTTTTCTCCGGCGTCGTCCAAAATCGCGATCATTGTCAAGGCTTGCGATGTGGGCTTGCCCCCGCGAGTCCAGGCCAGTTCGTAGTTGCCAGATACGTAGAATTCCTTCCCCCATTTGCCATAATCGGAGAAATCCGGCCATTGCAGTCCGGCGAGGCGTCCGCTGTCCACGATGGTGCGCAATTCCTGCCGGGCGTGGTCATTGAGAGGCTCCGCTACGGATTGTTTTGCCGCCGTTGAGGCCTCATTTCCAGGCGTGGTCCCCGATGAACACCCCGCCGCGGATAGACACACCAGACAGACAATCGCCATTCGCATAATGTTTCTCATCTCCCCCCAAAGCGATCAGGAACTTACTCGCAGGACTGCCGCTCCGGCGATTGCGTCGTTCTTCAAAGTGTTCAGCGCCAGATTCGCTTCAGCCAGCCCAAACATCTGCACTCGCGTTCGAATCGGAATCTCCGCCGCTATTTGCAAGAACTCTTCCCCGTCCCGCCGGGTATTGTTGGCGACGCTGCATATCATTCGCTCTTGGTAAAGCAAATCATAGGAAAACGACGGAATTTCACTCATATGGATTCCACCTAGAATCAACCTTCCGCCCTTGCGCAAAGCTCTTAGTGCCGCTGGCACGATCTCTCCTGCCGGGGCAAAGACAATTGCGGCGTCCAATTCCTTTGGTGGCGCTTCCAACGTTCCTCCTGCCCATTTTGCGCCCAGGTCCATGGCCAGCTTTTGGTGTCTCTTGTCTCGCGTCGACGCATACACCTCGACCCCCCAGTGTCGAGCTACTTGAATCGCAATATGGGCCGCCGCTCCGAAGCCATAAAACCCCAACTTCTCTCCAGCAGAAATCGCGCTCATCCTGAGGCATCGATAGCCGATGATTCCCGCGCACATCAGCGGTGTCACCTGATCGTCGGCAAACTTCTCCGGAATGGCGTAAACGAAGTCCTCTGGCGCAATAGCGTACTCTGCATAGCCGCCATCCACGGTGTATCCGGTGAACTGTGGAGCATCACACAGATTCTCCTCACTGCGCCGACAATATTCGCAGGTACCATCCGTGTGATTCAGCCAGGCAATTCCCACTCGCTTCCCCACTGGAAACCGTTTTGCCTGCGGACCTAGCTTTTCAATTGTTCCCACCACCTGGTGCCCCGGAATAATGGGTGATTTCTTCGCTGGGAGCTCTCCCTCAATAACGTGCAGGTCGGTCCGGCAAACGCCACACAACTTCACGCGCACGAGCACTTCGCCAAGCCCTGGTTCTGGCCTGTCCACATCCTTAAATTGAAGGGGATTCGTCTCTACCCGGCCTATCGCGCTTAGGACACACGCTTTCATTTAGTGCCTTCTGCTCCGAAATCCTAAGCGCGAAACAAATAGGCGGCCAACACACGTAGTATCCATAAGATACTCTAAAGTCGCTGCGGAGAAAAGTGTTTCTCCCAGCAATCCTGGCTTCGTCGAAAGGGCTACGATTTCTTTATCTTCTGATGCCGTGTGCCGACCACTTACCGAGCGGTAAGGCATGCAATTTCTCTATGAATTCCGCCACACCCGATAACATCCCTCGTTCCGGCTCACTGCTTGCTTTCCTTACTCTGAGACTCTACTCTCATTCCGTATGAATGAACTTGGCCCATTGGACCTTTTGATCGGTTTCATCTCCTACTTTGTCTTTCTCTTTTCAACTACCTGTCACGAAGCAGCTCATGCCCTCGTCGCCAAACTCGGTGGTGACAATACGGCGGCGCTGGGGGGACAGGTTACGCTCAATCCCATCCCTCACATCCGCCGTTCCCCATTTGGAATGGTTGTGGTTCCTCTACTTGGCATTCTTTTGGGGAACGGAATGATTCTTGGTTGGGCCAGCGCCCCTTACGACCCGCTCTGGGAACGGAGACACCCACGTCGTTCTGCCTGGATGGCTCTCGCCGGCCCCGCCACCAATTTCACACTCATGCTGCTCGCGGCCATTGCCATTCACCTCGCGCGTTCCATGCACCTGTTTAATGTTGACCCCTTGCACCGCTCGGTCGACCTTCTTGCCCTCGTTTTGTCGAGACTGTTCTTCCTCAACTTGCTTCTTGGCACCTTCAATCTCCTTCCCGTCCCGCCTCTCGACGGCAGTACCGCCATCATGCTCTTCATGAGTGAGAGCCGGGCTCAGCGTTATCTCGATTGGATTCGAGGGAATAGCTTTGCCATGGCAGGTCTTCTAATCGGCATGCTTGTCTTCTACCGGATTTTTCCCGTGATCGAATTGTTTGCGCGGCAACTCCTTTTGTAGAACTTTGATTCAGAATTGCGCGTGACCGGTCAGGCCGCCGAGTTTCAGCAACGCCGCGCGCCGTGCCGCCTCCGGTGACATGCCGGCCCGTCGGTTGTCCGCCACGTGCATTTCCAGATGCGAGGCAGCTCATCGTTCAATTCGCGGTCGAGCTCTTCTCTGCGGAACAGATTTCGCAAACGCTGGAAAAAGGAGCGAAGAGTCTTCATCGTTGTGTCTCACTCGTAGCGCAACGCAGTCATTGGATCCACACGGGTAGCTCGTCGTGCGGGGAGGTAGTACGCCAGCAACGCGACGCTAACCCACAAAAGCGCCGCAACCGTGAAGGTCAACGGATCAGTTGGGCTCAGCCCGGAAAGAAAGCGCGCGAGCAAACGAGTGAGCCCCACGGATACGGCAATCCCCAACACCACGCCGAACAAAGTAATCTTCATGCCTTCGCGCATGATCAGGCCATACACCTCACGCGGAAGGGCCCCCAGCACCATGCGCAAGCCAATCTCCTGCGTACGCTGCGCCGCGTGAAATGCCATCACGCCGTACAGTCCCACGGCAGCCAGCACTAACGCCAGAAAACCAAACAGAAAAAGCACCGACGTCTCCCAGCGCACCATCCAGTAGGATCGCTCCACATGCGAGGCGAGGGACTCCAGAGCGTAAATGCGCACGCCCGAACTCTCGGCACGCAAGGTGGAACGAATCGCGGTGGCCGCGGCCGCCTCGCCGCCCTTCGACGTTTCTACTACCAGCGTAGCCAGCCCGGTATATCTCTGCGCGAACGGCCGGTAGAAGTGCGCTTGCGGAAGCTCACCAAGCGAGCGAATGGTTCGTGTCGCGAACCACACCGACAACTTCCGCTGCCTTGGCGTCGTCGTCGCAACCGAAACGTAAGTGTTGGCCGACGGCGCTGCTCTGTGGCCACAGGCGCTTAGTCCTCGGAAGGTTCTGCGACGATGCGAGGGATAGGTTCGTCTCTCCTTGATTTTCGCTTCTGTGCAATCGGTTTTGTGCCACAATCTCCCGTTACACAGGAGACTCACTTGAAAACGCGCCGCGAATTTCTGCAAACCTCGCTCGCCGGTACGGCCGCAATTTGTTTTTCTCGAATTCCGTCTCTTGCAACAAATCCTTCTGACTCGAAGATTGAGATTCTCCTTGGGGAAAAACAGGGGACCATTTCTCCCGATATCTACGGCCACTTCACCGAGCACCTCGGAGGAGTCATCTACGACGGCATCTGGGTTGGTCCTAATTCCAAGATCCCAAACGTAGATGGTCTACGACGAGACCTGGTCGAACATATGAAGAAAATAAAAGCTCCGGTGATCCGCTATCCTGGCGGCTGCTTTGCCGATAGTTATGACTGGCGCGATGGCATCGGTCCTACCGACAAGCGCCCTCGTCGCACAAATTTCTGGGCTTATAGTGATCAGTCTCCCGCGAAGCACAGGTACGAGCCAAATGAGTTTGGCACCAGTGAATTTGCGCGTTTTTGCAAGCTTATCGGTGCGCAACCATACCTTGCCGCAAATGTGCGCTCTCTTCCTGCGGAGCAATTCTACCGCTGGGTCGAATACTGCAACTCACCCGCCGGCAGCACAACGCTCGCTGAGGAACGTGCCAGGGCTGGTTCACCCGAACCCTACAATGTGCGCTACTGGGGTGTGGGCAATGAGTCCTGGGGATGCGGTGGAAATTTCACACCAGAGGAATACGCAGTGGAATATCGCCGCTATACCGCCTGGGTGCCGGGGTATGGCAAGCCACTCGACTTCATCGCGTCCGGGCCAAATGGGGATGATCTAACTTGGACAAAAGGATTCCTCGAAGAGATCCTGCGCAAAGGGAAAGAGCAACTGCAAAGCATCTACGGCATTGGTCTGCACCACTACGCTTGGAACCTTAGCGGGGAAAACCACGGATTGGGACAAGGGCAAGGGCGATGCGCTGCAGTTCGACGTCACCGACTGGTACGAACTTCTAAGCGAGGGCCAGCGACTCGAGCCGATGATCGAATCGCATTGGCAGGCCATGGGTGAATTCGATAAGGACCATCATGTCAAACTCGTCGTCGACGAGTGGGGGCCGTGGTATCGCCCCGGAAGCGAAGCTACGCCGGGAGACCTGCTGGAACAAACGCCCACTCAACGCGATGCCGTCTTCAGCGCCATGACACTCGATATCTTAAACCGCCATGCGAAACAAGTAGCCATGGGCAACTGCGCGCAACTGATCAATTGCCTGAACAGTTTGTACCTGGCCCACGAAGACCGCTTCGTCATCACACCCGTAGGCCACGTCTTCGATCTCTACTGCGGCCATCAGGGCGGCGAATTGGTTCGCGCGGTCTTCGCTCGCCCGAGGTGCAGTACGATCGCGATGGTAAGCCGGCAACCTTTTTTGGCTTGAACGGGTCGGCATCACTTCACGGAAAAGACTTACTCCTCACTGTTGTCAATCCTGACACAAAACAGCCCCGCGAAACGACCATCTCTCTTTCGGGAGCATCCGCCGCATCGGCTACTGGTCGCGTGCTTTCAAGCTCTGACATTCACTCTTGCAACACATTCGCAAATCGCGATGCGGTGGTTCCTCGTTCAACGGAAGTTTGGTTCGAAGCGGCGCGATCACGCACACATTTCCACCCGCGTCGGTCACCGCATTGGCAATTCACTTGGCTTGAATTCTTCCCGGAATTTGGACTTGTGCAGGCAGAGAGTGGCCTAGCGTGTATTTTCCACGGCGATCGCAGTAGCGGAAGCTGCTCAAATTGGAGAGACGGGCACAAAGACTGTCCAGGGTGCTCGCAGGAAAACCCTGCCCAATGCGGGAACCAGCAAGTCGAATAACGAGAGAACGGCGAGAAAAATTCAGCGGAAGCTGAATACCGGTCAGAAGGATACTCCCCAAAAAGAGGGATCCGGCTTCGCGAGTGCGATACCAATGTCCCACGCCTCGTGACCACGCCACACAACTTCACCTTCGGCGGCGCGGCCGTTTTCCGGGCGAATAATCCGAACGCGGCGGCGCAGCGGCAAATCCGCTCCTACAACTGCCATGCAGCCAGAGTGGCTCACATCTACGGTGACACCATTGGCCCGGCGGGGAATATTGCCGTCTTCCCATTCCACCAGGAAGCGCAGGCTGGCGACAGCCCGCTTGTGGGAGCGGAGTTTAGCCCAGCGCTCCTGCAATTCTTCCATTGCGGGCGACAGCGGGCTGAGTGTTTCAGTGGACATTGGGGACCTCACAGCGAAGAGTCTCGACTCGGGGGGCAACAGAAACCATAAAACGGTGCAGTCGGAGGAGTCAATGGTACTTAGCAAAAAAATCGCTAGGGGGCACGGTCGGTGCCAGGATTGAAACAAAACACCCCACCCCCGGCAGAGAGCGAGAGGGGTGGGGCATCTGGAGTCAATCTAGTGTGCAGGGTCTAGAACAGGTTCCAGAGGAACTGATTATAAACCTCGTGATGATATTGGACTTCAGGGAGCTTTGACGAAGGTGCCAAGTGAGCGTGCGCACCGGTCTGCGGAAGCCCTTTTCAAATCGGCATAGCGGGATTTGACGTCACCCCCAGCAGCTTGGTGCTCCATTCAGCTTTCTCGAAGTTTTCCAGGGCCGTGTAGATATTATCCGGCAGGTACCTCTCGGCCTGGCGAAGGTTCTTCAATCTTGGAGGTATCACCTTCCAGGCCAGTGCGGAAGATGGAGTGCATCACCAAATAGGGATTGGCATCGGGCGCCACGGAGCGGAACTCCACGCGCATGCTGCGTTCATTGCCAATTGGGATGCGGATCATGGCCCCACGATCCACAGGCGAAGCCTTCAGCTGGTTCGGCGCTTCGAAGTGCGGGTCGAGCCGGCGATAGGAGTTGACGCTGGAGTTCATCAGCAAACAGAGATCATTGCCGTGGGTCAGGATACGGTCGACAAACGCCCATCCGGTCTTGCTGAGCTTTCTCTTCTCCCTTGGGATCCCAGAATAAGATTCTTGCCGTCCTTGGAGATGGAGACGTTGGTGTGCATACCGCTACCATTGACGCCGACGACTGGCTTGGGAAGGAAGCTGGCGGTTAGGCCCATCTTGTTAGCGACCTGGCGGCAGATGAGCTTGTATAGCTGGATCTGGTCAGCCGCGCCAACCACGTCGGTGTAGCTATAGTTGATTTCAAACTGTGAGGGCGCCACTTCCGGGTGGTCCTTTTCGTTCTGGAAGCCCATGGCGCGCTGCACTTCGGCTGTCATATCGATAAACGTGCGTAGACGGATCGCCGGGAAGTGAATGGTAGTAGCCACCGGTGTTGACATACTCGAACTTCTGGGTCTCGTTGTAATGACGCTCGGCATCGGCGCCCTTAAAGAGGAAACCCTCGATTTCATTGGCGGCATTCAGCGTGTAGTCTTCTTTTTTGTACAGCGAGTCAGCATAACCCTTGAGAACCCCACGAATGTCGGCGCTATAAGGGAGTGCCATCCTTGTCGATCACGTCGCCGAAAACAAGCACCTTCCCGTTGCCGAAGATGTCCGAGGGCGCCCAGTAGAACGAACTCCAATCCATGCCCAGGCGAAGATCGCTTTCGCGCTGCGCGGTAAAGCCCCGGATGGATGAGCCGTCAAACGTCAGATTGTCGTAACTCTTGACCAGGAATTTCTTGTCGTAATCGAGCATGTGCAAACGGCCTTCCAGGTCGGTAAAGAGAACCGTGACCGCTTTAATACGCTTTTCGTCCGTGAGGTACTTCAGGCGTTGCTCTTGAATCTTATGGATGGGAGTGCGGGCTTTACGTTGTTCTTTCGCTTTCAGGTTCAGATCTTCGAGTTCTTCGTAGCTCAGGGCTAGAAAATTACGCAAATCGTTCGACATGAATCTCCTCGAATTGAGTTGATGGAAAAATTTGGCGGCAAAGATGGGATCGGCATGCCCGGCCTTTCGAATGTAAAGGTAGCGCGGGGGTCTCTACAGCGTCAAATGGAAAAAGGTGAACAAAAGAGAGGAAAAACAAATGAATTGGATAAAAAAACCAGATAGGAGAAAGAGGCAGAAAAACAAAGGGGAGTTAAGAAATCGGGGAAAGTGCGATTTCCACAGTCGCTGTTTCGAAATGGGACGCCGTTTCCCGCCATGACCCATGCCAAAGTTCTGATCGCGTAGCGTAAGTGATGCTGTTGCAGTGCTCTCTAGTCTTGCCTACATGGCATTCCTCCTGCATTTAAATCTAGCAGACGTTGCTTTAAGGCCCGCGAGACATCTTGATCCGTCAAAACCCCAGATCATGCACTGTTTCCGGGTCTCAGTTCTCCCCCAAGAGAAGTACCTCGATCGGCCTGCCAGAACCCCTCGGGCGCCGTGAGTTGACCCTGACAAAACTCAAGGCGTCCTTTCCTCTTAATGAAGTAAAAGCGGTTGAACGAGACAGAGAATCGAACTGGGAGAAGTTTTGTCAGAAAACAACACGGGAACTGTGCTCGCCACAATCCTTACTTTGCGGCGAGCGCATCATCAGCAGAAGACTGGCAAATCGTCTTAACGGGAAGTTGTCCCCATATCATCTGATGTATTGTTTGCAGCTACATATGGCACCGTTACGGTGCTGTCCAGGCGAACAAGCAAGGCCGTTTGCTCGGGCATATTGACTTCCTTGCCCTTCCGCGCCACAACGTAAGCCGCGCCAACGGCAAATCCGATGCCCATTCCTCGCCCCAAGTTGCCGGCGATGATGCCGATGGTTGAGCCACCTCCCCCACCTATGGCAACCGCAATCGCGTCGCCCTTGTAATCATGCTTCTCCTGGACGACTTCGCCCTCACTGATCTTCACGTCCTTGCGAGCGGTACTGGTCCCGGAATTGACGCGAGGCTTGCCAATCGCCACAGACTCGTCTGAACGGGGATCAGACGACTATCCACTTCCAGGGCCTTGAAAGTGACGTTCACATAGGCCTGACCCTTGAACAGGGAGAAAAACTTTGCTTTCTGGACCGTGCCGATGATGCCATGGAGCCGTGTGCCAACAGGTAGCAGTGTCTGCCCGCCAATCAGCACGGGTTCGGAAGTAACGGCAGTAATGGGATCGCCTTCCTTTACTGTTGAGCTGTTGATGGGCAGTCAGCAGCGTTAGATGGAGTTCTGTGCCCTGCACAACCTGGCGTGGCTCTGCAGAGGCAAACGGCGCGACGGGGCAGATGAGTGCAACAACCAAAATCAGTGATACTACAACTTTCATGCAAATCCTCCTGCCTGCACGAGAGGTGCAGGGATTGTCCCCGTAACGTGGGGTAGTGGCCCGACTGGACAGGACCCAGCGCTGGCGCGCGGACCTTGCTCCCCGAGAGATAGAGGCGGCAAGGTGGTTGGGGAGGAACTCCAACCAAGAAAAGTCTAAACCACGACCCGCGAGTTCGCAAGATGTTTTGCCGAATGTGCTGAGTCGGGCAAGCCGCAAGGTGTGAGCGCAAACGGGACCATTTCTCGGACAGTAGAGGTGTTTCTCTCCTCCACCACCTGATTTGTGTGTCGGAAGGTGCGGTCCGAGCCGTTGCCCATGTCACAATCTCGGGCCGTAATATCGACGGTAATTCACAGTGGACGGCGGAAAGCAGAGGAGAAATTGGAGGTGGTGTGAGCGGTATGCTAAGCTTTCATTTGCAGTCGCGGAATTGCGACTGCCAAGTCGTGGAACTTCGGACTTCGTGCAACGAGGTCCCGCGAACCCCGCCAGGCCCGGAAGGGAGCAACGGTACCGGGTAAGCCAAGTGTGCCGCGGAGATTCCGAAGTTCCTCGATTTGAAGAGTACTCAGAAATGTTTTTAGTTCTAAGTAATGCGAAGCAGTTGGTTACCTGACCTTCACACCCTTTCCTGCAAGATTCTTCCAATCACTATTACTTCAGACAAGCGAGCTGCCGCGCTCCAAAGAGTTTTGACTTTTTCCGCGCGGCTGGTGAGAATGCAAGACACCTATGACCTACCAAGTGATTGCACGAAAATGGCGGCCGCAAACCTTCGCGGATCTTGTCGGGACAAGAGCACGTAACAAATACTCTGGCGAACGCGATCAGGAATAATCGCGTGGCGCACGCTTACATCTTCTCGGGCGCCCGAGGTGTGGGAAAGACGACGGCCGCGCGCATCCTGGCGAAGGCCATGAATTGCGTGAACGGGCCGACCGCAGAACCTTGCGGCGTGTGTGACGCTTGCAAAGAAATTGCGGCGGGCACTTCGCTGGATGTGATTGAGATTGACGCGGCATCCAACCGCGGCATTGACCAGATCCGCGAGTTGCGCGAAATGGTTCGTTACGCACCGGCGGCGGCACGCAGCAAAGTGGTGATCCTCGACGAAGCCCACATGCTCACCGGCGAGGCCTCTAACGCTTTGCTGAAAACTCTGGAAGAACCACCCGACCGCGTGATTTTCGTAATGGCCACGACGCAACCTGAAGATCTGGAAGATACCATCCGCTCGCGATCGCAGCACTTTCATTTTCGGGCGCTCACCTTCAACGAAATCACCGACCGCCTGAACTACATCGCTGAACAAGAAAATCTAAAAATTGATGATGGTGCCCTTTCCGTAATTGGGCGGATGGCCGAAGGCAGCATGCGTGATGCCCTTTCACTGCTGGAACAGGCGCGCGCGTATTGCGGCGACAAGATTACAGATCAGGCTGTGCGCGAATTGCTGGGCGTGGTGCCGGAAGACGCATTGCAGGAACTGGTGGAAGCAATCGCGGAACAATCCGCCGAGCGCGCGCTGGGACTTGTGCACACCTTCCAGAAAGAGGGTCGCAACCTGCAGCACTTCTGCCGTGAAGCCATTCGGCACATGCGGAATTTGCTGATTGCCCGGGTGTGCGGTGCGGATTCGGATCTGATCGCGGCAACGCCGGACCAGCGTCCGGGCCTGGAAAAGGCGGCAGCACTTTTCACGGAAGAAGATCTCACGCGGTTCTTCCAGATCCTGCTGCAGACCGATGACGATCTGCGGAGAAAGCCGGATCCGCGGGTTCATCTTGAGATGGGTCTGTTAAGGCTGGTAAACGCGGCTCGGCTGGCGCCTCTGGAGGAATTACTGACGGAAGCGCGTGGTGGGGCAAGCGGTGGATCGGGCGGAGGACGATCCTCGCAGAAGAGTGCGGCCGCTGTTCCTGTCGCTCCGGCGTTCCCTTCGCGCACAGTTTCCGCAAGCCCAGTGAACTCGTTCTTCGCGCCAGTTTCCAGCCGAACAGAATCGAAACCAATGGTGGTTCAAGGCGCGCGCCACTGCGGGAGCAGGCGACAGCGGCGGCCCCCGCGATGAAACCAGTGGACACGGCGCCAATGGCGGTGCGCGAAGCAAGCAAGGAAACCGAAACAATCGGAATTGCCGCCGAACAAGTTGCAGAGATTAAGGCAGGCTTGCAAGCGCAGCAAAAATTTGTAGCCGAACTTCTGGAACATGCCACGCGGTGGGAGTTGGAGGGAAGCGAGCTGCGGATTTGTTTTCGCCCTGAAAAGAGTACATTCGCGGGATTGATGGAAGGACGAGAGACGCTGGAAAAGATCCGTGCCACTTCGGGCAAGGTACTAGGGCGCGCGGTTCGCGTCTGTGCTAGACTCGAAAGTAGTGGGACGAAGGAAGAAAATTCTTTGCGTCCCGCATCCAATGGTGGACTGAGTGCGCAGGAATTGCGTGCACAGTTTGAGAACGATCCCATGGTGAAGTCCATGCTGCAACGCTTCGGGGGACGAATTTCGGAAGTGAAGCGGCAAACAGAGGAGTAAGGTCACCGCAAGGCGAGACCTTAAAGAACATGGAAGTAAACGCACTCCAACAGATGCTCTCGAGACTGCGGCAGGTGCAGGAAGATCTGCAGCGGCAGGTGAACTCGGTGGCGGTGGAAGCTTCGGCCGGCGGCGGAATGGTCACAGTGAAGATGAACGGCCAGAAGCAGGTGCTGGAAGTAAAGATTGAAAAGGAAGTGTTTGCTGGCAAGGATCATGAAATGTTGCAGGATCTGGTGCGCGCAGCAGTAAATGAGGCCTCCCGGCGCGTCGACGAAGAATTGGCAAACCAGATGAAAAGCATGGCGGGTGGCTTGCCCGGCATGGCAGGATTGAAAATCCCCGGATTATTTTAGAGCGCTGACTCGTCGCGCAAGCTCCCCAGAACTATAGCTAGAATCGACATTATGGGACTTCGACCAGATTGTCAGTCGCGCACCGGATTGGAACGATTGTCGTCAAATCAAGATCGCGAGTCAGTAGAGAAACTGCGGTTAGGATTCCGTTCAATTCATCGGAAGCTTGAACTTACGTCCCTGGCACAGCAGATGACCGATGAGTATCTTCCGAAAAAAAGATACTTTTCGTGAGTGCTTGACTGGGATAGCCTGAATGTCACTGCCTCCAGAGAAGGCTCAGCCTCCATGCCCTTTCAACGCGTTCTTTTGGTCGAAGATTTTTGTACTTTTCGACAAGCCATCCGAACTATGTTGGAACACCATCCAAAATTCCAGGTTGTAGGCGAGGCAGTAGACGGCAATGAAGCGATTCAAGAAGCGGCCAGACTCCTGCCTGACTTGTCCTTTTGGATATTAACCTACCCAAGCTGAATGGATTGCAAGTCGCGCCAAGAATTTTCGAGCTTTCGCCTGCCTCAAAGATTGTCTTTCTCACACAGGAACCGTCACCGGAAGTTGCGGAAGAGGCTCTAAACTTGGGAGCGCACGGATATGTCGTGAAGTCTGATGCTGGGGGCGAATTGCTGAAGGCACTTGAAGCGGTCATGCGGGATGAACGTATATCTTAGCCGACGGCTAAGCGCCGAAATGGCTAGGGAGACGCTGCACAGGCTTGGAATAAAGAACATATCCACGGCGGAAAGTACGAGCAGTTGCGCTGGGATCGCCGGGGAAACCATTCCAGTGCGCGCACGAGGCGCATTACTATCTGCACGAAAGTGATTTCCTGGACAAGTTTACAGCCTGCGTGAGCAAAGCGTTGAGCGCCGGGGATGCGGTAATTGTTCTCTTAACATTGTCGCACCAACAGGCGCTTTGTCGAGGATTGCAGGCAATGGGTCTTGCCGATGAATGAAGAAATCAAGAGGGGGCGACTGCAATTGGTCGACGCGACGCAATCATCTCCGGATATCTTGGCGAAGAATTCCCGATGAATCGCGGAGCAAAGAACAGGCTCGGCTACTAGTCGAATCCGCGGAAAGAGCGCGAATCGGGGAACATTCGCGAGTTTGCGTCTTTGGAGAGTGCGCTGTCTCTTCTCTATGCCAAAGGCAAGGGCGATGTAGTGCTGAATCTGGAGCGAATGTGGGGCGAGCTGGGCAAGACACACGACTTGTATCTTCGTTGTTGGTACCAGGTGAGCCAGAAGCAATTGAAAAGCAACAGCCAATTCTTCCAGAAAGTCCGCGAGGAACACACGACCGTCCATTCTCTGTAAATTTGCACGAATGAGTGCGCTTGTGCTACACAAGGGGCATGCCTGATTTTGCCGCTCCTGTTGAACGACTCATCGATGAATTGAAACACCTGCCCGGCATCGGACAGAAAACCGCGCAAAGGCTGGCGTTCCATCTCTTGCGTGCCACGCCGGAAGAAGCACTCTCGCTGGCCGAAGCGATCCGCGACGCGAAAGAGAAGATTCGGACCTGCACGTACCTGCCACAACATCACCGACACGGACCCTTGCCTGTACTGCGTGGGCCCCACCCGAAATAAACGCACGATTTGCGTGGTCGAGGAGCCACACAACATCCTGGCCATTGAAAAAACTCGAACCTATAGCGGGATGTACCACGTCCTGGGGGGATCACTTGTCGCCATTGCAGGGACGTGGCCCGGACCAGCTGCACATCAAGAGCTTGATCGAGCGGCTAAAAGGCGGCGCGGTGGAGGAGATCATCATCGCGACAAATCCGACGGCCGAGGGAGAGGCCACCGCGGTGTATCTCTCAAAGCTGCTTAAACCTTTGGGAGTGCGCGTGACACGCATCGGCGTAGGTATCCCCGTGGGGGCGGATTTGGAGTATGCGGACGAAGTTACGATGCTGAAAGCGATGGAAGGCCGAAGAGAATTATAAAGTACGAAGACTTCGACCCAGTTTGCCGCTGGGAAGTTTCACAAGAGAACTTCGGAGCAGTCCATCTGCAGCTTTTTGGCAACAAAAATAGGGATGGAACTGATGGGACGACGGAGCTAGTACGTACAGAATGATTCTACCTCTAGGCAAGCAGGGCAATTCAGGATACAGTTCTGTTCCCGCGGTGGTAGTCCCCGCCAAACGCTGCTGATTCCGCGGTGGCGGTTAGGAGGTGCGCTATGCCCGGGTTGGCGCACTACATGGCTCAGTATGACCATGAACACAGTTCTATCTGGAATAAGATACTGCACGGGATCGGTATACCGCTGATCTTTGCAGGATTAATCCTGTTGGCGCTGCTCCGGTGGCGCTGGGGGATCGGTTGTTTTCTCGGTGGTTGGGTGCTGTTGTTTTTGGGGCATCGGATCGAGGGGAACAATCCGGCGTTTTTCCAGGGCGCTGTGTATCTGATGGTCGGGCCGATCTGGGTGGCGAAAGAGATTTGGGCATTTGTGACCGGAAAGCGCCTCCCGGAAGGTCGAGGTCAACGAGCCGGTGAAAAAGTCCTGATCGACGCAATTATGCGAGTTGGACGGAATCCCAGGAAATCATGCAGAGAGAAGACCAAGGCCCCGAACTGTCTCCGCACATGGCCGATGATTCGGCAGATATGGTGAACGAAAGCGCGGTGAACGCAAGTTCAGAATTACGAAAGCGGCGCAGCACGCGCATCGTGCAAGCAGTGCCGCTGAATGTGACGGGTGTGGACGCGCTGGGTAGACCGTTCAACGAGCGCACGTCAACGCTGATCATCAATTGCCATGGATGCAGGTACCAATCGAAGCATTATGTACTGAAGAACATGTGGGTGAACCTGGAAGTGCCGCACACCGGAGCCGGGCCATGCCCCCAGGCGCGTAAGAGGCAAGGTGGCGTGGATCCAGAGACCACGAACGGTACGGCAACTGTTTCAGGTGGCTCTGGAATTGGAGACGGCAGGAAATGCGTGGGGCATCGCATTCCCACCGGAAGATTGGTTTGCGTTTCCGCAGGGAGAAGAGTCTGCTCTGAGCGGAAGTTTGACCCCGGGAATTCCAAGCGCGCTGCTGACCGCTACGGGCGGAGATCTCCCGGCGCCCAGCGAGGGTGAACCAGCCGGCGGAGTTCCTGATAATTTGCGGGTGTTCCCTGCCCCTGGGAGCGCGACAGACGCCTCCATGCAACTGGCGCGGCAAGTGGCGAGATTGTTGGCAGAGGCGAAACAACAGATTCAAGCGGCAGCGCGGGAATCGGCGGTGCAAGCTGTGTCCGCGGAACGCCGCGTTACCTTCGAACAGTGGGATCAGAAGTATGCAGCGTTTCGTGAGGAAGTTGCGCGAGAAACCGCGCACGCCATCGAGACGATCCAGGGAGAGTCTGCCACTCGCGCCCGAATTGCGCAGGAAGCCGCGGCCGAAGCGCTGAAGATCGAATTGCCCAGATGGCTGGCGCCGCAATTGGAACAGTTGACCCACGAGTTGACTGCGCACCTGGCAAGAGAAGGCGCGATCCAGAGAGACCAGCACGAAAAGCAATTGTCGAGCGCGCAAGAGACGTTGCAGACGTTGTGCAATCAAGCAGAAGAGGCTGCGGCGAAGCTTCGGACGCAGGCAGAAATGGCCGAATCGCAGGTGGCCGAGAGGATCGAGGCGACGGTCGCCGAGCCGAAGAAGAGGCGCGCAAGCGCGAAGAATCAGCCGGGAATCAACAAGCGGCATTGACCGCGGGACTCCATGAGATTCAGGAGCGCGTAAGTGGGTCTCTGGCTGAGGCGCAGAATTCACTGCGCGAGCAGTTGGCGCGGGAACTGGAACCAGCAAAGGCCAGTCTGCTGGGCCAAGCGGAAGTTACCTTGCGCGAGCGGCACCAGAAAGCGGCGGACGAGCTGCAGGAAAAGGCGCGGAATTTGCGCGAGGAAATCTTGGAAGAAGGGCAGAAGCAGAGCGCGGCTGTTCAGGCCGCGCTGGAAGCGCAGTCGAAGCAATTGGAAGATACTCTGGCGCGTGCAAGCCAGGCAACGGAACGACTGGAACAATATGCGGGCCGCATTGAAACGGTGCAGCAACAGGCCATCGGCGGATTTCAGGCGCAATTGGATGACGTGCTGACCTTGCACCGGAATGAGTTGCACCGGCAATCCGGTAATCTGTTCGAAGAAATCCACAAGAGGATTCAGAGCAGCTTCGAAACAGCAAACAGCCAGGCGCTCCAGAAATTTGAAGAGCAGATCGCATCGCTGGTGAGTCCGCATGTGCGTCAGGCGGAAGAGGCCGTGCATCGCCTGGCCGGGGGACGCTCGTTGCTGGATGCCGCGATGACGATGCAGCAGGACCGCATTCGTGCGTCAGCGGATGACGCATTTGCGGAGTCGATGGGAAGGTTCCGCGAAAACCTGGGAAGCGTGGAGCAGTTGCTGAACGAATCCTCCCAGACGATTACAAATCGGAGCCTGGCAGAACTGGAAAAGCAGACCGTCGACCTGAAACATCGCACGATGGAGGAAATATTCAAATCGGCGGAATGGTACGAAAAGAAAGCACAGACACAGCTGCAGAACATGACCGAAAAGCTCGTGGAACAGTCGGGGAATCAGCTACGAGAGAAGGCTGGTGAGATTTCCGGCTTGTTTGCGACGGAGTTGAGTCAGGCGAGCCACGCTTACGTCGGTCAGACGCACCAGAAAATTGACGAGACGGTGCAGGATGCCTTTGAACGAGTGAGATTACTCTTCGCGGAAGCGGCCGATACAACCTCGGCGGCGTTTACCGACGAGATTCAGCGAAATGCGCGGCAAGAATTGGAAGGATTCACGGAATTAATGAATAAGTCTGTCGAGGTCTCTCGGGAACGCTTGGATGCAACGCGAGAAGAGATCACCCAGCGAGTGTCAGCCGAACAGGAAGAATTTTTGCGTAGATTCCATGTCGGAATTACAGGGGCTGTCGAGAAAAGCCTGAATGGGGCCAAAGAAGAAGTCCGGACAAGTTTCGCGTCGTTGCTGGAATCCTGGAGAACGATGAGCGAAGCAAAGCGCGCGGAATTGCAGTCTACGTTCGGAAAGATCAGTGACGAATCGGCAGTGGGATATCGTGACCGGCTGGAAAACATCTCCAATTCATGGATGGTGGCAACCGTGGCGACACTCGATCATCAATCGCGAGACGTGATTGCTAAGATTGCGGCGACAGCGGAAGAAAGATTGCGGGAAGCCTCGTCCGAGGTGTTCGCGCGTTTTGGGGATACCTTGCGGGAAAGGCTGCAGCAAATAGCGGCAGGATTCGATTCCGGAAAGAACTCGCCGAAGTCGTAACATAGTGCGCTGGATGGATTCCTCATCGGGTTGCCTCCCGTAAAGCGCTTAGTTCGCTCATGACAGCATGTTGTTGTACTTCAGCGAGGTACAAATCCGTATCACTTTAGATTATTCATCCAGCGTTGGCGCCGGGATGCCGTGGCCCTGTATAATTCATCGGATTGCCATGGCGAACCGGGCTTACCTGCGCGTCTGGACGCGCGATTTCAGTGAACAAACGATGATCGCGGAATTCGCGCGATTCCTGACCACTGTTCCCGTCACCCAATCGGTAGCGGGGTTTAAGCAATTGGTTGTCCAGCCCGTGGACGCCACGGAA
Source organism: Candidatus Acidiferrales bacterium (assembly GCA_963839315.1). Taxonomy (GTDB): domain Bacteria; phylum Acidobacteriota; class Terriglobia; order Acidiferrales; family UBA7541; genus Acidiferrum. The sequence continues at coordinate 73,604 of CAWIUU010000024.1, forward strand.
ACTCCGATTGCCGAGTGGGACTTGAAGATTGGAACGTTTGGTCCCGCGGAGGTGGCTGCGCTGGCAGCACAGAATCTTGCTGCGGACACGGCATACATTGTGGATGCGAAGTGGGATTTGTGGAATTTTGACATCGAGACGCTGAAGTGGAAGCAGGAACCCCTGCCGTTGGAGATCTTGTGTCAAGGACCACTCTATGACGATGGAATTGCAGCAAGCACGGGTCACTTCGTGGTGGACTTGGGGTTTGAGCATCTCTTCACCGGGCACGCGGGATTGCTGGTTCCGGGAGCGGCGAAGAACCCATTCGAGATTTCAGATCACCCGCAGGAAAAGAGGTTTCAGAGTTGGATGACGAGTGGTGAAAACCTGAAGCAATATCACGCAAAGACCAAGGAAAACATCCAAAAACTGTTCGGCTGGGTGGAAGCGATTGAAGCAGCACTACCGGTGGAGCGGAGCGAGATGTGGAGCGAAGGAGAAGACAATTTTGAGGCGCGGCTCGATGCGATTCTGGCGCAGAGGTAATTGGCCGGCGCGATTGCCGGGCTTACTTCGATCGCGCAGCGGCCGCGAGTCGGCGCTTTCTAGGTTGTGCCTGGTAACTATGATTGCGGGCGCCCAAACTGTAGCTCAGCCCTTCAGGGGTGAGGCTCTACAGAAGCCAACGCCCAAAGCGACAACGACGAAGAAAGCGAACGAATTGACACTAGCTGGACTCCGTCCTGGCCGCGACAGTATTGCCAAAGCCAAAACCAAATTTGGCACGAAAAATATGAGTGCAACTGATGGAACAATTGTCTGGAACTGTGGTGACTGGAAGATGACGCTGGACCTGGACGCGCACACCGCGGTACGCACGGTCATTGTCTCCGATGGTGCCTTTGCCAAGCCGCGCACGGATACCCCGCACTCGAACGAGGTGAAAAATATCCCCATCCCTTGCTACCTTCAGACCACATCGACCGCGCTCAACCTTGAGAGAGGCGAAGGATCGAATTTGAAGAACCTCTGGACAACTGGTAAGGGATTAGCCCTTGGCGATTCAGTTGAACGCCTGACAAGCCTCTACGGCGAGCCGGACTCGAGGAGTCCTAGCACCAAGGACGGCCAGCCGTTAGAATTGTGGTATTACGCCTTCGACTGGGCTGGACCTGACGTACCGCAAGTCATGGAAGTAGTTTGCACCAAGGAAAAGGATGGGCAGGCCGGACGAGTCGTGGAGATCACGTTGGCAGCGCCGAGTTTGTAAAGAAAAGAGTTAAGGTCGGTTTTCGTGGTTACACCCGCGGCCGGCATACGTCTATTTGAGAAAGGACCTAATGTTTCGTTCCCTTTTTGCTGCTGTAGTGCTCATCCTAATGCTGGGTGGATGCGGGTCCGAAACGCCAAAACCCGCCGCCGCGGAGGTTGAGAAGAAGCCCGAGGCACCGGCGATTCCCGCAGAGGTTCAGGATGTTGCGAAAAGATTGTTGGGAAGTGATGCCGAGGTGCTGCTGTATGGTGACCTGGCAAAAAATGGGAAGCAAGAATTGCTGGCGGCGAACGTAGTGCCAAATACTCCCAAAAGTGTGGTAGCAGGAACGGTAGTAACGCGCGCCGTGGTTGCGGAAAATGATGACGGCAAGTGGGTGGAATTGATGCGTGCCGACGAGTACCTGAAAAACTCCAAAGGATTTCTGGCGCTGACCCCACTGCAGGCGGTGACAGGGTGGAAGTTGCAGTATGAAGACAGCGCGGAAAAAGGGATGTCATTGTATTTCACGCCAATCAAATCGGGGTCTAGTGAGCGCACACTGCCGATAGCCGTCAGATGGAATCCCGCGACGAAACGCTATCAATCGATGGATCCTTCCTACGAACATTTTCTGGGCGAAGCCGCATCGCTGGAAAAGCCGAGGTCGTCTTTGCGATGAGCACGGCGGCAACAGCTCTGCGGGCAGGAGCGGCAAACAAGTCGAAGAAATCGACTTGGGAGAATCTCCGCGGGCTGGTGCCCTATCTAGGCAGATATAAGGGAGCGATCGCGCTAGGCCTGTTAACACTGGCGCTGATGGGCATCATCGGCAACATCGTGCCTTTGGCAACGGGAATCATCACCGACACATTAGCGGGAAGCCCAAGGCCATTTTCGCATCCGATGCATGGTGTAGCGGGCGCAGTGGGATCCGACTGGCTGGGTGGGCTGGTACCGTATTACCAACCGGACAGCCGGCGAACACTTGGATTTTATTGTCTGGTAATGGTGGTGTGCATTGCCCTGAAGGGAGTTATGTCCTTCGCCACCCGCTGGATTCTGATCGGAATTTCCCGGGACATCGAGTTTGACATTCGCAGCGACTTGCTGGACAAGCTGCTGGTGATGGAACCGGAATTTTATGTGCGCAATCGCACGGGCGAGTTGATGTCGCGCGCCACGAATGATTTGAATGCCGTGCGCATGGTTCTGGGCCCGGGAATCATGTACAGCGGAACGACGATCGTAACCATGGTGCTGGCGATCGCGTTGATGGTAAGGCTGTCTCCTTCGCTCACGCTCTGGGTGTTACTCCCGGTGCCCATTGTCGCAGTTGCGGTGTGGTACTTCGGGCAAGTGATTCACCGCCTGTATGAAAAAATCCAGGAATCGCTGGCGACGCTTTCGGCGAAGGTGCAAGAGAATTTGTCCGGAGTCCGTGTGATTCGCGCGTATGCGCAGGAAAGCGCGGAGATGAAGGGGTTCGACGGGCCGAACAGTGAATATGTTGCGCGAAACGTGCAGTTGATCCGCACATGGAGCATGTTCATGCCCTCGCTGCAGGCGATGATAGGTACCACGTTCCTGATTGTGTTATGGCAGGGCGGTTACCGGTTCCTGCACGGGCAGATGTCACTGGGCGCGCTGATTACCTTCAATACTTACCTGGGATTTCTGGTGTGGCCCATGATCGCGCTGGGTTGGGTAACGAACATATTTCAGCGAGGCGCGGCCTCCATGGGCCGGTTGAACTATATTTTAGCCGCGAAGCCGCAAATCGATGACCGCGGCGCCAGACTTGCCCAGGGAACTAGAATTGAAGGAACCATCGAATTTCGGAATTTGACCTTTGCTTATCCCACAACGATTTCAGGCAATGGAGCGGGCGGCGCGAACGGACACGGCAAGGAAACACGCGCGGTACTGAAGAACATAAACCTGAAGATACCAGCAGGTTCGACGCTGGCGATTGTGGGGCCGACGGGAAGCGGCAAGACAACGCTTGCGGCGCTTGTCGCACGTTTGTGGGAGGCGCCGGAAGGAGAAATCCTGATCGATGGCCATCCGATTCGCGAATGGCCGCTGGAGACGCTGCGGCGTGGGATTGGGTACGTGCCGCAAGATACCTACCTGTTCAGCGAAACGGTGGGCGAGAACATCTCCTTTGGATTGGACAAGCATGCGCCTCTAAAAGTGAATGAAGCCGCGGACATCGCGGATTTGCATCTAGACGTGCAAGCATTCGCAAAAAAATACGAAACGATGGTCGGGGAACGCGGAATCACGCTGTCTGGTGGACAGAAACAGCGTTCAGCGATCGCACGTGCCGTGGTACGCGACCCGCGGATTCTAATCCTGGACGATTCCCTTTCGGCCGTGGATACGCAGACAGAAGAGAGGATTTTGGGGCGCCTGCGCAGCGTGATGCACGGACGGACGACGATTTTAATTGCGCACCGGACGTCGACCGTGCGTGATGCGGATCAGATCGTGGTGCTCAAAGACGGTGAAATTATCGAGCGTGGCACGCACGATGAGTTGTTGGAGCGGGGCGGCTATTACGCGGATTTGTACCAGAAGCAACTGCTGGAAGAAGAACTCGAGCGGGCATGAGCAACGGTCACGAAGAAGAGGCACTCGGTAAAGCATACGACTCGCGGCTGATGAAACGGCTGCTGGAGTACCTGCGGCCGTACCGGATGCGAGTGATCCTTGCGCTGGCCCTGGTGGCGGTGGTGACGCCGCTGGAACTGGCCCCGCCGATTCTGTTCCAACGAGTGATTGATCGATACCTAGTGCCCGGCGCCAGCGCGACCATTCCCATGATCAAGGCGTGGCATGGAGTCATCCTGATCAGCGTTGTTTACCTTGGTGTGCTGATTTTCGATTTTCTGGCGCAGTACATTCAAATCCGCATCATGCAGCGCGTCGGGCAGCAGACCATGTACGATATGCGCACAGAAATTTTCGGCCACCTGCAGCGTCTCCCGATGAGTTATTTCGACAGGAATCCCGTGGGACGGTTGATGACGCGGGTGACGACCGACGTGGACGCGTTGAATGATCTGTTTGCAGCCGGCGTGGTGACGATGATCAATGATTTCTTCCTGCTGGCGGTGATGGCGGGGCTGCTGTTCTGGCTGGACAAGCGACTGGCATTCGACACCATGCTGGTACTGCCATTCATCCTGGTGGTGACACTGATCTTCCGCAAATACGTGCGCGAAGCAAACCGGAAAATCCGCACAGCCATCGCGCGAATCAATTCGTTCCTTCAGGAATATATTTCCGGGATGAGCGTGGTGCAACTGTTTAACAGGGAAATGAAGGCGCGGGCGGAATTTTCGAAACGCAACAAGGACAATATGCTGGCCTGGCGAGACGCGATTCTGGCGTACGCACTGTTTTACCCGGCGGTGGAGTTCCTGAGCTTCGCGACGATCGCCCTGATTTACTGGTCCGGCGGAAACCGGATTTTGAACCACGCGCTCTCATTGGGGGTTTTGATCGAATTCACTATGTTCGCGCAACGGTTCTTCAGGCCAATCCAGGACTTGAGCGAGAAATTCAATATCCTGCAGTCGGCGATGGCCGCTTCCGAACGGATTTTCAAGCTGCTGGATGAACCCATCACCATCGACACAAATCCGAATGCACAGGTCCAGGTGGCGCCGCGCGGAGAAATCGAATTTCGCAATGTGTGGTTCTCCTACAGAAATGTTGAGGAACCGAAGGACGAAGACTGGGTACTACGAGACGTCTCGTTCCGCGTAGAACCGGGACAGAGTTTCGCGATTGTTGGGCATACCGGAGCCGGGAAAACCACACTGATTTCCTTATTGCTGCGTTTTTACGATATTCAACGAGGGCAAATACTGCTGGACGGCGTGGATATCCGGCTGCTCAATATGCAGGAACTGCGCAAGAACTTCGGCATCGTGCTGCAGGATCCGTTCCTGTTCACCGGAACTCTGGAATCCAACGTGCGATTGGGAACGCCGGGGATTCCGCCGGAGGCGGTCGAGCACGCCTTACAAGAGGTGGGCCTGGGCGAGTATTTGAAGGGGCTGCCAGAGGGTCTGGCGAGCGAAGTGAACGAGCGCGGATCCACTCTATCCGTAGGCCAGCGGCAATTGATCAGCTTCGCGCGGGCGCTGGCGCACAATCCGCGGTTTCTGATTCTGGACGAAGCGACGTCGAGCGTTGACACAAAAACCGAGTTGCAGATTCGCGAAGCGCTGGACCGCTTGCTGTCGGGAAGAACAGCGCTGGTGATTGCTCATCGCCTGAGCACAATTCAACACGCGGATCGAATTCTGGTATTCCACAAGGGACGTTTGAGGGAGCAAGGCGCTCACCAGGATTTGCTAGCGCAGCGGGGAATTTACTACCGCCTGTACCAGTTGCAGTACAAGGAGCAGGAATTGCACGACGGCAACGGAAACCAACGTGTTACCGGGACGACCCCATTCCCCGCCCCGTTGCCAGCGAGTGATTAGGCGTCCCGCGCACAATGCCACCCATTCCCATCCTTCTTTCCGCCGGGGAAACATCCGGAGACATGTATGCTGCGCGTTTGACGAAAGCGCTGCAGGCACGGCTGGACATTCAAATTTTCGGGATGGGCGGACCACAAATGCGGGATGCCGGCGTGGAAATCATCACGGACTATTCCGAAGTAGCAGTGGTGGGGATCACGGAAATCGTGAAGCACCTCCCTTCCCTGCGGAATGCGATGGAGCGACTTGTTCTGGAGGCTGAAAAGCGAAAGCCGGCATTGGCCATTTTGACCGATTTCCCCGGATTTCACTTGCGGTTGGCGCGCAAGTTGCAGCCACGCGGAATTCGCAATGTGTACTACATTTGCCCGCAATTCTGGGCCTGGCGGCCGTGGCGGGCCAAGCTGATCCGTAGGCGATTCGTAAAGGCGCTTTGCATCTTCCCGTTTGAAGAAAATTTCTTTCGCGAAGCCGGCGTAGCGGCGGAGTTTATCGGGCATCCCCTGGTGGGAGCGGTGGAAGCCACAAAGGATCGGAAGCAGTTCTGCGAGGCGCACGGACTTGATCATGGCCGGACTGTGGTGACGATTTTGCCGGGAAGCCGCGCCGGGGAATTGGCACACCATCTACCGGTACTTCAGGAGACCTGCGCGAGAATCCACGCGAAAAAGCCGGCGCAATTCGTAGTGGCGGCGGCACATCCGAAGATCGCGGAACAAATCAAGGGTGGGTGGCCAAGCGGGTTGACGCTGCGTATTGTCGAAGAGGAAACGTACAACGCGCTGTCGGCCGCGGATGCCGCCATTGTGTCCAGCGGGACAGCGACGGTAGAGGCGGCGCTGCTGAATGTGCCGATGGTGGTGGTATACCGGGTATCGCCATTGACCGCGACATTGGCAAAACCGCTGGTCCGGACGCCGAACTTTGCGATGGTGAACCTGATAGCCGAGAAGCAAGTGGTTCCAGAGCTGGTACAGAGCGACTTCACACCCGAGAAAGTTGCCGGAGAGACACTCAGACTGCTGCAGGACCCGAATGCACGGGCGAACCAGCGAGAGGGGTTGGAAGAGGTGAGAAGGCGGCTAGGTCCCCCAGGAGCGGTGGAGCGGGCGGCAGAGATAATTGCAGGCCTGGTGAGGGGAGCCGCTGGCAACGATTCATGAGCCATTGTTATCCTATATACAGTTCCCACGAAGGTGCTCCCGAAAGGAATGCGATGACGCGACGCCGAACGGTAAGGGCTGGGCTAATGCCAGCCATCCTCCTGTTGACGGCTTTTGTTGGAGTGCGGACAAAGGCACAGGAGACGCGCGCGCCCAGCTTCCTTGCCGAAAAGTACGAAGTTTCGACATATGTAGATACGGCATCGCAAGGGATCAACGCTATCGCGAAGGTGGAATTTCGCGCACAGGAAGTGTCGCAAAACGTGCGGGTGGAATTGCACGAGAACCTGGATGTAAAGGAAGTGAAGGGGCCCGACGGAAAGCCCCTGCAGTTTCAACGAGAGAATGACAATCCGTTGTTTGTGTATGTGACGCTGCCGCAGCCGGTTGGGGCGGGGAAAACAGTGACGCTGACATTCACATATGGCGGGTTCCTGGCGAACGAAGAGAACAGCCCGGTGCCGAACGTGCGCGTAGCGTCGGTGACAAAGGACTGGGTGTATCTGTTGCTGCCCTCACGGTGGTTTCCGCTGACGAACTTTCCATCGAACCGTTACACAGGGACCTTCCGAATCAACGTGCCGGACACAATGGCAGTGGCTGGCACAGGGAAGGCAGAGGCTCCCCAACCAATGAAGCCGAAATCTCCTGTAGAGGGGAACCGGCTAATGTACGTTTTCCATTGCGACCAGGCGGAACCGAGCGGGTCGTTTGTGGCCGGCCCGCTGCAATTGAATCCAAAGCAGGCGGAAGGAATTGATGTGGCGGTATACGCGCCGAGAGCGGATTCAGGGCGGGCACAGGAATTTGCCAACGTGGTGGCACACCAGGAGATTGTGTTCTCGGACCTGTTCGGGTCGCTGCCTGACCCCAACATGACGGTGATTCAGCTGCCCAATGGAACGCTACGGGATTTCGCGGCACCGGGAGTGGTAATGCTGAGCCAGCGGGCCTGGGATCCAAAGGGCAGCGATCGAGCAATGAGCCGGGTGGTGGCAGAACAATGGTGGGGTATCCAAGTGCTGCCCGCGTCGACAGCGGATGTGTGGATCACAGACGGCTTAGCGCGGTACTGCGAAGAGTTGTATGCGGAACAAGCGTTTGGAAAAGAGGCCGGGCTGAAGACGATCGACGACTTTGCGGTGGGCGCGCTGATGTATGAAGGGTCGGTTCCGGTGGCGCAGGCGGCGCGACTGGTTCCCTATTCGAGCGAGTACCGATCGGTGGTGCTGAATAAGGGCGCCATGCTGTTTCACATGCTGCGCGTGCAGATGGGCGATGTGTCGTTCAGGTCGCTGTTACATGGTTTCTATGGGAAATACCAGGGAAAGACGGCGACGATTCAGGATTTTGAGGGCATGGCGATTGCCACGGCAAACGCGGCGGCGAAACCAAATGAAGGGCCGCCGAACCTTGAAGGATATTTCGCCCAGTGGCTAAACTCGACGGGAATTCCGGAATTCTCTCTGGAATACGTGGTGTACCGGACGCGCAAGGGTTTTCGTGTGGTCGGCAAGATTCATCAGCCGCTGGACACGTTCCATATGCCGATGCAAATCCGCATCGATACGGAAGGCAATCCTGAGACCAAGTGGATTGACGTGACGGGAATCGATTCCGATTTCATGGTGGAAACGTTTGGACGGCCGAAGCCGGGAGGGATCAGAGTTGATCCGAATAATTTCGTGTTGAAAAGCACGCCAAACTTGCGCGCGCGAGCGGCGATCGCGCGCGGTGAAGAGCTGGCGGAAGCGGGAAAGTACTATGACGCTATTCTGCAATACCAGAAGGCACTGTCCATTCAGCCGAATCGCACGCTGGCAAATTTCAGAATGGGAGAAGCATTTTTCTACCAGAAGAACTACCAAGCGTCGGCAAATGCGTTTCGCGAAGCACTAGCAACAGTTCCGGAGCCTTCGGAGAAGTGGACCGAAGTGTGGAGTCACATCTACCTGGGGAAGATATTCGATCTGTTGGGACAGAGGGAACGTGCGCTGAACGAGTACAGCAAGGCGCGAGCGACGAACGACAATACCGGCATGGCACAGGACGTGGTGGATGCGCTGGTGAAAAAACCGTATACGGAAGCGGGGATGCCACCGATCACTCCTTCAACACGGACAGACCCCACACAACAAAAGAAGCAGGCAGATGTGCCTCCACCATCGTCAGGGGATAAGCCTACGTTTAAGAAGCCTCCGCCACCGAATCCGTGGAAGACACCTCGAGGGGAATCCACGCTCGGCAAGGGTGGCCAAGAGGAGAACCCACCCCCTCCCCATGGGGTGTTGATTCCGATGGGTTAAGTATAGAAGAGTTACACTCAGCACTTCGGGGCTCCCTATATTTTGTAAGTGCGTTAGGGATTCCAGGCAGGGTTAGGATTTCCAGCAAAGGACCTGTTAAAAGGTATATCAGTAGTACTTAGTGTAAAGACATTTCGTTTATGCCAGGGTGGCGCGGCTTTGCCTGCTGAGTGAAAGATTTCAGTTTGTGAGGGTGACCGCGCCGGTTTTCAGGTCGTAGACACCGCCGACGATTTTGACTTTTCCTTCCTTAACGCGCGGGCCGAGGATGGGCTGCAAGCCTTCCAGTCGGATGACTCCATTTTTGACGTTTTGAATGATGGCGTTTTCCAGAGGGTCACCGGGCTGGCCTTTGCTTTGCAGGACAGCGGGCTTGATTAATTCGACGAGGCCGTTGATGGCGCCGGGGAGGGAATCCTTGGCGTTGATGTGCTGGATGGCGGCTTTGACGGCGCCACAATTGGAATGGCCGAGGACGACGATGAGAGGAACGTTGAGCTCGGCGATGGCGTACTCGGTGCTGCCTTTGACGGTGACGCCGGCGCCGTCGACCACGTTTCCGGCAACCCGAACGACAAAGAGATCGCCGACACCAACGTCAAACAAGATTTCAGGAGCGACGCGGGAATCGGAGCAGGTGATGATGACTGCTTCGGGATATTGAGCTTTTGCCAAGGGAGCTGAAATCGGCAGGGACTGCGGCGAGGGTTGAGAGTCTGGCCCTTCACGAAACGCTCGTTGCCCGCGAGGAGCTCGTGCAAGGCTTGCTCGGGGGTAAGCATCTTCGGCTTCGGCTCTGCGGCCGAAGATTGCGGAGTGGCGAAGGAAAAGCGTGAATGGGCGAGAGTGAACCCGGCAGCAGCGGCGAAGCGTAGGAAGTCGCGGCGGGAAGATTGAGAGAGTGTGCGTCATCGGCATGGCCTCCAACGGCGAACATTGTACACGAGAAGAGGGGAATAAACAAGGAGCGGTTGAATGCGGTGCCCGACAAATGCAGAGAAAGCAAGAAAGGGTTGGCCCTACAAGGGAGGCAGGCCGGTAAGGCGGGCGTTGGGGACACCCTTTTGTTGGACAAGGACATGGAAGCGTTCGCCCATGCCTTCGGGGAAGATCAGGGTTTTGAGCTGGAGGCGGGCGCGGACACGTTCGGCCTCGTCCATGCCATCGTCGTAGAGATCGGCGAAATCGTTTCCATTGCCGAGAGCGAGAAGGAAATGCGGTTTGCGTAACGAGGCCGAGAGTTTCAAGTCCGTGGCGCTGTCCCCAGAGGCGGAGAGCCGTGAAATTGACGTGAGCGGTAAGGTCCTGCTCGCCGGGGGCAGCATAGAAGTCTTCGCTTGGCGCGGTGATTCGGCGTAGGCGAGGACGGTGCCTGCCATGTGGTGGGAATCGAAAAGGTCGGCAGCTTCGTGGCCGTAGTCGATGGTAAGAACGAAGCCGCGATCGAGGCGGCGAGCGATTTCGGTGATCCAATCGCAGGCTTCGAGGCCGGCTTCGGCTTGCTGGCCATCTTCGAGCGAGATTTGCTGGGCAGCGAAATAATCGGTGATGGCGCAGGTGGAAAGCGGCATGGAAAGTTCGGAGAAGCGGGTGCCATCGCAGGTGACGAATAGTTCGCTGAGGGAGTTTCCCTTCTGAAGAACGCGATGAATCGGGAGAGCGTCGAGAAGTTCATTCGAGAAAAGGCAACCCACTGGTATGCGAGCGGGAATTTCGATCGATGGGCGGCACTTCCCTTCCTGTACGAAGCGGGAGAGGCGGGTAGCGAGCTGGTCGCAGCGGGAAGGCGAGCGTTCGACGGCGAGGTAATGGAGAGACCGGTAAAACTCCGGCAAGTTCGCCTGGGCAAATTCGAGGATGTGGCCGGCCAGACGGCCGACGCCTGCGCCCACTTCGACGAGAAGAAATTCGGCGGGACAATCGAGCTGCTGCCACATTTCGGCGAACTGACGAGCGAGCAGACGCCCAAAAATGGGATGCACATCGACGCTGGTGTAGTAATCAGCGAAGCGCTTCGATTCGCCACGACTGTAGTAACCGTGGACAGGATGGTAGAGGCACTCGCGCATGTACTCGGCAAAGGTGATAGGGCCAAAGCGGCGGATGCGCTCGGCGAGGAGAGAAGCAAGAGGCGTCACGCGGAGGCGGCTCCGGAAGCGAGATCTTTCTGGAGCTGCTGCCAGATGAGCTGAAAGACATCGTAAGCGGCGGAATCGAAGAGAACGAAATAGACGGTTTCGAGCGAGGAGCCAGCTTTCAGGTGCTTGACGGTTTCGGCGAGCATGATGCGTGCGCACTCGTCCATGGGGAAACCGGAAACACCGGTGCCGACAGCGGGAAAGGCGATGGTTTTGAGTTTTCGTTCGGCCGCGAGACGAAGGGAATGGGCGGTGGAAGTGCGAAGTGATTTGGGAGTGGTGGCGGTGCCGCTCAGGCTCATGCTGGCGGCATGAATGACGTAGCGAGCCTTCAGCTTGCCGCCGGTGGTGATGGCGGCGTAGCCGACGGGGATGCTGCCGAATTCGTCGCACTCCCGCTGGATCTCGTCTCCACCTTTGCGGCGAATAGCGCCGGCTACACCTCCGCCGAGAATGAGATCGTTGTTGGCGGCGTTGACGATGGCATCGACGTCCATGTCAGTGAGGTCGCCCTGCTGGATGACGATGCGTTCGGAGAGAGGTTTCATCCGAGGATATTGTAGAACAATTGAGAGCGGGGTGAGCAGATATCAGATATCAGTGATCGGAGAGTCGGGGGGCGAAGAGCTAAGCGGATCCAGCGAGCGAAAAGGGATGACTCTAAGGACAGTCATGACCGTCAGCTGCGCGGAGAGGGTTTACTTTTTATCGAAGAATGATTGTGGGTGAGAGTAGTCGTAGACGCCGCGACCGGATTTGCGACCCAGGCGGCCTTGCTGGACGTATTGGCGGAGAAGGGAGTTGGGGCGGTATTTTTCGCCGAGAGTTGCATGGAGGTATTCGAGGATTTTGAGGCGAACGTCGAGGCCAACGAGATCGACCATTTCGAAGGGGCCCATGGGATGGTTGAGGCCGAGTTTGAGTGGCTTTGTCGATGTCGGGAGCGGTGGCGATGCCCGCTTCAAGCATGGCGAAAGCTTCGTTGCCGATGAGGGCATTGATGCGCGAGGTGATAAAGCCGGGAGCCTCGTTCACGAGGACGGTTTCTTTGTGCATGCGATGAGCGACGGCAACACAGGTGGCGACGGTGTCCTCTGAGGTGTGGGCAGTGCGAATGATTTCGACAAGGCGCATTTTGGGGACGGGATTGAAGAAGTGCATGCCAATGCAGCGATCGCGGTGGATGACAATGTCGGAGAAATCGCTGATGGAGAGTGAAGAAGTGTTGCTGGCGAAGATGGCGTTGGGCTTGGCGAATTTATCGAAGATGGTGAACAGCTCGAGTTTCATTTCGAGCTCTTCGGGAACGGCTTCGATGATGAGTTCGGCATCGCGGATGGCTTCTATGGACGATTGAGAGGTGGAGATGCGGGCGAGGGCCGCGTCGCGGGCGGCGGGTTCAACCTTGCCGCGCCTTACGCCTTCATCGAATGCTTCATGAATCCAAGCGAGCGACTTTTGCGAGAATGGTGTCGGAAACATCTTCGAGGACGGTTTGAAAGCCGCCGAGGGCGGAGGCGTAGGCGATGCCGCGTCCCATGGTGCCTGCGCCGATGACGGCGATTGTGTTCACTTCCATGCAATTCCCCCTGTGAAAGCGCAGATTAATCTGGCGAGTTTGCGGTAGGCGGGTTCGTCGAAACCGATAATGATTTGCGAGCCGCGAATGAGCAAGGGCCTGCGAATGAGATTGGGTTCCTTGGCCATGAGCTTCAAAGCTTCGGCACGGGAGGGAGGACGCTTTGCCATTTCGCGTTTGCGATAAAGTTCGTTGCGTGTATTGAGAAATTCCTTGTAGTCACGGGTGCCGATGAGTTGATCGAGTTCGGATTCGGTGAGGCGCTGTTTGTCGAGGTCACGCGAAGTGGCATCGATGTTGAGTTCGAGCAAGAGACCTCTTGCTTTGCGGCAGGTCGTTCAAGTGGGCTTCTGGTAGAACGCAATTTTCCTGGTGGCCATTTTCTCTCTCCTTTATTTGGTGAAGTTAGTAGCGGGGGACCTTGGGATCGATCTTCGAGGGACCAACGGTCGATGCCGCCGGCCATGGACTTGGCGGACTTCACGCCTTGATGGCGGAGCCAATTCGCGACATCGAGGCTGCGCATACCGTGATGGCAGAAGCAGATGACGTCGTCGTCGGTGTCGAGTTTCTGGAGATTGGCGGGAATGGAGCCCATGGGAATGAGCACGGCGCCTTCAATGTGGCAGAGGGCGTGTTCGTGGGGTTCGCGGACGTCGACGAGGAGGAGTTTATCGCCCCGGTCAAGGCGTTGTTTCACTTCGCGAGCGGAGATTTCGAGATCGTTCATGCAATGCTCCCAGAGAGATTGTGAGGCGCGACAAACATAGAATACTGCGCTGCCTCAACCAAGAGCGGATCGCCTAAGAAGCGTACAAAAAGCAAAGAACAAGAAAAACAAAACCCGGACCCTTCGTGAAGCAGACCAAGGTGCGGCACAATGATTGGCGGTGCGGATGCAAGAACAACCCAATAACAGTCCCCAAGGACCACTGAGGGGATGCCAGTGGCAATTACTGCTCGCCGGTGAAGAGGCCGCCGAGGATGGCGAACATCATGAAGATCATGATGCCGACGACAAGGCAGCCGAGCAATAAACCGAAGAGTTTGCCTGGGCGAAGTTGAGCCACGACATTGTACCCGACTATTGAATGGAACCCTTGGCGGAGATCCATTGTTTTTCGACGGACTGGATTTCGTTGACCAAGGCGACATCTTCCGGTTGAGGAAGCATTTCTTTCAGATGTTCGGCGTAGGCGTGCTCGCTGAGCAGTTCGCCGGTGACGCTGTAGGGCTTTTTGGCATATTCACCAATGAAGCGATTGAACTTCACATCGGGAACGTAGAGCTGCGTGTGGCCGGCGGGAACATTCTTATTGATCATCTCGACGAGCTTGACGCATTCCTGGCGGTAAAGTTCGCGACTATGTTCGTTCATGCGAGCGAGATCGGCTTCGGCCTTGCGCAGTGGGCTCGTCGTAGCGGCCCTTCAGACCCCAGACGTAAAACCAGTGCGCGGAACTGGAATGATCGACGCCGAACAGGTCAAGGCTGACGGGAATCCACTTGTTAATGTATTTCTGAATGATGTTGGTGGGAATGGCGCCGGCTTTGACGATGCGCTTGATGCCGTCTTGGCCCGTGCCGAGGTGGAAAGACTCTTCCTTGAGCATGGGAATCATGGATTGGGCGAGGGGAGCGAATCCGGAATAGCTGAGCATGGTGAGCTGGTATTTGCCGTCGCGGTCGACGAAGTCGGTGTAGACGAAGAAGTCGAGCCAATTTTTAACGTCCTGATTGAAGGCGCCGAGCAGGCGCTTTTGATCGAAGGCGCGGCGCTCCAGCATTTTCTGAGCTTCGACGCGGCCGGAATAGCCAAAATGATTCATGAGCAGGTAGCACATCTGCCAGCCGTGGCGCATTTCTTCGGTGACGACGCGGCAGAGGGATTGGCGGTCGTGCTCGCTGGGAGAAGTTTCAAAGAGGTGGCGCTGCTGTTCGACAGAGGCGAATTCCGTGTCGCCCTGGTAGACGATGAGATTGAGGAGAGCGTCGCGCATGCGCTGGTCTGGAATTTGCATGACGCGCTCCCACTTGGGGCGGCCGCGATAGGCGCCGAATTCGACTTCATTGGAGCGCGTGGGGCCGAATTTCGCTTCAAAATGATAATTGGTGATTTCCGGGTAGGCGACACCGATGTCCTTTTGCCAGACACGGAAAAGGTCGACCCAGTCATCGAAAGTGGAGAGACGAGTTGCCGGCATGAGCGATTGCCTCCTAAAATTCGTCACCGAAAAACGAAAGCACAAGAACACGGGCTGAAGCCTGTGTTACTAAATCCAAGAGAGGGCCGCCTCAGAAGTTCATACAGGGCACAAGGAACGCGCCTCAGAAGCAGTCCGCTAAAAAACAGAAAACAGGTCGGGCGTTCAACGGCCTTCGAATTTGGGAGGCCGTTTCTCTTGGAAGGCGCGAATGCCTTCCCTGCAATCCTCGGAATGAAAACATTTGAGCTGGAATTCGACTTCGCGCTCGAGGGCTTGTTTCAGCGCTTCCTTGTCGCGCGCGAAAAAGGGTGTGTTTGACGGCGCGAATGGCGATTTGCGGGCCGGAAGCAATTTTCTGGGCGAGGGCTGCGGACTTCCGCTTCGAAGCGGTCGAAGGGATAGACGTGGTTCAAAAGGCCCAGACGGTGAGCGGTTCGCGCGTCAATCATTTCGCCGGTGTAGAACATTTCGGCGGCGAGGGAGGGGCCAACGAGTTGGGGAAGGAAGTAGGTGCCACCGTAATCGGGAAAAGGCCGACATTGGCGAAATTCTGGCCGAATATGGATTCTTCGGTGGCGATGCGAATATCTGCGGCAAGGGCAAGGTTCATTCCTGCGCCCGCGGCGGGGCCATTCACCGCGGCGATGACGGGTTGAGGCATGGTGCGGATTTTGAGGACGGCTTGCATGCCGGAGCGGAGGATGGGGGCGAGTTCGGAAGCGTCGCCGCGCTCGCGACCCTTCCCGATTTCGCCGAGATCACCGCCGGCACAGAAGGCGCGACCCGCACCAGTGAGAATAACGACGTTGGTGGTGTGATCGTTGGCGATACGAACGAGAGCTTCGTTGAGAGCGGTGGAGAGATCATTGTTGAGGGCGTTGAGGCGAGTGGGGCGATTCATCACCAGCGTGGTAATGGAGCCATGCCTGTTTTCGAGAAGGACTGGGGATGAAGTTTGGGGGGCCTGGCTCATGAAAATTTCCTTGGCAGTGCGATAGCTACGGTGGTGCGGTTCACGGGCTTTTTCAGTCTTTTCAACGAGCTGCGCGAGCTTGCGAAAGAGTCTGATGCGGTCGGACTTGCTGCGAGCGTTTTGCCCGCTGGTTGAGGGGAGAACGAAGACCTGAGCGCCATAGAGCAGGCCCTTCTGGAGGCCGAAATTGCATTTGCGCTGGGCGAATTGTTCATAAGTGTGCTTGCCGTTGAAGGCGACCACGCGGGGATCAAATTCTTCGAGCTTCTGGCCAAGGACGATGCGGCCTTCGGCGAAATCTTCCCGTTTGAGTTCCTCGATGCCCTTGGTGGGACGCTTGACGAGGTCGGTGAGGCCGATGCCAAACTCGATGATGCGACGATCGTCGGGATAATCGAAAGGCTCAGGGACGACGCCGCTTTCGTAGAGCGTGGGCCAGAACTGATTGCCACGGCCAGCGTAGTAGTGCCCCGCACGAACAGAAGACTCGCTGGGATTGCAGCCCACGATGACGAGTTTCATGCCTTTTCGAAGATAGTCTGGAAGTGTTTTCATCCGAGTTGTGCTCGAGCTCCGAACTTAGATTCTACTTCCCTTTGAAATTAGCGGCGCGCTTTTCTACGTAAGCGGCAAGACCTTCCTTGGCGTCCTCGCTGGTGAAGAGGAGCTGCTGCAACTCCCGTTCGAGTCCCAGGGCTTCGGAGAACGGGATTTCGACGCCGGTGACGACCGAGCGCTTGATGCGGCCGACGGCGCGGGAAGCCTTGTTGGGCGGGCAGAACTGGCGGGCGTAGTCCATGACATCCTGCCAGAAGGTTCTTTTTCGTAGATGTAATGGATGAGGCCCATCTCCAGGGCTTCCTCAAAGCTGAAGGTGCGGCCAGTGGCCATGAGTTCGATGGCGCGGGCGCGGCCAATAGCGCGGGCAAACCGCTGGGTGCCACCGGTGCCGGGAAGAACGCCGAGATTTACTTCGGGAAGGCCGATCTTGCCACCTTCCTTTTTGGCGATGCGGATGTCGCAAGCGAGCGCGATTTCCAGACCGCCGCCGACGGTGTGGCCGTTGAGGGCAGCGATGACGAGCTTGGGAGTTTGCTCGAGGCGGGAAAGAGTCTCGTTGGCGTGGAGGCAGAAATAGTATTTGAACTGCGGGTCGGCCTTGGTGAGCATGGGGATGCTGGCGCCCGCAGAGAAGAATTTCTCACCAGCGCCGCGGATGACGATGACGTGGACGGACTCGTCCATGCGGGCTTTCAGGATGGCGGTGTCGAGCTGCTGCATCATGTCGTAGGAGTAGGTATTCGCAGGGGGATCGTCCATTTCAAAGATGGCGATGCCGTCTTCGACGCGGTATTTGATGAGTTCCTTGGATGCGATGCTGGTGGTGGTTGCCATGTTGTTCTCTCCTGCTCTCTCTCCATCGTCGAATGCTCTCCCAAGCTTCCCGAAGCCCGTTAGCTGACTCTAAAATCCTGCCCGCGTGCTTCCGGCTCAGGGCACAGCTAGCGTTGCGTCCTGGAATGGCGTCCTTCGCGGCCGGCTTCCGTGGAAGCACGCCGTGGAGGAAAATGCGGACGATGTGCGTCGGTTAGTTCGTCAGAGCCGGGATCGACTTCCGGGTTATGCCATTTGTAGACCCAGTTCATCATGCCAAACAGGCTGAGGACGGCGACGCGCGGATTAAGGCCCGGGGCTAAGCCAGCGGCGGCCAGATCGTCGAAAATCTTGCGAGCCAAGGCGTAGTATTTGCGCTTGATGGCAGCAACTTCCTGATGGAAGGGGTTCATCGAGTGCGTCTTCCTCATGGGAGAGCACCTTCATTTCGTTAGGATGCGAGAGGAAGTAATCGATGTGGTTGGCGACGAGGATGCGAAGACGAGAGGCAGGGTTCCGTGCGTGCTGGCAGGCGGGACTGGAGGCGCGCCAGAATGAAAGTAAAGGTATTATTTTGAATGAGATAGAGGAGCTTCTGTTTACTGTCGAAATAGTAGTAGAGACCCGAGAGGGAGATTCCCGTAGCACGGCTGATGTCGCGAATGGAAGCGCCTTCAAAGCCCTTTTCCGCGAAGATGCGGGCGGAATGACGGAGGATATGGTCGAGTTTGGCTTCGGTGTCGCGAGGATTGGGAACAGAAATAGCCATAGGAGCGAATGTCGAACGATCGTTCGATACTTTAAAACGGTTGGCTAGAGCTGTCAAGAGCAAGCTTCCATGCGGCGACCGGTAGGTGAGAGGAGAAAGACTAGATTCGTCGTAGCTTGATGGCGGCAAGATTTGCAGGACGGCTGAAGATCGCGACAAGAGCTTCTTGACCTCTCAGGCGCACACCGGTTCCTTCCGGCGTAACGCTGGCGCGTCCCTGGATGATTTTGAGCACACTTGGGGAGATCGCTTTGCCGCGCGGCCTTGACCGCGCGTTCACCGAGGAGAAGGCCAGCGCGGAAGCAGCCATCGCAGGGAGAAAGATGCACGATGGTTCGTTTCTTCGAGTTTGAGGCGAAGGGACCAGCCGTACTTTAGCGAGAGTGGACTTCCACTCCTCGAGAGCGACGACCTTGTTCCGTGGGCCAGCCAATCCAGCAACTGCTTCCATGTTTCTGCGCTGGGCCAAGCGCCTCGGCGATTTCTTCTGGCGTGGGCTTTTCGGTTTTGCCAATAAATGCGTTCGGAGTCATCGCATCATTCCTGTGAAGCAAACAGTGGTAATTCACGGCCGAGATGGCGTTGCTGAGCGAGGTGCAAAGACTTTTTCCGCGACGGCGAGGTCCCAGGCAGCAATGCCGTTGGATTTGAAGAGAGTGATTTGCGAATCGGATTTGCGGCCGGGAACTTTTCCGGCGACCAGTTCGAGAGAGTTCATGAACATCGTTCCAACGCTGGGGCTGCTGCTGGAACGGGATGATCAGATCGCCAGCCTCCTGTTTGGATTGCGCGAGGGAATCGACAAAGATCAGGTTGGCTTTGGCGACGGCAGTGGCGTCGAGTTCCTGTTTGTGGGCGTGATTGGCGCCAATGGCGTTGATGTGGATGCCGGGTGGCAAATCCTGGCCCGTCAGGACAGGATGGGAAGAAGTGGTGGCGGTGGAAACAATCTCGGCGGTGCGCACGGCGGCGGCTGCGGATTCCATGGGATAGACGTTGATGCTCAGGCGCTCCGACATTTCTTCGCAGAACTGATTGCGGCGCTGCGGATCGCGGCCATACACATAGGCGGAGTCGAGCAGGCGCACAGAGTTGATTGCCTCCAATTGCGTTCTCGCCTGGCCGCCAGTGCCGATGATGGCGGCGGAGTGAGCGTCTTTCTGAGCAAGATATTTGGTGGCGACGCCAGAAGCCGCGCCGGTGCGCTGGCGGCCGAGGTAGTCCGCTTCAATGAGTGCGAGCAGCTCGCCGGTGGAAATGCTGTAAAGAGGGACGAGAAAGCAGAGTTTGCCTTTCACGTAGGTGTACTGCTTCATCGCGATGAAGCCGGCACCGGTATCCATGGCGGCCATGTAGTGAAAGAAACCACCAGCGGGAAGTTCAAAGCGGCGGCGGGGATGGACGATGACGGTGCCTTCGGCTTGTTTGCGGGAGATGTCTTCGACAGCCTCGATGGCCATCGGCATGGTCAGGAGTTGGCGGACTTCGGATTCGTTGAGGTGGAGGGTCATGAGTCTCTCAGCGGGAGAGGATAGCACGAGGGCGATGGAAGGGAAAATTGGCCCAATTGCATTGCAATAGCGGACGGTCTCGGAAGGCCGTCGCTGCATGACCCAAGAGCTCCGGAGAACCCAAGAGACCAGCCTGAAGGCTGGCCACTGCAAAGGCTAACAGGAGTGGTGTGGGCGCATGAGATTTTTTGGCGGAGGATTCTTCGCGGACGCGGCGGACGACGTTTGGATAAGGTGATAGACGCGCTCTTCTTTGGCAGCATCCATCACATGGAAGCGAAACTCAGGCTCGCCTTTGGGGCTTTTGCCAACGCGGATGGGAAGAGCGCCGCAAAGGTCATTTTCAATGAAGGCGGTTTCATAGCGAGATTTTTTGCGATTCCAGGTGAACACGCGAAGGGTAGTGAAATCGCACGTCTGGCCTTCGGGGCCACGCGTGCCAGCGACGAGATACTGCGGATGCTCGCCATCTTCATCGTTGACGCGATTGAGTTCGAACCAGGCGATGGGGCGAATATTGGCGGAGCTGGTGCCATCGCGAACGGGGTCGGGGAGATCCAAAGAGACGAAGCGAGCCACGACCCAGCCCGCAATGGGGACGGTTTGATCGCCAGGTTGCGTGGTGGTGTTTGCCGCGGAATTGCGGATGGCGCCTTCTCCGGGAGGGCGCGTGGCCGTGGCGCGCACGAGGAACCAATCTTCCTTTTTGCTAGCTTCGGGTTCGTTGGGAGATTCTTTTTCGTCGGTAGACCTGGACCCAATCGGAGACAGCGCGGCCCACAATCTCAACAGGCATGCCACGTCGAGAACTGATAGAGGCGAGGGTCGGTGCGGCCGGGCTGCACGCGCAAATTGGTGGGAACTTTGGTGCGACCGCGAGCCTGCACGGGCATGACACGAGTTTGTTCGAGGAGTTTTTCGCTGCGCTGCCAGAGATCCGGCTCCATCAAGTAGCGGCCATCGACCCAACCGGTGACGCCCGGCGGTGGTGCGAACTTTGACGCTGTCGTTGCGACGGGCAAGGACTTCGACGCGGTCGCCATACAGCAAGACGCCAGTCTGCTCGCGCACCTGCGCGACGCTGCTCCAGCAAGGTGATGCTGCGTTCGCCGACGTAGGCCTCGCCGAGAGATTCGTGTTTGGGCCGGAAGAGCCAAGCGAGCAGGGCCACGAGACAGAGCAGTGGCACCGCCACGAGAAGCTTTCGCTTCATGCGCTATCCCCGAAGGTGGCTCCAACGGCGCGCGCCGCATGAACGATTTCACAGGAAGGGTCGATAAATTTCATTTTTCCGAGTGCCTCGTCGAGGGAGACCGATGCCATTTTACCAGCCTTGAGGCAAACCATACGGCCAAATTGTCCTTTGGCGACCAAATCGGTAGCGGCAACGCCAAAGCGAGTTCCCAGGATTCGATCGAAGGGGGTGGGGGAGCCACCGCGCTGGACGTAGCCGAGAACGGTGACGCGAATCTCCTTCTGGAGCATCTCGCGCAGGGTGAAGGCAATGCTGTTGGCGACGCCTCCGGGACCGACAGGCGGAATGGGCTTACCGGTGGGATCGGCAGGCAGGCAACTTGACGCCCTCTGCGACCACGATGAGGCTAAAGCGTTTGCCACGAAGTTCACGGGCACGAACAGCGTCGCAGATGGCTTCAAATTTGAAGGGGAGTTCGGGGACGAGAATGATATGCGCGCCGCCAGCAATACCGGCATGAAGAGCGATCCAACCAGCGTCGCGGCCCATGACTTCGATGAGCATAACGCGGTGATGGCTCTCGGCGGTGGTGTGGAGACGGTCAATGGCTTCGGTGCGATGACCAGGGCGGTGTCAAAACCAAAAGTGACTTCGGTGGCGTCGAGATCATTGTCGATGGTTTTGGGGACGCCGACGACGTTCACCCCTTGTTAAAGAAATCGCGCCCAATGTGTTGCGTGCCGTCGCCGCCGGTGACAATCATGGCGTCTACGCCGAGGCGGCGGGCATTCTCCATGCACAAGGAAGAGTAATCGTGGACGACTTCCTTACCATTCTCCATGGATTTGTAGGCGAAGGGATTGCCCCCGGTTGGTGGTGCCAAGAATCGTGCCACCGCGTGGAAGAATGTCGCTGACGGATTCTTCGGTCAATTCCTTCGCGCCTTCGGGACGAGACCATCGAAGCCATTGTGAATGCCGATGACGCGCATGCCGTGTTCATTGATGGCAGAGCGAACGACGCCGCGAATGACGGCATTGAGTCCCGGAGCATCGCCGCCACCGTTGACAATGCCGATCGTGCGTACAGGTTTCATAGATATACCCTCACGTGACGTATCGACAAGTTGAATGAATTCAAATGGCCGACGTGACACACGACACGCGAGATGGGGTGGAAAGCAAAATGGAAGGCGATTAAGGTAGGAGGCACAGGGAGAACCAAAATGAAATTTCTGGGCGGGTTGCAGCCATTGGGGCTGTTGGTGTTGCGGATGGCGCTGGCGCTGATTTTCATTTACCACGGATATCCCAAATTGGTACACGCAGCGCCGGAGATGCGGGAGTTCTTTGTGCAGCATGGATTGCCGGGATACTTTGTGGGATTGGCGGGGATACTGGAGTGTTTCGGATCGCTACTGTTGTTTTTGGGATTGTTCACGCGACCGGCGGCGTTGCTGCTGGCGACAGAGATGGGCGTAGCAATCTGGAAGGTACATAGCGCGCATGGAGCCATGGCGGTGAGGGACTACGAGTTTCCGCTGGCGGTGGGAGCAGCGTGTTTTGCGCTTGCGACCGTAGGGGCGGGGTTGATCTCGATGGACTACTGGTGTGGGGAGAGAGTGGGAAGAAAGGAGCGCAAGAGAAGCAAGGAGTAAAAGAGGTGAACGTCAAAGGCTAAATAAAGTCCTTCTGCGCCGAAAACTCGACAAAGGAGAGATTCCTCACTCCGCTGACCCCGTTAGGAATAACAAAATGAAAGTTTTTCCTCAGGGTATGCCACTCGCGGAAACTGCTCTGGGCAAAACGACGTTCCGTGCCGAAAACGAGTCAGAGCTGGTTCTCGTCAAACGCGAGCGACGGAGCCGGGAACTGAGATCGTGCCGGGCAAAGGGGCAAGGGGCAGCACAATCCACAGGATGATGTACAAGAGCAAGCCGGTTCCGGCAAAAAATATAGCCAGGAGCCAAATGACGCGAACCAGCGTCGGATCCATATCGAAATAGTCAGCGAGCCCAGCGCAAACACCGCCGATTTTCTTATCCGTGCTGGAACGCATGAGGCGCTTTGGTGCGGCCACGGCGGGAGCCGGGGCGGGGGCGCCGGTAAGATTGGCGCCGCAGTTGTAGCAGAATTTGGAACCGTCAGCGATTTCTTTTTGGCAATTTGGGCAAAGCATCGAGTTCCTCCCGCAAAACGTTCTTCCCTAGTGATTCTAATCATAAATACGAAGGACGGAAGAGAAAAGTTTCTGAGGGGCAGGAAGGTTGCGGCAGGGAGGCCTTCGTCGCTTCGATGGAGACAAATTGCATTTTGCAATGTAAGAGGAAAGCAGATCCCTCGCTTCGCTCGGGATGACAATGATTTCGGGATTAACGGAGAATCAACAGAATTCCGAAGATTAGTAGGTGAGGAGGCTGACGGACGGCGTCGGCGATGGTGTTGGTTTGCGGAAGGATTGCGTCTTCGAGCTTGGGCTGGTAGGCGCAGAAGGTGTCGGTAGCGGCAACACGTTTAACGGGCGCGTCCAGTTGATCGAAAAGTTCCTCAGCGATACGCGCGGCGATTTCGGCGCCGTAGCCCCAACTGAGCATGTCTTCGTAAGCAACGACGACGCGATGGGTTTTGCAGACAGTGGCAGCGATGGCTTCCCAATCGTAAGGAGAGAGCGAGCGCAGATCGATAATTTCGACGGCGATGCCTTCACGCTCGAGAGCAGCGGCGGCGACTTCGGCGCGGTGGACGACGGCGCCAAACGTAATGATGCTGACCTGCGCAGCCTTCTCTGACAACGCGCGCTTTGCCGAAAGGAATGGTGAAATTCGAGCCAGGATATTCGGAGCGGTTGTAGGGCTGGCGGTAGAGATGTTTGTGCTCGAGGAACATGACGGGATCGTCGCAGCGAATGGCGGTGCGAAGAAGGCCGGCGACGTCGAGCGCGGTGGAAGGCATAACGACGCGCAGGCCGGGGCAGTGCGTGAAGATAGATTCGCCGCTCTGGCTGTGGTACACGGCTCCGCCGGTGAGATAGCCACCGATGGCGACGCGAATCACGGCGGGACACTTGAAATTGCCATTGGAGCGCCAACGCATGACGCAAAGTTCATCGCGAATCTGCATCATGGCGGGCCAGATGTAATCGAAGAACTGGATTTCGGCGACTGGCTTCAATCCGCGAGTGGCCATGCCGATGGCGCGGCCAACGATACTCGCTTCGGCAAGCGGCGTGTTGAAGACGCGATCCGCGCCATATTTGCGCTGCAGGCCAGCGGTGGCTTTGAAGACGCCGCCCTTCCCTTTTACTTCGCGAAGATTTTCCTCGCGGCTGGCATCGGCAACATCTTCGCCGAAGACAGTGATGCGATCGTCACGGCCCATTTCATCGTGGAGAGTGGCGGCGACCATTTCGACCATGGTCTTGGCGCCGCCTTGAAGTTTTGGTTCAGCGAGCGAATAGATGGCAGAGGTGGGGTCCATATCCGCCGAGTAGACGTGATCGTAGATGGAAGAAGCTTCGGGCGGTTCGGCGGCAAGAGCCTGGTCGGCAGCTTCGCGGACTTCGCGATCGACTTCCGCTTCGAGGGCCTCGATCTCCTTCTGATCGATGAGGCCTTCGCGGACGAGGAATAAAGAGAATTTCGAGAGCGGGTCACGGCGGGCTTCGGCTTCGCGTTCTTCCGGGTTCTTGTAGAGTTTCTCGTCGTCGGAGAGCGAGTGCGAATAGGGTCGGGTAACATGGGCGTGGACCAGCGCGGGACCGCGTCGTTCGCGAACGTAGGAGATCGCTTCCTTGCCGACAGCGAAGCTTTCCAGGGGATCGGTACCGTCGCATTCGGCAACGTGCAAACCGGGAAAACCCCTGGTGAGCCGAGAAATGCTGCCGCCGGCGGTCTGAACTTCAACAGGAACGGAAATGGCGTAGCCATTGTCTTCGATGAGATAAAAGAGCGGAAGCTTCTTGGCACAAGCGACGTTGAGCGATTCCCAGAATTCGCCCTCGCTGGTGGCGCCGTCACCGGAAGAGACGTAAACGATTTCATCTGGCTGGTGGTTGACGTGTTCACCCAGCGGAGCTTTGCGCGCCTGCTCCAGTGCCTTCTCGTGGCGCTCGTAATACAGAGTGGCCTCCGCAGCGCCAACGGCCTGGACAAATTGCGTGCCGGTGCAGGAAGAGCGGCTGACGATATTCCAGCGGTTGTGTCCCCAATGAGAGGGCATCTGGCGCCCACCGGAGCTTGGGTCATCTTTGGCACCAACGGCTTGCAGGAGGGTTTCGAGCGGGGTCACGCCGAGCATGAGGCACAGCGCCCGGTCGCGGTAATAGGGGTAGACCCAGTCTACCCCGGGGCGTAAGAGCAAGGCCGTGGCAGCAGGTGACGGCTTCATGGCCGGCACTGGAAATTTGAAAGTAGATTTTGTTTTGACGCTTGAGCTGGATCTCGCGGTCGTCAAGGCGGCGAGAGAGATACATGGTGCGGTAAAGCCGAACAAGAGTGTCACGGTCAAGCCCGTGATTCTTCGTGGATTCCATCCTTGCCACTTTAACGCGAGTTTGTACCGCCATTCAGTCTGCCCTCGAGTTGGAATGGGAAGTGATTTGGTCCGCGAATGATCATTATACCGGAGGTGGCGGGAGGATGGCCAACAGGACGATCAGGGGTTGTGCAAAACGGTGGTACTAGCCCAGATCCTCAAATTGCTTCTCGGTCCGGCAAATTCGGCGTCGTTTGGCTTGACGACCTTGAGGTGAGGCGGCCTGGAACGGATCTTCGGTGGGTATGCGGTCCACCCAGCGCTGCTCAGAAAGCTTTTCGTGGCTGGAAAAGGCCAGGCGAATGAGGAGCTTTACAGGTTCTGTCGAAGCGGGTTGTGGAGTCGGCTTTCGAATCCTCGGATTTGGCTTTGGATTTCGATTTGATTTTGCCCGTGTCCTTGGATTTGGCCTTGGAGGATTAGGCGGGCTTTTCTTCCTCAGAGGCCTCGTCGCCATCGCCGGAGGTAGCACGGTCAAATTTATAGAGAAGCTTTTTGTCGAGGCGGAAGGCTTGCTTCCAGGTTTCCAACTTGTGGCGAGCGAGCTGAGCTTTTTCTTCGTCGGTAGCAAAATCAAACAGGAGATAAATGTGGGCCATGAACAGAGTTTGCGGCGTGAGAAACGGCAAGTCAAGAGAGGCGAGGAGCATGGGGCCTGGGAGTCGTTGGGCAGTGGCTCAGTTTCCGAATAGACAACCGCAGGGCCAGTTGGTCGAAGACGGAAAGTTGACGAGAAGGGTTGCTCTCGACAGTCATTGCCCCAATCGGGAGTTAACAGGCGACTTTTCAGGTTTGCTAGGCATCTGCTTCAAGCGCAAAACTAATTCTGCGAAATTGCTCTCTGCGCCTCCAGGATCTCCGCCCTTCCTGGCTTGTCCGCATGTCCGCAGATCTTTAACAATTCGCGAAAATATCTTTGGCTCGTATCGCGATTTCCGCTGAGCTGGGCAGCGTGCGCCGCTCCATATAGTGCACGAAAGCGTCCTCGGCTCCTTGCTTCAGCGTAGCTTCGAAGTGCTCCAATGCCTGCGCAGGCTCATTCATTTCCAGCAACATCTCGCCAAGCAACTCGCGTGCTGGGGCGAGCGGCCCAGGCGTCACTGCGCTTTTCTCTGTCCCATCTTCGAGTTCTGCTGCCGACTTCATCTGTCGCAGCGCTTCCTCTTTATTGCCCGCCGTTAGCGCTGCCCATGCCGCGACCGCAACCTCCTGGATCTCCACCTGACGTGCCCAGTAGTTTTCGTTGGCCTTCAGGAGCCGCTGCCGGATATGCCGAAGCGCCGTCACTGACGCGTTCGCCGGCGCCACTTGTCCCAGTCGCGCCGCGCCTAATCCGCGTGCGAACCACGTAATTGCATCCGTATAAGGAAACGGAGTGTCCCGCAGCGGGAGCTGCACGGCCTGTTTCCAGTCCTGAAGTTCCAGCGCATACCTTGCCGGGATCGCCGCCAACGCAAAATATCCAACCGAGGGGCCACCGGCGCCGCTGATCACTGTCTTCGGATCGAAGCGTGTTGCGATCTCCGGCAAGGAATTCACTATCTGCCCTAGCCGCCTGGTCTTGGCCAGTTTGCAGGTAGGCGTAAATTTCGTAGTCACTGGCGTGCAACTCTTCTGCCGTCTGACCCTCGCGCCGCGCCGCTGCTGCTGCGGTTATGTTGCTGTCGATAGATCTTGCCAGTAGCCCGTGCGGGTAAAGGTATGCGATGGCATGTGCAGCGCATGCGGCGACATCTGGCGCAATTTCCGAGTACCGTCTCGCTGCCACCAGCCCTCGCTCCGCCAGCGATGGCACGTCGTAGGTGTGGATAATGTAGTGTGCCAGTCCAGGATGAGTTGGCTCCTCCTCGAATAGTGTTTCCAGTATCGCTCCTGCCTTGAGCCGCCCGGCGTACGTCTTGTCCTCGGGATCTTCGGAAGCCGCGACCGCCAACGCGTAGAAGATTTGCGCCTCATGGTCTTCGTGGATAGTTCGCCGCGACTTCCTCCATAGCGTCGCGATAAGCGAGCAATCGCGTTCGCTGCGGGGTACCGTTGTAGCCGCCGTACAACCTGCCAACGGCCGCGATATAGGCTCGTTCGCGTTCTGTCTTTGCACCAACGGTCTTGCCGCGCTTCGCGCTGGCACGGCCCGCCTGCAACTGGCTCTTGTCTTTCATTCCGGGTGCGAAAGGATTACTCCAATCGCTTAGCGCGATTCCCCAGTAGGCGATTCCGCACGTCGAGTCCTGCCCGAGCACAGCGTTGAAGCCCTCTATGGCGCGGCTGAACTGGAAAGAGTGCAGAAGCGCGACGGCCCGGTCGAGTTCCTTCTGTGCACCTGCGTCGCATGAAGTGGCAAAGTGCACCGTTCCCAACTTTTCGCCATTTTCCTCCGGGTGGTCCTGTGCCAAGCAGCTCGCCGTCAGTGTCAGCATCAATCCCGCAATGATTCTAGTCCCTGAGCATTTCGCTCCTTCAGCCCTCAGGATTATAGGCAGATTTCAGGATCAGCAGAAGGCTCACTGCAAGAACGACCAGGCCGAAAAGGTGTTTGGTGAGATCGTGCCCCAAGTGGCGGGTTAGCTGCCTACTCCGTGGAAGAGACCTCATTTACAACCAATGGTTGACTGGTCTCGGCAGGGGTGACAGGCGCCCGGCTATTCGGAAGATAATCCAGGCCATTCGCCCGGAAAATGTGGAAAGGTATGAGCTGTTGCGCTATCCTTGAACTTCGAATAATGAATCGATCGCTCCACACTCCTATCGCTCCGGGAAGAGTTGCAGGAGCGTGGGTGTGCCTGATTGGGGTCCTGATGTTGTGGGCGCCAATGCTGGCATCGGCCTGGGCGACGAGCGGAATGGCGTGCTGCGCAGGAAATATGTGCGCGGCCCATGCACACGGGAAGACAAACTCCACTGGAAAAAGCAAAGCGGCGCGGAATGAAGCGCCGATGGAGTGCGAGCATTCGCGGGGGCAGGGGTGGCTGCCTGCACGATGTCCTGCTGTCATGAAGAGAGCTCTTCCCTGGTGAATGGAAGTGTGTACGTCCTGCCGGGGGCGGTGGCAATTTCGGCTCCCGCGGAGACGATGAGTGCGACTGTGGATGCCGAGGACGACGAAGTCTTACAAATGTTTGCGCCTCCTTCCCCTCCCCCTAAAGGTTCTCTCCTGTAGACCGTTCGTAGCTCGCCCATCAAAGGCTGGAGCAGATTCCTCGCCCCGTTCAAAAAGCGAGCGGGACTCGGAATGACAATTTCTGATGTTTTTTCCAGTGGCTATCGGTTGGCAGCTCATGCGAAATGCCTCACCCCTGAAGGGGTAAGCTACAAGAATCACGGCTGGCAAAACGCGCCCGCCTCAGAAGGCGGCCGCCACACAGGCAAACCACGCAGCCAATTGCCGCTCATCAGTATGTAGGGGAAGGATTCATGGTGCGACGATTTTTATTTCTGGTGGCGCTCGCCGCGTTCTTAGCGGGCGGCGTGATTGCTACGGTGTTTGGATCGGTGCGGGGGGTGGTGCACGATCCGCAGCACCGGCCAATGAGCGGGGCGCACGTAACGCTGCAGGCGAACAATTCCGCGTACAAGCAGGAGACGGATACGAACACGGACGGAGTGTTCGAGTTTCAAGCCGTGCCATTGGGGCAGTACACGGTGATCGTAGCAGGCGCAGGGATTTGTGGAACAGTCGCAGGCACTTGTGGTTGTTTCCGGCAGCGCACCGGTACTGCACTACGCAATGGTGCTGGCGTCGACGGCAGAAAAAGTGACCGTGACGGCGTTCGCCGGAAGATTTGAATCCCGACTCGCCGCGAAGAGATGTGTTCATCGATCAGGAACAAATGTCGAAATATGCGGGCGTGGACTCCAGCAACAGCTTCAAGATCATCACGGAATTCGTGCCGGGGTCGTACATGGTGCACGATCAACTGCACGTGCGCGGAGGGCATCAGGTCAGCTGGGCGATCGACGGAGTGCCGATTCCCAACACGAATATTGCTTCGAATGTGGGCCCGCAATTCAATCCAAAAGATGTTTCCTACCTGCAGGCGGAAACGGGAAGTTACGCGGCGGAATATGGCGACCGGATCTACGGCGTGTTTAACGTGGCGCCAAAGAATGGATTTGAACGGGACCGGCAGGCGGAATTAATTGCCAGCTACGGAAACTACAACACCACGGATGACTGGCTGAGTTTTGGCGACCACACGGAAAAGTTCGCTTACTATGCCAGCGTCAGCGGAAACAACACGGATTGGGGACTGGAGCCACCAACGCCGGTGAACGTGCATAACCAGGCGATGGGTGGCGGTGGGTTCACTTCCCTGCTCTACAATCCCACGGAGAAGGATCAGTTGCGGTTTGATGGTGGGGTGCGGCTGGACTACTTTCAAGTGCCCAACGATCCGGAGCAGACGACGGTCGGTTACAATGACCGGCAGCGCGAGCAGGATATCGCGGCGGTTGGAACATGGGTGCATACATTCAACCCGCGAGTGGCTGTTCGTGCTGTCGCCGTTCTATCACTTCAATCGCGCAGCGTATACCAGGGAGGGCCAACAGACGTACCGATGGCCGCGGACAATCGCGGGTCGAATTACGAAGGCGGACAAGCGACGATTTCCTGGGTGAACAAGCGAAACAATGTGCGTGCGGGAATTTACGCGTTCGCGCAGCAGGACAATTCGTTTTTTTCGGTATACGCGAATGATGGCTCCGGGAATGCTTTCAGCCAGCGCGTGCAGCCCACGGGTAATCTGGAAGCGCTGTTTGTGGAAGACCAATTCAAAGCGACATCCTGGCTGACGCTGACGGGTGGGCTGCGGTTCACGCATTTTGAGGGACAGATTACGGAGAATGCGACAGACCCGCGAATCGGAGCGGCCATCCAAATTCCCAAACTGAATTGGATCGTGCGCGCGGCGTATTCCTATTATTATCAGGCACCGCCGCTGGACACGGTTTCCGGCTCATTGATCGATAACACAGGGTGCAACGGCTGCGGGTTCCTGCCACTGTATGGAGAGAGGGACATTCAGCAGGAGTACGGCGTCACGATTCCGATACGAGGGTGGGCGTTAAGCGAAACTTATTTCCACACCTCGGCGAGGAATTTCTTCGATCACGATTCGCTGGGGAATTCGAATATATTTTCTGC
The DNA here is from genome assembly GCA_963839315.1 of Candidatus Acidiferrales bacterium. GTDB lineage: Bacteria > Acidobacteriota > Terriglobia > Acidiferrales > UBA7541 > Acidiferrum. The sequence goes on from CAWIUU010000024.1 coordinate 104,230, forward strand.
CACTGACGATTCAAGGGGCAGTGATCAGTGGGTTGGAGACGATGGTGCGCTCGCCACTACTGCTGAAGCACTATCGAGCGCATTTGGTGTACTCCAACCAGAAGACACAGGGCGTGGGAGCAGTGACAGGCGGATTGACGGATTTCACGCCGCCTCCCGGAGGTAATTTTTATCTGGATCACGATCAGCGGAATACGTTTTCGGCAGGAATGGAAGGCGATCTTCCGTGGCGAAGTTTTGGCGCCGTGGCAATTAACTATGGTTCGGGATTTCTGAACGGGGAATGGGCCAAGCCATTTGCCGAGTTACTACACGCTGGATCTGTCGTTGGGAAAGAATTTTGGCGAGAACTTCACCGTGCGTTTTGTGGCGACGAACATTACGAACCAGAGGTATATGCTGGATACGAGCAACACGTTTGGCGGGTCGCACTATGCGGACCCGCGCATGATGGCGGCACAGATTCGCTGGCGATTTCGTTACTGAGGAGCGGAAATGAAGAGATTGCTGATGATTATTCTGGTGGTCGTGCGCATTTTTCGGCGCGGGGTGCCAGAGGAAGGCGGTGAAGCATTACGCAGTCTCGGGAGAGGTGATTTCCGTGGACGTCGCCAGGGAAACGATCCTGTTGAAGCACGGAGACATTCCTGGATTGATGCCGGCGATGACGATGGACTACAAAGTGGCGGATGTGAAACAGATTGCAGGGGTTAAAACCGGGAGACATAATCAGCGCAGACCTGGTGGTGGGCGAGAATATCGGGCATCTGGAGAAGATCGTGGTGCTCGTGAAAGCCGTGCCATCCGCCGGCTCCGGCGGCAACGCAGGTGAAATAGTCATTCCAATGAAGATCGTGCAGGAGACTGACAATTTATTCCGGTTGACACGATTGGGCATGGTGAATTGCTTTCTGGTGAGGGAGAGCGACGGACTTACGCTCGTCGATGCGTGTTTGCCGGGCACAGCAAGTGCGATTCTGGGTGCGGCACGAGAAAATCGGGGCCCCGATTCGCAGAGATTCTGCTGACGCACGCGCACTTTGATCATACGGGAGCTGTAGATGAACTTGTGCGAGCTTTGAAAGGGAGTCGAGTTGCTGATTGGTTCGCGCGAGGCCCGACTTCTTGCCGGAGATTTGTCTTTGGAAGCGAATGAGAATGGCAAGAAACTGCTCGGATTTACGAGCATCCAGTCGCAGCCAACACGGCTTTTGCATGAGGCGGAACAGGTGGGATCGCTTCGCGCAATTGGTTCGCCCGGTCACACCCCGGGACACATGGCGTTTCTGGATGTTCGCGATAATTCCCTGATCGCAGGTGACGCGTTTACACGCACTTCCGATTGCTGGCGGCAGGAGTTTTCTATTTTGCATTTCCATTCCCGGCTTTATTTTCGTGGAACGCAACGGTGGCGGCCGAAAGCGCTGCGAAACTCCGAGCGTTGAATCCCAGACGGCTGGCGGTGGGGCACGGGAAAACGCTGGTTTCCCGCATGAAAGAGATGGATCGAGCGGTAGAGATTGCGCAACAGCAGCATCCAAGAGGAAACCAGCAATAACCAGGTACTTGTGTGGCCTGCAAGGCGCGGCTACACTGAACGGGAAAATGAAATGGCGATGGAGTTCGCCAGAACCGTCCTCCGCGGAAAGCGGGGACTGATGACTCCTGGATGCCGCGTGGCGCCAGGAGTTTTTTGTTATCAAGGCGTGCGGCAAGCGGAGAGGAGAAACTTTGCGATACTTGCTGATTGCCGTGTTTGGAGCAGCGGGGACGCTGGCGCGCTATGGCCTGCAGGGGGTGGTGCAAATCAAGATGGGCAGCACATTTCCTTTTGGCACGCTGTTGATCAATCTGACGGGATGCTTCCTGCTGGGATTGATTGGCCAAGCTACGTTGAATCGCATGATTGTTCCACCGGAGTGGCGCGTGGCGATTGCGGTGGGATTTTTCGGAGGGTACACCACATTTTCGAGTTTCGGTTGGGAAACCGCGAAGATGCTGGAATCGGGCGAGTGGATGCGCGCCACGACGTATGTGGCTGCAAGCGTGATTTTTGGACTGTTGCTTTCGGTGGCGGGGATCCACCTGGCGAATCGGTTCTAGGAGCGCGCCATGACACATCAGAAATTCGAAGGCGAACGGACGCTGATGCGGATTCACATCGGCGAGTCGGACAAATGGCACGGCAAACTCTCTGTATGAGGCGATTGTGGAGATATTGCGCAAAGAAGGGTTCTCTGGGGTGACAGTGCTGCGCGGCGTGGGCGGGTTCGGCGGGTCCAGCGTGTATCACACCGACAAACTACTGCGGCTTTCGCAGGACTTGCCGATCATTTTGGAAGTGATTGAATCGCAGGAACGCATCGATCAGATACTGCCGCGACTGGATGAGATGGTGGAAGGTGGATTGATTACGCTGGAGAAGGTGCGCGTAATTCTCTACCGCGCCGCACGGCGATAGACAATTTTCATTTCCATTTCTGAATTGCGGCAACGCCTGTACACTGGCGCCTGTGGAATCCCAGGAAAATAAGCGCGTGGAACAAGGCAAGGGCTGGTTAAACCGCACCGTTCTGGGTGTGGGGCTGACCAGCCTGTTCAGCGATTGGAGCCACGAGACTGCGACGGCGGTACTGCCGGCATTCCTGGCGACGATTGGCGCGGGTCCAGCATGGCTCGGTGTGATTGAGGGCATCGCGGACGGACTATCGAGCTTTACGAAGCTTGCCGCTGGGTACTATACAGACCGATTGAAACGCCGCAAACCACTGGCTGTGTTTGGGTATGCGTTCACGGCGATGGCAACGGCGTCGTTTGCCTTCGCGACGCACGCGTATCACGTGCTATTCGGGCGGGCGGCGGCGTGGCTGGGGCGCGGGGTGCGTTCGCCAGCAAGGAAGGCACTGCTGGCAGCGGATGTTTCGCCTTCGGCGTACGGTCGAGCATTCGGGCTGGAACGGCTGATGGACACGCTGGGGGCCATTGTCGGGCCACTTACGGCGATGTGGCTATTGCAGGTAACGAATCATTCGTATCGCAAAGTTTTTCTTTGGACGCTGCTGCCAGGAATGATTGCGGTGGCGAGTTTCTGGTTGCTGGTAAAGGAAAGACCGATTGCTACGCGGAAGCAGCAGTCTTTCTTAACCGGTTTGCGAGCGTTGCCGGGGTCGTTTCGTGAATTCTTGTTGGGTGTAGGGATTTTCGGGTCAGGAGATTTTTCGCACACGCTGCTGATTCTGTATGCCACACGGATGCTGACGCCAGGTCACGGGGCAGCGCGAGCGGCGAGCATTGCTATTGGCCTGTATACGCTGCACAACGTGTTCTACGCGGGGTCGGCATATTTGAGCGGCTGGATGAGCGATCATGTGCCGCGCCGGAAAGTGATACTTGCCTCGGGTTACGCACTGGCAGGGGTGACAGCGATCTTTTTGATGGCGGCGCCGAGTTCGCTGTGGTTGCTAGGACTGATTTTCGTGCTTGCAGGGTTGTATGTGGGAACAGAAGAGGCGCTGGAGGATTCGCTCGCGGCGGAACTGATTTCAAGAGAGCAGCACGGAATGGCGTTCGGCACGCTGGCAGCGGTTAACGCAGTGGGAGATTTCCTATCCAGCCTGATCGTGGGATTTTTGTGGTCAGCGGTATCCGTGAAGGCAGCTTTCTCGTTTTCGGCTGTCCTGTTTTTTGTGGGTGCGTTTATGATCTTGCACTTGAAGGAAACAGCGGCAGCCACGCCTTCGGGAAGTTAAGAGGATGATGAAGGCCCCTTGGCGGCGCGCATACGACGTTGAACTTCGGCTTGCAGATAATTGCGCAAGTTCGCAGGGACGATGCCGGGTGCGGCAAGTTCGCGTAAATCATTGACGGTGAGTTCTGGAAGGAATGCCAGAACGGTAGCGAGTGGCGTGGAAGGATTGCGGACAAGAGCAAGGCGCACATTGTACGCGTGCGACCATTTGTGATGAGTCGGCCAACGCCTGAACGACGGGGAGCGGAACTTTTTCACGTGCCAGCGCCTTCAGCACCTGCGCTTCGGTTAGATAGGGATTATCGAGAGCGACGGGCAGCACCTGCGCGTGACCTTCGGCGAGCAATGCGCCGGCGACACGGGCGGGGCCGCGACGAGCCAATGTGATTTTTTGGCCGAGGGACAGCTGCGGCACGCGCACGAGAACTTGCTCTTCGGCATGGCGCTTGAGTTCCGGGGAAACCGCCGGGGAGAGAGCAAACTGCACGAGATCCATGAGGTAGAGGTCACGCAAAAGCCGTAAACAGATAAGGCGCGGCGCACGCGGATGAAAAAGCAAGGCGCGTTTCACGGCGTAGCTCTTCAGCAGCGGTTTACGCGAGCCAACTTCTTCCAGAACGTCCGCGGGTAATTCTTTGCGAGCCAGCAGAAGACACAGGTTCGATTCGTCGAACGCAGGATTATCCAGTAGCGCCAAGAGTACAGCGGACGCGGGATGGTAGATGAGCCCAGCGAGTTCGTCGCCCGTGGCGGTGTGTGCGCGCTGGAGATCTTGTTCAAGCTCCTCCATGAAGGTTCCCTTCCTCGCGCGTGGTGGACAAGAGCCTGAGAGCGATGCGGGCGGCAGCCTCCCCCGGCGTCATGGCGAGGGTTCCGAATTGCGCGTTGGGGGCGGCCTCGCGCAGGCGTTGATCGATCTGCTGGTCGAAATAGCTGGAACAGCCAAGCATGCCGCCACTTTTGACAAGAAGAAACTTCTCGTTGCTAAACTGCAGGCGCTCGACAAGATCGCAGACGAGCCGTCCAAGTTCCGTCGCAGCCTGCTGCAGGAGCTCGCGAGCGGTGACGTCGCCACTTTCGGCAGCGGCGGTCACAAGTGGAAAGACTTTCGGGAAAACATCGTCGGGAGCAGCCACGGCACGGGCCCGGAGTGCCTCCCAGGAGGTGAATCCCAATTCACCGAGGATGTGATCGCCGAGCGGCGAGTTGCTTCCATTTCTTTCGAACTGGCGCATTCCAGTCATCACCGCGCGACGACCGACGTCGTACGCGCTGCCTTCGTCGCTGAGAAGCGGGCCATGACCACCAACACGTGCAAGATGACCTGCGTGGTCACGCCCGACGGCGGCGGAGCCCGTTCCGGCAAGAAGAACGACGACGGGACCATCGCCGGCGGCTTCGACCGTGAGCTCAAGGTCCGTGCAGATACGCACCAGGGCCTGCGGGAATTCCTGGGAAAGCAAAGTTTCCATTTTCTGGGCAACTTCCGGCCGGCCGGTCCCGGCATTGCCAGCGCAGATTGCGGCAAGATCGTCCATTGAGGCACCCGCGTTTTGCAGGGCGAGCTGAGCTGCCTCGGAAACGGACGCGATGGCGACGGTAAAGCCGACGCGCATGGGATTGGAAGGCCCGCTGCGGCTTTGCGCAAGGACGTTGCCTTGTGCGTCGATGAGGACGCAGTGGGTTTTGGTGCCGCCGCCGTCGAAGCCAAGAGCCAGTTTCATGAATCAAGAATACGCGAGCGGAGGAGTTTTCGCAGTTGAAGCGCGAAGGAGGTGCTGAAAACGCCTCGGGAGATTGGCAACTCGCTATCACAGCTTCCTTGACGCTTGGTTCTTCCGCCACTATTCTCAACACACTTCGCAGCGAAGCGAGATTTGCCGCGAAGTGCAACGCATGCACATTCATCCGCTCGATCTATGCATCGTGATTGTTTATCTGCTCGGCGTGACCGCGCTGGGATTGCGTTTCCGGCGGGGAGCAGAAGGATGTGCGCGATTATTTTCTGGGAGGAAAGAGCGCTCCATGGTGGGCGTTGGCGTTTTCGATCGTAGCAACGGAAACATCGACACTGACCATCATTGGCACGCCGGCGCTGGCCTATGCGGGGAATCTCACGTTTTTGCAGCTGGTGTTCGGCTACATCGTGGGGCGCGTGCTGATCGCGATTATTTTGTTGCCAGGTTATTTTCGCGGGGAATATTTGACTGCGTATGCGTTGATCGAGAAGCGCTTTGGCGCGCGCATGCGGTCGATTGCGGCAATGACGTTTCTGGTGACGCGCACACTGGCGGAGGGAGTGCGCATATCGGCGATTGCGCTGGTGGTGAGCGTTGCGCTGGGAACGTCGGAGCGGCTGGCGGTGATCATCGTGATTGCGCTGACAATTTTCTACACGTTTGAAGGCGGGATGAAGGCGGTGATCTGGACGGATGTGGCGCAATTTTTGCTTTATCTTACGGGAAGTCTGGTGACGCTGATTTCTGCTGCTGCATCGCATTCCGGGCGGGTGGAGCGAAGTGACGCAAGTCGCCGCGGCGGCAGGGAATAAACTGCAGTTCCTGGATTTTTCCTGGAATTTGGCGACGAAGTATACGTTCTGGTCCGGCGTGATTGGCGGGGCGTTCCTGACCATGGCGACGCCACGGCACGGACCAGACCATCGTGCAGAGATTGCTGGCGGCGAGAAATGAAAGGGACAGCCGGCGTGCACTGCTGACCAGCGGATTCATCGTGCTGTTCCAGTTCACGGTGTTTTTGCTGGTAGGAGTACTGCTGTATGTGTTCGCGCAACACACGCCACTGCTGGCGGGTGGGGAGTCGGCGGATCGTATTCTGCCGCTGTTCCTGGTACGCGAAATGCCGACTGGGCTGGCGGGATTGCTGCTGGCGGCGATCCTGGCCGTGGCGATGTCGAATGCGAGCGGGTCGTTGAATTCACTGGCGGCAAGCAGCGTGATGGATTTTGCGGCGCTGCGCGGGTATACACGCGATCCGGAAAAATTCATGAAGCTGTCGAGGCGGATGACGCTGGTGTGGGGCGTGGTGCTGATCTTTCTCGGGCTGGTGAATTGGGGGCCGGTGCTGGAGGCGGGGCTGACCATCGTATCGTTTACATCCGGAAGTTTGCTGGGATTGTTTCTGCTGGGCACGTTCGATGCGCGGTCGAATTCCAACGGTTCGCTGGCCGGGATGATTGTAGGATTGGCGGCGGTGCTGCTCGTGGCGCGGTTCACAACCGTGGCGTTTACTTGGTACTGTGATGATTGGAGCGTGCGTGACGTTTGCGGCCGGGGCCATTGCCAGTCGGGTGTTTCCTGAGCGAGTCGGCGAGGTTTGAGGTGATATAAGGAAAAGTAGATCCCTCACTTCTCTCGGGATGACAAATCTGGAGGAACGGTACGGGAGGGGTATGAGCGAAAAGCGGCTGGAACTGGTGCGAGGACTTGGCCCGTGGGCTTCGACGGCCATCGTGGTGGGCACAATGATCGGCACAGGAATATTTTTGAAGCCGGCGGAAATGGCGCGCGAAGGGCGAAGTGTCTCCATCGTGTTTGTGGCGTGGATTGTTGGCGGGATTGCTCTCGCTTTTTGGGGCGTTGTCGTATGCGGAATTGGGCGCGGCGATTCCGGAAGCCGGCGGCGAGTACGCGTATCTGCGGCGCGGATTCGGGCCGGTGTGGGGATATTTGTTCGGATGGATGCACTCGATTGTGGGGAGGCCTTCGTCGGCGGCATCGATTGCCGCGGGGATGATGCGCTTTCTGGCGTTTTTTCTTCCGGCAGTGGCGGCGCCGATTTTCACGGTACATCTAGGCGATTCCGGGGCTTACGCGATGGATCCCGCCTTACGATTTCGTTTTCACGTGGGCACAACCGCTGGCGGTGTTCTGGCTGGTGGTGATGACGGGCGTGAATTACCTGGGGGTGCGGCTCGGCGGAGGAGTGCAGGTATTTCTGACTGTGATCAAGGTGGTGAGCGTTGCTGATTGTAATTGGCGTGGCGTTTCTGCTGCCGGGAGGCGCGACGCATGCGGGGGATCCGATCTGGCCGTCGGCAGTGAATGCAGGATTGCTGAGCGCTTTTCTGGCGGCGCTGGCGGCGGCGCTGTGGGCCTACGATGGTTGGGAAGATCTGAACCTGGTGGGGTCGGAGGTCGCGGACCCGCAACGGAATTTTCCGCGAGCGCTGGTGGGAGGGGTAGCGTTTGTGGCGCTGGTGTATGTGTTGTTCAGCGCGGCATGCCTGAAGGTGCTGCCGTTCGACGAAATGGCGCGATCGCAACATGTGGCGTCTGATGTGCTCGCGCGAGTGATCGGCCATGGCACGGCTACGTGGATTACGTTGGCAATGGTGATTTCCGCGCTGGGCTCGATGAATTCATCGATTTTGAGCGGTGCGCGGGTACCGTATGCCATGGCGCGCGACGGAATATTTTTCAAGATTGCCGATGGGATTCACCCGAAGTATCGCACGCCGGGACGCGCGCTGATTTTTCAGGGTGTGCTGGCCAGCGTGATGGCGCTGTCAGGAACGTTTGAAGAGCTGACGAATTTGTTTATTTTTGCGGGCTGGATTTTTTACGGGCTGGCGGTGGTGGCGCTGTTTCGTTTGCGCAAGACGGAGCCGGAACTGGCTCGGCCGTATCGTTGCTGGGGTTATCCGTGGATCCCGGGAATGTTTGTGGCTGGGAGCGTTGGCGCTGACGGTGAATATTTGGTTTCAGCGGCCGGGGCGCTCGACGATCGGGTTGTTGCTGATTCTGGCGGGGCTGCCGTTCTATCGGTATTGGACGCGAAGGAATGAAGTAGAAGAGCTGCAATCCTCGTCCGTCTGCGTCAACTTAGCGAAAGGATTGGAAGTGCTGCCAGAAAGTGGGCCAGGGCTGGTGGAGGCCGCGGCAGACGAACATGTCAGGATTCTCGATGGTTTCTTCATTGGCGGTGCCGTTGCGATTCCAGGGATGGCCGGCAAGTTGGCAAGATGCAAATTGGACGTCCACCCATTCGCGCGGGAAACCCACGACGATCAGCGTTTCGGGAGGCGGGTCGCCGTAGCCACGTTCCCAAAAAGAATTGACGCCGCTGATGGCACGGGGCAGGCCATATCGTTCACCATAAAGATTTAGAGCGCCGACTTCACCGTAGTTCCCTGCCAGGATGCCGAGGCGCGCGCGATCTTCCGCGGGTAGAGTGTCGCGGATGCTTGCGACGGTCTGCGCAAATTCAGGCCAGCCGATTTCTTCACGTAAAGTGCCGTTGACCTTGATGGCGAAGTGCCACCACGGGGAACCTACGGGTGCAGTGGGAAAGCGAAGGCAATGGCGATGGCGACATCGACCAGCAAGGCAGTAAAGATGCCGATGCGCACGTGTTTTTGCGCGGCTTGCTTGCAGGGATGTGAGCCAATCTTCCAGGAACACGGCGCCGGCGGCGTAAAGCATGGGATACGCGGGAGCAAGGTAGTAGCCGCGTCCTTTGGCTATGAGTAAGAGCGCGAGGGGGATGACGTACATCCAGCTCAACATCCGAAAGCGGCGGGCATCTTGAAGAAGAAATAGAAATAGAGGCCGGCCGGGGCGAGGGGAAATGCAAGGAGGGCGAGTTCGACTTGGTCGGGGAGAAAGCCGGAGGTCTGGCCTTCGCGGACGTCACGTTCATGGATGAAGCGGAGGAAATCGAGCGAGATGAAATGGTGTTGCGCTTGCCAACGGAGATTGGGAAGGAAGAGGAGGACGGAGATGGCAACGCCCAGCCAAAGCCATTTGCCGCGGAGGAAGCGCCGCGCATCGGTGAGAAGAACGGCGCCGACAATACCGAGGGTGAAGAAACCCATGGTGTACTTGGAGAGCATGCCGAAGCCGAGCGCGGCGCCGATAGCGAGCCACCAGCGCGGGTCGCGGGTCTTTAACAGGCGAAGAACGAAGAAGGCGGCGAGAACCCAGCAGAGGTAGTCGAATGAGATGTAGGTCATGAGCGCCCCGCCGCCGAGGCAGAACGGAACTGCGGCGAGGGCGGCAATGATTTGCGCGCGCCGGGAGCCGCCGAGTTCGCGCGCCATCAGGCCGGTTAGAACGACAGCGATGGCTTGGACGAGCCAGGAGAAGAACCGGAAGCCAGGGAGCGAAGTGCCGAAGAGGAGGAGCGAGAGGCGCGCGAAAAGCGGAGTGATGGGAGGGTAGGCGACGTAGCCCCAGGAAAGGTGGCGCGCGTCGTCGAGCAGAGAGAGTTCGTCACGATTGAAGCCGTAGCGATTGCCAGTGAGGAAGTGGAGGAGAAGCGTGGAGAGCGCGATAGCAAGGAGAGGAGCGAAATCGCTGCGCCAGAAAGAAGGGGGCCGAGGCAGTGCGCGTTTGCGTATCGCGTTGTGGAGTGGCGGATGTCAATGTGAGGTCTCCGCGGATTGTTGATGGCAAGACAGAATAACTGAAATTGAGCGGCAAAATGCGAGAGAAGACGCGGAGCAAAGAAAAAGCCCCGCGACTCAGAGGAGTAGCGGGGCCTGGGATTGAGAGCTGGTTACTGCAAAACGCGATGCTGAAGTTGCTTGTTAGTCGGCATATGGCACATAGCGCCACAAGTCGTTGAGGTAGCCATTTCCGGTTGTGCTGGTGGAATCGTAGCCCGCACCACCAAAGAGCCAGAGCTGGCCGAAGCTGTCTACCCAGCGCGTCGCGTTGCTGCGGCCACCGGGAGTAAAGGTGTAGTGGGTCAGGTAGGGGCGTGTCAAAGTTCCATATTGGCCGTTATCGCTGCCAGTGTTCGAACCCTTGACCCAAGTCCATGTGCCGGGCTGACCGGCGGTAGTGTTTGGAGTGTATACCCAGAGGTCGTTCAGGGCACCGTTACCATTCGTGGCGGTTGAATCCAGGCCCCATCCACCGAAGAGCCAGAGATTTCCGCCTGCATCGGTCCAGCCGCTAGCACCCCAACGCGACCCTGGCAGAGTTCCAGTTGTCCCACCCGTGAGGCCGAGCGTGCCCGCAGCACCCATGGTGTTTGGAGGACCCACTAAAGGCTGGAGCCCATACGTGCCGGTCTGGTTGGCGGTGCTGGACCCCGTAACGAAGGTCCATTGATTGTTTTGGATATTGTAAATCCAAAGGTCATTGAGGATGCCGTTGGCTGTGCCGGCGGAATCTTCGCCTTCTCCGCCAAAAAGCCAGAGGTTTCCGTTCGCATCCGTCCATCCGACTGCTTCCTGGCGTCCGCCGGGGACATTGGAAGCTGAGGCGGTCCCTGCCGTGCCGTAGATCCCAAGCTGGTTCACCACATTGGTGGTACCGCCAGAGACCCAAACCCAATTGCCACCTGTGAATTCCCACAGATCGTTCAAATATCCAATAGTGCCGTTGCCATCGTAGCCGTATCCACCGAAGAGCCAGAAGTTTCCGGAACCATCAGTCCAAGAAACAGGGTTTACGCGAGAGCCAGGGGTCAGTGTGGCCGCGGCTCCGGTGTAAATACCATTCTGGTCGGTGAAGGTAGACCCTTTGACTTGAGTCCACTGGCCTTCAACGGTCTGGTAGCGTAGTTTGACCGTCGAATACGCCGGTATTATATTCCCAGAGATCGTTAAGAAACTGGGCACCGGGAGTTTTCCGCCGAAGAGCCAGAGATTCCCGGCTGTTATCGGTCCAAGTAGCCGCGCCCAAGCGAGCGGGAGGAGCAGTGAACGGATAGGCTGCGTTGCCTTCTTGCTGCGCGGCGGCAATGATAAGTGCGCCAATTGTTTTTTGCCGCTCACCGTCGGGTCATAGCCGCCCACCAACTGCCATTGGCAGTAGTCGCTAGTCTAACGCAGACCCAGAGATCGTCCATAGGGGCGTTCAGCGTGTCGGGGGCGCTATTCCCTGACAACTCCCAGCCGTCGCCACCGAACAAAAAAGATTCCCGAACTTGTCGGTCCACCCGGCAGCCGAATATCGCGCGCCAGGGGTGTTGGTATACGGATTGGGAATGGTGGTTGGGGCCGTTGCCGGGAATGTCCGTACTGAGGTGCAGGGGGCACGGCAACACCAGCTTTTTGGTGCCGTCGATCCACGTCCAGTCATTATGGGCGCAATCGACCTCAATGTCCGTAATGTTAGCGGTCACCACGCCTTTATAGCCCCATAGAGTGCAGCCCTGAAACTGCGTGCTGGCGCGTGGAGCACTGAGATCTCGTACTGGTCGTTTAGTGCCTCGGGCGTGGCAAAGGTGAACGGACCGTTTTGGGTGATGTCAAGGTGTTGCCCAAGACGTTCTGGAGGATGAAGGTGCCGTCAGTTAACGGGCCATTATTTGGCGGGACACCTGCCAACCCAAATACCGTTCCACCGACACTGTAGGTCACCGCCTTACAAGATGAGTGCGACGGTGGTGACATTGGCGGTAGCAGTGCCGTTGTCCGTGCCAGTGGTGAAGGAACAAGTCTGCACCGGGCCAGTGGGCTGCGTGAAGATTGTTACGGTATAGGCGGTACCCGTGGGCACAAGATTCTTGAAGGTGAATACTCCGTTGGCGGTAACTGGAAGCTGTTCAAGATCGCTGCTGTTTTGGAGAATCAATCCGGTGCCGACAAGTCCGGTAATCGTGCCGCCGATGGTGTAGCTTAAAACGCAGGTGACCGAAACGTTGGTGACATTGGCAGTAGCCGTTCCGCTGCCACTAGCGACAGTGCAGATTTGTGTCGGGCTAATCGGCTGAGTGAGAACGGTGACGGCATAGGCGTCTGTGGGGCCAGTGACGGGAGTCTTGAAAGTGAAGGGTCCGTTCGCGGTAATCGTCAGACTGTCACCGGCGTTGTTCTGCAAGATTACGCTTGCGCCAGTGGCAAGGCCGGAAATCGTGCCACCGATGGTGGCGGTAACGGGATTGGTGGTGCATGCCACAGCCACGGTGGTGACATTGGCGGTGGCCGTCCCTGTTCCCCCGGTCACGGTGCAGGTCTGCGCTGGATTGGTCGGCTGATTAAGAACCGTAACAGTATAGCCAGTGACTTGCGTCTTGAAACGAAAAGGTGCCATTCGTAGACACGGCAAGATTGTCCTTTGCCGTTGTTCTGCAGGACCAGGCCGCTGCCCGACAAGACCGGTAACCGTGACACTGATGCTGAAGGTGGTGCCCGTGCCTCCGTGCCGGTGTTGCCACCGGGAACGCCGCTGCAGGAGGCCAGGAAGAAGCGCAGACAGGATCAGGCAGGCGAGACCAAAATTCTTTTTGGCGGGCATCATAGAGATTCTTTTCTCCTTCGTACTTCGCCCCTCACAGGCGATGGCCGGCAAGAACGCGTTCGCTTCCGTTACGAGCATGCGAATCGATGGCGCGACGTCCGGGCTTCTAAGGACAATGGCAGGAGCGCAGAGCAAGCCCGAAAATAGCGAGCTGGGCGTTCTCTTCCACCATTTGGACTGAGAGTACTGTAACCATCGGAATGCTATCAATACGCACGGAGGCGCCTGTGCCTACATGCGCAATAACTGGTTGCGGTACCTGTACGGGCAGCGATGGCATGCGGCAGGACTGGTCGTTAGGGACAGGGTGGAGGGCCAGGAGGAGCTAGCTACGAGCAAAAAGCCCCAACCTGGATTGCTCCAGGCGGGGCTTTTCTTTGGGCGGAGCGCAATCCGGTATGAATCTGGACGGCCGGATTGAGGGAAAGTCAGTTAGGGCGGAGAACGCCGTCGACCAGCAGGGAGAAGGAGTCTTCCAGAGTGAGGCCAGAATCCATCAAGGGCTGAACGTAGAGCTGGTGAAACTCTTCGGATAGTCCTTCGATCCGGTGAAGATGTAGTCGAGGGTTTCCAGTTTCAGATTCAGATCTTTGTCGATACGGTCGAGACGCTCGCGGATGTCATTCGTCATGACCTTGGTCTCGGCTTTACTCTTCATGCGAAACTTGCGGTCTTTCATTTCCTTCTACACTTTCTTGGGCGGAAAAACTATTTGTTGATTGCTGCCTGATCTTCCTGCCTCGCTTCCATCCCTGTGCCAGCCGTGACCTTTTGGCTGGCACAAGAGACCTCCGCGGAAGCGCAGGAATTACGCGGTGATATAGAGCGTTCTACCGCCGCGATTGACGAGCAACAGCGGCTCGTCGCCACCCTTCCGGAGCGCGCTCTGGAACTCAGAGACATTCTTCACGGACTGGTGGTTTACTTCCTGAATCACATCGCCACGGCGCAAACCAGATTCGGCCATCTTGCTGGAGGGATCGACACCGGCGACGACAACTCCCGTCGTGCTGGCCGGCAAGCCGAGTTCCTGGGCGATTTCGGGATTGAGGTTGGAAACTTCCACGCCATCGAGAGCCTTGCTGCCGCCCTCTTCCTGGGAATTCAGCTTGGCGGTTTCCGTGGGCATTTCGGCAAGCTTGACGGTGAGGTCGCGCTCACTGCCATTGCGCAGGGTCTTCAGCTTGACGCTGGTGCCTGGCGTCATCATGGAGATGGTCATGCGCAGTTGGTTGCTGTCGGCAATGGGCTTGCCGTTCAATTCAAGAATGATGTCGCCGCGCTGAATGCCGCTCTCTTGCGCGGGGCTGCTGGGGGTAACGTCACCGACAACGATGCCCTTGGCTTCCTTTTCACCGAAGGCTTTCGCCATGCTGGGGGTAACGTCTTGCGGCAGGATGCCGAGATAAGCGCGGACAACCTTGCCGTTCTTCAGAATCTGGTCCATCACCTGGCGAGCGAGATTCGCGGGAACCGCGAAGCCGATGCCCTGGCTGCCGCCGGAGCCGTGCGAAATGATGGCGGTGTTGATGCCGATGAGTTCGCCGCGATCGTTAACGAGCGCGCCGCCGGAATTTCCGGGATTGATGGGAGCGTCCGTCTGGAGGAAGTCTTCATAGTCTTCGATGCCGAGTCCGCCGCGGCCTTTCGCGCTGATGATGCCCTTGGTGACGGTCTGGCCGACGCCGAACGGATCGCCAACGGCGATGGCCACATCGCCGACTTCGACCTTGGAGGAATCGCCGATGGTTAGTGGAGCGAGGTTGCTGGCTTCAATCTTGAGAACGGCAACGTCCGTCTTCGGATCGGTGCCGACGATGCGCGCCTGTGAATTCGCGTTTATCGGAAAGCGTGATCTTTCACGTCCGTCGCGCCATCGACAACGTGGTTGTTGGTGAGAATGTAGCCTTCGGGGCTGACAATCACGCCGGAGCCGAGAGCTTTTTCACGGCGATCCTTGGGAACTTCCATGCCGCCCTGGCCGAAGAACTGGCGGAACATCGGATCCATCTGCAACTGCTCCATGCCTTCGGCGCTGGCTTTGACAACTTTTGACGAAGAAATATTCACGACCGAGGGCAATACTGTCTTTCACTATCGGAGCAAAGCTGGTCTTGCTCTCGCCTTCGTTCGGGTCAGCGAGTTTCAGATGTTGCGGGAGGATTCGAGGCCGACGATGTTGCCGACCTTCTGCGCGGTAGTGATTTCTGAATCGTGCGCGCAACTCCAAGACCAGCAACACCCAGCACCAAACCAAGTACAAGTGCGGCGGTCCTCGAATTCAATACGATGACGAAATTATGCTCATGTGTCCGTCCTTACACTCTTTTGCGCGACCGGCCCTACAATGGAGCAGAGGTCTGCGCGAGTTTATGGTCTCCCTGAATGAGACGCTGCGAGGGGAGCGGTTGATTCTCCCGGGCGTTGGGGATATTGCGACCCGGCGATTGGGTAGGCTGCTAAGCAATTGATTTGTAGGTTAGTTAGTGGAGGACGGCGAAGCGCATGCAAATGAAGCGACACGAGCCACTTTCGGCGAGTCTAGGAGATGATGCCTTTGCGGACGGCATAGAGGATGAGTTCGGGGACACCGCGGAGATTCAGCTTTTCCATGATGTTGGAGCGATGCGTTTCGACGGTGTAGACGCTGAGGTTGAGGAGGTTGGCCACGTCTTTGTTGGATTTGCCCTCGGCGATGAGTTGAAGGATTTCGCGCTCGCGCGGGGTCAAAAGGTCGTAGGCGTCTTCCGCGCCGGAGCGCTGGAGTTTGCGAACGTAATCATCAAGAAGAACTTTGCTGACGGCCGGACTGAAGAAGGATTTGCCGCCGGCTACCGCGTGGACGGCTCGGATCAGGTCGGCTTCGGCAGAATCCTTAAGCAAATAGCCTTTTGCACCGGCTTTCAATGCGCGCAGGACATAGCTTTCATCGGAGTGCATGCTCAACATAACGATGGCGGTTTCCGGATACGCTTGCGCAATTTGGCGGGCAGCTTCGATACCGTTGAGATTGGGCATGCCGATGTCCATCACCAGGAGGTCGGGCTTCAGTTTTGCCACGAGAGCGACGGCCTGGCGGCCATCGTCCGCTTCCCCTACAACGGTCAGGTCCGGTTGCTGTTCGATCAACGCCTTTAAGCCACTGCGCATCAGCTTGTGATCGTCGGCGAGGAGGATGCGCGTTTTTCGCATGGGCTTAGTGAGGGTGCGTGCACGTGGATCGGGAGTTCTGCCTTTACGGTAGTTCCCTTCCCGGGCGCGGATTGAACCGTGAAGCTGCCACCGAGCCGGCGCACACGTTCTTCCATGCCGAGGATGCCCATGCCGCGAGTACGGTCCGGATCGAAGCCATGGCCGTCGTCGACAATTTCCACGCTGATTTTATCGGCGGTCTGCAGTACGGAAACTTTTGCGTTCTTGGCCTCTGCGTGAGTTGCCGCGTTGTTCAAGGCTTCCTGCACCAAGCGATAAATACACACCTTCAGTTCATCGGGAAGCTGCTCGGAAACAGTTTCGGAATGAACCTCGACTTCCATGTTGCTGCGGCGAGATACTTCGCGGCCCTGCCATTCGAGAGCGGGAACAAGCCCAAGATCATCGAGCATGGGAGGACGAAGCAGCAGCGCGATGTCGCGGATGGATTTCACGGCGGTTTCGGCGGCGGATTTAATGCGCATGATCTGCGCCTGCACCAACCCATCTTCTGGGGAGACAAGCTTCGACAATTGGCCGAGGTCGACGAGGAGCGCGCCAAGCGTTTGCCCCACTTCATCGTGCAACTCCCGGGAAATGGAGCGACGCTCCGCTTCCTGCGCTTCGACAAGGCGAGCGGAAAGCGCCTCGAGTTCCTGGCGGCTGTGAACGAGAGCGTGATAGCGGAGGCGGCCCTGTTGCTCGAGCCGCAGGATGTAAAAGCCGCCGACGATGGAAAGCAGCAGCCCGGCTACCAGCGCCAAGGCCACCATGGAGACGAGCCGCGACTGCGTGGCGCGGAATTGCGCGGCAAGGGATTGCGTGGCTTCGCCAAACCTGCGGGAATTCATGGTGGTGATATCACGGGAAACTTGCAGGATATAGGTGCGGCGAGGGATCACTTCCTCGCGCATGAATTGCATGGCATGCTTTTCGCGTTCTTCCGCGCGCCAGGTGCTGACTGTGCTGAAGGATTTTTCCTGCTCGAGGATTTTCTGTTCAATCTGTTTGAGCAGGGCCCTTTCTTCGGGATCCATATCCGCGGGATAGTTGAGCATGGCATTGTGAAGTTCGGTGCCGCGGGTGACCACATCCGCAACGGTTGCGGTGAGGGCGGCGTTTTTCCGCTGGAAGAGATAGCGATCCATCTGGTTGTCGTAAACGTCCACCAGCACGACGATGGAGGAAAGAGCCTGGCTGTGCGCTGCAAAGCGCTCCTGTGCCTGGTGCGCGATTTCGTCCAATTGGCGAAGGGAATACAGCGAGACGATCGCGGCAACGATCATCAGACAAGAGCAGGCCGCCAAACACCAGCGGCAAAATGCGGCGGAGCTTTTTCGCGCGCTCTCTGGCCTGCGGATCGTCGGCCAATGCTTCGGTGGGGAGCATCGTTCTTCCCGGCGGCGGCGGACACCCGCTAAGGATAATGCAATAACGGGCAGGGAGTGAACATTTCCTCTTTGCAGCAAGGATTGGTTGATAATCGAAGCGGCGATGTCAGGGGGCTATGTGCTGATGGAGTACCGAAGACAGGGAGACGAAGCGTTTTACTATTTACAAGTTGCCGTTTCTGGAACGCGCGCTGCCCTACTGCTGTATGCTGCATTTCTATTCATCGCCGTCAGCTGCACAGGAATGGCGGACGCTGGCGCCGGGGATGGAATTGAGATACCTGACGCCGCATGGGGCCAGCGGCAGTGGTCCCGACATCACTATATTGCGGATGGATCCGAAGCAGTGGGAATTGGCGCTGCTGGGCACCAGCCAGACCGGCGCAGTCTCAGGGGCGCACTGCGCGCGAATGGTGCGCGAAGGGCAAATTCACGCGCCGCGATCAACGCCGGCATGTTCAGCACAGATGGAAAAACGCATGTCGGATACATGCGCAGCGGGGACCACGTGAACAGCAGCAAGCACAACAGCTATCAATCGGTGGCGGCGTTTAACCCGCGCGACGCCAGCGAGGCCACGTTTCGCATCTTCGATCTGGATGCGCCCGGCGTCACGTTGGATGGGCATTTTGAAAGATTACGGTTCGGCGGTGCAGAATCTGCGGCTGATCAAAAGACCGGGCGTGAATTCCTGGCCGACCCAGGAAAAGAAGTGGAGCGAGGCGGCACTCGCCGAGGACGATGCCGGGCGAATCCTGTTTATTTTTTCGCGCGCGCCGTTTTCCATGCACGATTTGAATCAGGAGTTGCTCGGCGCGGGATCGGAATCGTGGCTGCGCAGCACCTGGAGGGCGGGCCGGAAGCACAGCTTTATTTTCGAGCGGGGGGCGTGGAGAAGGAAATGTGCGGGAGCTACGAAACGTCGTTCCGGGAGAACGACGCGAACGCCATACCGTGGCCGATCCCCAACGTTCTGGCCGTGCGACTACGTCAAACGACTGTTCACTAACAATTGATTACTGAGATCGGCATCGTGGCTGCCGCGGCGGACCGCAGCGAAAGACAATTGCGCCGCCCGGGAGAAATTCCTGGGCGGCGCAAGGATGATTGGTTACTGGTGTAGTTTAGTTGACGGAAGTGGGCATGATCCCGGTGAAGTAGAAGACCACGTAGGCCTTGATGCTGCCGTTGGCCTGCGGGATTCCGTACACCTTCACAGGCGTGCCGGCAACGAGGTTGGTGGTGATGGTGGTTTGTCCGGCAGAGGTGGTGATGTCCACCGGGCTGATGGTGACGATATTGCCGGTGCGATCCACCTGATAAACGAGCGTGCCGGAGCCCGAGGTGGTGCTGAGCGCGATGGGCACGGCCAACGTTCCGCCGGGCACGGTCATGGTGAAGCTGCCGCTGGAGTAGCCCGTGGCGGCGACGCCGAGCGGCACGGTCGTCGGCAAAAGAACCGCCGACGGAGCGGCCCAGGTGTTGGGTGCGTTCGCGTCGTTCCAAGTCGCCCAGGTTTCACCGGCAGCGGTGAACTGGCCGACAGTGCCGCCGAAGTTTACGGCGCCGTTGGTGGCGGCCTCGAAATCGGGGATGGAGTTTGCGCCGCTATCGACGATTGTGGGGAAGGTGAAATTCCACCACTTGAAGCCGCTGATCGCCGTACCGGATTGCGGATCGCTGCCATTCGCGGTGCTGCTGGAGATGAACGGCAGCGTGACGGTGTAATCGTCGGCCACATGAAAGAAGTCCCGTGTATAGGTGAAGCCGTTGGCGTCTGTGGCGGAGATGGTGCCATCGAAGCGCGCGATTTCGATGTCGACGCTCTGCGCGACCAACGGACTGGCGAGTGGATCGACGACGCTGACGTGCACCTTGAAGCCGCGGACAAGATTGGCGAGGAACGCGGTGCCCTGGCCAATGGAGTTGGAATCCGACTGCGCGTTCGACGGCGTGCGGAAGTAGAACAGTGTGTTTGCGTCGACGGTGAGCGGAACGGGGAGGCCCAATTCATTCTGCACCGTCAGGACATTGGAGTTCGTGTTGACATGCAAAACATGGCCTTCAGGACTCAGCCAGACACTGGCGAAACTGGTGCTCGCCCAGATGCGCACGGCGACCAGGGAGCCATCCGACTGGTAGCGCGCGGCGATGCGGACGTACTTGCCGACGATTGTGGAGGCTATCGGTGCTGAAATCACGAATCGTGGTGCGGGTCTTGGCATCAACATCGTAGAAGAGCGTGCCTTCGGCGGAGTCGGCGAGAATCGGCAGGGCCTGCGTGGAGGTGATTGCCGTCTCCGGGCTCGTTGGAGGCAGCACGGGATAATCTTTCGTCACGGTTAGGGTGGTGTTGTCGGAAGAAACAGCCGTAACCGTGGCATAGAGATGGCGAAGGATCAATCGCCGGATGTCGTGAATATGGCGATGGCGAACCGGGCCATTGAAATTCACCGCCCACATGGTTGTGCCGTTTCCGGAGGGGGGAACGTGGGCCACCAGAAATGCGGGATGCGATAGGTCGAATTCCAGATCGAGCGCGGTATTCTCGTTGGCGTTGACCACCAGCGGCGAGGCGAGCGTGAAGTTCACGGGGACGGTTAGGCTGCCGGCACTTCCCGTTGTGCCGAGAATCTGGATCTGGCTCGAGGGAATCGTTGTGCTGGGCGCGGCCGCAAAACCCGTTTCCGGATCGGCGGAAGTGGTCAGCAAAACGTCTCCCGGATTGCCACTGACGGTGAGCGTCGACTGCAGTGTACGTGCCGGCGGGAATGGTGGTGTTGCCGAGGATTTCGCCAAGCTGATCCAACTGCAACAAATTGATGTACGGGGCCGGGTTGGGTGCGGTGTAAACCGTAACCGGCGTGCCGCCCCCTTGCGGGGTCAGCGAAATCGACAAGACTTTTACGCCGATGGTGGCCCAATCATTCGTGGATGCGTCACTGACGATCACACTCACGGTGCCATTTTGCGGCGTGGGAGTGGGAGTTGGCGTGGGTGCCGGCATGCTGTTGGAACTCCCGCAGCCGACGGAAAAGACCATCATCGAGGCCAGGGTGAGCCCCAGCATCCATCGTGAAATAAGACACTTCATTGCATTCTCCTTGAGAGACGCTTTCGCCTCTCGATTGTGTTTTCCTGCGTGAACCGAAATAAATGCGGCCGGACACCCTGGGTGAGCTTGAGGGACAGCTTCACCCGGTTAGGCGGCTAAACCCAGTACCCTGGGGAAAGTTTCGGGAGGAAGGGCAGCTTTTTTTGGCTCCAAGCCGCATCAAAGCGCCGGCCTCTTTGCGGGAGCTCAGGGCTTCATGGCCCTGACATGAATTTCCGTGAATCGACCCTGGTTTCAGTCCCAGACGGCTCCGAACTTTTTCTTTCAACTTCGGGACATATCCCGCTCGCCGTACTGCGGTAGAATCAGGCGATTTTTCCGCGAGAGGAGACTATCCATGCGTATCGCGCGAATCACCGCGGCAGCATGCTGTTGCTGTTGCTGGTTTGCGTGCAAGCAGCCCCGCAGCCGCAAACGAAGATGACCGTAACCGGTACGCTCTCCCGCGCGATGGCCATCGGCGGAGAGTCCAGTGGATGGTCAATTCAAGTAGATCCGGAAATCACCGTTGACGGAAAGCCGCTGCATTCGATCGAGATTACCTATAAGGATGCACAGAAACTGGATAAGTTGGCAAACAAACGCGTCAAAGCAACGGGAAAGATCATGCATCAGCACGGGGTGGAAACCGGCGACCGTGCAGTGTTGGAGGTTTCTTCGATCAAGGAGAGCAAGGCGAAGTAAAATGCTCTCTCCGGAATCTCAGTCAGATGGCTTCATCTGTGTTTCAAGAAATGTCAGTACATCGTTTCCCCAGACATCGGTTGCCGAAGAACAAAATCCCCAGTGCCCGTCCTGATGAGAATTGCCGAAAGCTGGATAGATTCTTGTTTGAAAGTCCTTCTTTTTGTCCTTTGCTTCCTCGCTCAAAACGCGGCTGGGAGCCAAACTGTAATCATTTTCCGCCTGAATCAGAAGAACTGGCGCCTTGGAGAGATCCACCGCACGAGTCAGACGATCTTGAAGCGGCACATTTTTCTCCCACGACATTGCACCGGGAGCGAACGGCACCAGCGCTTTTAAGCCCAGTTCACGTTCACCAGCTAAAAGAGTTTGGATGCCACCGTAAGAGCACCCTGACATGACGATTCGTGCAGGGTCAACGAAGGGCCGAGACTTCAGATAATTCAGGCCAGCAATCACATCGCACTTGGGGTTCAACTTCGGCTTGCTGCAACTCGACCATCCGCCGAGCACGCTCGCCCGGAGGCGCCTGAGCAACCAGATCCTGAATGTAATCACCCGGTGAGCGGCCTTGCCCTCGGCGATGAGGAACAAAAAAGACATAAGCATGCGAGGTGTAGAACTTGGCTAAGGCTGGCTGAGAGCCCGGTAATTTCTCGCTGCCATGATTCCACAGGATCGCCGGAAAAGGGCCAGCACCCTCGGGCTTCCAAAGGAATCCGCGCAGCTCCCGTCCGCCGCTTGGAAACACAACTTCCTCGGGTTTGGATTCGGCCACAGCGATGCCCTGAGCTAACGTGAATAGCAACAATCCGCAAAGGCAGCTCTTCGTTCTCGGCGCGAGAAACGAAAAGAGAATGGTTCTTGTGATGGCTATCAGTGAGGAAGGTCGACAGTACTCTCGTTGTGTTGCCATATCGTCGGCTGGGGTGCTCGTGGAATTTGGTCTCATATGACTCGCCCTAATTTAGCGAAAAGCATAACTTAGCCAACTCTAAAAAGACATTCCAGGCGAAGCGATTACGCGGCGTAATCTGGCTAAGTCTGGACAAACACCGTTGCTAGAAAGTGGCCCGCCAGTGTGGGTGGAAAAGCTCTTGACTTTCGCTTTTTGTTCGCCTATAGTGCGGGGCGGTAGAGGAAACGGGAAACGGGTGGCTTCGACTCCATTGCCTTCGGGCTCTCCCGAGCCGGATGCCACCCGTTGAAAATAGCGCAAAACCCGCTTCCCTGCCAGGAGCTTCCATGGACGCTTGCGAAAACATCACCCCCGCCATCCTCGAGAGCGGAGGTCTTCCGGGGCTAAAGCCCAATGATTTTGAGGGCCTTACGCCAGGGCTGAAGCCCCAGGCGACTCCTAAAGACAGAGCGTTTTGCCCGGAGGAAGAGCATTTTGCTCAGAAGGGCGTGGGCGGAACCGAGTTGCGGCGGGGAGAAGCGCTCGTGGTTTCCGGCTAGTTGGCGCGGGCTGGGGAAGACGCGCGCGTCGGAAAAAACGCCGCACATCGTGCACGTGGACGTGGACGCGTTCTTCGCTTCCGTCGAACAGGTGCTGAACCCGAAGTTGCGCGGCAAACCTGTGCTGGTGGGCCGTGGCTGCGTGGCTTCGGCAAGCTACGAAGCGAAATTCCACGGCGTGAAGACGGCCATGAGTTTTCGCGACGCGCTGCGCATCTGCCCGAAAGCGATTGTCGTGCCCGGGCAGTACGAGCACTACGCGGATTTCGCCGAACGCGTGCGGCGCATCCTGGAAACGTACACCCCGGCGGTGGAGACGGCGGCGCTGGACGACTTCTATCTCGATTTCGCCGGCACCGAGCGGCTCTATCCGGACTTTGAAGCCACGCTGCGACGGCTGCAGGCGGAGGTGCTGGGCCGCACGGGCTTGAACGTGTCCGTGGGCGCGGCGCGCACCAAGGTGGTGGCGTCGATTGCCTCGCGGCTGGAGCGGCCGCGAGGCTTCCGCATCGTGCCGCCGGGCACGGAGGAAACATTCCTGGCGCCTCTGCCAGTGGACAAACTGCACGGCATCGGACACACACACGCAGGAGCGCTGGCGGAGCGCGGCGTGGCGACGATCGGACAACTGCGCATGATTCCCAAGCCGGTGCTGGTGGCGGCGTTTGGCGACGTCATCGGCGAGCAGATCTGGGAACGCGCGCGCGGGCTCGATGGGCGCGAGGTGCTGCTGCCGTCGACGCCCAAATCCGTTTCTCGCGAAACCACCATCGAAGGCGGCACCATCGACACGGAATTTCTCGGCGGCCTGCTGGAATACCTGAGCGAGCGGATCGGCGCAACGCTGCGCGAGTACGGCAAGCAGGCGCGCACCATTGGCGTGCGGCTGCGCTATGTGGACCACTATTCGGCGCACCAGACCATCCGGCTGATGTACCCGAGCAATGACGAGCGCGAATTGCTCGTTGCGGCAAAGGAGTTGTTTGCAAAGCTGTTCACGCGGCGCGTGGCGATTCGCCTGGTGGGCGTGAGCGTAACGAATCTGGACGCCGACCGCCGGCAGAATGAACTGTTCGATACCGACGCGAACCGGCGGTGGTACCTGAACCGCGAAGTGGACCGCGTGCGCGGGCGCTATGGCTGGAACGCGGTGTTTTACGGCAAAGGACTGGAACTGCGCGAGCACTACGCCACGAAGAAGAATGGATTGGTGCTATCGACACCGTGCTTATCGCGGTAAACAAATCCGGTTGTCGCATAGCTTGTTGTGGCCGCTACACGGCCCTTCTCCTGGTCGGTAACGCCAGAAGATCCAACTCCCTTCTCTTTCCCCATTTTTCCCCTACCAAAGAAGGTTGCTGCCATGTTCGTGCATTTGCATTGTCACAGTCACTATTCGTTCCTGCGGGGGGTGAATCCTCCGGAGGAAATCATCGCTGCGGCGGTGGAGCAGAAGATGCCCGCCGTGGCGCTGACCGATACGAACGGGATGTACGCCGCGGTGCCGTTTTACAAGGCAGCGCGCGAGGCAAAGATCAAGCCGATTGTCGGCGTTGTGCTGGATGTGGAATTTTGCCAAACGAGTGATGCGGAGGGATCTCTCGACTGGAGCCAATAAAAACGCCGGCTCGCCGCTCGGGATGACAATTTCGTGGTCATGCCGATGGTGCTGCTGGCGGCGGATGCGGAGGGCTACAGCAATCTGTGCCAGTTGACGACGCTGCGGCATCTGGGCGCGTTGGATCTGGGGCAGAACGCGACATTCGCGGAAGACGGGGCCGCCCCATCACGCTGGAAGAGTTGGCAACGCACAGCGCCGGCGTGATCGCGCTGTGGCCGGCACTTGCGAATCGTCATTCCGCAAGCAGGGGCACAAAGAACGCGCCTCGAAGGCCCGCTACCGGTCTCGACGACGCCGCGGGCATGGACCACGAGTCACTTCTCATCCGACTCAAAGCGATTTTCAGCGACCGGCTTGTACCTCGAAATCCAGCACCTCTCCCCCGGCGATGGGCGCATTTTGCGCGAAGCCGAACGACTTGGCCGCACGTTGAACATTTCGCTGGTGGCCACCAACAACGTGCATTTCCTGAAGCCGGAAGAGCATTTGCACCACCGCGCCGTAAACGCGATTCGCACAGGCGGGCTGCTGACGACCGTTGCGCCTCCGGACATCACCACCGCGCGAAGCCTGGTTCAAGCCCGCGGCGGAAATGCAGCGGCTCTTTCCCGATCATCCGGAATTGCTGCGCAACACGCTGGAGATCGCCGAGCGCTGCAACCTGCAACTCGAACTCGACAAGCTGATTTTGCCGGAATTTCCCGTTCCGCAAGGGGAATCGCCATTTTCGTATTTGTGGAAGCTGAGCTTCGATGGCGCGCAGAAACGCTACCGCCCGCTGCGTCCCGCAGTACTCTCGCGGCTGACACGCGAACTGGAAGTGATCGAGAAATGGAATCTGGCGCCCTATTTTTTGCTGGTGTGGGACATCGTGGAGGAAGCCAATCGCCGCGGAATTCCGGCCGTGGCGCGCGGTTCGGCGGCCAGTTCGATGGTGCTGTATTGCCTGGGAATTTCCTGCGTGTGCCCGCTGCGCTGGGAGCTTTATTTCGAGCGTTTCCTGAACGAACAGCGCGGCGATTGCCCCGATATCGACATCGATATTTGCGGAGCGCGACGCGATGAACTGCTCGATTACGTTTACGCGCGTTGGGGCGCGGAGCACGTCGCCATGATCGGCAGCTTCATCACCATGCACGCGCGACTGGCGGTACGCGAAATCGCCAAAGTGTTTGGCGTGCCCCCCGGCGAAGTGAACTTTTTCACCAAGCGCCTGCCGCACCGCCCGGTGCGCGAAATCCTGGACGCGCTGAAAATGCTGCCCGAAGGGCCGCACGTTGCCGGTGAACGATGAACCCTGGAAAACAATTCTGCAGGTGGCGCTGCGGCTGGACGATGCGCCGCGGCACCTGGGGATTCATCCCTGCGGCACGGTGATTTCCGCGCGGCCGCTGACGCACCTGGCGCCGCTGGAGCGGGCGACGAAGGGCATCGTCGTCACGCAATACG
Organism: Candidatus Acidiferrales bacterium; assembly: GCA_963839315.1. Taxonomy (GTDB): domain Bacteria; phylum Acidobacteriota; class Terriglobia; order Acidiferrales; family UBA7541; genus Acidiferrum. Next base: position 130,103 of record CAWIUU010000024.1, read on the forward strand.
ATATGAACGCGATCGAGGCGCTGGGGCTGATCAAGATGGATTTGCTCGGCCAGCGCGGATTCACCACCATGTCGCTGGCGCTGGACAATATTGAACCGGAGCCGTCATGGAGGAATCGCGGCGAGAACGATCGATTTCGGGCCGGGAGAGCCCTCGACCTCCGCTCTCCGCGAAGAGGATGCGGCAGAAGGCCAGGGAGTTGCCCCCGACGGCGTTACGCCGTGCCCGAAAGCGCGCACATCGATTTCACTGCAATCCCCGAAAACGATCCAGCAACATGCGAAGTGATTGCCGCGGGGCGCACCATGGGCGTTTTTCAAATTGAATCGCCGGCGATGCGCGGGCTGCTGCGAATGATGCAAGCGCGAACGCTGGAAGAAATAGCGCAAGCACTGGCGCTGATCCGGCCCGGGGCGGCGGAATACGGATCGAAAGAACTATTCATAAAACGATTGCGCCAACAAGAAAAGATCACCTATGCGCATCCTGCGCTCGAGAAGATTCTCGGCAGCACGCTTGGTGTCTGCATCTTCCAGGAACAAGTGATGCAAATTTCGCAAGCGCTGGGGGACATGTCTTTAGCGGAAGCCGATCTTGTGCGGCGGTCTTCGGCAAAATACTCCGGACGACGTGACTACGATCGCTTGCATGGGAAATTCCTGAAAGCGGCAGAAATGATGGGGCTCACCAAGCAGCAGCGCGAAGAAACCTGGATGATGGTGGAGAAATTCGCGGGCTTCGGCTTCTGCAAGGCGCATGCCGCCACCTATGCCGACATTTCCTACCGCATGACCTACTTGAAAACGCACCACACAGCGGAATTTCTGGCGGCCATGTGCAGCGCGGGCGCCGGCTTCTATCACGTTTCGGCGTATGTGGAAGAAGCGAAGCGCTGGGGAATCGAAGTGCGGCTGCCGTCGGTGAATCGCTCGCGGATGGAATACACGGCGGAACCGGCCGAGGAGGGCAAGCGCGCGCTGCGTGTGGGATTGATGCAGGTGAAGGGCCTGCGCATTGAAACTATCGTGGCGATCGTGCGCGAGCGGGAAGCACGCGGCGCGTTTCGTTCGCTGGAAGATTTTCTGGCGCGCGTTCCCACGGAGCGCGATGAAATCGAAGCGCTCATCAAATGCGGCGCTTTGGACGATGTCTGCAACATGACGCGCCCGGCCATGCTGTGGCAGTGGAATCTGTTGCAGGCGAAAAGGCGGGAAAAACCATTTCCTCAGGGGCTAAAGCCCTTTCCAGCGAACGGCTCAATGTCGGAGCTAAAGCTCCGACCCCCTAAAGAGGAGAATGCGACGGGCCACTCCACAACATCAACCAGGGCGCAAGAAGCATGCGGTGAGAGTTGGGTCGCACAAAAAGATGCGGCGGTGGGCATGCTGTTTGCGGAGATGGAACACGACGACTCGATCGCGCTGGCGTTGCAAGAGATCGACACAACCGATTACTCGCTCGAACAGAGGCTGCGCTACGAACGCGAAATCCTGGAAGTGTGCGTCAGCGGCCACCCGCTGGATTTCCTGCCGCGTCGCGGGGAAACCTGGAGCGACGAATTGCCGCAACGGCACGGAAAGCGCGTGACGCTGTGCGGCTGGGTGGTCACCTACCGCCACGTGGGCACGAAAAATTATCGCAACATGATGTTCGTCACGCTGGAAGACCAGCGCGGGCTCTACGAAGTGATTCTCTTCCCCGACGCCTACGACAAATTCGGCGGGCTGGTGTACGAAACGCGCGCCATGCGTGTAACGGGCGTAGTGCAGGATGGGGAGCATATTAACGCGGAGTCGCTGGAGAGGTTGAAGGAGTGAATGATGGCAGTGCAGCGATCAGGAACCAGGAAAAGCCAACATCTCGCTCGTAGTTTTGCCTCCGATATCTGGCTCTGATTTCTGATAACTTACAATGATTCGACAAACCAATCACGCGCCACAATCACCTGAGCCGCAAAACGGCCGCCCGGTGGACACCGCCGAGGGCTGGCTGGGGCGCAACCGCGGGGACAAGCGGCGACTTTGGGAACGGCTGAATCCACGGCACAGGAAAGAGTTGCGGCTGCTCGCGGAAGCGCTGGCGCTGCAGCAAACTCACGCGCGCCTGCCGGAACCAGCGCGTTCGCGGCTGGACGCAGCCATCGCAGAACTGGAGCGCGTCGTGCGTCGCGTGGGCGCGATTCTGGCGGAGGTAGCACGCCGGACACCGCCGCCCCGCTAACTATTGCTCCCTCCCGGCGGGGGGTCGCATACTCTCGTTATGGGCGCACCTCAGTAATCGCCGCATCTATCTAGGCTTGTTCGCGCTGCTCGCGACCAGCCTTACCGCGACCTCCGGCCGTGCCGACGAGATTCGCTTGAAAGATGGAAAGAAACTGTACGGCGTAATCGTGGCGTACGAAGACAACATGTTCAAAGTGAAAACCGACTTTGGATACGTGTTGGTGGAAAAGGACAAAATCGCGCAGATTATCCCGAATACACCAGCGCAAGGAGAGGCAGCAAAAACAGAGGCTCAGCCCGCGGCAAAACCGGGCAACGAAACACAGCCAAAGCGGAACCCGCGGTGGCGAGTTCAATAGCACGACACTCTGGGTGACCAACGCGAGTGCAAAGGACAGCGCGCCGCCAGCACCAACAAAACGCGAAAGAGCGGCAGCGATCGTGAACAACGCCAACACGAGACCGGCAATTCCTACGGCCTCCGGCAGACTGCAGATACTTCAGCACCCGACGCTAAAGGCGTCGGGAGTGCGCCGAAGACCACGCTGGCTACCGTGACCGCCCCACCGCCGCCGCCAAAAGAAGAGCCGCCCGCAAATCGCGAAGAAATTCAAGGCAATCTGTATATCAACCATTCGCATGGTTTCCATATGTACAAGGCGCCAAGCTGGCAGGTGATCGAAGGCGCGGGGCAGACGCTGCCGAACGCGATTGTGGCCATGGGCACGACGAATGAATCGACGCTATTGGTGGTAGGGCTGGAGAAGACGAAGGCACCGCTGGAAAGTGCGGCAAAGACGGTGGAGACACGGCTGCACGATGTGTACGAGAACTACCGGCTGATTTCAGAACGCAAGACGTGTGGTTAGCGGGCTACCGGCCATCGAGTATCACTATCGCGGCATGGCGGATAATCATGACTGGTCCGGCACGCTGGTGGTGGTTTCGCGCGGCGCAGACGTGTTCACGGTGCTGGGCATGACGTTTGCCGATACTGACCTGATCCAAATTCAGGAGAATGTGATCGCCCGATCAATCACCAGCCTGGATTTCAACACAAAATAGGACAAATCAAAGATACGGCGGCAGGTCCGGTGGAGAAGTGCGCAATCCCGGGAGACCGAGACGCGGAGTTAACTGGCGTGCGCTTCCGGGTGGCTTGCGGTTTTCGCGGATCATGGTGATCAGCGACTGCACGGCGCGCGGGAGGCTGCGATCGCGGCGGTAGACAAGCGCCAGTTCCCGCCATAGATCCACGCCATCGACGTTGAGCAATTTCACTTCGCCGGATTTGACCTGGTCGCGGGCAAAACTCTCGCTGATGATGGAAATTCCCACGTCGGCAGCCACAAACGTTTTGATCATGCCGATACTCGGAAGCTCCATGGCTACGCGCAAGCGCGAGCGGTAAGGCCGGAACAGCTTGTCCAGCACCTGCCGCGTGTAACCCGTTTTTGGGAAAATGAGCGGAGCGGAGGCAATTTCCTCCAGCGTTACATGGCTTTTTTGCGCCAAGCGGATTTTTTGCGCTGACCATAAAGCGCAAGCGATCGCGATTAATCGTATGCATTTTCAAGTTAGGCGATTTCAGTGGGCAGCGTGACGATGCCGAGGTCCAGCGTCCCTTCTTCAAGGCGCTGCAGAATTTTGTGGCTGAAGTTGCGGTAGATGCTGATGCGCACCAGGGGAAACTTTCGCTGGAACTCCGAAAGAATGTCGGGCAAAAGGTAGAGGCAGGTGGCTTCGTTGGCGCCAAAGCTGACCGGCCCTTGGACCACGTTGCCGCGGTCGGCAACCACCTGCATCGATTCGTCACGCAAGTGCAGCAATCGCTCTGCAAATTCAAACAACACTTCGCCGGCGGGAGTGAGTTCGACGGACTTCGCCGAGCGATCCAGAAGTTTCGCTCGATACGCCTGTTCGAGCTGGCGAATCTGCGCGCTGACGGCCGACTGCGAACGAAACACTTTTTGGCCGGCCTTCGAGAAGCTCTTGAGTTTAGCAACTTGTACAAAGGTAGTTAGTTGGTCAAAGTCCATAGTTGGATTCTCGTGTAGGAGTATACCCAATACAGGCTAAAGATTTGCTAAAGATCCTGAGCGGCTCAGGCATAGTGCGGAACAGGCCCCTTGGGGACGGCCAGCAGATCGGCCGGGGTAGCGGGCAGTTGGATTAGCAAGGCTGTGCGGGAAAAGCGCGCCAGGCCGTTTCCAGCGTGCCCTGGAAGTGAACCGGTTGAATGCGAAGGAAAGGCAATCTCTCTTTCTGCAAGAGCAGACGAAATGCTACGGGACTGCTGGTGTGAGCGACGTGCGTCTCCAGCAGGCGGCGCAAATGCTGCTCTTCGTCGTCCTCAAGTTCATGCGCTTGCACGAATTCCTGGTTGAGCACGTGTTCCGCTTCGTGGCGGAGTACATAAGCAAGTCCGCCGGTCATTCCCGATCCAAAATTCAGTCCCACCTGCCCAAGAACGGCGACGATGCCGCCGGTCATGTATTCGCAGCCATGTTGGCCCAGGCCTTCCACAACGGAGACTGCACCGCTATTGCGCACAGCAAACCGCTCGCCGGCTTGGCCTGCGATGAACAACTGGCCAGACGTTGCGCCGTACAAAACGGTATTCCCGGCGAGCACATCGCCGCGCTTTGAGGCAGTGTTACCCGCACGAATCACAATCATGCCACCGGAAAGGCCTTTGCCCACGTAGTCGTTGGCTTCACCGCAAAGTTTGAGGGTAATTCCGTTGGAGAGAAAGGCTCCAAAGCTTTGCCCCGCAGAGCCGCGGAATTCGCGGGTAATTGGGCGCGAATCCTTGTCGGACAAGCGAAGCCGCATGCGTTCGCCGCTCAAATGTGTGCCAATGCTGCGGTGGAAATTCTGAATTGCGGTAGGCGCAGCCTGTGCGGAACGCGGATAATCCAATTCCTGCTCGACTTCTACCAGGCCGGCATCCAGCACACTGGACTGCAATGGAAGCACGCGGCGCGCTTTCGACGGTGGGATCACCAGCAAGGCGTCCAATCCGGAACTCGTCTCCAGCCGATCATACCAGCCGCGCAATTCGGTGAGCGTGCGCACTCCAAGCTCTGAAAGACCTTTGCGAACTTCTTCGCCAAGCGGCGCGGAAATATTCGACCACCATCTCTGGTTTGCCGTTAAAGCGCAGGCGCAAAGTTTCATCCTGTGTGGCAATTCCCACCGGACAGGTATTCAAATGACATTGGCGAGCCATGACGCAGCCGATGGCCACGAGTGCCGCGGTGCCAAAACCGAATTCATCGGCCCCAAGGATCGCGCCAATCAGGATGTCGCGCGCGAAGCGCATACCGCCATCGACGCGCAGAGACACTCGTGAACGCAAGCCCGCGCGCAGTAGCGTTTCATGGGTGTCACGCAAGCCGATTTCCCAGGGCAGTCCCGTGTTTTTGATGGACGTCAATGGCGAGGAACCTGTGCCACCGTTGTGGCCGCTGACGGTAATCACGTTGGCGCCGGCCTTGGCGACGCCCGCGGCGATAACGCCGATGCCGGAACCGGAAACGAGCTTCACGCCGATACGCGCATTGGGATTCACGGCGCGCAAATCGTGAATCAACTGCGCGAGATCTTCGATGCTGTAAATGTCGTGATGCGGCGGAGGCGAAATGAGGGGCGTGCCCGGTGTGGCATGACGAATGCGCGCGATGTACTCCGTTACTTTGCGCGCGGGCAATTGGCCGCCCTCGCCTGGCTTTGAGCCTTGCGCCATCTTGATTTCGAGTTCTTCGGCGCGGACCAGATATTCGGCAGTCACGCCGAAGCGGCCGGAAGCCACTTGCTTCACCTTGCATGCGGCGTTGCCCAGTTCGTAGAGGTCGGGATCTTCTCCGCCTTCGCCCGTGTTGCTTCGCCCACCCATTTGATTCATGGCAATGGAAAGGGTCTTGTGCGCCTCGGGGCTGAGCGAGCCGAGTGACATCGCTTGCGTGCTGAAGCGGCGCAGAATGAATTCCAGTGGCTCAACTTCCGAAAGCGCCACAGGCTGCTCGGGAACCATCTCCAGCAGATCGCGCAAAAACGTGGCGCCCTCCGCCTTGCTCAGTTGCTCAATGGCGCTGAATTCCGATTGCCCGGCTTTGCGGACATGCGCGTGTACGCGCCGCACAAATTCCGGGGAGTTCGCATGTAATTCCGCGCCCTTGCGGAAGCGGAACAAGCCGTTGTCGACGAGATCTTCCGTGGGTCCGGCATAAGCCGCGGCATGCATTTTCAGATAGTCCTGCAACAGGAGATCGAGAGTCTTCGTGCCGGGATAATAGCCGGCGTCTTCGAAGAACTCGCGGCAGATGTCATCGTCGAGGCCGAGAACTTCAAACAGATGGCTGTTGCGATAACTAGCCAGCGTGGAAATTCCCATGCGCGCGATTACTTTGCGCAATCCCGCGTACATGCCGGCGCGCACTTTTTCAAACGAGCCGGGCTCCTCCGATTCGGCGAATTCTTCGGCCAGATATGGCACGACGGCGCTGGCACCCGCGGCAATCAGCATGGCGACGTGATGTGTGTCGTAGATCTGCGCGGTCTCCACAACCAGGGGCACATCCGTGAGGCCCTGCGCCACCATGCTCTTCCACAAAGCAGATGTAGCCAGCAGTGCCGGCACCGCCGCCCGATCCGCGGCTGACGGCACGATCGGAAAGGAGGAGGAGTCCCGGACGCACGTCGCCACTCAGAGGGGTAGTGTTGCACTGAGTCAAACAACGGCGCGCTCCCGAGACTCCTTCGTTGGCAGGAAAACTAAAGTCGAGAACTTCTGCCGAACCGAGCGACGCGGCAAGAACGCCGAGTTCCACGACGCTGATGATCGGACCGCCGAGAAAATGACCATGACCCAGTGGCACTTCCAAGGACATTACGTGCGATTCGCGCAGCGGATCGATCGGAGGATTCGTGACTTGCGCGAAACGTTGCTTGCAGTAATCCCACAGTGGCCGCGTCAATGCCGAAAGGAATGCCGGCGGCGCGTCGTCTCCCATGCTCCAGTCAGCTTCCTTGCCGTTTAAGCAGCGGGCGAAACAGAATTTTGTACTGATCATCGGACCATCCCGCGGCGCCCGCGAGGCGCTTCGGTTCATCCACGCGAATGCGGCAAGCCGGCGTTTCCAAGTGAACGCGGTTCCGCTGAGCGATGGCTTTGCGAGGATACTGGTGTGCCACACTTTTCAGCAATTCGCGCCAGCGCAGCAGGATACCCTTGGCCGGATTCGCCAGAATCATTTCACCGGGACCCAAACGATGGCGCTCCGCGATCCGGGATTCTTCCAGATCGACAAGCCCGGTTTCAGATCCGGCAATCACCAATCCATCGTGCGTCACCGTGTAGCGCATCGGCCGCAAACCATTGCGATCCAGTTTCGCGCCCACGGAAGTGCCGTCGCTAAACACCAGCGCCGCAGGGCCATCCCACGGTTCGGCTTCATGCGACAACATTTCCAACGCGCCTCGCACATCCGCAGAGAGAAACGGATCGTGCAGGAATGCCGGTGGCACCAGGGAAAGCATCGATGCCTCTACCATCTTTCCTTCCAGAAGCTTGATTTCCAGTGCGTTATCAAAGCTGGCGGAATCGCTGACGTTTTCTTCGAGCAGGTGAAACCATTTGCCAACGCCGATGCGCTTGCGAATTTCGCGTTCACGTGCGCGAAGCCAGCGGCGGTTGCCGACGACGGTATTAATTTCGCCGTTGTGCGCCACATAGCGGAACGGCTGTGCAAGCTGCCAGGAAGGTTCCGTGTTGGTGGAATAGCGCTGGTGGAAGATAGCAAAGTTGACGGCAAATTCCGGCCGGCAGAGATCCTCGAAGAAACGAGGAAACTGCCAGGGAGTCAGCAAGCCTTTGTAGACAATCGTGCGCGAAGAGAGCGAGCACAAATAGCTGCGTTCGGGCAGCATCGCCTCTGCGCGTTTGCGAAGGAGCGCCAGGCTGCGCTCAAATTTATCGGCAGCGTTGGCCGCGCCGTTTTTGGTAGGCAAGCCGGCTCAATGAAGAACTGCCAGATCTCCGGCATGGTCTCGAAGGCGCGCTGTCCCAAGGCGTTGGAGTTCACGGGAACGCGTCGCCATCCAGCCAGCCGCAATTTGCCGCGCCCGATGGCGTCTTCCATGGCCGCGCGGGCATCGGAGTGGCGCGACACGGGTACAAAGAGCATGCCGACGCCAAACATCTCGCCCAAAGTGATCTGTTCTTCCGCCGCTCGCGCCCGGAAGAATTCCGTGGGCAGCGAGGTGAGCAAGCCCGCGCCGTCGCCACTGGCGCCATCGGCATCGACACCACCGCGGTGCGAAAGGCGTTCAAGCGCCTGCAAAGCCATTTGAAGGATTTCGTAACGAGGCGGGCCGCTTAAACCAGCGATAAACCCAGTACCGCAAGCGTCATGGTCCGGGTGACCCCAGTTGGGTTGGCGCCGCTTGGACCTGAGCACAGGCCGACTGATACATATCTAGTGTAATAGTCGGCATAGCTCACAAAGTACAATGCAGAATTTTTCTGGAATGAATCGGTTTCCTGAGGGCCGCGCAAGGGGCAAGTAGCTTAGAACTTCGTGACTTCGCTGAATTGGAAATTGGCGATTTTCATGGGGGGAACGACCATTTCGAAGGACTCTTCACCGGTTGCCCGGTGCGAGGGGCCCAGCAATTCGACATTCCTAAGCATTTCTAAAATCGATTGATTGAATCGAAAATTCCGCACTGCCTGGCCCACTTTCCCCTTCTCCACCAGGAACAAGCCATCGCGGGTCATGCCCGTCATGATCTTCTCGTAAGGGTCCACCTCGCGGATATACCACAGCCGCGTGACCAACAGGCCGCGCCCGGTGGAGGCAATCATCTCTGCCAGTGAGGATTTGCCGCCCGCAATGATCAGGTTCATGGGCGCTTCGCCAAATTCGTTGGGAAGAGCAAAGCCGTGCCCGGTGGGCGTTTTGCGGGCCAGTTTTGCGGAACGGCGCGAGTAGACGAGATTTTTGGGGGTGCCCCGATCGACGAGCACAACGCGCTGTCTGGGGATGCCTTCGCCGTCGATACGGCATCCCTAACTGCTCGGGATGGTAGACGTCATCGATCAAGGGTGATGTTCTTGCCGACCAGAGGCTTGCCCATCCGTTCTGAAAGGCAGGAACGTTTGTCGTGGACAGCAGTGGCGGAAAAATCGTAGAAGAGAAAGCCAACAAGGTCGACTACGGCTGCCGGTTCAAGGATCACCGTATAACGGCCGGGAGCGAGTTCGATGGGATTCTGGGCACGCTCCGCCTTTTCGCCGGCAGTTGTGGCAAGTGCCAGGGGATCAAATTGCCGTATGTCTGCGGAATTTGCTTTGGCCCAACTCGTCGCCGAGCCGTGTTGCATGGTGATGGAAAATTCCGCTTGCGTCTGCCGGTAGGAAGCGAAAAGACCGCGCGAATTGCCTTGCAGGGTTTGGTTCTGCCCACTGGAAAACATGCCGGCAGCCACCTGGCCGCGATGCTCGGCGATTTCACACGCACGTTTCACGGCGCGGGCGCGCTCTTCCGCATTGAGCGATGCAGTTGCAGGGACAAATCTTTGCACCGCCGCGGTATTTCTGTTTCCCCGGCATTGGCAAAAGATGCGTGTCTTTCGGCTGGCTGGCTGCGAGTGACAAGCAATCATCCAGTGCCGCGCGTAGCGCGTCTTCTTCCAAACGGTTCGTGGTCACGCGCGCTGTACGGCCATCCACCGCGGTGCGGATAGAGACAACTACGCCGTGCTCCGCGACATGCTGGTGAATGGTGTTGTTTGCGAAGCGCGTGAGCGCGTCAATCGCTTCTTCCACGTGGACTTCGGTTTCTGGCATGCCGCGCGCTTTCGCCAAGCGCAACACGGTGTCAATGATTCCGCGCAATTCACGCTCGGGCCGCAATTGCGCGAAGCCGCGGCGTTCCGGAGCCGTCCGGGGCTTCGTTTTGGGATCTTCTTGCTCATTCGTTAGAGAAGGCTGTTCCGATCTTTACATTCCGGAATCGCGCAGGTGCGGCGCCATGACCCGTGCCCATGGTTTGCATGGGCTGGCCCTTTCCACAATTGGGGGTGCCCCACAAAGTCCAGTGGTCCGCGTTACAGATGGCGTCGCACGAATTCCAGAATTCCGTGGTAATCCCGCTGTAGCTGGGATTTTTCAGCATGCGAACTTTTTTGCCGCCACGAATCTCCCATGCAATTTCCGTGGAGAACTGAAACTGGTAACGGCGGTCATCGATCGACCAGGAGCGGTTTGTCTCCATGAAAATGCCGTCTTCCGTATCGGCGATCAGATTTTCAGGCCTCCAGGTGCCAGGAAGAAGGCTTACGTTGGTCATGCGAATCATCGGCAGGCGGTTCCAACCTTCGGTGCGCATGGTGCCGCCGGAACGATTCAGGCCAACCAGATGCGCAGTTTCGCGGCTGGAGAGATAGCCGCGGAATGCTCCATCCTTGATGATATCGATGCACTGGGCGGGTACGCCTTCATCGTCGTAGGCAAACGAACCGAGACCAGGGCCATGCGAGATGCGTGCGTCTGCCACGACATTGACGATCGGCGAAGCGTATTGAAGGTGATTGAGTTTATCGAGGGTGAGAAAACTGGTGCCGGCGAAATTCGCTTCCTGACCGAGCACGCGATCCAGTTCAATGGGATGCCCGACCGATTCGTGAATTTGCAGTCCCAACTGGCTGCCGCCCAGAATCAAGGTGCCGGTGATCTCCGGGCACTGTGCGGCGCCCGTGAAGTGCTGCCGCTTCTTCAGCAATCAGCGGGGCATGCTTCAGCAGTTCAAGCGATTCAATTAGTTCGTAGCCGCCTAAAATGTGTTGACCGCCAAAGCTGTTCGGGTAGGAGCGCTTCTGGATCGCATCACCTTTGAAGGAGGTGGCGGCAATCCCGCACCCGGAAGTGACGCGCCGCTGATGAATCCTGGAACCGCTGCTGGAGGCGAACCAGGAATCGGTCTTGCGGAATTGCAGATCCGTTTCCGTGAGAGTGATGCCCTTAACCTTGCGCATGGCGGCGTCGGCCGCGAGCAGCAAATCCAGTTGGGTATCCAGAGGAATCTCAAAGGGATCTTTTTGGCAAGGGGCTTGCCAACTGTCAATGTAGTTTCCTTCCGGCGCCAACTGAACATTTCCCTTTTTTGCCAGCGCGGAGGCTTTGGCAATGGCCACAGCTTGCGCCGCGCAAGCCGCCACACCCTCGCGTGTCAGTTGATCGGTGGAGGCGAAACCCCAAGCGCCGTTGGCGACCACGCGAATGCCCAGGCCGATGGACTCGCTCTGTCCTAGAGTGCCAACTTGCCCGTTTTTCGTGGTGAGATCCCGCTGGCGCATATGCATAACGCGCACGTCGGCGTACGAGGCGCCACGCAGTCGCGCCACTTCCAAGGAATGTCCGCAATAATCCCACATGGCAAGCACCAAAACTAAGGGGCACGTGGTAGCGTGCCCCTTAGAGATACTATCAAATTGTTGTCGCCCAAATGGCCTTGTTTATGTGCCTTCCTGCCAGGAGGCCAGGTATTGCTCCTGCTCCGCAGTCAGTTTGTCCAAGCGGTGGCCCATCGACTCCAGCTTCAGCCGGGCGATTTCGCGGTCCAGATGTTCCGGGACCACGTACACCTGCGGAGCCATGTCTTTGTGGTTCTTCATCAAATATTCCGCGGAGAGTGCCTGGTTCGCAAAGCTCATATCCATCACGGCAGCCGGATGGCCTTCCGCGGTGGCGAGATTTACGAGGCGTCCGTCGGCAATCAAATAAATCTTGCGGCCATCCTTCAGCAGGAATTCATCCACTAATGGACGGACTTCTTTCTTGCCCGAAGACAGCCCCTCCAGCGCCGGAATTTCGATTTCCACGTTAAAGTGGCCGGAGTTGCAAACGATCGCGCCGCTCTTCATTACTTCGAAGTGTTCGCGGCGAATCACATTCTTATTTCCCGTGACGGTGATGAACACGTCGCCTTCTTTTGCGGCGTCGACCATCGGCATCACGCGGAAACCGTCCATCACCGCCTCGATGCCCTTCACAGGATCAATTTCGGTAATGATGACGTCCGCGCCGTGGCCCTTGGCGCGCATCGCAGCCCCACGGCCGCACCAGCCGTAACCGGCGATGACGACTTTCAGGCCCGCAATCAACACGTTGGTAGCGCGAATCACGCCGTCCAGCGTGGACTGTCCCGTTCCGTAGCGATTATCAAAGAAATGCTTGGTCATGGCATCGTTCACGGCAATGATCGGATACTTCAGAGTGCCATCCTTGGCCATGGCGCGCAGGCGGATTACGCCGGTGGTGGTTTCTTCGGTGCCGGCGATGACATTAGCGACGAGGTCCTGTCGCTTGGTAAGAAGCATGGTCACCAGGTCGCAACCGTCGTCCATGGTGAATTGCGGCTTGTGTTCCAAAGCCGCCTTCATGTGCTCGTAGTAGGTATTGTTGTCTTCGCCCTTGATGGCGTAGGTGGGGATGGAAAAATCGCGGTTCAGCGAAGCCGCCACTTCATCCTGCGTAGAAAGCGGATTGGACGCGCAGAGGACGATATCCGCACCACCATCGCGCATCGCGATCATCAGGTTGGCCGTTTCGCTGGTCACGTGCAGGCAAGCAGAGACGCGCAAGCCCTTCAGCGGCTGCTCCTTGATGAAGCGCTTGCGGATAGACTGCAGGACAGGCATCTGCTGCAGCGCCCATTCGATTTTGCGCTTTCCCGCGTCGGCAAGCCCGATATCTTTCACATCACCTTTTTTGAGTTCTGCCGTAGCCATTCGTGCACTCCTCGAAGTTGAGATTCTTTCCTTTGGGGCGGTTGAACCGAATTGTTGCGTCCCACCGGCAAGCCGGACTCAGCTGCAGTTGTGAGAGAAAGTTCTTGAATGAGGCGTGATGGTGAAGAACGCCCCACCTGATTAGCGGCGAGCCGCGACCTCGGCTTCAGCCCCGAGCCCTGCGGCTTTGCGCAAAGCATCGGCGCGGTCAGTACGTTCCCAAGTGAAACCATCGCCCTTGCGGCCGAAGTGGCCATAAGCGGCGGTGGCCTTGTAGACGGGCTTACGCAGGTCGAGTGTTTCGATGATGGCCTTGGGTGTCAGCTTGAAATTCTCGCGAACCAGCGCGGTGATTTTCTCTTCCGGAATCGTGGCGGTGCCAAAAGTATCGACCATCACGGAGACTGGTTCGGCCACGCCGATGGCGTAGGCAAGCTGAACTTCCGCGCGCGACGGCCAACCCCGCGGCCACAATGTTCTTGGCAATGTAACGCGCCATATAGCACGCCGAGCGGTCTACCTTGGATGGATCCTTGCCGGAGAATGCGCCGCCGCCGTGACGGCTGTAGCCGCCGTAGGTGTCCACGATGATCTTGCGCCCGGTTAATCCCGCGTCGCCCATCGGTCCGCCAATGACGAAGCGGCCGGTGGGATTGATGTGATATTTGGTTTTTGCGTCGAGCATGTGCGCGGGAATGATGGGCTTGATCACATGCTCCATGATGGCGTGGCGCAAGTCTTCGTTCGGAACCGTGTCGCTGTGCTGCGTGGAGATGACCACGCAGTCCACGCGAACAGGCTTTCCATCGCGATACTCAACGGTGACTTGGGATTTTCCATCAGGACGGAGGAAATCGACTTTCTTGCTCTTGCGGACTTCCGAGAGGCGTTGCGTCAAGCGGTGGGCCAACTGGATCGGCATGGGCATCAACTCTTCCGTCTCGTTGCAGGCATAGCCGAACATGAAGCCCTGGTCGCCGGCACCGCCCGTGTCCACGCCCATGGCAATGTCGGGAGACTGGCGCTTGATGGTGCACATGACCGCGCAGGTGGTGGAGTCAAAACCATAGAGAGCGTTGTCGTAGCCGACCTGTTCGACGGTCTTGCGGATCAGTTCGTCGTAGTCGACGTGCGCGGTGGTGGTGATTTCTCCGGAAACCACGACCAAGCCGGTGGTCACCAGCGTTTCGCAGGCAACACGGCCCTTGGGGTCTTGCCGCATCACTTCATCGAGAACGGCATCGGAAATTTGATCCGCAATTTTGTCCGGGTGGCCTTCCGTCACCGATTCGGAGGTGAATAGAAAATTCCTCTTAGCTTCGCTCAAAACATCTCTCCTTATTCTGTGGACTTCTCGGGAGGTGCGGGGTCGACACACCCAGATGGCCTGCGCGCCCTCCGGGGAGCAGACTTCCTCTTAAAAAGGCTACCATTCGCGCCGGTGGGAATCAACGCATTGAATTTTCATGGCTTAGAGTTGCAGCGAATGGACGGAATTTTGGCTTCGAATGGGCGCAATGGCCTGAGTATTTGGCCAGTGCGCAACCGTAGATCGCTTGGCGGAGATTAGTGATATCCTCACCGCGAACCGCGCGGCAAGAATTGGGAAATACCGGATAACAAAGAATGGTATGCGCCAAACGCAAGGCTATGCAGGACTGTGGACTTCTGGAGATCGGCGATCCGGGCAGCAATTCCACGCCGCGATCGACATGCTCGCCAACGCGATCGAAGCCTGTCCCGATTCCGTGTGGTTCGGCGAGGGGCGGAGCGCGTTTTGGTACCTGGCCTTTCATGTGCTCTTTTTCCTCGATCTCTATCTCTCGGGAGAAGATGAATCCCGATTCCATCCGCCGCCTCCGTTCGGTCTCAGCGAGCTCGAGGACCAGGTTGTCCCGCCGCAGCGTGCCTATGAAAAAGACGAACTGCTCGGCTACCTCGAGCACTGCCGCAGAAGGTTGGACCAGGTGATGGTCGGAATGACGGAATCCTGGGTTACGAATCCCTGCCCCATCCCGTATCGCCAGATGAGCAACGGTGCACTGCTACTTTACAACATGCGGCACGTGCAACATCACGCCGCTCAACTGAACATGCTGCTGCGCCAGGCGACAAATTCGGCGCCAGCCTGGGTTTCAAAGGGCGGTCAGAAAGAATCCTGACGCCCAATGGGAATGTGGTCTTGGTGCAAATCGCCGGGGCGCTCCCCCGCCCTGCTCCGCGGGCCATTTCCAAGACTGGAGCGATATTGCTTGATGTTTCGGGTGCGGTCCTTTCAGGCGCAAACGGCGCGCGGCTACGGATGACGGTGTGTTGTAGCGATCGAGCCGCGCACAGAATTTGTGCCGCACGAGACTTATCCCTTCACGCAGACCACTTGTCGCAGCGTGTGCACGATTTCCACCAGATCCGTCTGCGCATCCATGACCGCATCGATTGATTTGTAGGCGGCAGGCGTTTCATCGATGACGTCGGCATCTTTCCGGCACTCCACGCCTTCGGTCATGCGCCTGTGGTCTTCGACCGTAAAACGCCGCTTGGCTTCTCCGCGAGACATGGCGCGGCCGGCGCCATGGCTGCAACTGCATGAAACTTTCAGGATTCCCTTTGCCGCGGACAATGTACGACCGCGCGCCCATGCTGCCGGGAATGATGCCCATGTCGCCCTCTTGTGCGCGCACCGCGCCTTTTCGCGTGACAAGAATGTTCTGTCCGTAGTGCCGTTCGCGCGCAACATAGTTGTGATGGCAGTTGATCGCCTGCACATGCGCGGTGAACGGGCGAACTTCGCCGGAATCCCGCACCGCTGCCGATGATCTGCTCCATCATCAGGTCGCGATTCGTGCGCGCAAAATCCTGCGCCCATTCCACCGCTTCCACGTAATCGTCAAAATGCTCGGTTCCATCTTCGAGATAGGCGAGATCTTTGTCTGGCAGGTTGCCGACCAGTCGGCCCATGTCGTTCTTGGCAAGCTCGATGAAGTAGCTGCCCATGCGATTGCCCACGCCGCGCGATCCACTGTGGAGCATGAACCAGACCATCTCCGATTCGTCCAGGCACACCTCGATGAAATGATTGCCCGTGCCGAGCGTGCCGAGATGATTGGAATGATTGCCGCGATCGAGCTTCGGATGTTTCTCGAGAATGGCGTC
Organism: Candidatus Acidiferrales bacterium; assembly: GCA_963839315.1. GTDB lineage: Bacteria > Acidobacteriota > Terriglobia > Acidiferrales > UBA7541 > Acidiferrum. The sequence continues at coordinate 146,272 of CAWIUU010000024.1, forward strand.
GTAGCGCGGCTTGAGCTTTTCTCCCCAGGCATTCAGAGTTGCGCTCTGGAATTTCGCGCCACGAACCTTTGTCACCTACCGCCACCATGATTCGTGCGTCCATGCGGCACAGCTTCTTCGATAGCGGTGCGGATGGCGTGGAGATTATCGGGCAAATCACGCGCGTTCAGGTCGGTCTGCACCGCCATCATGCCGCAACCGATGTCTACGCCAACAGCCGCGGGAATGATCGCACCTTTCGTTGGGATTACGCTGCCCACCGTCGCGCCAATCCCCCAATGCACGTCCGGCATGGCGGCAACCCATTTAAAGATGAAGGGAAGTTGCGAGACGTTTAATAGTTGCTTCCGCGCCGCGTCCTCCAGCGGAACACCTTTTACCCACGCCTTGATCGGCACGCCCTGTTCGGATTTAAGTGTCTGATAGCTCATGGATACGAGAATAGCACTGTATTGGGGACTCCCACCCCCGCAGATGGCAGGCTTCGAGATGGCTTAACGACGCAATCGCGAACTCGGCATCACTAGGCGTCGTCGGTTTCGTCGTCAGGTTGGAATCAGCTTGCCCTTGGTTTTCTTGGCCATCAGGTAGGAGCGAATGAACGGATCGATGTCGCCATCGAGAACCTTGTCGACGTCGCCAACACGAAAACTTCGTGCGGTGATCTTTGATCAGGCGATAAGGCTGCATGACGTACGAGCGAATCTGGCTGCCGAAGGAAATATCCAGCTTTGGATTCGTCGAGCTTGTCGGTTTCATCGCGGCGTTTCTGCATTTCCAGATCGTAAAGTTTGGAACGCAACATCTTCATCGCCGTTCTCGCGATTCTTATGCTGGCTGCGTCCGGCCTGGCACGCGACGATGATGCCGGTGGGAAAGTGGGTTAGGCGCACGGCGGTTTCCACTTTGTTGACGTTCTGCCCGCCCTTGCCGCCCGAACGGAACGTATCCAGCTTGATATCTTCCGGCTTGATATTCACTTCGATGCGGTCGTCGATTTCCGGAATGACAAAAACGGAAGCGAAGGAAGTATGTCGCCGCGCTGCCTGATCAAAAGGCGAAATGCGCACAAGGCGATGAACGCCTGTCTCGCCAGTCAGCAATCCGTAGGCGTTTTCGCCGCTGAACTGAACCGTGGCATTCTTGATGCCCGCTTCTTCACCGGGTGTTTCATCCAGAACTTCGGCGTTGAATCCCTTTCGTTCTGCCCAGCGCAGATACATGCGGAGCAGAATCGACGCCCAGTCTTGCGACTCCGTGCCGCCGGCGCCGGGCTTAATGGTCATGATGGCGTTCAGATGATCGTTTTCACCGGAAAGAAGGGTTTGCGTTTCGAGTTCGCCGATATAGGTGTCCGCCGCTGTCAGTTCGCGGCTGAGATCCTTCAGCAAATCTTCTTTTTGTTCGGCGTTCGTTTCGCCCTTGGCGAGTTCAATATAGGTTTCGATGTCGCTGGTTAACGAACGCAGCTTTTCGTCGGCGGCAATCGGGGCTTCCGCACGCTTGCGTTCGCGCAAGACGTTTGCGCTTCTTCCTGATTGTTCCAGAAATTGGGGTCGGAAGTGCGTTGTTCCAGTGACTTCAGGCGAGCGCGGTTTTGCGCACCGTCAAAGATAACTCCGCACGAGCGCGAGGCGCTGTTTCAATCCTTCATACTGGTGCTGCAGATCTTCGAGAACCATGGAGTATGGTGCATGGCCCGCGCGTTACCGGGCGGGCTTATTTTCCCTTTCGCAATGTGAGTATAAACAGAATAGCGGAAACCACGACGCACATCCAGGCGAACCAATCGCCAAAGCGCGTGTAAATGGTCTTGTCGGTGCGAAAATCGTAGAGACAGGTCGGCGGAATCACGCACATCGCGCTTCATAACGCGCTCGACATTGCCATAGGGATCGATGGAAGCGGAAATGCCGCTATTGGTGTCGCGAACAATCCAGCGGCGATTTTCGACAGCGCGAACGCGCACCATGCGCAAATGCTGTTCGGCGGCATCGGAGGTGCCAAACCATCCATCATTGGAAATATTGATGAGCAACTGCGCGCCGCGATTGGCAAACTGCCGCACTTCCCTTGCGTAAATAGCCTCGTAGCAGATGAATACGGAAAACGTGTCGCCGTTCGGAAAGTCTGCCGACATTGCGCTCGGTTCCCTTTCGGAAACCTCCCACCTCTTCGGAAACGCTGGTGACGACCTGATGGATCAGGGGAAACGGCTCGTATTCGCCGAACGGCACAAGATGAATCTTGTCGTAGGAAAATATGCGCTGGCCAAGTTCGTTGATGGCATGCGGCGCTGTTGTAGGGCGCCACGCCAGTGCGCGTCACCCCATTGATCTTTACTGGCTCTGGCTTCCACTCGATCACGCCGACAATCAAGGGATGGCGGAACTCCTGCGCGATGCGGGTGATCACCGGCCCGAAGTGAGGGTCCTGAAACGAAAATGGCGCGGGCGCTTCCGGCCAAATCAAAAGATCCGGCTGGCGGCCATCGGGCGAAGGGCGCAAGCTCAATTGCTCCAGATCCGCCATATCTGCTTTGTGTTCGGAATACCAATCGCCCACATATTGAAGGTTTTCCGGGAAATTCGGCTGCACGACGCGCGCAATGTGGTGCGCCTGAGCTTTCGGCACGAATCGCGGACCAATGACGATTACGAGCAAGCATTGCCAGCGTTATAGTGGCGACGATGCCCCAACGCTTATTGCGCTCAACCGGAGTTGTGCTGAAGTCGCTCCACAAAAGCAGAGCGTTAAATGCGGCGACCAGAAATGAGACGCCATAGATTCCGGTGACCGTCGTTAGTTGCACGAGTGCCGGATTTCCCGCTGCTGGGTATCCCAGCAGCGACCAGGCAAAACTGATCTCCGGCAGATAGGTGCGAAAGACTTCCGTGGAAATCCAGAGGAACGGCGCACCGAGAAGTGCCAGCGCAATGCTGCGCAGCGACAATCGCTGCACGATCCAGGCAAACAGTCCAATGGCCGCGGCCCATACCGTGGCAATCAGAAGCAAAACGCCCCAGCCTGCTGCAGTCGACATGCCGCCATGCACCGACAGGGTTTCCGCGATCCATGGCACACACGTCACAACAAACATCAGGCCATGCAGAAATCCGCAGCCGAAGGCCACGCGCGCCCGCGAGCCGAATATGCTGGCCAGCAACAGCGTGCAGGCAGAACCAGGAGAAAATGCTCGGGTGAGCTCCACGATAGGAGAGGGATAGCAAGGTGCCGCTGAGACGCAGCCAAGCCTAGCCTAGCCAGCGAAGGAATTTCCGGGGAGCGGTGGGGCCGCAGATAGAAATGCCAGGGGAGCGATGGCATCAGTGCTTTACGTAGAAGGCCTTAAAACCTGCGTCCTCCAGGCCCTTCTTCGCGGCATCGGCCGATTTTCTGATCCTTATAGGGGCCCACTTGCACACGGTAGAATTTGTCTTTTTGTGGCGAAAGCACGGTGGCCGGGAAATGCTTCTTCTGCAAACTACTGGCGATAGAAATCGCGTCGTCCTGTCGGCTGACCGCAGCCACCTGCAGAAGAATTGAGCCGCCCGGAATCAATGGCGCCGCTGAGACGGGTTTGCTGTTCTTCACCGGAACTGGGGCTGCCGCCGGTTCGACTCTCGCCCGGTCGTTCAACGGTTTTGCGGCAGGTGCACTGGCCAGGGGTTTGGGAGCAGGTTCGAGGCGCGGCTCGGGCTTCGCCGGAGTGCTGTTGTTATAGAACTCCCAGTCCGACTTATTAGCCGTTGTGGCGGGATCAGATTCGCTATCAGCGGGCTCGGCGGCGACGGGGGATTTTCTTCGAGGTGGATTCGCTCTTAGGATGAGACGACCGATTCAGGAGTACGTGAATTCGTCGTAGCCGCGCGCACCTGGCCATCGTACTGATTGCGACCCATGACGTAGCCGAGCGTGAAAAATACGCCGGAGAAAAGCAGCATCAGCAAAAACAGGCCAATGACATGCTTCCCTTCAAGCACACGCTCGCTCGCGCTTTTTCTTCCCCCAGAAGCCATACCTACTTATTCGCCCCCCCTAACGCCTGTGTCCACTTATTTATAATATCGATTGGAAGCGGAAAGACAATCGTTGTGTTCTTTTCGACACCTATCTCGGTCAGGGTCTGCAGATAGCGCAACTGGATGGCGGAGGGTTCCGTTTCCAGAACCTTCGCGGCATCGGCTAGTTTTTGCGAGGCTTCGAACTCACCCTGGGCATGAATCACCTTGGCGCGGCGCTCGCGTTCGGCTTCAGCTTGCTTGGCGATGGCGCGTTGCATAGATTCGGGGATATCCACTTGCTTTACCTCAACCTTGCTGACCTTGATGCCCCAGGGCTCGGTGTCCTGGTCGAGAATGATCTGCAATTTCGCGTTCACCTTATCGCGCTGAGAGAGAATTTCGTCGAGTTCGAACTGGCCAACAATGCTGCGCAGGGTGGTCTGGGCAAGCTGCGAGGTTGCGTATTGATAATTCTGGACCTGGGACATGGCCAGGTTGGCGTCCACCACGCGGAAGTAGCAAACCGCGTTGACTTTCACCGAAACGTTGTCGCGTGTGATGATATCCTGCGGCGGAACGTCGAGGGTTTCCAGGCGCATGTTGATGCGATAGAGCGTTTCGATGGGCCAGAAAACCAGTCTCACGCCGGCGGTCTTTGCCTCAGGTAGCAAGCGCCCGAGGCGTAATACTACACCGCGCTCCCATTCCTTGATGATGTAAAGTGAGTTCCAGACCCAGATCAGGATAATTCCTATGACGAACAGCAGTCCAATACCGCCGACTTGAAACATTTCGGTCCTCCTGTAACTCTCAATTGAAAATCTCTACCTGGTGATGGTTGCGGTCGTTGCTACGGGCTCGACCTCCAGCTTCAAACCATCCACACGAAGCACACGGACCTTCGTTCCTTCCTGCACGAATTCTTTTGCGATAGCCCGCCACAATTCTCCGTGGACGCGGATCATTCCCTCGCCCCCAGCAGGCAGTGCGATCGTCGCGACTCCTTCCGCACCAAGCAATTCTTCCTTACCAGTGGCGTTCTTCCATTTGCGCGATTTCAGGACCAATCGCATCAGAAACACGGTGATAAAAGCAAAAGGAATTGTGGCGGCCAGCGCCACTCCCACGCTAACACCGCCAGGAGTCAGCGGGGAACGAATCAGGAACATGGTTCCCAAAAGCATGGAAACGATGCCACCGAACAGCAAAACCCCGTGGCTTGCAAATTTCGCTTCCAGGATGAAGAGGGTCACGGCGAGCAAGATGAGAAGTACTCCCGCAAAATTGACGGGCAGCAACTGCATCGCGTACAAAGCCAATACCGCACAAATCCCACCGATGACGCCCGGGGCAATCACACCGGGATGAGTGAATTCGGTGTACAAGCCGAGCACCCCAACGATGAGCAGGATGAAGAATACGTCGGGTTCGACGATCCTGGCGAGGAACTTCTGCCGGGCGGAAAGCTCAAATTCGGCGCGAGTGTAATGATCCAGGGACAGCTTCGTTGTTTTGCCGTTGAAGCGGGTAATTTCCCGCCCGTTCAGTTCGCGCAAGAGTTCGTCCTTATCACTTACGATGAGGTCGATCAGGTGCGCATCGAGAGCTTCTTTCGCCGTGAACGCCCGTGCCTCAGTAACCGCAGTTTCCGCAAGCTTCGGGTTACGGCCGCGTTTTTCGGTGAAGCTGCGGAGAAAAGCGGTGGCATCGTTGTTCAGTTTTCGGCGCAAAACTTCGTCCACAGGCATGTTGAACATGCCGGGCATGAGTATCGGCGTGGAAGCACCGGCGTGCGTGCCAGGGGCCATTGCTGCGACGTCCGCGGAGAGGAGGATAAAGAAACCCGCTGAAGCTCCGCGCGCCCCGTCTGGCGCTATGAGTACCGCGACGGGTACGGGCGAATCCAGAATGTGGTGAATGATGTCGGTCATGGAGTCGCTCAGCCCGCCGGGGGTGTCCATGGTGATCAGAACGAGGTCAGCATTGCGCTTCGCCGCGTCCGCGAGACCTTCATCGATGTACGTTGCCAGGATCGGCTCGACGGTTCCAGCAAGCTTCAATTCGAGAACCAGAGGAGTGGCTTGCTTCTCCGCGGCCGCAGTCGCGGATTGCGAAAGAAGACCCAAGGCGGCAAACGCGGCGCAACAGATCGCCAGAACTAGACCGGCCCAGATACGGACTCTCCACTCAGTTCCACGAGTGATCATTTTGTACCTCCCGTGGGATTGTTCTTTCCTAGATGATCAAGCAGTTCTTTCGCGCCGGCATAGTTTGGCGCCAACTTGACGGCTTTTTCCACTTCCGCGCGTGCCAAATCCGGTTTCTTTTGCTCCAAATAAATCCGTGCGAGCATGGTGCGCTCAATGGCGGAATCGCGCTCGGCCAACGAAAGTTGCAATTCCTTCACCGCTTCGTCCAACTTTCCCTGACGCCGATAGATGTCCGCAAGTTCGCGGTGAGCGGAAGCGTTCTTGGGGTCAGCGACGATCACGGCGCGAAATTCCTGTTCCGCAGTATTCAGATGGCCGGCTGCAAGTTCCTGTCTCCCCAGCCGAAGGTGGGCTGTGGGTGAAATCTTTGGAGCGGAGCTATTCATTGCCGCGGAAGTGCGCACCGAGGGATTTTCCAATTCCAAAAGGAGAGTTGTAGTATCCAGTTCCTTGATCACCCGTTCATATTTCAGCAAGCTGTCACCCCTGGCATCGAGCATGATCGCAGGCGGTCCCTTCTCGCCAAGTGCTTCCAGGGCATTGCTGCGCTCCTGATCAGCTTCTGCGTTTTTTCCTGCTTTCTGTAGGCAATAGATCAAAAAGGCGAGGTCTTCCGGGTTATCGGGCTCGCGGCGTACGGCTTCGCGAAAATGAGCGGTAGCGATGGGCAATTCGTTCTGACGCAGGGCAAGTAAACCGAGATTAAAGGGGTAATCATCCTCGTCGGGATCGAGATCCCTGGCACGGCCAAGAGTCGTTTGCGCAGAAACAAGATTGCCTTGTTGCGCAAGCGCGAGCGCCAGATTATTCAGGATTTCCGGTAAATCTCCTCCACTTACCAAGCTACGTTTCAGCCCATCTTGCAATGACGCAAACACTTCTTCCGCTTTATCAGCCTGGCCGAGAAGAAGACGGCACACGCCAATCGAGAAGAGCGCTTCCACGCTGCGAGCATTTGTCGTTGGGACGCGAGCAAGCCAGGGCAAAGCGGAATTGCAATCGTTGCGGCCAAAGTAGACCTGGCCGATGGCGAAAGGGGGATCAGGCCACGCGGGCTCCAGTCTGGCGGCCTCTTTCAAATCACGCAGACGCACATCGTCGTCGTTGGCCAGCAAACCTCGAATATATTGCTCGAGCGCGGCGAGACTGGGCAGTTGCTGCAATTTGGAAAATTCCACTAAGCTTAAGGGATAGCTGCGATCGGTGGCAATCAGGAGGTGCCAGATGATTCGGGTGTGTAACTCCATCAGCGATTCCAAGGAACCACGCTCCACGACATTGGCCAGGAGTGCCGGCGGATTAATGCGCATCACGCGTGCATTCACGGAGAGGGTTTTGCCGTCAGAAGCAAAGCTTCCAAAGACCGCGTAATCCGCATCCATCTCCTGAGCGATATGCAGCATGGAGGCACGACTGAGTTTTGCGGAATCGGGGAGCCCGTAACGATCCATCTCATTGACGCGTCCCGAGTGCGAATACACCTGAAACCCAGCATGGGAAAGCCGTTGGATTGTCAGTTCCTCAAGTCCCTCGCCAATCCAGTCAATGCGGGGCGGCGCACCAGCGTTTTCAAAAGGAAAAACGAGGTAGACGGGTTCGAGGGAATAGTTCAGAGGCGCCGTTGAAGTGTGCGAAGCGGATTGTTGAGCGGCAAGTTGTGCCGTCAAGAAGCAAAAAATACCCGCAAGAAGGATTGGAGAAGCTATGCGGAACCATGGCGGCCGCTTATTCATCTGGTAAGTATTCTAGCAGACGCGCCGCCCCAAGAGGCTATCGGCAGCGCGAGTTCCTAGGGCCAGCAGGAAATCAATCAAGGTTGCGCTGTTTCAGGCGGTTTGGAGTCCAAGACTTCCTGAACCGCTGGATCCTTCAGCACCGCGGCAAAAGAAGGGTCGGTTTTCGCGGCGGCGTAGTCTTTGTACCCCTCGTCTTTCGCTTTCTTCAGGTAGATGACGCAACGCTCCACATTACCCGCTTCTGCAAACGATTTCGCAAGCAAAAAGTAAAATTTGCCGCGGTCGGTGTTGAGGGAACGGTCCTGGATGACAGTGCCCATGCGTGCGCGGGTATTATCAAAGGCCGCGGGATCGATCTGAAGGGCTTTACGGAAAGAGGCGATGGAATCGTCGTAGTTTTGCTGGCCGAAGTAGGCAAAACCCAGATTCATATAGAAAGCCGCGAAATCGTCGCGAACGAGAATCGCCTTTTTATAGGCACGGATGGCCTTGGGATATTTTTTCCGCTCGTACCATATCGTACCGATATTGTTCTGGGCATCGGAATAATGCGGGTCCAGCTTGACCGATTTTTCGTAGCACTTCAGCGCAGGGCCGAGTTCGGCTTGATTTTGATAGGTAATGCCAAGCTCATTCCAATAGACAGCATTCTTTGGCTGCTCGTGCGTCAGTCTGCGAAAGATTACCTCCGCCTCCTGGTATTGCTTGCGCACCAGCATCAGCCGGGCAGTCTGTTCGTCAGTAAGTGGGGGAGAGGCCGGCGTTGCCGCGGGCGCAGCCTGCGTCTGCGGAGTATCTTGATTAGATTGGGCATAGGTAGGAAACAACGGAGCGATAGCGAGGACAAACACGGCTGGAATCGCCAAACAATACTTGTTCATGGCGAATCTCCTTTGTCCGGAGGCGGTTTCTCCGGCTCTTTCTTCTTCTTACCCCCAAAGATACCAAAAATCTTCTGCAAAGGTCCTTTTTTCTTGTCGGGAGCCTTGACAGCCTCGACACCGGAGCTACCGTCCTGCGGCTGGGCATTTGGATCCGACTGTCCGGGAACTCCATTGGCTCCAGGAGGCTGAGGCTGTTTAGGGGATCCGCCACCAAAGATATGAGAAAGAAAAGATCCCGCAGCGGTGGCAGGCCCATGCCCGCCGTGCAACTCGCAGAGCTGGGTGGGAGCCGAGCCTCCGACGTAGACTTCTTCACGCGTGCTAGGGCAATTCGGTGTGGCCAGTTCCAGGGTGTCGGCATCGATCACCACCGATTGCACGCCCTCAGGCATCTGGAAATCTTTGACATCGCGGTAACCCGGCAGGGCGGTAGCCTTGATCATGAAATCGGCCCAGATGGGAGCGGCCGTCACTCCACCCGTCAAACCCAGTTCGTGATTATCGTCAAACCCGATCCAAATCACGCAGACCAGATTGCTGGTAAAACCCGCAAACCAGCCGTCATGCGAGGTGCCCGTTTTGCCCGCTGCCGGTAACTTGAACCCCTTGGCCCGGACAGGTGCGCCTGTGCCCTTATTCATCACGTCCTGCATGAGGCTATCGACCAAAAAGGCCACGCGTGGGTCGAGCACCAGTTTGTTGGTCGGAGAATATTTCTCCAGAGTGTTTCCGCCAGCACTGGTCACGTTCTTCAGGAACACAGGTTCGGCCCGAGTTCCGACAGTGGCAAAGGCAGTGTACGCGCCTGCCACTTCCAGCGGCGTCAGTTCATAGGCGCCCAACGCAACCGCTGGAGTTGGCCTAATGTTAGAGCCTAGCCCCATTTGGCGGGCGATCTGGACCACGCGGCCATAGCCAACCATTTCCGCGACTTTCACCGTAGCGACGTTAAGCGAATTGGTCAGCGCTTGCCGGATGGTGACCTTGCCCATGAATCTCTCGCCATAATTGTTGGGGGTATATTCCTGGCCGTCGTACTCGAATACGGTGGGCTCATCGTCAACCGTGGTTGCAGGAGTAATGACGGGCTGCACCCCGTCGATGGCGTTGTTGAAAGCTGCCGCATAGACGAATGGTTTGAAGACGGAGCCCGGCTGCCGGTGCGCCAGTGCATGGTTCAACTGGCTCTGGCCATAGTCCCTGCCGCCGATGAGTGCCTTGATTTCGCCTGTTCGGGGGTCCAATGCCACAAGGGCTACTTGCGCCTGGGGTACAGTCTCAGTAGTTGTCGCAGCCTTCTTACCGGCCGCCTTTCTCAGTTTTTCGTAGCGCTTATGCAGGAGTACGTCGACATTCTTCATGCCGGCTTCCACGGCCACGGCTGCCGCGCGCTGCAATTGGGGGTCAAGCGTGGTATACACGCGGAAATTCTCGCTGAGCAACTCGGCCTCGGAATATTTTTCAAGGAGATGGTCTTTCACCAGGTCGATGAAATAGGGAGCTTCATTGCCCGCCACGGAGGCGCGCACCAACTTCAGGGGGACGCGCTTGGCATCCTGCACATCAGCTTCGGTGACGAATTTATTGTCAAGCATCTGGGTCAGGACACGATCGCGTGCTTGCACCGCGCGCTCCGGATGCCGGTCGGAAACAGAGTAATAGTTGGGAGCGCGGATCAAGCCAGCAAGGAACGCACACTCGGGAAGGGAGAGTTGCCGCAGGTCCGTGCCGAAGTAAGCGACACTGGCCTCGGCGAAACCACGGATGCCAAAGCTGCCACGATTGCCAAGGTATACTTCATTCGCGTACATCTCAAAAATCTGCTGCTTGGTGAAACGTTGTTCCAGTTCGAAGGAGAGCATCGCCTCGGCTAGTTTCCGCCGCCAGGTACGATCGGTGGAAAGAAAGTAGGTACGCGCCACCTGCATAGTGATGGTGCTGGCGCCCTGCATGTGCTGGCTGTGCCGGATATCGGCCCAGGCGGCTCCGAAGATACGGATGAAATCGAAGCCCGGATGTTCAAAGAAGCGCTTGTCTTCAGCGGAAAGAATGGCGTGCACCAGCAACGGCGGGAGATCCTCATAACGCACGGGCCGCCGTTTTTCGCGGGCGCTATCGAACAGATTGGTAAGAAGCGCCGGCTCAATGTCCGCACTCCCCATGTCCGGCCCGCCGGAGAGGGGCCGAATTGAGCGGATGACGTCTCCGCGGAACTCCACCGCCAGAGAATTGCCTCCCCCGAAATAGGAGATCTTGGAAGGCCGTATGTCCACGGTCTTGTCGTTGACGACGTATTGGCCCATGGAGTTGTCATCTTGCGAGGGGCGATAGCCGGCCCGTTGCAGGTACATCACCAGGTCGTCCTGGCTCCAGGCCTGGCCGTCGGAGATACGTTCCGGGGCGGAAAAAATCTGCGTGGTGTTCTGGAGTACGTGGCCAGACAGACGCGCATCAATCATGTGCGAATATTTCACATAGAAATAAGTGAAAGTGCAGGCCGCAAGCAAGAAGCATCCGGCGAAAAAGATCAGCAGCCCAAGACCGAGGCGTGAGGTCCAGAAGCCTTTTTCTAAGCGAAAGCGCAAAAGATGACTCCCCGAGGGTGGACTCTCTTATTGTCTCCGATTGCAGCCTTGGAAGAAAGCGACGGTCCAGAAATGGCGAAAAATCCGCGAAAAAGGGTCATGCAGGCCCTATCTCAAGATGTCAACGCCTTCACCTGCAGGGGCAAAATTCAAATCGGTCTGGTAAACCAGGAAATCGACTGGAGCAGTGTAGTTCAAGCTGATGCGTATGCCGTGGTTAGTGTGTTCCACCTTGATGTCTTCGCGCTTCGCGGGAATGTCGAGGTCCTGGACGGTCTTGAAAATGATGTCGCGGATTTGGTCTTCCGAGTAGCGGTTAACAACCGCAAAGCGCGCCTGCTCGCTCATCTTGTCTTTCAGTTGATAGTCGGCGACATACAGCGGAACTAACTTGAAAGCGACGAAAACACCCGCAACCAGAATGACGGTGTAAATGATCGCCTTAAGCTTGCCTTCGCCACGCTGACGTCCGTGGGATGCTTTGGCTGGCTGATTCACAGCATACCTCTCCGGGCACTGCCCCTTGCAGAGACTGGACAGTGCGCATTCTGTTTCTGTCCTTTTTACGCTAGCACCCTGTGAAAGCACTGTCGAGATTTGGTGCGCACCGATGTTCTTCAGTCGTAATACATGAAAACGCGCTCCGACTGGCGATACTTTTTTATCAACAGATCTCAGTAGGCCCTGGCGAAAATCGCACGATCCTTTGCAGGCTTCCCGCAATAGACGCAACTCCCCGTACCCATTCCGCCAGCGGTCCCCAAGACGGAGGCCTGATCCAGAGGAATGCAGCGCATCGTGGCGCGAGTTTCTTGTTTAATCTTTTCTTCGCACTCACCGCTGCCGCACCAATGGGCAAACGCGAAACCGCTCTCCACTGCCTTCTTGAAGACATCGTAGTTCTCGGCTTCGTGCGTGTTGGCACGACGGAAAGCCAGGGCCTTGTCATAGAGCGATTGGTGAATGTCCGCCAGCAGCTTCTCGATGGTCCCCGCCAAGTCTGCCAGCGGGGCGCTAACCTTCCCTTCCCTGCCGGGCTTGTCGCGGCGCGCAAGCATGGCGGCCTGCTTAGCTACATCCTTAGGGCCTAGTTCCACGCGGACTGGGACGCCGCGCATTTCCCAGTCGTTGAACTTCCAGCCGGGGCTGAAGCCTTCGCGCTCGTCGAGAGTGACGCGCAGGTTTGCTTTGACGAGTTGCGCCTTAAGTTCCTTTGCTGTTTTTGTGACGGAAGCTTTCTCTTCATCGGTCTTGTAGATAGGCACGATGACGACTTGCGTGGGCGCCAGCTTTGGCGGCATCACCAGGCCCTGATCGTCGCCGTGAACCATGATAATGGCACCGATCATTCGCGTGGAAAGCCCCCACGAGGTTGTCCAGCAGTGTTGCAGGGTGCCGTTCTGGTCGAGATATCTCACTTCAAAGGCTTGGGCGAAATTCTGTCCCAGGAAGTGCGACGTTCCGGATTGTAGCGCCTTGCCGTCGCCCATCATCGCTTCGATGGAATAGGTGATATCCGCCCCGGCAAATTTCTCCGCGTCGGATTTGGCGCCCGGAATTACGGGGATTGCCGCTTCGTTCACCGCGAAGTCAGTGTAGACGTCCAGCATCTGCCTGGTTTCTTCGATTGCTTCTTCGCGCGTGGCGTGCGCCGTGTGGCCCTCCTGCCAGTAGAACTCCAGCGTGCGCAGGAACAATTTTGTGCGCAACTCCCAGCGCACGACGCTGTTCCACTGGTTCATGAGCATTGGCAGGTCACGGTAGGACTGGATCCATTTCGACCACATGTGGCCAATGATGGTTTCCGAAGTCGGGCGCAGGATCAGCGGTTCGGCAAGCTCTTCACCGCCGCCAATCGTTACGACTGCCAACTCAGGAGAAAAGCCTTCCACGTGGTGCTTCTCTTTTTCAATGAAGCTCTTGGGGATGAGTAGCGGAAAGGCTACGTTCTGGTGGCCAGTTGCTTTGAAGCGCCGATCAAGGGCGCCCTGGATGTTCTCCCACAGCGCCCAACCGTAAGGTCGCACGATCATGCAACCCCGCACCGGCGCGTAGTCGGCCAGTTGCGCCTTCAAAACAATTTGGTTATACCACTCGGAAAAATCTTCGGCTCGTGTTGGTAGCTTCTCTTCAGCCATGCGTCTCCCTGTTTATTTCTGCAGCGATGTGTAAGCTTTTCAGCGTAACGGACGCCGTCTCTCACTGTCAACGCAAGGCGCTCACACAGCGGTAACTCGGTTTTCGCGGCGGATCTCCTCTGGTCACTCCTTTTTTTTGAACATCCAAAGCCGTAAGTTTCATCACAAACACATCACCTTTTCTGCGCACTTGAGTTCGGCCGGCTAAACGTAAGTTGACAAGTATTGGCAGCCGACCCGACCTCGTTTACAATTCCCCGCATGCGCAAAGTGGTCCTTGGCCTCGGCATCAGCCTCGACGGCTATATCGCTCGAAGGAACGGTTCCGTTGACTTTCTCTTTATGCCCAAAGACTACTCGATGGCGCCGTTCTTTAAGACAATTGATACCGCGGTGATGGGTCGTAAGACTTACGAGGCGGGCCTGAAGATGGGCGGTTCCTTCGGCGGATCTTCCATGACTTCCTACGTCGTGACTGGTTCTCAACCGCCAGGTGAGCGGGGTGGCGTCATCTTCACCAATCAGGCTCCCGCCGCACTAGTCGCAGAAATCCGCAAGCGCCGAGGCAAAGACATCTGGCTGATGGGCGGTGGTGAACTGGCGCGTGATTTTCTGAAAGCGGATCTGGTGGATGAACTGTATCTAGGCGTCGTGCCCGTCTTGCTGGGAGAGGGCCTGCCACTTTTTCCCAGCGGATTTCCGCAACGAGATTTCGCTCTGCTTGAGAACAAGACTTTCTCCAAAGGACTCATCGCGCTGAAATACAAACGCCTCCGGACAAAAGCAAAACGCAAACATTGATCGCGAAGAAATTGAGTCTGGGATGCCCTGGCGGTGAGTGCCTGGCTTTTTCGAAGTGCTTTTAAATCGAGCTGCCGAGGAACCACTCTTCGTCGGAGCCCTTCGAGTGGCTGCGGATGAGCAACTCCGGATCTTTTACCGTGACGCGGCTGTACGGCGCCACCGAGTGAGTGAGCCACACGTTACCACCAATGATGCTGTGATGTCCGATACGCGTGTCGCCGCCAAGTATGGTTGCACCAGGATAGATGGTGACGTAATCCTCGATATCAGGATGGCGTTTGTTGGACACCCCGCGGACCAACTCCCCCTCCGTGTCACGGCGGCTGGTGGGATTGAACGCGCCGAGCGTCACGCCGTGGTACAGGGTGACGTGCTTGCCGATGGTCGCCGTTTCACCGATCACCACGCCCGTGCCATGATCGATAAAAAAAGATTCATCGATTTTCGCACCCGGATGAATATCAATCCCGGTGCGGCTGTGCGCAATCTCGGTCATCATGCGCGGCAAATAAGGCACGCTTAGCAAATACAATTCATGCGCCAACCTCTGCACGATGATCGTTTCCACTCCAGGATAGCTCAACAATATTTCCTCAAAGCCGCTCGCTGCCGGGTCGTTTTTCATTGCCGCGCGCAAATCCGCGCCTAGCAACTGCGCAAGCCCCGGGAGCTTTGCGTGCAACGCCTCCACCAATTCACCCGCGCTCTCCGCAAGATTTGCAGGGATCACTTTCCCGCAACAATTGAAATCAAAGCGCATCGCATAGACGATCTGCTCCGCCAACTGCAAATCCAGTTTCGCCAGAAAGCCTTCCGCCTCCGGGTTGGGCACTTCTTCCTTCGCGTAGTACAGCGGGAAGAGCCCGTCCAGGTACGAGCGACAAAATACCGCCACCTCATCCTTGGAAGGCAATCGGTATTCCCACATGCTGGAGTCCGCCAAGCGAGCCTCCAGCGCCAAGCGGAACTCGCGGGCCAAGGAGCGCAAATCATTATTGGGTGTGGTCATAGCGATCGGGGCGGCGATGGTGTTGCTCTTGAGCGGAATCGTGGCTTAGTGTTCATGATCCCCGGAAATTCGCATCGTGCTTCAAGGTTGAAAATTATGGGCTCGCAATTCAGTTCGTTTTTGACCAGCACTCTGCTCGCTCTCTTATTATCCAATCCCCTCGAACAGGATGGTCGAAAGGTACCGTTCGCCGCCGTCGGGCAGGACGGCCACGATGGTCTTGCCCGCGAACTCCGGCAGTTTCGCAAGGCGCACAGCTGCCGCCGCGGCCGCGCCGCAAGAAATGCCGCTAAGGATGCCTTCTTCGCGCGCCAGTCGGCGAGCCATTTCCACGGACTCTTCGTTCGTAACCTGTTCAACGCGATCGACCACGTTTAGGTCAAGGTTATTGGGGACAAAGCCTGCACCGATTCCCTGAATCTTGTGTGGCCCCGGTACCAAAGGCTGGCCGGACCGCGTTTGTGTAATTACCGGACTAGCTGTCGGCTCCACGGCAACAGAGAGGATCTTCTTGCCCTTGGTGTTTTTGATGTAGCGCGAGACTCCGGTAATGGTGCCGCCCGTTCCCACTCCCGAAACCAACACATCGATTTGTCCATCGGTGTCGGTCCAGATTTCCGGGCCGGTGGTCTTTTCGTGAATTTCGGGGTTGGCAGGATTGTCGAACTGTTGCGGCAGGAAGTAGTGCTGTTTCTCGGATTCGTAAATTTCGGTGGCCTTTTTGATGGCGCCTTTCATGCCTTCCGGACCGGGCGTGAGCACCAGTTTCGCACCAAACGCCGCGAGGACGCGCCGCCTTTCCAGGGACATGGTCTCCGGCATGGTCAACGTAATCGCATACCCGCGCGCCGCGGCGACAAATGCCAAGGCAATACCCGTGTTGCCGCTGGTTGGCTCCACAATCTCGATTCCCGGTTTCAGCACACCGCGCTTTTCCGCATCCCAGATCATGGCCGCCCCGATACGATCCTTCACGGAGTACGCTGGTCCTCGCCCCTCGATCTTCGCCAGTACCGTAGCTTTCGCGCCCTCGGTCACTCGATGCAGCTTGATCAAGGGTGTCCTTCCGATGCTCAGTGAGTTGTCAGCGTATGTATTTGGCATGTCCATCCTCGGTAACAAGAATTTGCTGTATCGGGAACAGCGCCCCAAGTATAAAACCCAACAGAGGGAAACCGCAGCCTGGATAACATCCAAAGGTTGGATGCTGGGAAACTGTACTTGTAATGGTGGAGAGAGGCAAGAAAATCGGCTGGAAACCGGTCAGGCTGACGAGGCATGAAGTATAGACACGCCGAGAATTCCTGCATGAAAGGCTACAGCTTGGGATTCGGCACGAATTGGTAGCCAACACCACGAACAGTGAGCAAATGTGCGGGCTTGGAAGGATCCTGCTCAATATATCGGCGCAGGCGCACGATGAAATTGTCGATGGCGCGTGTGTCGGTATCCTCATGTAAATTCCACACGTCTTCGAGGATTGCCTTGCGGGAAACGGGATGGCCGGAGTTTCGGATCAGGTAACGGAAAAGCTCCATTTCCATCAGGGTCAATTGAATGACCTTCTCGCCGGCGCACAACTGAAGCTTCTGGAAATCAACAAGCTTGTCTTCGAAGCGATAGGGTTCCTCCGAGGAGCCGGCAGGGAGCGTGGATGTAATGGCAGGTGCGCTGGAGTCCTGAGACCACTTCTTGCGGCGCAACAAACTCTCAATTCGCGCGATCAGAATGGCCAGGTTGAATGGTTTTGGCAGGTAGTCGTCGGCGCCGGATTCGAATCCTTTAAGCACATCCTCCGCGCGGCTCCGCGCCGTGAGCATGAGAAGAGGGATGAAATTCTTAGCTTCGCGCAATTCGCGGGCAACGGAAAAGCCGTCTTTTCCGGGCAGCATGACGTCGAGAACCAAAGCGTCAAATTCTTCGCGGTCCTTCAGCAAACGTGTAAGCGCCTCTTCACCACGGTCGGTTATCTGGACGGTGTGGCCTTCTGCTTCAAGGTTGAAGCGCAAGCCTTGCGCGAGGTGCGCTTCGTCTTCGACGATGAATATACGACTCATACGCGATAGATTCTGGGAAGGCGGACAGTGAACGTGCTGCCGCGGCCTTCACCCGCACTTTCAGCGAAGGCGTCGCCGCCGTGGCGGCGTGCAACTGAACGAACGATAAAAAGACCCAGCCCAGTTCCTTTCACCTGACCCGTCAGGGGATTCGTTGCGCGGTAAAAACGATTAAAAATACGCTTTAATTCCCCGTGCGAGATGCCGATGCCCCGGTCATGTACCGACAGTAAAACCTTGTCAATATTGGGTGTGAGCAGGTCGACAATAATATCTTTCTTCTCACCGGAATACTTAACGGCATTGTCAAACAGATTGAAGACCACGGTGCGAAGCTCCTCGGGATTTCCCGCGACCAGGACTTCCTCTTGCGGCTCGGCGCCAAAGCGCATTTGCTCCGGGCCCAGATGATGGCGCAAGCGGGTGAGTTCAAGTGCATTCCGAACCAGGGTGGAAAAATCCAGCTCCTGCCAGTTTTTCCGGCTGCTGCGCTGGCGCGTCTCGCCGGCCTTCAGGACCTGTTCGACCGTGCCGAGTAGACGGTCGGTGTCGTTCAGCATGATGCGATAGAATTCGCGCCGTTGAGGCTCGTCGAGTTGCCGGCTCTCCAGGGTCTCCAGGTACAGGCGAATCGAAGCGATGGGGGTCTTCAGTTCGTGAGTAACTGCGTTGAGGAAGCTATCCTGCTGTTCGTTCCGGCGAATTTCGCGAACGAGAAAAACGGTGTTCACGGACAGGCCAGCAATGATCAGTCCGAAGAAAATGATACCGAGGATTAGTGGAACAACTCGACGCCAGTTGAGGACAATCCAGCTGACATTGACGACAACCGTCAACGCAACCAGGCACACACCCAAGGTGATAAAGAAAGCGATCGATTTTGTGCGAGTGGAGATGCGCATGAGGACTGCCGCTCAGAACAACATAGTAGCGAAACAGGCCAAAAAACAGAACCGGCGCACAGTGGTGCCTGCAGGTTCCATTGCATCCAGAAAGGACAGCTAACCCAAAGGCAAGTTAGTCGCCAGAAGCAGTCCTCAGCGGGGCGATGGCTTTTTCGACCTCGACGGGAATTAGGGTTGGCATTTTTCTGGAGTTGAACTTCGGAAGTTTGATGTCCCACGCCAGGCCAAGCATTCGCAACGCCGTGATCCCGTACCAATTGACGTCGACTTCGTACCAAGTAATGCCGTGACGGGCCGCTTGAGGCGCAGCGTGGTGATTATTGTGCCAGCCTTCGCCGAAGGTAAGTATGGCCACCCAGAAACTGTTGGTCGAGGTGTCGCCGGTAAGGAAGCGCTGCGATCCCCACATGTGCGTTGCAGAGTTCACAAGCCAAGTGGAGTGGAGACCAAAAACGGTGCGAAAGAAAAAGCCCCAAAGAAGGCAAGCCCATCCGCCGATCGCAAAGATCGACACAGCCACGACACCTATGGGAACCCAGTGCCATTTGCTGATCCACACATGGAATTTGTCTTTGCGAAGATCGGAAACGTAAGGCAGAAGCTCATCGGCCTTGTTGTGCATGGCCTTGCCCGTCAAGATCCAACCCATGTGGGACCACAGGCCGCCATCACGCGGAGAGTGCGGGTCGCCTTCTTTGTCGGTGTTTTGATGGTGAACGCGGTGCGTGGCCACCCAAGCGATCGGGCCACCTTCCAGTGCCAGCGTGCCGCAAACGGTCAGGAAGTATTCCATCCATTTCGGAGTTTTGTAGCCGCGATGCGTGAGCAGGCGGTGGTAACCCATGCCGATGCCGAGGCTGCCGGCAACCCACCACATCACAACTGCCAGTGCGAGACCTCTCCAGGTAAAGAAAAATAGCGCCGCAATGGCGCCCACATGGAATGCAGCCATGAAAAGTGTGGTGACCCAGATAATTGGCTGAGTAAAAGTTTTATCGCGCTTGAAGATGCTCATTCTCCGTCGTCCTTGGTTGCTGTTTTTTTTTGACTTCGACTACCAACGTAGCACGGGGGAAAAGAGGCCTTTGTAATACTTGTGTAATCCTTGCCTGGATGTTTCGGAAACCCAAAGGTGGAATGAGAACGACCAGACCTGGAATCCACTACAGTGACCGGCTTACATTGCGGTTGATGACACAGTTGGTTAGAATCGCCGCCAGAGGCGTACATGCCCGAGTTCTCTGTTAAGCCACGAGTTGCGCTGGGTTCCGATCACGCCGGCTTCCCAATTAAAGAGACCATCCGGCAATTCCTGCAAAACGCGGGTTATCCGGTCGATGACCTGGGTACCTGGTCTGAAGAATCCGTGGATTATCCCGACTACGGCAAGGCAGTGGGCGAATGCGTCGCCGCGCACAAGGATGTTTTCGGGATCGCCGTATGCGGCACGGGGATCGGCATCTCCATCGCCGCGAACAAAGTGCACGGGATTCGCGCGGCGGTGGCCCACGACGTCAGCACCGCCCGCCTGGCGCGCGAACACAATGACGCCAACGTTCTGGCACTGGGAGGCCGCATAGTGAACGGCAGCCAGGCCATTGAAATGGTCCAGACCTTCTTGAATACCGCGTTTGTGGGGGGGCGGCACTCGCGGCGCGTTGAAAAGATCACGGTAATCGAGCAAGATGAAAGAAAGAAGAATTAGCTTGAAAGACTGCTTGCGAGAGCCGCGTTGCTCCCCGCACGTTGAAGCCTTTGAGGAGACCCAATGACCACGGAAGCGAATCGTAGAATGCAACGTTCGCTGGATGCCGTCGATCCACAGATAGCGAACCTTCTTCGGGATGAGGCGCGGCGGCAGGCCACGGGCCTGGAGCTGATCCCTTCGGAGAATCTTGTCTCTGAAGCAGTGCTCCAAGCCATGGGCTCCATCTTCACGAATAAATATGCCGAGGGTTATCCGGGCAAGCGCTACTACGGCGGTTGTGAATACGCGGATAAAGTCGAGCAATTGGCCATCGACCGAGCCAAGCAGCTTTTTGCCGCGGATCATGCCAATGTCCAGGCACACTCTGGCACCTCTGCGAACGTGGCGGTCTATATGGCGTTGCTCCAGCCTGGCGATACGGTGCTGGGCATGGCACTTTCCCATGGTGGGCACCTGACTCATGGGCATCCCTTAAATTTCTCTGGGCGGATGTATAAGTTCATCGAGTACCATGTACGCCGCGATACCGAGCAGATTGATTACTCGGAAATTGAAGAACTGGCGCACCAGCACAAGCCAAAAATGATTGTGGCAGGAGCCAGCGCGTATTCGCGGATTATCGACTTCGCACGAATTGCCAAGGTGGCAAAATCGATCGATGCGCTGTTCTTTGTCGACATGGCGCACATTGCGGGTCTAGTGGCCGCGGGAATTCATCCTAGCCCAGTGCCGCACGCCGACGTGGTCTCGACGACAACGCACAAGACCTTACGTGGACCTCGCGGAGGGCTGGTGCTTTGCCGCTCGGCCCTGGCGAAGGAGATCGACAAACTCACTTTCCCGGGAACGCAGGGAGGCCCGCTCGTCCATACGATTGCCGCAAAAGCGGTTTGTCTGCAGGAAGCAATGGAGCCGTCCTTCAAGGAATATCAGACGCAGGTGGCGGCAAACGCGAAAGCCCTCGCCAATGCCATTTCGCAACGGGGCTTCCGAGTGGTGGCGGGTGGCACAGACAATCACGTATTTCTTATCGAAGTGCACCCGCGCGGCATTACGGGGAGCGATGCAGAAAAGGCCCTGGACCGCGCTGGAATTACAGTCAATAAAAATTCCATCCCATTCGATCCTCTTCCGCCGATGAAAGCGGGCGGCATTCGTCTTGGCAGCCCGTCGATCACGACGCGGGGGATGAAAGAACCGGAAATGGAACAGATTGCCGGATGGGTAGCAGAAATTCTTAGCAACATGGGCAAACCGGAAATTGAGCAGAAGGTTCGCAAGCAGGTTGCAGAATTGGCCTCGCGCTTTCCGATCTATGAATCGCGCATGAACGGTTCGGCAGTGCACGCCGGCGTCTGAGAGGACCCACAAAAGGATCGCGCTTGAAGCTTCCTCGCATCTCGTGCTAAACCATTGCTCTCGCAGGAGCCGCACCTTCCTGCAACCCCTTAGCTCATGACCGCTAAAGTTGATCTTCCCGATATCGTTCGAGCCACTGCTGATTTCGAGAGGTGGGCGTCGCGGCACGTGAAGCTGGTTCCGTCCGACGTCAAGTTGAAGCACCGCAACATGGCGCTCTCCGCCTTTCCCTTCCTCCGCGCCACATTCTACCGCTGGGCGCAGTGGTGGCCGGTGGTCTGCCCGGAGTTTGCCAGAGCCCCGCAAGTTTTGGCCGTCGGCGATCTGCACGTTGAGAATTTCGGGACCTGGCGCGACCTGGAAGGGCGGCTCATCTGGGGCGTGAACGATTTTGACGAAGCGTGGCCGGCGTCTTATGCCGCAGATCTGGTGCGGTTGGTGGCGAGTGCTTACCTGGCAATCGACGAACAACATCTCGCCATTACCCGTAAACAGGCACGCGAAGCAATGGAAGAAGGATACCGCGACGGAATCGCACACGGTGGGCGCCCCTTCGTGCTTGCCGAGCATCACCGGTGGCTACGATTAGTTGCGCTGAGCAAGCTGCGCGATCCGGTGGTTTTTTGGCAGAAAATGCGGGCAGGTCCCAATTACAAGGGCAAACTTCCCAAAGATGTGTTGAAACTGGTGCATCGCTCGATGCCGCTGAGAGCCATGAATTATGAATTCAGGTCGCGAATCGCGGGTCTTGGCAGCCTGGGGCATCCACGCGTGCTGGCATTGGCAACCTGGGATGGCGCGCACGTCGTGCGCGAAGCCAAGCAGCTCACGCCTTCCGCCTGGATCTGGGCGCGGCGGCTGAGCAGCGCGCAAATCCTGAGCCGCAAGCTCACTGAGTCGGCCGTGCGCGTGACCGATCCCCATGTACATTTTGCCGCGCACTGGATCGTCCGCCGCCTCGCTCCCGATTGCTGCCATATCGAAATCCATACCCTGCCGGAGGAGCGCGACGAAGAGCGGCTCGCCTACTATATGGGATGGGAAACCGCCAATATCCACCTGGGATCGAGCAAGGCAATCTCCGCGGTGAAGCGCGACCTCGCCAAACGAAAGGGGCGCTGGCTGCATAAATCGTCCAAAGCTATGCTGAAAGCCACGCTGACGGACTGGAAATACTGGCGGCGCAATTGGCAAAGGCAGACGAGCAAGAAACAGCTGGCAATTTGAAAGGTTCTGTTGCCGCTTGCAGCACGTTTTAGGGGACGAGCGAAGTTCGTGGTCATCTTTCTCCTCAACTTTTTGCAATTCCGGCTGTTTTTCCTGCAAAAAGAGTAGAACCAACAGCCCTTGTCCCACGACTGTCCTCCGGGTCAGTAGATTCTAATCATTGAAATCCGTAGTTTAGTCAAAGACCGGTAAATGCGAACTCCTGCGGCATTCTCGTCCACGACCTTCAGTTTGCAGTTGGCATTTGGCCAGTTGTGTACCTTGAAGGTAGCTGCTTCGGGTGGGTTGCCTGTATGAAGAGGTGGGATCATGATGGATACGGAAGCTTTCCGAGAGTTCAAGACTGGATTGACTTATTTGCGCGATAATTCCGCGACTCGCGCCTTGCAACACATCCAGCGCGCTGCCGATCTGGAGAAAAACAACCCCTATTACATGTCCTATCTGGGAGTTGCACTGGCGCGTACGTACCAGAAATGGGCAGACGCCGAACGCATGTGTGATACCGCGGTACGCATGAAACGCAATCAGGCCCAGCTGTATCTGAATCTTGCGGAGGTCTACCTCTCCTCGGGCCGACGCGAAGATGCCCGGGAAGCCCTGCTGGCAGGAATGAAATATGCTCGTCGCGACATTCGCTTGAATATCGCGATGGCAAAACTGACGCCACGGCGCGAGCCGGTCTTTACGTTCCTGGAACGCAAGCATCCGCTGAACCGCCATTTCGGGATGTTGCGGCATAAAACGCTCCAGGCATTCGGTAAAGATTAAAACCGAAGGCCACGAAAGACGCGATTTTCCCCAACCCCCCAAACGCAGGAAGGGCGGATGGCCACAAGCCATCCGCCCTTCCTGTTTTTATCGTATAAAATAGAGACTTTATCGCTTGGGTTTACTCTGGGATTACCTTCTTTGAAGTTGGCGGGACTTTATTCCGTGCCTTCCAGCCACGCCGCGGCGATGTCGATCACGCAACTTCCGCTTGTGTGCGACGAGTGCGCCGTCGCGCCGGCATTTGGCAACAATCTCGTGGACCCGTGTTGGTTCATTAGAAGGTCCCGAATGCCCTTAAGACGAGTTTTGGCTTGCTCATTCACGTTTTCGCGCCTTTAGCTAAGAGGAGGACCCACGCTGTCGCAGAGATAAATCTGTGTCCGCAAAATGGACAAACACGTACGTTCAGACCGACGGTTTCTTGGCAGGCTGGACACGTCTTCATTACGGCCAATGTATTCTTAGCGTTTCGTGGGTGTCAACAACGCAGGGATCCACTCGCTTGAAACCCCAAAAGCCGACCGAAAAAAAATCCGCTACTGAGTCCAAATCCACCTCGGAAACCGCGAAGCAAGTAAATCCAGTCAAGCCAATACACAGTTCAATCTCCTCAGAGAAGAAGTCGTACACCCATGACTGCGCGATGTGTCACGGACCATCTCATTCGTCACCAGATAGGCCCTCAGAACTACGTTCCTCGTAATTAAGGCAGCTGTCTATTCAAGTTTTCGACCAAGGGAATGGTTTCGGGACCTGGTGCAAGTTTGTACCCCTTCTTCGATTTGCATAATGTCCCCATCAAAGCTGTAAAAACCGACTTGCCATTTATCGTCTCGTTCTTCTTCGAATATCCGTATTACCGCAAAATCGGGGACCCTGCCCTTGGCCATCGTTGGGAATTGCAACCCAGCGTACCGGACCGAACACAGTTTCAAGAGGTTTCTGCTCTCTTCACATGACAATACCGCGCGCAATATGCCCAAACCGTTGTTGGCCAAACTGGAGTAGTAGATGATTGGCATGGTTCGCTTAGGCCAAGCATGTCTGGCTTGATCCAGATACCGGCTATATACTAATGAACTATATAACCTTAGTAGATATGAGAGGACCTGAGATGGGAATTGGGTTCTTCTAGCTGGAGCAGATTGACTTCCCATCTGTTGTTGCAGTAATAGCTGGTTTGAGTATGGACGCGGTGCGCGAGGTGTCAAGTTCATTCGGTTGACTTGTTGGTTGTCTGCTTGGCATACATTAGGCGGCACTTCTAATTTGGCGGCAGAACGAATCGGTATTCACGCGATTTTCGGCGCTTTCCTTCTCGGTACCGTGATTCCGCCCAATTCCGTGTTAGCGCGTGATATTCACGTGAAGTGTGAAGATCTGGTCGTCGTGCTCCTGTTGCCCATGTTTTTCGTCTTCACTGGCATGCGAACTCAGATCGGTCTGCTCCATGGAACTCGTGATTGGTTGGCCTGTATTTTGATTATCGGCGTGGCGTCGCTCGGTAATGCAGCTTCACGCCATTCCGAACCTGTCCGCCGAGCAGCAAAATAAACTGCCTCCGAATCGCTCGGCGTCTTGATGAACACACGCGGCTTGATTGAGCTCATCGTCCTCAATGTTGGGTTGAACCTGGGCGTGCTTTCGCCGGC
Source organism: Candidatus Acidiferrales bacterium (assembly GCA_963839315.1). Classification (GTDB taxonomy): domain Bacteria; phylum Acidobacteriota; class Terriglobia; order Acidiferrales; family UBA7541; genus Acidiferrum. The sequence goes on from CAWIUU010000024.1 coordinate 171,324, forward strand.
GCTATTTACGATGTTCGTGTTCATGGCCGTGGTCACCACCCTGGTGACCACGCCGATACTGCATGAGTTGTTGGAATCTCGCGGTCGATTCTCGGATCAAACCGTAAGATGAACCAGAACGTCTAAGGCAAGCACAAATCAGAGCTTACGCTTGTCACTTGGACGTGTAGTCGCGTACTCGGAGATGAAGTAGTACTTCAAATTGACGGGAACGGCGTTACCCGGCACTTGAGGACTGGAGGTCCCCGACGAAGGCTTCTCCGGGGTTATAATCACGGCTACTTAACACACGGAGGTAGTTGTTTTGGTATCAGGGTTTCTCTCGGTACTGGACGGACTTTAAGCAATCATCTGGACGATGGAGAGAACCGATGCGCTCGCAGGCAGGAATCTCATCGCAGCAGTCAGATATTGAAACCATCATGAAGTGGTTTTCGCGAGCGTCTGCGATATTGAGCATCCTGGTCGGCCTGCTTGTGCTGGTGGCGTGGAAACTCGCTATCGTGATGGTGATAACCGCTGGCAGCAATCGCAAAGGCATGGCTAGAAGCACGGCTCTTGCATTGATCCTGAGCGGAGCCTCGCTCCTTGCCATGCAGGACGCGTCTTCCAACCGGAGGATCCGACGGCTTGGAACCGGCGGAGCTGTGCTGGCGATCATGATGGGCACTGCTACGCTCCTACGTTTGGTCGGAGCCTTACCGCCGTACCTTGATGAAAATCTTCTTTTCGGGCCACTCCCCGTGGGGGGCACCTTCTTGTCTGTTCAAATGTCTCCGAACACAGCAGTCTGCCTGATTCTGGTCGGTCTTTCCTTGGTGTTCATGAATGTGCAGGTCGGCCGCTGGCGGCCTAGCCAACTGTGCGCGCTCTCTTCGGCCGCCACTTCGCTCGCTGCGTGCATAGGGCATGCCTATGACGTCAGAGCCCTCTATGGAATCGCTGGGTATGCGAACATGACCGTCCATACCGCTATCACTCTGCTGATTCTCTCCCTCGGTCTTCTATTCGCCAGGCCTCGCGCTGGCATGATGAATATATTCAGCCAGGAAGGGCCAGTCGGAACGCTGGTGCGCCGCTTTTTCCCCGTTGCCATTGCGGTCCCGATCATTGGCGGATGGCTTCGTCTGAAGGGACAGCAGGCAGGATGGTATGGCACAGAAGCAGGTGCAGTGATCGATGCGACCCTGGATGTCATCCTTCTGTTGCTGTTTCTTTATGTGGCGATGGCATCACGCGCCGTCGCCGAACGTAAATTCCACGGTCTGCTCGAGAGCGCGCCCGACGCAATGGTAATTGCCGACGATCGAGGCAAAATCGTACTCGTCAACGCACAGACCGAGAAACTCACTGGCTATCGACGCGAAGAGTTGGTGGGCAACCCCGTCGAAATTCTGATTCCAGAACGGTTTCGCAAAGGGCATACCGCCAGCCGTGCAGGCTTTTTCTATGACCCCCGCACGCGCCTGGGTCTAGAACTTTACGCTCGCCGCAAAGACGGAACGGAGTTTCCGGTGGAGATTAGCCTTAGCCCGTTCAAGACGGATGAGGGAGTTCTGGTCTCCAGCGACATTCGAGACATCAGCGAGCGCAAGCAAGTGGAGGATTCGTTGCGCCAGAGCACCGCGGATCTGAAGGAAGCGCAGCGCGTTGCCCGTCTCGGGGCATGGACACTGGATCTGAAGACGGACCAGGTGGCATGGTCCGAAGAGATGTATCACATGCTGGGTCTCGAACCATCGCTCCCGGCCATTCCGTTTTCCGAGAAGGCGCGACTCTTCGCGCCGGAGAGCTGGGCGCGGCTCACTACCGCGTTGGATCATACCGTACGCACGGGGGAGCCTTACGAACTGGAATTAGAGACGGTGAGCCACGACGGAGGTAGGGGATGGATGTTGGCACGTGGAGAACCGGTACGGGATGTGAACGGAGCTATCACGGCCCTTCGTGGAGTAGCCCTGGACATCACCAAGCGCAAGCAGGCGGAGTTGGCATCGCAGGAGAGTGAGACGGCGTTTCACACTCTGGCAGAAAACGTGCCGCAGTTGGTGTGGATGTGTCTGCCCGATGGTCTGAACATCTACTTCAATCAGCGATGGGTGGATTATACCGGACTGACTTTGGAGGAGAGCTATGGGCGAGGCTGGAATACTCCCTTCCATCCCGACGACAAGCAGCCCGCCTGGGACGCCTGGAACCGCGCGGTAGCGACCGGCGGCAACTATCAGATCGAATGCCGTCTGCGGGCGGCCGATGGCAGTTATCGCTGGTTCCTCACGAAGGGAGTGCCGCTACGAGATGTCACCGGCAAGATTGTCAAGTGGTTTGGAACTTGCACCGAAATCGACGACCTGAAACGGACCGAAGAATCGCTCCGCGGCCTCGTCCTTCTCGATGATCTCACAAGCCTGCACAACCGCAGAGGTTTTTTGGTGCTGGCCGAACAGCAAATGAAGGTTAGTCGAAGGACTTGTTCCCCTTTCCTGTTGATATTTCTCGACGTCGATGAATTAAAGAATATAAATGACACTTTGGGCCATGCAGCGGGCAGCAGAGCAATTATCGAAACGGCGGACATCCTTCGCTCTTGCTTTCGGACGAGTGACATTTTGGCTCGCTTTGGCGGAGACGAATTTGTTGTGCTGGCCGTCGACACGTCGGCCTCGGCTGAAGCAGCGCTGCTGGCTCATATCAAGGAAAAATTGGCGGCAGCCAACTCGGAGCCCAATCGAACGTACCGCCTTTCGCTCAGCATCGGCGTCCTGCCATGCGACGCGACAACGCAATCCTCCCTTGACGAGCTGTTGGCAAAGGTGGATTCACTCATGTATCAGGACAAGAGGAGCAAAGCGGTTGGCGGGCTATGAGCAGGTGAACCGTGGGGTTTGCCAGTGCGAATTCCTGATAAGTGGCGGGTACTCAGAAACTTGAAATGAAGCTGTGAAGAAACCCTCTGAATTTCCATCTTGCAAAAAAGGAAGTCTGCCGTAAGCTCAGTTCTTCTGGTGCCATAGTAGCTCTCAGTCTCGCTGCCAGTTCCACTAATCGCGCTCCATCTCCAACAACAGCGTCTGCGGTTTCCGCACCTGCCGCGCAGACGCAAGCGGCACCATCGAACCAAGGATTTTCAAAGCAATTTCTAAACGCTGGAATCGAGCAGATGTCCACACTGCGTGAATGGCACGCCGCCCTCGACTCCGCCATCCAAAATGGAGTCCCTCTATCGGCAGGCCTGCTTGCTCCGTATCGAGCGCAAGCCGCCACGAATCTTCGCCTGGCCGAAGTCGCTGCTGTCACACCTTCCGATCACAGTGCCTCTCAGCTTTTGAACAAAGCATTTCAGAACATGACAAAATCGCCGATAAGTATGTCAACATGCGCGCCAACATGACTTACATCTCGCCAGACGCGCTGCAGAATGACGGCCTGAATCAGCGCCTCATTGCCTGCGGCCGCTCGCTCAGATCAATGGCGACAAACGGGCAATTTGTTGATGACGGTTCGTGCGATTGAGTGTGGAGGCAGCTAGATCGTAACTCCCGGTAAGTCGATTATTACCGGCCAATATTCTTAATCACACTCCTAAAAGCTGGACGCGAGAAGGGTTATTCTCTTTCAGTTGGATTTTTGTTTCAGAAGGAAGGAGCTCCGCTTCCGGCTCAGATCTTGTCGGGTCAATGCCAGGGCAGAGCTCCATGAAGTACGATTCTGTTTATCCCACTTTGCGGACCGCTGCACAAGCTCGAAACGGATTGGGCCGCGAGCTGCGCCGAGGTTATTCTGCGGCGATGCCCAGCGTGTGAAATTGACTCGATCATCGGTCACGGACGCCGCCGCAAGCAAGCGCATGATGAGCATCACGATTGGATTGGCATTCGTCGCGGTCGCTGTCCCGGTTGCAAGAGGACCTTCACCTTCCTGCCGCTGCTTTCTCTCCCGTACACGCACTACAGTGTGCTGACGCGCTCTCAAGCATTGCAGCGGCGCTTTGTGAAGCACTGCTCCTGGGAAGAGGCCGCACCTATGCTCAAAGATCCTAATCGCTTGCCCGATCCTTCCACACTCCGCCGCTGGGCCAACGGCCTGGACTGCTCCCAACCGGCTCTTTCCTTTCTCCGTCAAACGCTCGCTCGCGTGGCTCACTGGTTAGCGCGTGGTGATCCGACCGATCAGGCAGCTGGGCCTTGCTCTTGGCTGACTCTGATTCTGCAAATTCTTTGGCCCTTGCGGCTCTGAGAAATTTCCTCCTGCCCACCATCCTTGCCTGGGAATGCTGGCGGCCTTCTCCTACGTTGGCTTCCAGAGGGAAAACTGCGCCGTGGGCGAGGATGTCGAAAAACTGAAACAACGTCTGCCGCTGCTCGATTATTTGCGGCAGCAGAGTTGGACCGCCCGGCCTATCGCTTTCGGCCCCGAGTTCGTTGGACTCTGCCCACTGCATCCGGAAACCCGGCCTTCGTTCTATGTCAACGCTCGCAAAAATCTCTTCTACTGTCACGGTTGCGGCCAGGGCGGCGATCTGATTCGCTTTGTCCAGCTGTCCCGTCATCTGTCCTTTCGCCAAAGTGTTGCTTACCTCGAGCAGCAAAGCACTGTTCCAACCGACTCTGTCGCCGTGCTCGAGCAAGCCGCGATTTTCTATCAGCAGCAACTCGAACGCCACCCCGAGGCACTGCGCTATCTTCAGCAACGAGGACTGCGTGATTCTGCTCTGATCAAAGAACTGCGGATTGGCTATGCTCCTGGCGGGAGCCTGCGCCGTCATCTCACGGTTCAAGGCTATTCCTTCGATCTCCTGCAGCGTCTCGGCTTGCTCAACCCACAAGGCTGCGACGCTTTCTACCGGCGCGTCATCTTCCCGTGCTGCCAAGGCGGACACATCGTCAACCTCTACGGTCGCGGTATCGCTGCCGCCTTCGCCCATCAATTTCTTCCTGGCTCCAAGGGTGGCTTGTTCGCCTGGGAATCGGTTCGCCAGTTTCCCACAGTGATTCTGGTTGAAGGTCTGTTCGATCTCGCGGTGTTGTGGCAGGCAGGTTTTCGCCACACCACCTGTTCATTGGGCACTCATCTCAACGCTGAACAGTTTCAACAACTGTGTGACCGTCCGCGCACTATCTATCTCACCTTCGATGTCGACGCCAACGGCAGTGGCCAACAAGCCTCACAGCAGCTAGCACAGCGCCTCCGCTCGCAAGGCATCATCACTCGCCGTGTCATCCTGCCCGATGGCCACGATCCGAACTCCTTCTTCGTCCAGGGTGGTGATGCGCGACAGTTCCACTCTCTCCTGGAGGTTGCTTCGTCATGAAGTTCCTCCTGATCCATCTGCAGGCTTCCAACAACGCACAAAGCCCGGTTCGTGTGGTTGAGCAGGCCACCGGCCGAGGAGTCGGATGGATCAATCGTTACTTGGACCGCGAATATGTTCGTCGCGTGGCGAACACCTCCCTGCGCACCTATGCTCACAACCTGTTGCACTTTATTCGCTGGTGGGAGAGTGTTCATCCCACCGGCGACGTTAGGGAAGGTGACCTGACCGAATCAACGCTCCTGGATTATGTGAAGTTTCAGTCCAGCCAACAACCGCGGCCTTCCCCTTCCACCATCAATGACCGCGTTGCCGTTGCCGATCGCGCCATTCGCAACGAGTTCCCCAATGCTCCTTGCCAAATCGCCCGCGGTTTTCATCAAGCTTTTTTGCGGCGAAGACCAATGGGCCTCGGCCGACCGCGGGCGGACATGAGCCGACTGCGCGTGAAGGTGCCCAAACGCAACATCGTGCCGCTCTCGGTGGATGAAGTGGCGCGCTTCTGGTCGAGTTTCCGCTCTTCGCGCGACTTAGCCATCGTGGGCTTGATGCTTCTGCAAGGGCTCCGTTCCGCCGAAGTATTAGCTTTGAATCGCGACGACGCGTTGCTCTCTGAAGCACAGCTTCGCGTTCGTGGCAAAGGCAATAAATTTCGCTTCCTGCCGTTGGCGCCGGAAACCGTGCAACTGCTCGAACACTATCTGCGCCTAGAACGGCCCAATCCCTGTTCCGCAGCACTCTTCGTCTCACTCAAAGGACACGCGCGCGGAACCCGCATGACCGCTGCGGGATTACGATCCTTATTCCGCTACCATCGCCAGGCTACCGGCATCCAGCTCGCCAATCCGCATCGATTTCGACACACCTTTGCTTCCGACATGATCCGCGCCGGTATGAGTCTGCCCGCGCTCATGCAGTTGATGGGTCACGCAGACATCCAAACCACGCTGCTCTATGTGCTGGTCACCCCGCAAGACGTCTACCTTGAGTACGCACGTGCCGTAGCGCAGCATATTCGCCCTCTTCCGAAGGCCTCCTCATGAACCGTGTGCGACACTCGCCGCTCCAACATCCTCTGGCTCCGGTCTTCGACCGCGCCATCGATGCCCTCGGCATGGCACTCAGTCCCGAGTCGACTCGTCTGTACCGCGGGACGGTCCGCAAGTTTCTGAACTATCTCGCGGCTGATCATCCTGAGGTGCAGCGTCTGGACCAGTTGCGCCGTGAACCCCACATCCTCGGCTGGATGTCCCGCCTGCACTCGCAAGTGCCGCCGCTCGTGACCGCATCCTATGTCCTCCGCCTCATTGGTCTGCGCGGCATCTGCAACGAACTGGCCTGGACCGAACAACTTCCTGAACTTGCTCATCTGATCCGCCGCGAGGATATTCCACGCCTCCCGCAGAGACTTCCACGTCCACTCACGGCAGAACAGGATGAACTCCTGCAGCAAGAATTCCGCTTGCGCAATGATCTGGGTGGCAACGTGTTCCTGCTGATTCGCCACACCGGTATGCGTATCGGTGAGTGTGCCGATCTGTCCTCTGACTGCCTTCGCTCCATCGGCCCAGGGCAATGGGCGATTCATGTGCCACTCGGCAAACTCAAAACAGAACGTATGGTCCCCGTGGATCCCTTTGTGTGCGAATTCGTCCATCGCCTCCGATTCTTTCGTTCACTTGATCCGCTGCCTGCCGATGGACGGCTCTTAGCCCGTCCGGGCGCCAAAAACACGCTCCTTCGTCACTTTCGTGATTACTTACATCAAGTCTGCCATTCGCTTGGCCTTTCCACCCGCATCGTCCCCCACCAATTTCGCCACACCTATGCCACGGAGATGCTTCGCGCCGGTATGAGCTTGACCGCCGTAATGAAATTACTCGGGCACACCTCTCCCGAGATGACCATGCAATATCTTGATGTCACGTTGAATGATCTCCAGCGAGCATTCGAGCTGGCTCGCTCAAAACCTCGGCATCTTGTTCCGCAACCCAAGGTGTCGTCTGCTCCACTTCGAGAAGGCCTCGATGGAGTGATCGATTCTTTGCTCGCTGCTCAACATGTACTAGAGATGTTCCGTCGCTCGCTGCCAAAAGACACTACTCGCATTCGCCTCAATCGCCTCTCCAACCGACTCACCAAAATCCTCATCGAAGCACGCAACCTCGCAACGCCCTGAGAATGGGCAGAGATTGGCCGGTAATGTCGGGTACGCGGAAAAGTCACCGGCCAGAAACGCGTTAGAGGAAGTTGGCCGGATTAGTAATGGGAAGTCTTAGTGTTGTATCGGAAGCGCGAGCGAGCAAGCTGCAGGCACGAGCACGGTGTGTTGGCGCGCTTTCGATACAACGACTTCTGGACCGCGTCGCCGGCGGCCGCAATATCGTGAGAACCGAAGTGAACTGCCAATATCCCGGATCGGCGTGAGCGTGTGTCTGTCAATCATCATGGAATTTCAGCAATTGACCGTTCTTGAGAATCAGAAACGAATCGTCTCCCCGTCCGCGGCTCACGCATCGTCAGTTCCGGGGAACTGTCGGCTACATAGCGAGCGCCCTTATCTGTAGCGCCTTCGTCCATCACGTGGATCACGCCTGGGCGTTTGCGATTCGCGTGGGCTTGGTAACTGGGATCGTCAAGGTGTCGGGGTGACAGGTCAATCCCTACATCGAATACTATGCTGACAATCTTCCGGAGAGACGCCTCGGCGCGACTAGTTTGCGACCGGCAGGGCTACGGGTTGCTCGAGACGAAATTCCAGTAAAGACTCGCTCGGAATCTGGAGTTGCTGTCCTTTCTTGGAGGCAGCAACAGCGGTTCCGGTGGCGGCGCCGGCAGCAGCGCCGATTCCGGCACCTTTTCCACCTCCAGCAATGCCACCGATCAGCGCGCCCAAGCCCGCGCCGCCGACCACTTTCTTTGCGGTCTTGCCACCTTCGCCCTTGCCTTTCACCTCATAGGTGCTGGTCAGAAGAGGATAGGCAGTGCCGTTGATGACGATGTCGGTCAGCTCGAGTGTGAGCTCGGAACTACCCGACATTCGGCCGGCAGAGGAGGCTTGCGCGAGGCGTCCGTAAACGGTGGTGCCGCGTGGGGCGATCACCTTGTCTTCGGCTTGGAGATTAGTTTCGAGGGTGGCGGTAAAACGAAAGCCCGTTTTTTGTTTGGAGGAGTCTATCGCGTCGACAGTACGGATCAAGATGCGCGTTCCTGCGGGAACGGTGATGCGCTTTTTACTTTGCGCTGCCGCACTCAGTAAATTTGAATAGGAAGCCAGGACTGCAAGGGATAACGTCACCGTCCAAAGAAGCGTCTTTCGCATGTGCGTGTCCTCCTGCCCGAGACTCAGGAACCCTGCCCGGCGATGGGCAGCGATGAATCGATTTGCAGATCGATGATCAAGAGCAATTGGTGTTCGATTTGGGCGAAGCGTGCCGCGGTCACTCCGCCGAGAGCCTGCTTAACCCTTCCATAAGTGGCCGCCAACAGCTCCGAGCGTTCTCTCTGGAATGCCACGGATTTCTCCATGAGACGGTCCGCTTCTTCGTCGGTCAGATCGTTGTAATTGTGGGCGTATTCCTTGATGACTTCGAGTCGCTGGTCGTTCAGCTTGGCGAGAGCCACATCGTAGTCGCTGTAAATGGGCCAGAATTTGGCAGCGTCGGCAGCGCTAAGCAGCATCATCACGCCCATGATTTCAGCCTTTTGCTGGCGCACGTCCCTGCGCAGGAGGTCGATGTACGACTGCACGTTTTTCTTTTGGATGTCGGCTTCGGAAGGGGCTGCGCCTGTGCTGCTTGTCTTTTGAGCCTTTGTTTGCGCATGGCCGGAGGGCGGCGAGGCTAAAATCAGGACGAAGAGAGTCGCCGGTAACATGCGGATCGCGAGTTTCATATCGATTATCCTTTCGCTTAATTTCTCAACGAAGAACTTGCGCAGGCCGAGCAAAATGGCTTAATGATGGCCGGATGATAGGTTGCTCGAAAAAAGAAGTCAAGGAACACGAAATGACATATTATGAGGCGCCTTGTTGGGCGAGGAGGTAACCACCAGATGCCCGAGAACGCGCAAGTGCGCACGGATTCTGACGGGACACAATTTCTTCAGATGGCTCTTTCAGAATCTGTGGAGCAGTCCGGTGGGAATTTCAATAAAGCCATCGGTGATCTTGCCAACGCTGGCAAATTGAACGTACGGACCGGAGTTTATGACCTCGCTGCCGACAAAATCACTTTAAGCTGAGGACCCGGGTACCGATTCAGCATGGAACCGAACAACTTGGTGCGTGTTCCGCTCCCTAACGCAGGTTCTGTCCACTCGAGATTAAACGCGAGGTGCTAATCGGTGAGTTATCGTCTTTACGGCAGGCCGCTTTTCCCTTCGTTGCGGCCGTTGGCGGAATCCTCGTGTGTCCTCGTGTCCTCGTGTCAACGTGTCAACGTGTCAACGTTGACTTGGCTTCTGACGCGCCCTAAGATGGGCCGGAAAATGGCAGACTCAGCCTCACTGCCGCGGATCACATTGCGAGACGCGTATTTCAAAGACTTGGAGGAAGGTTATGAACAGGACATCACGCGAGTTGGTGGATAACCTAGCTGTGGACCGCCGCAGATTTCTAGGCGCGGCTCTCGGTGCCTGCGCCATCAGTCCACTTGGCTCCTGGTCTATGCAACTTGCGGCGAGCATGAGTGAGTCGCTGACAAAAGAGCAACGTGACAGCATGACGCCGTCGCAGGTCATTGACGAATTGAAGAAGGGGAATGAGCGATTTCGCACGGGCAAGATGGCTCCTCGGGATTATTTAGCTGAAAAACGCTCAAGTGCTGCCGGCCAGTATCCCGCGGCGATAATCCTTGGATGCGTCGACTCGCGGGTGCCTGCGGAAATCATTTTCGACGCTGGGATCGGCGACACGTTCAGTGGGCGCGTGGCCGGCAATGTGATCAACGATGACCAGCTTGGGAGCATGGAGTTTGCATGTGCTGTCTCAGGATCTAAGCTAGTCTTGGTCCTGGGACATACGGCCTGCGGCGCAATTAAGGGCGCAATCGATGACGTGGTATTAGGCAATCTCACGGGATTGTTGGCGAGGATCAAACCGGCCATTTCGGAAACCAAGTTTGAAGGTGAGAAGTCCAGCAAGAACCCGGTTTATGTCGACGCTGTCGCCCGAACCAATGTCAAATTGGCAATCGAAAACATTCGGCGGCGAAGCCCGGTATTGGCGGATCTGGAGAAGAAAGGATCGATCCAGATCGCCGGTGCGATGTACAGCGTCGCGAATGGCGTGGTGGACTTCGTCAGTTAGCGGGTATAGCCGCTCGAAACGAACCACAGATTGGGTTTCCCTGGAAGTTAACCGGACATAATCCACAGGCAGTATTTTCGGGGGCAATTGAGGTTGCGCGCGCGGACTCTTGGTACACGGCGTGATCATTGAATGGGTGCGGGCTCGTCTGGCAACCGGCCCACTATCGAGAAGCCGATCGCAAAAACGAGGACGCTGAGGACGATCACTGCGAATATGAGTGGGGCCAGATTCTCCGCCCCCGAAACCCCATATTGCATCGGAAGCGTCGCCAGCACGCCGGCGGCAAGACCGCGAGGTATGGCGGCACAGAGGAACCAGAACTCCTTCTTCCCCAGTCCCATGCTCCTGGTCGAGAGCAGCACAGCGGGAATCCGCATCGCCATGAGGAACAGCAGACCGGCAGCCGCCAGGGCAATCTTCTTCAGGTCCGTCGGGAACATCAGGCCAATCAGAAAAAAGAAGAACGACTTGATAAGGAACGTCATCTGGTCCTGCATGACCCTTATTGTCTCTGTTGCAGTGAACTCCAGTCCATGGGCGCCCGGAAACAGGCGTGGCACGATAGACGAAGCGTTGCCGATCAAAAGCGACGCCACCAGCACCGCCAGCGCACCATTTCCCTTAAACAAATCGGTGATGCCATACAACGCAAGCATTGACGCAAGAAATAGGGTATAGCCGTGAGGCCTGTCCCGCATCGAAGGTATTCCGGGGACAAGCAATGCAGCGGCAATCACACCTAGAGTCACCCCAACACCGAGTTCTCTAGCGAGGGCGAGGAACGGACGAGAAATGTCCGCACTGCCGCTCACGAGCAGATCGATCAGTACCATCGTTACAACGACACTGAGCGCGTCAGTTGCGGAGGACTCGACCTCCAGCATGCGCGCTACTCTGGGAGGCACTCGAGCCATGGCCATCGTTGGCATAATGATAACCGAACTGGTGCCGGCGACTATGGCGCCCACCATCAGCCATGCCAACGGCGGCGCGGTGCGCACATAACCCAGTTCTGTTGACAGCCAAAGGAACCCGCAGATCGCGATCAAAGAAAAAACGAATCCCGACAAACCAAGAAAAATACCGCGCGGAGCGGCCGCAGCCACCTCTTTGAGTTGGAGACGAAACGCCCCGCTTGACAGAATGACTGTCAGGGCGATGGCTCCGAAGAACGGGATGCCCGGCTTAAGAAGGTCTGCCGGGATAAGACCCGATACGGGGCCGGCGAGAATGCCAGCGGCCACTAGCCAGACCACGTCCGGTACGCGCGTTCGCGCGAAGATGAACTCGCCAAGCGACCCCAACAGCAGGATACCGGCAATCTCAACCACCAATTTGACGACAGGATCCATTTTTGACCTTTTCATTCGGCAGGTGCGTGCCGCCCCTGGTAGGCGAGTTTATAACATGATCTCTGACGAAAGTCCTGGTCGCGTACTCGGAAATCAAGTGCCCTTCACGAGCCACCAACGGGGTTCGAGGAAGTTGGCCGGATTAGTAACGTTCAAGTCGGCTTCTCGCCAGCGATTGGTCGCTCATTGATGGCGCGTTTGTCGTTACTAATCCGACCGGCGAGCTGACTGTCGCGGTAGGGACGACCATCGCTGATCGCCCCCCGCTCAGATCCGTACGAGCGCGTCTACGCATACGGCTCTTACGAAGGATGAGTGGCGTAGAAGCGTGCATCAGGATAGGGGTGCAGAACGCGGGGTGGAGGAATCCACCGGTTCAAGACTGGGGTAAAACGTTCCCAGCGCATCTTTGCGCGTTGACTACGGCGGACCAGAACACTCTGCCATAGCCTGCACACGCGAAGTTTGAAGATACGCAACTGAGTCGTGTTCCCGGGAACAGCGTGGTATTGGTAATAGCCCAGCACAACCTTCCGGAGCCAAGCACCGACCTCGGCCATGCGATCATGCATCCGGCGTCGAAGCTCAACCTTGATGGCTTTGAGTTTCGCAACCATTCGCTTCTTCGCAGTGATCCGCCATACGGTGAAGGTTCCGCTCTTGTGGCGTTGCCCACAGTAGTGGGTGAAGCCCAGGAAGGTGAAGGTCTCTGGTTTTCCCTCTCCCCGCTGCTTCCGGTCTCGAGCGGCGAACCGCCCGAACTCGATCAGTCGAGTCTTGTCCGGATGTAATTCCAAGCCGAACTTCGCCAGCCGTTCTCGAAACTCTTGCAGAAAACGGTCGGCCTCTGTTCGGTGCTGAAAGCCCACCACAAGATCGTCAGCATAACGGACGATTATTACGTCGCCCTTTGCCACTTTCTTGCGCCAGACATCAGCCCAGAGATCGAAGAGATAATGAAGGTACACGTTGGCGATCAGCGGTGATGCCACTGCTCCCTGCGGCGTACCCAGTTTCATCTCCGACCATTGGCCGTCTTCCGATACTCCCGCCTTCAACCATTTCCGGATCAGGCGCAGTATCCGACGATCGGCCACCCGATGCTCGATGAACTTCATCATCCATTCGTGGCTCAAGTTATCGAAGAAGCCACGGATGTCGGCATCGAGCACCCAGTTCACCCGCTTCCGTTGGATGCCCACCGTCAGCGCGTCAAGCGCCTGGTGCGGGCTGCGTCCGGGACGGAACCCATAGGAAAAGCCCTTGAAGTCAACCTCATATATCTGGTTGAGGATAGTCACCACGGCTTGCTGGACGATCTTGTCTTCCAGCGCTGCGATGCCCAACGGACGTTGCCGCCCGTCAGCCTTCGGTATGAAGACTCGTCTTGAAGGTTTTGCCCGATACGCTCCACGATGCACCCGGCTGTGCAGATCGACGAGTCGATCCTCCAGCCCGGATTCATACTCCTGCCACGTTACGCCGTCCACTCCGGGCGAAGCCTTACGTTGAAGCGCGTAGAAGCTGTCGCGAAGTAGATCAACGTTGAGATGGTGGAGCAAGGCGGTGAACCGCTCCTGCTTTCTTTCCTTTGCTGCTTTGCGCACACCGTCCAATCCCTGGGACATGCGCTTCCCACTCTGTGTCGGGTGCATGTGCGACTGAACGATGTTCTCCCTCGTCTGTGCCCTTCCCTCCCCAACCTCCGCGGAAGGTTGCCCTCCCTTGTTCGGCTGGTTCACAGGTATTACGGCACAGTCCGACTTCTCCAGCACGTGCATGTCCGCCGTGCGGCTTGTGGCCTTCGCGGACCGGCCTTGATCGTCAGACCAAGGCGTGCTGGAGATCTCCCGGTTCTCGTGCATGTTGTTTCTCAGCGTGCGCGGGTTCTTAGACTACGCAGGACCGACAGTCCACTCGCGATTGGCGTGGCTGCCGTGTTGCCTTCCTCCTACTCGGAATGAAGTCGGCATCCTGATCTACGGGCTTTTCGCAGCTCAATCGCCCGGCCCACCGATGCCTCTGTCTACGCTTCAAGCGTCGCCTCGCGATGACGCCAGCAAGACTCGAGGTCAGGATGGATTCGCTATTTCCTTTCCTGTAGGGCTCTTGCATCCCCTACAACATACCGGTTTATCCCGGCGCTCTCCGGGTTGCCCGTAATCCAGGAGCAATCCGGACATAGGCATGTACAAGATGGCGACTACACGCTCAGGTCGTGCTTCCGGTTGGCCGACAAGGCACGCGGCGAAGCGGTCTGTTAGTACCTTCTGGCAACTGTGTGAATCCAAACCTGTCCATGACAAGGTCGCCGATTATAGGGTTCGGAGGATCAGATCCCTTTTTGCCCCCGCGTGTTTTTGTTAAGTATCCATCCATCAGGAAGATGGATGGTAGAGGCGGTGGGGATCGAACCGACGACCTCTTCCATGCCATGGAAGCGCGCCCCCAGCTGCGCCACAGGCCCGCGATTGAAGACAAAAAAGCCCACGCCCGCCAAATCGGGATCGAGGCAAGTACCGAATTCATTTTCGCCGCTGGCATTCCACGCCGACGCGCCACTTTACATCCTAGGTGCCAAGACTAGGATTCCAGCAGAGCTCGTAACTTGTGAGCATATCTGCGACTCGACGTGACCACCGTTCCTTCTGCCAGTATGATGTCGTATACCCCATCGAACATCGGACGAATCTCGCTAATGCGGGCACTGTTCACGATGGCCGATTTCCGCACTCGGATGAAGTGGTGTGGCGCCAGCTTCTCTTCCAGGTGTGCCAGGGTTTCCCGCAACAGGTGACTGTCGCTGGCGGTGTGTATGCAGGCATAGTTTCCCGTGGCTTCGATCCACAAAACGTGGGAAACGGGAACAAAGAAAATCCGCTTCTTGTCCTTTACCACAAAGCGTTCCAACGGGCGGAGACTACGGAGGGATTGGAGCAGTGGTTCGAGACCTCGATTTGCTTTCCTGGACTGTTCGAGGACCTGGCGTGCGTGAACCAGGGCCTTGGCAAATCGCTCCTTATCATACGGTTTCAAGAGATAGTCAACAGCGTGCACTTCGAATGCACGAATGGCGTGCGCATCGTGAGCCGTGACGAAGATATATACGGGAGCGGGGCCGGTCGATGGCTCCACATTTTCGATGACTCCAAAACCATCCAGATCAGGCATCAGCACATCGAGAAAAACGATGTCGGGATGAAGTTCATTGATCTGCTCCACCGCACTTATTCCGTTCGCCGCCTCGCCTACAACTTCAATGCCGTTGTGTTCGGCCAGATAGCGACGGATACCGCGGCGGGCGATCGGTTCGTCATCGACGATGAGGACTCGTGTCTTCATGCGAACTCCTCAGTGGAATGGTGATGATGGCCTCACAGCCTCGACCGTTGCCCCCGGTAAGTTCCAGCGACGACTCGTCCCCGTAGAGCTGTTTCAAGCGTGACTGGACGTTGGTGAGTCCGACGCCGAATCGCAGGCGCGATCCCGGTGCCGGACCCGGGCCATCATCGCGGACGCAGAGCCAAACTCTGCCGTTGTGGAGTTTGGCAGCGATCTCTAGCCGGCCTGCGGCGGAATCGACGCTGATGCCGTGCTTGATGGCATTCTCAACCAGTGGCTGAAGCGCCAGACTCGGTACATAGACTGCGAGAAGGTCAGGTGGCACGTCCATGTGAACTTTCAAGCGATCATGAAAGCGTGTCTGTTCGATCTCCAGATACTTGCCGACGAACTCGAGCTCGCTCTGCAAGGTGATCTCGTTTTCCCACCGTTCGAGGGCCATGCGCAGCAAGTCGCCGAGGCAGACTAGCAGATGGCTCGCAGCATCGACGTCTTCATGCATCAGGATTCCAATGGTGTGAAGGCTGTTGAACAAAAAGTGCGGATGTAACTGGCTCTTAAGGTTCTCAAGTTCGGCATGGGAGAGCTGCGTCTCCAGTTGCGCCGCTATAGTCTGGCGCTCCATAGCGGCCTGGTAAAAGTGGATCGACTGATACAATCCCACAACTAACCAGTACGAAAGTATGCCAGTAAAGCTCATAGATAGAACACTGACTGCGAACGGCGGGAGAAGGCGCAGGACGCCAGGATCAGTTATGCGAAAAACTGACCGCAGAAGTCCACGGCTCAGAAAGTACTCGGTGACAGATGCCAGGGGAGCCATCATGAGCGACGTGATTGTGTGGATCGCTATATGAGGTACAAACCTCGGCCCCGTCAACGGGAACCGTTTGGCCAGACCAATCACAAGCGGTGTGTACGCCGCCCATACGTACCAGTAGATGAGTTCGAGCGCACCCACGATCACCCAGCTGACGTGGATACCCTGTACCTTCACCAGCACGATCCTGCGCACGGCAAACAACAGTCCTACAGTCGTCCACGCACACAGGATCAAAATCCATCTCGTCCGTCCCATATCTGGTGTGGCCTGCAGCAATGGGTGTGTCGACCCTCCGGCACGGATTATAGCTGAACCTTCGAAGGAGACATCACTGAGGACAGGGCCGTCGAGAGCGCCAAGCTCTCTCGGCAAAGCAATTTCACCGGTCCAGGTTTACGAGCTGGCAATCGGGCAGTTGTTGGCAAACGCGCCAACCCCACGTCCATCGTGGCTGTAGAAGGGCCTTTGTCTAGGTTGATTGGGGAGAAAGGTAAGGAGCTCAAGACTCCACGTGCTGCCATCCCAATGTAACGAAGCGTTTGTGAGGGAAGGTACAAAGTCTTTGGCCGCCAACCGCCCAGACGTTTGTGCCCGATACCGCTGCCACACTTTGAATTCCAGTTTTGCCCTGTGAACGGATCCGCGGCAACAGTATTTGACGGTCCACTCTGACCGCTTGTCTCATTTCGGACGCCGCATGTCACTTTTCCTGCAAACACTGGTTCTTCGCGGCATATTGTTCCGTGAGCAGGAGTATCGCCAAGAACGTATTGGCGTTGGGATGACGCTGTGGTCGACAGGGCCTACAAGAGGAGAAGAACTGAATGAAATCGAGATTGGCAACTTCAATACGCTGCAGCTTTCTATACATGAATCTGGGGGGGGCGCATTCTGGTCTCCACGTTACTGGCGGTAATCGTAACGGCTGCAGCCTGGGCGCAAAGTGCTCCTGCCGTCAGTCCGGCAGAAGCGCGAAAAGCGATTCAAGCGCGTGTGGCGATGGACAAGAACACAATCGAGAGGATGCTGGCTCCGGATTTATACGTCCAAACTCCCGACCGAAAACTAACACGGCAGGAGTTTATCGATGCAATCTTCTCCCGCCCGTATACCTTAACGATTTGACGCCACCGTGCTCACGGTCGAACCCAGAGGCACCGACTGGGCGGCACTCGTACTTGAGAAACTAGAGGGCGAGATTAAGGACAACAGTGGCAAAACGAGCAAGATCTACGTCATGGGGGTTGTACGGGATGGCTGGGGAAAATTGAACGACAACCAGTGGACCCTCCTATGGTCCGAGCAGCTGGGCCAGCAACTGTGGGAGGAGGAGACTCCGCCGATCGCAAACTGGTAACGGAGTTTCCAAGTAATGTCCTCCGCCGGTCCCGATTCAGCTAGCAATTGCTGTTGTCGGCGGTAATCTGATTCTTGCCGAAGGCTATATACCTCCAGGTCTGACATAACAATGGCAAAGCATTCTCTTTGAAAATGCTGAAATCCAAACTGAAATGAGGACAAAATGAAGAGAACTTTCGTGATCCCTGCCTTGCTGTTCCTCGCCGCGTCAGCGATTGCACAAACAACGTGCGCGCAATCAAAGAACCCGGTAAGTACCGCCCTGAGAGACATTCTGCCCGGCCGGCAGAAAAACACCGTCGCAGCCGTCGAAGCCATGCCCGCCGAAAAATTCAGTTACAAGCCCAGCGCCGACCAGATGACCTTCGGCCGTCTGGTTGTCCACATGGCCGAAACGAATAATCTGCTGTGCGGCAAGGCGGCCGCCGTCCCTGCTCCCAAGGTCGAGGAGGCGAAAGACACGGACTCGAAAGACAAGCTCATCGTCGCGCTCAAGGCCTCCTTCGATTTCTGTTCCGACGCGCTGGCGAATATGGACGATTCGAAACTAGCGGAGACCACGGAAGGATTCGGCGGAAAACAAGTTACACGCGCCTGGTTGAGCCTGATCCTAGCCGGTACTTGGGCCGATCACTACGCCGAAGCCGCAATGTATCTGCGCCTGAACGGTGTGTTGCCGCCGACCGCCAAGAAGTAAGAGCGATGCTCCCATTTATAAAGCTGTAAACGTCGAAACGGAGATCCGTACGAAGTGAGCAATCTGAGAACTTGATTCATTGGGGGAATCATGGAAATACTATTCAATGATATCCGGTACGCATTTCGCATCATGCGGAAGAGTCCCGGCTTCACTCTCATAATCATTCTCACGCTGGCATTGGGAATTGGGGCGAACACATCGATTTTCAGCATCGTAAACGCGGTGCTATTGCGTTCCCTGCCGTACTACGACCCCAGTCGTTTGGTGAAGATCACTTTCAACAATCCTGGAATAGGTTTGCGTGACATCCCCTTCTCTGTCCCCGAGTTGGAGGATCTGAAGTCAAGAGCCGGTGTCTTCGAGGAAGTAAGCGTTGTCGTCTCTGGCCCCACCAATTTGACCGGCGCCAGACAACAACCGGAACGTCTTGAATTGCTCGAGGTGAGCCCCAACTATTTTTCCATGCTCGGCACAACACCAGAAATCGGGCGGTTATTTGGTCCGCAGGATTTTGCGCTTGGTTTTGCGGAAGCAACTGTGATTAGCGATGGCTTATGGCGCCGCTCTTACGGCGCCGACCCGGATATTCTCGGAAAGCGTTTGAGGATGGACAACGATCCGTACACGATTGTGGGAGTGGTTCCTGCCGGATTTCGCCACCCCGGAAAGACGATCGCGAGGGATGTGGAAGTGTGGGTCACGTGCGGGTTCAGCGGGGATCCTTATCCGAAACCCGCGCGCAACGTGAAGGTGGCGCGCGAGGCAATCGGACGGCTGAAACCTGGTATCGATGTAACGCAGGCTCAGTCGAGGCTAACCGCAATGGCCAGCGAACTCCGAACTGACTTCCCGAATGATTATCCTCCTGAGGCCAAATGGTCCATCGAGATCCAACCTTTGCAGGACTCACTCGTAGGCAATGTGCGTCCCCAACTGCTGGTGTTGATGGCCGCGGTAGTCCTAGTCGTGCTAATCGCATCCGTGAACATCGCAAACCTTCTACTGGCTCGCGCTTCAGGAAGACAGAGAGAAATGGCATTGCGGATGGCGCTTGGGGCTGGCCGTTTTCGCATGGTGCGCCAGATGCTGACGGAGGCGCTGGTGCTTTCCTTGATCGCGGGTGTGGCAGGCGTGCTCGCAGCGAAATTGACCTTGAGTTTCATCATTCGCTTTGTTCCCGCTTCAGTTCCCCGGCTTGCCGAAGTGGGTGTCGACCGGACGGTGCTGCTTTTTGCTCTTCTGATTTCCATCTTCACCGGAATCATATTTGGGCTCGCTCCAGCTTTTCAGGCAATGAAAGCCGATATGACTGCCGCAATTCGGGAAGGTGCTCAAGGCTCCGGTTCCAGCGCTAAGACATTCCGGTTGAGGAGTCTGCTGATTGTGTCTGAATTGGCGCTTGCTGTTGTGTTGATGGTTGGAGCCGGCTTGCTCCTGCGGACTTTCTGGGGATTGCTTCAGGAGAATCCGGGTTTTAATCCTTCGAGAGTAGTTACTGCAAGCATCTACCTACCGGTACCGAACGATCCCAAGATGGATGTGTATAGAGACTTCTCAAAAAAGACATCTTTTATCAGGGACGTCATCCGGCGTGTGGCCGCGATTCCAGGAATCGATCGGGCTGCCGTGACCTCGGATTTGCCCGGCGCGCGTCCCGCGATAACCGCGGCGCTGGTGATTGAGGACCGCGCGACCGATTCATCGCAAGGGTTAACAGCGGAAGTAATTTGTGTGAGTCCCGATTATTTCATGCTGATGCAATCCCCATTGATTCGTGGGCGGTTTTTCCTAGAAAGCGATGAAAGCGGAAAGCAGGAGGTAGCCATCATTGATGAGACTACGGCGCGACGCTATTGGTCGGGCATTGATCCTGTCGGCAGGCGCTTGCGGTTGGGGGGAAATCGCAACCTTCCCCTTTCTTGGGTAACCGTGGTCGGAATCGTCAAGGATATGAAGCAAGACGGACTCGACACAGATGGTGTCCCTCACATATTCAGACCTATCTATCAGCAATCAGGGCCGAGGAGTAAGGACATGAGCGTGGTGGCAAGGACGCCTCTGCCCGCATCACTCCTCGAATCGCAGATTCGGAGTGAGATACAGTCTGTGGATCCTACCCTGCCCGTATTCAATATCCGCTCCATGAACGACGTGATGGATGTTTCAATTGCTCCGCGCCGATTCTCGGCGGAATTGGTTGGAGTGTTCGCGGCCGTCGCGATGCTCTTGTCCTCCATTGGCATCTATGGCTTGCTGGCCTACATGGTTGGGCAGAGGTCTCGTGAGATTGGAATCCGAGTCGCCTTGGGAGCCCAGCGGTCAGATATCCTCACACTCATTCTCGGCAAAGGGCTATTGCTCGCCGGTACTGGAATTGCGATTGGATTGATCCTTTCTGCAATCTCAGCACGGATGATTGCAGGTCTTCTGTATGGCGTTCATCCGATTGATGTGATCGTCTTCGTCACAGTCCCGCTGATTTTGTTGGTTGTCGCCTTTCTGGCGACTTACATTCCCGCTCGTCGCGCGACGATGGTGGATCCAATCATTGCCTTACATGAAAGCTAGAACTGCGAGGCTAGAAACGTCACCGACTGCCAAGGAGAAGAAAGTGTCCGTTTACGAAAGGTTTGAGGCTCTCAACATCGCACTTCCAAAACTCACGCCGCCGGTAGCAGCTTTTGTACCCTTCCTGCGAAGCGGCAATTTGATTTTCTTGGCTGGTCACATTGCCAAACTCGACGGCCAGCCATGGGTCGGTCAGTTGGGTGCGAATCTAACGACCGAGCAAGGGAAAAACGCCGCCCGCGCCGTGGCCATCGATCTGATGGGCACACTTCAAGCGGCGGCCGGTGACCTAAACCAGATCAAACGTATCTTGAAGCTGATGGTGCTCGTAAATAGCACTCCCGCGTACACCGAGCAGCATCTGGTGGCCAATGGCGCATCGGAATTCTTCGCGGAGATTTTTGGAGACATAGGAATGCATGTTCGCTGCGCATTTGGGGTGGCTCAGATTCCGTTTGGAGCTTGTGTCGAGATCGATCTGATCGCGGAGGTTACTGATTAATGGCCCAAGTGAAGTCTTACCGCTACGCAGTCGTTGACGTCTTCACGACGGAGCCTTTGGCGGGGAACCCACTAGCGGTATTCCCAGACGCGTCAGAATTCGACGAAACGACGATGCAGAAGATCGCCAGGGAGCTCAACTTGACGGAAACCGCCTTCGTGCTTCCAGCAACACGCGAAGATTGCGTGGCACGCGTGCGCATTTTTTCGCCAGCAAAAGAGTTGCCATTTGCCGGCCATCCCACAATTGGCACTGCGTTTGTGCTGTTGCAGGAAGGGATCGTCTCGCGAAATAGCAGTGAGTTCAGTCTGGAAGAGGGGGTAGGCCCTATCCTGCTTCGGATTGAAGGAGGGCCTCGCCCTCTCATTTGGATGCGTATGCCTCCGATTCGCGAAGGAAGATGCTATGGCTCCTCTCTCTGCGCGAGAGCGCTGGGGCTGCAACCGCAGGACCTGTTGCCAATGGAGCCTCAACTGTTCAGCGCGGGCAATCCAACAGTAGTAGTTGCCGCGAAAGATAGGGCAGCAGTCGATCGTGCATGGCTTGATTCAGCGGGTCTAAAAACTCTGAAGTATGCGGAGGACGAGTCCTTCTGCGTCTACTTGTTTACCCCAACTCCTGATGGGGCCTATTCCCGGATGTTTGCGCCGGAATACGGAATTCCCGAGGATCCGGCGACCGGAAGCTCTATGGGACCTTTGGCGGTTTTCATGATGCGTCACAAACTTATCTCCAACGCCGGAGGCGCGCGCTTTGTGAGCGAACAGGGCACAAAAATGGGCCGTCGCAGCCTGCTACATGTAGAGGTTCGTGGGAACGAAGCCGCAGATGGAATCTTTGTCGGCGGTCATGTCACGCCGCTTGTGGAAGCTGTCATGACGTTGGGCTTCCATAACGAGTGAAGCGGGACGATCCCAGGGAGCGAATTAAATGACGTCGGCCTATGAACGATTGAAGAACCTGCAGATTACTTTGCCTGACGTTCCACCCCCTGTGGTGGATGGCTATGTTGCTGCTTTCGTTCCGTTTGTCCGGACCGGAAACCAGATTCATTTGTCGGGGCGACTCGCAAAGAAGAATGGAAAGCTTTGGTGCGGCAAGCTAGGCGAGGAGATTACCACCGCTGAGGGGAAACAAGCGGCACGCAGCGTCGCCATCGAATTACTTGCCACTCTTCAGGCCGCCATCGGCGATCTGAATGACGTTCGAAGGATTGTGAAACTTTTGGTCTTCGTCAACAGTGGGCCGCATTTTGCAGAGGTCCACATGGTCGCCAATGGCGCTTCCGAATTGTTCATCGAAGTCTTTGAAGAGCGAGGAGCCCATGCGCGCAGCGCCTTGGGCGTGTCGCAGATTCCGTTTGGTTGCTGCGTTGAGATCGAGATGGTCGTGGAGACATTTGTATCGGAAAGTGAATGCGGGCTGTGAAATGCACACGAAGAAGAAACAGAGTGGTTATGAGTCTAAGAGCTTCGCTATTCCAGGTGGGACCATGATGGAGCATAATTTGCCACGCCCGCTATCCAGCAAAGTCCCGGCGTGGTTCGGGCGGAAGTTCGACTTCACCTTTCCGGCGGAGCAGTACCCCAACGTTTGTGTCCGCCTGTGGGGCACGCCCGCACGCCTGGAAGAGATACTGCGCAAAGTGACGACCGATGTGTTGGTCGGCAAATCGCAGGAGAAGTGGTCAGCCCAAGAGCATGCAGGCCACTTGCTCGATCTCGAACCTCTATGGATGGCGCGTGTCGATGACTTCCTTACCGATCGAAACACCCTCGCCGTCGCAGACCTGGGTAATCGCAAGACCCATGAAGCCAACCATAATGCCCAAGAATTGGCGGAGATTCTGGCTGGATTCCGCACAGCACGGCTTCGCTTAGTGCAGCATCTGGGGACATTTGAACCTGACGTTTTTGCGCGAACGAGCCTGCATCCGCGTCTCAAGCAGCCCATGCGGCTCGTGGATCATTTGTATTTTGTTGCGGAGCACGATGACCATCACCTGGCAAAGATATCGGAGTTGATCGATACGCATTTCCCAAAAGGATAGGAGTGTAGCACTTGATTCGGTCCGAGCTGAGGTTGCCAACGTCTTTGACCTGCCGCGAACTGCTCACAGCGGGAACGACCGCGGCTTGCATATCATTTCCTCCTACCGCGATAAAACCGTTCATACATGCTGCCGTAATATTCCCGAGCACCTTGAGGATCACGCAGCGCTTTCGATACTCTCTGGTAAGATTTTTTGATTCCAACCCGCTTGACATCGCCAGCAAACGTTCCCCGGCACAGGCGAAGAGCGTGATCGTAAGTATCCTCATCAAATTTGCGGTTTTCGGGATGTTTTCGGGAATCGAGGACGGCCTCGTAGCGATAGTAATCTATGGCGCGTTGCCGGTACTTCGTCAGGTCATCAGCGAGGCGCCCCTTGCGGCGGGCGGGTTTTTCACCCCTCAAGAGTGCGATCTTCTCCTCGGCCAAGGCGTGAAGTGCCCAGCGCGGCAACGGCACGTGGTCTGCTAGCTGATCGCAGTAGATCGTAGTATCAATGAGTCCGAGGGGATTGCCTGCTTCGTATGCGCGCCGCGCGGCCTCCAGATTTTGGTCAACAGATCGCCATTCCGGTTGCTTATAGATCTTTGCCCACCATGCGGCGTTACGTCTTTCAAGGTTTTTGGCGCGCCGGCTGATTTCCTTACGTCTTTTCATGCGACGCCTCCAACAATTGTGACTTGCCGGGCGTTTTCCGCCCGGCGGCGATCATGGCCTGCGTTGCGTTCGTCACGCTCGTGCGCACCGGGTCCAGAATCAGTTGACTGTAAACCGCCGCCTGGCTCTGGTGGCCGAGGCTTTTTCCGATAATCGGCAACGAAGCGCCGAGTCCGGCTTGCCACGAACCCAACGTTCTTCGCAAATCGTGCTGCCGCAGATTTTCGAGTCCGGCCCGCCCGAGCAGCAGCCGCCATGCTCTTTGTAATCGACAACATGGCCGCGCCCGCTCCAACTGGGGAATACCCACCGGTCGTCCGTCCGCTCGCCGCTCCGGCGCTGCAAGATTTCCACGGCTTCGGGCGTCAGCGCGATCTGGTAACTCTCGCCGCCTTTCGGGAATGGCACGTTCCACCGGTTGTCTTCGAGCGAGAGGTCCGTCCAACGCATGCTCAAGATGTCGTTTTTTTCTCGCGCCGGTCCACAGCGCCAGGTGCACGAAATCACGGAAGTCGCAGTTCGGGTCCTGCCGCAGAGCCTCGAAGAAATCTGGCATTTCCGTCGGTTGGATAAAACGCTTACGTTTCTTCTCGTGGAACAATTTGATCTTCGCCGCTGGATTCGGGCCGTGCCAAAACTCGCTGGCCTCGGCGTGGTTGAACATGGCGCGGAGGAGTTGCACAATGCGATTGGCCGTGGTCGGGTGCCGTTCGCCAACGCGGGCGTGCAGGTCGAGAACATCCCGGCGGCGAAGGGCGGTGAGCTTTCGCTCGCGCCACGCCGCCATGTACCGCAGAACGCATTCGCGCACGTCCTTCTCGGCCTCTTCGGGATGCTGGGCGTGTCCACGCGTGTGCCGGACAATATGAGTTTTCCACCAACTCATCGAACCGTGGCACCCCGCGCGCGCGTTCGAACGGGCTCGGCCCCTGCCAGTTGTCGCGCCGTAGCCGGTCCAGCGCGCCGGAGAAGCGCTGCGCTGCGCCGCGCGCCGCCGCCACGTCCGTAGCCGGGAACAGGCCAATGCTGCGGAAGGTCGGCGAGCCCTGGATTTTCCGGCACCAGAAGAATCGCCGCTTTCCGTTAGCCTCCACACGCAGGCCCAGGTCGCGGACGGTCTCGTCATAATAGGTGGCGCGTCCGGCCTGGGGCGGGGCGAGGGCTTCCAAGGCTCGGGCTGAAGTAAACGGCGGGTGGGTTTACGGCTTTTAGGTTTATCCACGGTTTACCCCCAGCGGTAAACCTAGGTAATCTAGCGAAATCTCCGGGGGTTCACCGCTACCCCGGTATGCGCTAAATGCTTGTAAAAGAAAAGCTTAGAAATCTGCCGTAATCCCTGGAAAGCCTGGGCGGATGGCCACAAGCCACCCGCCCTTCCTGTTTTCTAAAGACTCAGTCGCGGACGTCACACACGGCGTTGGTTATTTGCGCTGATGAAAACCACCAAGCGAATATCCACCCTGGAAGCCCATTTCCATTAGGATTTTGAAGCCGATGCCGAACATACCATTCGGCAGAGTGTCCCGACGAACCACCTCGGCAAGATATTCACGCTGCATGGAACCGGGCCCTTTGGAATAGGGCATGGTCACAAACAATCGCATGCCCACCTGATAGGCCTCTTCGCTTGACTGGAAATAGACGCCTGTACGGGACATGCTGAGAGTGCCTCGAATGTCGTCGAAATGTTCCCGCTCTGGATCCGACGGACGGATGCGCATCAGTTGCGTGATTTTGCAGCGGCGGCTGGAACGGCGTTCATTTTGCTTGGGGCGGGGCTGTGCACCGCTACCTGGATTGTTTGCTTTCACCATAAGATCGATCGCGGACGCCATAGCCAATCACCTTTTCCAAAAGCCCTTGGTCTGTTCCACGAACAGAGTATGGCGCGCTGGCAGGCAAAACCTATAGCGTGACGGTACCCGGAAAAAAGTAGGACCTCTCCCTATCATGTTAGTACGGAAGTACCAGGTACGCCAACTCGGCGCCTGAGGAAAACGCGCTTCGAACATTCCCCCTTGGTGACTTCCGCTGCCCACTTATGCCATTCTCTACCGGAAGTTCGCAACGGCGAAGGAACCCATGCTCAAAAGATTCAAGGATTTAACAGAGAAAGAGATTCTGGCGATTGCGATTGCCAACGAGGAAGAGGACGGCCGCATTTACGGCGAATTCGCGGATGCTCTTCGGGAGTCCGTATCCCGCTACCGCGGAAATGTTTGAAGAAATGCGCACGGAGGAGGCGGCCACCGTGATCGATTACTCGCCACGTTCAGCGAGCGGTTCGGCGACCGCATCCCTCCTATCCGCCGCGAAGACGTTCGTGGATTTCTGCAGCGCCGTCCTGTGTGGATGATGCGTCCGCTGGGAGTGAAGCAAGCGCGGAGGCAGGCGGAAATCATGGAGATGGAAGCGAGCCGGTTTTATTCACGTGCCGCGGGCATGACCCGGGAGGTGAAGGTGCGCGAATTGCTGAACATGTTGGCCGATGAGGAGAGAAAACACTCCAGGGCTGCCAGCGAATATGAAGAAAAACACTTGACGGAACAAGCGAAGGACCTGGAAGAGCAGTCGCACCGCCGTCTGTTCATGCTGCAGTATGTTCAGCCGGGATTGGCAGGATTGATGGACGGATCGGTGTCCACCCTTGCGCCCTTATTCGCCGCCGCGTTCGCGACACAAAAAAGCTGGGACGCGTTCCTGGTGGGTTTGGCGGCCAGCATCGGCGCGGGCATCTCCATGGGCTTTGCGGAATCGTTGTCTGACGATGGATCTCTTACGGGGCGCGGCTCTCCCTGGATTCGCGGCGCGGTGACGGGCTTGATGACAACTGCCGGGGGCTGGGGCACACGCTTCCTTACCTGATTCCCCAATTCCGAGTGGCCACGGGCGTGGCCATCATGGTGGTCGCCGTGGAGCTGGGAGTCATCAGCTATATTCGCCATCGCTATATGGACACGCCGTTCCTGCAGGCGGCATTCCAGGTGATTCTGGGTGGCGTGCTGGTGTTCCTGACTGGCTGGTTGATCGGGAGTTCGTGAAAAATCAGGGATCGCATCACTCTTAATCAGAGTGTGCAGGGGCGTGGGTCGGCCGCGGGCTGCCTGCGGAACGCCCGACGCAGCCAGCGGACTGCAGGCGATCCATGTAGATGTAGACGACTGGCGTTGTAAACAGCGTGAGCATCTGGCTGAGAATCAGGCCGCCAACGATCGTGATACCCAGAGGGCGGCGAAGTTCCGCAGCCAACGCCAGTGCCGAGAGCCAGAGGCAGCGCCCCAAACATCGCCGCCATCGTGGTCATCATGATGGGGCGGAATCGCAGCAAACAGGCCTTGTAGATGGCGTCGTCGGGAGGCTTCTGCTCTTCCCGTTCGGTCTGCACCGCAAAATCGATCATCAGAATGGCATTCTTCTTTACGATACCGATCAGCAGGATAATGCCGATCAGCGCGATGATGCTGAGATCCATCTTCATCAGCTGAAGAGCGAGCAAGCGCGCCGATGCCCGCCGAAGGAATCGTCGACAGAATGGTAATGGGGTGAATGTAGCTCTCATAGAGAATGCCGAGCACGATATAGACCGCTGCCAAGCGCCGCGAGGATAAGAACCAATTGGTTGGAGAGAGAATCCTGAAAGGCCTGCGCGGTACCCTGGAAAGTTGCGTGTACAGTATTGGGCACACCCAGTTGCCGCGTGGCTTCCTCAATGTGTTCCACGGCGGGGCCCAGCGAAGCGCCTGGCGCGAGGTTGAACGAAAGGGTGATCGACGGAAAGATGCCCTGATGGTTGACCGAGAGCGAAGTATTGGAGTGCTCGTAGTGAGCAAAGCTGCTGAGAGGAACCAGCTTTCCGTGAACTTGATGGCACATAGATAAGTTTCAGAGCGTCAGGATTCTGTTGAAATTCCGGCGCAACTTCCAGAACGACATGGTACTGATTCAGCCCTTTATAAATATTGGAGACCTGGCGCTGGCCGAAGGAATCGCCCAGGACATTATCGATGTCCTGAATGGAGACTCCCAGCCGTCCCGCGGTATCGCGATCGATAGAAAGATAGGACTGCAGGCCCTTATTTTGCTGGTCGGAATTGACATCGCGCAGTTCAGGAATTTGGCGAAGTCGATTCATGACGATGGGAGCCCAGTGATAAAGATCGTCGAGATTGTCAGCCTGCAGAGTGTATTGATACTGGGCGCCACCGAACCGGCCGCCGATGGTTACGTCCTGCACGGATTGCAGAAACAGAGAGGCGCCAGGAATGTTCGATGTCTTGCCGCGAAGGCGGGCGATGACATGATCGGCGTCGATCTTTCGCTCGTCCAAGGGCTTCAATTGAGCGAACATGCGCGCCGTGCTGGTGCCATTTCCTCCACCGGTGAATGCGGTGACCGTATCGACCGCAGGGTCTGCCCTGACGATATCCACGAACGCGCGCATTTTCTTGGACATTTCCACGAACGAAGTGTCCTGATCAGCTTGAATGAAGCCATTGATGCGCCCGGTATCCTGCTGGGGGAAGAAGCCCTTATTGACATGCTTGAACATGTAGACACTGAGGCCTGCGGTAAAAATCGTGACGCAGAGGATCAAGAATTGGTGGCGCAGGACCCAACGGAGCGAGATGGTCGTAGCCATGGAGCATACCGTTGAATCCGCGCTCCGATAATCGGTAGAAGAATCCGTGCTTTTTCTTGTGATCGTGCTTCAGGAAGCGCGCGCACATCATCGGCGTGGTGGTGAGCGAAACAAAAAGTGAAACGCCGATGGCCACGCTGAGGACCACCGCGAACTCACGGAAGAGCCGGCCTACGATGCCGCCCATCATGAGGATGGGGATGAACACAGCCACCAAGGAGGCGCTCATGGAGAGCACCGTGAAGCCAATCTCACTGGAACCCTTCATCGTGGCGTGGAAAGCGCCGAGGCCATTTTCCATGTGACGGGTAATGTTTTCGATGACCACAATGGCGTCGTCCACGACGAATCCAGTGGATATGGTCAGCGCCATCAGGGACAAATTGTCGAGCGAATAGCCGAAGAGATACATCACGCCAAAGGTGCCGACGAGCGAAAGCGGAACGGCGACGCTGGGAATGATAGTGGCGCGGTAATTCCGCAGAAAAGCGAAGACTACAAGAATGACCAGAGAAATGGAGATCATCATGGTGCGCTCGACGTCGTGCACCGAAGCCCGAATGACCACGGTCCGGTCGATAATCACGTCGAGATGCATGCGCAGGTGAAATCGAAGCTCGCAGCCACGGCAAGGTGGCTTTCACGCGGTCCGCGGTTTCAATCATATTCGCGCCGGGCTGCCGGAAAATCGCGATGATCACGCCTGGCTTGGCATTGGTCAGTCCCAGGTTGCGGGTATCCTCCACGGAGTCCGAGACGGTGGCCACATCTTTCAGGCGCACTGGGGCACCGGCATGACCAGCGACGATCAACGGTTCGTATTCATAAGCTTTGAACAGCTGATCGGTATCAGAAATCGCCCAGGTACGATCGTAGTTTGAAAGAGAGCCCTTCGCCTGATTGGAGTTTGCGGACTGCAGGGCCTTGCGTACGGTCTCCAGGCTGATGCCGTAGCTGTTCAGCAATTGTGGATTGACCTGCACGCGAACAGCCGGGCGCGCCGCCCCCCACGTAAACACTTGCCCGACGCCTTCCACTTGCGCAATTTTCTGCGCCAGGATGGAATCCGATGCATCATAGAGCTGTGCCGCCGGAATGGTGTCGGAAGTAAGCGAAAGCAGTAGAATCGGCGAATCCGCTGAATTTACTTTGCGATAAGAAGGCTGGTTTGGCATATCCGCAGGCAGCTGGCTGCGAGCGGCGTTAATGGCAGCTTCGACATCTCGCGCGGCCGCGTTGATGTCGCGATTCAAGTCAAACTGCAGCGCGATTCCGGTACTGCCAAGGGTCGAGGAAGAAGTCATCTGCGTAACGCCGGCGATGCGGCCGAACTGCCGCTCTAGGGGAGTCGCCACGGAGGAGGCCATGGTTTCGGGGCTCGCGCCCGGCAAACTGGCTCCTACGCCAATGGTAGGCAAATCCACTTGCGGTAGCGGAGCAACGGGAAGATAGCGAAACGCAATCGCGCCCGAAAGTAAAATGGCAATCGTCACCAATGACGTCGCAACCGGACGCCGGACAAAGGGAGCGGAGAAATTGGATTGAAAATTCATCCTTAGTCTCCGAGTGCAGGTTCATCCGCAGTATTGCTAATGCCGAGGTGTAACCGCGTCGCCAGCCAATCAAACGCCAGATAGACAACCGGCGTGGTGTAGAGGGTAAGAATCTGGCTCAGGATAAGCCCGCCCACAATGGTGATGCCTAACGGACGCCGAAGTTCAGATCCCACGCCAGCGCCAAGAGCAAGAGGTAATCCGCCCAGGAGCGCCGCCATAGTGGTCATCATGATGGGCCGGAAGCGAAGCAGGCAGGCCTCGTAGATGGCATCCAGCGGTTTTTTTCCGTGGTTGCGCTCAGCCTCCAGGGCAAAGTCGATCATCATGATAGCGTTTTTCTTCACGATACCAATCAAGAGGATGATACCGATCAGGGCCACGATACTGAATTCCGTGCGGCACAGGAGCAAGGCAAGAATAGCGCCCACTCCCGCGGAAGGTAGCGTCGAGAGAATGGTGATGGGATGAATGTAACTTTCATACAGAATGCCGAGGACGATGTAGACGGTGACAAGCGCGGCAAGAATCAGAAGTGGCTCATTCGCAAGAGAACGCAGAAAGGCTGCGGCTGTGCCTTGGAAGGTGGCTTGAATGCTGGGCGGCATGCCGATGTCTCCGCGCGCTTGTTCGATCACCTTGGTGGCATCGCCGAGAGAAGCGTTTGGGGCGAGATTGAAAGAGATGGTGACAGCTGGGAACTGGCCCTGATGATTGATCGCGAGAGCGGCGCCCCCCGGCTCAAATCGAGTAAAGGCGCTGAGAGGAACTTGCTGCCCATTGGAGGAACGCACGTAGATATTTTTCAGCGCGTCGGGATTCTGGCGGAAGTCGGGATTCACTTCCATGACGACATGGTATTGATTCAGCTGAGTGTAGATGGTGGAGACCTGGCGCTGGCCGAAAGCGTCGTAGAGGGTATTGTCGATATCGGCAGGCAAAATGCCCAGGCGGGCAGCGGAATCGCGATCAATGGTAAGGGTGGCAAGCAAGGCCATCGTTGAGCTGGTCCGTGGCAACGTCGCGTAGTTCCGGGAGGGTTTTCAATTTATCGACGAAGCGCGGCGTCCAATACGCCAGTTCCTTGGGGTCCACGTCTTCCAGTGAGTACTGAAATTGCGTGCGCGAGACGCGGTCTTCCACGGTGAGATCCTGCACCGGCTGCATGAACAACGTGATGCCATCGACTTTGGCAAGTTCCGGCTGCAGGCGCCGAATCACGTCGGAAGCGCTGATCTTTCTTTGGTCGAGAGGCTTCAGGTTGATCTGCACTCGGCCGCTGTTCAGCGTCGTGTTCGTGCCATCAATACCAATGAAGGAAGAGAGGCTGTCCACAGCCGGGTCTTTCAGGATGACATCCGCGAGAGCCTGCTGGCGACTTGCCATCGCCGTGAAAGAAACGTTCTGCGCCGCTTCGGAGACGCCGAGAATCACGCCCGTGTCCTGCACCGGGAAAAATCCTTTGGGCACGTAGATGTAAAGAAGAATGGTCCCAACCAACGTGGCGATGGTGACGAGCAGCGTGACGGTCCGGAAGCGAAGAACAAACTGCAGCGTGCGGCCGTAGAAACGCGATGATATCGTTGAAAGCTTTCTCGGATTTGCGGTAAAACCACGTCTGTTGGCTCTCGGGTTGGTGGCTTCAGCAATTTCGCGCACATCATCGGCGTCAGGGTCAAAGAAACGACTGCGGAAACAAGGATCGTCACGGCAAGAGTGACCGCAAATTCCCGGAACAACCGTCCCGACGATGTCTCCCATGAAGAGCAGCGGGATCAGCACTGCAATCAGTGACACGGTGAGCGAAACGATGGTGAAGCCGATCTGCTCGGAACCTTTTAAAGCCGCCTGCAAGGGAGAATCGCCATCCTCAATATAACGGCTGATGTTTTCGATCATCACGATCGCGTCATCGACCACGAAACCCGTGGAAATCGTGAGCGCCATCAGAGATAAATTGTTCAGCGAATATCCGAGGAGATACATCATGCCAAAGGTGCCAACGATGGAAAGAGGCACAGCAATACTGGGAATCACCGTCGCCCGGGCGCTTCGCAGGAAAAGAAAAATAACCATCACCACGAGGGCAATGGTCAGCATCAAGGTAAACTGCACATCGGCGACCGAGGCGCGAATCGTCGTGGTTCGATCCGTGAGAATCTCCACGTTGATCGAAGCCGGCAGCGCCGCGCTGCAATTGCGGCAAATACGCTTCACACGGTCAACCACCGCGATGATATTTGCACCCGGCTGCCGCTGAATGTTCATGATCACGGCGGGCTGCTTGTTGGCCCAGGCCGCCTGCCAGATATTTTCGGATCCATCGATCGCAGTAGCCACGTCGCTGAGACGGACGGGAGCGCCATTGCGGAACGCGATGACGATGTTGCGATAGCCTTCGCTGGAGAGCAGCTGGTCGTTTGCGCCGATGGTATAGGCTTGCTGCTGGCCATCAAACGTGCCCTTGGCTTGGTCAACGTTTGCGTTGCCGAGCGCGGTTCGCAAATCCTCGAGACTCAGGCCATAGGAAGCGAGCGCGGTGGGATTCGCCTGCACCCTGACGGCCGGGCGCTGTCCACCGCTGATGCTGACAAGGCCGACACCCGAGAGCTGTGAAATCTTCTGCGCCAGCGTGGTGTCGGCGAGATCTTCCACTTTGGAAAGCGGCAGAGTCTTCGAAGTAAGCGCGAGGGTCAGAATCGGCGCATCCGCGGGATTGATCTTGCTATAGATGGGCGGGTTCGGCAGATCCTTGGGCAAGAGGTTTGATGCGGAGTTGATTTCCGCTTGGACTTCCTGCTCGGCGACATCGATGTTCAGATCGAGATTGAACTGCAGGGTGACCAGCGAACTACCGAAGGAACTCGTCGAGGTCATCTGCAGCAAGCCTGGGATTTGCCCGAACTCGCGCTCCAGAGGAGCGGTGACGGAGGAAGCCATAACTTCGGGACTGGCGCCTGGATAGAACGTCTGAACCTGAATTGTCGGGTAGTCAACTTGCGGCAGCGCGGACACCGGCAATTGCCGATAGGCAACATAGCCCACGAGAAGGACGCCGACCATCAGGAGGGTGGTGGCGACCGGCCGCAAAATGAACGGCCGTGACGGATTCATCGAGCAGGCCCTCCGCCGGGTGAGGCAAAGGGAGAATTGCCTGGTGCTGGGTGGCACTCGCACCTGTCGGACGTAGGTGGCGCGGTCCGTGGATCCACCTTGCTGCCATCCTGGAGCTTGTCCTGGCCGTCAGTAACGACCACATCGCCAGCTGACAAGCCGGCTGGAAACGCCTGTGACATTGCCGTTGGTCTCGGCAATGGTAATATTTCTGACTTTGACGGTTTTATCGGCGGCCACCGCAAACACATAGATTCCCTGTGAACCGCGGAGGATCGCCGCGGTCGGAACAATCACCACATTCTTCTTTGTATCCACCAGCAAATGAACGTTGACGAATTGGTTTGGGAAGAGCGAATTGTCGTCATTGGCGAAAATCGATTTCAATTTGTAAGTGCCGGTAGTGGGATCGATTTGATTGTCGATGGTGAGAAGCTTCCCGGCTGCGATTTTCGAAGTATTATCACGATCATAACGCATCCACGGAGAGTTCCTGCCCGTTCCTGAGTTTGGAATAAACAGCAGGAAGCTGGTCTTGCGGCAAACTGAAAATCACGGCAATCGGCTGTACCTGAGTGATGACAAGCAGGCCATTGGCATCGGAGGCATGAACCATGTTTCCTGAATCGACAAGCCGCAGGCCTACGCGCCCGCTGATCGGCGCGGTAATCCGGCAATACGCGATATTCAGCTTCGCATTATCGATGTTGGCCTGGTCTGTCTGGATGGCACCATCGAACTGGCCGACGGAGGAGGCTTGCGTGTCCAATTGTTGCTGCGGGATCACTCCCTCCTTAAATAACAGCTTGAAACGCTCCAGATTGACTTCAGCATCCTTGCGGGCTGCCACAGTCTTTCGCTAACTGACCTTGGGCTTGTTCCAACTGAACTTGATAGGGACGCGGATCGATTTCCGCCAGCAGGTCACCTTGCTTCACGAACTGGCCTTCTTTGAAGGAAACATTGATGAGTTCGCCATCAATGCGCGTACGCACAGTTACCGTGTTCAGAGCCGTAACCGTGCCCAAGCCATTGTAGAAGACAGGAAGGTCACCCTTCGTGGCTGTGGCCACTACAACGGGCACAACGAAACTGCCAGGCGCGCCGCCGGGGCCGCCCTTCCCTGCCGGTCGCCCCGCCGGCTCCGGCCGCCGAAGAGGCCGCTTGTGATCCACGGTCGCGTAAGTACCATATTCCCGCCGCGATTACAGCAATGACGAGCAGCCAGATCCACCATCGGCTTCCTGAGGATCGAGGCTGCGAAGGAGGAAACTGAAGATGTTGAAGCGGCGCGTGTTTGCTGCGCATCCACTGTGTCGTAAGGGGCCATTCCCAAAAACTCCTCTATATTGAAGCCGCACGGGGCGAGCGAATCGCGGATAGGACCCCGACTCGCCAGTAAGCGTGATGGCGGGAGATTCTCCGTACCGAACTAATGAGACGTAGGGATATCCATTAAATTGGACGTCCCCGACGGAGAAATGGTTACCGGTAATCCTTAGTTTTCGACCGGCTCCTTTGACTGACGATAGCACAAAAGGCCGATGCATAAACCCTTAGTACGTCGTACACTAGCAGTGCTTCTGAGCACCACGCCGAGTACACAAAAAGATCTCAGCTTCAAAGGGGAAAATGAAGATGGCCAAGGGGATCATCATAGGAATTCTTGCTGGGATTTATACTCGTTTTTGTCGGGGCCTATTTGTACTTCTCCAGTGGCCAGGCGCCGGTGGCCGTCTCGTCGCCAGAAATGCCTTTTGAGCGCAAAGCTCGCCAATATGGCTCTGCACAAGCTACCTGGAGAAGTTGCCCCATCCCAATCCACAAGTGGCAGAAGATGAACCCAACTTTCTGGCCGGTGCCAAGGTCTATAAGGACCATTGCGCTGTCTGCCATGGACTACCCGGGGAGCCGAAGACCGTGATTGCCGCAGGGATGTTCCCAAAGCCTCCACAACTCTTCCAGGGTATGGGAGTCACGGACGACGAGGCTTGGGAAACCTACTGGAAAGTCGCGAACGGAATTCGGATGACGGGGATGCCGGGGTTTAAAGAACGACTGAGCGAGAAGCAAATGTGGCAGGTTAGCGTGCTGGTGAAAAACGCCGACAAAATCCCGCCCTCGGTGAAAGCAGAATTAGCGCCTGCGGTCTGCCGCCGTTCCACTTGGTTCCGAGTGCGCAGCCGGGGCAACGTCGGCGGAGCCTCCTCACGATCACGACCATCACTAATTGCTGGCAGAAGGCCCACACATCGGCATCACAGGTAGACACTAGGCCCGCGTACGCATAAGGGAGTCGGCACGGCGCAATTCCGGGAAAAGCCAGGCCCAAAGTAGCACAACAAGAATCGTCCCCG
Source organism: Candidatus Acidiferrales bacterium (assembly GCA_963839315.1). Taxonomy (GTDB): domain Bacteria; phylum Acidobacteriota; class Terriglobia; order Acidiferrales; family UBA7541; genus Acidiferrum. The sequence goes on from CAWIUU010000024.1 coordinate 206,964, forward strand.
CGCCACCCAACACGACGGCGGGGACTGCTCCCAGCCATTGCGCGGCGAGACCCGATTCAAATTCGCCCAGCTCGTTGGAAGCGCCGATAAAGATCATGTCCACAGCATTCACGCGACCCCGCATCGCGTCTGGCGTCTCAATCTGGATGAGGACGCCGCGAACCACCACGCTTACCATATCCGCGGCGCCGACAAAAAACAGGGAGAGCAGGGAAAGCGGCAGGCTACGTGAAAATCCGAAAGATCATAGTGAAGACGCCAAATCCTGCGACGCACCACAACATCGTAGCTCCCGCACGCTTGCGGATCGGCTGATAAGCCAGAAGGAGTGCCATGACCGCCGCTCCAATTCCCGGCGCGCTCCGCAGCAGGCCGAGTCCCCACGGCCCGGTGCTCAGGATTTCTTTTGCGTACACAGGCAGAAGCGCTACGGCGCCGCCCAATAGCACCGCGAACAGGTCGAGCGAAATCGAGCCAAAAACAACTTTGTGCTCCCAAATGTAATGGAAGCCGGCGAAAACTGTCTTTAGTGCGAACGGCTCGCGCGGACGCGGTTGCCATTGCGTATGAATGCGAAGCGTCACAAGTGCGGCCAGGGTTCCGGCTGCTGCTGCTGTCGCATAGACTGCTGCGGGGCCGCGAAAAAATGCGTAAAGGAGTCCTCCCATCGCCGGGCCGAGAATGGTGGCGAACTGAAAAATGCTGGAGTTCCACGCCACTGCATTTTGGAATTGCTCTTCCGGCACAAGTTGCGGTAGAAGCGCGCGGCTGGCCGGCATGCTAAAGCTTCGGATGGCCCCAACGAGAAAAAAACTGCAAAGATGGGTGCGACGGATCCTGTGCGGTGCAATTTCTCTGCGTTCAGGGCAAGCAAGAGCAACAGTGTGGAAGAAACCGCAAATCCCACGTAGCAAAGGGTCAAAAGGCGGCGTCGGTTGAACCGGTCCGTAATGTGACCGGCCACCAGAAACAGCAATACACCGGGTAAGGAACTGCACCAAGCCGGTGAGGCCCAGATCGAGTGGGCGATGGGTAATTTCGTAGACTTGCCAGCCCACGGCGACGGACTGCATTTCCGTGCAAAACACAATGCAAAAGCGCGCAATCTGATAGAGGCGAAATCCCGAGAACTGGAAGGCGGCTGTCCCTGAGGTGAGCGGCTGTTCCGTAGTCGCCATTCCTCATTTTGCCACAAGTCGAGCTTAGGCCGAGGCCGCTCATGGTGGATCGAAGTTGAGCGGCAAACGGAAACTGCGATCATTGATTTCAAAAAGTAGCTGAATCACAGATTTGTCCCGCCCGGATCATACTCCGCGTCTTGCGATCTCTAAAATCAAGCCGTTTTCGGGGCGCTGATGCTCTCCAGTTCGAGCCCGCATGTCTCAGGAACGACAAATCGAGCAAAGGCGCAGCGCTTTTATTGCATGCGACATTTCTGAGGATTAAAATGCGTCAGGGGGGAATCAACCGATGGATCGTCGCGAGTTTATTGGCGCTGCGGCAGCTTTGACAGCGTCGGCCGCCTTTGGTGCGACGGCGACAACACTGCCCCGGCGTCCTTACAAAAATGGAATTGACCTCTCGATTATCGTCATGGGCGGGATTGTGGTTTGCGGTCTCCCGCAGGAAGTGGCTTCGCACCGTGTTGCGGAGGCGTACGACCGTGGCGTAAATTACTTCGACTGCGCGCCATCATATTTCAATGGTGAAGCGGAAACCAAACTGGGTGAAGCCTTACGACCGTATCGCAGCAAGGTTTTCCTCGCGGAGAAAACGATGAGCCGCGATGCGAAAGGTGCGCGCGCGGAGTTGGAGCGCAGCTTGCAGCGCTTTCACACGGATCACGTCGATCTGTATCAGTTTCACGCCGTCAGCTCAATGGAGGACGTGGATAAAATCCTCGCTCCCGGCGGGGCTGCGGAAACGTTTTTTGCGGCCAAGAAAGAAGGCAAGGTGCGGCATGTAGGCTTCTCCGCGCATAATGCGCCGGCCGCGCTGCATCTGATGGACGCTTTGGAACTGGACAGCGTCTTATTCCCGGTAAATGTCAACGCCTGGGAAAATGGCGGCTTCGGCCCGCAAATCCTCAGTAAAGCGAAATCGAAGGGTATGGCGCGCATGGCTCTAAAGGCGCTGGCGTTTGGCAAGTGGCCCAAAGAAGTGAAAGAAAGTGATCGCAAGTACCCCAAGTGTTGGTATCAGCCGATCGACGATCAGGAGATGGCTCGGTTGGCGCTGCGATTCACTTTAAACCAGGACGTGACTGCCGCAGTCCCCCCGGGTGACGAACATATTTTCGATATGGCCGTGGAACTCGCGTCAACGCCGCTTCCAGAACTGAGTGCCGCAGAGCTGGCGGGACTGAAAAGCAAAATTTCTTCCCTGGAACCGGTCTTCCGGGTGTGAAATCACCGCGCATTGTACTGCGCCAATGTCACTCAGAGCGAAATTACCCCGGATCTTTCGTGTCTGAGGGGTGACTCTGCTGCGCTTCTTCTTTCTTGATTTCTTGAACCACCAGATCTCGAACACTTCGGGCACGCTGCCCGGCGGCGCTATTCGGGTCGAGCTCCAGGTACATGTCGATGTCTTGTAACAGGGAGCGATACTTCTTTTCGCGAAGATGTATGACGGAGAGAAGCTGGTAGTTCATTGCGGCGCTCGGGGCCAGGGAACGAGACTGCTCGGCGTCCACTTCAGCTTCCTGAAGTTGTCCGCGAACGAGTTCGAGCCTCGCCAGCTGGTAGTATCCCATCCACAAACTTGGATTCAATTGAAGCCCTCGCTGAATTCTCTTTTCGCCGCTGGTTAGTTCACCTTGGTCCACTAGCAGCGTCCCCAGGGCAACCTCGGCTTCGCCATAGTTACCCTTGCTAAGAGCGATGGACTTTACAAAAAAATCCTGTGCTTTTTCATTCTGTCCGAGCCTGAGGTAGGCCATTCCTATCTCATAATCCAGTTCGTAGGAGCCGGGAGCCTTCTCCCGAGCGCGAAGAAAATCATCCAAAGCACCTTGTGGATTGTTTTCGCGATACAGCTTCTTCCGGCCAGAGACGAGGAGTTCACGAGCCGCCTCCGGTATCGCCAACTCGTGACTGGAAACGCTAGGCAGATTCGCCGATTTGTCTAATTTGGAGGGAATTCGTTTCAGATAAACGTAGGTTGCGCGCTGCGGCCCGAATTGAAGATTGACGCGAACTTCCGCCGGCTGATAAGAATCAGCCGAAAATTTCAAGACATATTCGTTTCGCCGCAAACCTCGAAAGGCAAAAACCCCGCCGAGCGATGTAGCGCCTTGCTGGATCAGATTCCCGCTGGGGTCGCATAGGTTAACCATTACATTTTCAAGCCGCTGTTTGCCCTCCTCGGAAAACACCGCTCCCGTCACCTCGACAATATCCGAGGGTTCTTGCGCGACTATGCTGCACGACAGGAAAAGAACCAACAGAAGTGATAGCAACCAGGGCCCACGCCGGCTCATTGGACACCTCCCACCGGCCAGAGTTGCCAATTCTAGCATCGAGGAAATGGAAGGTGGAAAGTTTCTTAGCGCCGAAGAACCGCACGGGCCGTGGCCCTTCGCCGCCGGTAACCGCAATGCTTATCTGTACGCCAATTCCTATGCGTCACGCTGTCTGTGGACCAGCTTACGAGACTTTCTTTTTGTCCGCTTTATCGCAGTCCGACAGCATCTTCTTGACGCGCGCTTCCATATCTTTGTCTGGCTTCGCGGCCAACAACTTCTGCGCAACATCCAAGTCGCCGCGTACCACTTCATTCACTGTCCGCATATGATCCGGCTCATTCAGCCCACGCCAGTCAAACATCGCGCCACTCTGCAGAAAGCTGTTGCTCAGTTCGATAAGGTAAACGCGCGAATCAATTTCAACCTTGCCGCTGTTGTAAATCTGCTGACCTTTATTGGGATCCTTCGCGGCTCCGGCGACGGATGATAGTACGGCTGCCAGGGAGTCGCGTATCGCCTGCTGTTCGGCATTCAACTGGTCATTATCCGAAAACGATTGGCCGCTTTTGATCTTCGTCATGGCTGCATTGTTTCCCGTAAACCCCGGAAACACGACCTCGATGATCAGGGGGTTTCCGCTCAACTTCGACCGCTGATCCATCACAGACTGCATCCCATCCATCAGGAACGAGCGCGCCGTCTTGTAGTAGTCCGAGCGCATTTTGTAGTACGACCCCGAGCGCGACTGGGCGGCAGGCTGCTTTGCCCCAATGTAATAGGCTTCTGCCATTTGTTTGTTGGCGTCGGCCAGCGCCGTCACCAGCACCGTGCGCAGTACCACCGCTTGCTGGCGTTGCGATTCATTAGAAGACGTCTTGATTACCTTGTCCAGATTCCTTAACGCGGCCTTGAAATCCGAGGTTTTGAAGTTGTTTCTCGCGTCGGTAAAGCTCTGATCACTCTGAGAGGTGGGGGGCGCGCTGGAACACGCCAAAAGCAGGACGGAAAGTGCGATTACCAAAATCGGCCAGGGGCGGTGCAGCATTGTCGTTTCTCCTATCTGAAGGACGGAATACCTGAGGTTGGAGCGCACCTGCCGCGATACTATGTCCTCCCCGTTCTCAGAGTCAATGACCTGGGACACACGATTGCCCTGGGCAGCACTGCCGGGGCACACCCCCGTGCCAATGACTCAAAAACAGGAAGGTCCAGCAAAGTTACGAAATTATGGGGGCGAGCCTGTAAGCCGGATTCCCCAGAACCTGTTGAATAAAAGCAACTTCAGTTCGTCACCCGCAAAGTCCTCTGGCGTTACTTCGGTCCAAGCGGATGCTGGACGAAGAACTCCCATATCACCGTGCTGGCGTTGATCTCATCGGTCGTGCGGCCAGCGATCCATTCCGCTAGGTGCTTGCCCCCCGGCCAGGTGTGGCCTCCACCCTCAATCGTATATAGAATCACGTCGGCATTCTCAGCGCAGTTCGTGTAAGCGAGACGGCGGACGCTCGGAGAGATTCGAGTGTTGGTTGGGCCACCTTTGCATTGGTTTCGTTGCGCCACATGGGCGGCCCAATCCGGAATATTCGCAAACGGTTTGGGGGCGATCGGCCGATGGATCGCCCAGGTAGGGGGCAAACTTGTCGGCCGTGCCGTGAAATGCCACCGTGGGCACCGGCTTGGAATCCCGACAATCCCAAGACTGCTCTTGTGCGGCCGCCACCAATCCCACGGCCGCGATCCGGTCGGATAGTTCGCACGACAACTCAAACGCCATGCCTCCGCCATTTGACATTCCGTCGGCAAAGATGCGGTTTGCATCGATGTTGTACTCAGCTTCCAGCTTGTCGATCAAATCGGAAATAAATCGGACGTCCCGTTGCTCCCCGGGAAGACAAGTGGACCTGGACCGAGCCCTCCAAAAAAAGCGCCACTTCCAGCCGGATAAACGACAAGGAACCCATACTGCTCGGCCAGATCGTTCCAACGGCTGATGTGCATTTCAACTGAAGGCCACGTCGCCGCGGGATGGATGCTGATGAGCAATGGCGTTGCTTCCGACCGGTCGTAAGTTTTCGGCACGTACAGCAGGTACCGGCGCGTCATTCCAGACGAGACAATGGTTCCGTTGGTCTTATCCATGATGTAAAAACACGCGAAGGCCGTCAGAATCATCGCCACCAGGAGACCGATGACTATCGTCAGTACACCGAGGATGATCTATTTCCTTTTGGTCATGCCTGGACTGAGATCTCAGATATTGGCTCTGCGTTTACATCGGGGCCAACTGGTGTCAAGGCCAGACGCCCATCGGCGCGGACGTTTAACGGGAAGGTCCAGCAAGTCACGAAAATATGGCGGACGAGCCTGTAAGCCGGATTCTCCGGGCGGGCCATTCCTCTCAGCAAGTTACGCGGAATCAAATTGCGTCTAGAGTTCCGCGGATATCCCGTGCACAACGCATGCGCAATTGATACACTTTCGCGAATGGCAGAAACGATTAGTCCTCGTCACTCTCTCTTCGTTCGCGTCACGCACTGGCTTACCGTCTTATCCTTCCTGGCCTTGCTCGTGACCGGAGTGGAAATTCTCATCTCTCACCCACGGTTTTATTGGGGAGAGACCGGCAACATAAATACTCGCCCCTTATTCACGATCCCGATTCCATCCTCTCGGTCCAGCGTTCCCACCGGGTATGGTTACGTGCTTCCCGATCAGAATGGCTGGAGCCGCTATCTCCATTTCCAATCTGCTTGGATTGCGGTTGGAACCGGTTTACTTTACGTGGCCTTCGGATTCTTCGGAGGGCATTTCCGACGGAATTTGCTTCCCGCTCGTTCTGACCTCTCGCCCAAACGGCTTGGAATTTCCATTGCCCAGCACCTGCGTTTCGAGCGACCGAGTGCGAAAGAAGCCTGGTCGTATAACGTGTTGCAGCGCCTGACGTATCTGGTTGTCATTTTCCTATGTTTTCCGTTGATCATCTGGACGGGTCTGGCGATGTCACCGGCCTTCGAATCCCTAGCTCCGGCCACGGTTCTGGGTGGCCACCAATCCGCGCGCACCATACACTTCTTCGTGACAGGATTTCTGGTGGCGTTCCTTCTGATTCATGTGCTGATGGTTGTACTTGCCGGATTCCGAAATCGAATGCGCGCCATGATCAGTGGCCGCGTCACCGAGCCTCAGGAGCGAGTATGAACAAGCTCTCTCGACGTCAAATCATTACCACCGGGCTCGCGGCCACCGCGGGTGTTTCCGGACTGGCCGTGGCTGCAAAGCTCGCCGGGCGATATGGACTCATCCCGCCGGATTCGGGAGGCATTTACGGGCCCGGCGAAACACTTACCTATGCTGCGCAGCGGGTATTGACTCGCCACACTCTGGCGCGTGAGTTTTCTCAAAGCCAGATCTCCAAAGATCCGTTTGCAAATCCCGTCGATCCCTTGGGCGAAGAGTTCCAGCGCTTTCAGAGCGTGGCATTTGTGGACTGGCGTCTGGTCGTTGATGGCATGATCGCCCGCCCGGCCTCCTTCTCGGTTGCTGAACTCAAGAGCCTGCCCGCCCGCACCCAAATCACGATGATCGGCTGTGAAGAAGGCTGGACATATATTGCCGAATGGACAGGCGTTCCACTCTCACACATCCTGGAACTGGTGGGGACGCTGCCCCAGGCCCGATACGTTGTGTACCGCTCGATCCAACCAGAGGCATGGGATAGCATCGACATGGCTGAGGCGTTGCACCCGCAGACCCTCGTCAGCTACGGTATGAACGGCGGCGAGTTGCCCGTGCCATTCGGCGGACCTTTGCGCATGCGCGTTCCTCGACAACTCGGCTACAAGAACGTCAAATACATCAACCGCCTCACGATCACTGATAACCTCAAACAGTTCGGCAAAGGCTTGGGCTCCGGTGCGTTGGGGGCAGAAGATGGGTACGCATGGTACGCGGGGATCTGACAGCGCAGGCCATGGCATATCCTGCACTATGTGAGTCACATCCATCCCCTGCACAAACAATCTCAACTGATTAATGCTTACCGGAAAAGTTCTGGTACGATGTCCGGTAATCTGAACTAATCGGGACGCACGGCTACTATGGAATACATAACGGACGCAGCTTCGATTCATATGTGTTGATGATTGGCACGTTCGTTACGATTCTTTACGCGGCGTGGCTATTGCTTAAAGACCACCGAAGGCCCGCTGACTCGTTTCCCTTTGAGGTCGACGGTGACCTCGACACGGTCGGCAATTTTGACAAGCGGAATTCCCTTGTTCATCCCGTAGTCTTTACGGTCGAAGGCCATTGTCCCCTTAACCGTGCCAGTGCCTGTCCCCTTGCCGCTAATCGCAAACATAAGCTTCTCCTGCTTGGTTACTCCTCGTATCGTGAAGTCGCCATCGAATACGACCGTATCGGGACCAGTTTGTTCAACCTTCGTTGAGTGAAACGTGATCAAAGGATTGTTGTCGACATCGAAGAAATCTTTGCTTTTCAGTTTGCCGTTCTTCATTCCACTTCCGGTATCCACTGTGGCAGCCTGAATCTTGATGTCCAAAACGGCTGTCGAAAGTTCCGGCGACGTGAATGTTACAGTGGCGTCCCACTTGTCGAACTTGCCGACTATAGCCACCGATGCCTCCACATCAAACTTCATCGCGCTTTCTACCTTCGTAAACTCGAACACAGGAGCCTGCGCTGGAGTTACTGCCGGGAACAATACGGATGCCAAGAGGAAAAGTATAGTCAGTCTCATGTCGGGGAGTCTGACTCTGACCCGCCTCGTTGTCAATGAGCGTGACCTGCCCCCGTTTTAACCCAGTCATAAGCTAGCACTCCGGAGTTCTTGCACATCCTTTGGGGTCCACACGGTGATCGAGACGACCGGCGTGGGGGAGACGCCGGTCGCGCTGCTTACCCACTCGTACTTGTTGAAATCCAAGTCAAAAGGTCAAGTGCAAAGCCATCTGAATGAACGACCCCGACCTGTCGGTAAGTAGCCGAGCTCTGGGTTGAGGCGGAGGGGGGTAGCAAGGATGCGGGTTTCGGGAAGCCAGGAAGAGACCCACACCCCGCCCGAGGCGATGCGACTAATGACGCATCCTGGTGTCGGGCCGATTACGGCCCTCCCTACTGTAGATCGTCGGAACTCGACAGTGGCATGGAAGTGGGCATGATCCCGTGTGAGGGCTACAGTGCTCGCAAGCAGCGATTGGGGCACGTCACCAAGCAAGGCAATTCCTTGTTGCGGTTCTTGTTGCTGGAAGCGGCCCAAGCAGCGGCGCATGTCCATCCTGACTGGAGACGTCGGTACAAGCACCTAGCGATGCGTCGACACAAAAGTATCGCCAAGGTAGCGATGGGTCGCCGCATGGCGGTTCGGTGACTGGATGTGGCGGAATGGCTGTGAGTATTCACCCTCTTTTAGAATTCGGTTCGTATGCGGGACAGCTCGGAACCGGACATGGCGTGAAGTAGAACGTCGCCAACATGATGGGGCATCCCGCTCCCTGCAAAGGGAGTTTGAATTACTAATCGTGGTCGAAGTACAGATCGAAGAGATGGACGGGTCGGACTGAAGCAGACCGATAGATTACGAGCGAGCCGTGATCGTCAATGCAACGGGGCAAAGATGAAC
>CAWIUU010000025.1:0-136846 GCA_963839315.1 Candidatus Acidiferrales bacterium
ACTAATTGAGCTACCCACCACGTGAGGACGTCCTTGTAGTGCGCGCCGTTCGGGCCCACCGTGCGTGTGCAGGAACCGCTGGGAGGTCGACGCGCGTCAGCCCGAGGATGACGAGGAAGAGGCCGGAGGCGAGAGCTCCCGCCGCGGGGACGAGCGGAACCAGCCAGTCGACGTACTGCGGCGAGAAGCTCTTGGCGAAGGCGACGAAGCCGACGACCGTGGCCGCCGCTGCGATCAGCGGATCCGGCCGGCGACGCCAGCAGAGCCAGACGACGAGCGCGACCGCGGCCAGGCTGACGACGTCGTCACGCTCGCGATCGCGTTTGCGGCGCCGCCCGCGACCTCGGTCTGCCCAGGCGGCGCCGACTTCAAGCGACGTGGTGGATCCCCAGGCGGTTGAGGACCAGCAGGAAGCCGCCGCCGAGGCTCTCGACCTCGAGGCCGCGCTTCAGCTGCACCCTAGCTGAAGCGCAGGCCGCCCGGGCCGACGGTCGCGAACGGGAGATGCACGACGACGAGCGCACCCGCGAACCAGACGAGCCCGCGCTTCACGAGCTCCCCGCCCGCCGCTCTCCCACGTCTCGATGAGCAGGAGCGGCAGCAGGACGATCGGATACGTCTTCGCCGGACCCCAAGCGCGAGCAGGACGTAGGCCGTCCGCCACCGGCGCCGGATCATCGCGAGCAGCGCGGCGGAGGTGAGCAGCGCGGGCCAGAAGTCGAACTCGTTGAACGCGGACTGGCCGAGGAGGAGGGGCGAGACGCCGACGGTCGCCGCCGCGATCGCGAGCCGGCGCCGCGACGCGCCGAGCGACACGAGCGACGCGACGAGAAGGACGAGCGTGCCTGCGCCGAAGGCGACCATCGTCCAGCGGAAGGCGTGGGCGTAGCTCCCCGGTAACCAGCCGACCACGTAGAACAGGGGCTGTGCGAGCGGCGCGTACTCGTCGAAGAAGTCGTGGTACGGCCAGAGGCCGGCGCCATGTGCAGCTGGTAGATCCGGTACTCGTAGATGTCGCCGAACGACCCCGAGGCGAGCGGGCCGCCGTGCGAGGAGGGCGCAGAGGAGGAAGAGGACGACGCCGAGGACGGCGGTGATGACGGCGTCCCGGCGCGAGCTCACGCCGCGCATGTCACACCGCCCCGGCTCGTCGTAGAGCTGAGCCGCGTGCCGTCGAGGCAGCGGCCGCGGGCGAGCTGGCTGAGGAAGCGGTCGCCGAGGATCCACGTCCACCGGTCGCCGACGGCGACGGCGTGCAGCCGGTACGTGAGCCCGGGCGACGTGCCCTTCTGGCGGACGTTGATGGTCACGAGCTTCGACGTGCGCTGCGGAACGCCGCGGACATGGATCGCCTGGTCGTCGACCGCGAGCACGTGGAAGACTCCTTGCCGGTGGCGATGTTCTTGTCGATCGACCGCGAGCACGTCACGTAATGCGACGGTGATCAGCTTCTGGTGCCCGGGATGAGCTCCGTCCACTCGCGGCTCCACTGGCCGTTGATCCGTCGCTGAGGATCCGGGTGATGAACACGCCCGGGTTTTCGCTCGGCGCCGTGACGGCGCCGCCACCACAGCCGGCGGCGAACAACGCAAGCCCGGCGGCGAGCACCGCGATGAACGTGGAAGGAGCACCCCACCATGCGCCCGGCGCTACGAGACCCATTGGCCCGCCGACCACTCGACGATCGACACCGCGAGGAGAACAGAGCTGACCACGAGGACTATCCGGTCGCGACGCGTTGTATGGGCGACCGCGGCTAGGGCCAGAAAGGCAGGAAAGAGAGGGAGGCAGAAGCGCGGCATCGACAGGAGCGGGTAACCGACAGTGGGAGCGCTGAGGGGAATCGCGAGGCTTCCGAGGACGAACAGGCCGTACGGGGCGCCGAATCGCCTCCACGCTTCCACACCGAGCCAGAGGAAGACGACGAGGAACGCAAGGTTCTCGAGGTTGTGAGAGGCGTGCGGCCCTCCTTGGCTCGCGAGTCGTCCAAGGCCGAGTCCAGGCGGCATGCGCGCCGTGCCAGAGCCCGGCGAGCGGTCCGGCGACGGACAGGTGGCGCCCCCAGCCTGCCTGGCTCGAAAAGGCGGCGCGCGGCGCGCCGAGCTTCACCTGAAGCCAGAGTGGGTAGAGGGCTGCGAGACCGGAGCGACGGCCAGGCTGAGCAGTGCCCGCTTCCGCTCCGGCGAGCGCCAGGCCAACAGGACGATCGGTGGGAGCAACGCAACGCCCGCGACCCGCGTCAACATCGCAAGGCCGACCACGACTCCGGCGCTCAACCAGCGGCGTCGTTCGGCAAGCACGAAAGCGCCCAGACAACAGACGAGGTAGAGCGATTCGCTGTAGACAGCCTGGAGGTAGAGCGACATCGGGAACAGAGCCAGGTAGAGCACCGCACGCCGGGCGCCCTCGGCACCGAGCCGAGGCAGCGCCAGCCGGTACAGCAGCAGGAATGCGCCGAGGCACGAGGCGAGCGAGATCACGATGCCGGCGGTGACGTAGTAGCCGGCGAACGCACGCCCGAGAGCCCCGATGGCCAACGGATAGAGCGGGTAGAACGCTGCGGAGCCGTTTCGTTGGTACCCGTGCTCGGCGATGGCTACGAACCAGCTGGCGTCGGCGCGGGCCCAGATCTCGGTCACGTAGCCGAGATCTCTCACGGGATTGCCGACTCGAGGCTCGAACCAGATCCAGGCGTACACGGCTGTCGCCCAGATCAGCAGGCGGCTCCAGAAGAAGATCGCAATCGGTGCCGACACAGCGTGGACGCGTGCGGTGACCGAGCGAATGACAGCGCCGGCCGACGCGTGCAATCCGATGGCGCGCCCCTCCACGCGCTCGAGTCTACGAGTGTCGGACGGATGCTGCGAACCCGGGTTCAAACCTTGTCGGCCACGAAGCAGATCGCGCCCGCAGTCGAAAGGACCCGCTTCAGTTCCGACGAGCCCTCCGTGCCACGTATCCGCTCACCGACTCGCCACCACCCGACGTGGAGCGCCTTGACCGGCGCGACGAGCGCCCGCGACACGCGACCGGGAAGGTGAGGGAAGAGGCTCATCCGCGCCTGTGCGTCGAGCACGCTCCATCCCGGTACCGGCGCGACGACGACGACCTCGAAGCCGGCGTCGCGCAGGACGCGCTCGACGCCGAGCCTCGACATGTGGAAGTAGCTGCCGTCGTGCTCGGGCTCGAGGAATGCGGCCGTTCCGACGAGGCGACCACCGGGCTCGAGCACACGGTGGATCTCCCGGACCATCAACTCTGGATGTGGGATGTGCTCGAGGGTCGCGACGGAGAGCACGAAGCCGAAGGCGCCGTCTCGGAACGGCAGGAAGCGGCCGTCGGCGAGCACGGTCGCCTCTCGCATCGACTCGGCCATGTCGACGCCGATGTAGCGATGACCCGTCGCCTCGCAAACCGGCGATGGTGGGCCGACCCGCAAGCGAGATCGAGCATCGGCGCCCCCGGCTCACGAGCGCGCGGGAAATACGTGATCAGACGCGGGATCGAGACGAAGAGGAATGTCGACAGTGGCCGGATCGAGCCCGGGCTCCGTGCTCGGACGGAGGAGCTCGCGCGGCAGGTAGACGGGGTCCGGATCGACGACGAGCCGCAATTCGCGCTCCAGCGATCGCCGCGACCGCAGGTCCGGTCGACCCGACGCGTCAACCGCATAGACATCGCCGCACAAGCTGCAGCGAAGGGCATCGGTCTCGTCTCGGAGCAGGCCCGCGCACGCCGGGCACTGGAGAAGGAGAAGCAGCTCGCTGCTCGGCTGCTCGAGAACCCGTGCTCCACTATACGGGTATCGGAGCATCGACTGGAACCACTCCGATGGCCCGCAAATAGGAGCAGACAAAGATCGGCTCCGACGCAAGCGTAGTGATCTCGGCTTTGCCGCTCCCCAAGTTGAGCACGCGTCTCAAGAGACGTTCGAACGTCCCGCGAGCCCCTCGTGGTCTTCGCGCGGCCAGGCGAGTACCACTGCGAGCGCAACGACAACGAGATCGCGGGCAAGAACATTGACCGTCTGTTGCCAGCGGAAGTCGACGAGTTCCCAGTAGTGGCCCGGGAAATACAGCTGTGTGAGGACAAGTGCGCTGGCGAACAGCGGGACCACCAATCCGCTCCGCCGTCCACGCACGAGCGGGACAAGCGGAATCAACCAGATCAGAAACTGCGGTGAAAAGACCTTCCCGAAGGCGATCGCCACGACGACAACCGCTGCGCCCGCGAGCAGGAACTGCTCGTCGCCGGCTCGACCGCGAGCGAAGATCACGACGATCGTGATGTACGCAGCAACTTCAACCAGAGTTGTCGCGACCGTCGTGAAATGGGCACCGCTTCCGATCAGGTTCTGCGAGCCATAGGAATGCACCATGTGGAGGGTCGTCGGGAAGACCTGGTGCGCTGCGAGGAGGATCGCACCGCCGAGGCTCTCGATCTGGAGCGGTCTCGACAATTGCTCGCGGAAGCTGTGTTCTACGCCTCCTGGCGACAGCACGGCAAACGGCAGGAACCAGGCTGCCACGACGGCTGCGGCGACGGCAGACCAGACCGCGGCTGCACGCTTCCCACGGTTGCGAATCAACCATACGATGACGAGCGGGACCAAGATCACCGGCCAGAGCTTCGCCGCGACTGCCGTCCCGAGAAGAACGGCCGACAGGACGATGCGTGACCATAGGAGCGCTGCGAGCGCGAGCGCGACCAACGCCGCCGGCCAGAAGTCGAAGCGCGACATCACCATTGACCCGAGCGCGAGCGGCGCAAGCCCGGCCACGCAGCGCCGCCCCCCGCCCCGCGATTAACGCCACAGCGAAGACCGCTGCGGCGGCGCAAACAGCCATTAGCACCTCGAACGAGCGGGGGTAGTCATGCGGCTCCAAGAGGGAGGGGATGACAAACACGGGCAGCGCACCCGGGGGTACTGAGCTGGAAGTCGCGGTACGGGATACGGTGCTCGTGAGCTATCTGGTCGCCGTAGCGCTGATACACGCCCGTGTCGACGATCTGCTTGTCGGCGTACCAGCCAACACGCATCACGCCCCAGACGGCCGCTGTCAACGCCACCGAGAGACAACCGGCTAGAGCGATGCGCTTCACTCGACGTCAGCCGTCGCGGCAATCCGGCAACCGAGACTTCCGCGCCCGCAGACCATGCACATTCGGCCGTCTACGCCACCCACCGCCACGTGGCCCACTGCACAGTGGAGAGGATGAGCAACGTCGCGGATACCAGAAGCAGTCCGACTCGCAGCCATCGGCGCTCAATGCTGCCGAGTACGAGAAAGAACGGAAACACGACAAGGCCGAAGCGCGAAAGCGACAGGAGCGGCCATGGGCCGCTCGGAGCACTCAAGGGAATCGCGAGCGACGCGACACAGAAGACGCCGTACGATGCGCCGAACAAAAGGCGCCAGGCGAGCACCGTCAGGAGCAGGAAGAGCAGAAGGTAAAGGAACTGCATGATGTTTTGCGTCGCGCATGGTTCTTGGTTCGAGATCCCACGGCTTCAACTGAAACAGGCCCACACCCATACGAAGTCCCATGGCGATCAAAATTGGCGGCACCAGAGCCAGGCTGAAGAATGCAATGGGGTGTGATTGATAAGCCTGTCTGCCATGGGCATCGCGGGGCAAAGCGACCAACCCTTGAAAGAACCAGCCCCAGACCAACAGGGCAGAAGCACTTCCCAGCAGGGAAAGGGTGGCGGAGGCGGTTACTCCAGCGGAACGAATATTCAGCTGTGGCGTAGGCATGAGGGGTCTTTCCAGATGAGAGCACAGAATGGAAAACCGGGCTAGAGTACGAGTGGCATAAAGGTTTCCAAATCACTACTTGACGTTCGCTTTCTTTTCGCCTAGAGTGGAGCAGGTCGATCGTGCCCATTCTTTCCGCACGGCATATGCAGATCCAAGCGACAGTGGCGCTGAGCGCCCCCCGCTTGATGTGGAGGTTCTGATGGCCCTGACAAAACGTCAAAAAGAAGTTCTTGATTACTTGGTTTCCTTCGAAACGCGGCATGGTTACGCACCCAGCTTTGAAGAGATTGGCAAAGGTATGAAGCTCACTTCACTGGCCACCGTTCACAAACATATCTCCACGCTTGAAAAAAAGGGCTTCATCCGCCGGGGCTATAATCAGAGCCGTTCCATTGAGATCGTGCAGTTGCCCAAGCCGGTGAAAGAGCAAGTGATCGAGCGCCGCATCCAGGAATTGCCCCTTGTAGGGCGAATTGCCGCCGGCCGGCCGTTGGAAGCGGTGGAGGAACGCGAGACACTCTCTCTGGGAGATTTCGCGCGCGGAGGCAACTCGTTCGTGCTTCAAGTGAAGGGGACCTCCATGATTGAGGATCACATTATGGACGGTGACTTTGTGGTTTGTGAGCAGACCCAGGTTGCGAACGCCGGCGACATTGTCGTTGCTCTTGTTGGCGGCGAAGAAGCAACCTTGAAACGCTTTTACCGAGAGGGATCGGGTAAGGTGCGTTTGCAACCCGCGAATTCGGACATGGGTCCGATCATGGTTTCGGCCAGCGATGTGAAGATTCAGGGCCGGGTCATCGGCGTCCTTCGCAAGTACTGATTGGGCTGATTATCGTCCACCTCCCACCGAGCATCTGCGACGCTTTTGCGGTAAACTTCCTTCTCCCCGCGGATGCACAGAAGACTTCTAACTCCTGCGGGTAAGGAAACTCCACCGGTGCCTTCCCTAGAAAACCTGTTACTTTTCGCAGCCGAACCAGCGATTCGAGATTCGTTGTTTGCGGTACTCACGAATGCCGGCTATCAGGTGACGTCTGCGCCGTCTGCGACGGAAGCGCAATGGATTCTGCGCAGCGGTCATATGGATTTGCTTGTCCTGGTGGATGGCTCTTCCGAAGATTGCGGCAATGCGCTTCTTACGGAGGCAAAAGCTTCCTCTGCCGGCTCACAGACACGCGTGGTAGTCCTCTCATCCGGGGACGCCGCGCAGCGCATGCGTTGGCTGGACCTTGGCGCAGATATGGTCTTGCGCTATCCGTGTGACGAAGGAGAGTTGCTCGCTTATCTGCGGGCTCAATTGCGCCAAAAGCGGGCCATGAACGATCTGGCGCAGAAGACTCGCATTGCCGAAGAGAGTACCGAGGTCGCGCAGACCGCTTTCCGGGCCCTGGCGGTCACGGAAAAAATGACCCGCGACGCTTTTTCGCTCGATCGCATCCTGAAGATTGGTGTGGCTTCGCTGTTTGGTCTGGCCCTCGTAATCGCGGGGATATTTTTTCTGTTTTCGCGGCGCGCTGACAAAGAAACTCGCCGAGCCTATACAGTGATCGCCCAATTGGAGCACAGTGTCCAGAATGAACAGCAGCTTCTCGCCTCCGCGCGAAAGCTTCGAGACGACCCCGGCAATTCCGACCTCCTGCAGCAAAAAGAAGCGCTGTTGCAGAAGACGGAATCATTGAAGCAAAAGCTCTCGACTCCTGAGGGCAGCGACGTCAGTCAGCTGCGGCAAGAACTGCAAGACACCACCAACAGGCTGCACAAGATTGAGAACGATTCCCAGGCAGCCGAGGGCGTTATCCGCAGCTATGCCAAGAGCGTGTGCCTCCTGCATGTCACCGTGGCGTTTAACGTGAAAGAATCTGGGCGCCGGCTGCGTTACGGTGGCATCGCCAGTGATGGATCGCCGTTGAAAGACAGTGATGGAAACGTGGTTTACACCACCGAGGGACGCGCCCCCGAAGTGCACGCCGATTTCTTTGGAACGGGTTTCATCGCCGGCGATGGAAAAATCCTTACGAATCATCATGTGGCGCAGCCCTGGTGGCAGAACGAGGAACTTGCTGGCGCGAGCAAACAGGGTCTGGAACCTGTTATTGGAGAGATGACCGCCTATTTTCCGGGAGCACCCGGCGGCATCAGCGTTAACATCTCGCAGATTTCGTCTGACGCGGACCTGGCGTTGGTTCACGGAGATCTGTCCGAACTGCAACGCCCCGCCTTGAAGTTGGATCCCCGCCCGGAGGCTGCGGTCAGCGGCGAAGCACTGATCAGCGTGGGGTATGCAACGGGACTCGATGCAATCCTGGCGCGCGCAGGAGATAAGACCGTTGAGGAAATCATCAAAGCCAGCGGCGGCGAGCCCAAACTCATCCTGCAGGAACTTGCCAAGCGCCAATTAATTCGCCCGCTCGTCACGCAGGGGCATGTCGGCGACATTCTGCCTGACAAAATCGTGTACGACGCGCAAACCACTTCCGGCGGCTCCGGGGGGCCACTGCTTGATCGCAATGGCGGGGTGATTGGCGTGACGTTCGCCATCGTGCGCGGTTTTGGGGGCTCCAATTTCGGAGTGCCCATTCGCTTCGCTACGCCGCTGTTGAAGCATTAAGGTTTCATCTGATTTTTCTTTCCCCATCATTGAAAAGATCGTTCCAGCGCGTGTACCTGTGCGTGAAACAATGTAGAATTTCGCATCCACACTGAGAGTGAACAAACGCCGCTTATGAAGAGGAATCGCCCCATCCGTAAACTGCTCGCGGCAAATCGCAGCGAAATCGCGATTCGCATTTTCCGTGCCGCCAATGAACTTGGCCTTCGCACCGTTGCCATTTACTCGCAGGAAGACCGCTTGGCGCTTCACCGCTTCAAAGCGGACGAAGCCTACCAGGTGGGCGCGGGGAAAGGACCAGTCGAAGCCTATCTCGATATCGCTGGGATCATCGCGGTCGCCAAAGAACACGAGGTGGATGCAATCCATCCTGGCTATGGGTTTCTTTCGGAAAACCCTGCGTTTGCACGGGCCTGCGACAAAGCGGGCCTGATCTTTGTTGGTCCAACGCCTGAACTGCTGGAACTCCTGGGCGACAAAACGGCCGCGCGGCGCTTGGCCACTTCCGCGGGTGTTCCGGTTCTTCCAGGCACGGAGCAATCCATTGCCTCTCCGGAAGAAGCTCGTCGCGTCGCAAAGGAAATCGGATTTCCAGTTATGGTTAAAGCTGCAATGGGCGGCGGCGGCCGTGGGATGCGCGTGGTTCGCGACGCTGCGCAACTAGAGGCGAGTTTCGAAGAGGCCCAGGGTGAGGCCAGGTCCGCATTCGGCGATGCCTCTGTATTCCTGGAAAAATATCTGCCCCGTGCGCGCCACATTGAAGTGCAGGTCCTGGGCGATGAACATGGCAACCTGCTCCACCTTTATGAGCGGGATTGTTCGGTGCAGCGCCGCCACCAGAAAGTTGTCGAGGTAGCGCCAGCGAGCAATCTTCCGGACAAAGTGCGAGCGGAGTTGTGCGCCGCGGCCGTGCAGATTGCGGGTACGGCGAAGTATCGCAATGCCGGCACTGTGGAATTCCTTTACGATGTGGATTCGCAGAAATGGTATTTCATCGAGGTCAATCCCCGCATCCAGGTGGAGCATACCGTCACCGAAATGGTCACCGGGATCGACCTTGTTCGCTCGCAAATCCTGATCGCGCAAGGGCACAAACTTCATGAGGAGCCACTTCTTCTTCCCATCCAGGGAAAGGTTCCCCTCTACGGCGCGGCCCTGCAATGCCGCGTTACCACCGAAGATCCCGAGAAAAACTTCGCGCCTGACTACGGACGCATTTCTACTTATCGCTCCCCTGCGGGATTTGGAATTCGTCTCGATGGTGGCACCGCGTACTCCGGAGCGATTCTCGCGGCTTATTACGATTCGCTGCTCGTGAAAGTAACAGCCTGGGGTACGAACCTGACCGAAGCGTGCCAGCGGATGGACCGCTCTTTGCGGGAATTCCGCATCCGCGGCGTGAAGACCAACATTCCATTCCTGGAGAACGTGGTCAACCATCCCAAATTCCGGGCTGGCGAAGTCACCACTTCTTTCCTTGATGAATCGCCAGAGCTCTTCCGGTTCACCGGCCGCGCAGACCGCGCGACGAAGTTGCTTTCCTATGTCGGCGAGGTCATTTTGAATGGAAACCCCGAGGTGAAAGGGAAGAAGCTCCCCGAACTGCTCGAAAAAGCGCCGGCACCATCCGCGCCGGGGATCGCACCTCCACCGGGCACCCGTCAACTGCTGAAAAAACTGGGTGCCAAGAAATTTGCAGCATGGGCGCGCAAGGAAAAGCGCCTTTTGCTGACGGACACTACTTTTCGCGATGCCCACCAATCGCTGATGGCCACGCGCGTTCGTACCTACGACATGCTGGCAACGGTCCATGCGGTAGCGCAACGGTTGCCGAAGTTATTCAGCCTGGAGATGTGGGGAGGAGCGACGTTCGACACCTCCTTGCGCTTTCTACATGAGGATCCCTGGCAGCGCCTTCGCGATCTTCGCAAGCGTATCCCCAATATATGCTTCCAGATGCTGCTGCGCGGCGCTAACGCTGTTGGCTACACCTCTTATCCCGACAATGTGATTCAGGACTTCGTCCGGGAAGCCCATGAACAGGGCATCGACATTTTTCGCATTTTCGACTCCCTGAATTCCATCGACAATATGCGCGTTTCCATCGACGCCGTGCTGGAAACCGGCGCCGTATGCGAGCCTGCCATCTGTTATACCGGCGACATTCTAGACAAACAGCGCCCGAAGTATTCGTTGAAGTATTACGTGAAGATGGCGAAGCAACTGGAAAAGCTCGGCGCACATTTCTTGGCGATCAAAGATATGGCGGGCCTGTGCAAGCCCTATTCTGCTTTCAGGCTTGTGAAAGCACTCCGCGAAGAAATTGAGATCCCGATTCATTTCCACACGCACGACACCAGCGGAATCAACGCCTCGTCTTTGCTGAAGGCCGCGGAAGCAGGAGTGGACGTCGCCGATGGCGCGATGGCCTCGATGAGCGGAGGCACAAGCCAGCCCAACCTCAATTGTGTCGTGGAGGCCCTGCGGCATACTCCCCGCGACACTCAACTCAACATCGATGCCCTCAACGAATGCTCCGATTACTGGGAGACTGTGCGCACCTACTATCTTCCGTTCGACTCTGGGCCAAAGGCAGGTTCGGCTCGCCTGTACCAGCATGAAATCCCCGGAGGGCAGTTCACGAACTTGCGCGAGCAGGCCGCTTCCATGGGCCTGGGGCACCGTTGGCGCGAGGTCGAAAGAACCTACGCTGAGGTGAACCAACTGTTTGGCGATATTGTGAAAGTTACGCCGTCAAGCAAAGTTGTGGGCGACATGGCGCTCTTCCTGCTAGCCAACGAAATGAAACCAGCCGACTTGCGGAAGCTTGATGAAAATCACGATATTCCTTTGCCCAACTCGGTTGTGGAAATGTTTTCAGGAGTGCTTGGAGTGCCGCCGGGGGGCTGGCCGAAAAAGCTGCAGCGCATCATCCTTCGTGGCCGGGCACCGCTAAAGGGGCGCCCGGGGGCAAGCCTTTCAGCAGCGCAGTTTTTGGAAGAGCAAGCACAATTGGAGAAAAAAGTAGGGCACACGGTGAGCCAAGATGCCTTGCTCAGCTACCTGCTCTACCCGGATGTTTTCCTGAAGTATGACAAGTTCCGGCAAACCTATGCGGACGTTTCCGTTCTGCCTACGCCGGCATTTTTCTATGGTTTACGACCCACGGAAGAAATCACGGTGGAAATCGAGTCAGGCAAAACGATGATCGTGAAATTTCTCACCGTCAGCGACGCACACCCGGACGGTACCCGCACGCTGTTTTTTGAGCTGAACGGGCAACCCCGGGAAGTATCGATTCGCGACCGTGCGCTCAGGGTCGTCGAACGCAGCCACCCCAAGGCGAGTCCCGAAGATCCGGGGCAGGTGGGAGCGCCAACCGCAGGCCTAATCAGCGGCATTGCGGTACAGCTTAACCATTCCGTTGAGCGAGGTGCTAAACTTTTGACACTGGAAGCCATGAAGATGCAGTCCAATATTTTCGCGCCGATCGCCGGCAAGATTACCAAACTGCTCGTCAGCCCTGGCCAGCATGTGGAAGCCAAAGATCTTCTGGTCACCATCGCTCCGTGAGTGGACCGCAACTCATCAAGCATGAGCAATTCCCATCGCGCTTCCTCCGCAATCAGCGCGACCTGATTGTCTATCTTCCCCCCGGCTATCATGAACAGTCACAGCGGCGATTTCCCGTTCTGTTCCTTCACGATGGCCAGAATCTTTTCGATGGCGCGACTTCCTTTATTCCGGGAATGGATTGGCACGTCGGCCAAACCGCCGATTACTGCGTTCAGGAAGGGCTGGTTGAGCCGCTCATTATCGTGGGAATCTGCAACGCTGGTAAGCAGCGGCTTGGTGAATACACCCCGACGCGCATGCCGAAGCTTGGCGGAGGCCGCGCTAATCGTTACGCTAAATTTCTTCTGGAAGAGGTTCGCCCTTTTGTTTTAAGCAATTATCGAGTTCTGGGAGGAGTTGAGAATACCGGGATTGGCGGTTCTTCCCTCGGTGGCCTCGTATCTCTGTATCTGGGGCTTCGGCTCCCGCACGTTTTCGGAAGAATTGCAGCACTTTCGCCATCGGTATGGTGGAACCAGCGGGTGATTCTGCATTTCGCGGACGCCGCGCCCGTGGACCCGTTCCCGCGAATCTGGTTGGATATTGGCACGCGTGAGGGGGGCCGCATCGTCGAAGACGTGGAGCGGTTCCGCGACATTCTTCTCGGCAAAGGCTGGCGCCTCGATCGTGACCTCCATTACCAGCGCGTCGAAGGCGCCGAGCATAACGAAGCAGCATGGGCGCAGCGCGTGGCGCCATTTCTGCAATTCCTCTTTCCGGCCGGCGAAAGACGAGTATAATCCGCGCATCGTGCGAGGGAAATCGCGTGCCTGCGAACCGCCCCATCACCATTCTCTGTGTCTCCTCCTATGAAAAGGGCCAGGAGTTCATGCGCACCTGCAAGCAACTGGGCTGTACGGTGCTGCTGCTGACGGTCGAGAAACTTCGAGATGCGGACTGGCCGCGGGAAGCGATCGATGAAATGTTTTTCCTTCCGGGGGAAATCCCCATCGGAGAATTGATCAACGCAGTGAGTTATGCCGCCCGCCACCGTCACATCGACCGCATCGTAGCGCTGGATGAATTTGACATGGAAAATGTTGCCGCACTGCGCGAGCACTTGCGTCTGCCGGGCATCGGCTTGACGACCATCCGCTATTTTCGCGACAAATTGGCGATGCGCGCGCAAGCACGGGAATCCGGTGTTCTTGTTCCCGAATTCGTGCCTGTGCTGAATTACGACGATTTGCGGGAATTCATGGCCCATGTGCCTGCGCCATGGCTGCTGAAACCACGTTCGCAAGCTTCCGGCATCGGGATGAAAAAAATTCAGGCGCCGGAAGAGTTGTGGCCCTGGCTGGATCAACTCGGCGACCAGCAGTCTCATTTTCTTCTCGAACAGTTTGTTCCGGGCAGCGTCTATCACGTCGACGGCGTGGTCAGCGAAAGCTCGGTGGTTTTCGCCGAAGCGCACGCTTACGGTTCCCCGCCGCTGGATGTCTCTCATCAGGGAGGAGTCTTCACGACGCGCACTCTGCCTCGAGATGCGGCAGAAACGCCGGTGCTGAAAGGCATTCACCAGAAGCTTGTTGATGGACTTGGGCTGGTTCGCGGCGTCACTCACGCTGAGTTTCTAAAGGCGCATGCCGACAATCGCTTTTACTTTATTGAAATTGCTGCGCGTGTCGGCGGAGCTTACATTTCCGATGTGGTGGAAGCGGCCACTGGTATTAATCTGTGGCGCGAGTGGGCATGCCTGGAGGTAGCCATTGGAAAGCAGCCATATCAATTACCTCAAACGCGTGAAGATTATGCTGGCGTGATTCTCTCGCTGGCAAAACAGGAGCACCCCGACACGTCAGGCTACACGGACGTTGAAATTGTCTATCGGATTTCCAAATACCATCACGCCGGGTTTGTGCTGAAATCAGCCTCTGCGATGCGAATCGAAGAACTCCTCAACCTTTATTCTTCACGTTTTGCCGTCGATTTCCTCGCCAAAGCGCCGGTCCCGGACAAGCCGACCTCCTGAATCCCCTGTCACGCCGTGACCCGGCTGCACCAGGTACAGTCCTACACCTGTTCCTGAGTCTAGTTACTTTCAGGAACCGATTTCCGGTACAGTATTTGCGACCCACCTTCCCGGGGACTATTGTTTTGCTTACCCCTAGTGGAATTCTGCGTGGGGTATGCTGTCCCGTTGGAGGTCCGATGTGGGGTAATAAAAAGCCGGATACGCCGCAAGCCGCGCAGCCGGAACCGAAAAACATTCCGATGAATCCGCCGCAGAAAACTTCTGCGGCAACCTGGGAGGGAACAACCGCAATGAGTACCGATGCGATGAGACCGTTAGGGGCAACCACGGATCGCGCCACCGCGCGACTCGGGCCAAGCCTGCATGTGAAAGGCGAAATCTCCGGAAACGAGGATCTTCTGATTGAAGGTTCCGTCGAAGGGCTCGTGCAACTCGATGAGCGTAAGCTCACGGTTGGCGCAACCGCCAAATTGACCGCCGACATTATCGCCCGCGAGGTCGTGGTGTATGGGACGGTGAAGGGAAATCTTCGCGCCAAGGACCGCATTGAGATAAAGAAGGATGGGTCCGTCAACGGCGATCTGACCACCGCCCGAATCATGATTGAAGACGGCGCCTATTTCAAAGGCTCGATCGAGATCGACAAGTCCGCCGAGAAGGAAACCGGCGCAGGCTCGTTCGCGCGTTCGGCCTCCGCACCGGCTGGGGCCGGCGTCGGTCCAAAAACTATTTAACAGTCTGTTGTTGCAGAGATTGTTTCTTCCCAAGCGGCGTCTCGTTGAAACCGGGACGCCGTTTCTCTTTATAATACTACCTCTATCAGTGTGTTTAATATCTTTACAAGTCTATACTGTATAGCTATTGTGGCCTAGCTTCTTCTTGGTGACGGTGCGGCCGCCGGCCCGCCCACCGGCATCGCCGCAACTCTTCTTGAACATGGTCAGGAGATAAGCCATGCGGGGCGGCGTTCGCAGTCTGCATATTTTTTCTACTTGCATTGGTCGTTTCCACCGCCAGTTGCGGTGGAAGTGGTGGAAGTGGTGGAAGTGGTGGAGGTGGGGTCCAGCCTCCTCCTTCTCAACCCGGCTTCTTGATGGCGTTCTCCGCGTCCTCCGTAAGTCTCCTGCAGGGCGAGACCAGTCCGGCTATCTCGGTAACGATAACTGCAGAGCATAGTTTTGCGGATTCCGTTCAGGTGTCGCTGGCCAATTTGCCCAACGGTGTTACCACAAATCCTGTAAGTCCATTCTTCGTGTCACCCAATCCCGACGGGGCACTTGCCAATGGCGCTAAAGTCGCCGTGGGAGGAGTGGCCGGGTACCTGAATTGCGGCCCAGCCCGAGTGGCAGCCACCAGCGCGCAAACCGTTTTCGCCAGTTGAACATCACCGCCGGGCCGCCTGTCTATCAACCTGCCCCGCAGCCTGAGGTGAGCTCGCTGACCGGTGCTCCGCTGCTGCAATCGGATGCTAATGGCGACGCCATGTATCTTGCATTCAGTAGTGCGCCGAACGGTCCCGTTGCCTCTTGGTCCGCTTCTACGCCCAACGACTTTACAATTTCCTCTGCCAAGGATTTATCTTCCGACCTCGCGGTTTCCGCCGATGGCTTGATGTTTGCCGTGCGCGCTATTCACTCCACGGAAATTCGCGGCGCCGTTCTCAGTCTTTCGGCCGCGCCGACTTCGGCCGAACTCGAAAGCGTTTTCCAGCGCGTTGCCGTGCCCGGCCTCGCGCTGCATCCCACCGGGGCCCTAGCAGCCTGTGGTGAAAGTTGGGTATTTGATCGGTAACCTGAAGTAACTTGTTTCCGTTTGTGTTTTTCGTAGAATGCCATTGAATTCTTGGAGAAGTGCCGATGGGGATGGGAACACGAAGGCGGCGACAACGGCAAGAGCGGTTGTGGATCAGTCATAGTGAGCTGGTGAATGGGCCGGCGCATCCTTTTTACAAGCGGGTGAATGAACTGTTGGAAGCAGGACGGTTCGACGAGTTCGCGGAGAAAGAGTGCGCGAGATTTTATGCCGAGAACAATGGGCGACCATCGGTGGCGCCGGGGATCTATTTCCGATTACTGCTGGTGGGATATTTTGAAGGGATTGATTCCGAGCGAGGGATCGCCTGGCGAGCGGCCGATTCCATCGGGCTGCGGAAGTTTCTGGGAGTGGGGTTAGACGAGCAGACGCCGGATCATTCGACGATCTCGCGGACGCGACGGCTGATTGAAGTGGAGACGCATCAGAAAGTATTTTTCTGGATTTTGGAATTGCTGAGAGATCAAGGGCTGCTGAAGGGCAAGACCGTGGGAATCGACGCGACCACGCTGGAGGCCAACGCGGCGATGCGATCGATCGTGCGGCGAGACAATGGAGAGAGTTACGAGGAATTTCTGAAAGGGTTGGCGAAGGAATCGGGAATTGACACGCCGACACGTGAAGATCTGGCTCGGTTCGATCGCACGCGGAAGAACAAAGCCAGCAACGAGGATTGGGTCAATCCGCATGATGGAGACGCGCGGATTGCGAAGATGAAAGATGGTCGGACACATCTGGCGCACAAAGCGGAGCATGCGGTGGATTTGAAGACGGGCGCAGTTTTGGCGGTAACACTGCAGGAAGCCGACCAGGGAGATACCACCACGGTTGTCGAGACGCTGGCGCAAGCGGGTGAAAACGGCGCGGAGTTGATCAGGACAGAAGAACCGAGTGGGAAACCAAAAATGCATCTGCAGGGCATCGAAGAAGTAGTCACCGACAAGGGCTATCATAGCGGCGAGACACTGGTGATGCTGAAGGATGCGGAAGTTCGGACTTACATTCCGGAGAAACAACAGAAGGGTCAGCGGCATTGGGACGGCAAGGGCGAGCAACAACAGGCGGTCTATGCGAACCGGCGGCGCGTGAACGGTGCGTATGGAAAGCGGCTGCTACGGAAGCGCGGTGAACTGATCGAGCGAAGCTTCGCGCATTGCTACGATACCGGCGGAATGAGAAGGACCCATCTACGAGGGCACCAGAACATTCTCAAGCGACTGTTGATTCATGTCGGCGCGTTCAATCTGAGCCTGATCTTCCGCTCTCTGCTGGGCTCCGGCACTCCGCGAGAGTGGAAAAACCGACAGTCATCGCTGCTTTTTGTGCTTCTGCTACTGTTCCATCGCTATTCAGCGCTCAAGAGTCGCACAAATCTTTTCTTTTTGCGGCCCCAACCTGGCCGGCCTCAAAATGAACGCTATCTCAGATACAAACTCCGCCACTCAGGAAAGTGTAGTTCCGCCACGGGCTGCTAGTGGTATGAACCCTTCCTGGACGGGCCCCCACCCTCCTCTCCACCGGCAACAGGACTTCACGGCGGCATAGATGTACGCGACACGCACAACGGCCGCCTGCGACTCCGTGTGTACCTTCCCGAGCCGTTCGCGATGCTTTCCACTGACGTCGATGGCCTGCACGGGAATTTTCTTGCCACCGACGAATTTGGCCAGCGGCTTTTTGCGGTAACCACATCAGGTCTCACGATTGTGCAACTTGCCAGCGTCCCCATAGGGATCGCCAGCGTCTCGCCTTCTTCAGCCACGACAGCGGGCGGCACGAGCCTCACGGTTCGAGGCAGTGGTTTTCAAACCAGGACAAAAGCGACACTAGGTGGTAAGCAGACCAACAGTTTTATCGATATGCACACTCTCAGCCTTGCGACACCTTTCCTGTTAGCAGGCCCTCAACAACTTGTTCTCACCAATCCGGATGGTGAATCAGTCGCCCTGGACTCTGCCTTCTTCGTCCAATAATTCTTTCACCTAACCATTCGCCTGTTTGCTTCATCCTAATCTGTAACAATATCTGTAACAATTCTGTGAGAGATGGACAATGCAAACACGAAAGCTCGGTAATTCCGATTTAAACATCACACCCGTAGGTTTTGGAGCTTGGGCTATTGGAGGAGGTGGCTGGGAATACGCGTGGGGCCCGCAAGATGATGGTGACTCCATCGCGGCTATCCACCGCGCCCTTGAATTGGGCGTCAACTGGATCGACACGGCAGCCGTCTACGGATTGGGGCATTCCGAAGAAGTGGTTGCACGCGCGTTGAAGGACTGGCGCGGCTCCCGCCCTTACGTTTTCACGAAGTGCATCCTGAGTTGGGACAGCACCCGAAAGATCACTCCGAATTTTTCCGCCAAATCCATTCGCCAGGAGTGCGAAGCTGGTCTTCGCCGCCTGCAGGTGTCCACAATCGACCTTTACCAAATGCATTGGCCGCCCGTCGACAATGGCCCCGGCCTCGAAGAAGCCTGGCAAACCATGGCAACACTGCGGAAGGAGGGAAAGGTTCGCTGGATTGGTGTGTCGAATTTTGATGCCGTACAAATCAAGCGAGCTCAGAAGATTGCAGCCGCCACTTCGCTCCAACCACCCTACTCCATTCTGCGGAGACAAATCGAAGAAGAAACCTTGCCGTACTGTTTGCAGCAGGGAATCGGTGTTATCGTCTACGCTCCGATGTTTTCTGGAATGCTGACTGGAGCGATGACGCGCGAACGCGCCGCCGTGTTGCCCCCCGATGATTTCCGAAGCCGTAATCCAGAATTCCAGGAACCTAAGCTTTCGAAGAATTTGGAATTGGTGGAAGTGTTGAAGAAAATCGGCGCGCGGCGCGGCCGCAACGCCGGCGAGGTGGCCATCGCCTGGGTGCTGTGCAATCCCGCCGTCACAGGGGCGATTGTGGGAGCGCGCAGCGCCAAACAGGCCGAAGGAGTCATGCGGGCGGGTGATTTCCGGCTTACACAGGATGAGATTGCGGAGATCGAAGCTGGGTCCTCATCTTTGGCTAAATTCAAGACCGCGCCATAAGCTGTCATCAGGGCATAGACGCGAATAAGGGGACAACACATGAACTTGGGACTGCAAGGGAAACTGGCCGTGGTGTCTGGTTCCACGGCGGGAATTGGTTTCGCGATCGCCTCTACCCTGGCGCAAGAGGGCGCACGCGTGGTGGTCAATGGCCGCACGGAACCTCGTGTAACCACTGCGGTGGAAAGAATCCGGCAGCGCGTCAAAGGGGCAGAGTTGCTTGGAGTTCCGGCGGATTTGGGCACTGCCGCGGGCGTTGACGCGTTTGTGAAGCAAGTTCCGGAAGCCGATATTCTGATAAACAATCTCGGCATTTTTGAGGTGAAGTCCTTTCTGGAGATTCCAGACTCCGAATGGCTTCGCTTCTTCGAGATAAACGTGCTGAGCGGCGTGCGTCTTACTCGCCGGTATTTGCCGGGCATGTTGCAGAAAAACTGGGGTCGAGTCATATTTATTTCCAGCGAGTCTGGTCAGCAGATTCCGACCGAAATGGTTCACTATGGCATGAGCAAGACCGCGCAGGTGGCCATCGCTCGCGGCATTGCGCAATCCGTTGTGGCCACCGGCGTGACTGTGAATTCCGTGCTGGTGGGCCCCACGGCATCAGAAGGTGCCGGCGAATTTGTGCAAAACATGGCCCGGCAACAAGCCATTTCGCCGGCGGAAGTGGAGAAGCAATTTTTCGCCACCATTCGACCAACGTCGTTGCTGAAGCGCTTTGAAACTCCGGAAGAGATTGCCGCGGTGGTGGCATTCGTTGCCAGCACGCAATCTGTGGCGATCAACGGAGCCGCCGTGCGCGCGGAGGCCGGCGTGGTGCAAAGCATTTTTTAGCGAAATGCGCCGGAAGCCTAGGCTCGCAGGTAGTCGCCGCGCCAGCTCTTCACCATCTGCTTGATGGCTTTTCTATTGGTGATCTTGTCGGTCAGAACCTTATTTACGAGGCTCGGCAGTTCGGCGTCGCTTGCGAAGCGCAGGGCCACAAACTGATCTGGAGTAATTTCTTCAATGCGCGATTTCAATTCCACGGGTAAGAGCCGCTCACAGCGCTGGCGCTCTTCTATGCGAATGACGCGATCCTGCACTTTCAACGCAAACGTCCGCCCCAGACCCGCGAGCATGAACAGGGCCAAGGCGGTCAGCATACTGATCAACCAGCCCCAGGAAAAGCCCAGTACTCTATAGCGAAAGATCGACGAGAAGAAGTTGATGAGCAACACCGGCAACACAAAGAAATGGAATAGTGGCACAAACTTCACGTGATTCGAATAATTCTGCTGTTCAGCCATTTGCAGTCCTCCTCCTTCGTCGATGCATTCTAACAGACCTGCTCGATTGGACAGTTACCAATTCACGCCATTACGCCTTGCCGGAGTCTTTGTTTAGCGAAGCGAGCGCACAATGAACGAATACCACGCGCTATGCGAACGGAGGCTTTCATGTCCAATTTAAGCTTTGCCCGAATCATGTACGGCACCAGTGAAGGCACACGAAACAATGCGAGTCACGGCTCGCCAACCTTTTCGTCGCAAGCACCTCTTCCCATTCATAGGAGTTCTTCTCCCGAGGCTCACTCCGAAGCAGGGCTGACGCTGGAAATGCTGCTGCACAAAGTCTGGCAGGCGTTGTCCGCAAGGCACTAGTCGAGCGTTCTCTGCCTATTTCGCTCTAAATTCATCTTTGTAGACCGTTCCGCCTTTCATTACAAACTTTACTTTCTTCAATTCCTCGATGCTCTGCAGCGGGTCTCCACTCACGGCCACGATGTCTGCGTATGCGCCCGGGGCGACCACGCCCAGGTCACCCTTTCTATCCAGCATTTCCGCTGCACGGGAAGTCGCCGACAGAATCGCGTCCATCGGCGCCATCCCCTGTTCAACCATGCGGCTGAATTCCTGAGCGATCGGTTCTTGCCACGGAATTCCTCCCATATCCGTTCCAAACACGATCTTTAGACGTGCTTTTTGTGCTTTGCGAAAACTTGTCTCGTGCAGACTGGCGCGCGCGCGATCCCTCTTTCCTTCCGGCGTATCCGCCTGGGCCCAATCCAGGAAATAAACAGAGATGGTCGGGCAATACCACGTTCCTTGTTTCGCCATTTGCGCAATCTGTACGTCGCTCATGTCCAATCCATGTTCGATGGAATCACAGCCTCCATCCAGGGCTCGTTGCAGCCCTTCTCCGTTATACGCGTGGCACGCTACTTTCTTTCCCCACCCATGCGTTTCGTCCACGATTGCTTTCAACTCTTCGACGGTAAGAGTCGGCTGGGAAACCAAGTTGCCCTGTTTGTCTACCCAGGACCGGTGCGTCATGTACACCTTGATCCAGTCGGCCCCATGATCCAATTGTTCCCTCGCCGCTTTCCGCGCTTCCACCGGGCCATCGATAATTTGCACGCCCTTGGGCATCTGCAGTTCCGGCGCATAACCTTCCAAGGGGTAACCGCCGCTGCTGGAAATTGCGCGCGTAGCGCCAAACACGCGCGGCCCAGGAATTGTGCCTTCTTCAATGGCCTGCTTGATCTCGACGTCGCCGTATCCTGCGCCTTCCGTTTCCAGGTCGCGAAGGGTAGTAAATCCCTGGTCCAGTGCGCGCTTGGCCGCGTATGTGGCACGGGCGGCCCTCAGCGAAATTCCCGCATTCAGGATGTTGGCGTCATAGCCGCCTTTTGCGGGGTCCTCTCCCCACAGGAACAGGTGCGTGTGAGAATCAATCAGGCCTGGCAATACGGTCGCGCCGGAAAGATCCACCACTCTCGCGTCAACGGGGATGGCAGCTGAACCATCAGTCACTTTCTCGACGCGCTCGCCACGCACAAAAATCAATTGATTCTTTTTTGGAGCATCGCTCTGGCCGTCGATCAAAACGCCAGCCCGGATCACGGTCAGAGGAGCGGGCGATGCGGGCGTTTGGGCGCGACTCGGCATCGTACACAGGGTAAGGAACAGAAACACGGATCCGAAGACTCTCATTCGCTTTTTCTCCTATTCCGACTTGTTCAGCGATCTAAAAAACTTCCGATGCAACATTCACTCAGTTGATGTTGCACACCCCAGCTAGGTCCCCAGCAAATTCCCTTGTATTCGCTGGTATCCCTGTTCTTCGGCCCAGAAACTCAGCGGCAGCGCGCCTAAATCATCGACGATAGGAATCGCGTTGCCGTCCTTCGTCAAATCCACCGTGCGAAGGAATTGTTTGCAGGTCTCGCAACTCTCCACTCGGACATGGGGAAACTGCTCGGCAGTATAAACCGGCAATTGTTCTTCACGCTCTTCGCCGCATCTGGCGCAAAATATTCGCCGAAACTCCCATTCCTGGGAACAAAACGCGCATTGCAGATATCTCTTTGCCCCATCGCCTTCCGGCCGAAGGATTCCGAGCAACGGCAAAGAATTGCAGCGCGGGCACCGGCAAGTCGTCATCGGCAGATTTGGAGGGAGCATGGCGTTGACCACGAATTCGGCATACGGTTGCAGAAATGCCCGGCCAAGGAATTCTTTCAAAGGATCCGAAGCCTGTTCTGCGCTGCCCTTTTCACCTTCCGTCCACTCAGCCAGGCCTGCCTTCCAGAATGTCTCCAGCGTGGCGGCCCAGGCGCTGGTCCCTTGCTCCTTCAGATACCGTGCTTCGGCGGCTAGCGGTTTCGGAGCGTGCGCTTCAATGACGGAAAGAAACTTTGCGAATGGTTCCAACAGGATCGGCAGGTTGATTTCTGAACGGAGCAATCCATTCGCGGGAGCAACTGCTTGCCTCCCCCATAATTTGGGGAGTGACTCGTAAAGCTCGCGTTGAGAAGCGGCAATCTTTCCGTAAAAGGCAAGGACTTCGGCGGCGTACGGATGCCGCGAAGAAAGAAGTTCGGCGCGCTCAATTCGAGCGCGGTAATTTACTTTCCCGGCCGCGAGAAATGTCATTTTTGGGTATCGGTGCCCACGATCTCTTCGTACCAGCCGGGATGATACCTCTTTGCGAAGGCCATGGAAACGTCGCCGCGAATGACCGAACCAAATGCCCCGCGTTCGGCGAACACGCCCATGTAAATGTGGATCATGAAATTTCCCATCGTGATCAGCGCTGCTATGGGATGCAGGATCACGGCAATGTACCGCAGCCAGCGCAGATTCCATGGCAGGGAATCCGTGAACCACAGCACCAGCCCTGTCAGCAACAGCACCAGCGCGCCATAGAAGAAGCTCCAGAACAGCATCTTTTGTCCGGCGTTGTACCGTCCCGCCGGTGGCATCTTGTCGTCTTGATTGGTGATGTAGTAGTGCAGCGAGTTCCACCATTCCCGGTCGACTGCCCGAAACTTCATCTGCCTCCGCCACATCGCAAACATGTACATTACCGAGCAGCTGAAAATCAGGCCCATCCACGGATGCAACATCCGGGAAACAGGCCCTCCACCCAGGACAGCGGCGATCCAGAATAACCAAGGAGACCAGAACGCCAATCCCGTCAAAAGCAAATAGATATAAGAGCCTGCGGCAATCCAATGATTCAGTCGCTCACGGAAGTTGTAGCGCAGCACGTGGCCGTGGGGGACAATTTGTTCCAGATGCGTCATGGCTTTACTCCCGCTGACGTGATGTCCTCATCCTCACGCGCCTTCGGGCCATACCTCAAATAATGTACGAATAGCCCGACGAGCCCTCCGACCAGCGCAATATTCCCCAGCCACTTTAACGGATGCTTCCAGAGTTTCACGCTGAGTGGGATGGTCGGGTTGCTCGGAAGTCCGCCGTACAATTCCGGCTTTGTGGCGTCATGCAAGACGTAAATTACACCGGTACCGCCAACGCCCGGTGGGTCGTACACGCCAGCTTTGTCATAGCCGAAATGGTCGCGCAATTGTGTCGCGCGATCCCCCGCAAGCTGCAGCATGTCTTCCTTCGTTCCAAAATGCAGGCAACCCGTGGGGCATGATTTGATGCAAGCCGGCTCCAGTCCCTCGCTTACGCGATCCGAGCACAGCGTGCACTTAAACACGCGCTTGGTAACGCTATTGAGCTTCGGAACATTGAATGGGCAGCCCGTGATGCAATACCCGCAACCGATGCAGTGATCCTGTTGAAAATCGACTACCCCGTTGGTGTACTGCACAATCGCCCCGTCCGCAGGGCAAGCCTCCAGACATCCCGGCTCCGCGCAGTGCATGCACTGATGTTTGCGCATCAGCAGCATCAAGTCGCCGTTTTCGCGTTCGTGTTCGTTGAATAGGATCAGGTTCCAATAATTCCAGCGCGTGTCCGGCATTGTCTGATACGAGTTGTCGAAGACGGTTTGCCCGAATGGCAGGTCGTTCCACTCCATGCAAGCCACTTCACAGGCTTTGCAACCAATGCAGGTCGTCGTGTCAATGAGCTTGGCAACCGTAGGCTGCCGCTGGGTGTCTTCGCCCGGAATGCTGCCGGCGTGTCCAGAAATCTTCTGAATTCGCAGAGTCGCCTGGCTCATCTTTGTCCCCTAAGCCTTTTCCACCTTCACCAGGAACCCTTTGAATTCGGGGGTATAGGCATTGGGATCGACGACCGTCAGGGTCAAACCATTCGCCAACGTTCGCGCGTCTCTATCTTCGTCCTCAACGATTCCCCGGAAGCCCTGGTGAATGGGCAACCCGATCTGGTACGTCTTCTTCCCGTCAATCATCATCGGCTTAATGCGTCGCGTGACAAACGCTTTCGCGATATAAAACCCTCGTGCGCTGGAAACCTTAATCTTTTCCGAACCGCGAATCCCCAGATCGTCCGCGAGTTCCGCGGGAATCTCAATGAATGGCTCAGGGATGAGTTGCACGTTCATCGGATTGTTTTTCGTCCAGTAGTGATACTGTTCCGTCAGACGGTACGTGGTGCAAACGATGTTAAATCCGTCTTTCACGGTCCCAAACTTGTCTTCGGGCGTTTTGAAGCGCTTCACCACCGGATTGTTCGACTGCTGTGGATGCAGCAAATTAGCCAAGGGGCTTTCCGTAGGCTCGTAAAACTCCGGAAACGGACCATCCGCAAACGCTGCCAGTGGCCCAAAGAGCCGGGCGACTCCTTCTGGGTTCATGATGAAGGGACCCATGCGATCTGCAGGCTTGGAATCCGCCTTAAAGTCCGGCACGTCGTTCCCAACCCACTTTTGCTGGCTTTCGCTCCACCACACTTGTGCACGCGAACTGTCCCATGGCTTGCCGTCCAAATCGCAGGATGCGCGGTTGTACAGGATGCGTCGATTCGCGGGCCACGACCATCCCCAGCCCGGATGAACTCCCAAGTTCGAGGGATCGGAGGGGTCGCGCCGCGCAGTCTGGTTTCCCGCTTCAGGGTAAGAACCACAGTAAATCCAGTTCCCGCACGAAGTCGTCCCGTCATCCTTTAACCAAGCGAAACCGGGCAACTGTTGCCCTTTCTTGATCTGCTGTTTCGTCGCCGGGTCTTCCAGGTCGTCCAGCGCTTTGCCATTGATCTCTTTCAACACCTCTGTGAGCGATGGGCTGGAAGGAGTCGTGTAATTCCACGTGAGCTTCAAAATCGGATCGGGGAATTTTCCTCCGTCTTTTTTGTAAAGCTCACGAACCCTCAGAAAGATTTGCGCAAGAATGGCCTGGTCCAGTCGGCATTCCCCAGGCATTGGCACGGCTGTATTTTTCCAGACCAGCCAGCGTCCGGAGTTGGTGAACGACCCGTCCTTCTCCGCGAAGCCAGCACACGGCAAGCGGTACACCGTGGTCTGAATCTGCTTCATCTCTTCCTTTGTAATCCCCGGAGCTTTCCAGAATTCGCTGGTTTCATCCGGGTAGATCTCTCCCACCACCAGCCAATCGGCCTTTTTCAACGCGTCGATGTTCTTCTTCGAATCAGGGCCAATGGCGACGCCGTTCATACCGAACGCGAACAGTCCCTTGACGGTGCCGTGGTACATGTTGTCCCAGATATAGGTCCAGGAGTAGTTCCGGTCCACCTTCGGCAAATAATCAAGCCCCCAGCCGTTCTGCTTCGTGGCTGCGTCACCATACAGCGCCTTCAACAAGCTCACGGCAAACTTCGGTGTATTTCCCCAATAGTTGAAGGATTCCCAGGGGGCGGGTTTCGAAGGCGTGGGCGTGATGCGCTTCGCGAAAACTTCAAACGAGCTGTCTGTCGGAACGGGCACTTTCAGATAGCCCGGCAGATTGTCGAAAATGCCGGCCATATCCGTCGCGCCTTGGATGTTCGAATGCCCGCGCAGCGCGTTCACCCCTCCGCCCGCTCGTCCAACGTTGCCAAGCACCAGTTGCAGAATCGCCGCGGTGCGAACCGTTTGTGTGCCGGAGGAATGCTGCGTCCATCCGACGGCATATAGAATCGTCCCCGCCTTCTTCATGTCTCCGTCTTTGCGCACGGAAGTGAAGAGGTCGGCAACCTTCAGGAACTGGTCCTTAGGGGCTCCCGTGATTCGTTCCACCATTTCCGGCATATAGCGCGAATAGTGTTTCCTCAACAACTGGAATACACAATTCGGATTTTGCAACGTCAGGTCGTAGTCCACCTTTTCCGGCAAGGGGGGCAGCGCGGGAGGGGCCGAAGCTTGGCCCGTGCTTACCGCCGCGGTGGGAGCCGCTCCTCCCGGACCGGCATAGTTCCAAGTCGACCGGTCATAGGTCTGCTTTTGCACATCGAACCCAGAGAACACTCCGTCGGTTTCCGTGGGAAGCGTAAACTTGCTGTTCACGATGAACGCAGCGTTCGTGTAATTCACCAGATAGTCTTTGGGAAAGCGATTGTTCTCGATCGCGTAGCTGATCAGCCCGCCCATGAAGGCAATGTCTGTTCCGGCGCGAATCTGGCAGAACAGGTCGGAAACCGCCGATGTACGCGTAAATCTCGGATCCACCGAAATGAGCTTCGCATTGCGGTTGCGCTTGGCCTCGATTGCCCATTTGAATCCGCACGGATGGTTCTCGGCCGGGTTTCCGCCCATGACCAGGATCATGTCGGCATTCTTGATGTCGACCCACCCGTTGGTCATCGCCCCGCGTCCGAATGTTGGTCCCAGACCTGAGACCGTTGGGCCGTGTCAAACTCTGGCCTGATTTTCTAAATGCACCACCCCGAGTGCGCGCATTGTTTTGACTACCAGGAAGTTGAATTCGTTGGTATCCGTGCAACCGCCCGTCCAAGCGATAGATTCCAGCCGATTGACGGTACGGCCCTGCCCATCCTTTTCAATAAAGGTGTCGTCCCGGGTCTTCTTCACCTTGGCCGCGATCTCTGCTAGCGCCTGTTCCCAGGCAATATCCTCCCAATCCGTCCCGCCGGGACGCCGCACTTGTGGCTTCAGCAGACGTCGTTCATTCAAAATGTCCTGCTGCAGCGAAGCGCCCTTCGGGCAAAGTGTCCCGCGGTTCGTGGGGTGATCCGGATCGCCTTCCACATGAACCACTTGGGCCGTGACGTTCTTCGCTTTGTCGCCGATTGTATAAATGATCGTGCCGCAACCCACCGCGCAGTAAGGACAGATAGAGCGCGTTTCGCTGGCACGCGCAATCTTTAGCGCACGCAACTCGGCCTTGGCCGGCTGTACATCAAATCCCAAAACAGCAGCAGCCGTCCCACCAATCGTAGCTAGTTTCAGGAAATCCCTGCGTGACGCTTCCATGGTCCCCCCTTAGCCAGACGGGATCACTTGCGTAGAGCCTCTTTCTTAATCTTTTCGTCAACATATGTCAAGAGTTGAGAAGCCTCCACACAGACAAGGATGCAGTTCGAGGCAGGCGGGGTGTAAAAAGTTTGTAAACAAACTGACTTCTACAGGGATTCCTCTAAATCAGGTTGATGGATTTGGCATGCTTCATCAGTTCTTCGCGGAAATTCGGGTGCGCAATCGAAATCAAGGCTAAGGCACGTTCTCTCGTCGACCTGCCACGCAGGTTGACCATTCCGTATTCCGTGACAACGTGCTCCACGTCCATGCGGGTGTCGGTGGCCATTCGCACGTTGGGTACGATACACGAAATGGTCCCATCTTTCGCCGCAGCCTTTAGCCCGATGAAAGATTTTCCACCCTTTGAGAAGGAAGCTCCCTTGACAAAGTCAAACTGTCCGCCTGAGCCGCTATACTGATGCCCGCTGATAAACTCCCCGTTCACCTGACCATACAGATCGATTTCGAGAGCAGTATTCACGCTCATTAAGTTATCGTGCTGTGCGATCACGTGGATATCATTGACGTAAGACGAGGCGTAACTCTCTATGGACGGATTATCGTTAATAAATTCGTAGACCTCATCATCACCAATCGCAAATGTGAATACGTGCTTGCGGGGATGAATGGTCTTCTTCCGGCCATTTGCCACGCCGCTCTTTACCAAGTGCATTAGGGCATGGCTGAAAAGCTCCGAGTGGATGCCCAGGTCCTTACGATCGGACAGATGCAGCGCCACCGCGTTCGGCAAGTTGCCGATTCCCAGTTGCAGGGTCGCTCCATCAGGTATGTGTTCGGCAATACACTTGCCGATCTTCATGGATTCCGGATCAGGCTCCTTGTAAGGAATTTGCACGAGTGGGGCGTCATTTTCCACGATGGCATGCACTTCCGAGATATGTACCAGCGAGTCGCCAAATACACGCGGCATATTTCGGTTCACTTCCACGAGCACTCGGCTGCAATGCCGCAAGACCGTCGAAGCATAATCATTGTTCGTTCCCAGGCTAAAATGTCCCGACTTGTCCATGGGCGAAACGATGACCACAAATGTGTCCACATGAATGTGCTCGGTCAAAGCTCGTGGAATATTGGAAAAATTGATGGGCACATAACTGAGGTATTTTCTTCCTTCACTGATGCCCAGCTTTACCATCCTGCGGTCCGGATCGCCCATGAAAAAGCAGCGTGCATCTACCTTCGAAAGCACTTCCGGCCGAATCAATGTGGCCTCGCTATACTTCATCGAGTGCTGGTAATAGAGGTTTAAATCCTTCAGATTGCCGGCCGTTATCCGGTCCGCCACGGCTTTGGCCAATCCTCCGGGCATGCCCACAGCCAGCGCAAGACACAGGGTGCTGCCGTCCGCCATGGGCTGCACTGCCTTTTCGGCAGTCGTCAATTTTGCCTCATATTCCGCTTGGGGCGACCGGTATCCCATGGATTCCTCTCTGGATGAATGCTCTATGGCAGTCGTGCTTGGTGTCTGGTGGCGCATGGGTTCCTCTTATAATTGATAAACTGTAATCAGCTGACGTCGAGGGAGCGAACCGCCCGCGAGCCTGACTTTAATACGGTCCCTTACCGCCCTCGAATTTGCAAGTGCGCTCGACACGCGCCTGTTAACCCTTTCCTTTCAGTAGTTATTCGGGCCCAATCCAGCGGCCCGTCGGTTGGCCCTCGTGTACCCTTCCGTACACATCTCCAAGATTTCCCCAGTTGTGTCACCAAAATTCACCAGAATAGAGGAAACGTGCCCACCCTCTCATTGGCTTGGAGATTGTCCGCCCAGATCCTGCCGGTGAGTTCAGGCACTGCCGAGGTATTGGCGACTTAGTGCGCCGCGCGACCTGACGGTGATGATAGAACCCGGGCAAAACCTCGCTCCCAGCTCAGCGGATTCCCGCGACCACCACAGTCGGGACCTCCTTGTCTGTGCGGTTCTTGCCTGCACAATCGTCACTTTGTCGCTTGGAGCGGCTTATTTTCTTCCTAAGAGCTACCTTCTCACCGTCTTCGGTGACGGCATTCAAATCGTCCTCATCACCGCTGCAACGTTGCTGTCGTTTCAGAATCTCCGGCGCAGCCATTCCCATGTTCGTGGCTTTTGGTTGTTCGTCACACTGGGTTGTTTCATGTGGCTGGTCAGTCTCGCTATCTGGTCAACAAATGAAATCGTGCTTCGTCGCGCGGTCCCAGACATTCCTGTCGCGGATATTCTTCTCTTTCTCAAACTGGTCCCACTGACTACAGCGCTGGCATTGGAACCGCACAAAGGCCACGATTCGCGATTTCGCCGCTTCGGCCTTCTGGATGTATCGATTCTCATTCTTTACTCGCTCTACCTCTACGCTTTCAGCGTCTTTGCCTATCGACTTGTTCCGGGCGGCATTAGCTTCTACAACTTTCGTTTCAATGTTGCCGATGCCGTCGCCAATCAAATCTTTGCCTTGGTCGCGGCCGTTGCGCTGTTTCGAGCCCACGGACCCTGGCGCAGCCTCTATCGCATCTATTTTCTTTCCGCGGCCCTCTATTGCATCGCTTCCGGTATCGCTAATGTGGCCATCGATCGCGGGATCTATTACACAGGCAGCTTCTATGATGTTCCGCTGACCGCTTCCCTCGTCGCCGTGGTCTACATGATTTGGATCGGCCGAAACCTTCCGCAAGACGCTCCCGCTCTGCCCTCAGTAAGCGGTGAACAGGAGCCACCCCGGCGATTCGTATTTATTTCTTCCCATCTGGCCATGTTGGTGACGCTTTCCACGCCCGTCATCGGAATCTGGCTCCTGCGAGAAGGTTTTTCCTCATCCCCGATTTTTGAATTCCGGCTGCTGATCACTCTGCTGACGATTTTCTTGCTGACTCTTCTTCTTTCCATCAAGCAACTATTCTTGACCTCAACTTTGATCGGTACGCTTCACCGTCTTTCCGACACGTATTCCAGCATCAGTCGCTATATGGACCAGTTGACCCAGAACGAAAAGCTTGCCTCTCTGGGAGGACTGGTTGCGCAGGTCGCCAGGCAAATCAAAAACGCCATGGCGGCCATCCGTGAACTGGTTCTCCGAATCACTTCCCCCGGCAATATTGAGCCCAGCATTCGATCCATGGCCGGAAAAATTGGCCAGTACGCGCAACGCACCGACGCGTTGGTAGAGAACATGCTCCGCTTCGCGCAGGAAACACCCATGCAACTCGCGCCTCTCGAGATCAAGCCCCTGATCGAGAGCGCGCTACACCTCAGCCGCATTGCCAAGCTTTCTAATATACGCGTCGATCTGGACCAACACGGAGTCGCACCTTTTGTCCTGGGAGATTCCAGCCAGTTGCTGCATGTTTTTCTTCAGATTATCTCCAATGCCATTGATGCTCTCGAAGAAATCGGAGGTGGCTCCCTGGAGATCTCCCTGCACTCTTTCGATCATCAATTGCGCATCGAGTTTGCTGATTCGGGGAAGGGCATTCTCGAACCCGAACGCGTTTTTGAGCCGTTCTACACCACAAAGCCGGTGGGGGAGGGAACCGGTCTTGGCCTAAGCACCTGTTACGGGATTCTGCAGCAACATGCTGGGGAAATCGTTTGCGCCAACCGTGCGCAAGGCGGCGCCATCTTCACCATCCTCCTCCCCGTGGCAGAGGTCTCGGTAGATGCGGTGGCGGCCTCTCCCTCAGTTGTCACGGAAGGTGCGCGATGAATCTGCTTCCGCGGCATCGACTGTATTTCGCTATCAGCGTTGTCCTCTTTATCGTGCACCTTGGCGTTGCTGCTATTGCCAAACCCTCATTCCGATTGACGTTAATCGGTGATTCGTTTCCCTGCGCTTTGTTAATCATTGCCATTCTGGCTGTGGGCGAGAACTTCCGACAAAAGGGTGGTTTAGTTCCACTGTTCTGGAAGCTAACGGCGGCGGGCCTGCTCACGATGTTGCTCTCGCAGATCTATTGGTTTTACTATGATTCGCTTCGCGAGTTCACTACGGCCAGCCCTGTGCCTGGCGACACGCTCTTCCTGCTGGCCCATGTATTTTTCCTCTCGGCCCTCGCTCTGCGCCCCCATTCGTCTTCCGCGGGCCTCGACCTTCGAATACGCCGTCTGGACTTTGCTCTTTTGACCTTGTGGTGGTTCTCTCTCTACGGGTACTTCAGTTGGCCCTGGCAAGCCGTAGTCACGGACTTTACGAAATACAACCCGGCCTACTATCTACTGGCCCTGATTATGCACCTTGTACTGATCGGTGCACTCGCTGTGCTGGCATACCGTAATCGTGGAATGTGGCGGCGCCTTTATCTGCATCTTCTCGTTGCCTTTTCCCTGATCGCAATTGGCAATCTGTTTCTCAGCGTGGTCATCGATCGTGGCATGTATTACGCCGGCGGTTTCTTCGACACTCCTTTCTTTCTTGCCATTGTTTGGTTCACGTATCTTGCTGGAATCGGCCCCGCCCTCGAACCACACGACGACCCTCGTCCCAACCGTGAATTGAAACAAAGCCTCTGGACAGCACGCATCGCCATGCTCGCTGTCCTCACGTTGCCCCTAATTGCTCTAGTGGGTTTTTACGAAAAAGGGATTCCGACATCATATCTTGACGTTTCGGCTTCGAATGGTGTTCGCGGCAATGTTCCTGATCGGCACGCTGGCTTTTTGGAAACTGAACCTGCTCTCGCGGGAGCTGGTCCGGCTTGTCACCCTGACGCACACTTCCGTGAAGAATCTAAAGGGTGTTCAGAATCGAATTGCGCAGTCGCAGAAACTAGCCGCCTTGGGACGCTTGGCGGCTGGGGCTACACACGAAGTCAGTAACCCCCTAACTGCGATTCTTGGCTATTCTGAACTGCTCGCGGATATCCCGACTCTCTCGGCGGGGATCGCCAGTGCGCTCAGGAAATCCAGGTTCAGGTGCACCTTGCGCAGGGCGCCGTTATCAGCCTCCGTAACACATTAAGAACGCCCACTCCCACGCATCAGGCCTCCACTGGGAACGACTCTGGCTCCCTAACAGCGTTCCGGGACGATTGATTGACCTGTTGACTCGGATTCGCCCGACCAAGGTCACGGCCAGCCCAGGTGCCTCATCTCTCTTACCCCTCCCCTAATTCCCGCATTCCCGCTAGAATAGCGCTGTGCCCTCTCTGTCTTGCTAGTCATTGAAATATATAGTCGCTCGGGTACGTATGCACTGACGGAGACCTTCCAATTCAAGGAGCTGCCGCCGCTATGGCGACGCAACAAGAAACTGCCAAACCCGATTTGTCCTCTTTGCGCATTACGGATGCCAAGCGCAAGAGTTCAGGCGTTGGCAAGCGTGTGTTCTGGGCCTCTATCCCTATTGTCTTGCTCGCTTTACTCGCAGTTGCCTCCTTTGCCTTTCGCAATCGCAAACCAGAGGTAGAAGTCTCCTCGGCCGTAAAGCCGACGACAGGCCCTTCCGGTGTTCTTAATGCTAGCGGTTATTTGACCCCCCGGCGCCGCGCTACCATCGCTGCCAAGATCACCGGCCGCGTAACCGGAGTATTCTTCGACGAAGGCACCCGGGTAAGCGAGGGACAGCTCCTCGCCACCCTGGATGATTCCGATGCTCGTCGCGCACTGGATTCGGCCAAAGCCGACCGCGATTCCTCGCAGGCGGCCATCGCAGATTTCGAAGTCCAGTTGCATAACGCGGAAATTGAGCTGAACCGCGCGCAGAAGCTTCTCCAGGCAGGGGTTCAAACCCAACAAGCTCTGGATACCGCGGAGATGACCGCCGGTAGTCTGCGTGCCAAGATCGCGCTTGCCAAGCAACAGGTTGTTGCCGCCGATGCCCGCATCCGCGAACAACAGCAGGCGGTTGACAATTGCACCATTCGCGCCCCGTTCGCGGGGATTGTCGTCTCCAAAGACGCACAAGTTGGCGAGATGGTCTCTCCCATTTCCGCTGGAGGCGGCTTCACGCGCACAGGCATCGCCACCATCGTGGATCTGCATTCCAACGAAATTGAGGTTGATGTCAGCGAGTCCTATATCGCCAAGGTGAGAGCCGATCAAGGCGTCAGCGCTGTCCTCGACGCGTATCCCGATGTCACCTTCCCTGGCAAGGTCCGTACTGTGATTCCAACCGCTGATCGCCAGAAGTCCACCGTCAAGGTGCGCATTTCGTTTACCGACGATTCGCACGTCAAACTGATGGATCCCGCGACCGATCCGCGCATTCTCCCAGACATGGGTGTGAAGGTCACTTTCCTTGAGGAAGAGGAAAAACCCAAAGCGAACGCGAAAAAGGAAAAAAGCCAGGAACCGGCGGCGGTTGCGATGGTGCCGCAAACGGCGATTCGTTCGGACGGCACGGTAAAATACGTGTTCGTGGTGAATAACGGAAATGTCGAACGGCATGCGGTCACGGTTGGCCCGCCGCATGGCACCGAAGTCAGCATCCTCGCCGGCATTCAGCCGGGAGCGCTCGTAGTTGTCAAGGGTCCCCAAACTCTCAGCGATGGTCAAGCAGTACAGCTTAAACAATAGGAGTCTCTCCCATGGTAAGAGTCGACGGCAGAAGCAGTGGCAAAAGCCTGATCCAAGTTCGCGACCTCGACAAAACCTATCGTCGCGCCGGCGAGGAGATTCACGTTCTCCAGGGCCTCAACCTCGACGTCGAGCAAGGTGAATTCGTGGCCTTCATGGGTCCCAGCGGGTCGGGCAAGACCACGCTGCTCAATCTTCTCGGCGGGCTCGACGTTCCCACCCGCGGCAGCATCACCGTCGCGGGCGACGAAGTCACGCACATGTCCGCCAGCAACCTGACGCAATGGCGCGCCCGTCACGTTGGCTTTATCTTCCAGATGTACAACCTGATTCCCGTTTTGAACGCGTTTCAGAACGTAGAGCTTCCTCTGCTCCTTACCAATCTTTCCAAAGCCGAGCGCCGCAGTCACGTCGAGTCCGCCCTCTCCATCGTCGGCCTCGCCGACCGCATGAACCACTTTCCCCGCCAGCTTTCCGGCGGGCAGGAACAACGCGTCACCATCGCCCG
Organism: Candidatus Acidiferrales bacterium; assembly: GCA_963839315.1. GTDB lineage: Bacteria > Acidobacteriota > Terriglobia > Acidiferrales > UBA7541 > Acidiferrum. The sequence goes on from CAWIUU010000025.1 coordinate 34,498, forward strand.
CGCCATCGTCTCTGACCCCACTTTCCTGCTGTGCGACGAACCCACCGGCGACCTGGACCGCAAGAGTGCCGGGGAAATTATGGCCGATCATTGAGGAGCTGGTGGCTCATCACAACAAAACCGTGCTGATGGTGACGCACGATCCGCTGGTTGCCGCTCGTGCGCACACTACGCTTCATCTCGATAAGGGTGTACTGGTTGAAGGCAAAATGTCTCAGGCTTCCCCAGCCGGGAGTTTCGCATGAAATTCGCACGCATCATCTTCGCCAATCTCTTTCGCGAAAAAGGTTCGCCTGCTTCTCACCATCGGCTCGTTCGCCGTCGCTCTGTTCCTTTTTGCGTTCCTTGCCGTGGTCAAGGATGCCTTTGGCCGCGGCGCTGATGTCGCCGGCGCCGATCGGCTGGTAATTATTAACCGCACTTCGATCATCAATCTGATCCCGCTCGCTCATCGCGACAAAATCCTCCGCATCCCCGGCGTGAAATACATCACCCACAACAACTGGTTTGGCGGCATTTACAAGGACGAAAAGAATTTCTTCCCGCAATTCGTCATTGACCCGGAAAACCAGCGCCAGGTTTTCAGTGAACTGATCGTTCCTGATGACCAGTGGAATGCCTTCCTGAAAGACCGTCAAGGCGCCATCGTTGGCGCCAAGACCGCGGAGCGCTTCCATTGGAAGATCGGGGATCGCATCCCCATCAAGACCACTCTTTATGGTGGCGGCGCATGGGAGTTCAATCTCGTCGGCATTTACCACGGCAAACTCCGCAAGGAGGACGAAACTCAATTCTGGTTCCAGTGGGACTATTTCCAGGAAAAGATTCCAGCAGCTATCAAGGGTCAGGTGGGCTGGTACGTCCTCAAATTGGACAGCCCCGATGACGCCGTGCGCGTCTCCAAGGCCATTGATGCGGAATTTGCCAACTCCCCCTACGAAACCAAAACGGAAACGGAATCTGCGTTTGCCGCCAATTGGGTCAAGCAGTTCGGCAACATCCAATTCCTGATCGTCACCATCGGCATGGTCGTGTTCTTTACTCTTCTCCTCGTCACTGGGAATACCATGGCCATTTCTGTTCGCGAACGCACTTCCGAACTCGCCGTTTTCAAAGCAATCGGTTACTCTGACCGCGCTGTACTTTTCTTCGTTCTTGCCGAGTCGCTGACCATCGCCCTGATCGGGGGTGTGCTTGGTTTGCTGTTGCGATACTGGCGGTCCCGGGCTCGCGTAGGCTCTGAACGGCTTGCTTCCCAACCTCGTGCTTTCTCCCAAAATGCTAGGGCTCGGCTTGGTTGTTGCCATTCTGGTTGGGCTGATCAGCGGGATAATCCCTGGCTTCGTTGCCATGCGCATGCGCGTAGTAAACGCGCTACGGAGGGTTTGACCGTGGCTATTCCTCTTATCTATAACGTTCGCAGCGTTCGCGCCCGTTGGACTTCCACCATCGTTGCCGTCCTCGGTATTGCTGGAACCGTTGGCGTCTTCGTTGCCATGCTCTCGCTTGCGCGCGGTTTCAAGGCTACGCTCGTTGCTTCCGGCTCAGCCGATAATGCCCTCATCATGCGCGCGGGCTCTTCTTCGGAAATGATGGGCGGCATCACGCTGGATTCCATCAAGGTGATTCAGGATGCACCGGGTATCGCCAGAGGCTCGAATGGCCCGCTTATCACCCAGGACGTCGTGGGCGTCATGCCCATCCCGTTGATCAGCACGGGCACGACGCCAATGTGCAGATTCGCGGCGTCTCGCCCAACGTTCTCGAGATTCGCAAGTTCGTCAAAATCTCGCAAGGCCGCATGTTCAATCCTGGCGTGTCTGAAATTGTGGTTGGCAAAAACGCTTCCAAAACTTATGCCGGTCTCACTCTCGGGAATAAGATCGACATGGCCGGCGGCCACTGGGAAGTTGTCGGCATTTTCGACGCTGGCGGTTCCTCGTTTGACTCGGAAGTCTGGAGCGACAGTCGCGTTCTAAACGACATTCTCAAGCGCCCCAGCAATATTTTTCAGTCGGCTACGGTTCACCTGGACTCGCCCAGCTCTTTCCAGGCCCTCAAGGATTCCCTGACCGCCGACCCGCGCCTGAACGTGGATGTCACTCGCGAAATCGATTACTACGCCAAGCAGTCCACCACCATGACCACTCTCATCACGGTCCTCGGCGGCCTGGTCGCCGCGATTATGGCCATTGGAGCCGTTTTCGGTGCGCTCAACACTATGTACTCCGCGGTGGCTGAGCGTGGCCGTGAAATCGCTACGATGCGTGCCCTTGGATTTAACGCCTCCTCTGTCGTGTTTTCGTTTCTTGTGGAGGCGCTCCTTATTTCATTCATCGGAGGAATCATCGGATGTCTGGTCGTTCTTCCGCTTAACGGACTGACCACCAGCACCATGAATTTTCAGACTTTCTCCAACCTGGCCTTCGCCTTCAAGATCACTCCGGAACTTCTCATAAAGGGAGTGATCTTCGCCCTTGCCATGGGTATTGTCGGCGGCTTGTTGCCGGCCGTTCGTGCCGCCAGCCTGCCTGTCGCCACGGCTCTGCGCGAACTCTAGCCTGTTCTAGTTTTTTTGGAGCGCGGCCCTTCGCCGTTATCCAGAAGCGAGGGACCGCCGGCTTTGCATTAGAACCTAAGTAAGTCTTCGACTGCGCCGTCACATCCTAAAGTTTCATTTCCTCAATCCTTCTGCTTCCTGGATTGTAATCGCAGTACCTCACCCACTTCGGCCGCACTACGAAGTAGGTGATCCCCGGCCAACTTTCTCTCGCAGGCCCATCGGGAAATGCCGCGAAATACGTCTTCTTGTACTTTGCCAGTTCCTCTCCCACCAACTCTTCGGCGATTCCTTCGTATTGCACGGTAACTTCCGTTGTGCAGCCAACCACCCAGGCGACGCGCGGATTTTTCTTCAAGTTCGGATATTTTCGCGAACTCTTTACCGTATCGAATACAATCTCCAGTTGCGGTGTCACCGCCATGCCCATCAGAGCGGCTTCCGGCTGTCCGTCCTCCGCAACAGTGGCGAGCACCGCCAGCCGCTCGTTCTTCATGAACTCATACACTTCCCCGACATTCATCTCTTCCCCCTTTTTGCCTTTAGCTGCGCGTCTTGGCCTCAATGTCACGCCACATGTTACACTCCAATTTTTCCGGGAGACCCCATGCCTCAATCGCTGCGGCCCTCGTAGCCACAATTACTGCGTTTCGTTTTCTCGCGTGTTTCGTCTTCCTCTCACATCTCCTCGCGCTCCCGATGTTCGCTCAGCAACTCTCTCCTGAACTTCTCCATGGACTTTCCTGGCGCCTTATCGGGACCTACCGGGGTGGCCGCGTCACTGCTGTCTCTGGCATTGCCGGCGACCCCAAGACCTACTACATGGGGACTCCTGGCGGCGGCGTCTGGAAAACCACCAATGGCGGAGTGACTTGGATTCCTGTTTTTGACGAAGCGCACGTTGCATCCATTGGTGACCTCGCCGTCGCACCTTCGAACCCAAATATTATCTACGTCGCTACCGGCGAACAAACCCCCGGCAACGGCGTCTGGAAGTCCACCGATGCCGGTGCCACGTGGTCCAACATCGGAATCCGCGATTCCCGCACCATTCCTTCGCTTCTCGTTGATCCACATAATGCCGATGTCGCGTACGTTGCCGCCATGGGCGGTTTCACCCCCAGTGAATCGCGCGGCATCTACAAAACCACAGATGGAGGTAAGTCGTGGCGCAAGGTTTTCTTCAAAGATGATCGCACCAACGCCACGGAGATCTGCTTCGATCCTTCGAACTCCAGCATCCTCTATGCCGTCATTCGCCCGATTCCCCCGGATCGAGGCGAGAAGCCTCCCGAAGGTGTGGACTCCACGCTCTTGAAATCCACTGACGCCGGGGAAACCTGGTTACCGCTTCCTGAGAAAGGCCTGCCTTCGGAACGCCGCGGCCGCATTGGGCTCGCCGTCGCTCCCGCTCCTTCCGCCAGCCGCGTGTTCGCTCTCATGCGCCAGGGACTTTTTCGCTCCGACGATGCCGGGTCCAACTGGCAGAAGATCACAGACGATCCTCGAATTCTCGGCAGTGAATATTTCGGACGCGTTTACAGCGATCCCAGGAATCCCGACGTCGTATACGTCATGCAGACTTCCACGTACCGCTCCACGGATGGCTGGCCGCACTTTTGCCGCGTGGAAGGGAACTCCCAGCGGTGAAGACGATCACGTGCTGTGGATCGCTCCCGAGGACACCAATCGCATCATCATGGGAACTGATCAAGGCGCCGTCGTCACTCTGGATGGTGGCAAAATATGGAACTCGTGGTTCAATCAGCCCACCGGGCAGTTCTATCGCGTTTCCACGGACAATTTCTTTCCCTATCGCTTGTACGCGCCGCAGCAGGATTCTGGTTCCGTTGTCGTCCCCTTTCGTTCGGACTTTGGACAGATCAGCTATCGCGATTGGTTTCCCAGCGGCGCGTTTGAGAGTGGCTTCATCGCTCCCGATCCCCTCAATCCCGACTTCATTTATTCGGTCGGTTGGTATGGAACCGTCCTTCGCCGCGATCGCTCCACCGGGCAAACTCCACACGCTGTTCGTGCCACCAGCGAACTATCGCGTTGTCGTGGGAGACGCCTCTCGTTTTTTCTCCTCGCGATCCCCACACGCTTTATTACGGCTCGCAGTTTGTTTTGAAGACGAACGATGGCGGCCTCACCTGGAAAGAAATTAGCGGCGACCTTACCATTAAGGCGGGTGAGGCGACACCGAGCCCCAAGCCCGCGGTGGGTGGTCACATTCCGTCAAAAGAGGATTTCGATTCTGCGGATGCCGGCGATGACGACGAGGCTCTCGATGCACAAGCACCTGCGCGCGGTGCCATTCAGACCATCGTGCCCTCTCCTCTGGACGGCAATCTCATCTGGGTCGGCAGCGCAACCGGGCTGATTCACATCTCGCACGACGGCACTACCTGGACCGATGTCACTCCTCCAGGCTTGCCGGAACGCTCAACGATCAACGCCATTGAGGCTTCGCCTCACGATACAAATACCGCTTACGCCGCGATTTTTGCCCGTCGTGATGACCACCCGTACTTTTTCCGCACGCGCGATGCTGGCAAGACTTGGGAGAAAATCGTCACGGGTATTCCTGAGTTTGGCATTGCGCGCGCCATCCGCGAAGATCCGGTGCGTAAAGGACTGCTCTTTGCCGGCACCGAATTTGGCCTGTACATCTCCTTCGATTCGGGAGATCACTGGCAATCGCTGCAACTGAATCTTCCCTTCGCCTCGGTCCGCGATCTTACCATTCACGGAGCGGATCTCGTTGCCGCCACTTTCGGCCGCGGGCTGTGGGTGCTCGATGACATCTCTCCGCTCCGACAATTCAGCCCGGCAGCTCCCTGGCACGACCTGTTCGCTTCTTCAGTCCTGCTCCGGCGATTCGCGCACGCTGGGATAATGACCCCGATACGCCGCTTCAGCCCGGCACGCCTGTCGCGCAAAATCCACCCGATGGCGCAATTCTCTACTATTTTTTCAAGAGCCTCCCAAGGGCGAAATTACCGCTGGATATTTTGGACCAGCAGGGAACTCGCGTTGCTCATTTTTCCAGCACACCCGTCGAAGGAATCCACGTTTCCCGCAAACGTGCCGGAGTTCTGGTTTTATCCTCCGGCAGCCCTTCCTGCTTCAGCGGGCATCAATCGTTTCGTTTGGGATCTTCGCTATCCTCACCCTGTCGCGCTCCCATACGGTTACTTCGGCGAACGGCTGGACTACACGGAATATTCGCTTCCCGATCATGCTGTACCTGGCGCGACTCCACGATTCCAACCGCCCGGTCCCCTTGTCGTTCCAGGCAAATATGATCTGGTTCTTACCGTGGACGGGAAGACGTACCGGCAGAGGCTCGATGTTCGTGGCCGATCCGCGCCTAAACATGTCAGCCGCGGACTTTTCCGATCAACTCAATCTCTCGCGCAAGCTTTGCGATTGGATGGATGCTACAGCCAAGATCGTTCGATGCCGTTGCTCTCTTTCAACGCCAGCTTGACGACCGTAAGAAATCCATCTCTGCTTCTGCCCCAAAGGAAGTAACAGATGCCGTCGCCGACCTTGAAAAACAGCTCAAGTTACTCTCCGATGGCACTCATGAGGCTCCGGGGTTTGGCCCTCTCAATCGCGATCTCGGCCGCTACCTCGTCATGGTGCAAAGCAGCGACGTGCGCCCCACTGAATCCGCGCGCGCTGCGGCGTCTCGCCTCCTGCAATGATTATGCGAGTAAGATCGCCGCCCTCAATAAGCTGTTAACGGAAACCATTCCGGTATTTAACAAGCTTCTCGGTGCGCAAAACCTCGCGCCGCTCGCCAGTCGCCGATTCCTTCTTCCGTCCCTTCCTGCTCCCAATAAAAAACGAAAGGCGCCGAGACTTTCGTCCAGGCGCCCTTGGCAATCCATTTCGCCGTTTTCTTTAGTCTTTCACTTTGTGCCAGGTGCTATCGGGGTTGTATTCCGTCATCGACGCGGCTATCTCCTCAGTTTTTTCACCTAGATCCTTCTCATACACCACGCCATCCTGATTGATGATGAAGGTCATAACTCCGCTCACTTTGTATTCCGCAGGATACGCCACCAAGGCAACGCCACCGGATAAGTTCCCATCACTCAAATAACTTTTCGCGCCGCCTTTGGCCGCCGCTCCTTGTGCCTTCAGGATGCGGTAAAGATAGCCATGATACGGCTGACCTTTTCTACCCAATCCTTCACTTTCATATCCCTGTCCCCCAGCTTCGGCTAGCAGCGGGCCCGCGGGACTGGTTGGTTCACCTTCCGCGGATTCCCAGTACAAGCCATCTTGCTTTCCCGCGCTACTCATCAACCTTCGCGCGTAAATACCAGCCGGCAGACCGTCATGACCCACCGCCGCGTAGTCTTTTTGCGCATCGATGTACCCGCGGCATGCCGCGATAGCTCCCAGTTCGTTGCGACCAATGCGGCGATACAGCAGCTCTTGCTTTCCAGCCGCCGTATCGAATCTCCACTTTCCTCCGTCGTTCACGATGGGAATCGGCATCGGCCAGTCGTTTGTCCCTACCTGCAGGACTCGCGTCTTATCGTCTTCGGCCACAATGGCGTGCTTCGTCTTGTACGATTTCACGAATTTTTCCATGCCCGTCTTGTCCTGCACGGGATCCCCGGAATAAACCAATTCTTTTCCGTCTTCTCCCAAAACCGCCAGCATCTCTTCCTGGTTTCCATCTTCCGCAGCTTTCACCAACGCTTGAACGGCTTCAGCCGGCGTTGCAAACGTCTTCTGATCGGCGGCCCACGTCGCGCGCGCGCCGAGCAATATCATGGCAAGTGCCGCAATGGCAATCATGCTTCGTATTCGCATCTTCTTCTCTCCCACAAGATTTGTCTTGGCGTTCATGGGTTACTTCTTTCTCTGACGGCCTGCCGATTGCCTCCTGCATGTTGCTGCGGCGCTCCCATGCTCTGCCGTCCGCGACTGCTTGCCGCGCGGTCGGCCTTGGCGTTACTCCCCCCGCCGAGTGCTCCGCCGCTGCTGCTCTGCGGCCGGTTCGTCTGTTGGGTCGTTGGCCGGTTTGCCGGTTGATTCGTGGGGCGCGCGGCTGGTTGCGTATTTCCTGCCGGTCGAGAGTTTTGCATGTTCCCAGTCGTTGGCCGCGAAGCGGAGCATTCCCGGTTGTTGGCGGCGAGGCCTGCATATTGCCCGTGGTCGGCCGTGTTCCACCTGTCTGCCCGAATCCACGATCACCAGAGGGATTCCTTGCCGGCATATTCCCTGTGCTTGCACGGTTATTTGCCCCGGCATTCGCACCGCCGGCTTTGTTCGCTCCCTGATAGGTCGATTGTCCTTTCCAATTATTCGTCGCGCCCGTTGCCGGCCGCTGCGCGTTGGGATTATTCGCGGCGTTTCCTGCACCGGGCCGTTGCACGGCAGTATTTCCCGCGTTCGCGCCGCCTGGCCTGATTCTGCACATTGGCTGTGTTCGGTTGGCGGTTGTTGTCGCGCCCTGATACGTGCTTGCTCCCTTGTAGTTGCTGCTCCCTTATATTTCACGCCCTTGTTCGCTCCCTGATAGTTGCCGGCGCTTTTGGCGTAAGTGCTGTTAGGATTGTTGTTGTAAGGCACCGGCCTCGGCTTGTAGTTCGAATTCAGGTTGTTATTGTTGTTGAAGCGGTTGTAATAGTTGTTGTTCACGTTGATGTTGACGTTGGTGTTTCCATAGTGCACTGGCCGGTTATATCCATATCCTCCGTGCCAGCCGCCGTAATACACCGGGCGATAGGGCGGCGGATAGTAAGGTCGCGCGTCCGTACCACACGCCTCCGTAGCCCCACGCCGGGTAGTAGTAGTTGTTGCTGTTGATCGCTGCACCGACTGCCATTCCCGCTCCAAACGACAACAGCCCGATCAGTACGGCGGTGCCAGTGCTCACGCCTTCTTTCTCCTTCACAACCGTCGTTGTGTTGCTGCTTGTGCTGGTCGCAGGCGCAGCCGCTCCCGTTGTCGTCGTGGTGGTGGTTGTCCGCCGTTCGCGGTGGTTGTCGTGGTCGTCGTCCCGTAACACCTGATCCGGATTGTATTGCGGCACATACACTATTTTTGGATCGGTCGGTTCCAACTTCACAATCTCTTTGCCTTGATCTTGTGAAATGTCCACTTTCATCTGCGGTGAACTCTTTAACGCTCCTGTATCCACGGCCTGGGCCCGTAACCGTCTGCACTGAGTCCAGCACCGCCTTCGGGTCGGCCGCGTACGCCGCCCCCAATTGTTTGGTCCAGTCGAATTGTGTGCACATCATGTCCACAACCGGCCCGAAATGCAGCAAGGCCATCATCACGGGCGTGAAGCCCGCTTTCTTCGAGGCTTCATCCAATGCTGCTTCCTTCAGTTTCTGTTGTCGCCTACCGTCAGCCAGTTCCCGCCATCCATAACTTCCTGGGGATTCACCGAAGCCTGCAGCATGATTGCCAGCACGGGATCCGGATATAAAGCGATGGGCGCCAAGTATTTCATCCAATCCCTCTGCCGTCAGGTTCACCTCTGGCAATTGTGTCTGCGGAGGATTCTGTGCAGCTGCGGCTTCGTTTTGCTGCTGAATTTGATCGGCTGTTTGCGCTGTGGGCGCCTGCTGCGCTTGCTGATCCCCAGTCGCTGCGGGGGCGCTCGCAGGTTGCTGGGCAGTTGCGGAAGGAGTCACGCTATCCTTCGATCCGCATCCCTCCAAACTCGTTGTCCCTGTCAGCAACACGATAGTCGATGTCCATGCCATCCAATATTGCATTCGTTTCATGAGTCCTCACTTGCGGAGTCGAGGCTTCAGCAACCGTCTCTGTCATTGCTCTCATTGTGGCGGAAGTTACCTGCTTGGGCGGACGCGAGTTATCCTGCTCGTTGGCCGAGCATAGCATAACTCTCTGCAAGGAGTTTCGCGAATGTGGACTCTGAGGTCGCGGTCATGCGGTTGTACCGGCAACGGGAGTTTTCTTCCCGAATAAATGCCGCAAGAACTCGAATGAAGACCTTATGAACTTTATGACCCCGCGGCCGCGCTCCCTTTACTTGCGGACACGTCCGTATCCGTCACAGTCATTCCCACCGCGCGATATCTCACCAGCAGCAGCGTCAAATCATCGGCTTGGCGCGCCCCACGCGCGAAATTCTCAACGGATTCCAGCACCGCCTTTTGGATCTCATCCAACTGCATATCCGGCTTGCCTTGCAATACTCCCCGCAACCGGGGCACGCCGTACAATTCTTCTTCCGGATCCATCGCTTCGGTTACGCCGTCGCTGAAAAGCACCATGGTGTCGTTGGGCTGCAATTGCAGAGTTGAAGTCGTGAATTCCGCTTCCGGCACAAGTCCAACCGGGAACGATCCTTCCGTGAACGCTTCTTCCACCGTGTCTTTCCGGATCAGGATCGGTGAAGGATGTCCCGCATTGATGAACTCCAGCTTGCCCGCATCATCCAGGATTCCAAAGAACATCGTCGCATAACGGCCGACTTCCGCGTGGTCACACAAAAACCGGTTCACGTGATTGAACACTCGCGCCGGATCGGTTCCGAGCGTCATACCCGAGAGCGCCCCCTGTAACATCGTCGTCAGCAGCGCCGCCCCCAATCCCTTTCCACTTACGTCCGCCAGCAAAAACGCAGTGCGCTTGTCATCCAGAGGGAAGACATCGAAGTAGTCTCCTCCCACCGACAAGCAGGGGAAATTCACGCCCGAAACCGACAAGAAGCGGGTAGTCACGGAAATTTTTTGGCAGCAGTGCCTGTTGGATATCGCGCGCGATTCCGATTTCCTGCTCCAGCTCTGCCGTTCGCGCTCCTTCTCAACAAGGCGCGCGTTGTCCAGAATGCTCGCTGCGTCTGCCGCCAACGCGTCCAGGATCTGCCGGTCCAATTTGCTGAAAGCCGTGGGCCTCTTGGAGTCCAGATACAGCACGCCCAAGAAATTCGCCGCGCCGCATATTCGCGGCAGAGCCCTCGCTGCTTGCGCGTGAAGTGGCGTACAACGGGATCACCACCACGGCGCGCAATCCCTGCGCCACGATGCTCGCGGCTGCCTGCAAGTTCATCTCTGCCTGCGCCAGGTCTTCGGTGATCACCGGGGACTGTTGCTTAACCGCGAGTTGAATGGCCGTTCCGCTTGGCGTCATGCTCTCGGGAGGCAATCGCTGCGCGCCGGTACGCCTGTGCCAGTCGCACTTTCAGGCTTTCGGTTCGCCCTTCTTCCGCTTCCAGCAGCAGTCCACGGTCCGCGTCCGTCACCGCCACGGCGTGATCGATCATTTTTGCTAGCACGGAATCCAGCGGCAGTTGCGAGTGCAACAGCGCCGTCGCTTCCAGCAGCACATTCAGCTTCTTCAGGCCGCCGCCCGTCGACTCCGCGCTCGTCATATGATCGATGCGCGTCAGTAATTGCGGGATCGATTCTTCCGAAGTCCCACTCGCCGCGCGGAACATCATCTGGTAGGAGTCTTCCAATCCAAAGGTGATCACATCGCCGTCATTCAGCGCGCGGCTTTCCACCTTTTCGCCGTTCACGAATAGCCCGCGCCGTCTGCCCACGATCTTCCAGGTAATACTTGTTGGCTTCCACGACGATCGCGGCACAATTCCGCGAAATACGTCGGTCCGTCAGTTGTAAATGATTCCCGGTTTCGGCTCCTCGCCCGATCAGAAAAGGCGTTTGCGTGACACGAACATACTTCCGCGCGCCGTCGGGCGAGATCACTTCCAGAACCGCTTCCAGTTGCGCTAACGTCTCCGTCATTCTCTTCCCATCCTGCCAAACCTGCCAAACCGCGAATTGTAGCACGCACCTGCCTTCTTCGCCTTTCTTCTTGCTTCAAAGGCCCATCCCCGCCACAATACACGCGCCGTCCCAGTTCGCCGTGGCTTCCGCCACTCTAACTCTGAGGAATTGGTGCATGCTGAGCCTGTTTCCCTGCCACACGCCATATCTTTCTCCTCGGCTTTCGTGCTATTAGGTGGCGAACTTTCGCACGCCGATCCGGTCGTTCCTATACTGATTGCCTCCATCTTCATCACCTTGGGGGCTGCGCTTGGCGGATTGCTGATGAAGTGGCTAGGGCAACCCGCGGTCCTTGGAGAACTCCTGGTCGGGCTCCTCGCAGGCAATCTTGGCTATTACCTCGGGAATCCGACACTCACCGTGCTTCGTGAAGGCGACAATCTCTCGCGTATCTCCTCGCTCGCCCTCACACAGCCCTTGAATCTCGCGGAGGCGACCCACAAAGTCCTCGCTCCTGGCCCGCACACAGACATGATCTCTTCGCTGCTCTCAGGGCCGCAAGGGCAGAGCTACATTTCCGTCTACTCCTTCATCGACGTTGTTTCTCGCCTCGCGATACTTGTGCTGCTGTTCCTCGTCGGCCTGGAGATTAGCTTGGTAGAGATGAAGCGCGTGGGCAAATATGCCTCCTACGTCGCGGTTCTGGGCATCATTCTGCCCATGATCCTGGGCATGGGAACGATGAAAATGCTTCACCCAAACAGTACTCTTGCCGCGGATCTTTTCATCGGCGGCATTCTTACGGCAACCAGCGTTGGAATTACCGCGCGCGTCTTGCGAGATCTGGGGCGGGATAGAACCGAGGAGGCGCGCATCATCCTTGGCGCTGCGGTGATCGATGATGTGCTTTGTCTGATCGTGCTTGCCGTTGTCAGCGGCCTGGCGGTGACAGGAAAGATCAGCATCGCCTCTATCGCCATTACCACCGGCAAAGCCGCAGCTGTTCCTGGTTGCTTCACTCGGCATCGGCATCTGGCTCACTCCCAAGCTTGTTCGGCGGCTCGCCTCCGCTGGAGTGCAAAACCTGAAACTGCTTTTCGGCGTCAGCTTCGCACTGCTCTTCGCGTGGCTCGCCAACGTCGCGGAGTTGGCGACGATCGTAGGCGCGTTTGCTGCCGGAATGGTGTTAAACAGCTTCTTCGATCGGGAAATTGAGGGAGCGTCGCTGCATGAACTATTGTCGCCGCTGGAATCGCTGGTGGTGCCGCTATTTTTCGTGTGGATGGGAATTCAGGTGAAACTGGAAACAATGGCGAACAAGGACGTGCTGATTGCAGGGCTTGCGCTTACCATCGTGGCCATCGCCGGCAAGGTTGCATCGGGCTGGGGTTGCCCGCCGACTATGAATCGTCTTGCGGTCGGGTTCGGCATGATGCCTCGGGGTGAAGTCGGGCTTATCTTCGCAGGCATCGGGAAGGGAATTGGAGTGGTGGACGAAGGGCTGTTTTCCGCGGTTGTATTGTTGGTGATGGTGACTACGGTTCTGGCTCCCATTATGTTGCGCGCAACGATGGGTAGCGATCCCGTTGCCCCAGTCTCCCCTCCTGCTGTTGAGCACAACTGACAATCCCGCTACCGGCTCGCAGCCAGTCGCCGTTCCACATATTCTTTTACGTAAGCTTCAAAGACATCATCCAGTTTTTTTGTGAGGGCACCAGGCTGGCCAGAGCCGATGGTTCTTCCGGCTATTTCCTTTACGCCAATTACATTGCGGTTCGTCGAGGTCACGAAAACTTCCTCGGCTTCGTACAAATCCTCCGGGCGCAGCGTCTGCTCCGCCACGTTTGTGCCCGCGTCGCCCGCAATTTCCAGCAGCACGCCGCGCGTCACTCCTTCCAGGCACCCCGAACTCAGTGGTGGTGTCAGCACCTTCCCATTCTTCACCACAAAGATGTTCGCGGCGGTGCACTCGCTCACTTCCCCGCGTTCATTCAGCAGCAGCACTTCGTCAAATCCTTCGCGTTGCGCTTCTCCCGCGGCCCAGACACTATTCAACCAGGAAATCGTCTTGACTCCCGCCAACGGAGAAGCCGCATGGCGCCCGTGCTCCCTGATCGTCAGCCGCACCGCCTCAGGATAGTGCGGCAGATCTGCTGTGGTAATCACCAGGTCGACGTCCGGGAACTTTTCCTCGCTCTTCCAGTAACCCACTGAATTCCACACCAGGTAAATCCGTGCACAACCGGCTTCCACTTTATTGGCGCGAATTACTTCTTGCAGGTGCACGCGCACTTTAGCTCCGGTATAAGACAATGGCAGCCGTGTCAGTGCCGCGTCTTTTTCCAGCCGGCGCCAGTGGCGCTCGTATGCGAATGCTTCCCCTTGTACAATCCGTGCCGTTGTGAAGAGTCCCCATCCGCAGATCAAGCCCGCCTGTCCGGGTGACCACCGCGTCTTTTCCACTGGCACCAGCTCGTCGTTATGAAAGACAAATCGATGTATCACGTCTTCACCTGGCCTCGCATTGCGAAATAATTGCTTCTCGCATTGTACCGAACCTCACCGATCACTGCCCAGTAGAGTGGGAGATTGCCTGGAATTGGGGAATTACTCTCCGGAAATACGAGTTCCTTTGCACCATTCCCGGATGTTGCAGCTATAAAGGGCGATGCAAAACATATTTGCGGGGATAAACCCAAACTGTGATGTGTCCACGGCGATGAAGCAAATCAAGACACTATTCACACCCGCAACTACCCAGCCCTCCCAGCGCTTCTTTCCGACCAGAATCGTCGAACCGAATGCCAGTGCACAGGAAATAAAATCCAGATTCATGGTTCTCTAAAGCAGAATGGGGAGCGCCATGCGGTAAGGCCGCCTCGACGACACGAGGGGTTAGGGAGGTGGAGTCGAGGCTTAATGTCACGAAACCGCATCGACCCAAGCGCCAAAAACGGTCTGATACTGACGCCAACTCGCCCGTCAAATCCCCGATTTGTCATGGACTTAGCCCAATTCCTCACATTTCTCAAGGTGCGCTGAATCCAATTTACCTGTCATGACCGCCGTCACAAACTTTTCACAGGTTTATAGAAAGAGTCACTGTTTCCCATGTGAATCATGATTCAGCCGCCAGAAGCGTGTTTCATGCACTTGCCGAAAACTCGGAGATATGCGACAAGGAAAGCGAAGAGGAAATTTCCCATGACTACCCTGCTTGATACACCTACATCGAAATTCCTGGCCCTCGGCCGCCTGGTCGGCAACACGCCTATGGTCACGGTCCAATATCACTACCAGGGCCGCGATCGCGTGATTTACGCCAAGAGCGAATACCTGAGCCTGACTGGCAGCATCAAGGACCGCATGGCACTGCGCATCCTCCAGCAAGCCTACTCGGAGGGAAAGATCGAGCCAGGCTTCACCATTGCTGAAGCTACCAGCGGGAATACCGGGATTGCGTTTGCCGCTCTGGGACGCATGTTGGGCCATCCCGTGAAAATCTTCATGCCGGACTGGATGAGCCAGGAACGCGTGCAATTGATTAAGAGTTATGGCGCAGAAATCGTTTCCGTCAGCAAGAGTGACGGCGGATTTCTCGGAAGCATCCGGATGTGTGAAGAGTTTGCGGCCTCGCGCAAGGACGTATTTTTGCCGCGGCAATTCTCGAATGGCGCGAATGTGGACGCGCACGCTGAAACGACGGGCCCGGAGATCTGGTCGCAGCTCATGAGCGTGGGAAAAAGGCCGGAAGCGTTTGTTTGCGGCGTGGGAACGGGCGGCACGGTGATGGGCGTGGGAAAATATCTGCGGCAGCGCGACGACACGATCCGCGTGCATCCCGTAGAACCTGCGGAATCACCCACCTTGAGCACAGGGTGCAAGGCAGGGAGCCACCGGATTCAGGGCATTTCCGACGAGTTCATCCCGGCGATCGTGCAACTGAAGGACTTGAATCAGGTGATCTCCATTCACGATGGTGACTCGATTCTGATGGCGCAAAAACTGGCGAATTCACTGGGCCTGGCAGTGGGGATTTCCTCCGGGTGTAATTTTCTTGCTGCAGTGCGCGCGCAGGAGATGGTGGATCGCGATGCCGTGGTGGTTACAGTCTTCTGCGACGATAATAAGAAGTATCTGAGCACTGCGTTAACCGATGACGAGCCTGTGAAACCGGGGTATTTAACGCCGGAGAATCGAACTGCATAGCGTAGGCACGGTTGGGCGCGCGTGCGAGTTCTGCCGCTGATAATTTTGGGCGATTCGTCTGCAGCGGTCACTTCGCGACCGGCCGCATGGGAATGATGAATTCGCAAGCGAGCAGGTACTGGTAGAGATGCTTGAGCGGCTCGGCTGGCTCTAATTCATCGGCATGCACAAAGCCCGCCCTAACGTTCCACCTCCATCCGGTCATATTGCCTGACGCTTCCCATTGCTTTATATTTTCCTCCGGCATTGGGAAAACACTGAGGCGCACATTTTCGCGAAAAAGCTGCGCGAGACCTTCGAGCAAACTGCCGCCCAGATCTCTATAGCGATCCTGCATCGCCCAAACCATAATCGATAGTCCAACCGCAAAATGAATGCGCGCTTTTGTGAAGCGGTTTACGAACGCGCACATCTTGTACAGTTCTCTTTCTCGAAAAACCAGCACTCCACTCCCCAATTTAAGCAGCGCCTCCACATGTTCGACAATCTCCGAAGCGGTCATTGGGGTCTGCATCACGCGAATACCTTCTGCATTGAGACAGAAAAGTCCGAGTGCGCCCTTGCTATGTTCGAGTTCCTCTACCGGAATCCGATCCATCGTAGTCTGGAGAAGTTCGCCGTGAAAATGCTCCACCATATCAAATGCTCCGGGGGCGAGCACGACGGCTTTCTTATAAAGAATTTCATCTGGCGGCAGAATTTTGCCGTCGATGGGGAAGACTATCGCTTCCGCAAGACCCAGGGTAATGAGAGAGGCGTGAAAAAGCTGGCGATCCCACTTCTCAAATGCCGGCCCTGAGTCAGTTCCACACAATCGATCTCGATTCGCGATAGCGGCAGGTCTTCCGCGACGCTTTTCAGGAATTCCTCGCCACTTCCGAAATGATGAAACACGGCATAGATGAGATTGACACCAAGAATCCCGATTGCTTCCTGCTGGTGGAGATTGGTCTGATCCTGCAAATTGACGTGGACAATGACGTCGTTGGGTTCAGCAAGCGGTTTAGTCTGAAAACGCACGCCCAGCCAGCCGTGGCATTCGTTTGTGCCGGAAAAATTACGCGCCGAAACAGTATCAACGAAAGAGAAAAAACGCGTCGTGGCGCCCCGGCTCGCGTTCAATTGCAAAAGAAGCTGGGCCCACTCATTGTTCAGCATCGCCAGCAGGCGCGGTTGAGAAACGTAGCGGGTGCCCGAGCCGTACAGGTCGTCACTCACTTCCTTGTCGTATGCAGAGATGGTTTTCGCTACGGTTCCGGAGGCCCCACCCACTCGCAGGAACCATCGCGCCACTTCTTGCCCTGCGCCGATTTCTGCAAAAGAGCCAAACGCGGTTGCGTCCAGGTTCAGAGAAAGTGCTTTCTGATGCGCGTCGATTTTATCTGGCTTGGACATGGGAAGGCTCCGGTGAATGGTAAAGGCGAAGAATTTACCACTCTGAACGGAGTGGAACAAGCGTCAGGGATGCTACGGCGCGGTGCGTTGGAGCATGCAGATTCAGATGGGGCAATGGGTACAGGCCGTTCTCGATTGGAGGACTCCGCCGACTGCGTGACATTCAGGGTGCACTCAATTGCGAGCGATTGGTTTCTGCGGAATCGTCTTCCGCGGATGCCTTGGGAGCATACTCGCCGCCCGCGCCACGCTCCCACTTGCGATCAACAAGTTGCTCAGGGTGCTGACGCCTGTAGTTCTCCGCGATGAAGCAATTCCAGCACACTGGAAGAAAGTTCTGGAAAACGGCCGGCAAATTCTCTGGTGGAATTTCGCTCCATTGCGCGAGATTGCGGTCGGGTCCCAGAAGCGCGGGCTGACGGTCGTGCCAGTGGATTTCCTGGAAGGGCTTCTGGCAATAAGCGCAGGACTTGCCCTTGTACCAATCGTCGACCATGTTCCAGACCAGGCAGTGTTCGGGATCGGCTTCGATCTGCGAGAGGCACTCCTGCCCGCAATTCTGCCGCTCCGGCCAGCGAGAGCATTGGTCAAGGCGAACATGGTGCTTGCCGAAGACTCGCTTCGCGGGCGGCGTTGACGGCATTGACATGCACTGCGGCATGGTTCGCGGTCTCGGGGCAGGTGATGACGCGTTTGCCACGGTAGCGGAGATAAGCGCGAAACGACATCGCGATTCCGAAAACCATGGTGCCAATCAGCAGAACCAGAAATGGCTGCAAGGAAAAGGGTGGCAAGATGCATGGGGCCTCCTGAACCGGCTGGAGGAAGGCCGGCACTAAGACCGGGACTCCCGTGTAGGGAAATAGCAGGACCGGGACCAAAGAGGAAGGACAATAAGAAGTCTCCTGCGGTGATTGAAAAAGAAGAAGTTAGTCTGAAGCCAGTAGCTCCACGCCAGAACACTTTCGGCAGTCAAAGAGGGCATTCGACGCAACCACGGTGCGTGTTCTGACAAAAGACTGAGCGCAAGAGCGCCAGGCAATGCCGGGAGTCTCTGATTGCATGTCCATGAGTAAACTAAACCGGAAAGCGCCGGGTGGTGAGAGAAATTGGCAGCCCAACACAGAACATGTGAATGACGATCCCGATGAACATCAATCGATATTGAGAACGGGCCCTTGTGAAACGCGGACAAAGGCAAGACGACATATTGCATGAAAAAGTACACCGCGATGCCAAACAGATAAATCCGGATACCACGGCATGCCGGGTAAGAAATTTCAGTTTGCGGCTAGCCGCATAGAACACCGCCGCCGCGCCAAGAGCAATGACGAAATGCAACGCTAGTCCCAAGACGGCAGTTTTCGAGCCGCCATCATAGGCGCTGGGGCCGAGAATCCCACTGGCGATGCCTTGTAGGATTTGTGCGGGCTGGGCGCCAAAACTCCCGTAAACAAGGAAAGCAGCAGTGATGTCCAGGATTCCAGCGATCAGGCCGGCCGTCAATGTGGCGGCCACCGCGCGGCGTTTCATACGTGCGGTTACAGAAGAAGGTTCGGACATGGGCGGCTCGATCCTCCAAGGTGAAATGCGATAGGGCGATATCTTACGTTGAGAAAAGGTATCGGTCGAGAAGATTCACTTGCCTTTAGGGAAGTTTGAGCAGAAACCGGAACGGACGATTTCAACTTGCTCCGATGCTCGCCTGAGGACAACTGCCCTGCCTCTGGGTCCGAAGTGGGTTTAAGGCTGCGGGAGAACGAAAGCGCACGGGACAGGGGCGGCTGTTTCGCAATGACAGCTAGGTCGGCAACGAGTGTGTTCATTTGCCGCTTGACTTGAACAGAGGATCTCTATACTGTTTTGCTCTAGGCCTAGACAAAAACCTGCTGCTCCAGGCCTCTCCTTCCATGAAGAATCGCGAGCATCGAGATCTTTTTCCCGGCGCCTTGGAGATGATGATTCTCCGGACTTTGAAGCGGCAGCCGCTTCATGGCTACGCCCTGGCACAACACATCAAGCAAATCTCTAACGATCTGCTCCAAATCGAAGAAGGTTCACTCTATCCGGCATTGCAGCGTCTTCTAAAGGAAGAATTGGTTAAAGCGGAGTGGGGCGTCTCCTCCACAAACCGCCGCGTGCGGATTTACAAGTTGACCGCGGCTGGAGCTAAGCACCTGGAACGAGAGGTCTCGCGCTTCGAAAAGATGCTCGAGGGGATCACGCGGGTTCTGGCGCCGGGTGAATTATGAGTTGGCTTTCGCGGGTATTCTCGCGTCGACGTATTTACAGCGATCTCTCCGAAGAGATTCAACAGCATCTTGAGGAAAAAATTGAGGAGCTGGTTGCGAGCGGGATATCCAGAAAAGAAGCCGCCGCGGCAGCCCATCGCCAGTTTGGCAATGTGACTCTGGCCGAAGAAGACGGTCGCAAGGTCTGGCGCTGGCCATCCACGGAAGAGTTTTTGATGGACATTCGTTATGGACTTCGCACTTTGGCAAAAAATCGCGGCTTTACTGCCGTCGCTGTGCTCACTCTGGCGCTTGGCATCGGCGCGAATACGGCGATTTTCAGTTTGCTGAATGCCGTTTTGCTGAGGAGCCTACCGGTCAAAGATCCGTCGCAGTTGGTTTTGTTCGGAGCAGGCAAGTGGGGCGGAATCATGGACGAGGTGCCAGATCGAAGCTGGCAACTCTTCTCCTATCCGTTCTATCGTGACGTTCAAGCGGACAAGCGCGTCTTTACTGATGTGACGGCGATGGAAAGCATGACGAACGGGGTCCATGGCACGATTGGTGAAAACTCGGAAACGGAAGCAATCCAAGCGCGGCTGGTTTCCGGCACATATTTTTCGACGCTGGGAGTGCAGTCGATCCTAGGTCGAACCTTTACCGAGGAGGACGATCGGATTCCTGGCGGCAGTCCTATTGCCGTGGCCAGCTACGCTTGGTGGAAACGGCGATTCGGTGGTGATCCTTCGATCATTGGCAAGAAAATGAGCGTAGGACCTAGTGTCTACACGGTCATCGGCGTCGCCCCGCCGGAATTCTTCGGCACCACAGTAGACGAGTCGCCCGACGTGTGGATCCCGCTCTCGATGGAGGAATTGCTTCCGCCGGGCTGGAAGGGATTGCACGACAAGCTCTTCCAGTCGCTCTACATCATCGCGCGTCGCAAGCCGGGCGTGAGCGTTGAAGAAGCCCAAGCGAATCTCAACCTGCGTTTTCAGCAGTCGCTGCACCAAATGATTGGTTCGCAGCCCACACAAAAGCAACTGGATGGTATCCAACACGCCTTCATCGAGCTGACACCTGCCGCCAAAGGAATTTCACGGCTGCGCGCGCAATTCTCGAAGCCTCTGCGCATCCTGATGGTGGCTGTCGGACTGGTGTTGTTGATCGCATGCACCAACATTGCCAATCTGTTGCTTGCGCGAGCCGCAAATCGGCAGCGCGAGATTGCCGTGCGCATGTCGATTGGCGCAGGACGGCTACGAGTAATCCGCCAGCTGATGACGGAGAGCTTTCTCCTCGCGGTGTTCGGCGCTGCTCTCGGTATCGCGTTTGCCACTTGGACCAGCAAGTTGCTCCTCTTGATGGTTTCTGCCGGCCCTCAGACCCTTCCACTTAACGTGGCTCCGGATGGCCGCGTACTGCTCTTCACGCTTCTGGTTTCGCTCGCCACTCCGTTGTTGTTTGGGATGGCGCCTGCGTGGCGCGCCGCGCGAGTCGACCTGAATTCTTCCTTAAGGAATGGACGAAGCACTGCAGCGGTTCGCAGTCCGCTCGCCAAGGTGCTTATCGTCGCGCAGGTTGCCCTTTCGCTGGTCCTACTGATTGGCGCCGGCCTCTTTCTTCGCACCCTGGTGAATCTGACGAATGCGGATATGGGCTTCAACAAAAACAGTGTGCTTCTTTTTCAGATCGAACCCGCTTCCGTGGGCTACAAGGAAGATGCCCGGCTCGCGAGACTCTACGAGCAAATCGAACAGCGCGTGAGTGCGCTCCCTGGCGTACATGCCGCCAGCTTCTCCATGTTTACTTTCAATCAGGGCTCCTGGTCGGAGGATGCTTGGGCCCAGGAAGAATCTCCGGAGGTCAAGAGTAACCGCGAGATTCTCTACAACAAAGTGGGCACGGGGTTTTTCTCCACCATGGGCTTGCCGCTGGTTGCAGGCCGCACGTTCGATCTCCAGGACACCCCGAATTCGCAAAAGGTCGCGGTGATCAACGAAACCATGGCTCGGCTTTTCTTTCCAAACATGTCGCCACTTGGCCGCACTTTCCGATTCGGTGGACCGGACGCCAAACCGGAAAACGATCGAATGGTAATCGGAGTCGTAAAGGATGCCAAGTACATGGCCCTGAAGGAACGGCGTTGGCCTGCGGCGTACCTGCCGTACTCGCAAAACGTTGGGTATTTGTGGGATTTTGAGGTGCGCTACTCGGGCGACGCCGGATCAACCGTGGCGGCGGTTCGCGAGGCAGTCCTGAAATCGATCCGCGTATCGCTGTGGCTGGCGTTGGAAGCCTTGCCGAAGAAGTTCACCGCTCGGTTGTGGATCAAAGACTGACGGCGCAACTCTCCAGCGTTTTCAGCTTCGTTGCTGTGTTTCTCGCCTGCATGGGAATTTACGGTCTGATGTCCTATGCCGTGGTTCACCGAACGAATGAGATTGGCATTCGTATGGCTCTGGGCGCGCAAAAGGGACAGGTTCTCAGACTTGTAATGCGCCAGGGTTTTGTGTTGGCCGTGGCAGGCGTGGTAGTCGGTATTGCCTTGGCATTCCTGTTCACGCGCTTTCTGGCGAGCTTGCTGTTTGGTGTTCAGCCTCTTGATCCTGTCACGTTCGTGTGTCTCGCCTGTTTATTGACGCTCATCGCTCTGGCCGCCTGCTACCTGCCCGCCCGCCGAGCGATGCGTGTCGAGCCGATGGTGGCTTTGCGGTATGAATGACACTTTTGCACCGGGGGAATCATGAGTTGGCTCCAGCAAATATTTTCCCGCCGACGCCTTTACACCGATCTCTCCGAAGAAATTCGCGAGCACCTCGATGAAAAGATCGAGGAACTCGTTGCACGCGGCATGTCCAGAAGCGAAGCTACCGCCACTGCCCGCCGCGAATTCGGCAACGTAACACTAACTGAAGAGAATGGCCGCGAAGTTTGGCAGTGGCCATCCCTTGAGAGCTTTCTTGCAGATATCCGTTTTGGCGCTCCGCACTTTGCGCAAATCTCCGGTGTTCACCGTGATTGCTGTGTTGACACTCGCTTTGGGTATCGGCGCCAATACCGCGATTTTCAGTCTTGTGAACGGGATCCTGCTGGTTTCGCTACCGTATTCCAATGCGGAACAGTTGGTCAGCGTAACGGGATCGTATCCGCAAGGGGGATTGGTCGCCATGCGCCAGCAAGTGCGCTCAATGGATGTGGCCGGCTACGCCGAAGGCCATGAATTCAATTTGACCGGCCAAGGGGAAGCCGTGCGCTTGTCGAGCACCTTCGTCTCCGCCGAATTGTTTTCGATTCTGGGCACGAACCCGGAACTTGGGCGGGTATTCGAGCGAGGCGAAGACATTCCCGGACAGGACACTCATGTAATCTTGAGCCATGCCGTGTGGCGGCAGCGTTTCGGTGGCGATCCTGCGATCATCGGGCGCTCCATCGAAATCGAAGGCATGAGCCGGCAGGTGATTGGAGTGATGCCGGCGGACTTCCGCTTCCCATCCCCAAAAACGCAAATCTGGATTCCCTTGCGCAATGATCCGCGGAGCATCTACACCTACTGGGCGGGCGACTTCATGCCGGTAATTGGGCGACTCCATCCGGATGCAACCATGCCTCAGGCGCAAGCAGAGATTCGCATGTTTCAGTCTGGCGTGGGCGCCTTGTTCCCCTGGTCGATGCCTGCAAGTTGGAATGCCGATGTCAGTGTGGTTCCTTTGCAGAATGGCATGGTTGCCGATGTGCGCCCGCGGTTGTTGCTGCTGTTAGCAGCGGTCGGACTGGTTCTGCTGATCGCATGCACCAACGTCGCGAATCTCACGCTCTCTCGCGCCGCTATGCGGAAAAAGGAAGTGGCGATTCGTGCCGCGATGGGTGCCGGACGCAAGAGGATCATCCGGCAACTTCTTACGGAGAGTTTGTTGCTGGCGTTTATCGGAGGGTTGCTGGGGCTAGTTTTGGCCTTTGAGGGGCTCTCTTTGCTCAAATCCTTACTGCCCGCGGATACACCTCGCTTGATGGACGTGCGCATGGACTGGCGGGTGCTTGCGTTTACTGGTGGCTTGGCGATTTTGACCGGGCTGATTGTTGGTCTTGCACCCGCTGTGCAAATTTCGCGAGGTGCGCTGAGTTCGTCCCTGAAATCAGGTGGGCGTGGCGCAGCAGTTTCCGTGTCACAGCGACTGCGCGGTGCGCTCGTGGTGGGGGAAATCGGGCTTGCGGTAGTGTTGGTGATCGCAGCGGGACTGATGATCCGAAGCTTCTGGGCGTTGTCGCACGTGAATCCGGGTTTTCGTGCTGAGCACATTCTGACGGCGCGAATTACGCCCAATGAATCTTTTTGCAGCGATTCGGAGCGCTGCCTGGCGTTCTATCGCAATGTGCTTGATCAGGTGCGGTCGTTTCCGGGGGTGAGTGGCGCGGCATTCGTGAACACGCTTCCACTTGGGGGCAGGGTGACGAAGCGTTCTCTCAACGTTGAAGACCACGTCGATCCGTCCGGCGAGACCGAACCCTTGTTCTGGTTGAACATCGTGACGTCCGATTACTTTCGCGTGATGGGCATCCCGGTGCTGTCGGGCCGTGGATTCACGGACGCCGATATCTCTGGGGCGCCGGTGGCGGTGATCACCGCGGAGACAGCGCGACGTTACTGGCCGAATCAAAGCGCTTTGGGAAAACACATTCGCCTCCTGGACGACAAGAACTGGCGCACGATTGTCGGCGTGATTTCCGATGTTCGCGCCTACGACCTGCAAAGGAACAACCCGACGTGGATCCAAGGCACGGCTTATGTGCCATACAATCCCACGGCGACTCTTGAAGATCGACGCGTACCTTCCGAGATGACCATCGCCATCCGCACGGCTTCGGACAATTCACAGATAGCGACGCTGCTGCGCGAAAGCGTCACGGCTCTCCATCACGAGGTTCCCGTCAGCGAGGTGCAGACGATGGGTGCGGTGGTCTCGGAAGCTGTCTCAGCGCCGGCATCCACCACCTCTCTTTTTGTTGTGTTCGCCGCCGTGGCTTTGTTGCTGGGTATCATCGGCATTTATGGCGTGCTTTCTTTTTTGGTTTCGCAGCGCACCCGTGAAATTGGTCTGCGTATCGCACTGGGAGCGCAGCGTGGCGACGTGCTGGTTCTGGTGATGAAGGAAGGCGCGAAGTTTTCACTCGCGGGAATCGCCGTTGGTTTGCTTGGGGCGATTGTGGTCACCCGCTGGATGTCCAGCGAACTTTACGGCGTCAGCCCGCTCGATCCACTTACCTATTTGGGCGTGGCGCTGATCATGGCCGCGGTCACCCTGCTGGCCTGTTATGTTCCCACCCGCCGTGCCATGCGCGTGGACCCGATCATGGCGTTGCGGTACGAGTGAGGGCTGTGAACGAGAACTCACGGATGTTCAACGTGCACTTGGCGGGATGAATCATGAATTGGTTGAAGCAGTTCTTCTCGCGCCGCCGTTTTTGCGATCCTGCATGGGAAGGTACGCTCTGAGTGACGCTGACGCGCGCAGAATTCAAGGGAAAATAATCTGACGAATCTTTCCTTTTTCTATTCAGGAGGCAGGCGTAGTTCGGAACCAACGCGGAGTTGCAGATAATTAGAGACTTGCGGATTGGCGTGCGCAAGGCGCAGCCAATTGGAACCGCGGCCAAGATGATCACGCGAGAGAGACCATAAAGTGTCGCCGGGCTGAACTGTGATCGTCGGCGGTGAGCCACGCACGGTTTTTGATGCCGCCGCGCCAGGGACAATGACCGTGCTGCCGGCCACCAGAGAGTCTGGATGCGCGGCGAGGCCTGGGTTGAATGAAAGAAGTTCCTGCCAGCGCGCGCCATCCCCTAGATAGCGGCGAGCCATTCTCCACAAGGAGTCGCCCGCTCGCACTTGAAGTTGCTCGAATTCTCGGGTGGGCACCAGCGTCGATGGGTTTGCGCTCGCTGCGGGTGAAGCAGGAGAGCCAATCGTCGGACGGGGTGAAAACGGTGAAATGCGAGCGGAGTTGCGGTTCGCCGAGGTGGCGCAGGCGAAGGTACAACAAGTGTTCGGGGCCCCGCATGGAAGCACGCGCAACGGCGCAACAGAACGCTTGGGCTCCGCAAAAGCGCTGGCAGGAAGTTCAATTCGAAATTGCGAGGGTGCTTTCTTTGCCACGGCGACTTCTGCATCGCGTGCGGCTCTTTCTTTACGATACCGCCGCGCAATCTCTCCCAGTGATTCGGAGGATGATGCGGGTGGCACGGTGCAGCGGCTCCTTCCGGCGCCGGCGCCGGCAGCGCCTGGCTTTCGCGCTTCGGCTTGTTTCTGATCTTCGGGTGTCAGAATGCGCGCGCGTTTCAGATCTTCTTCCGTATAGATATGGTGAGTTCGGGCAGGCTGCTGCGATTTCTGGCTTTGCTGCTGACGCGCGGCTTCCGCGACATCTTGCGCCGCTACTTTTGTGTGAAGAGACAGGGGTGCGAGCAGGCAGAAAAGGGCGATTCCTGGCCGCCGAAAATTCAGACCGCGAACTGGAAAATGCAGCGTCATCAATCTAGCCACGCTACGCCACAAGTTCGCCGGGGGGACAGGGCCGGTTACTTCGAAGAGTCTGACCCGAAACTACTCTTCGCGCAATAGCAGATGTCCAGGAAGTAATCATCCTCCGGGAGAGCCTGTCTGGCGTTGAATTGGGTTTGAAGATCATGCCCTGGCTGGATCGTCCGTTCATCAGAACCAGCAAGGGATCGGCGAAGCGCAGATGACGCACACAACCACGCTCTTCCACACAGGCTTGCGCCGACAGCCATTTCCAATCCACGGAACCTTCCCCGATATCGGGATTGACGGTGAAATACCCTACCTGGAACGCCGTGAGATTCTGGAAAAAATGGCTGCCCTGCGAAGGCGTAACACGAAAATCGCGGAACCCAGCTTCCACGATCACGCGCGCGCCGGAGATTTCATCCCATTCGACGGGAATGCCCAGCCACGGTTCATTCGAGCCCCAGCGGCCAACACCAATCAGGAGGTAGGGCGATTTTCGCTCGCAAGCTTTGCGTTGAAGTACGCGACCTGGCGCGCCACTTCCTGGCTTTGCGCGCGTTCAAACCGGTGTGAATCCACAACCACAACATCGCAAAGATTTCCGACGCGGCCATTGCCCAGCACCTTGGTGCTTTGCGCTATCAGCCGCTGGGATCGACATTGTCCATGCGCAACTGTTCCGTTTCCCGCGCAAGCACCAGCGGACGAATCTGCAGAAAGCCGAACTCCGACACTTCACCCTGTTGCCGCGCAAGACGCACCGCAAATTCGATCTCGACCGGCTGGCCGAACGAGTCTTCCCCTTGTTTGATCAGATGATCGAGAAGAGCGGCGAGAGGGAAGGCTCCATATTTGAGCATCGGCGCGAAAGTGACGAGCCGCATGCCCGGCCGGCTCAGGCCATCGGAAATGGCGTCGTTGTCCTGCGAATAGGTCGAGCCAAGGGCTTCGAGCGTGCCATCCGCCTCGGCAATGTCCAAGGTGAATCGAACTTCGCGCAGTCCAGGCGGAGAACTCTCCGGTCCCTCATGATTGACAGGAAGCGCCCAGAAATCCGACTGGGATTCAGATAGCGTGTCCTCAATACTCGAGAACTGCAGCAGGTTCGCAGGATGCCGCGGGCAAAACGTCAGGCACTTTCCCCCATCAACCACCGCGCGTCCCAGCCCAAGCGCCACCGCCGCAATCCCGTCTTCGAAATTCATCGGCGGGATCGGATAAAAGTTGCGCGAACGCGCGACTCCCGAAAAATCCGGATAAAACCGCGGCACCGTGGAACGCGCCCACTACTTGCTGGAGAATTACCGCCATTTTTTCTTCTTCCAGCCGGAAAGGGAGTAGCCCGCACGTACGCTTTCGCATGGCGGCTGAACGTGGAAGCGTAAACCAGCTTGATGGCATCGGTCAGTTGCGCCAGCCGCAGGGAATCGTCAGCGTGTTGATTGGCGAGCATGAATGTCTCATACACGCCGGTGAACGGCTGGTATTGTGAATCCTCCAGCAAGCTCGAAGAGCGCACTGCCAGGGGAAAGCGCGCGTCCCCCAGAAACGATTTCAGATCAGCAAAGAGCGCCGGCCGGAAGATGCGCCGCCAGGAAGCGCTGCTGGATTTCGGCATCGTCTTCCGCGTTCATGGCGAAGTCGACGAGATTGTTCTCGGCAAGGAACCGGTCGAAAGAATCCGTGGCGATGACCACGGCGGGCGGCACGGTGACCTCGACTTCCGGGAAGCGATGCACAATGCGTCGCTTGTGCAGCATGTGGCGGATAAACGCCAGGCCACGCGCTTTGCCGCCCAGAGAGCCGGTGCCAATGCGCAGAAAATAGGAGCCCCCGGACTGAAATGCGGCGGGCTTGAAATCGCCGATCAGAATATCGCTCTGTTCGCGGCGGTATTCACCGATCGAATCGATCAGGTTGCGCCGCAGATCCTCGATGCTGGCGAAGTCCGATACCTTGCGTGGGCGAAGCTTTTGCGAGAGCGCGAATTCCGTGCGCGCCATCAGCCAATGTGAGAAATGATTGCGCTGGCCATGGTAACCGATGCTCTCTGCCGGGACGGTGTGGAGTAGTTCTTCCAGCGAATTCAGATCGGTTGCGCGAGCGACTTCCGCGCCGTCGGCGGTTCGAAACACGAAATCCCCAAAAGCAAACTGTTGCGTCAGCAGGCGTCGCAAATCCCGCAGGAAAGTCGGCGAGCGTTTGCGCAGGAAAGAATAGCCTTCGGCGTGAGCTTGCGAGCGGAACTGAGTGCGGCTGCTTTGCAGCACGACCGGCAGATCCGGCACCAGGGCACGGACGCTGCGGGCAAGCTGGAACCCCGCTTCGGGACTGAGAATGCCGCCATGCGGGAATTCCACGTCGGAAACAAGGCCGAGAAGATTGTCCCGGTAGCGTTCGGCCAGGGCATAGGCTTCCTCGAAATTCGAGGTGAGCAGGATCTTCGGCCGCGCGCGCATGCGCACCAGCTTGTGCGCCAGGTTAAAACCTTCCTGAATCACGCGGCGCGTTTGCGAAATCAATTCGGTATAGATAACCGGGAGAAACGAGGAGTAGTAGCGGATGTTGTCTTCCACCAGCAGCACGACGGGGACGCCCATGATGGAGGTGTCGTGCTCTACGTTGCGCTTGTCTTCGATATATTTAACGATGGCGATCAGCACGCGCGCGCTGCCTTGCCATAAGAAGATGCGCTCGATGTCCGAAACGGGATTGCGCGCTAGAAACTGTTTCACCTCGCGGTAATCGTAGGCCAGCACAACGACAGGCACGTTCAGCCCGGCGGATTTGATCTCTCGCGCCAGTTGCGCCGCATCCATTTCTCCGACGGCTAGATTGGTGACGATCAGATTGAAGCGCGGCTCGGAACGCGCCAGGGCCAGCGCTTCCCAGCAACTGGAAACATGCGTGATGCGGGGGATCTGCTGAAGATGCAGGTCCAGCGATTCGCCGATCAGGAGTTCATTCAGGCGGCCATCTTCCCGCAAGATGAAGGAATCGTAGAAGCTCGAGACCAGCAGAATATCCTGCACGCGGAAGGGCATCAAATGGTCGAAACCCTCAAAGAGGAGTTCCGCGTCCGGGAGAACTACGTTTTTGCTCGGTCCTGTTCATCGAAACATCCGGTATTCAAGGACTATATAAGAAAGACGGCGGGATGAAAGGAACGCACCCCGCCGTCTCAGTGGGCGAATTACAAGGAATCAGACAAGCCCTTGATCGAGCATGGAATCGGCCACCTTCAGGAAGCCGGCGATATTGGCGCCGTTCACCAGGTTGCCGGGGGTGCCGTACTTTTCGGCGGTTTCGAACGAGTTCTTGTGGATGGCGATCATGATCTTGTGCAGCCGCTCGTCCACTTCTTCGCGCGTCCATCCGATGCGCATGCTGTTCTGGCTCATCTCCAATCCGCTGGTGGCCACGCCGCCGGCATTGGCAGCCTTCGCGGGACCATAGAGGATCTTCGCTTCCAGGAACAGCTTGGTTGCATCGAGCGTGCTCGGCATGTTGGCGCCTTCGGCGACGAGTTTGCATCCGTTCATCACTAGCGTAGCCGCGTCCTTGGCGTTGATTTCATTCTGCGTCGCGCTCGGGAACGCGCAATCGGCCTTGATGGTCCACAGCGGGTTGTGATCCAGCTTCGGATCCGCAGGGATGAACTTCGCGCCCTTGAAGTGATCGGCGTATTCGCGAATGCGCCCGCGGCGGACGTTCTTCAGTTCCATAAGCCACGCCAGCTTTTCGCGATTGATGCCCTCTGGATCATGAATGATCCCGTTGGAATCGGAGACCGCTATGGGCTTGGCGCCGAAGTCGAGCAGCTTTTCCACCGTGTATTGCGAAACGTTGCCGCTGCCGGAAACCAGGCAGAGCTTGCCTTCCAGGGTCTCCTTGCGAGTCTTCAGCATTTCCACCGCGTAGTAGACGCAGCCATAGCCGGTCGCTTCCGGACGAATCAACGAGCCGCCCCAGTTCAGGCCCTTGCCGGTCAACACGCCGGTGAACTCATTGGCGAGCCGCTTGTACTGGCCGAACAGGAAGCCGATTTCCCGGCCGCCCACGCCGATGTCGCCCGCCGGCACGTCGGTGTCCGGCCCGATGTGGCGGAACAGTTCGGTCATGAAGCTCTGGCAGAAGCGCATGACTTCGTTGTCACTCTTGCCCTTGGGATCGAAATCCGAACCGCCCTTGCCGCCGCCCATTGGCAGCGTGGTGAGCGAATTCTTGAAAACTTGTTCGAACGCGAGGAATTTCAGAATGCCCAGGTTGACGGAGGGATGGAAACGCAGACCGCCTTTGTACGGGCCGATGGCGCTGTTCATCTCAATGCGGAATCCGCGATTGACCTGAACGTTGCCCTGATCGTCAAACCACGGCACGCGGAACATCAGCACGCGCTCCGGTTCCACGATGCGTTCCAGAATCCGCGCCTTCTGATACTCGGGGTGCTTGCCAATCACGGGGATCAGCGAATCGAACACTTCTTGCACAGCCTGATGAAACTCGGGTTCCGCGGGATTCTTCGCGCGAACGGAAGTCAGTACATCTTTTACATACTCCGCTGGGGCTTTCGTCACTTGCGGAGTAAGCGTAATAGTGCCCATGAGTTAATCCTCCTAAGAAACACGTGAATTATACAAAAGCTAAGACGCCGGAAGGATGCCGACGTGCGTGGCTGACCGGAGAGCAGCGCCATTAGAAAGCACGGGGCAAACGGCCGCCGTGACCCGCGTCACTAGATTCTGTGCTCGATGCACTGGCTCCCGGAGTCGTCCAGGCACACTGTCGCAGCAGTGGAGGTGTAGCTTATGGCGAGTAGCAAAGTGGCCGACCTGGCTGGCCCGGGCATCGGCAATTACACACAGCTCGAGAAGGTCCTGCCGAATGATTACAGCAGCGCGCTAACGCGGCGGGAAACGCAAAAGGCGATCTTCGCAGTGAAGCGCTTCATCGAGGATAACCTTTGCAAGGAATTGAATCTGATCATGGTGACGGTGCCGCTGATCGTCGATGTGGAGAGCGGCGTGAACGATATGCTGGACCGCGACGGTTCCCGCACGCCCATTCAGTTCCACATCATCAACGACCACAACAAGCATCCCCTCGATGCACAGATCGTCCAGGCAGCCACCAAGTGGAAGAGAACCGCGCTGAAGCAGTTCGGGATGCGAGTAGGCGAAGGACTCTGCACGGATATGCGGGCCGTTCGCAAAGACTACTTCCTGGACCACGACCACAGCGTGTATGTGGATCAGTGGGACTGGGAGCGGGTGATTTCCCCGGCTGAACGCAACCTGGA
This sequence comes from Candidatus Acidiferrales bacterium, assembly GCA_963839315.1. GTDB lineage: Bacteria > Acidobacteriota > Terriglobia > Acidiferrales > UBA7541 > Acidiferrum. The sequence continues at coordinate 65,453 of CAWIUU010000025.1, forward strand.
TTTCCTGAAGGAGATTGTCGGGAAAATCTGGAAAGTTCTGGTGGATGCGGAACGTTACGCCCAGGAACTCTTTCCCGATTTGCGCGCAAAAAAGTATCCCGACCTCCCGGAGAAGTTGACGTTCCTTCATGCCGAGGACTTGCTGAAATTGTATCCGGACCTGCCGCGCAAACAGCGCGAAACCGCCATCCTTCAGGAATGTCCGGCGCTTTTCATCGTCGGCATCGGCTATCCCCTGGAAGACGGTTATCCCCACGAAATGCGCGCGGCCGATTATGACGATTGGGTGACCGAGACAACTGCTCCGGACGGGAAGAAACTCCATGGCTTGAATGGAGACATTCTGGTTTGGAACCACGTCACCCGCCGCCGCCATGAACTCAGCTCCATGGGCATCCGCGTGAATGCAGAAACGCTAAAGAAGCAACTGGAAATGTCGGGCCAGACAGACTTCCTGAAATTCCCATATCACCAGGCGAATCATGCAAGAACGAAATCCCCTGAGCATCGGCGGAGGAATCGGCCAGTCGCGCACCCTGATGCTGCTGCTTAGAAAAGCACATCTCGGCGAAGTGACCGTCAGCGTATGGCCCAAAGTGCTAAAGGAGATCTGCGAAAAGAAGAATATCCACGTGCTGGAATAATAAGAAAGAATACGCAATGCGGGCAGCTGGACGATTGCGCTGACGGAGCCGGCTGCCCGCTTTTTTCATCTGGAATGCAGAATCAGTGCCCGAGGAATTTCTCGAGTTTGGAAATTTCCGTTTCCGCCAGATCAAAATATTTTTTCGCGTTAGCAACGTCCTGAGACTGTAGCGCGCATTGCCTTTCGCCAGATACATCTGCGCGCGCTCCTGCGCGGAAGCAATGTCTCCGCGAAGATTGTAGCCAGCCGCGGCCTGTTGCTGGCGTAGCGTGTCCAACACTGTGTGAGCCGTCGCTGCGCGTACATTCAGCTTGTCCGCTTCATCTTCCAACTTAGCCAATTCTTCCGGCGAAGGCCCGGTGGCGGAGCGGGCGCGGCATCCTGCTGGGCGGCGCCGTCGTGCAGCGGTTTTGGATTGCCATTGCCGTGGATTTCCCACCCGCCGGAGGGAGCGTAATACGGCAACCGATCCGCCCTTGCCGGACATTTTCACCGAACCAGTATCTGCGTCCACGTGGATGCTGCCCTTCGGCGAATCCACGGAGACATTCCCGTTGGAATCCACCTTGATGCTTCCCTGGTCGCTCTGCAGCGAAACTGCCGGTACTGCCGGTGGCTTTGCCGAGTCTGTAGTAGATGGCGGGGCAGGAGTCGGCGTGAACCGATATTCGCGTTAGTCCGGAGTTCGCAGGGAACACCGCCTTGTTCGGGTCGGCATGCGTGCCCATGCGACGCGGGATATAAACGCCCGCTGCAATCAATACGCCCACGCCCAACAAAGCGCCCAGAGCGAGCCACACTCCGCGTCCCGAACCAGAAGACCGCGCAGCAACAGCAGGAGGAGCCTGGGGACTGGCGATGGACGGCTTGCGTTGGCACGGGCGCAGGTGCAGGAGTTCGCGGAGGGGCGGCAACCGTGGAGACGCGCGGCGGCAAGGGAGTCTCTACCAAAGTCGTGGCCGAAGAAGGCTTTGGGGTGGCTGCTGGCCGCGGAGTTGGCGTCACCGTTGTCCTGGAAATTGGCAGAGCAGAAACGGTAACGCTTTTCAGCGCTGCACGAAACGCATCCGCAGACTGGAATCGTTGTGCAGGATCTTTCGCCATGGCCATCAGGATGATTTCGTTCAGCGAAGCGGGGAGATCGTCGCGCAAGGTAATAGGAGCCGGCGGGAGTTCATTCAGGTGCGCGGTCATCAGCGAGTACTGCGAATCGCTCTGGAAGGGAAGTTTGCCGGTAAGCAATTCGTAAAGGGAAACGCCGAAGGAATAGATGTCGGAACGCGCGTCGGCGGATTCCCCTCTCACTTGCTCTGGAGGCATGTAATTCAGGGAGCCGAGCGTGGTGCCGGTGGAGGTGAGCGTGCCGTCAGTGGAGGAACGGGCGATCCCAAAATCCATGAGTTTCACGACACCCTGCGGAGTGAGCATCATGTTGGCTGGTTTAATGTCACGGTGAATGATATTTTGTTTGTGCGCGTAGCTGAGCGCCGAAAGAACCTGGTCGGCGTAGTTCACTGCTTCCGAAGTGGAGATAGGCGCGCGCGCGATGCGATTCGATAGCGTTTCGCCTTCGACGAATTCCATGATCATCACCAACTGATTTTCGTGCGTCAGCGCCGTGCGCAGCGCGGCGATATTGGGATGGCTCAGCGTCGCTAAAAGCCGGATTTCCCGCAAGAAGCGGTCGGCGAGACTCTGGTTGGAATGAAGATCCGGCAACAGAATCTTCATCGCTTCAATGCGATCCGAAATCACATTGCGGACTTTGTAGACTTTTCCCATGCCGCCGGCGCCGAGGATCGAAAGAATTTCATAATCGCCAATGTGTTGTCCGGGAGTGAATTCAGCCGTCATGGAGACCTCCGGTAAATAGGTAAGTGAGTGAAAGGATACACCAAATGGAAACCTCTAAAACAGAACGAGCCCGCAAAACTCTCTTGCGGACTCGTCGGTTTATAGCAATTTGCTAACAATCACGGGCTTTTCACCACATCACCAACTTTTGCCAGGCCGGAGCCAGAAAACGTCACCGTCGCCGAATCGTTGTCGGCATCAGTGACAGTTGCTTCGCCGACTTTGTCCTCGACGGATTTGATTACTTTGCCGGTCGCCGGATCTTTAACCGTCCGAACTTGCCGCGAGATGATGAGTTTGTCGCCTACTTTCACGCCTGCCTTCTTGCCGATATTGATAATCAGCGTGTTTCCCGAAACGTCAGCGACCAGTCCGCTGATTTCCATCTTCACGGTGGGAACCTTATCTATGGAAGCGTCCAGTTGCGCGCCAGTGTCGTCCACGGCTTTATGAACCGCTTCGCCGAGGATGGTGTTAGAGAAGTTGCTGCTGCCCATATCGAGACCACCGCCGCCACCCCCGCTCCAGCCGCCACCCGCGCCCAGAAGGGAAGTGCTCGATCGCGTGGATTCGCCCGTGCCATTCACCGCCACCAGGATCTCCGCGGTCGAGGTATTGATCATGCGGGCGCTGATTCCCACCACGGCTTTAGCTTTGCTGGTGCCCACTCCGCCAAGCCCGAATCTGCCCAAGCCGTAGCCTCCCCCACCCACGTTCGTGTGCTGGTCATCGCGGCCAAACTGTGTGATCGAGCCGATAATGATGCAGTCCACGCCCAGGATCTTTCCTATTTTCGCGGCGGTGGTGGAGTCGGCGCGGTCGCTGTTGGAAAAATTCTGTTCGGCGAGAATCTTGTCGAGCGCGCTCCGCTCGATCACCGAGTATTTGCCGTCCTGCACCAATTTCGTGACCAGTAGATCGGAGATGCCCTTGCCAACGTCTTGATCCGAACCAAAAATTTGTGAAACGTAGGTCCGTACCGTTCCGTAGTCAAAATTCATGACCGCCACCCGTTTTTTTGGGCCCGCGGGCGCAGCGGCGGGCGCAGGAGTTGCATCCTGAGCCCACGCAGACGTACAGACCATGGCAGCGGCGAATAAGGCCAATACCAGACGCGAAAACCGGCTGAGCAACATGGAAAGCTCCTTGAGGCGGGAGGAGCCGCGAATTGCAAGTGACAACTGCCGACACCCCGCCAGCAAACTGCCGTTATCTTAATTAAGGATTGTGTCCCCGGCAACGGGGAAAAAAGTCTGATGCTGTGCAACACACAACTACGGAAGCTGGTTGATGGGAAGTGAAGGGCTGCTAGGTGGTTGATACGTTAATTAGGCGAATTAGGCGGGTGACAGGCAAAATCGTGAGACGCAAGGCGAACGCCCGGCATTTCTGGGATGCTCGACAACGAGCCAGCCGCGAAAAGTCTCGGCAAGTCTTTCTTTAAGCGCGAGACCAGCTCCTGCGCCCTCGAGGCCTCCACAGCGAGGTTATAGAGTTTCATAGGGCGGTCGCTGTTTCAGCTCAATCAATGATTTGAACCTGGATGCGAACGGGGTAGGGGGTGTTATCCATTGAGTTATATTCATGTTTTACGTGAATTGTCGGCGCGCCGACATTCTCGTTCTGGAATTTCCCTTTTTCCATTTTCTGTTTTTCAACTCTCCATTTTCGAGCGTTGTCCTCTCAAAGCCGGCGCCAGGGTTTTGCCGCGAACAAATCCTACATACCTGCAAACGGAAACCGACCCCACAAAGGGAACTACGTTTGTGGCAACCTGAAATCTTAAAAGCGTAGCTATTCATTCCCGAAATTGCATCATAGAATAGAGAAAGGCAGCCTGCCGTGAAGGGCAGGGGCAGGGCGTGTATGCATTATCGGTTGGCGATCACGATTACGACTTTGTTCTTCGTCTGGGGAGATATTCCCCGGGGCACGGCACTGAGGGTGCCGCAACCTGCTTCGCCTGAAGCGCTCCCTCCTGGCGAGAATCTTCCTCTGTTCCCCGACGTGGTCACTACAGATGCCCCGGCGCAAGACAAAACGGATACGCCTCTGCCGAAGCAGGGGACAACGCTGCAGGAAACCTCGAAATTGGCACTGATCCGTTATGTTTCGGGGGAATTTGCGAAAGCGCGCAAGCCTGTTCCAGGCGGCAAAGATGGTTTCATCATTTACGTGGACAAGCCCTTAAACGAAGAATATCTCGATCGAGTGATTGCGACGCGCGGCGCAGCGGTGAACACCGGGGACAAGGTGCAAATCACCGGACTGGAGTTCCACGAGCGAAGTATCGTGGTCGACATCAATGGAGGAGGGCGGCCCAAGAAACATTGGCGAGACCGCATCCAGGTGAGCATGGGAGGCACTAATCCCATGCCACAGTCCACGACCCCGACGACCAACCAGGACCCCGGTCCCCCCGGGTTCCAACCGGGAATGGGCGGGACCATCTACATCGATTTTCCTCAACATGTGCCGGATATGACGCCGGAACAGTTAAAGCAGATTCTGGGACCTTTCCTGGACTTCGCCAAAGAGAGATCCGCTTCCGTCCATTGGATTGATACGTTGCCACCGGAAATGAAGAAAGCGATTACCGATCGGCGAGCGATTCCGGGAATGGATCGAGAAGAAGTGGTGGCAGCGATTGGGAAGCCAGACCGGAAGGTAAGAGAGCGCGACAGCGACGGGAACGACACGGAAGACTGGATTTACGGGCATCCTCCCGACAAAACGATTTTTGTGCATTTCACGGGCGAAAAGGTAACGACCATCAAGCAGTACCCTCAGTAGCCCACTTCGTCCTTTAAACAACTCTGCTCTACATACTCTTCCCTACGATATTTTCGATTGCAATTGAAAAACAAGTTGGCCTAGCATGTCTAGAAATTGTTAACATAGGAGGTCCTATGAAGGTTTCGGATCTCATCGGCCGGCGCACGGAAATCTATTCCATCCCTGAAGACAAGAGTGTCCTGGACGCCGCGCAGTATTTGCGAGAAAAGCAATTGCGCTCGGCAGGCGTCGTCAGTGCTGGCGGCGAGCTGATTGGGGTAGTTTCGCAGAGCGACGTCTCCGACAAAGTGGCGGCGGAGAACAAGTGTCCCGCGTGGGATGAAGGTTACGGAAATTATGACCCGAGAGTTGCTAACCGTTTCTCCATCAGCGACATTTGATGAATGCCTGCGATTGATGGAAAAACACAATGTGTATCACCTCCTGATTCTGGACGAAGGCAAACGTTTTCTGGGGACGCTTTCGGTCAGAGACCTCCTGAAAGTGATGGCCATGGACGAGAAGGCGCGTGCAGATCTGCTTGAGTCGTATATGTTCCCCTCCCGTTAAGAAGCAGCCGAGTATTCAGGACCTGGACGGAGGGTCGGGAGCGCTTTCCGTTCCATTTTGGGTCTTTGTCTAATTGCAGCTTTGACATACAAAATGAACAGTTTGTCATGCACTGTGACCTGGGACACACAGGGATGCGTTGACTTTTCCTTACACTACACCTAGCATTTTTAGTTCTACCTGCGGCGTTTTGAGCGCTCGTCTGTGTCGCCGCAATTTACACACCCCACCGGAGGAAGTAATGCCAATTAAGGTTGGAATCAACGGCTTCGGCCGCATCGGTCGCAATATCGTGCGCACAGCACTCGACGATAAGGATATTCAATTTGTGGCCGTGAACGACATCACGGACGCCAAGACCCTGGCGCACCTATTGAAGTATGACTCAGTCCTCGGGAACCTGCCGCACACCATCACCCATACGGATGACACCATCAGCGTAAATGGGAAGAGCTTCAAGGTGTTCAAGACGAAGGACCCAGCAGAGATCGACTGGGCCAGCGTGGGAGCCGACATTGTGGTCGAATCTACCGGACTGTTCACCAAGGGGGCGGATGCGCGGAAGCATATTCGCGGACAGTGAAGAAGGTGATTATTTCGGCGCCGGCCACGGATCCGGATGCCACGTTCGTGCTAGGGGTAAACGAGAAGAAATATGACCCGGCGAAGCACCATGTGGTTTCGAATGCTTCGTGCACCACGAATTGCCTGGCGCCCATCGCGAAGGTGCTCCAGGACACCTTCGGGATTCGCAGCGGCACGATGACCACGATCCATTCCTACACGAACGACCAGCGGTTGCTGGATCTGCCGCACAAGGATCTGCGTCGCGCGCGTGCAGCGGCGTTGAGCATGATTCCCAGCACCACCGGAGCGGCGAAAGCACTGAAACTGGTGATACCGGAACTGGATGGCAAGATGGACGGGTACTCGATGCGGGTGCCGACGCCGAACGTGAGCGTTGTGGACTTGACGGTGTTCGTGGAGAAGCCGGCGACGAAGGAGAGCGTGAACGCGGCGTTGAAAGCGGCGGCGAACGGAGCGATGAAGGGAATCCTGGGGTACACGGAAGAGGAACTGGTTTCCGCGGACTTCAAAGGAAACTCGAACTCGTCGATCGTGGATGCGGATTACACCAAGGTTGTCGGTGACAAGTGCGTGAAGATTTTGTCGTGGTACGACAACGAATGGGCGTATTCCTGCCGTGTACGGGACCTGATCAAGCTGATGGCATCGAAGTTCTAGGGCGTGACTTGTAGATTCGTGATTTGTGACCTCGTGGTTCGCTTGCAGGGGAGCCACGGGTCGCGAGCTGGAACCGAAGAAGGATTCCTCAGGGGCTAAAGCCCGCCGGAGTTGAGCGGTGAATGTCGGAGCTGAAGCTCCGACCCCTTAACGAGAAAGTCTTATTTTTGGGCTGGAATTACGCCGGTCCCCATACTGATTCCTGATACTGATCGCTGAATCTGACTGAAAACTTAGAACGGAAAGTCACATGAGCAAACTAACGATTCGAGATCTGGAGTTGCATGGCAAGCGTGTATTCATTCGTGTGGATTTCAATGTGCCGTTGAAGGATGGCGTGGTTACGGACGATACCCGCATCCGGGAGACACTGCCGACACTGAAGCTGGCGATTGAAAAGGGCGGGCGGCTGGTGCTGGCGTCGCACCTGGGGCGTCCGAAAGGAGGCCCGGACCCGAGGTATTCACTGATGCCGGCGGCGAAAAAATTGGAAGAATTGCTGGGGAAGCCGGTGGGCTTTGCGGCGGATTGCGTGGGACCGGAAGCAGAGGCGAAGAGCAAAGCGTTGAAGGATGGCGAAGTGCTGGTGCTGGAAAATGTGCGGTTCCATCCGGAGGAAGAAAAGAACGGCGAGGCGTTTTCCAAGCAACTGGCGGCGTTGTGCGACGGGATCTTCGTGTGCGACGCGTTCGGTTCGGCTCACCGCGCGCATGCTTCGGTGGTGGGCATCACGAAGTTCGTACAGAAGGCGGCGGCCGGGCTTTTGATGGAGAAGGAACTGAATTACATCGGGAAGGCGATCAGCAATCCGACGCGGCCGTTTGTGGCGATTCTGGGCGGAGCGAAGGTAAGCGACAAGATTGAAGTGGTCGAGAACCTGATGAAGATCGCGGATGCCATGCTGATTGGCGGGGGGATGGCGTATACATTCCTGAAGGCGCAGGGATTGCCGGTGGGGAAGTCGCTGGTGGAAGAGGACAAGATCGATCTGGCGAAACGGTTGTTGGCGGAGGCGAAGCAGAAGAGTTTCAAGCTGCTGCTGCCGCTCGGACCACGTGATCGCGCCAGCATTCAAGGCCGACGCGCCTTCGAAGATGGTAGAAGCGGGCCTGACGCCAGGGGACCAGATGGGATTGGACATTGGGCCCAAGACGGTTGCGGCGTATCAGGCGGAAATTGCCAAGGCCAAGACGATTGTGTGGAACGGGCCGATGGGCGTGTTTGAAATGCCGACATTTGCGAAGGGCACGCTGGAAATCGCGAAAGCAGTAGCGGCGGCAACGACGGCGGGCGCCACTTCAATTATAGGCGGCGGGGATTCCGTTGCGGCGGTACACCAGTCTGGGCTCGCAAAGCAGATTTCGCATATCTCTACGGGCGGCGGAGCGTCGCTGGAATTTCTAGGCGGTACGAAACTCCCGGGCGTGGAGGCCCTGACAAACAAATGAGCACCCAAAAGCGTCGCCGCGTAATCGCGGGAAATTGGAAGATGTATAAGACACAGGCGGACACGCGCGCATTTTTTGCCGCGTTGAAGCCACTGGTGGCGGGAGTAAGCGATTGCGACATGGTGATCGCGCCGCCGTTCACGAATATCCCCGCCGCCGTGGAAGCGGCGAAGGGCACGCCAATCGGGATTTCGGCGCAGGATGTGTATTGGGAGAAGGAAGGTGCGTTCACCGGGCAGATTTCGACGAGGATGCTGGTGGAGGCTGGCTGCAAGTACGTGATCGTGGGACATTCGGAGCGGCGGCAATTTTTCGGAGACACCAACGAGACAGTGTCGAAGAAGACGAAAGCGGCTCTGGCGACAGGACTTACGCCGATCGTATGCATCGGCGAGATGCTGGCAGATCGGGAGGCCGGAAACACGGAGAAGGTGATTGAGGCCCAGTTTCAGGGGAGCGTGGGCGCGTTGACCGCCGAGGAATTCTCCCGTATTCTGATAGCTTACGAGCCAGTGTGGGCTATTGGGACTGGGCGCACAGCCACCCCAGAAATAGCGGCGGCGGTGCACAAATTCGTACGCCAATGTGCGGTCGGGAAGTTCTCGGCGCAGCATGCTTCCGCGTTGCGGATTCTCTATGGCGGAAGCGTCAAGCCTGACAACATCAAAGGGTTGATGGCGCAGGAAGAATTGGATGGCGCGCTGGTGGGTGGGGCGAGCCTGGATCCCAAGTCGTTCGCAAGTCTAGTGAAGGACTGGCCCAGGTAGCTGAGGTAATGCCGGTGGATAGCCGGTGAAGCGAAAACAGAGTTGAGGTGCAGGAAATGCCAGGATGGATGAAATGGACGATCGCGTTGCTAGTGGGCTTCGGGATCATCTTGTGGGGTTTCGCTGGGCGGGGTGGCTGCTTACCACGTTCTTCGTGTTGAATTGCCTGGTGTTGATCATCGTGGTGCTGCTGCAGAGCGGCAAAGCCGCGGATCTGGCAGGTGCGTTCGGCGGGGCGGGCAGCCAGACGGCATTTGGGCCGCGAGGGGCCGCGTCGGTGCTTTCGCAGGCGACAACCTGGTGCGCGGTCATGTTCATGGTGTGCGCGCTGGCGATGGTGGTGCGCGTGGACCGCGGAATGGAAAGCAGCGAGGGCGGGGATTCGATCCTGCAGCAATTCTCGAAACCAACGACGAAAACGGCGCCTGCGCACCGGCAACGAATGCCCGGCTCCAGCCACGCAACAGCCAGCGGCGCCGCAGTCGTCTACGCCGCAACAATCGGCACCGGCAAAGCCAAACTCCAAGCAAGCCGTAGACTTGTGTAAGAAGCGCGCCTTGCCGGAATTTTCGGGGGCGGCTACAATGAGGTCTCATCCTCTGTGCGGTCGTGGCGGAACTGGCAGACGCACCAGCTTGAGGGGCTGGCGGTAGCAATACCGTGGTGGTTCGAATCCACTCGACCGCACCATCTCTTTGTATTGCGGTAGAAGGCGGAATGCCGCTGTTTCCAGATAAAAATTGAGGAGTTCGCGGATGCGCCGACGGAAAGCGTGGAGTGTCGCGGAAATTCCCGTTGTTATCAGAAGAAGGTGAAGTTGAAAAAGAGTAGCGAGCCTCGCAAGCCAGACGCATGTTGAGCCGGGGACTTATAAACATGGGCCGGAGCAGCGGAATTCTCTTGCATCTCACGTCTCTTCCCGGCAAGCATGGAATCGGTGATCTGGGGACTGAGAGCCGTTGGTTCGTAGACTGCCTGGCGGAGGCGAAACAAAAGTTGTGGTGCGTGCTGCCACTCGGACCCACGGGACCGGAAAACTCTCCTTACCAGTCCCGCTCGGCATTTGCTGGGAATCCTTTACTGATCAGCCCGGAACGAATGGTGGAGCTCGGCTACATTCCAGAAAGGAATTGCAGACCCGTCGGTTTTTTCCCCTACTCAGGTGCAATTTCCCGCGGTACGTAGATACAAAGAAGTCGCTGCTGGAAAAAGCGTTCCGTGGATTTTCGAGAGAAAGAGATTATGTTGCGTTCGAACGCAAGAACCATTTGTGGCTCGACCGCTTCGCCCTGTTCCTGGCATTGCGCGAGGCGAACGGTGACGTAGCGTGGAACCGGTTCGACCCACGAGTTAAACCCCACCCACAGCGCATCCGGTTTCATAAATTCGTCCAATATGAATTTTTCAGGCAATGGCGCTCTCTGCGGGACTACTGCCACAAACGTAATATTTCGATCCTCGGCGACATGCCGTTCTATGTGGAGCACGACAGTGCCGATGTGTGGAGCTATCCGCATCTTTTCGATCTTTACAGGGACGGCGAACCCGATCCGTAGGCGGAGTCCCTCCAGACTATTTCAGCAGGAACGGGCAGCTCTGGGGCACGCCCACCTATCGCTGGGACAAAATGAAAGAAACCGGGTTTCAGTGGTGGGTCGATCGATTTCAGTCGGCACTCCAAACAGTTGATTTCCTGCGCCTCGATCATTTCCGCGGATTCGAAGCTTTCTGGAAAGTTCGGGCGGGCGCAGGCGACTGCGAGAAATGGGCACTGGAAAAAGGGGCCCGGCGCGCGATTCTTTGAAACAGTTCGCAAAAACTTGGCAGACTGCCGTTCATCGCCGAGAACCTGGGAATTATCACTTCGGAAGTGGAAGGTACTTCGCCACCAGTTTGGATTATTTGGCATGGCGGTGCTGCAATTCGCGTTTGAAGACAATGGAATTCACAGACCAAATAACTATGTGCGGGAGATGGTGACATTTACAGGAACGCATGATAACGACACCACACGCGGTTGGTGGAATGCTTTGCGGCGTGCAGCACGAGGCCGCCCAAACTCCGCCGAGCAGGCCAAACTGAATCAGTGAAAGTTTCTTGCAGAATGGGGGCCGGGAAATTCATTGGTCATTTATTCAGGCAATCATGACGTCTGTTGCGGATGTTGCGGTGATTCCCTTGCAGGACGTGCTGGGACTCGGATCAGAAGCAAGAATGAACCTGCCCGGGCGTGCGAAAGGGAATTGGCGTTGGCGTTTCAAGAGAACAAGTCGCAGCAACCTCTATTGCAGCGCCTTGGTGATTTGACGGTTGTTTCGGGGCGCTGAGCGCTGGGTTGTTGACAGCGTTGCTCCTGGGAATTAGCGACCAAAATATTTCCGACATTGCCGCCACCCCTGCTGGAAGCTCCGGACATATAGAAAACCGTTCCGATGTCTTCAGGAGAATACTTGATGGCCGGAATCTGAAGCTTAATGTGTGATTGGTTGCGAGAAGCGAGCGAAGAATCAGGCACGCTCTGAAGGTGCACTTCCTTGTTCCGCAGATAAAACCGACAGTCACATGCGGCGCAGCGATAGGGTTTCCATCCCAGTAGACTCAAAAGCATCTTTTCCATTTTCCTGCGGTGAGACCGTAGTACGCTTGTGAGAGCTTCTTTGTCAAATCTTGTTGCTCCGCACTTTCCCGAGCGGACAGCTGAGTTTCCAGCATACCCAGAGTCGTCAAAAGCCACTGATGGAAAAGTTAGTACGCACCGTTCATCCGATCATCCCTGCTCTAACTGGCTCGGACCGAGACTGCAAATACCCCTCAATATAGGAATCTAATTGTTGGCAAGGAGTCTTTCCCTACGGTTAAGACCTTATGAAAGAAAACGAAATACCTTAGAGCGCTGGACGCCGGGCGATCTATTCATGGTCCGGCCGGGAGAAGTAGCAGCGGTGGCACACAATAAGGCTCTAGCCAGGCCATCCTCTTTTCTCTTATGAACCTTCTGCTTGTTACCTCCAGTCTCTGCAGTGGATCGCAAGGAGAGTATCAATCGATTTTTGTTAACGCGGCCATACGCCTATCACATTGAAATTTTGAATTGGCATGAAGTGTTATGCTGGGTTTGTAATGGATTTGATGCGAGCCAACAGTCTCACAGAGATCGTTCCTGGGAACCCTACATGGCACTGCGACTAACAGAAATCGAAGTTCGCGTTCTTGGCGCGCTGGTGGAAAAGGAGATCACAACTCCGGAGTACTACCCGCTCTCGGTGAACGCGCTGATGAATGCATGCAACCAGAAATCGAACCGCGAACCGTGATGACACTGGACGAAGAGGCGGTGAGCCTGGCGTTACGTTCGATGTCAGATCAGGCGCTGGTGCGCTCGGCCGGCCGGCGATTCGCGAGTGACAAAATTCGAGCATCGCTTGAATGAACTGTATAATTTTCACCGCCACGAGATTGCGGTGTTATGCGTGCTGATGTTCGCGGTCCGCAAACGCCAGGGGAATTGCGCACGCGGTCGGAGAGGATGTACGCGTTCGAGGATTTGGATGCTGTGCTTGCGGCGTTAAATCTGTTGATGAGGACGAGAGCCAGCGCTGGTGAAAGTGTTGCCAAGGCAGCCGGGGACAAAAGAATCGCGTTACATGCATCTGCTGGCAGGAGACGAGTCGCCGAACGCGGACGAGCGATGGCCAGCGTGCTTTTCCACTGCGGCAAGGAAGGTAACGGAAAGCATTGGGCGGGTCGGCAGGGAACGGATAGCGCAACTCGAGGTGGAAGTCGACGAGTTGAGAAGAGAGATTGAAACGCTCCGCCAGCAGTTCGCCGCGTTTCAGAAACAATTTCAATAATTGGGTGAGAGGTGATCTCATGTGGGCGGCGTTTGCCGAATAGCCCCGCCGTCCTGAAACGCCCGCGTTAAGCCTGAGCGAATGAGCCTCCGCGACGCCCCAAGGGCACAGAATCTCGCCTCGCACGCGGTCGAGAACTGCGATTCGCTTTCCAAAAGAAGTACACTCGCGCCGGACTTTGCCATAGAGAAAGCGAGCGAGGAACCGGCGATTCCCCTTCCCACCAGAACCAAATCAAAAGAAGGGTTAATCGACATGTCGCCCTGCGGTTCCGGCTTGTTTCTCATTACTTAGGTGGACAATTTCAAGTTAAAAGGAAAAGCGTCGACGGGTTGATCGAAAAAGCCGCAAAGCATTTTATCTTTTTCTGAAAGACACCATGAACGACGGCGGCGGGTCCTCGGTGCATGCGGCCTTCATCGAGGGAGACGGTCGCCTCTTCCAGCGCAACAATATTGGCCGCGGCAAAATCCTGGCGGAGAATATCCGCGGTATAAAGCAGTTCCGTTTGTTTGGGGCCACCTGAGGAAAACTGTAGTTGGGCCGGTGTGAAAGCTTCAAGGATGCAGAGGCCGCCAGGGACGAGTGCGCGCAACATGTTCGCGTGAACGGGAACACGCACATTCGGGAACAGATGCATGAAAATGGAAACGACGGCGTCGAATTTGTTTACAGGCCAGGACCAGCTGGAGAGATCGGCTTGTTCCGTGGTGAGGCTGAGTCCAGCGGCGCGCGCGGAGTTGCGGGCACGTTGGACACCAATGGGGGAAAGGTCAACGGTGTGAACCTGAAAGCCCTGCTTGGCTAGCCAGAGACCATTGCGTCCATAGCCATCGCCCGGGACAAGCACGGATGATCCCGGTGAAAGACGATGGACCTGAGTCTGGAGATAGGCATTGGGGTGCTCACCATACACGGGTTCGGACTGGCTGAAGCGTTCGTCCCACATCGCGGCGGGATTGAACTGTTTTTCAATCATGAATCATACTCACTTGGTGAGGATACCACCTGCGAGCTTGAGCCAGAACACACAGTGCTCTGCCAGCAAGAATTCGCCAGGGGCCTGGGAAAGTTGCATTTCCTGGAGCAGAGGGTAAGATACGGAATCCGATTCAAGGAGCTTAGTTCAGCGGAAGTCATTCGAAAATGGTTAGTTACGATGAAGGCGCCAATTCGCACCCCCCTGCCAAGGCAGGATTCCTGAGCCGCGTATTGTTTTCTACTCATCACAAGACAATTGGTTTGCAGTATATGTGGCTGGCATTAGGCAGCGTGTTGGTGGGCATGGTGCTTTCGGCGTTATTACGGATACACGCCTCGTGGCCGGACACGGCGATACCGTTTTTGGCCGGGGTCGAGGATACGCCAGAGAGATATGCAGCGATGAGGCTGCTGCACGGGTCGCTGATGGTGTTTTTTGTACTGACTGCCGCGCCACAAATGGGACTAGGTAATTTTCTGTTGCCGCTACAAATCGGCGCACGGGAAATGGCCTTTCCAGCGTTGAACCGGTTGTCGTTCTGGATGACCTTCGCCTCGCTGGTGGGAATGGCGAGCGCATTTTTCCTGCAATTGAATAACGGGGTGAATGTATGGCTCGTAAGTGCGTCGGTATTCTCACTGGCGGCACTTTTCAGCGCGCTGAACTTCACGACGACGACGATTGAACTGCGCGCGCCGGGGATGACCCTTCCACGAATGCCAGTGACGGTATGGGCGTGGTTCATCAATTCAATTCTAAGCATGTTGATCTTCGGCGTACTGCTGGCGGGATGTTGCGCGTTGCTTTCAGACCGCCTGCTGGGCTCGGAGTTTTTTTCGACAACGGCGTTTCTTGCGAACCAGCCGCAGAACCTGGTGAGGCAGGGCAGCTTGCCCATCCTGTGGCAGAGACTCTTCTGGTACTTTGCGCAAGCGGAAGTATATGTTGCGATGCTGCCGTGTTTCGGGTTTACCACGCATTTGGTAGCGACGTTCTCTAGAAAGCCAGTGTGGAAAGAGCGGTTGGTGGTGCTGGCTCTGTGCGGAGTGGGAGTAGTGGGATTTTGCGTATGGGGCTATCACATGTTCGCAACAGGGATGAATCCCTACGCTCCACTAGTTTTTTCCGTACTTGCGTCGTCACTGGGAGTCCCCGCGACATTCTTGCTGACGAGTTGGCTGGGGACATTGTGGAATGCGAAGCTGCAGGTGACGACGTCGCTTCTGTTTGCGATCGGGTTCATTTCACTGTTTGTGGCCGGGGGACTTTCGGGGCTGTTTCTGGCGCGACACGATCTGGCGAGAGCAGCAGTCAGCGAAGACTTTGTGATCGGCCACTTTCATCTGGTGATGGGAGTAGCGGCGACCTTCGCAATCCTGGCAGCTCTATTTTTCTGGTTTCCGAAGATGTTTGGCTGCCGATTGAACGAGGCACTGGGGAAAGTGCACTTTTGGATGACGTTTGTGGGCGTGTATTCGATTTTCATGCCCATGCACTGGCTGGGATTATTGACGCAGTCACATCTGTTCGCTGAAGAGCAAAGGATAGCGCTGGCGTCGGCGGGCGCGTCGATTCGAACATTTGTGACCGTAGCGACCATCTGGACAGTATCGGCGCAGGCCCTTTTTGTGATCAATTTCTTTAGCAGCCTGCTGCGACGGAAAAGCAAAGAAGTAGACAACCCTTGGAGGGCGACGACTCTCGAATGGAGTGTGGAATCGCCTGCGCCGGAAAACAATTTTGAGGTGTCGATGCCGGTGGTTTATCGTGGCGCGTATGAATTCTGCGCGGACGGGGAGAAGGATTTTATGCCACAGGATGTACCGCCAGACCAATTGGCGCAGGAGCGACAGTGAGACGGGTATGGAAGCGGTAGAGGAGCAGAATGCCAAGCACGACCGCAACAAAAGAAATTGAGCTCATTATCGAAAATGACGATGGTGGCGGGGGAAACTTGCCACCAGCGGGTGGTGACAGTGGTGGGGATGGAAACGGCGGCGGAAAGAAGCCCGAAAAAGGGCAGCCCTCCTCCAGACGTTATTTCACGGGAATCGCGATTGGACTTGTCTCGATCCTGATGTTCTTTATGGCCCTGGCGAGCGCGTTTCTGGTGCGCAAGGGAACGAGCGGCGATTGGGTTCCGGTTCGAATCCCGTTGCTGCTGTGGTTCAACACCGCAATGCTACTGGTAAGTAGCGGAACCCTGGAGGCCGCAAGAAAGCGGTTGGCAAAAGCGGATGGAGTGAGGTTCAAGAGATATTGGATACTGACGACCATCTTGGGCGCGGCATTCCTGATCGGACAAATTGTGGCCTGGAGGCAATTGGCGCGACAAGGGATTTACCTTGCATCTAACCCCGCAAGCAGCTTCTTTTACATTTTCACGGGTGCCCATGCGTTGCATCTGCTCGGCGGAGTTGCGGCGCTTATTTATGTGGCTCGGCGAAATTTTTCGGAAGCGAATGTGACGAGATCGGTCGCAGCCGAAGTCACATCCTATTATTGGCATTTCCTGGACGCTTTGTGGGTGTTTCTTCTGGCCTTACTTTATCTGGGCCGATAAAGCTATTTCCTCTCTGTAAATCCCGTTCCGTGCGGCTGCCACCGTGCGCAACCTAGTGTCTCGTCCCACATAACTATTGACAATATAGGCTGGCCGTGATTCAATCGGGCCATGTTTCCTGCCGCCACTGCTCTTTCCGTTGATGACGCCGCCAAAGCGCAACTGGAATCGTTGGTCCGCTCCGGAACGACGCCACAACGGGTGGCCCAGAAATGCCGGGTAATTCTGCTGGCCCAGGAAGGCATGGCGAATCACTCGATCGCCAAACAACTTGGTCTGTCGCGCCCGACGGTGATCGCCGCCCGCGCATCCTTTGGCGCCGGCGGGGTACAAGCGTTGACCGCCAAACCGACGCGGAACCGGCCGCGCCGGACGCTCACCGCGGAGTTGGAGAAAACGATTCTGGATACCACGCTCAAAACCAGGCCACCGGACGCGACGCAGTGGACCGTGCGAACGCTCGCCAAGCACCTGCGCGTGTCGCGCATGATGGTGCATCGGGTTTGGCAGCGTTTCGATATTCAGCCCCACCGAGTCGAGAAATTCAAATTGTCCAACGATCCGCAGTTTGCGGAAAAGGTGCGCGATATCGCCGGTCTGTACCTGGACCCTCCGGAACGTGCTCTGGTGCTGTGTGTCGACGAAAAAAGCCAGATCCAGGCTCTGGACCGCACCGCTCCGATCCTACCGTTGCGTCCGGGACTACCGGAACGCCAGACCCACGATTACAAACGCTACGGAACGACTACTCTATTTGCTGCCTTCAATATCCTGAACGGCAAAGTCATCGGCAGTTGCTTGCCGCGTCATCGCGGCAAAGAGTTCGCGAAGTTTCTCAACCAAGTGGAGAAACAAGTCCCTCCCGACCTGGACGTGCACATCATTTTGGATAACTACAGCACGCACAAGAGCGCCACCGTCCAGCGGTGGCTCAAATCCAAAAAGCACCGCCACTTCTATTTCCACTTCACCCCCACCAGCAGTTCTTGGCTCAATCAGGTGGAACGCTTCTTCGCCTTGATCACGGAACGCATGATCCGCCGCGGCACCTTCCGTAGTGTTGAAGAACTCGAACGCGCCATCTATGCGTGGCTTGCCAATTGGAATAACAAGCCCCAGCCTTTCGTTTGGAAGGCCACAGCTGATGTCATCCTCGACAAGGTGCGCCGTTGCAAAGAATTAGCTGGGACACCACACTAGGCACGTGTGTGCTGTTTGCGAATCATCAGCTTTGGAAATAACCAACTAGCGAAGGCGGGCAGGTGGATCGGCGGCAGGCGGGAGTTGGCTGGTGGGCTGGCCAGAAGGAGAGTTGGGTGACACTTTGGCAGGGGAGGGGACAGCAATGCCCACGCCGAGGTTCCAGTCGAGATGATCCTTGCCGCAAGCTGGGCAATATCCCTTGCCGGTGTCGTCATCGCGCAGGCTGGCAAGCTCATAACAGCCGCAAACACAATCACAATAGCCGGTTTCGGAGGCGGTCTTAATAGGGACAAGCGGCATGGATTCTCCCTCTGACAACAGGAGAAGAATGGCACGAAGAGGAATCAGGTGCAAGGCAGTAGGTACTAACTCAGCCACATCGAGCAGGCGCGGTGAGACCTATGCGTAGGGTTGGCAACACGTTACTGGGTGACAAGGCCCATATTTTTCAAGTGAGTGAGGCGAAAAGGAGAACCGATGTTTTCTCGCAGTTCGATCCAATGATTTTCCGGAATGCCGAGAAACACTTCAACAATCTTGGGATCGAATTGCGAACCGGCGCAGCGGCGAATTTCTTCGCGCGCGTGAGACATCGGAAGAGCATTGCGATAAGGGCGATCGCTCAACATGGCGTCGAGAGCGTCGGCGATGGAGAAGATGCGTGCTCCGAGAGGAATTTGTTCGTCACGTAAGCCGCGAGGATAGCCGGTGCCATCGAAGAATTCCTGGTGGGCGAGGACGATGTCCGCGGCATCCCGCAGGAAGGGAATGCGAGTGAGCATGTCGTAGCCAATCTCGCAGTGAGTACGCATGATTTGTTTTTCGGCGTCGTCGAGTGGGCCTGGCTTGCGGAGAATCTTATCGGGGATGGCCATCTTGCCGATGTCGTGAAGAAAGCGGCGCGGGCGAGAACTGCCAGATAGTGGCCGGGAACAGGTACGGCCTGGCGATGGAAATGGTATAAGCGGTGACGCGTTGGAATGGCCCTCGGTCTCGGCATCCTTAAGATCGAGTGCGCTGCCGAGGGCTTCGAGGGTATCGTCATAGGACTGGGTGAGAAGCTCGAATGCCTCCAGTCAATTCCGCAGTTTTCCTGTCCACTTCCTGTTGCAGGTTGATGCTGGTAATTCTTGTTTTCTGTGACGAGTTGGCGATGTTGCCAGGCCCGCCCGACAGCATGGAAAAGCTGGTCCTTCTCGAAGGGTTTGAGGATGTAGTCATAGGCACCGCGGCGAATGGCCTGAAGCGCGGTGGAGATATCGTGGATGGCGGTGACCATGATGACGGGGATTTCCGGGTCGAAACCGCGGAGCCAGTCAAGGAGCTGGATGCCATCCATCTCGGGCATGATCATGTCGCTGAGGACGAGGTCCGGCGATTGCTTGCGAACAAACTCCTGAGCGGCGCGGCCATTGCTCAAAGTAGTGCAGCGGTAGCCGCGGGACTCCAGCATCGTGGAGACAACCTCCCGAATGGCTTCTTCGTCGTCTACAACCAGGATATGAGCCGTTGGTCCACGATGGTATTTCTCCCAAGCATCATTATATGGGAGGTCACACGGAACATGTGGGACCCTTGCCCAGTAAGAAAATAGCGTGTTAGCGTCAAGCTAGCCGGGGTGTCCTAACCTTCCTTCGGGGAAGAGGGGCATCCCTATCCATCATTCAACCAGGAAAATGCTCGGGAGGGACGGCCATGGTTCCCAATCAAGGCCTACAGGCAATTGCGTTCTTCGAAGCAACGGCGTGCCTGACCCTTCTGGCATTGTTTATTCACCTAAAGAGGGACAATGCGGCGGCGTTTTATAAGCTGTGGTTGCTTGGATGGGTGTGCCTGGCGCTGTCCTCTTTCAGCGAATTAGCCCTGTTTTTCAGCATAAACCCTGCTTCCGCATGGCCGTCTCAGGAGCCTACATGGCCGCGCTGGTTCTATTCCTGGCGTCGATCGTAGAGCAGTGACAGCGCCTAACCGGTCGCTTTGGCCTGTGCTTTGGCTCGCAGGGCTGATGGCGTTGATCACTGGTTACTACGAGAGCAAGGGGAATGGATGGACGGAATGGCGCTGGGGGACCGCGATATTGCAAAGCGCGATCTGCATGGCGGCAGGGTGGGTGCTGTTGGAGGGCGACGCGTGCTTCGCGTGGGCACGGGGCAAAACTTCTTGCCGGGGCATTCACCCTGTTGGCATTTAACACACTGGACCGGCCGCAGTGGCATTCGGAGGAGCTTCACCTGTTCCGGTTCGCTTTCGATCATTTTTTGAACGCAAGCCTGGGAATCGGCATGATCGTGTTGTTGCTGGAATCGGCGCGGACACGCACAGAAGAGATCAGTGAAAAAATGAGGCAGTTCACGATGCTGACGGCAACGGGCAGCCAGTCCTTGACCTGCCGGAACTGCTGAAGCGGGTGCTGGCGCAGATCACGGGAAGCCTGAACACCAACTACGGAATAATCCGGTTGCTTGAGGGAAAGGGCGAGGCGCGAGAATTCGTAGTGCGGGCGTCCGTGGGCTACAGCGAACACTATTTGAAGCACCACGGAAGATTTCCATTAAGTGACCCATGGTTGCATGAAGTGTTGCAGGAAGACTACCGGATCTCCCGGTTCGAGGATGAAAAAGACGGCAAGATGCGACGAATCATGGCGGAAGCGGGGATCACTCAAATCGTTATCCATACCCTTACGTGGTCAGGAAGGGCCGGTGGGGCTTTTGAATGTGGGCGCAGTGCCGGGGAAGCGGTTTCACGAAGATGAAATCGGATACCTGGTGAATGTGGCGAAGTTCTTTGGGACGATGGTGGAGAACGTGAATTTGTTCGAGCAAATCAAAACCGTCCAGCAGCAATGGGTCTACACTTTTGACTCGATCGGCGACCCGATTCTGGTGCACGACCTGGAAGGACGTGTGTTGCGCGGAAATCTGCGACTGGCAGATTTGCTGGGCCAGGGAGCCCCATGCGATGTTGGGGCGCGCCGTAAAAGATCTGTTCAGCCCGCTGACGAATGCGTTCGCGACTTGCCCGTATTGCGAGGGGCTAGCTGGCGACGCAGATGACCCAGACCCCTGGCTGCAAGGATATTTTCTGGCGTCGACATCGACATTCACAGACCATGGGGGACAAAAGCTGGGCACGATTCACGTGCTGAAGGACATCACGGAACGAAAAAAGGCGGAAGAGAAATACCGAACGCTGGTGGCGAGCGTACAAGAAGGGGTGTTCATCACCACGGCCCAGGGAAGATTCCTGGATTTCAATGACGCATTGATGCGGATTACAGGGTACAAAAATCGGGACGAACTGATGCAAGTGGAGATCGGCCAGGCGTTGTTTGTGAATGCAGCAGAGCGAGAACGACTGAAGAAGTTGCTGAGTGAACACGGCGCGGTCAACGATTTTGAGTACGAGATCAGGTGCAAGGACGGCGAACTGCGGACAGTGAGCGAGTCATCGACGGCCGTGCGAGACGCGTTCGGGAATGTCACGGCCTATCAGGGGTTTCTGCTGGACGTAACGGAAAGACGTCACGCGGAAAACGAGATCCGCAGGAGGAATCGTGAGTTGGTGGTGTTGAACTCACTGGCCGTAACACTGGCATCGACGCTCGAGCTGCACGATTCGATCCAGAAAACCTTACGCCAGATTCTGGACTTGTTCGGGCTGGACGCCGCATCTTTGTATCTTTTCGAACGGGACGGAGTAACGCTGAAGAGGGTGTCCTCGGCAGGGCACCGGTCGGAATTTGCGAAGAGTTTTCCGGTTGTGACAATGCCAGTGGAACTGATTCAGCAGATCCGCTCAGTGAGAGCGACATTTTTCTCGGTTGCCGGGCTGCCGCTTCCGGCGATTGCGCGAGAAGTGCAAATGAAGGAAGGGATCTTATCGGCCTATATCGTGCCATTGTGGTCGAAAGACAAGATCATAGGTGGGCTGGCGGTAGGAAGTCGGACCGTGCGCGAATTCTCTACGGCGGACATCAGCCTGCTGATCGCGGTAGGCAGCCAGGTGGCTAGTGCCGTGGAGCGCAGCCTGCTTGTACGAGGAGACGCGGCAAGCCTACGACCATCTTACGACGAACGCAGGAACAATTAGTGCACAGTGAAAAACTCGCCGCGGTGGGCCAACTGATCTCTGGCGTGGCGCACGAACTGAACAATCCACTCACCGCGATCCTGGGATATAGCCAGTTGCTGACCTCGAGTGGACAGGTGGGACCGCTCGCAATTGGATACACGGAAAAACTGTACAAGCAGGCACAGCGGACGCACCGCATCGTGCAGAACCTGCTAAGTTTTGCGCGTCAACACAAGCCGGAACGAATGCCGGTACGGGTAAACGCGATCCTGGAAGATACGCTAGCATTGCGCGACTACGATTTGCGCATGGGAAAGATCCGAGTACACCTGGACCTCTCCAAGGACTTACCGGAAATTAGCGCGGATGCTCATCAACTCCAGCAAGTTTTTCTCAACCTGATCAACAATGCCCTGGATGCGATTCTGGAAAATGGCGAGGATGGAGACTTGTGGGTGCGAACTGCCGAGGAAGAGCAGATCGTGTTCATCGAGTTCACGGACAGCGGGCCGGGCGTGAAAGATGCGTCGAGAGTGTTTGATCCCTTCTATACGACGAAACCGGTGGGAAAAGGAACAGGCTTGGGCTTGAGTATTTGTTATGGCATTGTGACGGAGCACGGTGGAACGATTCTAGTGAAAAACCAGCCTACGGGTGGAGCGACGTTCAGGGTGGAGCTGCCGTTACAAAAAGGCGCAAAAGTGCAAGAAGAGAAACTAACGCCGGCCACTGCGCCGTTCGTCTGCGAATGAAGAAAAATCAGTAGCAAGAGCAGCCCGAGCCGCAATCTGCGAGGTGGCCGATTCCAGACGAAAAGACATGGTCGTGGCCATGTCCGAAATATTGCTGAACCCTCTCCAGGGAGTCAGACCCGCATGCAATCTCAACCGCATCAGGAAACAATTTTTGGCGAATCTCATGCTTAACTGTAGGCGTTCCCATTCTTGCATCGGAGCAACTTCGGGCGACATAGTGGCAAGAATCCGAGAAGCTTCGAGCAAAGTCTCATAGTCGGATTCGAGCCGGGCCAGGTAACGGATAGCTATTTGTTTCCGTTCGGCACGAATGCGCTGCTGGAGCGAGTGGAGGCCTCGGTGTCCCAGGAACTCAGTATCGGAAGGCTCAAGAGAATGAATTATTTGGGGCAGTCGGAAGGAATCGCGCGGCCCTGCGAGGGCTTTGAATACAGAGTCTGTGGAGATGGCGCTTTTCCGGATGGGGCGAACGGCATAACCCAGTAGAGCCAGGAGAACGAGAGCAGCGAGTGTGAAGAAGGGGGCAGCGTAGGTCATGTGCGCGGACTTTCTGAGCGAAGTAGTTGTGCGAGTTGGTCATTCAACAGACCTAAACGGGTATTTACTTCAGGGGAGAGTGCCCCATAAAGATCGGGTGCCACGCGCCTGGGCGCGAAGGACTCCTTGGCGGGAGCGTAGACGCGGACGGCTTGGATCCAGATGAGGAGGCTCGCCAGGAAGGTGATGACATCCATGAAATTCCAGAATCCAAGATACGATTCCATCCGTTTTTCGAGCAAGGAATCATTGATCACGTAGAAACAGGAATAGAGGCAAAACCCAATAGAAGGCGCGCGATCAAGAGGACCGATGTCAAGCTTATAATAGCGAGCAAACAATAGCAGAGCCACAATGAAGGAAGCGATTGCCAGTTCCACACCACGGTCAACAGTAAGGATCATCATGGAAAATCGCTTTTCCGAAAAGATCCCGGAATATGCCAAAACCCCTGCGGCCACAATCAGGAGAACTCGTTGAGCGAACGCCCAGATGCCGATATAACGAGCGAGGATTCTACGAGCCATCTCGCATAAAGCAGCGAAGCGCATGGTGACGACCACGGCCTGACTGCCCCAAATAACACTCCTGGTCACAGGTGCGTTGAAATCCCACAGGCTGTACATCACCGCAGCAAGCGCGCTTTGCAGAACAGTGCAGCAAAGATACAGAACAAGCCACAGGTGCGAATCGACGAGTTTACGACGAACCAAATAAAGCAGCAAGACAATCTCGGCCAGTGTAGTGGCCGCCCAGAAGAGATTGCGGAGGGTGAGCAGGTCGCCCATTACCTCGCCACGTAGCATTACGTAACTTGGAAGTAAATAGTACAGATGGCCCAAAACCTGCAGGCGGAGCGAAGGCGACGTGAATGTTCTCAAATCGCCCCCCGCGGTTCAATTGCTTTGACCGGGATCCGGTCTTTGGTTTGGGAGGCGGCATGGGGATGCCGTCAGCCCGCTGGGAGCCGTTATTCCAATTCGGTAAATATGAAGAATGGTTGAACCCGGACGCAGCAGCCAGTAGCATTACTGTGAGACAGAGTGCGGTGCCGAATGCTGAAATTTGTTTTTGCATGAAAGAATCCCTCCTGGATGGCAACATTGAGGGAGTTCGACACGATGCGAACAAAACTCGGCAAAATGTTCCGTGGACAGAACGCGAGGAAGTGGCAGATAGCGCATGCTCAATCAACTGCAAATTCACGGCAAGATTCTTTATGACCTTGTGGTGCATTATTTGGAGCCGTTGAACACCACGTATGGACGACTGGCATACTTGGCGGCACTTCGGGATCCGATTACGGGAAGGTATGCGCACGAGAAGTTAGCCGCGGTATATGGGGAAGAGCCAGTGGCAGAGGCGATCTCGAAATGCCACGAAGAGCTATTTGAGCGGTTACTAGAGATGCCGTTGGCGCAGCAGGAACAGGATTTACGGAGTTATGTAGGCGCGCAGTCTGACCAGGAGTGGAATAGTTCCCGATGTGCGGAAATCGCGCGTGGATGGATGCCGGCGCAGAGTCCGGATTACCTTAGTGAGCTCTTCTGCTCAAATATGCAGGCTCTGTGCGAACTCCTGCAGAATAAGTCCCCGAATCGTTGAAATAAGTGGAAATGCCGACAACCTGTCCGACGAGTTCCGCTTCCCCGGGCATGCGCCCAGCTTCCGGCACGCAATGTGAAAGCGCGTGGGTTTGCAAGATCAGGGTGGGCCTGGTCTTGTGAAACCATCCGCAGCGATATCCTTCGCGAAGTTCAACGAAATAGAGGGGGCGGTCATATTCGCTGGACCATTCCGAATCGTTAATGATAAGCAGAGTTGTGTCGATGAGGACGAAGCTTCCGCGGCGCAGAATGGGAACCATTCTGCGGTCGGACAGCCCAATGTGGCCATAACGGAACGACGGGAGACGAGTTTGTAGAGGGTTGGCACCACATTGTAGTTCTCCATATCGGCAAGACGACTGATATGGAGGATGAAATCGGGCCGGCCACGGTTTGACGCAATCTGAAAACTGGCGCGTTCCACGTCGCGATAGGTAAGCCCGAGCCTTCACGCATATTGATTTATTTTATTGTATCTTACTAAACGTACATACACTATAAATTAAAATAACCACGTCATGAATATGAAACAGGCGTCCCGCCTGTGGAAATGCGACCACAGGCAATCGGTGGATTCAAGCACGGACCGCTCGGACTAGAACTGCCGAGCCCCCAAATCCAGAGAACGCCAAATGAATCTGATATCCTTCAAAGGTATGCTTGTTAGACACCAATTCTCAGGTCGGCTGGCGGGTTTCCTCGCGATTCTTGTCTTTGTTCTCGTTTTGACGCCAATTCTTCAAGCGCAACAGGCGGCCCCGGCCCCAACAGAGGCCGCTTCCACGAAGAACAATCCCGAGTTTCTGGCTACCGCTGATGAGGTGCTGAAAGACATGAGCGACATCACCGGCTGGAAACTGAAGACGCCACTGAAGAAAACGATTCGCTCGCGGGAAGAGATCCACACGTATGTGCTCCAACAAATGGATGACGAAAAGGATGCCAAGGAACGCTACGCCTCAACGCGCAGCGCGGAGGCGTTCGGCTTGATTCCAAAGGGATTCAACCTGGAAACCTTCCTGGTGGAACTACTAACCGAACAGATTGCGGGCCTGTATGACCCAAAAGCGCACGAGTTTTATATAGCGGATTGGATCACACCCGAAGATCAGCGAATGGTGATGTCGCATGAGCTGACTCACGCGCTGGAGGATCAACAGTTCCAGATCGAACCCTGGGTCAGGGCTGCACGGCCGAATGACGATGCCGAGCTGGCCCGGGAATCGGTGCTGGAAGGCAGCGCCATGGCGGCGATGCTGGACTACATGCTTAGGGACAAAGGCCTGAAGTTGCGGGATCTGCCAGACATTGATCCCGGACTGTTTGTGGGAGACCTGACCCAGACCCCAATGTTGAAGAAAGCGCCGCCGTTCATTAAGGACTCGCTGATGTTTCCGTACTTCAGCGGTCTGACGTTTTCGATGGCGGTTCTGAAAACGGATGGGTGGAATGGATTTGCCTCGGTATTCGCGAGGCCCCCGGCGAACACGCAGCAAATCATGCACCCGGAGCTTTATCGAGCGGGTAAGGTTGCGCCTTCGATAAAACTGGGCTTGCCGGAGGATTTCCCGGGTAAACCCTGGACACTTTTGGAACAGAACAATATGGGCGAGTTCGGGTGGAATGAGATATTGAAACAGTTTCTTGACGAAGATCGCGCAAAAAGTGTTTCGACGGCTTGGGATGGAGACATCTACGCAACGTACGAATGGAAAGAGGCGATGCGCTTGCTGCTGGTTACGAGAATTCGACTGTCCTCTCCAGAAGCGGCGGAGCGTTTTTTCGGGCAGTACTCAGTGGCGTTGGAAAAGAAGTATGTGGACCGGCGCAACTTATACCGGCGCCCGAACTTTTTCACGTTCGAAACAATGGGGGGCGGAATCTTCCTGCGGTGTGTGGGAAGCGAGTGCGTGACGCTGGAGGGTGGGGATCGCGCGCTCTATTTACAATGGATGAAGAACCTCGGTTGGGAAGCACTTCCCGAAGAGGGCAAGAAGCCGGCCGGCACACAAATCAAAACCTACAAGTGAAAAGGGAAAATTGGAGAGGCCTACAGGGGGCTCCTCTCAAGCGCAGACGTGTGCCTGCAAATTTAGTGTGAACGGTGCAGAACGAGGAGAGTTAGGTCGTCCGTCTGCCTGGCTGCCGACGAGAAACTGCGAATTTCATCGAGGCAGGCAGAAAGCATTTCTTCCGGCCGGCTGGCCACATGGCGCTTGGCCAGGGAGTGGACTCGGCCGATGCCAAATTCATCACCCGCGGAGTTGAAAACCTCTGTAAGGCCATCGGTATAAAGAAGGAGCTTATCGCCGGGCGAAAGGCTTAGTTGCCGCACGGGAAAGCTCGTAGTACAGAACATTCCGAGGGGCACCCCCGTCGCTTCCAGCGAAGAAACGCCGGAAGCCGAAACGTGAAGAAGCGGAAGATGACCGGCGCTGACGTATTCGACCTTCCCGTCAGGATGGGCCGAGCCAACAATCATGGTGGCGAATTGTCCGGCGGTGGTGCTGTCGCAGAACAGTCGGTTGGCGTGAGATACCAACTCACATAGCGGCAGATGCTGGCTGGCGAGCGTGCGAAATGTACCGTGAAGGTTGCTCATAAGCATGGAAGCAGCCACGCCCTTGCCGGCGACATCGCCGAGAAGAAATAAAAACGAGCCGTTTGATTCGATCAGGTCGCAATAATCACCGCTGACGAGATTGGAAGGTTGATAGTGATAGCGCGCCTGCCAGCCGCCAGCCTCCCAATCTGGCCGAGGAAGGAGAGCGCGTTGAATACCGGCGGCAAGAGCAAGATCACGTTCGAGTGCACGCTGTTCTTCTTGAGAGAGATGGTCGAGACAGAAGCGCAACAGGGGATTACAGACAAGGCGGTCAGCCTCAATACTTTCGTGACAAGACTCGCAGATGCCAAAAGTACCTGCGTGGAGACGCGAAAGCGCAGCATCAACGCTAGCGAGCAGTTGATGAAGAGACGCGTCGTGCGCATCGGTGTGGGTGGCGACGAGCAGACGCTGGCGGCGAAGTTCGAGCTCCGCGTGGAAATAAGCATTTTCCGTAGTGGCCATGGTTCCCTCGACAATAGATTGCTGTCTTGCAGCTGAAGATTCCATCCGATTTATTCCTCCAAATTCGAAATCGTTCTGCGAGGAAGCAGTAGATCCACGTCAGCGGCAACGTCCGCCGGAATCTGCCAGTGCGGAACTGGCAAGCAGAGGCTCGGAAGGTGTGATCCGGAGCCTCTCTATTCGATGCCGGAGACGGTCCAACGCGGCACGTCAGTTTTTCCTGCAGGCGGGCGGCGCGAGCCACCGCGTAACGGATCGCGGGAAGGGAGCCGTTGGCGGAAGAGCTTGAGCAGCGCGAGTTGCGTGAATTCAAGGGCGCGCGCGTAATCCTTCTTGTGGCGTTCGTAATGGATGGCCAACTTCTCGCAAGCGGCGATGCCATCGTGCGGATCATTGACAAGCTCGTTCCAGAGCGAGGCTGCCGCTTCGTTATCGCCACGGCGTTTAGCCAGGACCGCGAGTTCGCGCGTGGCTTGAGGGCGGATCAGGGCAGGAAGCCCGGCGTCGCGGGCTTGGCAACAGACGGAATGAGCGCGGTCTGTTTCACCGCGGCGGTTCAGGAACCGGGAAAGCCCAAAAGATCAAGGGAATCCGCTTCACCGAGGTGAAATTTCGCGTTCCTCAAGCTAGCGAATCGATTTTGCCATACAGGGCCGCGAGTCCGCGCAGGTCCATCTGATTGTGTTTAAGTACGCCCGCCAGGGGATATGCAGAACCGCCCCGAAGGTAGTCGAAATAAAGCTGCGGGATCAAGGAAGAGATGACCTCGTCTTCACGGTGCCAACCAAGGCGGGGCGCATCCAGGACTTGACGTTCGAGTTCCACCAGGCGAACAGAGCCGAGGCGGAGCTTCCAGAGAGCGCGCGCGGGATGAAGCAAATCGAGGTGTGCGGAGAGTTGGGGAACCTTGATGGAGCGAGTCATAGTGAAGCGGCTCTCGAGGAGCGGCCAATCGAAGGTCTTGCCGTTGAATGTGACCAGGACAGGGCGCTCCGCGATCGCGCGCCGCGAGTTCATGGAGGAGCGAATACTCCTCGGAAAAATCGCGAAGGAACAGTTGCTCGACCTGCAGACCTCCGGCGTCCCACCAGGCGAGACCGATGAGGAAAGCATAGGTCCCGGTTCCTCCAGCGAGACCGGTGGTTTCAGTATCCAGAAAGAGCCATTTGTCTGGATTCTCAAGGGCTGCTTTGGTGCGGCGTGACAGCGCTTCATCCCGGGTCCGGGAAAGTATCCCGAGGGCGACGGAGGAAGGTGAGGAGAATTCCGGAGTGGAAAACCAATTGCGCACGGCGAGGTGTTCCCCAAAATGGTTGCAGGCGACACCAGCCCCAAGGAGGCGCGCGACTTCGTCGTTGTCATTCGGTGTGCGCAGGACGGCGGGCGGCGATGGAAGGGCGCGCGCTGGGCTTCAGTGCGGCGAGGCGAGCGAATTTGTCTGCGGCATTCACCAGGGTTGTGGCTCCCGCAATTTCATGCAACCAATTGATCCAAGACGGCAAGTGCGGCTTCCTTGGCCTTCAGCGCGAGATCGCCGGCAGGGCCCACGCAGGAGGGGCAGCCAGCATCACAGGGACAGGCGCGGATTAGTTCGCGCGTTTTTTGCACGAGCAGCTCGTGGGCGCGAAACAGTGGTTCGGAGAAGCCGATACCGCCGGGATAAGCGTCGAACAGGTACAGATTGGGCTCGAAGAATTCTTTTGCGCTGGTTCGCGTGGCATCTTCCATACGGACGGGAGTGAGATCTTCCACCGCAGATCCAGGCGATGGGGGACGCTCGCCGATGGCGGTGCCGAGATCCCGGCCGTCGCACATGAGCAAGAGCGTGGCGACAGTTTCGAGGGCATGGAGGAGCCCGAACATGCCCGATTGACGTTCACTGATGGTGTAAGGGAGAGACTCGAGCAGCGGGCGCTCGAGAGTGATCCAGTAGGAGGTGGTGTGCATTTCGTTTTCGGGGAGTTCGAGCGTACCGGCGCCGATGTTTTCGTTGGTGAAGAATTTGATTTTCTTGAACCCGACGACCTGGGAGCGGACGAGAACGTCGCCGTGGGAACGGGATGCCGATTCATCCGCGCGTTCACTGGCGGCGATTTCCAGGACGCGGACCTGCGTGTAGCGGATGGCATCGGTGTAGTAATCGACATCGACTTGCTTCACGTACGCTTTGCGCTCTTTGAAGTCGAGATGTTCGACGTGGTATTGCTGGCCGCCGTGAATATAGATGGCTTTTTCATGGACAGTAGTGAGCGCGCTGACGAAATCGACTTCGCCGATAACGAGCGGTTCGCCCGTGATGTCGATGATGACGAAATTATCGCTGGTGACGGAACGAAGGCTGATGGTGTCTGCGGGGTAGGCTTCATGGGTCCAGTGATAGTTTTCTCCTGCGAGATGCAGATAGCCGGCCTGTGCCAGGCGAGCGCAGAGGTCTCGCAGATCCACGGCGCCGAATTTCTCTTCCGGGTGAATGGGAAGTTCGAACGCGGCGCATTTCAGGTGATTGATTAGGATTTCCAGATTGTCTGGCTGGATGAATGCGTGTTCGGGCGTATTGCCGAAAAAATAGTCCGGATGGCGAACGATGAACTGGTCGAGCGGAGACGAAGAAGCGACCAGAACAGCGCAGGAGCTTCCACTGCGGCGACCTGCTCGACCGGCGCGTTGCCAGGTGGCGGCGATGGTGCCGGGATAGCCGGCCATGATGACGGAGTCGAGTGAGCCGACGTCGATGCCCAATTCCATGGCGGAGGTGGCTGACGACACCGCGAATACGCCCGTCGCGGAGGCCGCGCTCGATTTCGCGGCGCTCGGTGGGAAGGTAGCCGCCTCGATAGCCGCGAATCATTTCGGGCTTGCCCGGGAGTTGGGGGTTGGCTTGCTGAAGATAAGTGAGAATCAGCT
This sequence comes from Candidatus Acidiferrales bacterium, assembly GCA_963839315.1. GTDB lineage: Bacteria > Acidobacteriota > Terriglobia > Acidiferrales > UBA7541 > Acidiferrum. The sequence goes on from CAWIUU010000025.1 coordinate 96,304, forward strand.
CGGTGTTCAGGCGGGAATTGGCGAAGACCATGGTCTGCAGATCGTGCTTCAGGAATTCCTGAGCGACGCGGGAAGATTCGTTGATGTAGCTGCGGCGGATGCCGAGCGCGCGATTCACGACCGGCGGGTTATAAAAGACGAATGTCTTTTCCGCAGCAGGCGCGCCGTTCGCGGATTGCACTTCCACATCATTTTCAATGAGGTTTGAGGCGAGTTCGCCAGGATTCGCAATGGTGGCGGAACAGCAGATGAATTGCGGTTCACGCCCGTAGAAGCGCGCAATGCGTTGCAGCCGGCGGAGGACGTTGCAGAGATGGCTGCCGAAGACGCCGCGATAGGTATGCAGCTCGTCGAGCACGATGTAACGCAGATTTTCAAACAGCCGAGTCCAGCGCGTGTGGTGGGGAAGGATGCCGGTGTGCAGCATGTCCGGATTGGTGAGAACGATGTGGCTTTTTTCGCGAATGGATTTGCGAGCGTCGCCGGGAGTGTCGCCATCATAGGTGAACACGCCAAAACGATTCTCGAGCCGCTGATTCAAGTCGTAAAGTTCGGCGAGCTGGTCCTGTGCCAAGGCTTTGGTGGGGAACAGATACAGGGCGCGAGTATCTGAGTCAGCGAAAATGGCGTCGAGCACTGGCAAGTTGTAGCAGAGAGTTTTGCCCGAGGCAGTCGGTGTGACAATAACGACATTCCTCCCGGCATGGACGGCTTCCGCCGCAGCGGCCTGGTGGGTGTAGAGCCGGCTGATGCCTTTCGCGTTGTAAGCAGCGCGAAGGTCCGCGCTGCAGCCATTCGGGAAAATCAGCCCACTGCGCTTGGCGGGCGGGGTAGTGACGGACGGCAGTAAGAACTTCGCCGGTATGATCCCGTGACGCGAAGGAATCGAGGACCTGGGAGACCCGAGCGAGCGGCGAAGTGCCGGTGGGTTCCGGGGGCGATAATTTGGCAAATCGCACAGCGAGGGAGTCGGGCATCGAAGGCAGCTCCAGTCATTCGCCTTTTGTTCGCTCAGGCTAGCATGCGGGATCTGCCTCCGCAAGAATCAATTTTTCGCACTGCGGAAATCAACTACGGCAAGACTTTCAGCATGACCACGGAGTGCGGCGCGACCTTAGTGGAGTAGCCACCATTGAATGAGCCGAGATCTTTGTGCGCCCATAGGTCGCGGACTTTTGCGGACGAGATGATTGGGATAGCGCCAACTGCTTCCCAGGTGACGTTAATTTCGCTTTCCGCTGGCGCCTCGGTTGAAAAGGATTACCGCGCGACCACCATCGCTAAGAGGCCGGGCCCAGACTTCCAGGCTGTCTTTTTGGCTGATGCGGCGTCCCTGACGGCCGAGTTTGTCCTGATCGATGGCAATGACTTCCTTATTCGTGAGAATCTCTTTGATCTCGGGCGTCATGGAGCGCACATCGTTGCCGGACATCGAGCGGCGCGGCAAGCATGGCCCAGAAACTGAAGTGCGCCTGGTATTCCGGGTTGGTCATGCCACCATTGCCGACTTCCAGCATATCTGGATCGTTCCAATGGCCGGGACCGGCGTAAGTTTCAATGCCGTTCTGCATTTCGACGATATCGATCATGCCAAGAGAGCAACAGCTGCCGTCAGGCCATTTGGCCTTGCCTTCCCAGTGATCTGAAATATCACCGGTGGTGCGCCAGAGATTGCCGATACCTTTGCCCCATAGCCAAGGCTTGGCGGTGCCCCACTCGCACATGCTGAACACGATGGGGCGACCGGAGGAGAGCAGAGCGTTGCTCATGGTGGTGTAGGCTTCTTCGGCATTGCGCGTGCCGGTGTTGCACCAATCGTATTTCAGGTAGTCAACGCCCCAGCGGGAATACTGCAAGGCATCCTGATATTCGTGACCCTGGCTGGCAGGGCGGCCAGCGCAAGTTTTTGTTCCTGCGTCAGAATAGATCCCGAATTTCAAACCTTTGGAATGAACATAGTCAGCGAGAGCTTTGATGCCAGACGGGAAGTATTTCGCATCAGCGACGATATTCCCGTTATCGTCGCGGCTAACTTGCCAGCAATCGTCGATGACCACGTATTCGTATCCAGCGTCCTTCATGCCATTCGTGGCGATGGAGTCGGCCACGGATTTGAGCAGGTCTTCACTAACAGTTGCACTGAAACTTGTTCCAACTGTTCCAACCCATAGGGGGAGTCTGCGCCAGTGAATCGCGCTGCAATTGCGCAAAGGTCGTGCACGGGAGAATCAAGGCCAGGGCACAGAGCAGTATGACGGAACTTGCCTTTCAGATAAAGAGTTCATCGAAATACCTCGACGGATTTTTTGAGCAGATGAAGAGCGAGCGCCTGGTTAGCCTGCGTCCACGCAAGAGGCGTGTGCGCATTGGGAACATAACGCCCCTGCTTCAGGAAGTAAAGTTCAGGGCATTGGCCGTCGGAAGTGATTTGCGCGAGCGAGCGATTGAAGTAATGGATTTGCTTGGTGAAACTGGTTCGATCGCCGGTATCGGCCAGAAACCGTTCGCCATAAATGATCGATAGCAGCGGATCGAAAATGCACCATTGCGCTTCACAGTCGGGTTGGAGAAAGGCATCACGGAAGTCCAGGCGATCACTGAAGTCGCTGCTCATCTGGCTGGGTGAAAACCACTCATCGTAGTCCTGACAGAAGTACGAATCGCCAGCATAACGCTTGATTCCGTAAGGGCCTTTCAATCGAGCTTGCACCAGATTGAGGATGGCGTTCTGCGTGGATGGCGAGTCGACCACATGCAGTGGATGAAGAAGAAACAAGAGCGCGGAATCGGCCAGGCGTTCAGGAGGCGCTTCGAAGGGAAGGGTGGTTGCCAGGCGTTCACGCCCCTTTTGAATCAGGAGATCGAGCTTTTCCGTGCGAGCCGTGGAGATGGGAACGACTCCCGGTGCACGTGCGGGCGCGGAAGCCGAAATATGCTTGCGCATTTCCTCCAGGCCGGCGACGACAGCGCCAACACTGGAATTATTAACTTTGCGGCCTTCTTCCCAAGCGCCACTGTCCTCATCGCGCCAGAATTCGATGGCCTCAAAGTAATCAGGGAAAAGGCGGAAAATCTCGTAATCCTCGGCGGTCAATGGCAGAGAGCCGTCGTTTGCAAGGACAAAACGAAACCACAACGCGTGGCCCAAAGCATCGTTCTGCGCGTGCGGCCATTTTCCGGCAGTTCACCAAGGGATTGTGCGGTAAAGCGGATATGAGGGCGGCGATTGGCGTCTTCCTTCAGGGCGCGAGTAGGGATCGTCGATGATTTCGCGAAAGCGTGGACGCTGAGACTGAAGAAAAAGTGTCAGCCCCTTCATGCAGCCGATAGCGGGAGCAAGTTGGCCGCGAAGCCGAAAGGAATTCGCCACCATCACATTGTCTCGGATCCAGACATTTTGATATCCAGTCAGGGAATCGAAGGCGTCTGACTGGGGCTGGCGGCAAACAGTCCGTGAGCGATCGGGAGAATTTCGTGGGCGCGAGAGGAATCGAGGATTTCCTCAATTTTCGCGAGGCTCTCGAGCGAGTAATTTTCCGCAGATCAAGATGGTGGAATAGCCCGTTCTCGAGCATAAGTCCCGTCTCCGCGTGAGTTGGCGGATTGCCGTTTCCTGCGGTGAATTGAAATTTTACCGCATTCGAGGTCGATTACTCATGAAAGGAAGGCGACGCGGGACGCGGGGAAAGAAGGTTACCCGGTTGTGAGTTGGAAGTGTGCTCAAGTGGCAAATGGCTGGAACAAAACACGAAGCGCCGGTGTCATAGGAAGGTAAAGGTTCCCGGCGTATCTTCTGGACAGAGGCACGCTGCACGGGCTCGACTTGGCGCGCCAATGGTTGTTTCCGAGGGAGCGTCGGGTCATGGCTACTGGAGACTCGGGGCAGCGCCGGAACGAGAAGCGCCGCGCCCCGCGGTACCGCTACCAAGCTGCATTGGAAATTGAATGGGGTTCTGCCCGGCTGAAAGGCCGAACGAGAGACATCAGTGCAGGCGGAATGTTCATCGAATCGGACGATGTACTGTGGGTTGGGGCGGGATTTCGCGCGCGGATAAATGCGGAACGCGCGCTTTGGTTAGAGTGCTCAGTGAAGCGAGTGGAACCGGGACACGGGATGGGCGTGACGGTGGCTGTTCCGGAGGACCAACAGGGGCACTTCCAGGACCTGCTCGCGAAGCTAGCCGCGGGAAATTAACCCGCCGTATACTATTTCTCATGACCCGTTGTCTTGACTGTGGCTCTGAACTGAATGGTGCTCAATGCACCGTATGCGGGTTGACGCCTGCGGCCGCGGAATTGGTGTTTCGGCGGCGCTTGCTGATTCAGATGGCCATTTTTCTTGCCGGGTCACTGTTGTTTCCCTATGTCAGCCAGGTTTATGCGCCGCTGGATGTGGATGCCATGCTGGTGTTTTTTGGCGTGGTATTTTTTGTGGCGCTGACGATGGCTATCTTTCTGGACCGGCGTGCGCGGGCACGCAAGGATCTGCAATTGCTTCGGCATTTGTTCACTGGGCTCATACCCGTGCCATTCATTTTTTCAATGGCTCTCTTCCTGAACGGCAGGATGGATTCGCCCAAAGAATGTGACCTATCACGATAGCGTGGTGGAGGGCCGGTATCAGATGAAGGGAGTGGTTCGGGGCACGCGGCGGTTATTTGTCGATTCGTGGCGGCCCGGGCGGCGCTTCGAGCGACTGGCGGTGGATTCGGACGATTTCGACAGGTTTCATGAAGGGGACAAGATCGTGGTTGGGGTAGAGCCCGGTGCGCTCGGGATTCCGTGGTTTTACGGAGTGTATCGACATGGTGGGCCCAACGGCGCTTCATGGGGACCGCCAGGGGGCTCTTCCAGGCAGAATTAGGGCCGAGGGCCCGCGCGTGCTCGGGAGCGACGATTCGCGTAAGATTGCGAAGCGCTCAAATGTTCAGTAGATGGGGCGGCCGTTCGGCGCGAGGGGGATCTGGAGCTCCAGGAAGTGGCCATCTTTGCCAAGACGAAATCTTATTCGCTGCACCAGGCCAACATTCCGATCTTTCCACTCCGGTGTCTCAATCGGCTTGTCTGGCACATCGACGAGAGACCATTCGACGGAATCGCCCTTCACCGAAATTTTCTGTGGATCGATGTCGTAGACCTCTTCGTCCTCCACCCTAACGAGCAAATACCTCTTCCACAAACGAACCAGGAGCACGCCTTTTTTATCGGAGTGATAAATGTTCCAGGAATTCGGCGCAGCATCATTAAATTTTACGATGCCGAACTGAATGGACTGCCAAGTGGATTTTTTGGCAGCGCCGGACTGGGCTCGGATGAAGCTTCCCAGCGCAAGCAAAAGAAAAGTGCAAAGGGCAACGCGGAAAAGTTTTTGCCGAGCATTTCCTGTAGCATGCAAGCGTTTCGAAGCCAGTCCTTATCATTTCACGAGAAGAGGCTCTTCGTCCCGGCGCAATCGCGGGTGGCGTGGTGAACATCCTGGATGGCATACGATAAACAAAGTGTACGATAGGACTCGCCAAACGCGTAATGGACCGCGTAGCAAGGCCGGAGAAGTGGCGGCGAATGGTCAGGTGCGCGAATCGCGATGCGATTTTCGCACAAAGAAAATATACCGGCAGCCCGGTGAGCACAACGGCGCAGCCGTAAGCCGCTTGCATCGGATTGCGCCAAGCAAGCAGTGCGAGCAGGAGCACCACAAGCGCAAGGAAGGCAATCGGAGTGACTGGAAAGCCCGGGGTCCGAATCGCGGAGGAATCGGAAGGAATCGCGGCGGCGAAGTAGGAACAGGCCGGCAACGGCCAGGCCCAGGAAGAGCACAGCGACAAAGATGAAGTAAGCGATGATTTGCTGGAAGTTGCCAATTGTGACGAGAAGACACGCGATGGCCCCTTGAAGGAGGATGGCATTGGCGGGAGTTCCAAAGCGAGGATGCGGCCGTGCTACAGCGTGCAGGAAAAGGCCATCGTTGGCCATCGCGTAGTACACGCGCGGGGCCGCCATGGTGAAAACAGCCAGGCTACCCAGGACACAGACTATCACGATCGCGGCGAGGATATTGCCACCAGCATTGCCAAACAGGACGGCACCGGCTTGCGCGACAAACGTCTCATCGGAAGTCACACTTTGCAGCGGTACAAGGTATAGAAAAACAGCGCTGATGGAGATGTACAAGACGGTGACGACGATGACACCGAAGATCAGCGCCCGGGGAAGCGTTCTTTGCGGATCACGGATTTCTCCGGCAATTTTGCTGACGTCCCACCAACCTCCAAAGGAAAAAAAGCCGGCGACCATCGCCGAGGCCAGAGCTGGAGCCAGCGGCAGCGAACCGGGGCGCGCCGTCCAGAAGGGTACGTAATGGGACCAGGAACCAAGCCGAAACACGATGGCAAAAATGACAAGGAATGCCAATACGCCGCACTTTAGCCAGGTGATCCAGCGCATAAAGCCGGCGCTGACGGCAGTGCTAAGTGAATTGAGCAGGCAAAGTGCCCCCAGGATGCCCACGGCTGCGAACTTACTCGTCGAGGGCGACCAGTGGAGAATGTAGGCCGCATAAGCGGTGAGCCCTGTGGCAAGTGCCGCGGCGAGTCCCGGGTCCAGGACTAAAAGGCACATCCAGCCATACAGGAAGGCAAGCCCGGAGCCGAACGCTTCCCGAAGATAAACGTAAGTACCGCCGGATTGAGGATAGCGAGGCTTAGTTCGCCATAACATAGTGCTCCGCTAAGAGTCATTGCGCCAAGGGCCAGCCAGACGACCAGCAGCCATCCGGGTGAACCCAAGGACTTGGCCATGCCTGCCGGGGTTAAGAAAGATGCCCACAGCGATGGATTCACCAGCCACCGCCGCGGCGGCAGAAGCAAGGCCGAGTTGGCGGCGAAGCGCAGGGGACTGATTCATCGGGAAGTGTGTAGTGCTTATGTATAGGGAATAGATGCATGAGCCGGGAAGCTAATCGTAGCGGATCGGACAAACAATAGTGCGAATCCATTAGCGGGAAGAGGCCCGGTTTGGCAGAAGTTGGTCAAGCGAACTATCCGGGAAGTTGGGTTTCCTGGCTGGCGACGGCCTTCCAGCCGCGTTGGCCGTGGACATACACAGTGGTGACACGGGATTGCCGACTGAAACTGTGGCCGTCTCAATTCCTCGTGAGGACCACAAACAAGTGACCACGGCCGTGGTCTCGAAGATACGCACGCGAATGTCTGTTGCCAGGAACATGGAGTATTTCTGGGGTGAGGTCTGCAGCGTGGTGAGAAACGCAGACTTGTCCATCACTCGGCCACTCGGGAGAGTGCCAATGAAATCGTCGCTGAAGATTCTGCGAAAAAAGCAGTATTATTCATTTGAATCGCGCGCACTGTTTCACTTGCAGATTGACCAGCTCCTGGCGCTGCATCTCCTCCTCGGCAGCTTTTTCTCTCATTTCCGCGGCGGAGAGATGCTGTGCGTGGGAAGCTGGCGCCAGCGAGAGGCAAACCAGAAGACTCAGGACGGAAAGCTTGCTCATAATACGGCCCTCGTTGTTGAGCAGTGCGAAGTCATTCAGCTCCAACTTCGAGTATAGCGGGGGACACAGGAGGCTCGGCATACAATAGCAACGGGGTTGCAGAGAGAGTAAGGGCTTACTCGGAGGAGAAGCAGGTAGTGAAACTCTGTCGGGCGCACCTATCGATTGCGGCGGGTATGAAATGGCGAGAAGCGGGTGGCGAGCACCAGATATAAATGCGACATGAGAGCGAGGGCCGACTTGGCAAAGAGAGTATGGAAGGTGTTTGCGCGAGTATTTCCGCGGTGCGGCATCCTATCGCAGGCGATTGCATTTAATTTGTTCCTGGCGTTTTTTCCGACGCTCTTACTGGCGGTTGGATTTGCTTCCAGTTGGATCGGAAGCAAAACGGCGCTGTTGGAGGCCATCCGGGATTTCACCAGTTTCTTGCCGCCCGGAAGCCAGGGGATTGTGTCGGATTTTCTGGCAACGCATGGCCCGGACCTGTGGAAGTACGCGCTGTTGGGATGGGCGGGAACGCTGTTGGGCGGTTCTCAAGTGATGAAGTTGCTGATGGAGGGAATTCACCTGATTTATGGTGATGAAGAGCGTATTGGCTTCATTCACCGGCAGTTGAGAGGTGCGCTGTTGCTCTTGATTACGATTGCGCCGATGTTGCTCGCGGGAATTTTAGGAGTGTTTGGAAGGCCAATACGGCATTGGGCGACACAAGAATTTGGGAAGAGTCTCCCGGTGCACGGAATGTGGCTGGTGTTTTTTCCTATTGCCGCGATGACGCTGGCGATGCTGGCCTTGACGGTAATCTACTGGGTAGCGAGGCCAAGGGAAGAAAGCCTGAAAGGCGTTCTGCCCGGAGCTATGTTAGCGACCCTTTTGTGGTGGGTGGCCAACGTGCTGTTTGGGTTTTATGTGCGGAAGATGCCCTACAACGTCGTCTATGGCGGCTTGGCAGCGGTGATCGGATTGATGATCTGGATGCAGATTTCGACGGTGATCGTATTCTTGGGGGCGGCCTGGAACGCTGAGACGGCACATGTGAATAGAGCCTAAACTGTCGAGGTATATGGATGAAAATGGTCAAGGTCGAGTGTTATGCGGGCTACCGTGCGGATGAGCGGCCGTTGCGACTTAGACTGGATGAGGAAGTCCTGGAGATTGCCGCAGTAGAAGACCGGTGGTATTCGCCGGGAGAAACCTATTTTCGTGTAGTGGTGGCGAATGGCGATCGCCATGTGATCCGCCACGTGGAGGCACAGGACGTGTGGAGTATGGAGGGGTTCCGTAGTCAGGCAAGGAAGACGGGTCAGACGCCCTGAACTACAGCAGCGCTACGACAGAACTGGAGCGAGCCCATGGGACCTGAAACGTTTCGAAAACTAGCTCTGAGTGTGCCCGGTGCTGAAGAACGTGAACACATGGACCATCCCGATTTTCGTGCTGATGGGCACATCTTTGCCACCTTGGGTTATGCGGACGAGAAATGGGCGATGGTGAAATTGACCCCGAAGCAACAAGCCGAGTTCGTGCAAACAGAACCCGAGGTATTCACGCCGGTGACAGGCAAATGGGGGCTCGGCGGAGCGACCCATGTGCGCCTGAAAGGCGCCACACGCGACAGTGTGAAGAAAGCACTGGAAATGGCCCGGGAAAACCTGAAAGCAAAGAAGAAGCTTCGTTGACAAAAGAAGGACCGGGGGTATAGTCAGGGTGTCCCACCCGCGCGGGGAAATGAGTGGGCGAGTTGCAGAAGTGTGGCCGGCTCGCGAATGGGGGCAGGGCAAGGGATGCTTCATACACGGTTCCACCCGATCGAGAAGCGCTGGCCGCTTGTCAGTATGGCTGTTCTGACGACGTTGTTGGCGTGGCTGGTAGCGGTACACGGACAACAGCCAGGAAGCGTGAACCAAGACTCCTCCGCGCAGAAACCTGCCTCGGCCTCTTCCACCAGGAATGATCCAAACGCGGAAGTCACCATTCAGGATTCCGGGACCACTTTTCGGCTACGTGTAAACCTGGTGCAAGTACACGTTGTGGTGCGAGACGCAAATGGTCATCCCGTAGAGAATTTGAAGCAGGAGGATTTCGAATTATTCGACCAGGGCAAATTACAGCCCATCAGCCTGTTTAGCGTGGAAACCCGAGAAACGCGGCGAGAGAAGGCGGAAGCAGCGGCTCTGACGCAGAGCACCGAGATGGCCATGGCCAAGGGCGTCAATACGGTCCTGCCAGACCGGTTCATCGCCTTATTTTTTGATGACAGCCACCTTTCATTGGAGGACGCCCGATATGCGCGGACAGGGGTTGCGAAGTTTCTGGATAGCCTCGCTCCTACCGATCGAGTGGGCTTGTTCACGGCGTCGGGCCAGTTGACACATACATTTACGAATGACAAAGCAGCCTTGGAGCGCATACTTGAAGGTCTGGTGCCGCGGCCTAAATACGTCGCGCAATTCAGGGAATGCCCGGATCTTTCTCATTTTGAAGCCGATCAGATCATAAATGTGATGAATCAACAGGTGTTTGATGTGGCTGTTGAGGAAACCATTCAGTGTCGATATGACGGAGACCGCAACAAGATCAATGATGCCCGCCAAGTCGTCCGAATGGTGGCGCCAAAGAGACTGATCCAAGGCGATATCGAGAACGAATACGTGTATAGAAGTATCGAGGATGTGCTCCGCCGCCTGGCCGGGATGCCTGGTGAACGCGTTATGCTGATCGTGTCGCCGGGATTTTTGATGACGACGCTGACCAACCAGATGTTCGACGTCGAGGAGCGCGCGAACCAATCCAACATCGTGCTGAATACCCTGGACGTGCGCGGGGTATACGTCCCGGATGTAGAAGGAGATATCACCCGGGCGAATTCCGATACGTTCCGCACCGTGGGCTTCAAGACCACGTTCCGTGTGGAATCGCAGACGCAGCAAGCCTACGTGCTGGCTGATTTGGCCTACGGCACCGGTGGCGCGTTTTTCCATAATTCGAATGACCTGGCGGGGGGACTGAGCACTTTGGGAGCAGCGCCAGAAGCGTCGTATGTGCTTGGATTTTCTCCGCAGATCCAGAAGATGGATGGGTCATTTCATACGATTAAGGTAAAAATCACGGGAAAGAGAAAATACACGATCCAGGCGCGGCGAGGATATTACGCGCCGAAAAACCTGGACAATCTGAAGGAACAAGCGAGAGAAGAAATTCAGGAAGCGGTATTTTCGCGAGATGAGATCCAGGATTTGCCGATGGAAATCCAGACGCAATACACAAAGATGGAGCCATCGGGAGTGAAGTTACAGGTCTTGTCCAAACTGCAGATGCAGGGAATTCATTTCCGGAAGGCCGGCGGCAGAAATCTCGACAATCTGACGGTCGCAACGGCCATCTTTGATGCTAACGGTAATTTCGTTGTTGGTGCGCAAAAGACTTTGGAAATGAAACTGGAAGATGCCACCTACCAGAAACTGATACAAGGCGGGTTGACCGTGAAATCGAGTTTTGACTTGAAACCCGGGAAGTACCTGGTTCGTCAGGTTGTCCGAGATTCTGAAGGATCGCAAATGGCGGCGCGTAATGGTGCCGTGGACATCCCTGATTGAGGAGGACACTGTGCGCTCATGGGGAAAGGTTCAAATGGCCCAAAATTGGAAGGTAGCGTTTGCACTGATGGGGATGGCGGCGTTCAGCGCAGTCGTATGTGCGCAGGCGCAGGAGCCAGCTAAACCACCCGCCGGTAACGAACAACAGGCAGTCGCAACTGCGCCGTTGCCTGTGATCAAGACGGAATCGCGTATCGTCCTGGTTGATGCCGTGGTGACGGACAAAAAAGGCAACTACATTCGCGACTTGCAGCAACAGGAATTCAAGGTTTATGAGGATAACAAGGAACAAGCCATCACCAGCTTCTCCTTCGGAACCGATCCCGGAGTTCAGGAAAAGGGTCAGAAGCGGTACATCGTCCTGTTCTTTGATAACTCCTCGATGGACAAGGCCGATCAGATTCAGGCACGCAAAGCTGCCGGCACATTTATTGAGAAGACCGCTGGTCCCGATCACATGATGGCCATTGCCGAATTTGGCGGCAGCTTAGCTGTCAAACAGAACTTCACCGCCAATGCCGAGCAGTTGAAGGCCGTCGTCAGTGGCGTGCAAACTCCGTATCTGGAGACAAATCCGGATAACTCGATGCAATCGACGATGGTGGCTTCGACGGGCTCTTTTTCTTTGAACAACGCTGCGGCTGATTTGGGTGCTCGATCTATGCTGCTGGCAATTCGTAGCCTCGCAAAAGGTTTGCGTGGAGTGCCCGGCCGAAAGATGCTCATCTTATTCTCCGCGGGATTTCCTTTGGATGCGGAACGCCTGTCGGAATTAACGGCAACCATTGACGCCTGCAATAAGGCGAACATAGCTGTCTATTCCCTCGATGTTCGCGGATTAGTGGCGCCTACCGGTGGCAGTGCCACGTTGAAGGGGCAGGGCAACGAGAATCACGTTCATCCTGTGATGGCTCGGAGCGGTGGGCGCTCGCAACAGCCAAGATTGGTGATGGCCAGTTACACGCTCGCTTCTGCTGCGGAGCCACAGAAACCCGGCGGTGGTGGCACTGGAGGGGGCGGCGGCGGTGGCCGTCCTGGAGGGGGGGGAGGAGGAACGGGCGCGGGCGGCGGAACAGGAGCGGGTGGCGGCAAAGGCGGCACAGGTGGCACAGGTGGTGGTACATCAGGCGGCGGTAAAGGCGGCACAGGTGGTGGTACATCAGGCGGCGGTAAAGGCGGTGCAGGTGGTGGTTCGGCCGGTGGGGGCAAAGGTGGAGGCGGAACCAGTGGAAATCCCAATAGCTACGGAAACTATTACGGCAACAACCCATTGAATCAACCGCGTACCATCGTGCCTCCGATGCCGACCTCCGTGGCGACCAATCAACAGATCCTGCAGATGCTCGCCGAGGGCACGGGCGGGTTTGCGATCTATAACACCAACGATTTGTTGGGAGGCCTGGATCGCATTGCCCGGGAAGGAAATGAGTTCTACGTTCTTGGGTATGTTCCGCAAGCTTCTGCGGAGGGAAGTTGCCACACTCTGAAAGTGAAGCTCAACCGGGGCGGGACCGAAGTGCGTTCGCGCACCGGTTATTGTAATGCACGCCCAGCAGACCCGCTGATCGGCAAGCCCATCGAGAAGCAGATGGAAGTGCAGGCGGCGGGTAATCAGGCGGGATCGATTCACGGAACGATGCAAACACCTTACTTTTATTCCGCGCCGAACGTGGCTCGCGTGAACCTGGCGATGGAAATCCCCGGTGACGCGCTGGCGTTCAACAAGGACAAGGGAAAATACCACTCCAATGTAAACGTGCTGGGGATTGCTTACAAAGCAGACGGAACGGTGGGAGCGCGATTCAGCGACACACTTGACTTGGAGATGGAAAAGGACGAGGCGAAGGAGTTCGCGAAGCATCCTTATCATTACGAAAACCAGTTCGATGCGGCGCCCGGCAGCTACAAACTTACGGTCGTACTGGCAGGTGGCGGGGAAAATTTCGGAAAATTCGAGACTCCCTTGGTAATCGATCCGTATGACGGGAAGAAATTTACGCTGGGTGGTGTGGTGCTTTCGACCAACTTCCAACGCGTGGACCAGATTTCTTCAGACGTAGATGCCACACTGCTGGAAGACCGCACACCGCTGATCGTGAAGGGGATGCAGTTTACGCCGGCGGCGAAGAACCAGTTCAAGAAATCCGACAACCTGGTACTGTATTCCGAACTATATGACCCCCTGCTGAAATCAGATACGCCGCCCAAAGTGGGTGCCGGTTACCGGGTGTTCGAAAAGAGCACCAATAAGCAGGTTCTCTTCACGGGGGTTGTTCCCTTGGATGAGTTCGTAAACAAGGGCAATGCCGTGGTGCCCTTTGCGCTGAAGGTTCAAGTGAAGGATCTTCCTGCGGGAACGTACCGATTGGTGCTGCTGGCGGCGGATGAGAAAGGGAACCAAGCGCCACCAAGAGAGACCGAGATCACCCTGACGGACTAAACGTCGCCTTCGGGGCCCCGACCCTGGCGGCTAACCCACAGGGAACATTGGCGCGTGGGTAAGCAACTTTCAGCCTCGGGCCGGGTTATTGTTAGCTATGAGGCGCTACCCCTCTTTTTGTAAGCGATCAAGCCTTTCAGCAGGCTCCAGGCGCATTCCCGGAAATCAAAAGCAACCTAGATTCCGACCCTTGGGGGCATCGGTCATGGCTGCTTGCCTGCTCTGTGGCCAATTCGACCTGAGTGCCTTGGCGGCTCCGCATCCCATTGACAATAAAGCAAAGCAAGAGGGGGTTCTGAAAGGGCTGCCCATTACCAGAACTCAGTGTTGACGAGGCGGTGCTGCATGCCCTGAACCGGTTGGCCTACGGGCCGCGTCCCGGAGATGTCGATCGCGTGAAACGGATGGGGCTGGCCAAGTGGATCGACCAGCAATTGGACCCCAAATCCATCGACGACAGCGCCGCGGAGACGCGCGTAAATCTATATCCCACTCTGAAGATGTCTAATTCCCAGTTGATGGCCGCATATCCTAACCCTAAGCAACAAGCGACAAAGCAAGGCGCGCAGCCAAAAGAAGAAACGCCACAGCAGAAGGCACAGAAACAGGCAGATGCCGCCATCACGGCGATGGCGCGCGAGATGGACACCAACGAAAGTTCCGTAAATGGAACGATGACAGCGAATGGCGGCACCGTCGCAGCGGCTACACCGGATACGCCTTCACCGATGAAGTTGAATCCAGCCACACGTGGAGCCGGCAAGAAGGATGCCTTGAGCATTGATCCCAATGCCGTGCCGCCGTGCGATTTCCGACGACAGTAAGAGGCCGCAACGAGTGGTAGAAGAGCTTGCGATGGCGAAAATGACGCGCGCGGTATACAGCGAACGGCAATTGCAGCAGGTGATGGACGATTTCTGGTTCAACCATTTCAACGTGTTTGCGGGTAAAGGAGAAGTGAAGTGGTATCTGACGTCCTATGAACGGGACGTGATTCAGCCGCATGCGCTTGGAAAATTCAAGGATCTGGTGACGGCGACGGCAAAGAGCCCGGCGATGCTGTTCTATCTGGACAATTATTTGAGCGCGGATCCCAAGGCAGCGCAGCGGATGGCGGAAGTGCGCGCGATGCGACAAATGCAGCGAGCAGCGGCCGACGCGAGGAAGACGGCCGCCGGTGCTGCAACCTGCGAATCCACAAAATGGCAGCAAGAAACAGCGAACGCGGCCTGAACGAAAATTACGGCCGGGAGTTGATGGAGCTGCACACGCTGGGAGTGGACGGCGGATACACGCAAAAAGATGTCACGGAAGTGGCTCGCTGCTTCACGGGTTGGACCATTGAGAAGCCTCGGGAGATTGCCGTCTTCAAGTTCGACGAAAAGCTGCACGACCCGGACGTGAAAGTAGTGCTGGGAAAGAAAATTCATTCGGGTGGAATAAAAGATGGCGAGCAGGTAATCGAACTGCTCGCGAGGAATCCCAACACCGCGAAATTCATATCCACGAAACTGGCGCGCCGTTTTGTTTCGGACAATCCACCGCCGGCGCTGATAGCCCGGATGTCCAAGACTTTCCAGAAAAGCGATGGAGATATACGGGAAGTGATGCGGACGATGATCCACTCGCCGGAGTTCTGGTCGCGTGAGGCTTACCGCGCAAAGGTCAAGACGCCGTATGAGTTGGTGGTGACTTCCGTGCGTGCGCTGGGCACGGATGTGGATACGCCGATGCCGCTGGTGCAGTGGGTGGGGCGAATCGGGGAACCGCTTTACCAGTGCCAACCACCGACGGGCTACTCGGATAAAGCCGAGACATGGGTAAACACGGGGGCACTGTTGAGCCGGCTGAATTTTTCGCTGGCTCTTGCTGGAAATAAAGTGCGCGGATCGCGAAGCGACGTGACGGCGGTTCTGGGGAGCGAGACTAGCAGCGATCCGAAGGCGACGTTGGACCGGGCAGTCCAGGTATTCCTGGGCGGTCAGGCCGCGCCTCCAACGGTTGAGACGCTGGAAAAGCAACTGGAGAATCCCCAGGTAATTCAAGCGAAGCTTGACGATCCCGTGAAACAAGTTGACCTGGGAGTCGTGACGGGATTGGTGCTGGGCGCGCCGGAATTTCAGCGGCGATAAAATGTCAGCTATCAGGCATCAGATAGCAGAGATTAGAAGGATGAACTGAGGAAGCCATGAACCATCAATGCTGCGAAGGAGTAAGACCGGCGAAGTTCTCGCGGCGCTATTTCATGAAGCAAGGTGGAATCGCCTTGGTCGGCCTCAGCACGGTTCCAGCTTTCCTGCAGCGCGCGATTGCAGCGACACCAGCGGAGGGGAAAAAGCAGTTGGTGGTGCTGTTCCAACGGGGCGCGGCCGATGGGTTGAACATCGTGGTTCCGTTCGGCGAGCCGAACTATTACCGGATGCGGCCCACAATTGCGATCCCGCAGCCGAAACGTGGAGGCAGCGAAGCCGCGCTGGATTTGGACGGATTCTTCGGTTTACACCCGAGCTTGGCGCCGTTGCAGCCGATGTTTCAGCAGAACCAGTTGGCGATTGTGCATGCGGCCGGATCACCCGATCCAACGCGCTCGCATTTTGACGCCCAGGACTACATGGAGTCCGGCACGCCTGGCGTGAAGGCCACGGAGGATGGATGGCTGGACCGCGCGATTGGAACCATTCCTAAAGAGAATGCTTCGCCGTTTCGAGCTGTCGCCATGGGCCCGAATCTTCCTCGAATGCTGCGTGGCAGCACGGGCGCGATCGCGCTGCCGGATTTGAGGCAATTTAAGGTGCAGCCACAATCCGCAGCGATGGTAAATGTGGTGGAAGGCGGATTCGAGGCCATGTACGCGCAGTCCGTGGATCAGGCGCTGCACGGCACGGGCGCGGAGACCTTTGAAGCGATTGACTTGCTAAAGAAAGTGGATATGAGCAAGTACCTGCCGGAAAATGGCGCGGACTATCCAAAAAGCCCTCTCGGCCAGCGATTGCAGCAGATCGGCGTGATGCTCAAGGCTAAGATCGGCACCGAAGTGGTGTTCGTCGATTGCGGCGGTTGGGACAATCACGTGAATGAGGGTGGGGTGCAGGGACAATTGTCGAATTTGCTGAAGGACCTGGGGCAATCGCTGGCGGCATTTCATCAGGATATGGGCGACCGCATGGCGGATGTAGTTGTGGTGACCATGAGCGAGTTCGGTCGCACCGCGAAAGAGAACGGCAATCGCGGCACGGACCACGGACACGCGAATTGCATGTTTGTGATGGGCGGCGACGTGAAAGGCGGTCGCGTGTACGGGAGATGGCCGGGGTTGGAGAACCAACAATTAAATGAGGGTCGCGATTTGATGCTCACCACGGACTTTCGAACGGTCGTCGGAGAAATCCTTTCGAAGCATAGCGGAATCAGGCAACTGAGCCCCGTCTTCCCGGGCTTCGACAACAATCCGGGAAAGTTCCTCGCGCTGATGCGGTCTTAACCGCCAGATAAATTCCTAGTCTTTCAGCTCCCGAATCCAGATATTGCGATAGCGAACCGGCTTGCCATGATCCTGCAAGCCGAGTGGCAATTTCTCGGGTGTTGGCTTATATGGGGGGCGTTCGCCATGAGCCGTTGGACCGGTCAACTCAACATTGTCCTGCACCAGGATACCATTGTGGAAGACGGTGACGCGCGCCGGGTGAAGAAGCTTGCCCGATTTCTCGAAGCGCGGGCCATGGAAAACGATGGTATATGTCTGCCAACGCCCCGGGGGAAGTGAAGCGTTGACCAGTGGCGGATATTGGCCGTAGAGCGCAGCGGCTTGCCCGTCGGAATAGGTCTTGTTTTCGTAAGAATCAAGAACTTGCACTTCATATAGCCCCATCAGGAACACGCCACTGTTGCCGCGCTCCTGGCTCTCGCCCTCCGCGGGCAGCGGTTCGGCGAATTCGACATGCAGCTGGCAATCCCCGAAAGGCTGTTTGGTGTGAATACCTCCAGTTTTTGCCACGACTTCCATGTATCCGTTTTCCATTTTCCATCTCGCCGCGCTTCCATCGCCCTGAAGCCAATTCGAGAGATCTTTGCCATCGAAAAGGACAACGGCGTCGGACGGAGGTTTCCCGGGCGCGTCCTGGGTGCTCGGCGTTCCAGGAGTGACGATTGGGGGAAGCGGGCGGTCCGGATCGTGAATCTTCCACTTCATGGGTGCTTGTGCAAAACATGCCGAAGGCACGGCCAGGGCTGCGAGCACAGTCAAACGCAAAATCATCTGCTTCATGGATTGGTCCTTGGGAAAAACACGGGTGGATTCTAGCACGGCTTTGAAGTGTGGCGGCTAGACTCCGCACTCCCCAAATAAAAAAAGAGGCGCCCATAAAGATTTGGCGCCTCGCGATATTGGGAACTACTGGCTAGTTGGCTGCGGAGCCTTTGATGCGCATGCCGAAGAACGAGCGATACACGAATACGAAGGAAACAAGGAAGAACGCGGCGGCCAGAAGATGCGAGAGCGTGCCGCCGGTTTGCGAGGTCAGTTTCACGGCCAACTCAACAGCAAGCAAGCCGAAGAGTGTAGTGAACTTGATGACCGGATTGAGAGCGACAGAGGAAGTGTCCTTGAACGGGTCACCAACCGTATCACCAATTACAGTGGCGTCATGCAGCGGCGTACCCTTCTGCTTCATCTCCACTTCCACGATTTTCTTGGCATTGTCCCAGGCGGCGCCGGCGTTGGCCATGAAGATGGCCTGATAGAGACCGAACACAGCGATGGAGATCAGGTAGCCGATAAAGAAAAAAGGCTCGACGAACGCGAACGCGAGTGTGGCGAAGAACACGGCAATGAAAATGTTGAGCATGCCCTTTTGCGCGTACTGCGTGCAAATCTGGACCACTTTTTTGGAATCGGCCACACTGGCCTTTTCCGTGCTTTCCAGCTTGATGTGGCTCTTGATGAATTCCACGGCACGATACGCGCCCGTGGTCACCGCTTGCGTGGAAGCGCCGGTGAACCAGTAGATCATGGCGCCGCCGGTAATCAAGCCAAGAACGAACGGTGCGTGCAGCAGGGAAAGCTTGTTTACGTTTTCCGTGAGGCCATGAGTCAGAGCCATAATGATGGAAAAGATCATGGTGGTTGCGCCCACAACCGCGGTGCCGATGAGCACGGGTTTGGCGGTGGCCTTGAACGTGTTGCCGGCGCCGTCATTGGCTTCCAGCAGGTGCTTGGCACGTTCGAAGTCCACGTCGATGTCGTAGTCCTTCTTTAACTCCGCCTTGATGTTTGGAATCTGCTCAATCATCGAAAGTTCATACACCGACTGCGCATTGTCCGTGACCGGACCGTAGGAATCGACGGCGATGGTCACAGGCCCCATGCCCAGGAACCCGAAGGCCACCAGGCCGAACGCAAAAACTGCCGGTGCGCTCATAAGTTGCGCGAGACCCAGATTGCTGATCAGATAGCCGATGGACATGAGCGAGACCATCGCCAATCCCAGGTAGTAGCCAGAGAAATTGCCAGCCACGAACCCGGAGAGAATCCCCAGAGACGCTCCGCCTTCCTGCGCGGAAATGACCACTTCCTTGACGTGGCGTGATTCTGTTGAGGTGAAAACTTTGACCAACTCCGGAATAACCGCACCCGCCAGCGTTCCGCAGGAAATAATCGTGGCGAGCTTCCACCATTGGGAAGGGTCACCGCCGAGTGAGGGAATGATGAAGGCGGAAACCAGGTAGGTGAGCGCGATGGAGACAAAGGAGGTAATCCATACCAGCCAGGTAAGCGGCGTTTCGAAGTTCATCTCCTTGGCAGTGCCGTAGCGCACTTTCTGGATCGCTCCATTGATAAAATAGGCGGCGGCGCTGGCGATCAACATGATTACGCGCATGACGAAGATCCAGACCAGAAGTTGAACCTGAATGGTGGGATCCTTTACGGCGAGAAGGATGAAGGTAATCAACGCAACGCCGGTGACGCCGTAGGTTTCAAAGCCGTCCGCCGTGGGGCCGACCGAGTCTCCTGCATTGTCACCAGTGCAATCGGCGATCACGCCGGGATTGCGAGCATCGTCTTCCTTAATTTTGAAGACGATCTTCATCAGGTCAGACCCAATATCGGCAATCTTCGTGAAGATGCCACCCGCAATGCGCAGGGCAGCCGCGCCCAGCGACTCACCGATTGCGAAACCGATAAAACACGGTCCGGCATAATCACCAGGAATGAAAAGCAAAATGATGAGCATCATCAATAGTTCGACGCTGATGAGCATCATGCCGACGCTCATGCCCGCTTCCAGTGGGATGTGGTTAATTGGGTAGGGCACTCCGCGAAGGCCGGCGAACGCGGTACGGGAGTTGGCAAAGGTGTTTACGCGGATCCCGAACCACGCCACAGCGTAGCTGCCGCCCATACCAATCAGGCTGAAGAGCAGAATGATTGGCAATGTAAGAAGAACGGATTTGCCTGGAACCGGGGCGAGCATACCGAAATAGAGCACGATCACAATCGCGATGAATACCCATAACAGGAGAAGAAACTTACCCTGGGTAAGCAGGTAGGTCTTGCAGGTTTCGTAGATCAGCTCAGAGATTTCGCGCATGGAGCGGTGCACCGGCAAGTTCTTCAGCCGCGTGAATATGGTCATGCCGAACAGCAGGCCGAAGATGCAAATCACGATACCAAAGAGGAGTAACTTGTGACCGTTAATGCCGAGGAAGGTAACTTGAGAAAGATCCGGGAGCTGGAGTCCTGCCTCGCCGCCCGCAGTTTCTTCCGCGGGTCGTGCGAGAAGAGAAGCACCACTGAGAAGGAGAAGGACGAGAGCAACTGAAATTCTTGAAATGAAGCGACCGCCGATGGAACACACCGAGGCCAGCCAGGTACGCATGAAGGTTCCTCCAAAATGAGTCAATTCAATCGCGGGGGCTGAGCGCACAACCAAATGGTTGTATGGCTCCCCTTCGTACTAAGACACACACTACCGATCAAACATGGAGCGAACTGAACAAACAAACGAAGTCACTCTCCATCGTGGGCGGAACACTCCTCTGGAAACTGGGGAGAATCCCGTAATTTTGACAGGACGGGAATTGTTCAACCCCCTTATGGCACTTTTCCAACCCCAAGCGGGATGGAGCACCCGGACATCTTAATGTGCCAAACGGATGGGCAACACGAAACATTGATTTATAACATCTGGCTAATGGTGGGTCAAACGATTTCAAATGGAGATGCGGACAAGGCAAACAGGCCGGAGGCTCATTTGGTGAATTTATCGGGGGTGCAAGAGGGAGCAAGGGAAAATGGTTTGAATGGATTAGCAATGATAGTATGAAGAGCTACAAAACAAGACGTAGTTCAGACCCTGACCAGGCGAAACAAACCATGACCAGAGAACCGACCCAGTTGGCACCCGCCAAGCAAATGGACAACCGACTAAAATACGATTGGAAGAAAGAGGAAGTGGAAGCTATCTATCGGACACCGCTTCCAGAATTAATCTACCGCGCACAGACGGAACACCGAAAGTTTCACGCAACGGATCGCGTGCAGACATGCCAATTGATCTCGATTAAAACGGGGGGATGTCCCGAGGACTGTGCCTACTGTCCACAAAGTGCGCATTATGATGCAGATGTGGAGAGGGAAGGGTTATTGGACCCACAACATGTCATTGCTGTGGCGCGCGACGCGGCATCACGCGGGGTTACACGGATGTGCATGGGAGCGGCATGGCGGGAGGCTCCTCATGGCAGGGAGTTCGACAAAGTTTTGGAAATGGTTAGAGGCGTATCTGCCCTGGGACTGGAAGTATGCTGCACTCTAGGGATGCTAACCGAAGAGCAAGCGGTGCGGCTGAAGGGCGCCGGACTTACGGCATACAACCACAATCTGGACACTTCACCCGAGTTTTACGGTTCGATCATCACCACGCGAGTGTATGACGAACGGTTGCGAACACTCGCGGCAGTGCGCAGGGCAGGAATCACCGTATGCTGCGGCGGGATTCTGGGTATGGGCGAGAAGGAGAGTGATCGCGTAGGCTTGCTGCAGCAACTGGCAACATTGCAGCCGCACCCGGAAAGCGTGCCCATCAACATGTTGGTGCGCGTTGAGGGCACGCCACTAGCGTCGATGCCCGCACTGGATCCTTTGGAGATGGTCCGGGCGATAGCAACGGCACGGATCATCATGCCTGCTTCGCGCGTGAGACTGGCGGCAGGGCGGAAGCAATTGTCGCCGGAAGCCGTGACATTGTGTTTTTTGGCGGGAGCGAACTCTATTTTTGTTGGGGAAAAGTTACTGACTACACCGAATCCTGAGCCAGATGAGGATCAACAATTGTTGGAGAGTCTGGGGATGAAGCCGTTGGAGCCCCATGTCGCCTGATGTTCTATCCACCTGGAAAGCTGGGTTGCGGAAAGACTTGCGCTCTCTGGAGGAGCGAAGCCTGTGCCGGAATCTGGCCGAAATCCGCGGCGTAAATTTTTGCTCGAATGATTACCTGGGATTGGCCGAGAATCCGGAGTTACGCAAATCGCTTCTGGAAGCAATTGGAAATGTCACTCGCATCGGGGGGACGGGTTCGCGGCTGCTTTCTGGACAATCGGAGGATTGGCGGGAATTGGAGGAACGGTTCGCCGAGTTCGCGGGGACAGAGGCGGCACTTTTTTTCAGCTCAGGATACGCGGCAAATCTGGGTTTGCTGGCATCGTTGGTTGGTAAGGATGATGTGGTCTATTCCGATTTGTTGAACCACGCGAGCCTGATTGACGGAATGCGATTGTCGGGCGCACGAAAAGTTATCTATCCTCACCTTGATCTGGGCACCTTGGAAAATGCGCTTCGTCAGGATGCGGGTGCGCCCTGGCGCAGAGTGATTGTGACGGAAAGCGTGTTCAGCATGGATGGAGATGTGGCGCCTCTGGGTAAGATTGCGGAATTGGCGGAGAAATATGGTGCGGCCTTGATCATCGATGAAGCGCATGCGACCGGAATACACGGCCCCGGTGGGCGTGGCTTATCGGCGGCCGCAGGTATTGAGGGACAAGTGCTCGCTACCATCCACACCTGCGGCAAAGCACTGGGCTCGGCGGGGGCCTTTGTGTGCGGTCCGGAAGTCTTGAAAGAGTATTTAGTAAATCATGCGCGGACATTTGTGTTCAGTACAGCGCTGCCGCCATACTTTGCGCGACAAATTGGAGCCGCTTTAGATCTTGCGGCGACTATGGACCCGGAACGGCATGGATTGCTTCAGCGCTCGGCGCGACTGGTTGAAAATCTCAGGGCGGCAGGATTCAAAACGGCGGGCACGAAAAGCCAGATCGTTCCCGTGGTTTTGGGAGACGTCGCAGAGACTCTGGACGCGGCCGATTATCTGCAACGCGATGGGTTTGCTGTAAGAGCGATTCGGCCGCCAACAGTGCCGGAGGGGAGCGCCCGCTTGCGATTGTCGCTGACCAGCACAATTCCGGAGACAGAGTTGACGCGATTGGTGAAGTCCCTGGTGGCATGGCGTTCACGGCAGGCTACAGTGGCGGTGGCAAAACTCGCATGAGACGCCATTTCTTTATTACTGGCACGGATACGGGAGTCGGGAAAACAACACTTTCCGCGCTTTTGTGTGCCGCGCTGGACGCAGTGTACTGGAAACCGATTCAAACCGGGACGCTGGAAGGTTCAGACCGCGTGACGGTTATGCGCCTGGCGGGGATTGGCACCGACCGGACGCTGGAAGAAGTTTACAAATTTGTTCCTCCGGTTTCGCCGGATCTGGCCGCGCGGTGGGCGGGCGTGGAAATCGACTTGGGGCGGATCAATCTGCCAGCGAGCCTGATCAACGACTGGTTGATCGTGGAAGGTGCTGGCGGTGTGCTGGTCCCGATCAACCCCAAGCAGTTTATGCTGGACATGATGGTGAAATTCAAGTTGCCGGTGATCTTGGCGGCAAGGAGCGGCCTCGGCACCATCAATCACACGTTGCTGACGCTGGCCGCTTTACATGCCGCGGAATTGCCGGTGCACGGCGTGGTTCTAATAGGCGACCAAAATCGCGAGAACCGCGACACGATTGAAAAATTCGGCCACGTCCGCGTGATTGGGGAAATCCCGAAGCTCCCTAACCTTCATCGCACCGCCCTCATGCAGGTATTCCTGAACCACTTTGACCGATCTGCGTTTGCGCAATGAGTTCACCGCTCCAAATCTGGCACCCTTTCACTAATCGTGTCCTCGACCCCACGCCCATCCGTGTGATGAGAGCCGAGGGTGTTTTTCTGTATACCGCGGACGGGCGAAAAATCATTGATGCGATTTCGTCGTGGTGGGTAAATCTTCACGGTCATGCTAATCCGCGAATTGCCGCGGCGATAGCCGAGCAAACGCGCAAGCTGGAGCAAGTGATTCTGGCGGGTTTCACACATGATGCGGCGGAAGAACTGGCCGAACGCTTACGCAAGTGGGTGCCGCCACAATTGACGCACATGTTTTTTTCCGACGACGGCTCAACGGCGGTAGAAGTAGCGCTGAAACTGGCGTTGCAACATTTTGGGAACACGGCGCGGCCGGAAAAGCGCGAAATTGTAGCTTTAGCCCACGGGTATCACGGGGATACCGCGGGAGCGATGTCGGTCAGCGACGAATCGCCGTTTACGGATCCGTTTCAACCGATGAGGTACCCTGTGCATCGCGTGCACTCGGCGTATTGTTACCGTTGCCCCGTCGGCTTGAAGAGAGAGAGTTGCCACATCGAATGCGCGCAGCAGCTCGAAGGACTCCTGGAAGAACGCGGCGGGCAGATCGCCGCCGTGATTGTGGAACCGCTGCTGCAAGGGGCGGGCGGGATGATCGTGCATCCCATGGAGTTTCTGCAGAAAGTTCGCTTGCTATGTACAAAGCACGATGTGCTTCTCATTGCCGACGAGGTGCTGACGGGATTCGGCCGCACAGGGAAAATGTTTGCCTGCGATCTGGCCAACGTGGTGCCGGATTTAATGTGCATCTCGAAAGGAATTACGGGCGGATTCCTCCCCATGGGAGTGACCCTTTGCAGTGATCGCGTGGAATCGGCGTTTCGCAGCGAGAACCGGCTGCACACTTTTTATCACGGGCATTCCTACACAGGAAACGCTTTGGCCTGCGCCGCGGCGATAGCCAATCTACAAATTTTCGACGACGAGCCGGTATTCGATCGTATCGCAACGATCGCGCGAATCCATGCGATGCACCTGAAGCACTTGAGTGAGATGCATCAAGTTGGAGAGACGAGGCAGATCGGCACGGTCGGCGTGGTGGAATTGAAGACAGAGGATGCCGGGTATCTTTCTGCGATGCGGCCGAAACTTTACGGTTTTTTCCTGGATCGCGGCGTGCTTCTGCGGCCGCTGGGGAATGTCGTGTACGTGCTTCCGCCGTACGCCATGGAGCCGGAGGAATTGCACCATGTCTACGACGTAATTGTAGAAGCGATCAAGACGCTGCTCTAGTTCGCCCGAGAGCCTCTGGTAGACTGAAATCCACACTTTTCCGGGGAGTTTTCTTTTGACAGGTCAGCTAAGTGGCTGGAAGCAGAAAATCGTAGCATTTGCGGGAGCACTTGGTGCGCCGGGGCTTTTCCTGATTTCCTTTCTGGATTCTTCGGTGCTCACATTTCCCGTAATCAATGACCTGTTGCTGATTGAACTCTGCATTCAGCATCCCTATCGCATGCCCCTTTATGCTTTCCTGGCCGCGCTTGGTTCCGTGCTGGGCTGTGTGCTGCTGTATTACATCGCGGAGAAGGGAGGGGAAGCCTATTTTCATCGGAAGGCGGGGGATCGTGCTCATGCCATTCGGCACTGGGTAGAGAAGAATGGATTTATGGGCATGTTGATCGCCGCACTGCTGCCACCGCCAACCCCGTTCAAGGTGTTTGTGTTCGCCGCCGGGGTGTTCGAGGTGCCGCCGGTAAGCTTTGTGTCGGCGATATCCCTGGCGCGGGCAATTCGCTATTTCGGAATCGGCTATCTTGCAATTCGTTTTGGCAAGGATGCCTTGCCGTTCCTGAAGGATCATAAGTTAGAAGTGACTGCAGTGGTTGTTGCGTTTGTGTTGCTAAGCTACGGCGCTTCGCGGTTGATCCTCCGCCGGCGGCACCCTCATCCTACGGCAAGCTAGCGTCTCTTCGAACGCGCAGTTCCTTGGCCCACACCAGTTGTTCGCTAAAGACACGCGGTTTCACATCCAACACGATGCGCGCGGCAACGCTGCGGCTCCCCTGTTCTTCCACAATATCCCGCAGTGAACGAATCACGACTTCGTAACCGTCCTGAGTTCTTTCGACGGTTGCGCGGGGAAAGCGCGCGGACTGCAGAAATTTTGAGCAACCGCGGTTTTTTGCGCCAGATCCAGGGCCGGTGATAGTCCGGGTTTGTGCTGGCAATTGGCGGCTTCTGCGTCGAAATCCTTTGCGGAGTGCACCGGGACTTCCGCCAGGCAAATCAGGGATTGCGTTTCCGCAATGCCGTGCCATGTCAGGAGTGATAAAGCATCCGGGAATGCGCCGAGCCGCCGCGGAGACTCGCCGCGATAGGAGTGTGCGTCCAAGAGATCGGTGGCGTTGCCATGGAACACGCCACGCACGCTGATGTACACCACAATCAGAGCAAGAGCCATGATCGCGCCATTGCGGCCGCGAGGAGCTTTGTCTTTGGCGCCGATTTCTGACCCGACGAGACGAAAAAGTTCGGGCAGGAGGATTCCCGCCAAAAGCAGGGCAAGAATCCATGGATCGATTCCGGGAAGATAATCGGCGGCGAATCGGGTCGAGCGGAATGGCCAGAGTAAAGTCTCGCCGGCAGACTGAAGCAGGTCCAGAACAATGTGAATGGAAGCGGCAGCGAACGTCGCGGCCAGAATGCTGAAAAGGCGAAGCTTCTTTGTTTTATCGAGGAATGTTACGGCGCCGGTCGCGATGCCCGCGATCACAAGAGTGGCCAATACGGAATGCGTCCAGGTGCGATGAGCCGCGAGGTAGGCCGCGGGGCCGAAGAACACGCTGACCTGGTCGACATCCGCGATGGTCCCCGCGATCAGCATTCCCACGACAACCGGCCAGCCGCGGCGCGGGGAGAATCCTCGAGCAATAGCGAAAGAGGAGAGGGCGTGAGTGGCAATGTCCATGATCAGAAGGAAACAGGCTCTCCATTCGCTTCGACGGTTTCGCGCGGAACCAGCAACCGCAAGGCTTGCGGGACAATGGAAAACTCCACGGGGAGCCTCATGAATGGCTCGCCGTCGAGTTGCGCGTAGACTGGCTCTCCACCCAGCGGCTCGCACACCACCGTGTCGGCCTTCCAGAAATACACGCCATGCTCTTTCCGGAGCTTGCCCATCCACAGCGTCGGCAAGTAGCTCAGATAGCGCAAGCCGCTTTGCGTGGTCAGCGCCAGTACCTCAAATTTGTCCTCGAACAAACTGGCGCGGTCGGTAATTTTAAAAGGCCCGCCATAATGCTTCGTGCGGCCAACAATCGCCAGCGTCCCATCCACCTGGAGGTCACCGCTGCGAATGCGAAACCGTGGAAACGTATAGCGCACCACTTGCCGGACGCCCTGCAGCCAGTAGGCCAGAATACCGACGCGCGCCTTCAGGCCGAGATCGATGGAATACACGATCATTCCGTCGGGGCCGGCGCCAGCGACGCTGAGGAAGTAGCGCTTCTTGCTTGGGTGTTCCAAGGGGGTAGCTAGGCCAAGGGCAATATCGCGGAGTTCTCCCGCTGGTAATCTTTCCGCTGCGAGAAGGATGTCCCACGGAACATCCAGTTCCTTGGCAAGTACGTTGGCGGTGCCACCTGGCAGTAAGGCAAGCGGGATGCGGTCTCCATCCTGAGAGGTCGCAAGGCCATTCACCACTTCGTTCAGCGTGCCATCCCCGCCGCAAGCAATCACCAGCTGCCGCTGGTCGCGCGAAGCTTTCTGGGCAATTTCCATGGCGTGGCCCGGGCCGCTGGTTTCGGCAAGATCCGCCTCGATCCCCTTTGCTGAAAGAATGCGCCGGGCCTGGTCTAGAAGACGGCGGCGCGCATTGCCCCGAGTGCCGGCATTGGGATTGTGAATCAAGAGCGCGTTGTGGAACTGGGTAGACATAAGTTCGCTAGTTGCGGCCGGCAACATTGTATAGGAACAAGAGTAAGTGGTGGTGAGTGGAAGAAGCAAGCCAGCCCAGGCGTAGTGTACGGCACAACGCAAGAAGTCCACCACGCAGCAAAGTGCGGAGAAGAACGGAACCTCCTCGACAAGTGCAAGGCCCCTTGGGCAAATTTCAGTACTTCATTCGATGATCGAAAAGAGAAAAGGTTTCACGCGAAGTACTGAATGTACCGCAACTGGGAAACGATCAAATGTCTCCAGGATGTTTTCAGACAAGTGGAATTCTTTACAGAGAACTTTGTAACTTTGCGGGCACCAGTCCATCTGACCATAGAAGACGTTTTGAGGAAGATTGTTGAAGCGGTGCCGGGCGCGAACCAGAAACCGAGATAAGTTGCGCCGCACGAATCAGCGACGAGAACCCGAACGTTGCAAAGGAGAAGAAATGAAAAAACACTATTTGAAGTTTGTACTCGGAATGGTTGGCATCGCCGGTTTGAGTGCAGGTGCCAAGGCCCAAGTTGGAAACCAGGTTGCTGTAAATCTGCCGTACGATTTTGTGGTGAGCGGCAAGACGCTTCCCGCGGGCCGATATACCGTAAAGCGTGTTTCGGGGCAGGCATCGACCGGAATCGTCTTGAGCAGTTACGAAAACCGCGCGACCGTGTTTGTGCTGCCGACTTCAGTGGATAGCAAGATCGTGAGCACGCCCCAGTTTCGACTGCATCGAGTGGGGGACACCTATTACCTCACGCAACTTGAAACGCCGGATCACGTCTATACATTCGCTGTGCCGGGAACGGCGACAACGGAACTGGCGATGGCGCCTGGCCCGGCTGTTAGCGGAGCATCCGGAAGCAAGTAAGTTTTCTCACAATGGTGTCTGGGTTGGCCTGCGCTTTCGAAGTTTTGGGAGCGCAGGCCATTTTGTTGTTACGGGTTCTGGCCGAACACTCGCACCGGTCGCTCGACTATGGGTAGCGTATAATACGTGCGATTTGCAGTACGCGGAGAGCGGCGCAATGGCGAAGGTGGCGACAAAAGCGAACGGGGCATTGAGAAAAGAGGCGGAAAAGTTGCGCCAAGAGATCCGCCGCCACGAGTATCTCTATTACGTGGCGGACGAGCCGGAAATCTCAGACGTGGCGTTTGACAAGTTGATGAACCGGTTGAAGGAGATGGAAGCTGCGCATCCGGATCTGGTGACGCCGGATTCGCCAACAGTGCGCGTGGGTGGGGCTCCCCGCGAAGGCTTTCAGACCGTGCGGCATGCCCGGGCGATGCTCAGCCTGGACAATGCGTTCAGCTTCGATGCGCTGCGCGATTGGGACCGCCGAGTGCGCGAGGGAACCGGTTGGGAAGACATCGAGTACATTGCCGAACACAAATTCGATGGGCTCAGCATTTCGCTGCAATACGAGAATGGCGTACTGGTACGGGGCGTGACGCGCGGTGACGGCACCACCGGAGAAGACGTAACGCCCAACGTGAAAACGATTCGATCGATTCCACTGAGCGTGGATACGGCAGCGCTGAAAAAGGGGAAGCTTCCCGTGTCGTTTGAAGTACGCGGAGAAGTCCTGATGACGCGGAAGGCGTTCGAGGCACTGAACCGCCAGCAGGAAGAGATTGGCGGGAAGATCTTTGTGAATGCGCGAAATTCAGCCGCAGGAGCCGTGCGCGTGCTGGATCCCGCGATCACTGCGCAACGCAAGCTAGATTTTTTTGCTTACTACCTGTTCGTCGACGGCAAAGTGCCGTACTCCGAGCATTCGGAATCTCTGCAGGTCTTGAAACAGTTGCGGTTTCGCGCGTCAGACGACTGGAAACTGTGCGCGGGCATCGAGAAAGTGATCGCGTACTGCACGGATTGGGACGAAAAGCGGGAAAAGCTGCCCTACGAAATTGATGGCGTGGTGATCAAAGTGAACTCCACGGGACTGCAGAACGAGCTGGGGTTTACATCGAAGGCGCCGCGATGGGCGATTGCTTATAAATATCCGGCGAAGCAAGAAACAACGGTGGTAAACGACATTATCGTGCAAGTAGGGCGAACGGGAACGTTGACACCCGTGGCTGTACTGGAACCGGTGCAAGTGGGCGGCGTCACTGTCAGCCGTTCCACACTCCACAATATGGACGAGATCGAGCGGCTGGGATTGTACGTTGGCGATACGGTGCTGATCGAGCGCGCAGGCGAAGTGATTCCGCACGTATTGAAGGTAGTGAAGGAAGGGAAGCCGCGCAAGGCGTTCCATATGCCGAAGAATTGCCCGGTGTGCGGCAGCACGATTCACAAGGCGGAAGGAGAAGTGGCGTATCGCTGCGTGAATGCGGCGTGCCCGGCGAAACTGAAAGAGTCGCTGCAACATTTTGCGGGCCGGCACGCGATGAACATCGACGGCCTGGGCGAAAAAATCGTGGACCAGTTGGTGGAAAAGAAATTTGTGAAGGATGTGGCGGATTTGTACGCGCTGAAGGTGGATGCAATTGCGGAGCTGGAGCGCATGGCGGAGAAATCCGCGCAGAACCTGGTGGACGAAATTCAGGCGAGCAAAAAGAATCCGTTGTCGAGGCTGATTTTTGCTCTGGGGATGCGCTTTGTGGGGGAACGTACAGGACAGTTGCTGGCGGAACATTTTTCGACGTTGGAGGAACTGGCCGCGGCGAAAAAGGAAGAACTTGAGAACGTGAACGAAGTTGGGCCGAAGGTGGCGGAAAGTATCGTGGAGTTTTTCTCCGAAGCGGCGAACCGCAAGCTGGTGAAGAAATTGCATGAGGCCGGAGTGCGCCCGGCGGCAGAAAAACGCGAAGTGAAGAGCCAGAAGCTGGCAGGGAAGTCGTTCGTGTTCACAGGCGGACTGCCGAATCGCAGCCGCGAAGAAGCGGGCGAGTTGGTGCAGCAGCACGGCGGAAAAGTGAGCAGTTCGGTGAGCAAGAAAACAGACTATGTGGTTGTAGGCACCGACCCGGGTTCGAAGTATGACAAAGCGAAGGAATTGGGCGTAACAGTGCTGACGGAAGGTGAGTTCGAAAAATTACTGGGAACGAAATGATTCGAGTTTAAGTCTCATCCTTTTCCTCTCCGTTAGGATCCAAGAATCGGTCGACGGTGTGCTTCATAACCCATCCGAACGCCTTGTTTAGTTGGCGCGGGGAAAATATACAAAACACGATAAAGCCGACGAAAAGTGCCGTGAGAAGTTGCGGGTTGAGTGGTCGTACTGAGTGACCAATCCACCTAATTCCCAAAACAAGAGCCAAGATCAAGACAGCCA
The DNA here is from genome assembly GCA_963839315.1 of Candidatus Acidiferrales bacterium. Classification (GTDB taxonomy): domain Bacteria; phylum Acidobacteriota; class Terriglobia; order Acidiferrales; family UBA7541; genus Acidiferrum. The sequence continues at coordinate 127,249 of CAWIUU010000025.1, forward strand.
GGGCCGAACCCCATAAGTGGCGAAAAAGTCGAACTATCGCCCCACAGTGACCAGAATATAGTGGTCGCCTCGCCTCAAGCAGCGAGTGGCACGGTCCCATGTTCCTTTGTCTGGAGAGTCTGCGCTCTTCAACCGCTTGTAAGCGTGCTTCATGAGTTGGACGACTTTTTTCTCGTACGTCGGGGTATCGCATTGCGCTTCAAATTCCTCATTCAGTTGGATTGGATCATCGACTGCAGTTCGACCTTCCGTGAAATACATCATCCGTTTTTCTAAATCGGAAAGGGGAATCGCCTCGATCGAGGCTTGTCGTGTTATTTGCTGAACGCGGAAATCTTTGGCTTCGCGCACCCGCATTGGCGCGATTCTATGCTCGGTAAAAGTCCTAAACAACCAGGAATCGAAGGGTGGCGTTCGCGATATAATGAAAGTGGCGGGTGAGCCGGACGATCGCTGGCTTGGAACGCGGAAGCGGACTGGGCGGGAGGAAAGTCCGGACACCACTCTGCGCGAGCAGAGAAGGGCAATGCGCCTGGTAACGCCAGGGGGCGTGGCTGGAAACGGCTGCGTCACGGACAGTGCCACAGAGACTATACCGCCTGCGGCGCGTAACCCGGTGATAGCCCGGAGGAAAACCTTCGGGACATCTTCGCATGGTGCGCATCGTTGGTAAGGGTGAAAAGGTGGGGTAAGAGCCCACCGCTCCGGCAGTAATGCCGGAGGCATGGCAAACCCCGCGTGGTGCAAGACCAAATAGGAGGGGAGAGCTGGCCCGGCTCGATGAGTGCTTTTTGCGAAAGCGAAAGTGCTCCCTTCACGGTGGCGCAAGCCGCTCGGGAAGGATAAACCCTCGGGTAGGTTGCTGGATCCCGGCCGCGAGGCCGGGGCTAGAGGAATGATCGTCGCGGAGCACTGCTGCAAAGTAGTGCCTCGAACAGAATCCGGCTTACAGGCTCATCCGCCACTAATTTTTCTGGAATCAATGAATTATCCTTTCAGTTGGCTCTGACTGTGCAATTTTTGTGCAGTCAGTTTTCTCCAAACCTTCGCCATTGTCGATCAGGCCCCGCACCCGGTCCCGTAGTTCCTTTGTGAAGGGCGCATAGTGCCTTTCCACGGTCTCAATCGTGTCCGCAAGTATCTTCGCCCGTCATAGAGACTCGCCCCTCGCGACAGCATGTCCACCGCGAGCGTATCCCTGAAACGATGTGGGGGCGCGTCCTGCACGCCTGCGCGCTTCCCCAATGCCTGAATCCTCCGATAGAGTCCCGGTCGGGTCAGAGGTCGATTTGTGGACGGGTTGATGAGCCCTCTGTCCTTCGGCTCGGGTTTCCGCTGTGCGTGCTCCGCTTCCAAAGCAAAAAGCAGTTCGAGGTTGATAGGCAGCACAACTTTCTTCCGCCACTTCTGGGTGACGCGCTCGATCTCCTTGCTTTCGAACGAAACTTCCTGCCACGTGAGTTTGACTGCATCTGATCCGCGCAGTCCCGTCCATCGAAGTAAAAGAAAAATTAAAAGATCTTCCCCCGGCATTGGTTCGGAGTTTATTCAGTTCGTTGCCGTTAAAGGGTTGCGCACCGTTCTCTGGGCTATCACCTGGCCGTCCCTCCATCCGCACGGGATTCTTTGCGATCATTTCGTTCTCAACAGCCGACGCGAAGAGGCGATGCAAAATCGCTGCGTCGAGAGCCAAGCTCCCAGCGCCGCGGGAAAACTTCTTTTCGAGAATCTTCGCCCGCCGCCATACCTTGAACTCTCGATGAATGGTCGGTTCATCATGCGTAGCTCGAATATATTCTGCTCTTTCAAGAACGTCGCGAATGCATTCAGCGTCTGCTGATATCTCTCCCACCTTGAGTCGCGAAGTTTGTCGAGCGCAATGCGCTGTTGCATCTCACGAGCGAACGCTGAGTTGAGGTCTTCCCACTGAAAAATCTTCTCTGCCGGCGCTTCGGTGTAGTTTACGATCTTTGCCAGAACAGCGAACGTATTCGGCGGTAGTGCTCGCTTGAGTTCAGGCCACAGGGACGAGCTATTTCCCTCGGCTACGGCGCGCTCGATGCGATTCACAACAGTAGATGCGGCTGTTTGATTGCCAGTCCCGCAGCGAGAGACGCAGGAATCGCCCGGCGATTGTACCCACGGCACGATACCGCTTACCTCGCTGCTGGAGCTTCAGACTCATCTCCACACTCGCGTATTACTCTGCTCAATGCGGCACACAACGTCTCGCGGAACAAGCTTCTTGCCCTTGTGTCCCGGAGTCGCAAAGTCTAGCACTTTTTCGCCGCGAATGACGTTGTACACAGTTCCGCGCGAGCACCGCCAGCGGGACGCCAGTTCTGGGATGGAGAAATACGGCGGCATCGTAGCGTCCGCCTGTAGCCGCAGGCTTCCCGATTTTTCTGCCGCTGCCATTCTCACACGCTCACACATCCTCGACTCTTGCGCAGGAACTTCGACGAACTTTGCTATCGCCATCGCCTATCGACTCTCTAGCCCACCGGGTCGACCGCACGTAACCCCTGTTTCACGATGATCTCAGGGACCGCGATCGTTCTCCTTCGATGAGGCTGCAACGCGAGTTGTGAAGTGGTCGCCATCGCTTAACCGTTTGTGCTTCCGCCTTCGCGAAAACCCGTTTCCCGACCCATAACGTTCCTGAGTTGTTGGCCCAAAAACCCTCTTTGTCGTCGCTCCGCAAGTAGTTGAATCTACACACTCAATTTTCGTGGGTTTTGTTGCCCAGAATCACATGAATCTGTTGAAAAAGTCGGCTCGCCGCAGATTTTATTTGGGTTGACTAGTCCCTATCGTGCTATAGGCACGACAGGGAGGAACAACGCCGATGATGGGTCAGCAGAACCGGACTGAGTCGTTGTTTTATTATTTCCGTCTGGAAGAGCATATCCCTGCCGATCACTCGAATGATTGACGGCCATGTCGATTTCAGTTTCGTGCGAGAACAGTTGAAAGACTTTTACAGCCCCATGGGTCGACCCTCGATCGATCCCGAAGTTCTATTGCGACTGTTGCTGATCGGCTATCTCTATGGGATCACCAGCGAAAGGCGTTTAATGGATGAGGTGCGGATGCATCTGGCCTATCGTTGGTTTACTCGCCTCGGTTTTGAGCAAGAAATTCCCGACCACTCGACGTTCTCCAAGAATCGCCACGGTCGATTTCGGCAGTCCGGCGTATTTCGGAAAGTATTTGAGGAGATTGTGGCGTGTTTAGAGGCGGGTTTCGTCGAGGGACGGAATGTGGCGGTGGATGGGACACTCGTGGGCGCCAATGCCAGCCAACAAAGCCGCGTTCCAAGGGAGAGACTAGTGGAGGCGGCAAAGCTCTCCGAACGGTTCAGGAGTATCTGACCGAACTAGAGCGACAAAACCCGGTGGCAGATTCAGAAGGGAGCAGGAAGCTTCAAGAGAAGGTGTCGACGACCGATCCAGATGCTACCTGGGCGATCAAAAATGGGCCGGCGGTGCTGGGCTACTACGACAACTATCTGATTGACACCACGAGTCGAGTCATTTTGTCGGTCGCTGCGACGCCGGCCCTGTTCAGTCAAGAAACATTGGCTGCGCGGCGTATGCTTGAGCATGTTGGTCAGTTCGGAATTCACCCACAGAATCTGGCAGCCGATAAGGCCTATGGGAGTGGAGAGTTTCTGGCTTGGCTCCTGGCGCGAAACATTCAACCGCACATTCCGGTTATCGATCGCCGTCACCAGACCAAAGGACGCTTTACTAGAGAGCATTTTCGCTACGAGCCAAAAGAAAATGCCTACTACTGTCCAGAAGGGAAACCACTGCATTATCGAGGTCAACGGCGCAGCAGTGGGGGCGATCTTTATCGCTCGACAGAAGCGCAATGTCGAGACTGTCCACAAAAGAAGTTATGTACCGCAGGTCCCTATCGGAGATTGTTCATTCATTGGCAGGAACCAGCGCGACAAGTAGCTCGCGCATTGGCTGAGACGCCTGACTATAAGCGTTCGCAACGAGCGCGCTACAAGATCGAAGCTCTGTTCGCCGAGCTAAAGCAGCAGATCAAGCTGCGCCGAGTGCGCTTGCGACGACTGTGGAATGTCGGTGAGCAGTTCTACCTGGCCGCGACGGCGCAAAACCTAAAAAGGTTAGTGCGTCACTTCGCCCAAAAACAATTGCCAGAACCCAGCACCAACTAAGAGAAGTAGGAAAGGAGACGATCTTCGACGGTTTAAGGATTGGGGTGAGCACCAAAGAGGCTCGAGAAATAGTCAAGACGGCTTGCTGCCCGTTTCTGGCCGCGCATTTTTCAACAGACTCACATGTTTGTGGGCAGCTACTGCAACAGTCGTTTCTGGACCGTGACCGGACTTCTCCGAGTACGCTAATCAGGCATCTAGTGGATTTGTATGTAAAATTTCGGTCGCAAATCGCCGCCCAAAGTTCGACCCACACCGATTGAATGAGCCTGAACGAACAAGTTCGCAAGAAGCGGAATATACTCAGAGGCCAGATTCGGTGGCGGGGACAACAGCATGAGGTTTGCGGATTGCTTGCGAGGTACGACGACGCTCACGGACGGAGCCTGGGGCACTGAGTTTCAGAGATTCGGCGCGACGCTCGGCGTCTGCACTGACGAGTGGAACCTTACGAGACCGGAGTTGGTGCGCCAGGTTGCGGAGAGCTATGTCCTTGCGGGCAGTCTCGTCATTTTGACCAACACCTTCCGCGCGAACCCCATCAGCTTGTCTCCTTACGGTTTGCTGGACCGTTTTCAGGCCATCAATCGCGCCGCAGTGAAAATTTCCCGGCAGGCCGCTGGCAATTCCGCGCTCGTTTTTGCTTCCATCGGCCCAAGCGGCAAGATGCTTCTGACAAAGGAGGTGACTGCCGAGCAATTGAAAGAAGCGTTTTCCCGGCAGGCTCAAGCGCTCGCCGCTGAAGACCCCGATGCCATCTTGATCGAAACCATGACTGACCTAACCGAGGCTCGCATCGCGGCCGATGCCGCCCTCCAAACGCAACTCCCCGTGATTGTCTCTTTCGCCTTTGATTCGGGAAAAAATCGCGACCGAACCATCATGGGCACCACCCCGGAACAGGTGGCGACGACTCTGACCAGTGACGGTGTTCACGCCATTGGCGCAAACTGTGGCCTCAGCATTCGAGATTTCATCCCCATTTGCAAACGCATCGCGGCCGCCTCCCCGCTTCCGATCTGGATTAAGCCCAACGCAGGATTGCCGGAAATGATCGATGGTGTCGCCCACTACAAAACCACGCCCGCGGAATTCGCTGCTTCGACCCAGGAACTTTTCGAAGCTGGCGCTACGTTCCTGGGTGGCTGTTGCGGCACCACTCCAGCCTTCATTCGCGCGCTCGCCCAACATTCCGTCTTCCACTCGAAAGCTGAGGGCGCCGCACCTCCGCATCTATAGCGTTTTTACGGATTCGATGGTCTGTGACGGCATGTTGACGATGCCCCGCATTCGTCGCAGGGCTCCCCTCCAGACTGAATCTTTGCCCCGGCTCCGATCACCATCGAGACCGACTTGCAGGGCGTCATCAGAAACGCTGCGTTGAGGCTCACGCCGATTGATGCAGCATCCACAAGTGAAAACAGTTCGGTCTGAGCTGCAGCCAGTTCCCATTCGTTCGTTCCCGGATAAAGGGGAGTCGTGGTCGTCAATTGTCCTCGCTCTGCAAGCTCTGCAAAATACCGTCTAAACGCGATTATCAATACACCGACGGCCGCCGTTGCATACCCATCCAGGGCGAGTGCAAAGGTCGTGTCCTGCTTCGTAGCATGCAGGATTTGTCGTTCAATTTCTGCTCCAACCGTTGCGACAGTCGCAATTGCAAACTCAGCTCCGACGAGTTTGTGCGCGACCCCGTAACCTCTCAATTCCGTCCCATTTGTCAGAATCACGAGTGCTGGTTTCACTTCCTGAATTTTCAGAATTCGATAGGCAACTTCAGGTCGAATCCACGATTGCCCCTCGGCGATCGCTCTTTCCGCCAGAGCGACTAAACGCGGCTGCCGCAGGCGCACTTTGCGGGCATTCGCCCCCTGTCTTTGCAGTACCATGTCTGCGTCGACCGCAAGTTGCCAGTTCCTGCGTATCTCTGTCTGTCCCGCCGCTAATTGTGTGGTCGTCATCTCCAGACTGTTCCCACTCCTGCATGCTCAGATTTCCGGCAGGCGTTCTATCCCCTCGCGTCTTGCCTGCTCCTTAACGACTCTCCGCACTGCCTGGTCCACCTCTGATCGCAACTCGGGACGCTCGTAGGCGGCAACCAGTTCGTCCACCCTCTCCTTTGCGCGGGCGAATACATCTTTCTTTCCCGATTGCTCCCATGAATGAAGTGAGCCGCGATCAATCACCTTCGTCGGAATAAGCTGCTCTTGTCGGAATAGTTTTCGCGTCTCAGGCAGCTTCAAGAAGTCTCCCTGCGCGCCCACTTTTGCAAACATGTCGAGAGCAAGCGTTTCTGTGCGAGCTTGCACTCCTTGTAGCAGGCGCTGAGCCATGGCAATCGATTCCGCATCGAGAACCAGTTTTTCCGCGCTATGGCAGGCCAGCGAATCCAGCATGCCGGCCCCGGAAATCATGTTGATTCCAGCAAGCGCGCCCATCACGGCCGCGATTCCACTCTCCTGACCGGCCTGCGCATCGATCATTTTTGCATCGCTGCCAAGTAGGTAGCCGTGCGTGGGCAATCCCAACGACTTTGCGACTTGCGCGGACGCCACATTCAACATGCAGGTTTCTATCGCGCCCATCGGCGTGATGCCACTGCGCATGTCGAAGATAGCCGGCGCACCTCCCCAGACAACAGGAGCGCCAGACTGCGCCACCTGGTGAATTGTGATTCCGCTGATGCACTCCGCGGCGTGTTGCACGATGCTTCCCGCGAGCGTCACAGGCGAAGCTGCGCCTGCCAATGGCATCGATATGATTTCGGCCGGAACCCAGGCACACGCAAGCTCTACAAGGTTTTGTGCGGCGAATTCCGTCCAATGTAGTGGCGGTGATGGGCACACATCGAAGATGGCGCGCGGCTTTGCGCGCAACGCGGCGTGCCCGCCGCTGTCAGCCGCGAGCATTTCGATCATGACCGGAGCTCCGTGCGGCGAAAATGCACCTGTCACAATCGGTTTGTTGGAGTACCGGAGCACCACGAACAGCCGGTAAAGATCTCCCATGGCCTTTGGCACTTCATTGCAAACCACCGCGGTCGATTGTGCCGCGAATTGCGGGAGCATTTCCGCAACCTGGACAAGTCGCACCAGATCCGGCACGAGCGTAATCCGATGTTCCAAAGTGTCGGGGTCGAGGACGTGAACGCAGGAGGAACCGGGATCAAACTGCACATTGTTTCCACCATATCTCACGGCCGGCTCGCCGCCACGGTTGAAGAGGGAAAACTCGCGCGGAACTGTCTCGAGGGCATGGCGAGCGAGTGGCTCCGGAATGTGCGCGATGCCGTTCTCAACGCGCGCACCGGCGGCTGAGAGCAATTCCACTGCTGCCTGCGCCTGAACCGTCACACCTCTCTCTGAAATCAGTGCGAATGCCTCTGCCAGGATTCGGTCGACCAGTCGTGGCTCAAGAAGTGAAAGACTTGGCAGCATGCGAAATTCAATCCTGACTTTCTGCAGGCTCAACGCAACACGCAGCGTTTCGCTTTTCCCGCAAATCCGTGCCCTATTTGCCCATGAGACTCTTTGCCAAAGCTACCGCTGCCAGCGTATCTTTTCCGTATCCGTCGGCTCCGATCTCATTTGCCCAGCTCTGTGTGACCGGGGCTCCACCGATCATGATCTTCACACGTGGACGCAGTCCGTGTCGTTCCAGAGCCTCGACAACGCCTTTCTGGCCTGTCATCGTGGTTGTCAGCAAGGCGGAAACCCCGACGATGTCAGCGTCAAGTTCCTTGGCCTTCAGCGCAAAACTCTCAAACGGCACATCGACGCCTAGATCGAAAACCTGAAAGCCGCTGGCCGACAGCATAGTGCCTACGAGGGTTTTCCCGATTTCGTGGATGTCACCTTTCACTGAGCCCAACACAACTTTTCCGAGCGTCTCCCGAGTCCCACCGATCTTCCGGATCTCCGGCTCCAGAATCGCTGTTGCCGCTTTCATCGCTTCGCCCGCGAGGACCAGGTCGGGAAGGAACATCTCGCCCTGCACGAACTGCTCTCCGACAGCGTGCAATCCCAGAACAAAACCGCGATTGATTGCCTCCAGCGGGTCGATGTCTTCCGCGATGGCGCGCTGGCTGAGCTCCCTGGCTCGATCAGGGTCTCCATCAAAAATGGATTGTTTCATTGATTCGAGAAGCTCATCCGGCATGATGTTTTCGCCTCGCGTGACATTTTGGCTTTGACGCAATCACACATTCTTCCGATGTGGTTGAGAGTCGTTCTCATGGCACATCATTGTGAAGGAGAGTTCCGTCTCCCCTCCTCAAACGGGCCGCGACGCGTACGTGGAATGAAGAAGCCCGGGAGCGTATCCGTATAGTATGAAGGAGGTCGCGTCAAGTCCACCTCTTACGATGATTCGGGTATCAGCACCGCACCGACGCGGAGCGGTTCCTCCGAGACTGGAACGAACGACTCGGCCGGTTCGGATTAGAGCTGCACCCGGACAAGACACGATTGATCGAGTTCGGGCGCTACGCAGTTGCAAACCGAAAAGAGCGGGGGGCAGGGAAGCCGGAGACATTCAACTTCCTTGGTTTCACCCACATCTGTGGGCAAACGTGGAAGACCGGAAAATTCCTTGTTCTACGCAAGGCCATCCACAAGCGGCTCTCTGCCAAGCTGAGAGCGCTGAAGGAGGAACTTCGAAGACGCAGACATCTGCCAATAGAGGAGCTCGGGAAATGGTTGAGGTCCGTTTTACAGGGATACTTCAACTATCATGCGGTCCCCGGGAATCTGGCCAGTCTTCGAAGTTTTCGGATACAGGTGATCCGACGTTGGATGCGTGCACTACGGCGACGCAGCCAGAAGAGTCGGATGACTTGACCACGACTCGTGGCTCTCGCGCAGCGCTGGCTTCCCCTACCTAGCATCCTTCATCCCTATCCCAATCTGCGCTTCGACGCCAAGCATCCGAGGTAAGAGCCGCATGCAGCAATTCTGCACGTGCGGATCCGTCCAGGAAGTGCAAGTGAGCATTGCTGAGCAGGGGAAACGGCCACATAATTCAGTCTCCAAAGCCATTGATTTGGAGATTTCAGATTGGTTACGCAGAACGAGTGGCAGGTAAGTGCAGAATTTCCTGCAGGATCAGATTTGCAGCGGCAGGCAGCACCTCCGCGACGTCCGGCGATAATTCCGTGCCGGCGGAAAAATCAAGCCCTTCAATACCGTAGACGACCAACTTGTCGGGCAATTCTCCCATCGTGCGTGCTAACTCAATCGCCTCGGCCACCCCAAACGAATGCGTCGACGAGTGAGAAAACCACGTTGGAAGTTTCTCCACCCGTGCATCCAACCGATGGATCGTGCCCGGAGGCGCGCCGGACTGGACCGCGTCCACCAGGAACACGGAGTCAGCTCCCTTCCACGCTTCCAATAGTTCCGCGCCGTC
>CAWIUU010000026.1:0-112557 GCA_963839315.1 Candidatus Acidiferrales bacterium
GATGGCCTTTCAACCACTGGCCTACGCAGAATGAGATGGTTACGCGTGCGGTTGTCGGCAACCGTTGGCTTCATTGGGCAGGGTTGGGTCGCCTCTGTGCAACGGTTTGTGCAACGGAGAACCCGTCTAGCTTGATAGTGTTATTGCTACGCTGAATTGTTTGCAAAGATTGATTATCTCCTCGACGTGAGTTCCCCAGCCGACATGCATAAATTGATGTTCGATAATCTTTTGTTTGCCCTGTACCACTTCCGGTGCAATCCTCAATGGGAGTGATTGAGTTCTGCTCTGCATCGCCCAAACATGGCCGTTGCAATCAAAAATCGGACCGCCACTCTGTCCTCTCAATCCTGGACTTGAAGTTTCTAGAAGCTTAGCTTGTTGTTTTCCATCGGGGCTTAGGGTCATCACAATCCGAGTGTGAATCCCCTCATTTGGAAACCTTGGAACTGGCAGCACGCCCTTTCCTAAGTCGAACTTCTGTGTTTGTTCGTCAAAAGTTGCGCTGATTTCGTGAAACGGGAAGCCGAGTCTGCAAAGCGAAGTGCCTGGCAGCATGGGTTCAGCAGGATTCTTGAAAACTGGATAGACTTTTATCCAAGCGGGGTCGAATGGCTCAAGGCGACCGATGGCTATGTCAGACAAGGCATTTCCGTGGAACTGCTGTATTTGCGACGAGGGCGCCACACCCCACATGACTGCTTGAATGGTGATCCAGGATGGATTTTCATTTAAGGCGCGTAGGCGTTTACGCTTGTCATTTGGATGAAGGCGTTGATCGTTGATGATCGCGTCCCTCTGCTGTATGTAGGCATCTACCGCAGGTTTGTCTATGGATGCTTTCGCTATTTCGGAAACGATGTGGGAGGCGGTCAGAATCCAACCGTCACGATTCAACACCATGCATGTGCCACATCCCGAGGTAATCTGTGTATTGAAGTGGCGCCTTGAAAAGATGACCGGTAGAGTGTACTGTTCAACCTGCGTCAGTGCCTTGGAGAACACGGTAGCCCCTTTTTAGATGGTCTATTGATTGATTTTCGAGATACTATACCAATAGGAGAACTACTGCCATGGAGTACGAAGTGATTGAGGTCCAAGGATCTGGGCTAATTGTTGCTGACGAAATGATCAGCGAGGACCGGCAGGACTTACCCCTGATTCCCGTCTCCTCCACGTACGTATACCGCGAAGGCGCGGTAGACTCACCATATATCGTCACCTGTTCGACTTACTAATTCCGGTGTCCCATTTTACTGTCCCACATTCTAATTAGTCCTTACTACATAACTTATCTTATCGTCACCTGGAAGTGTCTCACAATTAGGCGTTGCGCGGGATTCGGCGGGTCAGCAACTCATGTCGGCCCTCTGCTTGGGAGTATTCCCGATTTTTGATCTTTATCCACCCACTCCCATCGTCTTTGTAAGTGCTCAGTTTGCAGGCGGCAGCCGTGAACCCAAGCGATAAGTTCGAGCTAGTGTTCAAGCATCTGCTGGAGAGTCTGTTCGTGGAAACGGATGGATCAAAACGAAGAGATCTTCGTGCGTTACATGAATGATGCTTCATTTCAGAAGGTCGTCACTAGTTGGATGGCGGAAGAGGCATATAGACGTTTGCGAAGCAAGTCCGGAAGCCAAGGCCCGGTTGAGGCGAGCGGGTATCCGTCAGACGAAGGAGAGCTGCCTTGAGGATACAACCCAAACGGTTTAATACTCATAACTCGTAATCCCGATGAGGACTGCATACCGCCACGACAAATCTATTAAACTTAAAGTTCAGAACGACAGCGTTCACCCGTTGGGTGCCGAAATTTACTGCCCGTCAGGGGACGCAACGGTCGCGAAACCGCGTACCGCAAAGCCTAGGAGACTACGATGAACGGAAACCTGTTCGTGTTCCGGCCCGGGGGACCCTCGGTATGGAACGTCTTCAACGATTGGAGCATCCTCGTCAGCGCGATGTCCTGCGTGCAGGGGCGCAGGATCATCGAGTTCGACGACTCGCTCGCCCCCTGCGAGATTCCTGCAGGAACATGGCCCATGAAGGACGTGATGTGGGCCGGATTTGGACCGCGGCCGGGAGTGCCTCGCACCACTGTTTACATCCTCAGTGGCGCCGAATTCACGGATCTTCGCATGATCGGCGGCCAGATCACCATCGTGAACAAGGTGATGGAGCCCGCCCATTCACCAGTTTCAGATTTCGTTTCCGGTCCCGGAGACCACGTACAAATCGGGATGCGAGACGATTGCGGGAACACTCAGATTGTGAACCAAGGCAACGTTGCGATGTTCGATCTCGGAGGCAAGTCGGCGTTCTTCTTCGTGCAGAACTGCCTCTTCGGGATGCCGAGCGCCGGCCTTCCGTCGACCTTCCCGTTGATCCGGCAAAGCAATGGGAGCAATCTCATAATCAACCTGTTAGGGCAGAACCAGACGGGCCCGAACCTGGTGTTGAGCGAAGGCGGCTCGGTCCTCTTCGGTGCCCTCAGCAGCGCGGCTCAGGTCGCAGTAGACCAGACGAGCATTACGGGTGGCGGTGGCACCTATGATTTTGGACCTCAAGGTCGAATTCAACGCCAGGTGATCCCCCGGCCACCGGCACCGCCAGCAACGGCGAGTCAACCTTTTAACAAGCCGAACGTTCTGATTCGATGCAACGGCAAGGTTGACTTCACCCAAGACCTTCCAGGGATTCCCCATGGATTCACGATCGCCAGCGGCAACGTAAAACTCTATTCCGGCGGTCAGGAGGTGATTGTCGCTGAGGTAGTGGGGGGATCGCATTTGAAGGTTCGCCCGGCTCCCGGCGACACGATCGACGGCAACCCGGGTGACGTCCATATAGGCGAGCACGGATCGAGGACCTTCGTGAGCGACGGTGTCTCCAATTGGATCACGATCTCTAAAGTGTGACCCCCGGTATGATCCCGACGCACGTGTGCCCCTCGATAAGAACGAAGGGGTTGTCCAGCGACACTCCGCCTAAGGCGGTGCGCCCGGTCAATAGCTTCTGAATCTGCCATCAGAGTCCCAGCAAGTAGAAAGGCGACTAGTCTTGTGACGGCTCCAGACGTCTGGAATCCATTCTTCAGCAGGTCGTGCAGAACGGAAAAAGACATTTATCTCTTTATCCATCGCCAGTTTGTTCCAGCTCGTATATCAGGTACTTGGTAACGTGGAGCAGAAGATTGCAGGCGGAGTGACGTCGGGCAATGGGAATAGGCCGTAAGCTTTTTGCTGTTTGACAGAGAGCGTAAGTTGTAGGTGTTCTAGCGTCGGCTCGTAAGCGCCCGGTAGAGTGTCGTGCGGCCCACATTCCAAAGGGCAGCAACGTCCTCAACGCGCCCCCCGGCTTCGATCAGCTTTCGGGCCTTGGCGATTTGCGCGGGGGTTAGCTTCTTCTTCCGGCCAAACTTCACTCCACGGCGGCGGGCTTCTTTCATCCCGGCCTGCGTCCGTTCCACGATCAGGCTGCGCTCAAGCTCGGCCAGGACGCCTATCATCTGCCACATGGCGCGGCCTGTGGGCGTGGCCGTTTCTATCGCCTCGGTGAGCGAATGGAATTTCACCTCGCGTTCGCGGAGATCGTCCAGCATGGTTATCAGGTCTTACTAGGAACAGCACGCTTACTTGTTAATAGTGCAGCCTTTCTCTTCATACGTGTTCGCGAGTTGTCGGATGTATTCGGCCACACGTCACCGACACGGATGGACGACGTCGGCAATGCGAAGCTATATCACCGATGTAGGGTTCGTGCACGAACGCGTCCGTCGCATGATGGGGGGTGCCACACCGCCTCCACGGCCGTATCCGCCGGGCGATCCGACCGGCGTGCACCGCTTCGCACGCGGCTAATCGCAGATATCTGGCACCATTTCTTGATCGTCTGAGGTGATCTTTCTATCTTGCGGCTGATGCTGGCAACATTGTCGCCTTTGCTCATCGCTAGAATGGCTGCGGCTCGTTCCCACAAGTGTCGATTATTAGATAATTTCCACTTTCTCAGAGTAGGCAGATCGTTGGGGCTAACCACAATAGAAAGCCTGGTATTGGGCGCGGCTTTTGTGAGGTGGTGTTCTTTGCACCAGAAGGTGTATCGGTTAGCGAATCGAGAATATCTGTATGGTGTCGGTGCGGTGGCTGCGTACTCCCTCCAAACATCAATCAAAGACAAGGGCTCAGCTTGCATTCTCGAGTGGATGCGCTCGAGTTGTCCGGCCAGTGCATTGTATCGATCTGACTGTGTGGGTTCCGTTTGTGGATTCGATCTCGGCAGTAGGGCTACCAAGAGTTCTGCATTGCTTAGCCGCTCAATTTCATCGCTCGTGAGCGCGGAGCGTTCGAACCCTGCGATATATTTGTGCGCAGTCCCCCGGGCGATCCTAAGGCGGTCGGCCAGTTGGGTTTTACTAAAAAGCGTGGAAGCCCATAGAGCAATTAATTTGCGTACCTTGTTCGCGGATATCAGGTGCTGGGACACGTTGCAACCAAAGCGGCAATACGTTGGTTTACTGTAGCCCATTTTTCGCAACATTGTTAGAACGCACAAACCAATGGGGTCAGCTTCCTCTGCCAAGTGAGCTAGAGACAGAATCCACATTGATCGTTCTTCTAGTTGTGCTCTTGCTCGCAGGCCGTCGAAACGAATCAGCGGTTTTGTCTCTTTCGGGCGAACCGAGGCCACCAGAGCGTACAAGGCGGTCTTGCCTCCTTGGTAGCCTGCTTCGCGAACCCGGCGAAGGATCTCCAGAGAGGGTAGGTCGGATTTTTCTTCCAGAATCTTTACAATGATTTTCCGGAAGTCCTCAACGATGCTTGGTCTGCCGATCCGCCGCGTCTCTCGCTCAGCGGCATCATCGACATGAACCACCGGAGTTTCTTCCGCAATGCGCTTAACAGAGCACAGCGACACCCCCGCCAGACGGGCCACTTCGGCCTTGGAGTGACCGGCCTTCAACAGAATCTCGACTTCGTGTCGCTTTAGCATTCCTAACATCCTCATCCCTCCGCCTGCCCGGCCTACAACCCCGGGGGCGCAGGGAGAGTTTTAGCTCTTCGCTCGGCTTGGTAAATGGTTTATTGAATCCGGTCAATTGGACAACTATCTCGCGACCTGGAAGATTGACTTGAAGTCGTCATAGACTGCATTGTCGACCTCGAGCAATATGGCTCCTTCGTCGGGCTAGAAGAATATATGCCTTCCAGTTCTGCGGGAATCAAGAAGGGGAAACTATATATCTTCAGTCGTGGCCGTTGTTGTCTGCTGGTGGCGTGCCGTTGGGTTTTGGCGTGATGTTGATCGTCTCTCGCGCCGGCCCCGGTATATCCACTACGATTACCTTTATGCCAAACTGCGCTGCCTCCTTTGGGTCGCGTGGAGCGTAGCTACCGTGCAGCAGGAACAGTTCCTTGAGCGCCGCGAGTCTGATCTCTAGCGCTGCGATCTTCGCTCTTTGCGTTATCTTGCCGTCCCTTTGAAAGAAGACGGTGCGCTCTGCTTCGAGCAGTGGTTTTAGGTATTTTTCTATAGCGGTGTTCTCATCCAGACCCTGCCTGTCGAGGAGATCCTGAACGCGGCCACGGATCTGCGAGAGTGCTTGGTAGCCGTTTTGGGCTGCGTGTTTGGGGGAATAGCCTGCTTCAATTGCGGCCTGCGCGTAGGTCTTTCCTTCCGCACGAGCCTTGATCAGTTTCATTTGTCGAGGTGAGAGTTCTTTTCTCTTGCGCCTGCCCACTCTCTTTGATGCCATAACTCGCCTAGGGTATCACGTTAGAAGAACTCTGCGGGCCTTGCGAATTGAAAGCGCAATCCGTTTGCTAGAGAACGGAAATTGACCGCGAACTGCTCAGCGGTAATGAGTGAAGTCTTGACGGATGAAGACAGGACAGCAATACTCCGCTCTGAGTCCTGCCCATGAAACTAATCCTCGCACTCGCGAAGTACGGTCTTCTTTTAGCAAAATACTTCCTCCTGGGTGGTGCGTTTTTCTTAGTTTTCCAACATTACGCTGGGTTCACGGAGAGGCAGACCGTAACTCTCTTTTTTGTTTCACTTTTGGCACTCGAACTTCGGACTAAATTTGTTCCATATCGTCTGGAGATAGAACCCAAGTGGAAGGAATTACTCGAAGATTGACTTCTCGGACCCCACAGTGTCGAACGTGAGCGAGGTCGTGGTGACTGGCCCTAGCTCTCCGCAGTTGACAACGATTGACGACCTGGCTGGTAAACAAGTGTTTGCACGGAAAACCTCGAGCTATTGGGAGCATCTGGAGGAATTGAACGAGCGGTTCAAGAAGGAAAACAAACCACAGCAGCCCGTCAAAACAGACGTAGATCTCGCGGGTTAGAAGACCTCTGTTTCGGGAAATGTCATCGAGTAGGTGGCGCACGGAGATGACGTCCCTACGCTTATCCAGGAGCATGTATTGCAAGAATCTGATTTGCCACATAGCACTGATCCAGGAGGTGTGCCAGTAGTCCGCTCCGTGCCGCGATCTTCACATTCTCGTCCGTGGCTCGACGTGGCTTTACAAGGGTGCGGTATGCCAGATCGATAAAGATCATCGAGAAAATCTGTTGCTGAATACTGTTAGGCTCATCTTTGCGCACCTCATACCACCTCAGCCATTCATCTCGCTTCGCCCGATATGCAACTAGCTTGACACGGTCTTTAACATCGCAGTCCTCAACCGGGGACGAATATCGGGGTTCTTGGCCTGTCGGCTCTGTCGTCATAGAAACCTCGCTAAGCCCATTGTATTAGGCATAGGGAAGTTCAGTGGAACGTTGCGACACTACCTGAACCGTCTCGTGGTCGTCGGACCGTGAACTCGATGCCGTCTGTCAGGGAGTTGCGCACCTGAGGACGGTCAGGAATCCAATCGTACCCGGGGGCCTAACCGGTCCCGGTGTCGTAAAGGAGTGCGGCGTCGGGCCAGGAAATCGTTCAGAACGATTGCGCCAAATGCACGCGAAGGAGCAGCCGTTCACGGTCCGCCGAATACACAGGTCGTGAAGTAGTCCACCTCAAATCTGTTTCGCCATGGTTGGCTTGTCGGACCCAAATCCGATCGATCACTTTCCGCGCACACAAGAGCGTTGCCGCAAAAAGAATCGCGTGCTTACGCTGTTCTTCCATGAGATCACCTAATTTGAAATTTGATATTCAGTAGAGGAGGGAGTTACAGTCTACTCCAAAAGTCACTGCCTATTCCTACTTTCACCCGTCGCCTCCGGCCAATGTTTTGCAATGTTTTGCTTGACGCGCCTGGTGTACAGGACTAGGCTTGCGCCAATTCGTCGAGGGTGGTCATGCGCTGTTCCAACCGAATTGCTCCGCCCCCCGGCCCGATACGCACCAACAGGTGCGTCAGCCGATTTCTTGCTCCATTCCTCCTCGCAATGTTGCCGATTTTGGCGCTCACCTCTTCGCTACTCGGCCAGGATGTCGGCAGCCAGGAAAAGGAATTCCTCGGCAGTGGTTCGGTTATCACCGTGACCATTCAAGATGCTTCGGGTGCGCCGCTTTCCTCGCCGGCAGCAGTAAGACTCTTCCGTGGAATAGTTCCAAGCGGCCAGCGAGACGCGTCGCGTGGGGTCGCCGAGTTTGTCGTCATCGGCCGCGGAGAGTATTCCGTGATCGTATCGGCGCCGGGATACGCTGAGGCGCAAAAGGACTTCTCGATCGACACCACCGGCAGAGCGCGCGTGGACGTCTACCTTCGCCCAACTTCCGGCGCGCAAAGTTCCCCATCCGTTCCCGGTAGACCGCTGCTCGCTCCGAAAGCGAAAGAAGCACTCGATAAGGGTCTGCGTGCTTTAAAAGAGAACAAACTTGCCGAAGCCGACAAGCACATCGGCGAAGCAATGCGCCTCGCTCCCGGAAATCCCGAAGTTCTATACGCTCAAGGCATACTGAGCCTCAGGCAGCGCGATTGGCGACACGCACAAACCGTCCTTGAAAAGGCCACGCAGATCGATCCGAATTCGGCGCCGGCCTTTGCCGCGCTGGGACTGGCTCTTTGCGATCAGGGAAATTATGACGCGGCCATCCCACCGCTCAAGAAGTCACTGGAATTGGATCCCGTCGGTGCATGGGAAACGCGCTGGGCGCTCGCAAAATCGTACTACCAGCGCGAGCAGTATCCCGAGGCGCTGAGCATGTCGCAGGACGCGCTGGCACGATCGAAAAATGCACCCGCGGCCGCACTGCTGGTAGCGCAATCGCTGACGGCAGTTGGGCGATACGAAGATGCCGCCGAAGTGCTTCGCGAATTCCTCAGCGACCACGCCAGTACACCGGAAGCGGCCACGGCACGTCGCTGGCTCGAGCAACTCGCAGCCGACGGAAAAACCCGCTCAAACTAATCTCACCTCGCTGGCAACGTGCCAGCCTCGTTTTTTCGCTTTGTAGTGGCCGACATTCAGGTCGGTTCTTGAATTTGCCTTTCTCTACGCTGTTGTAGTCTCCGCCTTTGTTTTCTAACACTCAGGAGTGAACCACCGTTAGACCATCGGCGGGTCAATCTCCGACTGTCGCACCTGGTGATTGCCTTAGCGACCGCTCAATCGGCTCGGCTCCTCTTTGGTGTCTATGCAAGTCGTTACTCATTCAAATTCTTCTAAGTCCAACAATGCGAGGGATCAGAAGTCACTCGCGACCCCTTTGAATCGACCTTCAGGGAAGCATTGAACGAGGGCTGAAAGGGCTGTTTTGTTTCTCACCCACGGGTGTGCAGTTCAAATTGGAAATCTGGACTACACGTCTTAATCTCAGGCACTTGAGCTTTGGTTTGTTCTCTTTCTGCTGCTTATTCCTCATGAAGAAGAAAGATGCCTGGTGGCCCGCTACCACGGACGGGCCGCAGAATTTTCTAATGGGCAAGGCCGCCAATCACTGGAACCGCTGCATTGAGAACTGCTCTCAAAGAGAAATTGGGACAGTGCGTGTGGGTAGAGGGGCGGGGCCGATTCCAGGACCCACAATCGTACTTCGGGGGGTGCCATTCCTGGACTGAACCCTTAACTTGAGACACTCGGATAAGGCACACTCTGCAGGGAAAGGAACTGCGAGTGGCAAAGAGACGAGTGGGGAAATACCCGAAAAAATTCCGCCGGATGGCTGTTGAGCGATTGAAGACCTGTGACAACATCGTGGGAATTGTCACAGGAACTTGGTGTGCATCGACGGCTTCTCTACAAGTGGCGAGATCAATTCGATCCTTTCGACTTCTGGCGAGGAACCGCCTTCGGGGAACTCGCTGTGAGTCCCGCTCCCTGCGCAAGGAAATCAACCAGCTGAAGCGGGTGGTGGCTTGACAAAACTCTGGAGCTGGATTTTTTCAAAGGTGCCTTGCAAAAAGTAGAGGCTCGACGCCAGAAGAGCGGTATCAGTTGGCGAGAAGCCATCTACGAGCGAAATCCAAGAAGTGATGCCATTGCAAGGCAGCTTAAGCATCGAACGCATGTGTCAGCTGGCCGGAGTCAGCCGGGCCGGTTTTTATCGTTCTCTGCAGGAGCGAGCACCCCGTCGAGGAAGATATGGAGGTGCGGAGCGTGGATTCAGCAGATCGCTGGTCGAGCACCGACGCCGCTACGGGTATCGACGGATCAGCGCGGAGTTGCGGCGGCGTGGGATGCCTGGTGAATCACAAACGTGTGTTGCGGATCCTTACGGGAAGATAATCTGCTGGCCGTACAGCCGCGGGCGTTCGTGGTGACGACGGATTCCGATCACGAATTCGAGGTCTATCTGAACCTGGCCAGCGCATGAAAGTGACCGCGATTAATCAGCTCTGGATAGCGGAATCACATACATTCGTTTGAAGAAGGAGTTATGTTACTGGCGGTGGTGCTGGATGGGTTCTCGCGCAAGGTGGTGGGATGGGCCCTGGATTTAACCCTGGCGGCCCGTTTGCCGCTCGCGGGTTGGAGAAGGCGATCGCGGAACGAAAGCCGCTGCCGGGCCTGGTGCATCATTCCGATCGTGGGGTGCAGTACGCTGCGGAGACTACGGCTAATCTTGCAACAGCGCCGGATGATTCCCGTATGAGCCGACCAGCGAATCCCTACGACAACGCCAGTTGCGAGAGCTTTATGAAGACACTCAAGCGGGAGGAGATCTATGCAAACGACTACGGGATTTCGCGACCTGCCGGGTCACATCGAAACCTTCATCGACAGTACTACAACCAGCAAGCCTGTACATTCGGCGTTGGGCTATACTCGCCGGAAGAGTTCGAGCAGGAAGCGAGACCAGGGATAAATTCTGTGGAGCGCCAATGAGTTTTTTCAGGCATGAGGAGATCTATCAGTCCGATGTACGATGATATAGAAGTCCGGGGAGCGAGCCAAGAGCCGCTCCCCGGCCCATCGTTCTGATGAGTCTGCGGCCGACTATTCCTCGGCGAGTTGCTCTCCAGCAGAGCTCGCCTCCGCTTCACCAGCCGAGCATCATCCTGAAAGAGAAGAGAAAGAATGAGAAGGAAAAACCATTGAACTGCATGTGTGCCAATTCCAAACTGTCTCAACAGAGGGGTTCACCCCATTCCGCTGTGCCCAATTTTGTGCCCACCCTAAATCAAAAACCATCGCAAACGGTAGCAAAGTGGGCAAGGACGGGAATCGCCTGTACTGGTGCGGAAAATCAACACGATAGCAAACAATCGCACTCGGTCTTAATTGTCTTTGGACGGTCTCTTAATCAACGGGTTGCAGGTTCGAGTCCTGCCCGGTTCACCAAAACTCCAATAAAAACAAGGCTTTCCGCGATTCGCTCAAGTGAAGTGTGTCTGAGCCCCCTAATTTGTCAGCACTGTGTCAGCAAAACTTCAAAATACAGGGTGACCGGTCAGTGCTCAGCGCATATCCGGGCATCTCATATAAGGATGCAAAATCGGCCCCATGATCCGCCCTGACATTCGGTGACAGGCGAGGAGCCGCTACAGTTTTCACTCCAGTTTGCGCTGCGCCTCGGCTTCTTCGGCCACTCCGATCAAAAAACCTAAGTGACTAGTCTTGGTGATTAGGGAAATCCCTAGTTGTTTCCCGCCTTGCACCTCACTACCGTCCTTCCAGAAGGAGAATTCCATGAAAATCAGGACGATTGCTGCCATTCTTGCCGTGGCTCTGCTGTCCGCAGGCATGTGCATCGCCGCGGACGACAATGAAGAAAAACGACAGAAAACCCGCAAGATGGCAGCCGAGGCCTTGCAGGACTTGTACAAGCTGGAACCCGCTGCTCAAGCAGCTATCCAGAAAGCGGCGGGATACGCCGTTTTCGACAACATGGGGGTGAACGTATTGCTGTTGAGCACGGCACGCGGTTCAGGACTGGCCGTCAACAACAAGACCAAGCAAGAAACCTTCATGAAGATGGCTTCGGCCGGTGCCGGTCTGGGCATGGGAGTGAAGGACTATGTCGTGGTGTTCGTCTTCGAGAACGATAAGGCCTTGGCACAATTTCTGGACTCCGGCTGGTCCGGTTCAGGGCAAGCGGACGCTGCCGCCAAAGCGGGCGAGAAGGGCGGAGCTTACTCGGGAGCGGCTGAAGTTTCCCCGGGAGTATGGGTCTACCAGATCACCAAGAATGGCCTCGCACTTCAGTTGACCCTGCAGGGTACGAAGTACTACAAGGACGACGACCTGAATAAAACGGCTAAATCGTAGCAGTGGGTCACCAACCGGATCAGGACTAGGCAACCAGAGTTCGCTACTGTGAGCGCGTACACTACCCCGGAAGGAGCGAAGAGAAGGTTCTAGTACGACGATTGCTTCCATTATCCACGGGAAGGCCACTTCGAGTAAGAAAGCCATCATCGAAGGAGAATCAAACATGATTTTACGCAAAGGTTGGCCACGCATCCCAGGTAGCCTGTCCGGGGTGGGCGTTCTTTGCATCACCTTGGGGTTTTCCGCAAATTCGCAAGTAAAAACAGAAACGAAGGTCGAAGAGGGCCTGACTTCGCAAACTGTCAAGGTCGAGACCGCGGAGGTAGTGTATGTTTCCGGCAGCGATCTCGTCGTCAAGACCGACGATGGGGAGCTTCGACATTTCCCGAATGTTTCAGACGATAAAACCGTGACTGTCGCCGGCAAGGAATTGACGGTTCACGATCTCAAACCTGGCATGAAGCTGCAGCGGACCACGATCACGAGCACTACACCGAGAATGATCACCACGGTAAAGACCGTGACCGGTAAAGTTTGGCGCGTCAGTCCACCGAACTCAGTCATTCTCACCTTGGAAGATGGTACCAACCAGTCCTTTGACATTCCCAAGGGCCAGAAATTCAATGTCGACGGCCAGGAGACCGACACTTGGGGCCTTAAAGAAGGAATGAACATTTCGGCAACCGCGGTCACCGAGACACCTGAAACGGTCGTGTCACAAGAGGTGGTACGTACGGGGACAACGCCACCTCCGAAGCCTGACCCGCCAAGACAGGGTGCCACACTGCTCATCATTGTTGTTCCGCCTAAGTAGCTTGAATCGTTCCGCACTCGCCCGCCGAAGGTGAGGGTGCCGGGCTACCGCAAGCTGCTCGAGTTTCACTTCGTGTTCCCGTGTAAATTCAAAAGACAAGGGAGAGTCCTCACCGAAGAATCGGGAATTCTTTGTCGAATTCAACAAAGGAGAACAGAATATGAAGTCAAGCAACAGCTGGATGAGAAGCGGCCTCGTGCTCGCTATAGGGACAGTTTGTATTGCCTTCGCTCGTAGTGCCGGAGCACAAGTACAGACGACAACGACTACGACGGCCGGCCCGAGCAGCCAGGTAGTCAAAGTCGATCGCGGCGAGGTTCTGGCGGTGGAAGGCAACGATTTGATCGTGAGAATGGCAGATGGCTCGATCCGACATTTTGAGAACATCCCCGAGAGCGCCAAGGCTACAGTTGATGGAAAACAGCTGGGAGTTCACGACTTGAAACCAGGCATGAAGCTCCAGCGCACCATCACCACAACAACCACTCCTCAGATCGTTACCACCGTC
Source organism: Candidatus Acidiferrales bacterium (assembly GCA_963839315.1). GTDB lineage: Bacteria > Acidobacteriota > Terriglobia > Acidiferrales > UBA7541 > Acidiferrum. Next base: position 13,001 of record CAWIUU010000026.1, read on the forward strand.
GAGACGGTGACGGAAAGGTCTGGCATGTCACTGCGCCACTCTCCGTGATCTTGACGCTGGAAAACGGAACGAATCAGTCGTTCAAGATTCCAAAAGATCAGAAATTCAAGGTGAATGGAGAAATGGTTGACGCGTTTGGCCTGAGGAAAGGGATGGTGGTCACAGCGACAAAAATCGTAGAGGTTCCGGCGTCGGTCACATCACAGGAGAAGAGTGTGAGCGGCACGATGCCGACTCCCCCGCCAGCTCCGCAGGTTTCGGCGTCGGCCACATCACAGGAGAAGAAGGTAAGCAGCACGACGCCGACACCCCCGCCAGCTCCGCCAGCCGACACTCCTTTGCTGATTGCCGAGGGAGAGCCCACGGTTGCTCCGCCGGACGGGCCTGCTGCCCCCGTGCAAACGAATCCGACGACGGGTAGCTACCTCCCATTCATCGGTCTGGGAGTGCTGGTGCTGATTATTGTTTGGGCCATTATAAGATTCGCTCGCGGGAAGTCCCGAACTTAGGATGGTTCGAGAAGGAGGAGCCCAGTCACTTAGAGGCTGCTCCCACCTCACTTTGCTTTGAAGCTGAGGAGCTGCGTCGCTGCTTCGCAGACTTACGTTCATGCTTGGTGGTGCGCCGAAGGCACATGATCTCTTATCAGGAGTCATTGGACTTAAGAGGTCTTCGGCGCTGAAGTCTACGTCTCACTTGTCCAAGTGATTGCACTGATTAACGCACACGGCATGCAGGCAGGGCACAGGCGCTCGCAGACTGGAATCAAACCCATCCCCGAGTGGCGATTCACACTTTCCCCGAAGCCGCCTTGCCGAGCTGGAAGTTCCGCCCCAGCGACGAGCCGGTGGACGTGGATACAATTCTAGGCTTCGGGTGGACACACGGTAAAAGCACACTTAGAACTGGATCATCGGTTGGGGCTTAGGTGTGACTACATTGATTCTGCTAGCGATCTTTGTTGCAAGGTTTGAAAAGTCCTTTCGTGCCGACTGCGCCGCCTGGAAGTGAGAGCCCAGGGCACCATCTGCCGGCCTCAAGTGGAACATGGGCTTTCTGGCTTGTTGCGCCATCGGCATGAGGCTTCGATAGTGTTTAAGAAGAGCCAGGCAGTTAGGATCGGTGTCGAAAGACAGTGATTCTCTGTGCGATTCATTGAGCACTGCCTCTCGGTAGGTGGACGGTATTTGAGCGATCCAGCGGTCGTATGCCTGCACCGGGCGATCTAAACGAACGGGCGATAAAGGTCACGAAAAACTCGGCGGCCGTAAGAAGGGCACTCGGAACAAAGACACCGATTCGATCAAGACTCTGCTCAACACACTTTTGCCCGAAGAAGAACTGGCGAAGCTGTGGAAGAAAAAGCTGTACAGCAAGAATCCGCGGATCGCTATGAAAGCGTTTGAGCTCGCGATTCACTACATGTTCGGCAAGCCCGTGCAGCCGGTGGTCGGTGAGGAGCTCGCGCCGCCGATCAAGATCGACATCAGCGCGATTCCGAAACATCACGTGAAAGCGGATGAACGAACTTAAAAGCGTGTGTATCGGAAGCGCCTGCGTTCTTCCAGATCACGTGTTTGGCTTAGCTGGGTAGTACAAGCATGCGCTTCTTTATGGTTCAGGCGGTGATGATGGAGCGTCTGGCATCCTGCCCACATTGTCATCCCAATTCTCCGGAAGAAGAATTTCGTTTCCACGGAATGGATTATCGGCGACCCCGACTTGTGCCCGAGAGCTCGCTTCACCACCGCCAGGTTGACGTTGCCGTCGATCAGATGCGTGGCCAGCGAGTGCTTCAAAACGTGCGGGTGCCACTTCGCCCGAGCGAGGCCGGCCGATGCCGCGCAAGCTTGAAAGATTCGGAAGAACTGGCTGCGATGCATCCGTCCACCCTTCTGCGACGTGAAAACGTAATCAGAACCGTCACCTAGGCGATCTTTCATCCACTGACGCAAGGCCTTTAATTCATCCAGCAGCGGCTGCCCGGCATGGCCACAGAGCGGCTGGCACGTTTCCAGCGAGCCTTTCAGCCGGCGAATGGTGATGGACTCGCCCCGGAGGTTTAAATCGTCCCTGCGAAGCCCACAAACTTCGCTGGCGTGCATTCCGTGGCGATAGGCCACCAGGATCATGGCCCAGTCCCGGCTGGAACGGCTCCGAGCGGCTCTGAGGACGGCCAGCATCTCTTCGGTGCTAAGGAAAGCCATGTGACTGCGACTGGAACGGAGCTTACAGCGATGATCAGCGCTACGTCTAGCGTGCGCAAGGGCCGCTCCAGTGCCGCAGAGCAAGGCATTCCTGCAAGTACCCGCGACTGTCTAAGAAATGCTAAGGTATCAGGAGACGGGTGAGTGTGGTGAGCAGGAGTTGAACCACAGCGACGGTCAAGCAGAGAAATTCTATCGAGACCTGAAGCAGCGAGGAATCTGCGTGCAGGTAGGCATGGAGGCTACCGGGTATGCACGCTGGTTCGAGCGGCTACTGGCTGAATTAGGATTCGAGCTGTGGATCGGCCATCCCATTGTTAGAGATGGGTGCTGGGCCGGACTTGTCCAGTTTTCCGACTTGCCGAGACTTGACCTCCATCCAACACAATCGTGTCAGTAGTCTCGAAAAAACGCGCCTGTCCCCGCTGCCGGTTGGTTTCCGCCTCAGTTTTCCTTCGGCTCTTGGATGGTTTCTTTCGTTTCCACCGCGAACACCTTGAAATCCTTGAACGAGTGCACCAACATCACGCGGTAGTCTCTGAACTCCCAGAACGCCGCAATCCGTTCGGGTAAATTCAGGGTCACGCTACGCCATTTCAGAGTGATCGGCGTGTAGTCGATCGAAATCGCGCCCGTCAGCAGCCTAAGCCCCGGAAGCGCTTCCATCAGATTTGTCTCCAGATGGACGATTTCTCCGTTCTCTCGTGAGATCCACGCGCGCCCCTTCAACTTCGCGGGATACAGATCCTTGTCTTCTACGTATTGCAGCGTTCGGCCAGGTCTGTCCTTTCGCTGCCAGAAATGCACCACCCACGTCGCTTGGCCGCTCCGGTTGTCCAGCCCTTCACACCTCATTTCATAGTCCGTCTGCAAATCGGGATGGAATATCAGCGCCAAAGCGACCTGGCCGGTATCCTGCTCGCTCCCCGAAAAAGGGTGACTGCCTTTTGCAGGTGCACGATACTCACGGCTGGATCGTCCTCCGTTGACTTCCTCAAACGCGAATGTGTAATTAAACGTGCCGGTACCCGATTCCTTCAGCACCCCAGCAAAATCCGTACGCTTGTATTCTATTTTCTCCTGGGCCGCGAATTTCTCGAGATTCGTCGAGAGTTCAACGGCTCTTCTACCGGCCTCCTCCAGCACTTTGGAGAGGTCGCAAGGCACTGCCTTTGACAATGTCGGAATCTTGGCGTCGGTGTTCGGCGGAGACCAGCCCACAGTAGGCCATGCCTGCGGCTGCGCTGGAAGCGGCTGCTGCCAGGAAGGCGGCCGCGCCGCGCTCCAAAGCGCTGTTCCGCACAACAGAAGACCGCTCTCGGCGAGAGCGCACGCACGCCCACTCCAGCGCCCACTCATTTCGCTCCTCGTCCTGCTCTCTCGACTCGCGGTCGCTCACTTTGCTTTGGTGATATAGCTCGCGGTGGCCTAGACTGCTAATTTCGTAGACTCGGAGAGGGGATCAGAAGACCAGCTCGCCATCCTTGACAATGGTCTTCCCATCGATTTGGACACTGGCTTTCACCACTGGAATCGACCAGCCAAACTCTGTTTTGTTGCTTCCTCCGAGGAGCTGGTTATTCCCCATGGTGATGTAGACCATTCCTGCCGCATCTGCCGGGCGATAATTACTACCTTCTTCCATAACCTTTAGCGCAGGGTTCAGGCCGATTAGCAGGGACGCAATCCTATCCTTGTCGCCGCCATAGGCTGAGTAATCTTGCTGAAAGCACTCGGCATTCCCCTTAGCATTAAAGGAAACCATCTTGCCATCCTTGAACAAATAAGTCGCTCCAGTGAGATATTCGTACGGACGGCAAGTGTCCTTCAGCGCGATTATTTTTCCATTTGCTGAGTTCTCGATTGGTGCGATGGCTACATCGCCTCCCGGCAGAGATGCTTGCCTACTCAGGAACGCACCACCTTCCTTGGCATGCTCTTCCAGTATGCCGGCATTGACAAACGCCTTTCGATTTCCTAGAGAGAGAGTCACGTCGGTGCCGCTTGGCGAAGTGATCCTGACGCTCTTGGCGCTCTCCAACATCTTTGCGAGTTGACTCCCTTTTTTCGCGATAGCCTGGTAGTCCGCATTAATCGCGTCCCACTGCATATTCTGGTACGTCACCCACTCCACTTGGGAGTACTCAGCATCCTTCTTGTTCGGGACCCCGACATACAGAGCCCGTATTTTGGAATTGTCTAGAGCGGCGTTACCCGCAGCATCTGACTGCCTCGCCTTGGACACTCTCGACTCGGGAATCCCCTCCAAAACAGCTTTCGAGTCCTCCGTGTCACTGGTGGAGACCCATACATCAATGCTCTTCAACCACTCAATTACTGCCCACTGCTGTCTAAGGTACTTCTCGGGTACATCTAACACAACGGCGCGTTGGAGCGGGTCGGTCGTGATGAAAAGAGGAGCCACTCGTGCACCGGATTTTGCGGCTTCAATCGCCACGGCTTGCATTAGGGGTAGCTTTTCAATCCCTCCCGAAATGACTACCACCTCTCCCTGCTTCAGGTTTGCCGAAGTGGTGACAACCTTGTGAGCAATTTCCGCTAGTCGTGGGTCCGTTTTCAGTTCCTGGGCAGGAACCGGGTAGCAAGCGAGATAGAAAGTGAGGACAACCAAGGAAAGTCCCTTGCATAGAGTATTTTTCATAAACAGATTCCTCTCGTGTCTGTCTCAACCAGGGAAGGGCCGCAATCTGGAACGGGAATTTAAGGAAGGCCGTTTACTACGCGTACGACGACACCGAATAACATGGATTGAGTAAAATGACCGTGACGCCCGGCACCTGGCGGCAAGCCTCTCGACACAGGTCATGCATGATTAACGCGCAGAGCGGACAAGTCCGCCCCTGTGCTCAACGAGCTACGACGGCCCAAAAAGTCAAGGCGATCAATAGACCGACTAGGGTCACAAGTGTGATCGTGATTTCGATGCTGTGTGCACCCAACTTGTCGCGCGCCGAGACGAGTGCGCTGTGCACAGAAAAATGCTGAAAGTGTGGAACGTGAATCGGATTGAGGCCTCTCATCATGTCCTCCAAATGAGGCCGTTTGAACAACCTGCTTCCACCTCCTTCATCCCACCATGCGCGGGGCGCGTCAAGTGCCGTCATCACGAAGACTTGAAAATGGCAGAAGAAGGGGTATGCCTCTTAACGCAAGAATACTGGTCCGAGAGTCAAAAACCACGACTCGCCCAAAAAGGTGACGCTACCCGACGTCTGGGCGGCTTGTCACAAGGTCAGCCTAGGTCATCAGTGTCCCTTAGGCAAAAACCATTTTTGACCCCACCGAAGAATTACTCTAGACGAGAAGAGGAGTTTATATACGACTCCGATTCGCATCGAGGGGCCGCAAGAGGCACCCCCGCTGGAACACCCCCTCGCACGAGCGCGTGCAAATTAGTCGCCGCGCTACTTTTCCTCAGTACGTTCGATGTGTTTGCCTGTCTCCGCTTCGGCCGTGTTCACAATGTCGGTCGAGTTGCCCTTATCCATGTGAAGCATGCAGAACGCGCCTGCCCCGTTCGCATCCGTGTACTGGATGGACAAGAAATGCCTTTTAGTTTTACTGAACAAGAAAAAAGGAGAAATCAGAATCGCCTCCGCGTATCGGGGCCTGGAAGTCTTTTCGTAAAGGAGGCTCTTGATCTTGTCGTAAGGGATAGTCACGATGATCTGCCCCTTGGTATCCTGAAACTCCACCGCCTTTTTCTCTTTGTCGAAAATTACGTGACCCTTTACCGGCTCCGCGCTCTTTTCTTGACCTTCTATCTTTGGGGGCATGTATACCACTTTGTCGAACTTTATCTCCGCCGCGCTCCCAATTGCGGCTGGAACGAACACTAGACAAACGGCGGCACACAGAGCTTTCCTTGAGGTGGCTCGCATTCGACGTCTCCTGGACTTTCTCTGGGGGATCGTTCGTTGGGAATCATAGCTCCACTTTGAGCAAATACACGGAGTCGGGACGTCTCGACTTGCTGTATCAAGCAAGCCTACCCTTGAGCGCCCTTGTGCACCTCGCCGGAGGGGCAGACCTCGCGTCCTCGCCAGTTGGTTCAAGGGCGTGGCGGTGGCGACTTTGCTCTCCGACCAGTCGTCTCCAATCCATGATGACTGGGCAAGGTTGGAGACGAATACTCTTACAACTGCGTTGTGGTCCCAAGATAACCGCTAGGCCGACCTGCAGAACCGTTGGGCACATCTTCCTGTGAACGCGCGGGTTCCTGACCGCGGGGTTGCATCAGCTTTTCTTCGACGTCACCGCGAAGAACGCGGCCGCCTCCTGGTGGATGTGTTCGCGGCCACACTTTGGACACTTGATCTTGCCCTTTTCGTATTCCGCAAGGCTCAGGATGACTTCGAACGGTTTCTTGCAATCTTCGCAGTAAAACTCATAGCGGGGCATGACGACCTCCGTAGAACACCAGCGGGATGGAGCTCTGACCACCATGTACGCCCGGGGAACGGCGGTGTCAAGCCAAGGTTGGCCTGCGTATTAGCCAAGAATTCCACAAGCCGGAATAGGAGAAAGATCAATATTGTAGCATGGCTTGATCGGCGCAGTTTTGCGCAGCGACATGGGCCTGAAATCAGGCACCCAGCCGGGGCCCGGCTACTATTTCAGCTTCGTTTACTATGATGCCGAGTACAGCAGCGTTCGAGGGCCCAACGGCGGGGTCCTTCCGGGACGGGTTAACACTTCCTTGACTTTGCCCTTTCCCGTAATTGCTGCAACTACAAAGTGGAAGTTGCTTGGCGGTTACTACGGATTAAAAGTTGGCATTATTTTCTCGAACCAGGCGCTGACCTCAACGTTAGTCCCTATCGCAAGAAGCAACTCCATAGGTTTTGGTGACATTTATATCCAGCCGATCAATGTCGGCTGGCATACCAAACGACTCGACTATCTAGCGGCTTATGCATTCCATGCTCCAACGGGGAATGGCATCCGTTCGCTAGGATTCTGGACCCACGAGGTAATCTTCGGAACTACCTACTATCTGGATGCAGGAAAGAAGTGGAGCGTCGCAGGCAATGGGACTCTGGAGATTCACCAGCAGAAGCAAAACAGTGACCTGTTGGTCGGCGACTTCGTGACCATCAAAGGTGGAGTTGGACGCTCATTTCTTAAGGGTGCCGCAAGCGCAGGTCTGGTTTATTCCTTACAGTACAAAATAACTCACGACGGTGGTACAGACTTACCGGCGGTGTTGCCTAACTCCTTGAATCGGGCCTATGCACTCGGGCCGGAAGTCAGCTTTCCCTTCTTTGTTAAGGGCAAGGTGGCGGGGTTCATCGGCGCCCGCCACGCCTGGGAATTCAATAACTCCAGCAACTTCCAGGGCAATAACCTAGCGCTCACTATGACGCTGGCCAAGTTTCGTTGATCGGTCGTATGAGACGCCTGATTAATTTTTTCATGTTTGAATCAAGTAGGCCACACAGACCGTGCTCTGAGGCAAGATGTTCGCGCCCCGCCTCGTCGACCAAGACGGCTCCGTATTTCTCCTACTTCCAGGTTGTTGTTTTTACGGATGGATGAATTTGGCCGCATCCTTGAAAGTATTTAATGAGGAGTTCCCGATCAAATGAGAGTCAATATGAGTTATGTCCGAAATTTCTCAACCTGCTGCCTCCTCGCCACAACCCTGCTTCCCAGTGCTTTTGGCCAGGGGACAAAAAAAGCTGCGGCCTACGCTACGGACGGCTCCGTTCTGCCTTTCCCGCCGGTACCAACAGCTAGCATTGCCGGTGAGACGCTGCAGCAATCGAAAATGACCTGGCGCCAGGAACCACAACACTTGCCCAAAGGCGCGCCCAACATCCTGATCATCCTGCTGGACGACGTCGGATTCGGGCTCGCTGAGACTTATGGTGGGCCGATTCACACGCCCACGCTCTCGCGCATCGCGAACGATGGCATCAGCTACAACGCTTTCCACACCACGGCCATCTGCTCTCCGACTCGCGCGGCACTACTCACTGGACGAAACCACCAGCGCGTGGGCTCCGGCACAATCGCGGAACGTGCTGTCGACTTTGACGGTTACACCGGTGTAATTCCCGAGATCGTCGGCAACGCTGGCTAAGGTGCTTGGCTACTACGGTTATGACACGGCCGCTTTCGGCAAGTGGCACAACACGCCTGCAACACAAACTACAGCAATGGGGCCATTCACACTCTGGCCCACCGGTGAAGGCATCGGCTTCGATTATTTCTACGGTTTTCTCGCTGGCGAAACTTCGCAATGGGAACCCAGACTCTTCGAGAACTTTAATGCCATTGAGCCGCCGCACAACGAGAAGTATCACCTGACCGAAGACATGGCGGACCAAACCTTGAAGTGGATGAAGCGCCACCGTGCCTACGCGCCCGACAAGCCGTTCTTTATTTATTGGGCACCCGGAGCCGGTCACGGACCCCACCAGATTTTCAAAGAGTGGGCGGACAAGTATAAAGGCCAATTCAACGATGGCTGGGACGTATTGCGCGAGAAGACCTTCAAGCGGCAAAAGGAGATGGGGTGGATCCCGGCTGACGCCGAAGCTGACGCCGCGCGCCGAATCCATGGCCTCTTGGGACAGCATTCCCGAATCGCAACGTCCGTTCCAGGAACGTTTGATGGAAGTGTTCGCTGGGTTCGTTGAACATGCGGATGCACAAGCTGGCAGGTTGATCGATGGCCTCGATGAACTCGGCATTCGTGACAACACTATCGTGTTCTACATCTGGGGTGACAACGGCTCCAGCGCAGAGGGGCAAAGCGGCACGATCAGCGAGTTGCTTGCACAAAACCAGATCCCCAACACCATGGAGCAACAACTCGAAGCGCTCGACAAAATTGGCGGGTTAGATGCACTCGGCGGACCAAAAACGGACAGCATGTACCACGCTGGCTGGGCATGGGCGGGCGATACACCATTCAAATATACGAAGCTCGTCGCTTCGCATTTCGGCGGGACCGACAATCCTATGGCCATTTCTTGGCCGTCGCACATCAAGCCAGACAAAACCCCCCGGTCCCAGTTTCACCACGTCAACGACATCGCGCCGACGATCTATCAAATCCTTGGTATAAAGCCACCGAGAGTGGTCGACGGCTTTACGCAAGATCCTCTCGACGGCGTCAGCATGGTCTACACCTTTGACAACGCCAAAGCGCCCGGACAGAAACACACACAGTATTTTGACAACAATGGCAGCCGCGGTATCTATCACGACGGTTGGTATGCCTGCACCTTCGGCCCTCTCATACCTTGGCTCACGGTAAGTCCCGGACTCGCTACTTGGGATTCAAGCAAGGATGTCTGGGAACTTTACAATCTCCAGACCGATTTCTCGCAAGCGGACGATCTTGCCAAAAAGGAGCCAAAGCGTCTGGCAGACCTCGAGGCGCTATTTCTGAAAGAAGCCAAAGAGAATCAGGTTTTCCCAATTGGCGCGGGCATTTGGTTGCGGCTCCGCCCCGAAGATCGAATCAAAACTCCCTATACCAGTTGGCACTTTGACTCGACTTCAACTCGCATGCCGGAGTTCACCGCGCCCGGTCTTGGTCGCGAAAGCAACCACGTCACCGTGACGACGGAACTGGGCGAAAACGCGTCCGGGGTCCTCTATGCACTCGGAGGCGCAGGTGGCGGTCTAACTTTGTACATGGACCAGGGCAAGCTGATCTACGAATACAACATGATGATTATCGAGCGCTACTTCGCCCGTTCGTCGGGAAAACTATCACCCGGCAAGCACAAGATCGAAGTGGACACCAAGATCGCAAAACCCGGCGCTCCTGCAGAGGTTGCAATTACTGTCGATGGGACAGAGGCCGCAAGTACCACGGTCAAGCGCACCGTACCGGCTGCGTTTACTGCCAGCGAAACGTTCGATGTTGGCGTCGATCTGGGCTCGTCGGTCTCGTTGGACTATTTTGATCGGAGCCCGTTTGCCTTCAACGGGAAAATCGAGAGCGTGATTGTCGAATTGCGGTGAAGCCGAGTGGGTTGCGGATCATCGCGGATGCGTAGCTGTTGGGCACAGCCCTGATCGAAGAGAACTGAAACCGGCACAAGACGGAGTCTAGGAAATGAAAATGAAACGAAATACCATGTTGGCCGTCGTCAACTTCGCTTTGGGAGCGGTGTTAGCCCCCGTGATCGCGGCGCAGGAAGTTCTACCTTTCCCACCTACGCCCTCTGCCTCTACTCCGGGGCTGACGATGCAGGATTCCACATACAAGAAGCGGGTTGAGTCGAAACATCTCGGCGAAGGCGCTCCGAACATCCTGATTATATTAATGGACGACCTGGGACCGGGTACGCCCTCAACATACGGCGGCGAGATCAACACGCCCACGCTCGATCGCGTGGCGAAGATGGGCATCTCCTTTAGTCGATTCCACTCTACCGCCATGTGTTCGCCCACCCGCGCTTCGCTGCTGACCGGACGCAATCACACCTTTGTCGGCAATGGACAGATTTCCGCGATCTCCAACGACTTTGACGGATTCAGCGGAATCATCCCGAAGTCCTCGGCGACCGTCGCGGAAGTGTTGAAAGACTACGGCTACAACACCGGGGCCTGGGGCAAGTGGCACAACACTCCTGAAGATCAGATTACTTCAAAGGGGCCCTTCGACTATTGGCCGACCGGCTATGGCTTCGAATACTTCTACGGATTTCTCGCAGGCGAGGCCTCGCAGTATGAACCGACACTGACGCGGAACACCACTCAGGTCACCGAAGAGAAGCCAAAGGGCTATCACCTCACCGAAGACATCGCGCAGGATGCCATCCGATGGCTTCGCGAGCAGAACGCCTACGCGCCAGACAAGCCGTTCTTCATCTACTGGGCGCCGGGCGCTGCGCACGGTCCTCACCAGATTTTCAAAGAGTGGGCCGACAAGTACAAAGGAAAGTTCGACGATGGCTGGGACAGGTATCGCGAGCGCACTTTCGCGCGTGCCAAAGCTCTGGGCTGGATTCCGCAGGACGCCCAACTCACGCCACGGCCCGCCACAATGGCTTCCTGGGATTCCATTCCCGAGGCCGAGAGACCTTTCCAGCGCCGACTCATGGAAATCTTCGCAGGGTTTGCTGAGCACGCCGATTACAACGCTGGAAAGGTCATCGACGAAATCGAAAAAGAAGGAAAGCTGAACAATACGCTGATCTTCTACATCTGGGGCGACAACGGCTCCTCATCCGAGGGTTTGAACGGCACCATCAGCGAGCAATTGGCGCAGAATGGTATCCCGACCACGATCTCGCAACACATCGAAGCTCTGAACGAGCTCGGTGGACTTGACGTACTCGGTGGTCCCAAGACGGACAACATGTACCACGCCGGATGGGGCTGGGCGGGAAGCACTCCCTACAAGGGTACAAAGCTCATGGCAGCCTACTTCGGCGGCACGCGGCAGCCCATGGCCGTAGCTTGGCCCGATCACATTAAAGCAGATCCGACGCCCCGGCCGCAGTTCCACCACGTGATCGACATCGTACCGACGATTTACGAACTTACGAAAATCACTCCGCCCCGCGTCGTTAACGGGTTCGAGCAGGATCCGATCGCTGGCGTCAGCATGGTCTACGCATTTGGCGATCCCAAAGCACCGGGGACGCGAAAGACCCAATTCTTTGACATCATGGCTAGTCGCGGGATCTACCACAACGGCTGGTTCGCCAGCGCCCCGGGCCCGCGTGATCCGTGGGTCGGCGGCATGCCGAAAGGAATCAAGGAATGGTCACCTCTGACGGACAAGTGGGAGCTCTACAACCTCGATAAGGATTGGAGTCAGGCGAACGACCTTGCCGCTACCAATCCGCAGAAACTCGAGGAGCTAAAAGCCCTCTTCCTGGTCGAATCCGCGGAGAACAAGAACCTCCCTATCGGCGGTGGCATGTGGTCCACTGCGATGTTCCATCCGGAGGACGCTCCAGCCTCGTCTCTCACTGAATGGACTTTCGATGGTCCGATGACCCGAATGCCCGAATCAGCGGCTCCCAAGCTCGGAAAGTTCGACAGCCTCGTGGTCATGGATGTGGACGTACCTGCGAATGCAAACGGGGTGCTGTATGCTCTCGCAGGCTTTTCCGGAGGCGTTACGTGTTACGTCAAGGACGGATTCCTCAAGTATGAGTTCAACCTCTTCGAAGTTCAACGCACCAAGATCATGTCCAAGGAAAAGCTGCCGACGGGAAAGGCAAAGATCGAGGTCGAATCGAGATTGGCCGGAAAGATCGGCGGCCCGATGAACGTCACCCTTAAGGTGAATGGTGCAGTTGTGGGGCAAGGCCAGGTGCCGGCTGCCATGTCACTCCATTTCACATCCAATGCAACCTTCGATATTGGCGAAGATCTGGACTCGCCCGTGTCGCTCGACTACTACGACCAGGCGCCGTTCGCCTTCAATGGGACAATCGGCACCACGAAGATCACGTATCTCAAGAAATAAAACCCTGTGGGACGAGCAGTCACCAAGAAGAACTCCTGTGAAGGGAGGCCTCGAATTCTCGGGTCCGCGGCCGAAAAAAAGCAGGCTAATTAATTGCTGGAGTGCGGTTGGCGACGGATATGAAGGCTGGTGGTATCGTCGCTCTTCGCCCGGCTGTGCAGACTGATAGCTATCGAAACCAAGCGCTGCGGCTAATTGATAAAAACATGATGACAACGAAGAGATTGTTTCTAAAGTTCGCGCTGTTGCTGGCCCTGGCAATGCCGTGCTTTTCACAAACTGTGCCGCCTCCCAAGGCCGCCGCTGGATCAGGAGATGAAGGCCTCGCCCAGCAAGCCGCCGATCCAACTGCCCCGCTCATGGCCTTCAACCTAAAGGAAGAGTACTACCCTAACTTTTACGGCTATCGCGGCTCCGGCAACGATTTTGTCTTTCAGCCGGTGATTCCATTCAACGCCTGGGGAACACCAAACCTGCTCCGCGCCACCGTGAATTACAACCTCAGCGGCCCTGGCGGCAGCGAATTGAACAACGTATCGATTTTTGACCTGATCGTCTTCAATAAAAAATGGGGACGGTGGGGTTTTGGCCCGTTGGTGCAATTTGTGCCCAGCCAAGGGCTGGGCACGGACACCGCGATGGCTGGCCCTGCGGTAGGTCTTGTGGCCAGGAAAGGGAAGTGGAACCTCGGCTTGTTCAACCAGAACCTCTTCGGCGGCTATACCCGGTTCTCGAGCGTTCAACCGATCATCGCCTACGTTTTGGGAAAGGGCTGGACACTGGCTTCCGGCGACGCCCAATGGAGTGTGAATTGGAGAAAGCCGCAGGTTGTTTACATGCCTGTGGGAGTGCAACTGGCGAAAGTGCAGAGAATTGGCAAGCAGCCAGTCCGCTTCCTTGTGAACCCAGAATACAACGCCCGCAACTTTACGGGCGCTCCACATTGGTCGATCCGCTTTGGCTTCACGATTTTGGCTCCTGGGAAATGAGCGCTCATTGCCACTGATCTTCGAGCCCTTACCAGGCCCATGTTCTTCCGCCTGCACGCACCGCCGACACCGTATTTCTTCGGAGGGCTGGCGAGTAGTTTTCCGAATACCTTTCCGGCGGCTTAGAAGTCATCCTTAAAGGACACAGCGGGATCTGATTGAAAGGAATACATACATGCGAATTGCTCGTTTCGTTTTTCCACTAATTGCTCTGGTGCTTGTTGCCACGCTCGTCTCGACCTCAGTCGCGCACGCTCAGATAGGCAAACTCGAGATCGTCAAAGCCGTCTATGGTAAGAACGGACAGGGGAAGGACGTAACCCGGAAACTCCAAAAGATGATTCAAAACAACACCCTCGATGTGAAGGTCAACAATGACAATATGGGTGGCGATCCTAACGTCGGCGCGGGCAAGTCCCTGAAAGTCGACTACACCTATCGAGGCCAGAATCTTCATAAGACGGTCCAAGAGGGAAAGCGCCTGCAATTGCCGTAGTTCGCGGCGGTGCTTCAGATCAGCTGAGGACTCTAACTCCGTCGAGTTCCAAACTCCGAATGCTGAATAAGTCGAAATAGACCGCAAGTCCGATGGGACCGGCGACCAAAGAAATGGAAGAAGGCTATGAAGAAACATTGGTTGAAAGTTATAGGTATCGTGGTTGTGGTCTTTGTCGTTGTGCTGGTAGCGCTCCCGTTTCTGGTCAATGTGAACAGCTTCCGCCCCAAGATTGAATCAGAGGCAAGCAGCGCATTGGGCCGTCAGGTGAAGCTCGGCAATCTGAGTTTGTCTCTTTTTTCAGGCACAGTCGAGGCGGACGATATTGCGATCGCGGACGATCCGGCCTTCAGCAAATCACCCTTCGTTACAGCACATACCTTGAAGATTGGCATTGAGCTGATGCCTTTGATCTTCTCCAAGCAAATCCACGTAACTGAACTGCTGCTGGAAGAACCAGAAATTAGCCTACTGAAGGACGCGAAGGGGACCTGGAATTTCTCCAGTCTAGGTGGTACGGCGAAGAAGAAGCCAGAGGAGTCGAAGCCGGGCGAATCAAGTACCCAGAATCTCTCCGTGGCCAAGCTGAATGTGATCGATGGAAAGTTGACCGTTGGAAGAACAGATTCTTCGCGAAAGTTCAGAGTCTACGACCAGGTCAACATTGCGGTAACAGATTTCTCCGCCACTTCAAAATTCCCGTTCTCGCTTAAAGCGCAGCTGCCCGGAGGAGGAGACGCCAATATCCGTGGAAAAGCGGGGCCGATCAACGCCGCGGATGCCGCTGAGACGCCGTTTGAGGTCGCCGTGAAGGTAAACAACATGCATATCGGAACCTACGGATTTATCGATCCAGCCACTGGCATTGATGGATTGGCGAGTTTCGACGGAACTCTCAACTCCAATGGGAGCCAAGCCAAGGCTGTAGGGACGTTCACGGGCGCAAAGCTGAAGTTGTCACCCAAGGGGACGCCCGCCACCAGAACTGTCGTGATCAGGCACTCCGTCGATGTAGATCTCGACAAAGAATCGGCAACATTGACACAAGGGGACATTTCGATCGGCAAGGCGCAGGCACATTTGACGGGAACGGTGCAAGCGCATGGTGACACGCAAGTCGTGAACCTGAAATTGAACGCGCCAGGTATGCCAGTCGAAGAACTGGAGGCGATGTTGCCAACTCTGGGCATCGCACTTCCCAGCGGCTCGCAGCTGAAAGGTGGCGCGCTATCGCTAAAGCTCGAAGTCACGGGGCCAACAGATCGACTCGTCATCTCCGGTCCAGTGCAGCTCTCTGATAGCAGCCTAGCTGGATTCAACCTGGGAGAGAAAATGGGCGCAATGGCGGCCTTCGCCGGCAAGGCAGTCTCCAAGCCTGATACAGAGATCAAGAATTTCAGCCTCGACGCGCGGGTCGCACCTGAAGGTATGAAAGCTGACAATATTAACCTTGCCGTGCCCACCATTGGCGTAATTACCGGAGCCGGCACCGTAAGCACGGCGGGAGCGCTTGATTTCAAGATGCTTGCAAATCTAAGTGGCGGTGCGGTAGGGGGCGTGACCAAGGTAGCGACTGCTGGCAGCGGTAAGGGCGGAGTTCCATTCGCTATTAGCGGAACTTCGTCGGACCCGAAATTCGTTCCCGATGTCGGGGGCGTGGTTGGAGGTGTTGCCACGGGCGCTGTGAAAGATGCCGCCAAGGCCCCAGGTGCCGCCGTGTCGACGCCAACAAAAGCCGTCGGCGGCCTGGTCAGCAAGAAGAGCAATTAGTGCAACGGATTGCGGTTTCCCAGGCGAAGCCCTGAAGGTGGTCGTCTTTCCAGAAGTCAAACAAGAAGCAGCGAACCGCATACAGTGTTCAATTGTTTTGAATCCGCTGCCGAGCACTATTGCCACTGCCATAGAGAGGCAGGGGTATTCCGCCCCGGCCCGTAACATTCTGAAGGAACTTTATCCTAGATGGACTGAACCCTTAGCTTGAGACTTTCGGATAAGGCACACTTTGCAGGGAGAGGAACTGCAAGTGGCAAAGAGACGAGTGGGAAAGTACCCGAAAGCATTCCGCCGGATGGCGGTTGAGGGATTGAAGACCTGCGACAACATCGTGGAGTTGTCCCAGGAACTTGGCGTGCATCGACGGCTTCTCTACAAGTGGCGAGATCAATCCGATCCTTTTGACTCCGGCGAGGAACCGTCTACGGGGAACTCGCGTGAGAAAAAAGGAAGGGGGGAAAGGGATTTTTTCAAAGGTGCCCTTGCAAAAAGTAGAGGCTCGACGCCAGAAGAGCGGTATCAGTGGCGAGAAGCCATCTACGACGAAATCCAAGAAGTGATGCCATTGCAAGGCAGCTTAAGCATCGAACGCATGTGTCAGCTGGCCGGAGTCAGCCGGGCCGGTTTTTATCGTTCTCTGCAGGAGCGAGCACCCGTCGAGGAAGATATGGAGGTGCGGAGCGTGATTCAGCAGATCGCTGTCGAGCACCGACGCCGCTACGGGTATCGACGGATCAGCGCGGAGTTGCGGCGGCGTGGGATGCTGGTGAATCACAAACGTGTGTTGCGGATCCTACGGGAAGATAATCTGCTGGCCGTACAGCCGCGGGCGTTCGTGGTGACGACGGATTCCGATCACGAGTTCGAGGTCTATCTGAACCTGGCCAGTCGCATGAAACTGACGGGGATGAATCAGCTCTGGATAGCGGATATCACCTATATCCGTTTGAAGAAGGAGTTTGTCTACCTGGCGGTGGTTCTGGACGCGTTCTCACGCAAGGTGGTGGGATGGGCTCTGGATCGCACGCTGGCGGCCCGTTTGCCGATCGCAGCTTTGGAGCAGGCCATCGCGCAACGACAGCCGCCGCCGGGTCTGGTGCATCATTCCGACCGTGGTGTGCAGTACGCGTGCGGAGACTACGCCCACGATCTTGCAACAGCGCCAGATGATTCCCAGCATGAGCCGACCAGCGAACACCTATGACAACGCCAGTTGCGAGAGCTTCAATAGTGCGCGGCTTGGAATTCCATTTGGCGGCGACCATGACTACGGCTGTCCGACAACCGAAGCTGTCGTTCTCAAATACTTGCTATTCCTTAAAAACCAATGGAGGGCCGCTAACTCTTTTGCCCTTTAGGTCAACACTTACCTCTACGCGGTCGGCGATCTTGATGAAGGGAATGCCGCTGTTCATACCGAATTCCTTACGGTCGAACGCCATCGTCCCTTTAATGGTGCCCGCACCTGTCCCCTTCCCGGTAGCCATAAACGTCAGCGTCTCGGGCTTAGAGACCCCGCGAATGGTAAACGTTCCAGGCATATCAAAGGTGTTGGGACCGGTCTGCACAATCTTGTCAGAGTGAAAGGTGATCAACGGATCCTGTTTAACGTCAAAGAAGTCCTTGCTCCTCAGCTTGTCATCCTTCATGCCGCTTCCGGTATTCACCGTGGCTGCCTGAATCTTGATGTCCATGACGCCTGTCGTAACATCCGTAGACGGAAATGTAAGGGTGGCGTCCCACTTGTCGAATTTGCCGACGATAGCCACCGAGGCCTTCACGGAGAACTGAACCGTGCTTTCTTCTGGCGTAATCGCAAAAACAGGGCTTTGTGCTTGAGCTAGTGATGGCAGCAAAGCTGTTGCCAAAAAACAGAGGATTGTCAATCGCATGGATTTCTCCTTTGTATACCGATCTCTCACACCGGAAAAAGCACCCAAATTCCTAGCCGCCTGGAATCGTCGCAATCTGCAAATCCTCGCAGAGCCTGCGCACTGGCCTCCGAATGGAACGATCCTGACCCAATCGTGATGCGCCGCTTTATACGACGCCCGGACTCCGGAGTGCAGCGATGAGCTCCATAGACTTGGTTTCGCCGACGTCGTAAAAGCTGACATCTGGTGGATCGCTGGCCAAATCCATGGCCGCTAAGACTCCCAGATAGAGGTTTGACTGGATATGGCGATGTAACTCCTCCGCTGATGCCCACCGCTCCAGATACAGAATGGTCTGGTTCTCACCATTGGCTTCGTAGACCCCGGATCCTAGACATCCAGGTTTCGTCTGCAGGCCATCCACGCAATACCGTAAGAGTTCCAGGATCTCCCCCCGACTTCTAAGGGTGGATTTGAGTTCAATGAGAGAAACGAGCACGTCATTGCCATCCTCGGGACGCTAAGCCAAATCAAGATGTTGGAGAGATTCTCGCGCAACATCGGGCGAAAGATGACTCTCCCACTAAAGACAATCAGGTTAGGTCCGTAATACGACGGTGCAGGTTTGTAGCCAACACGCGTGTAAGTTCCCTATTGCGAGATATGCATCTGAATCCAAGAAGGTTGGGTCGAAAGGAAAGCCCACTGGAAAGTACTAAGAGGCGGCTTTCAAAGGTCGGCATTGCGTCTTCAGGACGAAATGACGCCCCTTTCGTGTCCAGTGGGAATGAGCAAGCGACGCATCACCGTATACAGGGTGGAGGGCTTCACGCCAAGGATGGTCGCTGCACCGTTTGGGCCCTTAATCCGCCATCCGGTCTTCTCCAATATGGATAAGATGTGCTGGTACTCTGCTTGCCTCAATGTACCGCTGGTGGGAGCGATCAAGGATTTCGGCAGCTGAAGATTTAGCCTCTCCCCAGAAGTCACGATGACCGCCCGCTCGATCACGTTTCTCAATTCGCGAATATTACCTGGCCAAGGGTAGCACCTCAGTTCGTCCATTATTCGGCTGGGTACGCTACGAATCTTTTTGCCCATTCTCCCTTCAAACTCGTGCACAAACGCCATCACAAGCAATGGAATGTCATCTGGCCGGTCGCGGAGCGGGGGCACATGGATGGGGAACACGTTCAGCCTATAGAAGAGGTCCTCACGAAATGTTCCATTCTTCACGCGTTCCGGCAGGTCCCGGTGTGTGGCAGCGATCAGCCGTACATTGACATGGCAAGTTTTGGCACTCCCCAACCGTTCAAACTCGCCGTCCTGAACGACTCGAAGGAGTTTAGCCTGTATTTCCACTCCCAACTCTCCGATTTCATCGAGAAAGAGAGTTGAGCCATCCGCAGTTTCGAAACGACCAGACTGTCTCGACAGTGCGCCGGTGTAAGCACCTTTCTCTCGGCCGAACAGTTCGCTCTCAATCAGAGTCGGTGGCAAAGCGGCACAATCAACCTTCACCATCACTTTATCTTTGTGCTTGCTCAGGCTATGAATGGCCCTCGCGATCAGTTCTTTGCCAGTGCCCGTTTCGCCTGTGATGAGCACGACCGATTCCGTGCACGCCACTTGCTCCACCTTCCTCAGGACTTCTTTGATGGCTTCGCTTTGGCCGACGATCTCATTGAATTTTCCGATCTCTTTGATCTCCTCACGCAGGTAAATTGTCTCTGCGCGTAACCGCTCCTCTAGCCGTTTGACCTCTGCGTACGATTCCTGGAGTTCACCTTGCACGCTCTTGGCCTCGGTGACATCGACCGACACACCCATCAATCGACCGAGCTCGCCGTTCACTCCGGCCTGATAACGGCCACGCGTCGAGATCCATCGTTTCGTTTGATCAGGACGAACGATTCGGTATTCAATGATAATATCTTCGACTGATTGAGCAGCCGTCTCAATAATGTGTTTGAGAGTCTCGCGGTCCTCCGGGTGAACCAGACTCAGGAAAAGTTCTACATCGAATTCCTTTGTCGGTCCAAAACCAAATAATTCCTTGGCTTTATCTGTGGCCCAAAATTGCCCAGAGGCTATATCTAATGTCCAAAGCCCCGCACCAGCAGATTCGGCCGCTAAAGTGAGTCGCGATTCACTTTCGCGTAGCGTCTGCTCGGCCCGTTGTCGCGCAAGGGCATTTGCGAACACTTGTGCCAGAAGCTGGAGCCGGCTCACGAGAGACGGAGACCACTTTCGCTCTTCCGCTGTTGCATCAAAGGAGAGCACAGCAAAGACCGGTTCATCCCCGACCCACAGCGGGAACCCTAGGGCTGATTTGATGCCGTACAATTCCCAATTGTTCTTGTCAGTCGATGCCTCGGGAGGAAGCTCTGCAACTGTTGAAACGTTTACAATCTCCTTCCCCATGAGCTTCTTTAGCAGCCACGGGAAGTACGTATTTCCATCCATCCGATTTGGTGGTACGTGCAACGTAGGGTCCCGATAGAAATGCCTCAGCAAAAATATCCCAAGTTCCTCCGGACAGCTCTGCCAGAACGCCGAGTGGTCAATACCAAGACATTCGCAGATTCTTCTCTGTGCGTCTTCGATAGCTCGATCAACTTGGTTGGCAGAAAGATTTACAAAGCTTGCCGACAGATCAGCCAGTAATGTTTCGAACTTAAGTTGTTCGGCTAGTTCCGCTGACAATCCTGCTTGGTCAGTTTGGGTAATGGCTTCCAGCATCGATGTGTCCTGTCGTGAGTTGCTCCGAACGGCGAGTTGGAAGCGCACTCAGTACTACATGCTCCTGTTTGTACCGCCAAGGTCTCTAGATTCGGCGCTTATCCATCTGGGGGCGGAGCAAAGCTTGAGAAGTCGCAGACAGGTCGCTATTTGAGCGAATTATGGCCCTGAAACTGCACCATAGATAGCTGCAAATGTACAATAGCGTCTGTGATGCACGTCACCAGATGGGATCCTACATTGGGCGGGCTTTTGCCGAGTTTGCTCAGATCTACTTGAGTTATGGGACGGAGTTCAGCCCCCGGGACGCAATACCGACCTTTTAACACTCCCTCCTAGTACTACCTGCTCGCTTCGATCGCACCTAAGTTCCTTTCCTTTTAACAATCGCCAGGAGACAGCAATCGTTTTTGGTAAGTGGTCAGGAGAATGCACTCACTCCAGCAGTTCCAAAAGTAATCGCTTTGAACGACGAGAATGCTCTCGCGCGACTTTTGAGAAATGACAGGGGCCCCTGGTTTTCCAGGTTCGCATGTAATTGGACAGCATGAGCATTAACGGCGGTAGATGTGGTCAATTCGCAGAAGGAGTAGAGGACGCAACCCAGAATTCCTTTTCCAGATTGCCCACAAAAGGAGAAAGAATGAGAACCGATCGGTTTCGAATGAATGCAGCACTTCTGGTGATTGTCGCATTGCTTGCTGGTTTTTCAGCTCGCATTGCTGCCCAGGAGGTCTCGGTGAAGAACTCCACAGCACCGCACGCTCAGCCGGCCAAGGCAACTCCTGCGCCGGCCCCGGCTAAGCAACAGGCTACAGCACCGTCAGCCAGCGAGGCGGCGCACAACGCGGCGATCGTGAAGGCCATGGACGACGCCATGGAACCAGGCGAAGGGCAGAATAAACTCAACTTTCTAGTCGGAAATTTCGATGTCCGCGTGTTCGTGTGGATCGACCCCGCGAAGCCGCCGATCGAATCTAGGGCTGTTGCAGTCACTACTTGGGTGCTCGGCCACCGCTATGTTCAGACCATGCTGTCCGGATTCATCTTGGGCGAGGCATGGAACGGCATCGGCTATGCAGGGTATGACAACCTCGCCAAGCAGTACGTGGCTTGCTATATGGACACCGGCAGCACGGGCATGGAGTGGTACACGGGAGGCATGGCTGCTGATGGTAAGTCGGCAGTCTTGAAAGCAACCATCATCGACGCGATGACCCTCAAGCCCTCCAACCTCGAAATGCGGCTGAGTATCGGCGCCGATGGTGATCACATCACCGAACTGTGGCAGTCGGATGCGAATGGCAAGATGAACAAAATTATGGAACTTCAATACAGGCGCCAACAGTCATGAAGTTGCAAACAAGGAGGATCGTCAATATGAGCAACACACTTCGAAATTCGTTACTGCTAAGGGTTCTGTTTGGTGTCCTGTCGGGCGTCCTGGTTCTAGTCACTTACGCACCTCAGAGTTCGGCCATCGCCGGCGTCCGGCGCCGGGCCGTGCGGAGGACGGCGATAGTGGTCGGATCGGAAGAAAAGGGCGCGGCGGAGAAGCAACAGGCGGCCGCGCAGCAACAAGCGGCAGCGGCACAGCAGCAAGCGGCGGCCGAGACTGCGGCGGCGAAGTCTGCGGCAGCGGCAGCACAGGCTTCAGCAGCATCGGCCGCGGCGGCCAGTCAAGCCGCAGCGGCCAAGAGCCAGCAAAAGACGCCACAGCAGAAGCTCGCGGACCTGCAGGGGCTGTACAAAGAAGGACTCATCAGCGAAGCCGAGTACAACACTGCAAAGGCGAAAATACTCGCTCAGATAGAGCAGTGAAACTAGATCGGCGACGATACCAGTCTTGCCCCTACTACTGGCGCGGAGTGATTCAGCTCCGTAATTGTCAATTCCGAACTCGGTGAAGCGAAAGATGTGATGGCCAGGCAGACGCTGGTTGTCTGCGCGAAAGTTCAGAAGTTAGGTCGGAGGGAAGCGCATGAAATTGAATTCTCTTGGATCAGTTACTTCAGCTGCGCTCTGGGCGACTGCGATCGCTGTACTCTTCTTTGGCGCTACTGGTCCTTGTCGAGCCCAAACACTAGCCGTGGCCCCGCTCCGAGGTGTTTATACGCCAGGATTCAGCGCAACCAATTCCGGCGTCTTGCCGGAGCCTGGATTTACGTACTCCAACACATTCATGGACTATTCCTTCAATCAACTCCGCTGTACCAACTGCGGAGAGTTGGCCTCGCAATTCGACGCATCTGTACTCGTCGATGCCAACCTATTCATGTGGGTAGGCAAGAAAAAAATTCTTGGCGGCAACTATGGAGCGGCGGCGTTGCTTTCCGTTACCAATAGCGCACTCTCCCTGGCAGGTCTGCAGGCGATTGGCGGTGGCGCAGGATTCGCTGATTCCTACTTTCAGCCCGCCACTCTGGGTTGGCATCTCAAACGAGCGGACATAAACGTTGCTTACGCCTTCTTCGCTCCAACAGGACGATTCAATGCAGGTGCCAGCAACAACACCGGCAGCGGGCATTGGACGAACGCTCCCACCGCCGGAGAAACTTTCTACTTAACCAAGAATAAAGGGACCGCCTTCTCTGCCTACCAGATGTACGAATTTCATACCACTCAGAACGGAACCAATATTCATCCTGGACAGACGTTTGACCTGGACTATTCCCTCACGCAAATTATTCCGCTGCAGAAGGACATGCACACACTCTTACAGGTTGGAGTCGTCGGGTACGGCCAGTACCAAACGAGTGATAACAGCGGTCCCGGTGTAAATCCGCAGCATCCTGGCCACTACCGGGTCAATGGTATTGGCGGAGCGGCAAACATTATTTTGCCGGTTCGCAAGGTCGCTCTGGGATTCAAATTGATTAAGGAATTCTCGAACTCGTACACCGTTCAGGGGTATTCGCTCCAGATTACCGGCGCAATCACGTTCTAAAGAAAAGCGAAAACGAAGATGAAAACCCTAAAGCAAATCAGTTTCGTAACTGCGGTGTTGCTCTCCATGGTTGCCTGTGGGAAGACATCGACCACGCCGCAGACTTCTGCGGCATCCACTGGAGTTCAGTTCATGTTTGTCCAGAGCGCCGAGGATCTGAAGGTCGACCCTGCTACGAGCACCTTCCGACTTGTGAAGGTGGACAAGCAGACGTTGTATTTTTCGGATCGTCCGCAACGTATCGCCGGGCATATCAAAATGCCTGCTTATTTGACCGAATGGACTGGCGCTGCAGGTTCGGACAATTTCAATGTCGACCCGCCAAACGCCACACTGTCGGTCTACGAGCCAGGTCAGCCCGACAACACGGTAGCCGTGGTGAAGATCAGCCATCCGGTAGTTGACGGAAATGACCTCGTCTACAACTACAAGTTGATCGAAGGCATTATGCCCATTGCTGGTGGCGCAACTGCGCTGTTCATTGACTGGATTGGGCCAGGCGGTGGAGTCGGTGCCGGTGTTCACGGTGCAGGGGCTGGCGCTCGCGGAGTTGGTGTTCGCCGGTAGTTAGCCAAGCTTGTACAGCATGAAGCGGTGAGCCGAGACGGAAGAGTCGGCAGACACACGAAAGCGCAAACGAGATGGAACTAATCTGATGCAGATGAAGATTCAATCACGATGGGATCTGTTTCTTCTGTTCTCGCTTTTAGTGGTGATTTTGCTGTATCCGGTACTGAATCGCGGAGAGGTCCCCAGAGTCTTCCTTGGTGCACTTCTGTTTGCCCCTTTGATTTCGGCGACCGTCAAGTTGTCGCAGATCAGGGCTAAGGTTTGGCCGTTAGTGGTGTTGATGTCAGGCGCGTTAGCCCTTGCGTTGATAGACACGTTTTTACCGCATCGAGAGTTCACCGCGGCAAAGTGGGGATTTCTAACTATTTTCTTCGGACTCAGCGTCGCCGGCCTGTTCACCTACCTGAAGAATTCTCGCTCTATCAGTGATGCTCATCTCTACACGGCGGTGAGTATTTACCTGCTGATTGGTATGCAGTGGT
Source organism: Candidatus Acidiferrales bacterium (assembly GCA_963839315.1). Classification (GTDB taxonomy): domain Bacteria; phylum Acidobacteriota; class Terriglobia; order Acidiferrales; family UBA7541; genus Acidiferrum. Next base: position 37,549 of record CAWIUU010000026.1, read on the forward strand.
TCGCACTCTACAGCGCGATCGATGCCGTTCGCCCGGGAATGTTTTCACAGAGTGCTTCGGCCACAGCCGATCGTCAAACAGAACTCTTGTACTTCAGCCTGGTCACACTTTCGACGCTCGGTTACGGCGACATTGTCCCACTGCGCGGTGAAGTTCGAATCTTGGCCGCTCTGGAGGCGATCACCGGGGTTCTTTACATCGCCATTACCGTGGCCCTATTAGTCAGCAGCTACAAGCAGAAAAGCGCTTCAAGCGAACTAGCGGAGGCAACGAATGAGATTAAGTAAAAGCATGATAGCGGCAATATGCCAATTAGTCGTGATTGTCTTCATGATTGCGAGTTGCGGCAATAACAACACGCCACGATTGCTCCCGGCAGAAGCGATGAAAATTGCCGTGGATGCCTACATCTATGGATATCCACTGGTCACTTTCGACATGGTGCGGCAGCAGCAGACCAATGTCGTTACGCCCGATCCCGAGCGTGCGCCGATGGGACAAATGATCAAGGTACGCAACTACCCAGCAGTGGATAACCGCTGCTGTGCTGCACCAAATGCCGACACGCTCTACACCATGGTCTGGCTGGACGTTTCGAACGAGCCGTGGGTGCTCACTATTCCCTACATGGGCAATCGGTACTTCATCATTCCGATGCTCGATGGATATTCAGAAGTTTTCAAAGTAGCGAGCCCATCGACAACGGGAAGTAAAGCACAGACTTATGCCATTACCGGCCCCGGGTGGTCAGGCAAGCTCCCGAAAGATGTGACAGAAGTAAAGTCTGCCACTGGATTGGTGTGGGTGTTGGGTCGCATCTATTGCACGGGCACGCCGGAAGATTACACAGCGGTACACGCGTTGCAAGACAAATTCACTGTGGTTCCGCTCAGTTCGTATGGCAAACCGTACACGGCACGATTAGGTGTAGCCGATCCTAAGGTCGACATGAAGACTGCGGTCCGCAAGCAAGTCGATGACCTCGGTATTGACGAATACTTTAACTACCTCGCAAAACTGATGAAGACCAATCCACCGACCCCGCAGGATTCGCCAATCGTCGCCGAGATGGCCAAGATCGGATTAGAGCCAGGGAAAGAATTCGATCCGGGCAAGCTCGCGCTGGTGGACCGCGAAATCATCAAGACCGTTCCGAAGTTGGCGCTATTGAAAATGGTGGAGCATTTGAAACAACAGAAGACCACCAACGGATGGCTTTACTTCACCTCAGGTGTCGGTAACTTTGGCACGGACTATTTGATCCGTGGCATGGCCAACGCGTTGGGCCCAGGTTGGAATCGCCCGCAGGATGCCATGTATCCGCTCTCTCAAAAGGATACAGAAGGCAACACGTACGACGGTGCCTCGCACAAGTATGTAATGCACATCGAAAAGGGGCAGACGCCACCCGTCAAAGCATTCTGGTCGCTGACGATGTACGACACCGAGTTCTTCTTCGTGCCGAACGCCATCAACCGTTACAACGTAAGCCAACGCAACCACTTCAAGACCAACCCCGATGGATCCATCGATCTTTACATCCAGGCCGAATCACCGGGCAAGGAGAAGGAATTGAACTGGCTGCCTGCACCAAAAGGGAAGTTCGCCCTTGTATTGCGGCTTTATTGGCCGACGCAAACCCCACCGTCGATCCTTGACGGCAGCTGGACGCCACCACCGGTAAAACGCGTGTCATAGCAGCCGTTCGCGCGGATACGGGCAGCGTTGCAGAAAAGAAGGAAAGCGAAATGACATCGAGTGAGACACCCAATCCAAAACGCAAGAAGCGGTGGCTTCGACCGCTACTCGCCGTCTTGGCTCTCCTTATACTCGGCGGCGGTTACTGGTATCTGACGGAAGGCTGGGCCTGGCTGTACGGCACTGAAGCTTACATATACGGCTTTCCGATGATCATGATGGATCTCACGAAGGAGACGTCGACTGCAGTGTCCACTGTGGGTGAGTTCACGGCTCCGGTCAATCAGTTCTCCGTGATGACGCACTATCCAGATGCCTCGTTCCGAGCCGTTTCGAGGACCGGCCTCGACACCCTGTTTGCCGTTGCTTGGGCAGATCTGGATAAGGAACCCCTTGTCTTTTCGGTGCCCGACACGGGCGGTCGTTACTATGTCGTCGCTTTCTTTGATATGTGGAGCAACGTCTTTGCATCGATCGGCAAGCGCAATACAGGAACGGTCGCAGGCAACTTCCTGCTGTACGGACCCGGATGGAACGGCACGGCTCCGCCTGATATTAAACAAGCGTTCCGCTGTCCGACGCGATTCGTGTGGGTGAACGGACAAATGCAAGCCAACGGTCCGAAGGACTACGAGGTGGTCACCTCACTGCAAAAACACTACAAGCTCACACCGCTTAGTGCCTGGGGAAAACCCTACACACCTCCCGCAGCAGTACCATCTTCTTCGAATATGGACGTGAAATCGCCGCCGCTCACCAAGGTTCAGCAGATGGATGCTAACGCTTTCTTTGGGCGACTCACACGCCTTATGAAGGACAACCCTCCGGCCCCCGCCGATGCTCCGACGGTCGCAAAACTCCACAAACTCGGGATTGAGCCTGGGCAGGATTTCGACATTGCCAGGCTCGACGCAGGCACCGCGAGGGGATTGCAACGGGCGATGGGCACCTTCGCAATTCTGCAGAAAGCCATCAAGAAACTGAAAACCGAGAACGGCTGGATCGTGATACCCAAAGATTTTGCCAACTACGGCACTGACTACACCACACGGGCTGGCATTGCATTGGTTGGTCTCGGCGGGATTCGTCCGGACGATGTGGTTTACCCCACGGCCTTTGAGGACGGCGATCGAAAGCCACTTGATGCCGCCAATCGTTACGTTTTGCATTTCGAAAAGGGTCAAACTCCGCCCACAAATGCGACTTGGTCGTTGGCGATCTACGACCCACAAGGCTTCTATGTGCCGAATTCCATTAACCGCTACGCCCTTTCGGCGTGGATGCCGCTTCGATTCAATTCCGATGGCTCGCTCGATCTCTACATTCAGTCGAGTTCGCCGGGGCCGGAAAAAGAATCGAACTGGCTCCCTGCGCCAGCGAGTGGGCCATTCAATCTGACGGTGCGGAACTATTGGCCGACCGGAGCCGTGCTCAACGGGACTTACCAACTTCCGCCAGTAAAGAAGTTGCAGTGATTGGGTTCTCAATCGGTATCGGTAAAGAATAAAGGAGACGAATCATGAAACAGAAAGTGCTATTCACTCTCGCACTTGCGGTGGTGCTGACCGCGGTTTGCGGTGCTGCATTCGCCCAGGACACACTCACGCTGCAGCAGAACATGGCAGCACAGATAAAACAGCACGGCACCCCGAGCAGGCAGATCAAGGCGAAAGGCCCCAACTACGAGTTCTGCGAGGTTGCTCCCATCGTGGGAACATCGAAGGAAAATGCCGTCGCAAACTTCTATAACCCGACCGGGATAGACCACTGCAGCCCGGAACAATTCGCCGAGATCGTCAAGGACAAAGAGAAGATCATCAAGGAAACAGGCGCAATCGACGTGTTCCTCAACCCCAGCCGTCATTGGACATGGGACGAAGTGACGATCTATGTGGTGGGCGAAGACCGCAAATTCGGGCCGGTGAAGTTCGCCTGGATGGCGGCCGTACCTGCGGAAGCTATGCAAAAGGCAGTCGGCCAGGGCCACTACCATCCCGCCCAGATTCATCGCGAGAACCAGTACGTGTACAAGAAGGGAACGCGGGTTTATCTGATCGACATGGGCGAGGGAAAGGTGCTGCTCATGCAATCCTGGACCAACTTCGTCAACAAGGGCGAAACTGCTGACAACCTCAAGGACCTGGGCAGCCAGCTCAAGGAACTGCCTCCGGGCTGGAAGTTCCGCACGAAGGTACTCGATAAGGACCTGACCATTTCGCCGCCGGCGCCGGACCACCTGGCGTGGGTGACGATGGACGAGTTGCAAAACACGTACCAGGGCTGCGGCTACGACACGGCGTGCAGCTATGTGCCGTAGCCATCACTTACCTGAACTGGGCGCAGGCTAGCACAGGCCAATTGGCTGTCCGCGCCCGTCAGCGGGGCGTTCCATTTCGTGGTGTGCAAATTCTGGCCGAAGGCAACGTCGGTGGCCGGAGGGAGGACTCATGCAGCTCACTAAGAACTCAATGTTGTGGCTTGCGGCACTGCCAACAGTTCTGATTAGAAAGGGAGGATTAAATGAAATCAGTTAAAAAAACGCTTGGCGTCGGTGCGATGGTCGCGCTGACAGCAGGCTTATTACTCGTGGGCTGCGCCGCGAAGCCGGACGATAATGCTCAGCTTACGCAGATGAACTTTGACAACCTCATGGGCAGCCGCTATACCGAAATCCTTCTGGTCTTCGGCAATGCCATCACCAAGAACTTCACGGCCGGGGTGTACAACACTCTCGGCCTGAACGGCGCCAATCCTGCCGGCGGCGGTGACAGCTCCCCCGCAGCGGTCCTGGACAAGATCGACATGAAAAAGGTGAAGGAAGACAACGGCGCTCTGAGCACCGTGAAAAACGGGCCGCGCCTGTGGACAGTGGACTATGTCGGTGTGAAGGTCGGCAAGGAGCGCGATTTTCAGGGCCTTCACGCACATTGGGTTATGTGGTTCCCCATTCCCGACGCGATCCGCGAAGGCAAGGATATGTCCTACTCGATCATGGAAGCGCATCGTGATACCAGCATGGGCATCCGAAAGGGATCTCGCGTATACATCCTGGATACTCCCGATGGCAGTTCGTTCGTCATGAAGTCGGCCAGCCTGATCAAGGATCCAAATCAGAAGTTCGGAGATTTGCAGAATCTCGGTTCGCGCCTGAAGCCGGCGCCGGGATGGAAGTTCCGCACCTTGATTCTTGACCAGGATCTAGTCTTTATGACCGACAACGGCGCAACCAACATTACGCAAGACGAGATTGGCAACACTTACGATCGCGTCGGTGGTCCGTACAGCAATTTCAAGCCGTAATCTGGATGGCTAGGCTCATCGATAGAACGGGCCAACTAATCATGAATGCCCGCCTGCTTACTTCTCTTTGTACCGTGCTCTGTATTGGGAGCGTGGCGATGGCGCAGACTTTGGCCCCTCGTGCCTACGTCATCACGCCGGTGAACGCCAACGCCATTACTCTATCCTGGTCTTATTTTGACGGTGGCCTGAACTTCAACGGGGCGATTCCTGTCACAGGCGCCACCGGCACGTACCATGTGCCCGTTCTAAGCTACTATCATTCGTTCAATTTGTTTGGGCGCTCAGCAAATATCGTGGGCTTCCTGCCTTATGGTGTGGGTACTTTCCAAGGTTCGGTCCTCGGGAATCAGCGTCAGATTTATCGTTCTGGGCTTCTCGATATCGCTGTGCGTTTCTCAGTGAACCTGATGGGCGGACCGGCGATGGCCGCCCCGCAATTCGTCAAGTGGAAACAAAAGGCTCTGCTCGGAGTTAGCCTGACAGTCATCGCTCCCACTGGCCAATACGATCCCACTCACCTAATCAACTGGAGCATCAACCGATGGGCCTTCAAACCGGAATTAGGCTATTCGCGGCGCTGGGGTAACTGGGTGCTCGATGGGTATGGCGGCGTGTGGTTCTACACGACGAACAGCGCATTCTTCTCGAAGCCCAACCCGCAGCCCCAAACCGAAAATCCTATCGGGTCCTTAGAGGGTCACTTGAGTTACGACTTCAATAAGCTGCACTGCTGGGCTTCGCTGGACGGCAATTTCTGGTTTGGCGGCACTACCAGCTTGAACGGCATATCCAACCCCACCACTCGACAGACAAGTTCGCGCATTGGAGGGACCTTTTCGTTTCCGCTGGTCAAACACCAGTCCATCAAGATTAGTTACAGCAACGGAACCTACGTGCGTTTCGGCGGCAACTACCAGAGTGTCTCTGTGGCTTGGCAGTATTCATGGATTGGCTGGCCGAAATTCAGCCGGCCGTAATTATTTCTGAGCCCTAAGGAATTCAAAATTATTGTCTCACCGCCCCTAGGATCTGAAATCTAATCTCTGGGCTCTACGACCAGCCGTCGGGGAGGCTAGTCTGAGGCCGACGGTTTCCAAGAGCCGGTGGCAATTGCCTTCAGGTGGGTGTCGAACGGGTATGACTTCATTCGTCGCTGAGCCCTGGCAGCGACGGCGCAAAACTTAAAAAGGCTAGTACGTTACCTCGCTCAGGAACAGTTGCACCAACCCAGCACCACGTGAGAGAGGCAGGAAAGGAGACGATCTTCAAAGGTTTAAGGTTTGACGCAGCACCCCGAAGCGGTTGAGGAAGACTCCTTAGACTGCTGGCCGTTTTTAGTCGCGTATTTTTCAACAGACTCATATGTTTCTGGGCCTGTGCCTCGCCAGAACTAAGAGTACGTTTAAAATGAATAACATACGGAGAGGACATGTAACAATGCTACATTGCCCTCGCAGGAGCTGTGATGGGCCAGATGGAGTTTTCGGTATCCATAACAAGGCGTCGAAAAGTTGCGCGAATGCCGTCGCCGTGCAAAGATTCCACGATGCAAAACACAAAAATAGGCTTCGCTTCTAAAATCTTGCTTCTCGTCTGTTTCTGCTCTCCTTCGGCGAATGCTCAAACTACGCGCCCGGACACCGAAAAACAGCTTGCCCAGGACATCTACAAACAATTCATCGAAATTCAGTCCGGCTTTACGACCGGTTCCACCACTCCAGTTGCTGAAGCGGCCGCCGTTCGCTTAAAAGCCGCGGGCTTCCCAGACTCCGACATCTTTGTCGGCGGCGCAATTCCCAAGAAGGCGAATCTCGTCGTTCGTTATCGCGGCACCGGCGCCAGCAAACCCATCCTCCTCCTTGCCCACACCGATGTCGTCGAAGCCAAACGCGAAGACTGGAGCATGGACCCGTTCCAATTCAACGAGCGCGACGGCTTCTTTTATGGCCGCGGCACCGGTGACGACAAAGCACAGGCCGCTGTCTGGATCGCCAATCTCATCCAATACAAGCGCGAAGGCTTCAAGCCCGACCGCGACATTATCGTCGCCCTCACCGCCGACGAAGAGGGCGGGGGCCCGTACAACGGTGTCAATTGGCTCCTCAAGAATCACCGCGATCTCATTGATGCAGAGCTAGCTCTCAACGAAGGCGGCTGGGGCGAAGAATCCAAAGGCAAGAAAATCTCGAACGACCTGCAGGTCAGCGAAAAGTATGTCCTGAATTTCCGTTTCGAAGTGCGCAACAAGGGCGGCCACAGCTCTATGCCCGTCCGCGACAACGCCATTTACCATCTGGCCGGAGCTTTGCAGCGTCTCGCCGACTTCGGTTTTCCTCTGAAAACCAACGAAGTCACCGCTGCCTATTTTCAGCAGATGGCAAAGATCGAAACTGGCCGCATCAAGGACGATCTCACAAAGATCGGCTCCGATTCGCGGGAAGCCATGGAGCGAGTCGCTGCTGCATCGCCCGCTTGGAATTCCACTCTCCGAACCACTTGCGTCGCCACCATGTTGGAAGGCGGCCACGCCATCAACGCCTTGCCGCAGCTCGCCGCCGCCACCGTAAACTGCCGCGTCCTGCCGGAGGACTCCCCAGAATACGTTCTGAGCACGCTGCAAAAAGTCGCGACGGATGAGCAGGTCAGCGTCAAACAGCTGAGCGACTTTGGCAAACCAATCGCGTCCCCAATGCGCCCTGATGTGCTCAAGGCCGTCAGTGACATCACCACCCGCATGTGGCCCGGCGTCCCCACCGTTCCTATTATGGTCATGGGGGCCACAGACGGTCGGTATCTCCGCGCCGCCGGCATTCCCACCTATGGCATCCAGGGCTTTTTCATGGACCGCGATGACATTCGCTTCCACGGCCGGGACGAACGCTTGGGCGTGGAGTCTTTCTTCGAAGGGCAGGCCTTTCTCTACGAATTGGTCAAGCGCCTATCGAGCGCCGGCAAATAGAGCCAGGGCAAATCGGTTGTGCCTCGTCAAAATTGGGCGCGCATTTGAAATCAACAACATACAAAGAGACCGTGTAAACATCCATGTCACATGAAAATTCGAACGTCGCGGAGTTTTGGCGAATGACACCGGGTCTCCACCGATTTACTTTGAGAGCGCCGACCAAATATTGGCTCTCTCTAGATGTGTTCGCCCGGGCAAACGACTCGGCAGTTCAAGTGTTGGGGGAACGTCACGACTAGCCAATCTGAATTCATACACAAGAGCAGTACAGCCGTACTCTCGGGTGTATTCGACTTCCTCCACCTCAGGTGGCAATCTTTCGAAGCCCGCTTCCAACCAGTTCAAAGCTTGCTTCTCGCTTACTTTGGCGTCGGTCTGGGCAAAAGGATGGGACGTTATGATAAAAACGATGATTCGATAATCGCCAGGGCTGGCGGTAAACAGAGCCTGGAAGTATTTCGAAAGAGAAAACCTTCTCAGTGGCTCCACCTCTAGGTTCCAGCGACTCGGTAGCGTTTTAGGTGTCCCATCAGGATTGATTTGTTCTAGTCGGGTCACCAAGGCAAAGCCATCCGGCACGGCGTAGTAGCTCCTGTCGTAGTAACCATTGGCATCCAGTCCACTAACGAGAATATGATCGACGTCGCCTAGATGAAGCACAAGCTGTCCAGGTTTCCTCAGGAATTCTGAGGGGATAACTGTCTCGGCGGAGGCTCGAGGAGGGGGCCAAGGAAATTCAGGCAGGCTCGGAGGCGCACTCGCTGTATCGCTTGCTTCTGGTGCGCGTGGGGGTAATGCGGATGACTCAGCCCGCCTCCAAAACCGGACGTATAGCAAGGCCAGGAGGATCATCTCAAGCGCCAGAAGGGCCCCTGCGCCGGCGAAGAACCATCGTGCTCGCGAGGGTATCTTGTGCGTCTCCTCCTGCCTTCCGATCTCGCCACGAGACTCATGTTTTTCGTCTGGGTGCTGCTCCTCCATTTACTTTCTCCCGTCCGACATGCTATTAAGGGGCCACAAAGGTAAATGACTGATGTCTGATGAAAACAAAATATATACGATTAAGGGTTCCCCCGCCATCGCTTGATTGAAGGGCATACGATGCCGGATATCAATGATCCAGACAACCGGAAACCTAAAACGGAGCCAGCTCAACCCATCGTAATTTCTCTGGACGCTGTGCGATCTCGGCTGGCGGTTGTGTGGCTCGGTGGGGCAACTGTCATTCTGCTTGTGCTCGTGTTGCAGTCACTTCTAGGGCACTACTGCGATAAGGTTCAGGAAGTGTGGGGTTGGTTATTGCCCACCCTAACGCCAACGCTGGGTTTAATCGTTACTGTTTTGGGGTACACGGCCCTCGACCCGAAAGCACTCGAAGCAGTCGTGCGACGGAGTTTCTTTATCATTTCCCTGTGGTTATCAGTACTCTATTTGATTTTGGTCCTAGTGGTAATTCTCATACAGCCCTTCGTGGGAGCTGATTGTGTAAAGGCCGTTGAGTTAATGAGAATGTCAAACCTTTGGCTCGGTCCTGTTCAGGGCCTAGTGGCCTCGTCATTGGGCGTTTTATTTGTATCTAAGAAACAGCCGCCGAGCACGAGGGATAGTGCCCATTAACGTCTAGGCTTGGTCGGGTTTATAGCAATCCTGTCGTAAGCCCCTCCCGGACAACCTGCTATGCTCTTGATATGTCGGAGTTGCAAACAAAAGAAGAGTACATCTCGGAGATACAAGAAGTCGTAGAGGTTCTGGAAAAGGGGTTGGCAGAGTTTGAAAAGATACCGCACCCCAATACTCAGGTTCTTCTATTCCATTACTTTGCGAACAGGGCCGCGAAGATCGGAAGCGCTTCTCTACGGATTCTAGATTTGGACCATAGTCCCTCAGAACGGTTAAGGTAATAGGCGACAGACGGCCTTCATCTTCAAGTTTCATTCGGGGAGAAACGGCGCTGATTTATCTATGGCAGGTAGTCGAGACTCGCTGATGCCGAGGTGGCCCGCATAGCAGTGACGTTCCACTTGGTCTGTCGAGGCGAGATCGGCATATCAAGATGGCCGGATTCCCGGCTCCGGCCCGCCGCCCTTCTTTTGCCGTGAAGTTACCCGCCCCACGACAAAACTCGATCAAATTTTCGATTGGGTCACGCGCGGGACCAGCATTGCCCGGCGCTCGCTGACGAGATGAATCGACCCCAGAAATTAACTTTCGGTTTCTGGCCCGCCGGGATTGAGCAAGTATTGCCACAATCTCTCGCCTTCGACATCTTCTAGATGCTGACCATGCTTGAGCAGACAAGCACAAGCATAGGTCGTAAGAGCTACCAGACCTACGGCGGCGATCCATACAAGAAGATATGTTAGTTCCATGATTCGATTTTCCTCTCCCTTGGCGCGATGGACGCGACGAAACTCAAAGTGGAGTCCGCTGTCTTTTCACCTCTGCCAATCAGACTGCCTCTTCGATGGGAGAGAGGTTAGATGGGCTGCCCCACAAAACCCATAGAGAGGCGGTACCCGTAAAAATGGTGGCCCATTCGATCTCGTTGGTAGTACGAAAGAGCTGGAACTGAGATTCCTACGTGAGGAAACCTAAAGAGAGCAGTCTTCCCGGGAAGGGTTTGAGGTCACCCTTCGCGCCTCCTCTTGAGCACGTCGCAAGCTCTCTTCCCCAGCTTGCAGTCCCGGCTCACTCCGACCTCGCACGGGTATCAAAGAACTTCCCCGCCTCGCTGCAAACCACGATGCCTTCGCCGATTGCTTCGGATTGACCACTCGGCACTAAAACGAAAGAAACACTGGCGTTGACGTACAGATAACAGTCTGCACAGACACTCTTGCCAGAATTGTTGCGCTCTGTCTCGCCGTCAATGATCATCTTTACGGTGGGCGTATGGCGAGCGTGTTGAGAATTCCCGACCATGGACGCGGCGCCATCGAGAATCTGGTTCCATCCGAAGGTGCGCTGATGGTCAGCATTCTGCCCACCAAAGATGGGGTACATCGAATAGGTGATCGAGCAAGTGATGTGGTCGGGAAGGCCGCAGCTCAGCCCCGCCGCGGGGCCAGTGCCAGTGGATTTGATCCCGGGCTTGCTGTTCTCGAATTCCTTCTCAGTCTCGGTCCGTCTCTGTGGCGTGAGCCCGACATGAGTTCTTTCCGGTAAGACTCGACCATGGCGTCCCGCTGCACGATGAAGCTCCTCAAAGCTGCGACCTGGTCGGCTTCTGTCCTGGTTTCCTGAGCCGCGTTGAAGTCATCGACGGCCTTCTCGAATTCCGCGCGGAACTTCCAGGCCGTGTTGTATAGCACCTGGAAATCGCTGCCCAGATTACTGAGGGGAGTGTTAGTAGGAAGGTTTGCAGCGACATGCAGCAGGAAATGCCGCCACGCGTCGGTATCGGATATGTTACTGGCTACTCCCTGCGCCGCCTCCTGTTGGTGATGATGTGTTCTTGCCGGAGCCGCAACCCCAAAAGCAAGAGCCAGAGCGATTGCTGCAACTGTCTTCATGTTTTCTCCTCTAGGAGATACAGCCTGAGGGATTTGACAGGATTATACTCCGCCCTCAGTGCGGCAGATTAATCCGGGCACCCGTTCCTGTGTTTATTGCTTTCTTAATTTATGGGATTATAATGGCGCTAACTTTGAGCTGGGCCGTGTGGATAGGAAATCCACAGTGTAGTGAGAAACAAGATGGGGCACGACTCTTACTGGGTGAGACGGTAGCAGGACGAAAAAAAGGTCGTCGTGATGGCGATTCTCATGGCTGTGATTCTTGTCAGCGCCGTTATCACGTTTCAAATGAGCGAAACTGACACCGAGAAAAATACCAGGGTTCCCGCAACGCTCCTACTTGCAGAAACAGCAAGACGAATATCTCCAAGACGCCTGTCTTGATGGGAAGGATGCTTGCGACAAAGCCAAAGAGGGGATCCGGAGACAGAACTGCGAACTCTTCGGGGAAGGCTGCACGCGAAAGCCGAACCAAAAGTAAGAACTGTTCTGAACACCTAAGTACCCCCTCCGCCTGTAATCTTGCACCAGCCCTGCAATGTCGCTCTGGATGCTAGACACCCCTGCGATCTGCCGTTCGGTGATCGTCAGCTCTAGGCGCAGCGTGATCATACGGTTTCCTAGTACCAACTTTACCGGTTACTAGGAGCTGACCTATCTTTTGCACTCAATTTGTTCGGAGTTTCCGCAGAAGCCGGGACAGGCTCCTGCTGCAGCGTCTTGACAGGCGTGCTAACTTCGGGCCGCATCGAGAGGAACATCACGCGTCCGGTCACCTCTTCAGAAAATTCGCTACCCTTACTTTCAAAGCTGAGTCGAATACCTTCTACCGAGCGTTCGCGGGGCACGTCTCCCAGGGCGCAGTTCACTTGCAGAATCGCTGTTTTTGTTGCTCCCCTCATCGCCAAGAGGCGGATATGGAATACCGCGAGACCGCCTGTTGGCGTGGGGCCAGAGTATATCGGCAAATGTTTGGGGCCAAACGGCGCAGGGCCGAGTGCCCGCTCTTGATGCATGAGCGCGCCCGGTGCGATGCCGTAGGAGTCGAAGCTAACGAGTTCTCTCACGATCCAGACACCCGCCTCGAGCACGGTTCCATTCGAGGACTTGTGGGCAAAAGTTCCGGCTGCTGCGACCGACTTGCTTTGCGTGTTAAACGTGCCTGCACCGCTCATCTCGTAGCTGTCGTCGTTTGCTGACCTGACCACGGCCGGGCAGGTGGCAGAGTCACAAAGAAACCCCGAAGCCACCAGGAAGGTGTAATCAACAGAGATGTTTTGGGCCCTGGCCGGAGCACCCAGAAACATTGCTAGGCTCGGTATGGCAACCCACGTCGTAATTAGGGTCGAAAATATGTTTCGCTTTGACATGACTTCCTCCCGTGCCAGGGTACCCCTTGGGAAACTGTGTGAGAATGCAGTTAGACTGGGCGGCTCTGCCGCCTGGTTTGCGAAAAGCTATGCCTTTCCGCCGCAGACCCAAAACGACAGACGGATATCAGCCTGTTCGCTGCCTTCGCTTCCAAAATTGCAAACTAGAATGGCCTCAGGTCAGTGCAGAAAAGTGCATTGACGAGAGACCATTTAGAAAATGTCAACCGGTTTGGCAAACTCTCAAGGCTTAGGCGTCCGGATATATCCGTGCTCAACAAACGCGGCATCAAAATAAATACCAACGATGATACCGCCCGGATTTATCCCGGCTGCATCAGAGAATATGGCTCCGGGAGGGTCGAACGACGTGAAAACACCCTTGCTCAGCAGAAAAGAGTGTCCGACGCCTGAGGTATCGTTGTATTCTCCTACGACGTCGCCTTCGGGGTTATTCCCTCCAGCAAACGTAAACGTAGCGCCAGGGAAATCAATCGTGGTGTAGTTCCCATGTTGCAGCAGGTATCCGTGAGTCACTCCACCACTATCTGTGTAAGAACCGACGACTGCACCAGACGGGTTAACAGTGCTGGCGGTGCTGCTGATTGCGCCGGGTGGATCAAAGAATGTGTAATCGCCTTTCTTGGAAATTACAAAACTGTGGGAAGTGTTAGGAGCGCCAAAATTACCGCAAGCAGGGTCGGAACAGGTGAATCCTGATATTTCACCCGAAGGACTGATACCAGTGAGAGTGGTGCCGGTCGCGCCTGGGGCGTCAACAGATGTGTATTTTGTCCCATTCAGAATGAAACCGTGGCTGACGTTGCCCGAATCCAAGTATTCGCCCACGATAACTCCCTGCGGACTGATGAAGTTGGGTACTGTCAATGTGGAGCCCGGGGGGGGCGCACGACGTGAAAATTCGCTAGGAAGTCTGATAGGGTTTGCTCGGGGTTTTCTTTCCTTATCTGACAGGTTATAATGCCTGTCAGACAGGAGGCTCCTATGACTCTTTCCTTGCAGGCACTCCGAGATAGACGTGATCAGCTCACCGCCAGTCTGGCCGGCGTCGATGACTTGCGCCCCGGTTTTCTCACCGCACGATTTCGTAAATGTGGCAAGCGCAACTGTCACTGCGCTCAGAAGGATTCCCCGGGACACGGCCCGTCCTATTCGTTGACTCATCGCCTTGCGGGAAAGACGATCACCCAGGTGATTCCCCAGGGCCCCGCCGTCGAACGCACCAAAGCACAGATCGCGGAATACCACCGTTTCCGGAAACTGGTGCGGGAACTAATCCTCGTGAGTGAGCAAATCTGCTCCGCCCAGGTGCGGGAAGCGGAAGCGCTCCCTGCGAGCGAGGCTAAAAAAAAACCTCTTCGCCGATCTATTGGCCATCGACGTCGTTCAGGAGATTGAGACGCTCCTCGGTCGTCAGGCGGTGGAAGAGCTGGATCTGGAAGCGCTGGAGCTCCTCGTGCGACAACGCGTCCTGCGACTGGCCGGAGCTGCGGTCGAGCAACGTCTCAATGCTGACACCAGCGATGAGCGAGGCTCGCGAATTCGGTGTAGCTGTGGACAAGAAGCGCGCTATGCCGGACGCCGGGCCAAAAACTTCCTCTGTGTACTTGGTCCCTTGCGCCTGGAACGCGCTTACTATCACTGCTCATCTTGCGGCCAGGGCTTCTGCCCTCGTGATCAGCAACTGGGCCTAGAAAACAGTTCACTCTCTCCGGCCCTCACGCGCATGACCGGCACCGTAGGGGCCATGGTCAGCTTCCAGGAGGGCAGTGCGTTGCTGCGCGAGTTGGCCGGCGTGCCAGTCGATGCCAAGCAGGTGGAGAGAACGGCCGAAGCGTTGGGAAAAGAAGTCGCCGAAGACGAACGCTTGCACAGCGAACCTCTGGATGCTCTTCCTCTGCCGCGGACTTTGTATCTCGGCATGGACGGAACTGGGATTCCCCTTCGAGCAGAGGAACTCGTTGGCCGTACTGGCAAACAACCGGACGGATCCGCCAAGACCGGCGAGGTGAAACTCTGCACCATTTGGAGTGCGGAATCGCGCGATGAACAAGGCACCCCCGTCCGCGATGAAGGATCGGTCACCTATTCAGCGGCCCTGGAGAGTGCCTGCGCGCTGGATACCGCTGCGTCACGTTCTCCCTTTGCCCAGCGCGTCTGGAGAGAAGCTACGCGCCGCCGCTTCTGCCAAGCGCCTCACAGGGTCGTGCTCGGGGATGGAGCCCTATGGATTTGGAACATCGCCGACGATCAGTTTCCAGGTGCCACCCAGATCGTGGACCGCTATCATGCCAAAGAATATTTGAGTGATCTCGGAAAAGCTCTTTACGGTCCCACCGCCCCACGGGCTGCTCAATGGGCAGAACGCCGCAAGGAAGAACTCGATACCGGAAAATTCCCAGCGCTGCTCAACGCCATCCGCCGCCAGGTCCCGCGCTCGGATCTGGCTCGTCGCTGTCTCCATTATTTCAAGACCAACCGCGAGCGTATGCGCTATACGGAGTTCCACGCTCAGGGCTTGTGCACGTCCTCCGGTGTTGTCGAGGCTGGATGCAAGGTGGCCATTGGCACGCGCCTCAAACGTGCCGGTATGCACTGGACCAAGCCAGGCTCAAACGCCATCATTGCTCTCCGCTGCTCAAAACTCAGTGGTCGTTTTCAAGACTTCTGGGAGCGCAGATCAGAACGCAGGGCCGCATGACCTATCATTTTCTTGACGTGCACCCCCCGGGGGGTCGAACGACGTGAATACATCTTTTGCCGTCAACGTGAAACCATGAATGACACCAGATGTGTCGGTATAACTTCCGACGCTCGTGCCCTCCGGATTGGGACCGCCGTTTAGAGTGGTGGCAATCGCGCCGGGGTAGTCGACCGTCGTATAGGTCTGCGCCCACGCGATTGACGCAAATGCAACACTGAACGTACAAATTGCTAGGAAGCGAAATACCTTGATCATGAGATTGTCCTCCAGGTCTTACTTTGAATGTCTTTGTTCTTTTCGCAAAGAAAAATGGAAACCGAGTGGCCCAAGTCCCGAAAACATGAACACCACTTGGGGTAATTGTCTTGCCGGTCAGTGATTACTCGCTCAAATACGTATCGTCAATGCAAAGGCCCAAGCTGAGAACGACGTGAGTGCGATGGGCAAGACCGCCGAATGGGGGAGATGCTGCTCTCGGGTGTAGTTTTTGTCAAGGCCAGAACCTGGCCAGAACCTGTGGAAAATGGCGACAGGTTGCGGGGAGCACGTATCCGTCTTAGCATCTGGGGATTCTAGGGACACTCTTCGGCCCTTGGTCGATCAAGTGTCAGCTTTTTTAATGGAACGTTGGGATTTGGTGCAACTGCCTGATTTGTCGCTAGGCTTGATCGGAAATGCCTCGGGCAAAAAGGTTCCGTGGATCGGGGGACATCGAGCCGAGGCATTTTCGATAAGCAGACTAGAAGGAAGCCGCTGGTGCGGCAGACGCGTTGAGTTATGGGGATTGAATACGAGTTTGGTACCCGTATGGGAGTGGGCGTGCTGCCGCGTAAGATGGTGAGACGGGCTGCCAGTGTGGTGATGAACCCGTGAATGAACATGTGAACGTTGCCGGGGAGATTCGTAGATGTGGGACGGGCACACGAATGCGTCGACCTGCTCGACCGTATCTGAGAGACACAGCGAGTTGGAGTCCTAAGAAGAATTGAATGAGGTGCATGGTGAAACCTCAGCAGCAGTGAATCTTTGCAACACGATCATCGTCGCACCGCAACTTGGGCAATGCCAAAAGGAATCCTCGCAGGGAGGCATACTCGAGGCAGCGGGTATGCCGGAGAGATTGGTCAGTAGTTGACGACACAGAGATAGCCGGGAAGCGCGGAAGCGATTGGCACGAAATCCGAAGTGACGGACACGTACGAATGCTTTGGGCAGTACGTGGAGAAAGAAGCGGCGCAAGAACTCGGCTCCCAGCAGTGTCATCTGGCCCTGCTTGCTACCGTGGGCATAGTCCTTCCAACGGAAGGTGACGCGCTCTCCATCGAATGCCAATAGTCGATGATTGGAAATGGCCACCCGATGGTTGTAGCGGCCGAGATAGCGTAATACTTGCATCGGGCCACCGAAGGCCGGTCTTGCGTCGACCACCCAGTCCTGGCGGTGCAAGCGACGAAGCAGTTGTGCAAACTGCCGAGGATCGGCCAGGGCGGAGCAGCAGATCAAGCTGCGCCGAGTGCGCTTGCGACGACTGTGGAATGTCGCTGAGCAGTTCTACCTGGCAGCGACGGCGCAGAACTTAAAAAGGTTAGTACGTTACCTCGCTCTGGAACAGTTGCACCAACCCAGCACCACGTGAGAGAGGCAGGAAAGGAGACGATCTTCAAAGGTTTAAAGTTTGACGCAGCACCCCGAAGCGGTTGAGGAAGACTCCTTACGGACTGCTGGCCGTTTTTAGTCGCGTATTTTTCAACAGACTCAGATGATTTTGGGCGTTTGTCCAGCACTGAGATTTGCCAAGAGTCAATCCGGTTCTCGCACTCCACGGCAGTTTTACAAAGTGGGAGAGATTGCGGATTACGGCAACTCCAGGTCGAGAGCGTAGATTTCGTCGATGCTCACGTCCCGAAGGAAAAGTGGCGAACCGTCCGGAGTGATACCACTCCAAGTCCCCAGTAGACCGAAATATCGCTTTAGATCCTTCAAGTCCACTACGAGTTCTGGACGAGTCTGTCCAAGCTGGATACGGTAATACCCCGGCGCTTCTTCCCCCGTAGCGTCGAAATACAAATACTTTCCGTCCCACGACCATGCAAGCCAGCCGCGGGTGCCAGATCCGCTTACCAAATCTGACCATTTCTTTCTTTTGAAATCGAAGAGCACAACCTTCTTGCCGTCGAAAGTATGCGCGGCAATGTAACGGCCATCCGGGGACCAACGAGGACCGATCAGGCCCTGTGAGCCCGGAATGAGCGAGACTTGCTTGGAATTCAGATCCAGCAACTGGATGGTATACGTCTCCGGGTGCCCCATCTCTGGACGACTATTAAAGATCATCTGTTTACCATCCGTCGACCATCCTGGATCAAGCTGAAAGACATTCTCGGAGAGCAGTTCCTGCGCTGCTCCACCCTGTGCCGATATCACCAAAACCTTCCACGGCCGTCCTGCTTGCATATTCAGGAACGCAATCTGTGTACTGTCAGGCGACCAGCGTGGCTCGGCCGGTATCAGCGGCGTAAACGTGAGCTGCAGACGGTCACTGCCGTCGACCCGACTACGCCACAGCGTTGCCTCGGGATAGGACACGTAGGCAACCCACTTCCCGTCACGAGAGAAACTCAAGTCACTCGCCCAGATTCCTCCGAAAAACGGCACAAACGCGTGTCGCTGCTCATCGTAGCGTATGAGTTCGCCGCGACCTTTGCGGCCTTCCGCGAACAGCTTCTTGCCGTCTGGGCTCGGTCTGACAGCTCCGAAAAGCATAGGTCCAGTCGTAAGCTGGAACAGTCTTGAGGGGTACTTGCGAAAAGCACTAGTCGATTCCTGTAACGCCCAGATGTCCCCTCCAAACGTCCATAAAACGTTCCACCCAAGCACGGGACCATGTAAAACCAAAAAGAAAAAATAACGGCCATCGGGCGACCATACACCGCAGCAGGCTGAAGACGCATTCCGCCAACCTGGCAGAAGGGGATGAAGATTCGTGCCGTCGGTTCGAGCCTCCCAAATCGACCGCGAAATGCGATTCAAGTTGACCAAATCCAACCGAATGCGAGCACTGTCAGGAGAGAAGTGAATACCGTAAATCCATTTTGCCGTGGTGAACAGTCCGCGGACATCGGAGCCATCCGCATTGGCTAGGTAAACGTTCCCGCCTTTTGCAAAGGCCAATGGTGGCCATCTGGCGACCAGTTACCGGCGTGGCCTGTCACGTCAGCGATCTGGCGGGGTGATCCACTGGGAAGCGGGAGCGCCCAGAACCGCGCCTCTCTCTCAATACGAGTAAAGTTCGCCGTCAGAACCCTCGAATGATCGGGGGAGATATCCATCGCAACGATATTAGGCACAGAAAACGGAACTGGCGAAGTTTCGCCTCCGGCGACGGACGCTTGTACAAGGAACAGGTTCAGCCCTTTGCTTTCCGTGATATATAGCCGTGACCCATCGGTGAGCAGTCCAGACTTTTGCACGCCGTCGTCGGCGAGCTGGGTGGTAGTGAGCACCTTGGGCGGAGGCAGTGGTTGACGTAGCCAAACGATCGTTCCGACGATCGCCATGACAACAAGTAAAGCAGCAAGCACCCCAATCCACCGGAATTTGCCTCTCGCAATAGGCCCGACTGCATCCACTGCTGCCGTTTGCACGGCATGATTGATCCCGCCTATAAAGCGGTATCCCCGCCGCGGCAATCCGAATGACGGCGAATCGACTTCGACAGGGTAGGACAATACATCAACTCGTGACACGTTCATGATGCTGGCCGTGCCCGGCGAAAAATCGACCAACTTCTGATAGACGCTGGTTGGATCGTGCAATCCCGCGAGGACGTCAACCTAGCTGTGGGGCGCGGTGTTGCCATCCGTGAATTTCCCATGAAACCCGGTTTCGGTCTGAACAAGTCAGTGAGTCACTAGCACTGTTGCCATCTGGCGAATCTGGTTTAGATAGTCAACATAAATGGGAATCGGAATGTCTGGTGAATCGCCGTCATTCAAGAAATGCTCGAGCCGGATTTCCGGCGGAATTCCGGCGATGACCTCCCGGAACCGCGCCATCTTCAGATATTTCACTTTCCAGGTTTCCAACATTTGAGAACGAAATTCCTCGCTGATGAATCCGAGTTTCCGATCGCCAAGATAGATCGCATCGAAGTGAAAGTCGGCAAGTTTCATGCGCAAGGAGTCGTCTGGCGGCGAGAAGTGGTAAACCAGGTGAAAAATGTCTGCCAAGTCGCCCCAAAGGACTTTTTCTTCGAAAGCCGTAAAGCGGAAGGGGTAACTGACACGTTGTTGCGCTTGGCGAGCGTGATCGCGGGGCTGCAACGTGTGGCCGGCCAATTGTTCGCGGAACCATTGAATGCGCCCGGGCGTCAGATTAAAGCGCAAGAATTCGACCGCATAGGCGTTCGGCAGATATAACTTCGGATCATCATCCAGGCGCCCAAGCCAAGCGCCCCAGTTCCGGTCGCCAAATAGCTCCAACAATTCAGTGAGGTTACCGATAGTCACGTCCGGATGGTACTTCACTGCCTGCCAAAAGTGTTCTGTCGAGTCGTATACAGCGCCGTGCAGTTCGATCCCTTCTTCGATTGGATACCAATTGGAAAGTACACGACCGGGTATCGATGGCGACGCGCTCCAGCAATTTAATGAGTGTTTCCATTTGTCCTGGACGGCTAGAAACGCCTCCAAATAGCCGTCCGGCAATGGCTCTCTCACATCCGTTATTGCGCGACGCAATTCTTCCGCCGTATGTGTTACCAGCGCTTCCAGCGGGCGTTCATCGAGCATGGAGACTACGCGGCTCTCAACCGCTTGCCGAAGCAATTGGGAGCGCAATTGCCGCTCCTCGTCCCCGGTGATCTTGCTGTGCCATCGCTCGATCTGCAATTCAACGTAGAACAACGCTTCGGAAAGCGATTTGAACTCGATATAGCCATGAAGCGCGAAATGCACAGGCTTGCCGTCTTTCTCGAAGATGGACGAGGGTGTGACGACGGTACGCAATGAAGGTTGCTCGGCCTTCGCGGACAAGGCCAAACCAAACGTCAGCATTGCTAGTCTCAAAATATTGAGGCCCTTCATTCCTTCCTCGCAAGAAGCTAGCCCATCATTCCATCTACCTCGCCGGAATCCAACCCGAATTTGCGCCCTTCTGCACGAATACTTCCATCGGTTCACAGCTTACCGATTGTCAATAGGACGATCTAGGGTTAGACCTTTGAGCAGTTCGCGCAGTTCGAGGCCCCTGCCTACGCAAGCAATTTTCGCTGCAAGCCTCCTAGACGCAGGCGCTTCCGATACACACATTCTCGAGCTCGTTTATGCCTTCACATGAAGTGTCGGAATGGCGCTGATATTGATCTTGATGGGCGGCGCGAACTCCTCACCGGCTACCGCCTGTACTGGCTTCCCGAAGAGATACGCGTTCGCCAGCTTGAATGCTTCAGACGCAATGCGAGGATCGGAATGCCGCAGCCACTTGTTCCATTCTTTTTTCAGCCGATCATCGGGGAGCATTTCCGCGAGCAACGCTTTCATTCCTGCGCTTGCCTTGTTCGGTGTTCCAGCGGTTCGGCCGCCTGTTTTTCGGCCCTTTGCCATGATCTGAACACGTCTATTTTAGACGCCTCAACAATGAGAACCCGCGACATAGAGCTCCAAAGAATTTGTGCCATCTTAGGGGTTCACCCCAAAAATCTGAGAATAACTTGAGAACAAAACGTCCCAAATACGATGCTAAACGCGGCTACAGGACACAGGTAACGGCTAGCAGCCTGTGGTGAAAGTTGGGTATTTGATCGGTAACCTGAAGTAACTTGTTTCCGTTTGTGTTTTTCGTAGAATGCCATTGAATTCTTGGAGAAGTGCCGATGGGGATGGGAACACGAAGGCGGCGACAACGGCAAGAGCGGTTGTGGATCAGTCATAGTGAGCTGGTGAATGGGCCGGCGCATCCTTTTTACAAGCGGGTGAATGAACTGTTGGAAGCAGGACGGTTCGACGAGTTCGCGGAGAAAGAGTGCGCGAGATTTTATGCCGAGAACAATGGGCGACCATCGGTGGCGCCGGGGATCTATTTCCGATTACTGCTGGTGGGATATTTTGAAGGGATTGATTCCGAGCGAGGGATCGCCTGGCGAGCGGCCGATTCCATCGGGCTGCGGAAGTTTCTGGGAGTGGGGTTAGACGAGCAGACGCCGGATCATTCGACGATCTCGCGGACGCGACGGCTGATTGAAGTGGAGACGCATCAGAAAGTATTTTTCTGGATTTTGGAATTGCTGAGAGATCAAGGGCTGCTGAAGGGCAAGACCGTGGGAATCGACGCGACCACGCTGGAGGCCAACGCGGCGATGCGATCGATCGTGCGGCGAGACAATGGAGAGAGTTACGAGGAATTTCTGAAAGGGTTGGCGAAGGAATCGGGAATTGACACGCCGACACGTGAAGATCTGGCTCGGTTCGATCGCACGCGGAAGAACAAAGCCAGCAACGAGGATTGGGTCAATCCGCATGATGGAGACGCGCGGATTGCGAAGATGAAAGATGGTCGGACACATCTGGCGCACAAAGCGGAGCATGCGGTGGATTTGAAGACGGGCGCAGTTTTGGCGGTAACACTGCAGGAAGCCGACCAGGGAGATACCACCACGGTTGTCGAGACGCTGGCGCAAGCGGGTGAAAACGGCGCGGAGTTGATCAGGACAGAAGAACCGAGTGGGAAACCAAAAATGCATCTGCAGGGCATCGAAGAAGTAGTCACCGACAAGGGCTATCATAGCGGCGAGACACTGGTGATGCTGAAGGATGCGGAAGTTCGGACTTACATTCCGGAGAAACAACAGAAGGGTCAGCGGCATTGGGACGGCAAGGGCGAGCAACAACAGGCGGTCTATGCGAACCGGCGGCGCGTGAACGGTGCGTATGGAAAGCGGCTGCTACGGAAGCGCGGTGAACTGATCGAGCGAAGCTTCGCGCATTGCTACGATACCGGCGGAATGAGAAGGACCCATCTACGAGGGCACCAGAACATTCTCAAGCGACTGTTGATTCATGTCGGCGCGTTCAATCTGAGCCTGATCTTCCGCTCTCTGCTGGGCTCCGGCACTCCGCGAGAGTGGAAAAACCGACAGTCATCGCTGCTTTTTGTGCTTCTGCTACTGTTCCATCGCTATTCAGCGCTCAAGAGTCGCACAAATCTTTTCTTTTTGCGGCCCCAACCTGGCCGGCCTCAAAATGAACGCTATCTCAGATACAAACTCCGCCACTCAGGAAAGTGTAGTTCCGCCACGGGCTGCTAGCTAGTTTCTGTCGCGAAACGCAAAATACCACGTCAAAGCAGGCGTTCGTACGCTTTTCTCATTGTTTTTCTCTTGACAAGTATATGTGTAGTGTGGCACATATACACTCATGAAAACGCACCAATCCGAATCTCCTTCCGATGTCTGGCGCTGGTTTCAGAAGCAAGCGGAAAGCCTCGGGCCCGCTGTTCTTGGCTCGCTCAGCTTGCGACGCAGTCCTTGTGTCCGCGAGAACTGCCCCGCTTGCTTGTCGGGCGAACAGCATGCCAGTTACGTCGTGTACGGCCGCCTGAAAGGACGCCGGTTTGCTGTCTATGTTCCCGAAGAACTTGTGCCGGAGGTACGCCGTTGTTTGGAAAACGGGCGTGCTCTGCAGGAACTGCTCTACCAAGCGGCACCGCGCTATGTCAAAGCATTGAAACGGGAGCGGGACCAGGCCTCGAAAAAAGCGGAGAACTGAACCGTGCCGAGAACTGCGAAGCCGCAGATCAGTTTCGCCGAGTGGGAGTTGCTGCAGCAGGGCATTTTGCTGGAGCCGCTGCTGCAGACCATCTCCGATTTTCTTGACGACCACCAAGAGATGATCAAGGCCGTACGGCGTGATCTGGAACGAGGTCTGAAAAATCCCGCGACCGGTCGCAACGGATTGGCGCCACAACAGGTGCTACGCTCCCTGATCCTCATGCGCGTCAAGAATTGGAATTATCGCGAGCTGCGCGAACGGATCGCCGACGGGTACACGCTGCGCCAGTTCACGGATTTCTACTGTCAGCCGGTGCCAAAGCACGATGCGTTCAACCGTGCCTTTAACCGGCTAACTCCACAGACGCTGCAGGCCGTCAATGAACTGGTGGTGCAAGCGGCGGTGGATCTGGGCCTGGAAGATGGTCAGAAACTTCGCGTGGACTCCACGGTCGTACAGACCGACATTCATCATCCGACCGACAACACGTTGTTATGGGATGTCGTACGCGTGATCACGCGCTTAATCGGCTGCCTCGCCGAGGCCGTTCAGCAGCATATTCAAGGGTTTCGCAATCGCACGCGGGCAGCGCGGCGTCGGATGCAAGAAATCCAGCGGTTGACGGCCAAGGAACGGCACGAGCGACAAACCGAGAAATATCGCCAACTCATCGGAATAACCGAAGAGGTAGTCAACAGCGCACGAAAAGTATTGCAGCAGACGCGGAAAGCGCGTGGCAAGAATCTGGTCGCCAACCTGACCATCGCCGAACTTCGCAAGGAAATCGCCCACTACTGTGAACTGGGAGACCCTGTGATCGATCAGACGCGCCGTCGCGTGCTCCAAGGAGAGCAAGTTCCCAACGTCGAAAAGATCTATTCCATCTTTGAAACCCACACGGATCTGATCAAGCGCGGCAAGGTGCTAACACCAGTGGAGTTCGGTCACAAAGTCTTTCTCGCGGAAAGTGCCCAAGGGTTGATTACGCAGTATGAAGTGCTCGAGGGAAATCCTGGCGACGATCAGCAGGTGGAACCTTCCCTGGAACGCCACAAGGAAAACTTCGGGCGCGCTCCCGAGTTGTATAGTTCGGATCGAGGCTTCTTTAGTGAGACGAATGTGAAGTCCTGCAAGAACAAGGGCGTCCAGGTGGTGTGCATCCCGCAGCGTGGCGGGAAGAAAACGGTGAAGCGCAAAGCATATGAGAAGAGTCCTGCTTTCAAGGAAGGACAGCGCTTTCGAGCCGGCATCGAGGGGCGCATCTCCGTGCTGTTCCGGGGCCGTGGCATGAAGCGTTGTCTTGCGGAAGGGCGCCAGCGCTTTGAGGTATTGGTAGGTGCCGCCGTGCTTGCCAACAACTTGATGAGAATTGCGGCAATGCTATCGAAACGATCGCCTCGCAGACGAAGAGCCGCGTAACACGATCTTTCCGCTTTCTCTCTCCGTGAGGTCGACGTATTTTTCTTAGCCGCACTCTTCCACTCGATCCCAAAATCCATGACCGCAATGGTCTGCACATGTCTTCCCAGGCGCGGCAAATCACTGAAATCTCTATTGCCCAGTCAAATTTTTCCGCCAAAATACGGGTTTCGCGACAGAAACTAGCTAGACGATGCATCACTATGTAGGATCTGCGGAAATCAACGGGTTGCAGGTTCGAGTCCTGCTCGGTTCACCACTGATTTCCTCTAACCACTTCTTACTTCTACTAGTTAACCCGTCCCCGCGGAGCCGCCTCCGCTTCGGTTGGCGAGAAAATCTCGATAGAAAGGGATGAGTTCACCGGCTCGATCGCGGGGATGAAGCAGCAAGCCAGCGAGCACACCCGTAGTGGATGGAGGCGGTAGTGGAACGAGGTGACAACACCGAAGTTGGCCCCAGCACCCCGCATGGCCCAGAACAGGTCCGAATTTTGATCGGCACTTGCAGTCGGTGTCTCGCCATCGGCTGTAACCGCGTCTGAGAAAAGGTTGTCGCACGCCGCGCCGTGCTTTCCCATGAGGTAAACCAATCCACCACCCAGAGTCAGTCCAGCAATGCCCGTATGGGAAACCTGGCCTCCTGTTGTTGCCAGTTGATGAGCTTGCGCCGCCTTGTCAAACTCGCCGCAGAGCACGCCAGGGCCTGCCACGATTTCCCGAGCG
This sequence comes from Candidatus Acidiferrales bacterium, assembly GCA_963839315.1. Lineage (GTDB taxonomy): Bacteria > Acidobacteriota > Terriglobia > Acidiferrales > UBA7541 > Acidiferrum. The sequence continues at coordinate 63,032 of CAWIUU010000026.1, forward strand.
ATAGGATCTACCTGAAGTCGTTTCATGAGAGAGCGATCATCAGCCCGCCATCGCAGACAGCCGTACCAGCGACGGAGTGCCCTCCACCTCTCACGCTTATCTGCAGCTTTTCGGCTCGCGCAAGTTTCACGGCCGCACGAATATCTGCGACCGAGATACACCGCGCAATCAGCGCGGGGCGACGATCGATCATTCCATTCCAAATGCGACGTGATGTGTCGTATCCATCCTGACTTGGTGAGATTAATTGGCCGTGGAATTGACCCTGCCACTGATTGACGATTTGACCCATCCCTGTTCCTGTTATACGCCCTCCTGCTTCATAGCACTCGGTACTGCCGTTTTATGGCTTACTGTAAGCTCACGCCCCGCGGTCGGCGTTCTTCAATGGCCACTCACGACCGACCACGGGTCAGTTTGATCCTCACCTTTGGCCCGCAGGGCTCTCCCTTGCTCAATAGCTCTTCAGAAACTCCGTCACGCTCGGTTGCTGGGCCTTTTTGAAGGCCACGCAGAGATCGATTCTTTCAAGTATCTGGGCCAGGTTGCGCGGTCCGCCGGAGTACTTGGTGGAGCGGCCCTCGAAGAAGCCAGCGGCGTCCTGGCGATGCGCCTCATCGCAGTAACCGCCTGCCACGTCGGGAAGAAAGGCTCCGAAATCCGTTGGCAGCTTGGCAATGAGGGTATCCCAGTTCTGTTTCACGAAGTCGTAGGCAACGTCGCGGGTTTTGGGCGACTGAGCGACTCGGAAGAGAATATCGACCGACTGTCGGCTGTCGAATTCGTCCGTCAGCACAATGGGCAGAGCCTTCTTGGCTATCGCGGGTTCCGGAAATGATCCGAGGGCTAAGAGCAGCGTGTTGAGGATGTCTTCGTCCTTTTCTTGTTTGGCCGCTCCTCTCAGGCGATCAAAGAGCACTTGGTCGCCATGCCGCGCCGCCGCGAACATCACTGAGCTGACCATGTCGGGATCAACCGCTTTACGGTCGTCCAGCCATGCCAGCGCCAGCGTCTTTGCCTGGACAATTGACTCGGGATCTTCCGCCTGGTTTGCCATCGTACTCATCACCAACGGGCGCAGGAGGCGGTCATCATCGCTCTCGCCCGGTCTGTCCCTCCAGCCCAGTGCACGGGCGCGCGAGCCGTAGAGATCTTCAAGATAGAGGTGGTACTGCGGCAAAAGTTCCGGGGAAACCAGGTTGTTCTGGAGGGCTGTGGTGACCACAATCGTTTTCGTGACCACCTGACGGGCAGGGTCGCGCGCCAGCCGGGGGGTAAGCGCGAGCGCCTGACCGAGCGGGATTTTGCCGTTGCCAGTGAGAGCTGAGATATCACCGATCAGCGCCACCTTCTCCGGGAGAGTCAGCGCACGGGCATCGTTCTTGAGGAGATCGCTGAGCAGGTCTCCCTGGTAGAGAACCCGATAGTAGCCGTCAGCGCCAAAGTTTGCCTGGACCCAACCCGGACAGCCAGTCGCATTCGGGAGCGCCATCAAGGCCGACGAGTGTTCAAACAACGTGCACTGCCGCCTTTCCTCTAAGCCCGCAGGATAGCGAACGCAGACCGGCACCTTCCAGAGTTCGGCCACCCCGCCCTCGGAGCCGAGCGGGAGAAAACGCTCTTGCGCCAGATGGAGTTGAGGTTCGGTGCCCTGGCAATCCAGGCCCGCAGTCACTAGCGGTACTCCCGGCTGGTCGAGGAAACTGGAGAACGCCGAGGGGATGCTTGCGTCACCCTCAGCCAGTGACCCCAGAAAGTCGGCCGAGGTGGCATTCTTCGACGCGTACTTAGCGAGATAGCGGCGCACTCCCTCGCGAAAACGGCTATCACCCATGTAGTTCTCAAACATGTTGAGCAGCGCCGATCCTTTGTTGTAGGTGATACTGTCGAAGGCGTTGGCGATGTCGTCGTTGGACTGAATTGGCTGCCGCACGCGCCTGGCGCTCACTAAGCTATCGTTCTCCATTGCTCTCTGGTAGGAGTTGAGCTCGGCGATGTCCATGTGCCACTCGGGGTGGTACCGGTTGACAATCTTGTTCGCCATCCACGATGCGAACCCTTCATTGAGCCAGATGTCGTCCCACCAGGCGGTAGTTACCAAATCGCCGAACCACTGGTGTGCCAGTTCGTGGGCCGCGACGCTCGACCACAGGCGCTGGTGTCCAGGGTTTTGCTCTTCAGGTTTGACTAGGATGATCGAAGCCCCATAGGTCACGAGGCCCGGATGCTCCATGGCGTAGCCGGCGAGCGGAATAGCAACCTCGTCCAGCTTGTCGTAGGGATAAGGAATGCCGAAATAATCCTCCAGTAGGTTCACAATCGTGGGCGTCGTCTCAGCGGAGTATTTTGCTTCCCCGCCCCGCCCGTGAGGGACCACGATGCGAACGCGGGTGTTCTTTTTGCCGGCCGTTCCCGCGTCGATGAAGTCGAGGTGACCGACGGTCAGGGCCACCAGGTAGCTAGGCAGGGGCGGCGTCTCGGCGAACTTCACGGTCTTCATTCCATCACTCGAATCGGTCTCCGAGACGATAGGCGTGTTGGAAAGTGCCACCTGGTCCTTTTTCACGTGGAGAGTCAACTGCCACGGGACTTTGTAGCCGGGCTCATCGAAGCAAGGGAACGCCTGCCGAGCGCCAATTTCCTCGAACTGCGAGTAGATGTACCACTCGACGCCGTCCTTTACCTGGAAGATGCCGCTCATGTCCTTTCGGCTAATTTCTCCCTGGTAGGAGACATGCAGCTTCGCCTGGCCCGGTCCCACCGGGCTAGCGAAGGCGAACCCGACGTAGTCCTTATCCATGGGCACGACCTTGAGCGGAACGGTTGCGCCGCCGGCGGTGAGCGTTGCTTCCTTCATCTTCAGTTTCTCGGCGTTTAGCCAGAGGGCGGTAGCGGATTTCTTGAAGTTCAGTTGAATGTCCACCGCTCCGGTGAAAGTGTCCCCATCGGGGATCACTGTCAGGTCCACGGCGTAGCGGAGCGGGGCTACCACGTCGCCGGGGAGTCGAAACTTCGGGGGAGCAGGAGCCTCATTTGTCTGAGCGCGGACCACTGGAACCGCGACCAAGACGGAAGCCAAAGCGAGGGATACCACCAAATCACGAAGCGTCCAAAGAATCCGCTGCATACGTCCTCCTGAGCAGGAAAGCCAAGACTAGTCCCTTTGCTGAGAAGACGCATTCTAATTCTAGATTCACTTAATACGCCATTGTCTTAGTGACTCGGGCCGCAGAAATGATCCGCATGGATGAATAACACGCTAACTCCCGAATAGTCCCGAAGGGGCTGGGGGGAATAGATCGCGGCTAGTCGCGTAGTGTTTACTGATGCCTTTCGGGGGACGGTTTCCAAGGTATTGGACTCAGGTCCTTGTTAACATTTCTACCGCGCATACGTCGTATAGGCAAAGAAGGGTGCTATATGGTGCTCCGCTTTCCGCGCCTTGCTCTCGCAGCCATCACCCTCGGCGTTGTAACCACGTTCGCCGGAATCTCTGTCCACGCCGGTGCAGAAATTGGTTCGCTCCTTCCCGCGTCTCCTATGCTTGAAGCTCGTTCGGGACACACTGCGACTTTGTTACCGGATGGCAGGGTTCTCGTTGCTGGTGGCATGCGTCGGAACCAGGAATTTTACAAGTCGGCTGAATTGTACGACCCTGCTACCAAAAAGTTTCAGGCCACAGGTGAAATGAACTTGGCGCGTGTGGGCCACGCAGCCGTTCTCCTCCGTTCGGGGAAGGTCTTGATTGTTGGTGGATGGGTTGGACACGGGTGTACGGATTCAGCCGAACTGTACGAGCCCTCGACAGGGAAATTTGTGGTGACCGCAAAGATGGCCAGCAGACGCGGTCGGCCAACTGCCACGTTGCTGTCCAATGGAGATGTGCTCATTGCTGGCGGTGCCGATCACGAAACACCCGGGGGAATCGCATCCGCTGAGATTTTTCATGCCGACACGCTGCGGTTCGAGCCAGTAGAGTCCATGCATTTTCCACGCATCTCACACACCGCCGCTTTGTTGAATGACGGGCGTGTACTGATCGCTGGAGGACGGGGCGAAAGTGTCACTGCTATAGCTGAACTTTATGATCCACAAACCAAGACGTTCCTTCAGACGAGAAGCATGCTAACGGCACGATACAAGCACACAGCTGGTTTGCTCCCTGACGGAAAAGTGCTCATAGCTGGTGGATCAGATGATCGGGATTGGCAAGGTCTGACGAACCGTGCGGAGATCTACGATCCTCACACCGAAAAGTTTGTCGCTACGTCACCACTGAACGACAAACGCTTTAAATTGCCTGAGGAGAGCGTTCAATTACCAACCGGGAGGATATTGGTAGCGGGTGGAAGCAAGCACGTGGAGATTTACGACGGAAACGCGAAGAGGTTCCTTCTCGCAGCAGGTCAAATGAGCGATGACTGGCATTTCATGACGGCAACCCTGCTAAAGGACGGCACTGCCTTGCTGACCGGTGGATACGCCAACAACGATCGTGGGACCAACCAAACGTGGATTTATCGTCCCTAAGAAAACCGAGTTTTTGATGCCACGAGAGTCCTGGTAAAACGCGGTACTCGTAGACTTTGAATCTGTCACGAGGCTGGCTGGTCAAATGGACGGGAACTAACCGGGAGTTAACATGGGATCACTTTTTCTTTGGGTCCCACCCACCACTATGGGGACGTCTGCCCGAACCGGCTCAGAAGTACCGGCCTGATAATTGATGTCCACAATGAATAGCCTTGGGCATTCATGTGGAGTCCGTCCCACCGGAAGAGTTCGTGGCGAGGTTTGCCCTGCGCGTGGAGCATCGCCGTGCTCACATCGATGAACTGCACGTGGTCCTGGGAGCGAGAGTAGTCCTCGATCATTTTGTTGGGGGATGCTTACCGCGGCGCAAATAACGCAAGCGGTACAGCCTCTCGATGGTCAGCCCCAAGCTGGTGAGCAGCCAACTGATCAGCAAGCTGTTGGGGTGGTGATGGCAGATATGTTCGGGGTCGTGGCGGTTTTTGGCGTCATTAAACCCTTGGTTCTCGATCTCCCAACGGCTCTTGGCTCGGTGAAACAGCACCCGACTGCTGACTTCTTCGCTCGGGGAATTGGTGAGCCAAAACGCTTCGATCTCACCGTCCGGTTTCTGCTGTCGGTAGAACAGGACGCGTACGGTTTCCCAACGCAGATTTTCCCAGGGATCGAAGTCGTCGGCATCCCAAAGCTCGACGCGATCGGGACCGTGACGGAAGGTGAGTTTGGGGGCCTGAGAATGAAATCGCTTTTGCGCCGCGGCCAACAGCTCGGGCAAGTTCGCTTTCAGGCGAGCCACGATCGGCAGGCTTAGCGGTAGTTTAGTCGGAATTTGAAAAAAGAGAGGTAAGTCGCTGATTGGGAAGAAGTTCAAAGAGCAGCGGGTGTATTGCCCTCGTTAGGTACTCCGCAGCGCGTCCAAGCCCAGCTCTTTTGCTAGGCTTTGTTGAGCCAGAGTTTGCTGCGAGAGAACCAGAGCCACCCGGTTGGGTCCCTCTTCACTTTGCGGAGGGTAGAGCAGGGCGAACTGTTGAATCTCACCAAGTTTTTCCAGCAACTGTTCCATCGATAGCCCAGCCGAAGCGGCCTGGGCTTTCTTGTAGATGTACTGCAGCAACGAGATATCCATCATGCAGTAGAAGGCATGGACGCGAATCTTTTGGTCGGTCCAGTGATCTCGGTTTTTCGTCGCGCCAAGCTGAAGGCGCATGCTAAGCCTCCAGATCAACAGGGAGAGGTCGCCATCGCTACGGGCATGGTACTGTCCGTCCCTCTAAGGCTGACTGATGTGGGAGAAGCAACGAGGAACCCGGCCTTTACTGGCGATTTGGATACACGTGTTTCGGAATAGTTGGGGCGTATCCGCGAGTCTTGTGAAAATAAGAGATAGGCTGAGCGACTTACGCAGCCACTCGTGGTCTCATGCTCAACGCAGCTCTCCCTGATCTACAAACCGTACGCCTAAACAAAGCCGTGATTGTGCGCTTTGGCTGCGCAATTTTCTTAAGTGCGTTTTTGCTGTTTCAAGTGCAGATGGTTCTAGGTAAGTATCTGCTTCCTTTCTTCGGCGGGACTCCCTCACTCTGGAACACGTGCATGCTTTTTTTTCAGATGCTTCTTCTGCTGGGCTATTTGTACGTGCATATCCTATCTCTACATAAGAGCCCGGTTGTGCAGGGACGTGTGCATTCACTCTTGCTGATCGTTTCTGCGGTCGTGTTGCTGGTGCAATGGTTGTATTGGGGTTCACCGATTACACCGGGAGCTGAGTGGAAACTGCAAGCCGGCGACAATCCCATTTGGAAAATTCTGAAATTGCTGAGCATTACGATCGGACTCCCCTTCTTTCTCATGTCAACGACCAGCCCGCTGCTCCAAAAGTGGTTGTCGAGAATTTCGAGCGAGACGACACCGTACCGCTTCTATGCAGTCTCTAACGCTGGATCCCTTATCGGCCTATTGAGCTACCCATTCCTCTTTGAGTGGGCGCTGACAACCCGGCATCAGTCCAAAGTATGGTCGGCCGCGTATCTGATCTTTATCGTTCTGACTGTTTTGATCGCATGGGAACTGTCTCGCAACACTGCAACGTTCCGGAGCATAGAGACAGTGCCTTCCCCTCTGGCGGATGAAAACCAACGGCCGAGAGCATCCCGCTACTTACTCTGGATTGCTTTGAGCACTTGCTCTTCGATGATGCTGTTGGCTACGACCAACTCACTTTGCCAGGACATTGCCGTGATACCTCTGCTTTGGGTCTGGCCCCTGAGTATCTACCTCTTGTCGTTCATCCTGGTTTTCGATAGCACGCGTTGGTACAAGAGGAAGATCTTCTGGCCGCTTTATTTCATTGCGCTGGGCGTGGGGTTGAAGACCAGCTTTGAAGCGTTTTACCCAGCCCATAACATGCTGATGCAAATTGCCGCATACAGCCTGGCGCTGTTTGCGGTGTGCATGGTGTGCCACGGAGAGCTTGCGCGCTCGAAACCCAGCACGCAACATTTGACTTTATTTTATTGCTTGGTGGCGGCCGGAGGAGCGCTGGGAGGCATATTGGTTGTGCTCATTGCTCCCCAGATTTTCCGGGGTTTTTGGGAATTCCAGATCGCTTTACTCGGATGTGGTTTGCTGCTCATCGCGGCGTTTTTTCTCGAAGATCCCACCGGCAAATCCGAGGAGTATTTGTGGCTTTCCGCAGTAGCGATTTTGACAGCGTCTCTGATGCCCCATTTGCAAAGTTTCTTTCCAAAACTCGCCTCGGTGCGGCTGGTTAGCAGCGAATATTACACCGGTGGTTTGGCTGTGGGATTCCTACTGGTGTTCGCCGGATGGAGAGCACGCAAATCTGTTCCGACTGGCCTGACCAAAGGCCCTGGAACTCCCTGGAAACCGGTGGTAGCTCTGGGATTAGTGGGGCTGTTCGCCATCCTCAGCTACGGAATAACAGGTAGTCAGAATCAAATCGCGTACTTTCAAGAGAGGGATTTCTTCGGCGTCAAGCGCGTAATGGACGGCATGATTGAAATCGACTTAATGAGTGGAGCCGTCCACCACGGCGCCGAATTTAAGGATCCGCAAAAACGCAACATACCGACGCTCTATTATCGACGGAGCAGCGGAATCGGCCTGCTGCTGGAAAATTATCCCAGAGGCTCATCGGGACAAGAACCGATACGTGTGGGGCTAATAGGGCTGGGTGCGGGAACACTGGCTGCGTACGGCAAGCCGGGAGACTATTTCCGTTTTTATGAGATCGATCCGGCGGTTATTCAAATAGCTACGGGCGCGAAACCGTTTTTTCATTTTGTGCAAGATTCCCCTGCGAACGTGCAGATCGTTGAAGGAGACGCGCGACTCTCGTTGGAACAGGAAGCGAATCGCGGAGAAATTCAGCGCTTCGATGTGCTCGCGGTGGACGCCTTCAGTGGCGATGCTATTCCGGTTCACTTGCTGACACGAGAAGCACTGGACGTCCTCCTTCTGCATCTCCGCGGCCCGGATTCGGTACTCGCGTTCCACATCTCGAACCGCTATTTTGACTTGGCGCCGGTCGTGGCAGGGCTTGCAGAGTCTCGTCAATTGCACTACAGCGTGGTGGTGAATGGGACGAGCAAATGGATGTTGCTGACGCAGAATCCTGCGATGCTCCAGCTGCCCAACTTGGGGGAAAAGAGCACCGCGGTCCATCTGGCCAGACGTCCGGTGTTGTGGACCGATGATTATAGCAACCTGGTTCAGCTTTTTCGCTAGTCCCGAAGCTAAACAAAGGCGGGCTCCCTGGTCGCCTTTGCCATCAGGTGCTCATGCGGCCGTCAGTATGTCAAACGGAATCGGCGGATTGCATGATGCCTCGAGCGAACGCTTGGCGATCAAGAGAGTATTCGCGCATGCACGGCGGCCTTCTTCGATTCTCAGAGTTCGTCCGAGTGGCGGCGAATCGACTGTTGACAGGGTAGGACAATACATCAACTCGTGACACGTTCATTCATGCTTTCACGCGGAATTTCGGAATCGACTGATGTCGATCTTGATCGGCGGCGCGAGCTCTTCGCGCAGATGATCCGCGCGTCGTTCGCTTGGCCTCAGCTTCCAATGATTCACTTATGTATACCTATAATATATATTATTATATGGTACTACAGTCACGCGCCTCCTGTTCCTTTTCAAACGCGACGAACTCCGACCACGCTTGTTTGCCAACATCGCGCGATAACTTCAATTCGCGCGGCGCGGCGTCACAATGCCACAGCAAGTCGGCGTTTCCGAAACCAGATCGCGCGCCAACACGCCGATCATGTCTTGCCGGTCAACCTGCCGACGCACCCGGTCCGCGAATGGAATCTCGACGACCGCCACCTTCACCGGTTTCGGTGGCCGCGGTTCCGACCGCGCCGCACGGCGTTCGGCCATCAACCCAGCCGAGCACAGGGCAGTGAGGGCAGTTCTTGGAGCTTCGTTGAGCAGGCGCTTCAGAACAGTCTTGCGTAGAACAAGGAATTCGCCGTCCTTCCGGGACCGTCCACATGAATTAGGGGTTCCCTGGTTGTTGTCGTGAACCAGTCACAACTACAATTTGAGACGAGAAAGACTTATTATCCTGAAATGATCGAAGTGAATCAGGCAACCTTCCCGAAGGTGCAACCAATGAGGTCGGAACAGCGTCATGAAAGCTGCAATTGATCGTACCCATTGGGGGCGAGAGCGATACCGAACAAGAGGCGCGGTTGGAAGAGAAAGCTCTATCATGAGAAAGAAAACTGCAAGATCAACTTTTCCCTGGCGAATGGCACGTTACTGCCTGGCCGTTATATGCTCCGCAGTCATCGTACCAGTAGATGGGCCTTTTGGGGCTCAGTCGCAACCACAGACAAATCCGGCAACTCGGCAAGAAGCTGCGAAGATACCGCCCGACCAACTCGACTCGCTCGTGGCACCGATCGCCCTCTATCCAGATCCATTGTTAGCCCAGACCCTCGCGGCCGCTACGTATCCTCTCGAACTCATCCAGCTCCAGCAGTGGCTGGCAAAAAATCCCGGGCTGAAAGACAAGGCACTCGCCGATGCTGTCGCGAAGCAGCCCTGGGATCCTAGCATTCAAGCCATGGCTGCCCTTCCCGACGTGGTGAAACGTCTCGCTGACGACATTCAATGGACCACCGATCTGGGCAACGCTTTCTTGGCGCAACAGAGCGATGTAATGGATGCCGTGCAGCGCATGCGCAAAAAAGCCCAGGACAAAGGGAATTTGAAATCGACCGAGCAACAGAAGATAGAAACCAAGGTCATTGAGAACAAAAGTGTGATCGTGGTCGAGCAGGCCAACCCACAAGTCGTCTATGTGCCCTCGTACGATCCTGTGGTCGTTTACGGCGCACCGGTCTATCCCTACCCCCCCATTTACTATCCGCCCTGGGGCTACTACGCCGCGGGGATGGCGATTTCGTTCGGCGTTGGCGTGATGATGGGGGCATTCTGGAGCGGAGGTTGGGGATGGGGTTGCGGCTGGGGTGGCAACAACGACATCACGATTAATCGCAACAACAATTTCAACCGCAACTCGAACATTGGTGGCAATCGCCCGTCGACAACTTCCGAGTGGCGGCGGGAATCGTAACAACCTTGGGGGCGGCAATCGCCCGTCCCAGCAGCCAAGTCGTGGCGGAGACTCCACCTGGAAGCACAATCCGCAGCATCGCGGAGGCGCCCCGTATAAGGATCGACCTACAGCGGACAGATTCGGGGGCACGACGCGGGGCGATTCTCTTACGAACCGTCAGGCTAGCGCTCGGCAACAGGTTGGCCGACAGGGCGGCAATTTGCCCAGCAATCGGGCAGGTGGAGCGGGCAGTCGAGCGGGTGGCGGCAGTGCCAGCAATCGAGCAAGCGGTGGAATAGGTGCCGGCAATCGGCCCAGTGGCGGTGGAGCTAATAGCATAGGAGGCCGGGATCTCTCGCGCAGCGGTGGAGGAAACCGAGATGCGTTCGGTGGGGGATCTAGAGGTTCCAAAGGATACAACGGGTCGAGCGCGCGAGCCAGTGGCAGCCGGGGTGCTTCCAGCATGGGCTCTCGAGGTGGAGGCGCCCGTGGCGGCGGTGGGAGGCGCAGATGAGAAGCGGCGCAGATTGCGGAAGAGAGACGACGGGAGCACTTTTATGAAATCGATATATCCACATTCAATCCTGCGCGGACTCCTCTGGAGCATGGGTGCAATGGCGTGCGCGTTTTTCGCAGGGCCCCTTGTCGCACAACAATCCTCTACGAAAGCACCGACGCTGGGCACCGCCGCCAAATCATTTGACACACCGCAACAGGCTGCGGGTGCGCTAATCGATGCAGCCGAAAAATTTGACGAACGTGCTCTCGCCGAAATTTTCGGTTCTCACGGTGAGGACATCTATTTCACCGGCGAGTACCCCCAAGATCGACAGCGAGCTTTGGACTTTGCGGCGCAGGCGCGCGAAAAGGAAAGCGTGTCCATGGATCCGAAGACCGGCAATCGGGCATTTCTTCTTGTGGGAGACGAGGACTGGCCGTTTCCCGTACCGATTGTGAAGGTGGGTGACAAATGGTCCTTTGATTCGAAAGCGGGCCGCCAAGAGCTGCTCTATCGCCGTATCGGCAGCAACGAACTCGATGCTATCGACGTCTGTCGTGGCTACGTGGAAGCGCAGTACGAATATGCGTTGAAGAAACGCGAGGGCTACGAGGTAAACCAGTATGCCCAGCGGATTATCAGCACTCCAGGCAAACAGGACGGACTCGCTTGGCAGGACCCGGATGGAAGCTGGAGAGGTCCGGTGGGCGAAAAAATAGCTCACGCCCTCGAGCAAGGCTACACGACAGGTGCGGAGCCATACCATGGTTATTTCTTCAAGATTTTGAAAGGGCAGGGGCCTGCGGCGCCACTCGGCGAAATGGACTACGTCATAAAAGGCGTGATGATCGGCGGATTCGCGTTGGTCGCTGCACCGGCCGAGTATGGGGTGACTGGAGTAAAGACATTCATCGTCAGCCAGGATGGGGTTGTCTACGAGAAAGATTTTGGATTGGCGAGCTTGAGTGAATTTATAAAGATGGAGCGCTTCAATCCGGACAAATCCTGGACCCCCGTGCCGGAAGAGGATGAATAAGGCAGCCAACTTGGAACAATGTGGAGTTCTGACTCGTGGACCGCGCCCGCACATTGTGGTCAGTGCCTGGGTGGCAAAGATGGAGCCTCATCGCGAATTGGTTGACGGTCAATAAGGCGATAGAGAAGCAAATAACAAAAAGAACATCACGAAGGCCGCCCCAAAGCTCCTGAAGAATTATCCGTCCAAAAAGAAATGAGGCGTGCGCCGTAAGTTAACCGGCCCTGTTGGACGACATTCATACGCTGTGTTTAGCGTTCTTCTACCATCAGAATCTTGAAGGCGTCAGGGACATCACCGGCGGGTGTTCGCTTGTGGGGGTTACTTCACACAATCCCTTGTAGTCCGCAGTACAACAGTTCTTAGCCAGATTCCTGGCCAGGGACCCGCTCCAGATAGTGCCTCCAAATCGAACGCCGCGAGCCGCCACAAGAATGCACGTCCATTCGCACAGTTGATGCCCCGATTACGAAGGGGCAGAATAGATTTACGGAGATACTCTTCTGCTAGCACCGCCACTGATTGCGTTTTCTTCCCCACGATATCCCCTGCTCAGGTTATCTAAGCCGAATCTTCTCACTTTTTCTTTGCTCATTTGGCCTTTACACGCTGCCCCTCCCCGAGGAGCCCGCTTTAACTGCGAGGATCCGAACGCCGGTTGATCAGTGAATCCTATATTGGTGTGGGCATCTTCCAGATGCCACCTTAAAATCGTGCCAGATTTCAGACGGACGTTTTTTTTGAACTTCAATTCGACCATTCGGCTTGTAGTTTTACGTGGGCGGATTTCGCACTCCCAAAAAAGAAAAGGGGAAAGCAGAAAAGCTTTCCCCTCTCTCTCAAGAATATTTGAGTCTACTGCAGCGGGAGGTCCGTCACCTTCGCTGAGGCAGTCTGGTTGTAGCGAATCACGCCCGTCTCGTCCACGAAGAAGTGGCGCGTGCCGGAGGATGCCGAGACTGGGTCAGCATTCGCTGTAAACGTGGTGACGGGTGTGCCGGAGAGGCCGCCAAGCGCCATGGTGTAGCCACTCTTGGTGCCGGTCACCAACAGGTTGTCGATCTGATTCGCACCGCCAGGGCAGGTCGTACCGGCTGGGCCCAAGTCAGCCAAGACTCCGGTGAATCCGATACTCGGGCATGCCGTCGAATACGCGATTTCCGCAGTAGTGATCGTGCGCAACGAACCGACAGCCGAAGACTCATTGGCTGCCATCTTGGACTTAATCAAATTGGGAATTGCGATGGCTGCGATAATCAGAATGATCGCCACAACGATCAGCAATTCGATAAGCGAGAAACCCTTCTGCTTCTTCATGAGATCTCCTTGAGAGAGTTGACCTGAGTTAATGAGTTGTGCCAGAGCACGCTATAAGATATGCAAGGCGGTGACCAATACCAATCACGGAGTACCAAAGTACCAGGATTCTTGCAACACGGGCAAACATCACTACTTAAGGGACATCTGTGCCGCTACTCTTTGATACGAGTTCCTCTTCAGGCCCCTCTTTTCCCCTTAATGACACAAACTGTCATTCTTCAGGGCACTAGATCGCCAACTTCCTCTTTTCGGCCCCTGCCGCAATTCCCGTCAAGCAAAGAAATGTGGCCACTTTTGTGCCATTAGCGCACAAATTCTGCACAGTAATTTGCGTTTCGGTACGGCCCTTTTGCGAGTGGGAAAACTACAGGGAATCACTACTTTCGGTGACTGAAACTGCGAGCGCGCGATGTGCTGCGCCCAGCACGGGAGCATCTTCATTGAGGATGACGGAAATGGGGATGCGCGAGAGGATCTCCGTCATCGGTCCCTTGTTGGCAAATGAGCGGCAAAAGCTGCTTTCTTTCAATTTGGGGAGAATCTTCACGGCAATTCCACCTGCCAGAAAGACACCGCCATACGCGAGGACGCGCAAGGCCAGGTTCCCTGCCTCCGCGCCAAAGGCGTCGATCCACCAATTGAGGACCTCCACACAGACAGGACAAATTCCCTCGAACGCATTGTGTGTAATTTCGCTGGCGGAAGCCGTGGCGGGTTCGCCAAACGTGGAGTGGATTACCGTGGGATCGATGAATTCGTGTAATTTCCGGAAACCCTTCCCGGAAAAAATATCCTCGCAGGAAACCCGGGGAAGATTTTGTTTCAGGAACAGGAGAAGACGAACTTCACGCTCGTCGCGCGGAGCAAAATCCGCTGCGCCACCTTCGGAAGGGGCCGCACGGTGGCGCTGACCATCCCAGTAGAGGACGGCTTCGCCAAGACCAGTTCCGGCGGCAATCACAGCCTTGTTTCCCCGAGGGTCGGGAATGCCTTGATTCAGAGCGAGGAAGTCCACGGGCAAGAGCTTATCCAGCCCAAATGCTGTGGCGACCAGGTCGTTCAAAAGAACCACGTCTTTTTTGGGGAGATTCAGGGCACCGGCGAGAGAAGGGGAGTCAACCGCCCAGGGGAGATTGAATGCATACAGCCGGCCATCTACGACTGTACCGGGAACGCCGAAGCCCGCCGCCCGAATGTGATTGCCCGATGAGGACTGCGCACGCAGATCTTCACGGAAATGCCTTAGCACATCTTCGAAACTCGAGTAATCCCCGGTCGGATAGCGCTGGCGTGCAACCATGCGAAGACTGGCACCATGCTCTTCGAAGGCTGCCAAATGGCATTTCGTGCCGCCGATGTCTCCCGCAATGATCATTGGTCCACCGGAAACTGCTCCGTCCAAACAAGGGAAGAGAAGAAGGTGTAGAAAATTGGACCAGAGCGGCGTCGCAATGATTGTAGCAAGCCTTGAGATTCAGTGCTGCGGATGTTTCGGAGCGCGGATAAGTGCAGTCGGTAGATTAGCGGAAGCATCGAATAACAAGATTGTGGCGATCGGAACGATACAAGCCCAGAACGTAGAGAATCGCGACTCCCTTCGTGGAGTAGATTACCTGCCGAATTCGCAGAACCGGTTGGCGCTTGGGGATGCCCAGAAGTTCCGCGGTCCGTTGATCTGCGGCAGTGGCGTCGACTTCTTCGTCGGCATAGCCGAGTTCTACGTCCGAATTATTCGTGTTTTCAGGGATCGATATTTCGTCTTTGGGACCCCAATGTTCAGCCCGCCATTTCCGATCAGTGGAACCTAACCATCCAGCACCAATTCGGGTTGACTACCACTTTCCAGATCGCCTATGTGCGGACCCGGATATTACAACTGGGATATCAGCTTGCAGAAGAACTTCCAGCGCACAGAGCGATTTAAGCTCCAATTCCGCACTGACTTCCTGAATGCGTTCAACGCCGTCAACCTTGCCGTCCCCAATACAACGGTGAATGTATCCACAACCGGTGTTATTAAACATCCAGTTTGCGTTGAAGCTCTACTATTAACGACAGGCAGCACATAAATGAGGCAGGCGAACACCCCCGCCTGCCTCATTTTCTTTTTATCGACTCTTTTGGGGATTTCTACCTACTGGCGGATAGGCTTCACAAGCCGTATAGGCTGGATCACAACCTTCATCCACTACTGTTGCTGTTGTTGACTTTGTGTAAAGTCGCTATCGACGCTCGGCAAAAGTGAAGGGCGGTTCGTGCGAATTAAAATCGCGGGCGCCAAATCTTCCGGTTTCGGGGCGTCAACGGAAGAAACCGTGACACTAACTCTCAATTCGCTCTCCGCTTCACCGCGATGCACACCGCGTGTCGGAGGAACATCAGCGTAGTCGCGGCCGACAGCGACGCGAATATGGCGCTCACAGCCGAGGAGATTGTTGGTCGGGTCAAACTCCACCCAGCCCGCCTCGCCAAGATAAGCTTCCACCCAGGCATGAGTTGCGCCAGCCGGCGAGCGATCGTGGCATTTGTCCTCGTGGTACAAATAACCGCTCACATAGCGACAGGGAATGTGCAGCTGGCGCACCAGTGCAATCATGATGTGCGCGAAATCCTGGCATACGCCCTTACGCGTGCGCAGCGCATCATCAATGGGAGAATCCACGCGCGTGATGTTGGGCGCGTAATCAAAGGCGTCGTAGAGAGCAGTATTCAGCAGTTTCAGAAGCGACAAAGGTTCTCCCCGCCTCTGCAATACCAATTCACTCCGCAATTTTTCAAGCAAGCCGGTTGGCCGTGCATAGTGGCTGGGCAGCAGCATCTCCCAGTAATCGCCTTGCGAGACCAATTCGTCGAGCTCCTCCCAGGTACTCTGGCGAACGTTTTCAAAATCGCGGCGCGGCAGCATTTCTACGGTTGCTTCGGCCAGCAGCTCAATGGAAGTATGCTTTCCAGGAATATCGAAATGGTGGACGGCATTGCCATAAAAATCGCGGTGAACGGTAATGCTTGCCGAAGGATTTACGTCCAAGGACGAGGTGAGGCAGCGCTGCTGGGTATCGCTACGCGGCTGCAACCGGACTTCCATCACGCTTTCGCCCACGGCGGGCTCATAGCGAAAGGTTGTGACATGCCGGATCAGATAGATCATTTTGCCCCAAGCATTTTGTCAGGAAGCCAATTCCTCGTCGATCGAATAGTCGAAATAAATTCCATGAATAGCGGCATGAATCTCAGCACACTCATTGCGAATGCTCTGCAGATAGGCAGGAACGCTTTCTGCCATGATCTCCTCGATCTGGCTAAAACTCAGTTGGGCACGCAGGCGCCCGGCAATGCGAGTGGGAAGTTTGGCGCGGCGTTCGGTGAGATCGCCAATCAGGTTCAATGCGGCGTTGATGCGGTCAACGGCAAAGCGAATCGAATGCGGAAAATCAGGATTCAATAGAAGGCATTCGGCAACGCGCACGGGACGAATCTCCGCCGTATATCGCTTGCAGTACGCTTCCAGTGCCGCGCATCCGCGCAGCAATCCAACCCATTCCAGATAATCCGCGCCCTCGACCGGCCCATCAAACGTTCGCGTTATGCGCTTAAAATGAGTTTCCAAAAGTGTCGTCAGAGTGTCCGCGCGTTCCACATACCGGCCCAATTGGATGAATTGCCAACCTTCCCCATGGCTCATGGTCGCGTCGGTTATGCCGTGAAAGAGATAAGCACCTTCGAGCACAAAGAGAAAGAAGTCATGAGACTTCAGGAACCATTCCTCCTCGGGCTGCCTGTCGACCACGCCCAAATAGATGCGGTTCAGCTGCTCCCACATACGTGAACTGCATTGTTCACGAACGTGTCGCAAGTTTTCCCGTGCACCCGCGATGCAGGAAACGATGGAAGATGCATTGCGCCGGCTGAACACCAGAGTGTTCACAAGCTGCGTTGGGTCAACCGGCCCTGCTACCTCTGGCGCTCGCAATGCCTCCAACAAAAAACGCCAACGTCCTGCTCCCAGTTCGGGAGACTGATCCAGCCACAAGTTGAGTTCCACGTTCACTAAACGCGCAGTGTGTTCAGCGCGCTCCAGGTACCGGCCCATCCAATACAAGCTGTCGGCCACACGAGAGAGCATGCCCGCTTCTGGCTGGAAAGCCTGAACATAGAAATTGCGCGGTGGCCTCATGTTTACGCCATCCTGCTCTCTCGAGGACGTTCACGCACCAGTGTTGAAGCAACGCTCCCTAACTCTTTGCGGACTTCCTCCAATAACTCCACACCCGATTCCGGCTCGCGTAGCACCCAAGTGTCTTTGCTTCCGCCTCCCTGCGAGGAATTGACTACCAGCGAACCCTTGCGCAAAGCAACTCGCGTCAATCCGCCGGGCACGAGCGTCACCTTTTCGCCCATGAGAATGTATGGACGGAGATCGATGTGGCGAGATTCCACACTGCCGTCGATCAGGCATGGCGCGCAAGATAGCGCCAAGGTTGGCTGAGCGATGTAATTGCGCGGATCCGCCATGATCCGGGCTTTGAACTCAGTGCGTTGTTGCGCGGTGCTATGCGGACCGATCAGCATTCCGTAACCGCCCGATTCACCCACCGCCTTCACGACCATTTGGTCCAGATTGCCGAGTACGTGCTTGCGATGGACGTCATCCGCCATCAGGTAGGTGGGCACGTTTGGAAGGATGGCATCCTCGTTCAGGTAATACTTGATGATTGCGGGAACATACGCGTAAACCGCCTTATCATCGGCCACGCCCGTCCCGATTGCATTTGCCAGTGTGACGTTTCCCGCGCGGTAGGCGTTGAAAAGCCCCGGCACACCCAGAATCGAATCCGGTCGGAAGCACAGTGGATCCAGAAAATCATCATCCACCCGGCGATAAATTACATCGACGCGGCGCAGCCCGGCAGTTGTGCGCATGTATACGATATTGTTATGGACGAGCAGATCGCGGCCTTCCACTAATTCGATGCCCATCTGCTGCGCAAGAAATGTGTGTTCGAAATACGCTGAGTTGGAAACACCAGGGGTCAGTAGCACCGTGGTCGGGTCGTGCTGATACGCGCAGTGATCCGGGGCAAGGCTCTTGAGCGTGGTAAGCAGTGCGCGCGGGTAATGATCCACAGGCCAAACACCATAATCGCGAAACAAAGTGGGGAAAACGCGCTTCAGGACCTTGCGGTTGGCGAGCATGTAAGAAACGCCGCTGGGCACGCGCAGATTGTCCTCGAGAACGGCAAATTGCCCGTCGGGCAGCCTCACCAGGTCCGTACCACAGATGCTCACGTAGATATCGCGTGGAACGTTGATGCCACGGATTTCGCGCCTGAAATGTTTGCAACTGTAAATGAGTTCGCGGGGAACGATTTTGTCGGAGAGGATTCGGCCTTCGTGATAAATATCACGCAAAAAAAGATTCAGAGCGGTCACCCGCTGGGTCAGACCTTTCTCGATGCGCGCCCACTCGGTTGAGGTGATAATGCGTGGCAGAAGATCATTGGGAAATATCCGCTCCGTCCCTTCTTTGCTGCCATACACTGTGAAGGTGATGCCCTCGTGTAAAAACGCAAGATCCGCGGCCTGCTGGCTGCGGCGAAGTTCTTCCGGAGCGAGTCTCAGCAAAGTTTGCTGCAAGGTGCGGTAATGATCACGAGGTATGCCGGGAGAGGCAAACATCTCATCGTAGGCACTATCAACCTGATAGTTCACAAATGACGGTGGAAGACTGAGTCGCGATGGAACCGCAGTGGCTGTCATCCGTTCATCCTACAGCCCGGCTACCTGTCTACTAAACCCTTGAGCCTATCCGAACTGTCAGCGGCCTCAGCGCTGCTTGCTGGCGCGCCACCGGGACTCTCAATCTAGGCCCGCTAAGGAGGCGAGTCCAATTCAAATACTGAATGGCAAGGATGATACTTTCGAATCGGTCTTTTAGATGAGTTGTTCGTTTGCTTGTTGTATTGGTCTTAAGGTAATAAATCGATTGAGCTGGAACTGGCCCTAATCTTAGCCATGCCTGGCCAGCTAATGCGCCACTTCCAGCAGCGAGTCATTTACGAGTTCACACAAGGTGGGCGGGCGATAACAACTCGCGAGCAATTTGGTCATTAGATCGGCGGCCATTTCGACCGACCGAAACAGCCCTGCATGATTTCGGCCAGAGTCCGGCAGAATGACTACGGATGAACAAGTGGATCCGGCGTCGAGTACGTGGGAATACCAGAAACATACGGAGGTTCTTGGAGTTCCGGGAGAATTGATCTCTGCAGGGTAACTGGCCGGACAATCGGCGAGTAGCAGATGAAATGCCTTTCCGTCGGAGCGGGAAATCATGGGTATGCCTTCGCGCAGTCTGCACAGCAGACTTTGTTCGCCATTCGATGCGCAATGCGGGCACTGATTGAATTTCCGAAAAGGAATTGACTCGACCTGGAGACTTGAAGCGGGCACGAGTTCACCTCGAAACACAAAGATAATCCCGACCCCACGAAGGGCGGGATACTTTAGGACTTAGGGTACCCAGAGATTAGTATTAAATAATTAGAAAGACAGTTCCAAGATAAGTTGTCATCGAACAGATTAATATAGTTACTCGCCAACGCGGCACGCGGTACGCAAGGCGGATTCCACTTCACTCTCAGTGTAGTTTAGTTCGCGCAGAATGGCCGCGCTGTGTTCTCCAAGAAGTGGCGGAGGCAAGCGATACACGATAGGCTGCGCATCGAATCGAATGGGGTTGGCGATGCTGCGCACGATTTTCAGCGACGGGTGCTCGATTTCCACAATCAAACCCCGTGCCAGTGTTTGCGGATTGTTCAGAGCTTCGTTTACCGTATGGATTGCCGCTGCGGGAATATCCGCTTCTCTCAATTTCGCAAGCCAATTGGACGAAGATTGAACGTCAAAAAGATTTTGCAATTTCGAAATGAGCTCGTGGCGATGCTTGATTCGCGCGGCGTTGTCCGCAAAACGAACATCCTCGCCCAGCTCTTTGTCTGCACCCAGTAACAACACCAGGCGGCGCCATTGCGCCTCTGTTCCCACTGCTACTACGAAATAACGGCCTTCTGAGCCTCGGAACAGTTGATAAGGCACAATGTTGGGATGGGCGTTCCCCCAGCGTTCTGGGGAGGTGCCTGCGTTCAAGTAACTGCTCCCCACATTGACCAGCCATGTAAGTTGGGAATCGAAGAGCGCCATCTCCACAAAATTGCCGTTGCCGGTACGTTCGCGTGCAAACAAAGCAGCCAGGACCCCCATAGCGGCATACATTCCCGTGGTCATGTCCGCAATGGCGATTGGAAAGCGAATTGGGCCGCCCTCGGGTTCGCCTGTGAAACTCATGACCCCTGCCTCGGCTTGCGCAAGAATGTCATAGCCCGGTTGCTCCGCCTTCGGGCCCGTGAATCCATATCCTGTTATGCTGCAATAAATAAGCCGAGGGTGTTTCGCTCGCAACGAGATCGGATCAATGCCTCGGCGTTTAAGCGACTCCAGCACGGGTTGGTTGCACAGGAATATGTCCGCTGTTGCCAGCAGGCGATGGAGAATTTCTTGTCCTCCGGGGGCATCATAATCGAGAGTGATCGAGCGCTTATTGCGGTTCGACGCCAAATAGTAGGCTGATTCGGTGCCAATAAACGGTGGCCCCCATCCGCGCGTCTGATCGCCCGTGCGTGGGCGTTCCACCTTGATTACATCGGCGCCAAAATCACCGAGCAGCATGGCGCAGTATGGGCCAGCGAGCGCCTCCGTAAGTTCCACAACCCGGATTCCATCAAGAGAGCAGGCCATATGTAAGGGGATTATAGCGGAGGACGCCTGATCGGTAGGAGGTTATCCGCGCACGGAAACTCTTGTGATGGCTTTGCTTGCCTGAAACACGCTTCCCGGAGAATATATAGTTTAAACGACGAAGCACGAATGGATAGTGGCGCCAAGATTACGCCCGACGGAGAGTCCTGGAAGATGCCGAAGGTTGTTCGCCCACCAAAACGATTTGTCGCTTATTTTTCCATGGAAATTGCGCTTGAAAACGCAATGCCCAGCTATAGCGGTGGCCTGGGAGTTTTGGCAGGAGACACCATTCGCGCGGCCGCGGACATCCGGCTTCCCATGGTCGCGGTTTCCCTGTTGTATCGCAAAGGGTTTTTCCGCCAGCGGTTGGCAGAAGACGGAACACAAACCGAAGAGCCCGTCGAATGGGAAGTCGAGAAATTCCTCGAGGAAGAGTCGCCACGGGTATCCGTTACATTGGAAAATCGGCGGGTCGAACTGCGTGCATGGCGCTATACGGCGAAAGGCGTTCGCGGTTACGAGGTTCCCATTTATTTTCTCGACGCAGATTTACCATTGAACGATGCCCGAGACCGGGAGCTAACCGGATCGCTATACGGCGGCGATCCTTACTACCGCCTGTCCCAGGAGGTGCTGCTCGGTATCGGGGGAGTGCGCATGTTGCGGGCCCTGGGACACACAGAACTGATGCGCTACCACATGAATGAGGGCCACGCAGCGCTTCTCACCATGGAATTATTGGACGAAGAGACCAAGCGCGCCGGCCGCACTTCTGTGAAGGGCGAGGATATTGAAAAAGTTCGCAACAAATGCGTATTTACGACGCATACCCCTGTGCCCGCCGGCCATGACAAGTTTCCCGTCGAGTTCCTGAACCGGCTAGTCCCGGACCAAGTACGGTTTTTCGATGAAAAGGACGCTACTTCGAGCGACCTGGTAAAGAGTATTTTGCAGGCGGAACAATCCTTTCCGGATTTTCTGGAGGCAGCCCGGCGCGGTGCCTCCGTCAACATGACCTATCTCGCGCTCAGTCTGAGCAGTTTCGTGAATGGGGTGGCGAAACTGCACGGCGAAGTATCACGAAAAATGTTTCCTAATGTTCCCATCGAAGCCATCACCAACGGCGTTCATGCCGCGTCTTGGACTTCACCGCCGTTCCGCGACCTTTTCGACCGTTACATTCCTTCCTGGCGCGAAGACAATTACAGTTTGCGCGCGGCTTTAGGTTTTCCTCCGGAAGAAGTCTGGACCGCGCACCTGCTTGCGAAGCATGACCTTCTGGAGACCGTTCGAAAGAAAACCGGACTGAAACTGGACTCTGAGGCATTCACAATTGGCTTTGCGCGACGCGCTACCGGTTACAAAAGAGCTGACTTGATTCTCAGCGACCTCGACCGTCTGCGTCAAATTGCCAAAAACGTTGGCAGCTTCCAGATTATCTATGCTGGCAAGGCCCATCCGCGCGATGCCGGAGGCAAAGAAATCATCAAGCACATCTTCAAGGCGAAAAAAGCGCTCAAAAAGGCTGTCAGCGTCGTTTTTCTCGACGATTACAACATGGACCTTGGGGGCAAGCTTACTTCTGGCGTGGATCTGTGGCTCAACACACCGCAATACCCGCTGGAAGCCTCCGGCACGAGCGGAATGAAGGCTGCCTTGAACGGTGTGCCGAGCCTCAGCATACTGGATGGCTGGTGGGTGGAAGGCCACATCGAAGGGATCACGGGTTGGTCGATTGGGGAACCACATCGCGGCGAGCCCAGCCACGAATCTGAAGCCGACAATGCCATTGATGCCGAGAATCTTTACTCCAAATTGGAAACCGTAATCTTGCCGATGTTCTACGAGGACCGGAAACGCTACCTGGAAGTGATGCACCACGCTATCGCCATCAACGGGTCGTTTTTCAACACCCAGCGCATGGTTCAGCAGTACATTACCGACGCCTACTTGCGATAGCACGCAGCGGGTGCGCCACTTCCTCTGGCCGCACCGCCATCATCATTACCGTTCGCGGTAGAATGTGGAAGCCTGACTTGCGATAAAACGTCTCCGCGCTGCGGTTGTGGCGCAACACCTGCAGCTCAATCGCGCGAATGCCCCGCTCACGACAGAAATCCTCAATTTCGAATAGGGCCAACGAACCAATGCTTTTGTTGCGGTAGCGTTTGTCCACATACAGGTCCGTCAGCATCCCTTCGATGCCGCCGTACTCCAGATCAAAATTGTACGTGAGAACCGCATAGCCCACGGCTCTCTTGTGGTTCTCCATCAGCCAGGTTTGTCCCTGGGAAACATTGCGCAGAAGCGTGTCGAGCCCCTTGCTTAGGGAGCGTCGATCGTATCGGATTTTGTCGAAGCGATAGTAAGCGCAGATAAGTTTCAACAATTTAGCGTGGTCTTTGGGGCCGCACGGACGAAACGATACCAGCATAGTTCCTCATTTCTTCCATTCGCGGAATGAAACGCGCTGCAGTGGCACGAAAGGGAATTGCAGGCTAATTGTCCGCATGCCCAGTATCGTACTGCACGCGCGGCGGCGAGAAAAGCGCTGACCTGCGCTGACCACGCTATTCTCCTGTTAACGGAGAATCCTAACGCAAGCGGCTCTTGTAAAGAGCCATCCCTACGGCGGCATCCATGCCCATTCTTTCCAGCGCATGGATTTCGCGACTACTGGAGATTCCGCCAGCGGCAACAATGGGGAGTCTGGTGACCGTGCGCAAAAGACGAAACCACTCCAGATTTGCTCCACTCA
This sequence comes from Candidatus Acidiferrales bacterium, assembly GCA_963839315.1. Classification (GTDB taxonomy): domain Bacteria; phylum Acidobacteriota; class Terriglobia; order Acidiferrales; family UBA7541; genus Acidiferrum. The sequence continues at coordinate 86,568 of CAWIUU010000026.1, forward strand.
TCGTTCCTTCGCGATCGACGTCCGTGCAAAGAAATCCACCGCAATAAGGCGTGAGCTCATTTATCGCTTCTTCCGGTGCGATGGTCAGCGACTTGCGCCATCCTTTAACTGCTATCCGTCCCTTCGCGGTATCGAGAGCAATCAGTACGTGCTTCCTGCCAACACAGTCAGTGAGTCTCTTCAGGAAACGCAAGCTTGGCCGGCCATACTGAAATGCAGCGCTTCCCACAATCACCTGCCTCGCGCCCAGTTTTACGAGTTCTTCGGCACGTCGCACGGTGCGAATCCCGCCGCCCACTCGCACCTTCATGTCGTATTCCCGGGTAGCACGCTGACAGAGAGCTCTGACCAAACGATTGTTGTTTCCCTTGCGCATGGCGGCATCCAAGTCAATCACATGCAGCCACTTGTAGCCTTGGAAGCGATCCAGCAGACCAAAAACGTCTGCGATCGCCAGTTCGCGCTTCCGCCCGTTCACCAACTGCACGGCTTGCCCGCTCTGCAGGTCGATGCAAGGAATCAGCACGGCAACCTCACCTCAACGCCGTTTTCGCGCAAGTACGATTTCAAGCTGCGGATCGATTGCAGCTTGTCGTGAAAAATTGAAGCAGCCAAGGCAGCATCGGCAGCGCCGGTGGTAAACACCTCTAGAAAATGGACTGGTAGTTTTGCTCCGCCAGAAGCGATGACAGGTACGGATACGCTGCGGCCGACGGCGACGGTCAGTTCTACATCAAACCCGGATTGAGTTCCATCGTGGTCCATTGACGTCAACAGGATTTCTCCCGCGCCCAGTTCCACGCCACGCCGCGCCCAGTCCTCCGCGTCCAAAACGGTCGCTACTCTCCCGCCGCGCACATGCACTTTCCATTGCCCAGCCTCTCTTTTGGCATCAATCGCCAGCACCACCGCCTGAGCCCCAAATTCACGCGAGAGTTCGCTAAGGAGTTCGGGGTGTTCCACCGCCGCAGTGTTCACCGTGACCTTGTCCGCACCCGCACGGACTACCGCGCGCGCATTTTCCAGGGAACGAATGCCGCCGCCGGCCGTGAGGGGAATCGCCAGTTGTGCCGCCACGCGTCGAACAGTGTCTAGGAAAGTGGGTTGATTGTCGCGCGATGCGGCAATGTCGAGCAAAACTAATTCGTCGGCGCCTTCCGCATTGTAGCGGGCCGCGAGTTCCGCAGGATCCCCCGCGTCGCGTAAATGCTCGAAGTGCACGCCTTTCACTACGCGCACTCCGTCAGTATCGAGGCAAGGGACAATGCGTCGCGCCAGGCTCATGCGGCCTGTCCAAGGAAGTTTTCAAGCAGTTTCGCGCCAGGGACGCCACTCTTTTCCGGATGAAATTGCACGCCGAAGATATTCTTGCACTCAACTACGGCGACGAAATCGCGCCCGTGGTTGCACACGGCGACGCTTTCCGGGCCGGCAACCGGCGCAGCGAAGGAATGTGCAAAATAGAAATACGATTCAGGAGCAATGCCGCGAAGCAGGATACTCGAGCGAACGGGCTGCAGTTGATTCCAACCCATATGTGGCAGCTTCACGCCTTCGGGGAGATGTGTGACCTTTCCCTTGAATAAGCCAAGGCCCGACAATTCAGGCGCTTCGTCGCTCGACTCATAGAAAGCCTGCAGGCCCAAGCAGATCCCAAGAAAAGGCACACCCCGTGAGATCACGTCCAACAGTGGCTTCCTAAGCTCTTGTGCGTCCAGAGCGTTGATCAGGGCAGCACAATGGCCGACGCCAGGAAGGATGAGGCGATCCGCGCGAGCAAGTTCTGCCGCCTGGTTCGACGTCGTTGCCTCGACACCGAGCCGGCCCAGCGCGCATGCAACTGACGAAACGTTACCTGCGTCGTAGTCGATCAGGACAACGTTCACAGCAATTCCTTTGTGCTTGGCAACACATTACGCAATTGCTTATCGCGCGACACAGCGAAGCGCAGGGCACGCGCAAATGCCTTGAATACCGCTTCAACCTGGTGGTGGGAAGAGCGGCCATACAAGATGCGCAGGTGAACGTTGGCCCGCGCCGCATGCGCAAACCCCTGGAAGAAGTCCTCAACCAGTTCAGTCTGGAAATTGCCGACGCGCTTGGCAGAAAATCGTGCTTTCACCACGCAGAACGCCCGGCCGCCCAGATCGACAGCAGCCGCGGCAAGTGTTTCGTCCATAGGCATCAGGAAGTAGCCGGCGCGAAGAATCCCTTTCCTGTTCCGGAGCGCCGCGTTGACTGCCTCGCCCAGCGCTATGCCGACGTCTTCTACGGTGTGGTGCTGATCGACTTCCAGATCGCCTTTCGCCACCAAGCGGAGATCAAGCCCCCCGTGGCGAGCCACAAGGTCCAACATATGATCGAAGAAGGGAATCCCCGTGGAAATCTCCGCTTTGCCGCGTCCATCTATATTCAAGCGGAGATGTATCTTAGTTTCCTTCGTATTTCGCCGAATCTGCGCAATTCTTGCCATTCTCTTTACATAACTCGCGGAATCGATCGTAGAAGCTTTCTCAACTCCGATTCCGTTCCGATGGTGATCCGCATGAAACCTGGCCCAAGATCCTTGCTTCTTTCACGCACCAGTATTCCTTGGCGTTCCCACTTGCGGAATAGAGTGGGGCCGGCGTTACCGAAATCGGCTAATAGAAAATTACCAGCGCTCGGGAATACACGTACGTTTCGCTGTTCCAGTTTGCCGGCAAACCAGTCGCGAAGGCGGTTTACTTTGCGCACGTAACCGCTGATGGTCCTCTTATCCTCAATGGCGGCCACACCAGCGGCTAAGGCTCCAACGTTCACAGGGTAAGGAGGCAGCGCGCGCTTCACGAGCGCTAGAGATTCCCGTTGGGCGATTACCGCACCGAGCCGCAAGCCTGCGAGCCCGGCAGCCTTCGAAAACGTTTTCGCGACAAACAGGTGCGGATATCGGCGAATCCATGACACAACCGATTCTCCGGAAAACTCGGAGTAAGCTTCATCCAACACAATGATCGTCTCGGTCGCCGCGCGCAGGATTTTTGTAAGATCACCTTTGGCTACGAGTGTCCCCGTGGGATTATTCGGGTTGGCGAGGAACAAGACGCGCGGCTTCTTTCGGAGGGCGGCGAGGGCTTCGTCGAGTGGAAATGCCATTGCAGTGGAGTAGCGTAGAGCTTCCACCTTGGCGCCAGCGATTTCGGCGTAATACCGATACATGGGAAATGTTGGCTCGCAGATCAGGATATGGCTGCCCGGCTCAACAAATGTGTCGAAGAAAACGCGCAGCGCGTCATCGCCTCCATTCGTCAGCGCCAGTTCATCAGGCCGCACGCGAAAATAGCTCGCGAATTTCTTTGTTGGCCCCACGTACTCCGGGTACATCGCTAGCTTTTTGGCGCTTAATCGAGCCAGGGCCTGTTGGGCTGCCCTTCCACAGCCAGAAGTGTTTTCATTGAAGTCCAGCCGAATTTTCCCTGAACGGCCTTCAGCGGGCGTTTCGTAGGTGCGTCGCCTCAGAATGGCTTTGCGCACTGGCAAGCTTACTTTCATCGCCGCACCTCGACCGCATTCGCGTGCGCCAGCAGCCCTTCGGCACGTGCCAAAGTCACTACGTCTTTTGCCATGCGCTTGTACCCAGAGCGATCGATTGTTTGAACGCTTATGCGTTTCACAAAATCACCCACAGATAGTCCTCCACGCCTCCGCGCCCACCCGCCTGTTGGCAGGACGTGGTTGCTTCCGCTGGCGTAATCCCCAAACGGTTGGGCGCTGAGAGGCCCAACGAAAACAGTTCCGGCTGAGTGTATTTCGCGCAATGCTGATATTCCCTTTTCTGGAAGGCTTATGTGTTCCGGCGCAAAGCGGTTTACAAATGTGCAAGCATCACTCCACGACTCGGCCAGGAGAATCGCGCCAGTTTTGCGAATCGAAATCTGCGCCGGGTTGTCCATAGGCAAAACAGCCAATTGGGTCGACACCTCCGTTTGCACGCGCTTTGCGAAAGTACCCGAAGTTGTCACAAGAAAGCTTCCGGCATCGGGCGCATGTTCCGCTTGCGCCAGCAAATCCGCTGCGATCCACTGTGGATTCCCGTGATTCGCCAACACAATAGCCTCCGTTGGTCCCGCGGGGAAATCGATCGCGCAGTCTGCGCTTACAATCTGCTTCGCAGCAGTTACGTAACGATTTCCCGGCCCAAAAATCTTTTCCACGGGCGGCATACGCTTCGTGCCGTAGGCCAGCGCGGCGATAGCCTGCGCGCCCCCGACTTGCGCGAGTTCGGTTACACCCAACAGATCGGCCACGGCCAGCAATTCGTCATTCGGTCGCGGGCAAACCGCAATGATACGACGCACTCCTGCAACCTTTGCGGGAACCACTGTCATAACCAGTGTGGATACCAGCGCAAACTGCCCACCGGGAATGTAGCATCCGATAGTTTCAATCGGCCGCACAATTTGCCCTACGCTTACGCCCGGCTCCACCTGCATCTTCCATTCACGGGGTTTCTGTCGCAGGGCCACGCGACGAACATTTTCTGCGGCATGCGCCACCGCGCGCAGAAACTCCCGGCTGACACGCTTGTGGGCTGCTTGACCCTCTTTGTGGGAAATCCAAAGCCCAGTTCGTTTCAGATTCCTGCCGTCCAGCCTCTTCGTCCATTGATCTAGTGCTTTGTCACCATTCTCGCGCACGTTGGCAACAATGCGAGCCGCAGATTGCAGCGCCGCCTGATCTTTACGTTGGCGGCTCGCCAATAGGTCCTCCACTGTTTCTTCTGTGAGTTTAAGAATGCGCATCAGAGTACGATCTTGTTCAGTGGGTACTCCACGATCCCTTGTGCCTTCGCCGTTTTCAGCTTGGGCAGAATCTGCCGCACCACAGCTTCTTCCACGATGGTATTGACGGCCACCCAGTCGGAATCACTCAGAGCGGAGATGGTTGGATTCTTAAGTGCTGGCAATACATTTAAAACACCCGCAAGGTCCTGGCGTTTTACGTTGAGCATCAACCCCACTTTCGTCGCGGCCGCAATAGCGCCCTGCAACATCAGCACCAGGTTCTCTACTTTCTCCCTCTTCGCCGGATTTTCTGCCGCCTTACGGTTCATGATGAAAACAGTTGAAGATTCCAGCACGGTATCCAGAATTCTCAAGTGGTTTGCTCGTAAGGACGACCCCGTTTCCGTAACTTCCACGATGGCATCCGCGAGTTGCGGCGCTTTCACTTCCGTTGCGCCCCAAGAAAACTCCACGCGCGCTTTCACTCCATGCCGGGCTAGATACTTTTCCGTGATGCCAACCACTTCCGTGGCAATCACCTTGCCTTCCAGATCTTGCGGTTGGTGAATAGATGAATCTTCCGGGACTGCAAGTACCCACTTTACGCGCGCCAACCGCTGTTTCGCATAAATGAGTTCTGCGAACTCAAGCACATCGGCGCGTGTCTCCACCACCCAATCGTGACCTGTGATCCCCGCGTCCAATGCGCCGGATTCCACGTAGCGAGCCATTTCTTGTGCGCGCACGAGCAGGCAATCCATCTCCGGGTCATCAATTGCAGGGACGTAACTTCGCGAACTGAGAGTCACTTTCCATCCTGCGTGTGCCAGCAGTTCCACCGTGGCATCTTGCAGACTCCCTTTTGGGATTCCCAGGCGGAGGAGGCTCATTCCGACTCCCTTCTGCCGTAGACTTCTGTTTCCGAAAAGGTTTTTTCGGCAATCACGCGCATCGCACCGTCAATTTCTAACTGGCGGAAGAAGCAGGATCTGTAGCCCTCATGGCAAACTCCAGGTCCGATTGCTTCCACCCGGATCAATAGAGCGTCGGCGTCGCAATCCACCAGAATCTCCTTCACGCGCAGCACATGACCACTGGACTCACCTTTTTTCCAGAGGCGCTTTCGCGAACGGCTAAAGAAATGCACTTCCCGAGAGCGCTGTGTGCAACCCAGCGCATCCTCGTTTACGAAGCCGAGCATCAGAACTTCATTCGTGGCGTAATCCTGAATAATCGCTGGAACCAGCCCATCCATTCTTCCAAACGCCAGTTTCACCGCAACCTCCAAAAAACAAAAATCCCGCCGGGGCATCTCGCGCCAGCGGGCTGTTAGTGCTTAAGTTACGAAAGCTCTATGCAGACCAATGCGGGCGCGGCAGGAAGCCGTGGCGATGGTGGTGTCGATGCGCCCGGAACGTCATTTCACCCCCAACATACAGAATTGCAGGCGAATCTTACCAATCCAAACTTCGCCTAGGTCGTATTTGAGTTTTCGATGTTATACGCGCGAGATGGAACCTGGGGGAGCCCCCGAGCTATAGTTCATGGTCATAGTGAGGTGGAGTGCCACACCGAACCTCCCATTGGGGAGATTTTCCACTCGAACTACCTCACCCACATATTCACAGTTCATTGGGTCGTGTGGAGAGGTAAAGGGAAAAGTGACAAAAACACGCATGCCTTTATAATAGTTCGCGCGCCTAGTGTGAAAATAAATCCCTTCTTTTGAAGCGTTTACGCTAACCGGCAGGTCTTCGAAGTGTTCGTCTCGCGGCTCGGACGGGCGCACACGGAGTGGCTTCACAATTTTCGCGCGACGACTCCGGCGCTTATCGGGATACTTCTGCTCGATCATTTCAGCCATGCTGTGTGGCCTACGGAATGTAGGTCGTTATACATTTTTGGATGCGGCGCGCCAAACGTCAAGACCTTGCGCTGAATCTGATACTGGCAGACGAGCATCAAACGAGTGTTCCCAGGAGAGATCTCGATGGCAGAAAAAGTGCAAAAGCCGGATGCCGAGTGGAAAAAACAGCTGACCCTCAATCAGTACTACGTAACCCGGCAGAAAGGCACCGAACCGCCCTTCACCGGTGAATACGAGTCCACGCAAGCCCCTGGAATCTACAAGTGCGTCTGTTGCGGACAGCCGCTATTTCTCTCCGAGGCCAAATTTGATTCTGGTTGCGGCTGGCCGAGTTTCACGGCCCCGTCGGAAGATACGGTCGTGGAAACGGAAAGCGATTATTCGCACGGCATAGTGCGGACTGAGGTCCGCTGCAGCCGCTGCGACGCTCACCTTGGGCACGTCTTCGACGATGGGCCGCGACCTACGGGATTACGCTATTGCATTAATTCCGCCTCGCTGAACTTTGAGAAAAAATAACGAATTACCATCAGGTATTCGGGTGAGCTTGCTTCCATTAACAAGAACGTGAGCCGCGCCGCATTGTTCCTAAAACATCTCCATAAGTTTGCGAATTCATTCACTTTTGTTATTCTCCAAAAGTTCATTTCTACCCAAGGAACCCTTGATGCGCCCAACAAAAGTGTCGTTCGTCCTAGCGATCATGGCAGTATGCGTCGCAATTACTGTTTTCGCGGCCGACCAGAATAAGAAGCCATCTGCAGCGAAAGAGCCTGCGCAGCCCTCTTACGAAATGCCGCAGCCGGCGCAGGAGGCGCTCGACTATTCGATGTACGGAGGCATCCGCGAGGAAGCCACCGTCCATTCGCATATTATGGAATACGCTTCCGCGCTGATGGATGGCATTGGTCCGCGCTTGACAGGTTCGCCCAACTTAAAGCACGCAAACGAGTGGACAAGAGACCAGTTCACCGCCATGGGCTGCAGCAACGCTCGTCTGGAGGATTGGGGCGAGTTTGGGATGGGTTGGGAGCAACTGAACACCTGGGTGCGCATGACCTCGCCGGATAAAGCGGTATTTATCGCGCAGGCGGCGCCTTGGTCGCCATCCACAAACGGAGTTGTGAATGGCGCGGCCGTCTGGGCGGACATTCAGGAAGAAAAGGATTTCGAGAAGTACAAGGGCAAGCTTGCCGGAAAGATTCTTTTTCTCGGTGAGATGCGCGAAGTGAAGCCGGTGGATAAGCCCCTTTCCACCCGATACGACGAGACAGAGCTTGCCAAACTTCAGGAGTACCCGATTCGCCTCCCGGGCGACCAGGACGCGCGCCAGCGTTTTTTGCGGCGAGCGGAGTTTCGCGAAAAGCTGGGGCAATTTCTGGCGGCCGAACATGTGGGGGCAGTGATTCTGCCGAGTCGCGACGCGCTGAACAGTGGAGGGTCCGGGGGAACGATCTTTGATGACAATGGTTCCGCGTTTGGACGTTCGGTATATGTGAAAGAGCATGCAAATCCCGTCCCGCTGGCGGTAACCGCCATCGAGAATTATGGGCGGGTATTCCGGTTGTTAAAGGCCAACGTGCCGGTTACGATTGAGCTGAACATCGAGACGAAGTTTTACGGCGAGCATGAGCATGGTTTTGACACCGTTGCCGAAATTCCAGGAACGGACCCGAAGCTGAAAGACGAAGTGGTGATGGTCGGAGGACACCTGGATAGCTGGGCATCGGCGACTGGGGCTACCGATAATGGCGCGGGAAGCGTGGTGGCGATGGAAGTGATGCGCATCCTCACTGCTCTACATGTGAAGCCACGGCGGACTATCCGGGTGGCGCTCTGGACCGGTGAAGAACAGGGCTTGCTGGGTTCCTTCGGCTATGCCAATCAGCATTTTGGAATCACGCCGCGTTCAACCGAGCCGGACCAACTCAAGCTCCCCGAGCGTTTGCGGAAAATAACCGGACCACTAGAACTGAAACCGGAGCAGCAGAAGGTTTCTGGCTATTTCAATGTGGACAACGGCAGCGGCAAAATTCGCGGCGTGTACTTGCAGGGAAATGCGGCGATCGCGCCCATTTTTGCGCAATGGATCGCACCGTTGAAAGACCTGGGAGTCACCACGCTGACGATGCGTAACACCGGCGGCACGGATCACCTCAGTTTTGACGCCATCGGCATTCCCGGATTTCAATTCATTCAAGATCCGCTAGACTACGAATCGCGAACGCATCACTCAAACATGGACTTGTACGAACGGCTGCAAGCGGAAGATCTTGCGCAAGCTGCGCTGGTAGAAGCCACCTTCGTCTACAACGCGGCGATGCGCGACCAGATGCTGCCGCGCAAATCGTTGCCACACCCGGAACTGCAGGAACAAAGTTCACAACCGCTGAAGAACGTTATGCCCGCGGCTGAACCCAAGCCCTAACGTAGTGGTCTGGTTCATTATGCGGAGACTCGGGGGTGCACACGCGCCCCATCTTCCTTCTAAAGGCTAGAGTGATATTATCTGTGACTGTTTACGCCGCAGGGCAGGAGCAAGCCGCCATTTCAGCAACAGGGTCGGAAGTGCGATCCCAAGCAGCCACGAGCAGCACCTTATGACCCGTGGGATAGCGAAACACATAATATACGTTGGAAACACCATCGATTTCATAGAAACCGGGACGGCGGCGATCGGGGCGGCCTAATGCACCGGTGTTCAGGAGCAGGCGTAGTTCAAGCAGTTCCTCCGGAGTATGATGCCGGAGGTCTTCAACAACTGGTGGTAGTTTTTGTATTGTCAACATCGGCGCATCCTTATTCGCCGCTCGCAGCTTAGCTAACCCTCATCAATAAAGACGTAAAAACTGGCTAAATGTTTCGTTGAGACCAAAATTGCGAGAAATGACCTGCTCAGGTGAGACTGCTTTTCCGCTTCTCTTTGGCTCTATCCTTTAGATGCAAGGGTTTAGGGGGGTAGCTCGCCATGACAGCGCAAGTTTCGGCCAGCCGCTGCAACTTTTTACAGTAGACACGTGACTCTCCCTCGAGTATGTTTCGCGCATTAGATTCAGGCTCGGACGGGGAGCGCATGGTCGCAGTGTCAAGCAAGTCGACCTACCACTTGGCGATGCTGGGGTTCGTTCTGACAATTACGCTTTCGGTTCCTGCGTCGGCACAGCAAAGCAATTCGCCTGTCGTTAAGCTGGATTCCATAAAACTCTCGTGGATTTGGCCTTTGTTCGGTACTGCATCCGGGCTGCTGCCGCAGGAGCCACTTCATCAGCCCACTAGCCAGCATAGCACTTCGTTTACGCAGTTCGGGACTGTGGCGAAGCCTTTTGCAAAGCCACTGCAGACGAACAATCTGACGACTATTGATCGCATGGAAGCGGCCTTCTACTGCAACGATACTCCGTTCGTTGACCAAGTGAGATTACCGCTTGCGTCGCTATGGCATGGGCGCTTGAAAGTTGTGGGAATTGAAAGCGACGTCACAACAGCAAATTTTGTTCTGGGTCTTCCGGGCGGTGGAACGCTTCCAAGTTTAGGCATGTTTAGTTCTGGCCATCTCGCTACGCACACCCCACCTTCGGACCAACTCACCGGCGTCCATCTGAGCTTTAATTTGCGGGGAAGTGAAGTGGATTCCCTGGATAACAGCGGTCTGCATGGCCTGCAATTTGTGATGCGTGCCAGCCGCGGCTTTCTCCAGTCGGTTACAGGCCGGTGAACTGAAATTCTTTTCTTGCGAGCGCCGAAAACTGACAAACAACCGATAAGATACGGGTTACTATCTTGCCAGACACTTGCGCGCCTTGAATTTCCTTGTCATAGTTGCGCTTCAATCTTCGCACCGCAGAGGCATTTACCGTGGCAAAAACAGCTAGCAAAGGCCCAAAAAAGTCCGTGCGTGATGAAAAGTCGCAATTTGGCAAGGATCGCCGGCGTCGTCATCACCATTTCCTGGTCACCGTGAATTATGCGGATGGCGAAACATTCGGCCGTGTGTATACAAACAAAGAAAAAGCTACGCGATTCGCGGAGCGCCAGCGGCGCTCGCCGGTGGTGAAATCCGCACGAGTAACTCAAGTTTCCTGAGCGCTCCATTTTCCGCACAAATGCCGGTGAAGATTTGAAGTTGTTCCCGGAAGCATGCTATAAAAGAAGAGCTTTAAGCGGCCTTAGTATAGTGGTAGTACGGAACCTTGCCAAGGTTCAGGTGTCGGTTCGATTCCGATAGGCCGCTCCATTAAATCAAGCACTTACGCTAGCGCCCCATTTTCCATATTTTCCAACATGCTATCGAATCGTGTTGTTGCGACCCGATCCCGCGGGATTATTGTCCGAACGCGGAAAGTTAAGTATGGCCAGTTCAGCGTCTTAGGTTTTGGCGCTGCATTCGCTGTGCCTTACACCTGAACCCTGCTCGGGTTCAGGTGTAGATCCGCACGCTTATGCTATCGTGCAGTGACAAATCTCTCTGGAGGAACGATCGTGCGCTACGACGAGTTCCGTGACCAGCTGGAAGCTGCTCTTCAGCGGAATAGTCTTCACTTCCATGGCCTCCAACGTGTCGAGACCATCGAGCTCGCGAACACTGTGCGGCATTGGAAGGTCTATGCCCACGGAGCCGCACCTCCGAGCACCGAGCCCTTTCACGTCTCGGCTGAGATCGGCTTCGCATGGAGCCCCTTCGACGCTGCTCGATCGTACGCGCGCGAAGAAGACCTCCTCACGGAGCTCATTGGCAGGAAGAAGCGACTGCCTAGAACCGAGCGCAGGTGGAAGCGAGTGGACCTCTGGCTCCACGCCAGGCTCCCTTACGGTTCGACGACGGCAATGCCCGAGCCCGAGTTATTCGGAGCCTGGACCGCATCGATTCTGGAGAAGATCCATGGAGCCTTTGCCGAAGTCGAGGAGAAGGAGGGGCGCATTGTCGCTGTCCTTGGCGCGCACGAGGATGTCGACGTGCTGGCCCACTGCCAACCCGATGGCGTCGTTTCCTTGAAGGGTCTGGCGATCTCTGGATTCCGGATCGTCCACCTTCCCCGCGTCTGGGACGACCCCGACCGCCGCAAGGCAGAGAAGGACCCGCATGCCGAGTTCGACCGACTGGCGCGGACGTTCAAGGCCACCCTCGATGAGTGGACGAAGAGTATCTCGGAACTTGCAACCTGGACCCGGTACTCGCCGCCAGTGGCAGGAGCCAAGCCGGTCGAGCCGTGGTTCGAGGACCTGCGCGAAGACGACGACAATGACGGTGGGCCAGAGACGATAAACTGACCGTAGGATCCACTGGCGTTGCCTGTCCCTCGAGGAAGATCTCGATGCGATTGTGGTCCAGCTGCGATACCGGTTCCAAAGAAATCGGCATCCCCCGTCCTGATGTCACGAGTAAGTCCGAGAGCACAAGCCAGTACGGGCCCGCCAAGATCTCAGCCCGAAGTACCTCGATGCGGACACGAATGACCGAAGGAAATGTGGCACCGGTGAGAGCCAGCAGAGGATGAAAATCCGCGTCCAGAGTTACGATGACGCGCCCTTCTTCTCGAGCGTAGTCTAAAATGACCGCGTCCGACGCATCGGCGAGCCCCACCTCTGCCACGTGGATGCATGAAATCTTTTGCTTCGTCAGATACCAGACGGTCGAGCGTGGAAGGCCCTGATCGATCCGCCATTTCTCGCGTTTTTGATGTTGACTCAATGCGTTTACTGGGGTTGGAAACTGCAATTGATCGCCTGGATTCCAACCAGGAGTTCACAGCCGCTCTGTGAGCGTTTATCCCAATTTATCCCAACGCGTCAATTTACCTGCCCAAATCATCCATAGTTTGCTGACCGCCGTCGAAGACCTGGTGAATTGCTAGGCAGCGGGATAGATCCTACTGCAACTGATTCGACTGGGAGGTCAATCGATGATTGGGAAAATCGGTTCGATGGTGCTTGTCGCCGGGATGCCAACGCCGCGCGTGTAAGAGTTCCGCGAGTTACGAATCGTGACGTGTGGTAAATTGAAATCACCATGCCGGCAAAATTCCCAGGAAATCGTCATAGCAAATCAATTCTCCTCAAAGTTCACCCCTGCTCGATCTTTTTGTTATCGGCCAGCGCGCTTCTAACGCCCCAACTGCCGCGCGCGCAATTGCGCTACGTGCAGCAGCAAACGGCCAATGGAGTTCTGGAAGGCGTGGTCAGCACTGACGGCAAGGTCCGCACGTTCAAAGGAATCCCTTATGCTGCGCCACCTGTAGGCCCGCTGCGCTGGAAGCCTCCGCAACCGGCGACGCCGTGGAGCGGAGTGAGAAAGGCGACCGAGTACGGGGCGCGCTGCATTCAGACGCACGTCTATGACGACATGGTTTTTCCGGATCCAGGCCCGAGCGAAGATTGCCTGTACCTGAATTTGTGGATGCCGGAAGTGCATTCGCCAGCGCCTCTTCCGGTGATGATATGGATTTATGGTGGAGGTTTTCACGCCGGGGCAAGTTCGGAACCGCGGCAAGACGCAGCAAATCTGAGCAAAAAAGGCGTGCTGGTCGTAAGCATGAACTACCGGCTCGGCATTTTCGGATTCTTCTCGAATCCAGAACTGGCGCGCGAATCGGGCCACAACGCTTCCGGCAATTATGGGTTGATGGACCAACTCGCGGCACTCAAGTGGGTAAAACAGAATATCGCGGCATTCGGTGGCGATCCGAACAATGTAACCATCTTCGGCGAATCGGCCGGCTCATTTTCTGTTAGTGCGCTGATGGCATCGCCGCTTGCAAAAGGATTGTTTCAGAGCGCCATCGGCGAGAGCGGAGCCTTTTTCAGCGCGACGCGTCATGCAAAGACGCACAGCGAAACCGAAAAGACCGATGCCGAATTCGCGAAGAAAGCCCTGGGAACGGATTCCCTGGAAGCGTTGCGCGCCAAGCCGACGATCGAAATTCTGGAAGCCGCATCAAGAGAGGGGGCGCCGGGATTTTTCGCAAATGTGGATGGCTATTTTCTGCCCGAAAGCCTAGAAGCAATTTTTGCTGCCGGAAAGCAAAATGACGTGACATTGCTGGCCGGGTGGAATGCCGATGAAGGCGGCTATGAATCCATTTTGGAAGAGGAGCAGCCGACGCCGGAAAATTTCGCCAAGAAAGTGCGTTCTCTCTACGGTGCCAATGCCGCTACGATTTTGAAGCTCTATCCGGCAACAACCGCGGCGGAGGTCAAACGCGCGGCTGCTGACCTTGCGGGTGACCGTTTCATTGCGTTCGGGACGTGGAAGTGGATGGAGTTGCAACTGAAAACCGGACACGCTCCGGTGTTCCGCTATCGCTTCGACCAGACTCTTCCTTTGTCGACACACGTCAACAAGTCCGATGACGATGAAGAGTCAGAAGATAAGGGAGCGGAAGATAAGGAGCCAAGAGCTCCCCACGCCGGTGAGATTGAATATGTGTTCGAGGTGCTGCCTTCCAAAGATCTTCCCTGGCGCCCGGAAGATTACAAAGTATCAGACTTAATGAGTTCGTATTGGACCAACTTCGCCAAAACCGGAGATCCCAACGGTGAAGGCTTGCCGCACTGGCCGGGATACAAACAAGACGCCTACCAGGTGATGCACCTCAGCGCGGAAGCCCATGCGGTGCCCGACAAGCAGCGCGCTCGGTATGAATTCCTCGACAGTATCAAGAAAAAGCCGAAGAACTGACGCACTGATCGCGTTTCATCGTTGTTCGAAAAAGATCCGTTGACGATGGCGCTCTCGGCGCAGCCAAACTTCAAATGCGAAGTGGTGATCTCGTAGCTGATTTGCTCGAACGCGGCATCATCGGGAATGTATCCGCTCGATCCATTTGTGTGTGACCATGATCGTGTGAATCTGTGAATCGAGGGCGTCTGCTTCTTGAATGGAGAGACTATCTTTCCCCTGTGCGGCGAGTGCAATGACGGAGATTGTATGTAGGCAGGACGGAACGCTTGAACGGTTTTTCTTGGGCTAGAGTTCCACGATGGACAGACCGGGCAGCTGTTGGAAGTGGCGAAGATTGGCCGTCCCCACACTGTATCCGAGTTCGAGTGCGGTTACGCCGATGAGCAGATCGGGAAGAGGAACTCGGATTCCCCGCGCTTGGTTCTCGCCGTCGATTTGTCCGGCGCGTAGAGCCAGAGGCACCGTGACGGGATGAGTCGGGATCGCCGTCAGCAGTTCTTCGATGAACTTTTGCCGCTTGGCCTTTCGCTCAGGTATCCGCACGGGCCGCTCCATGCGCCAGCTCGATAAGTGTAACTACGGAGATGCCGACTTCGGTCTCAGTGATTTTGCGAGCTATGGAGGCCAACATCTGCCGCGCGTTGTATCCCTGGCGCTCGGCGGCGACAAGCACGCTAGAGTCGAGGATCAGTCCCATGCGGGCGGGTCGAGCGGTTCCCGATAGCTCTCAACGGCTGCTTCCACATCCTTGGCGAAGTCTGGATCGATGGTGGCCGTCGAGTCTTCAGGAAGCAGTGCGATGCACTCTGAGATGGTACGGCGCACCGGCTCAGCAGAATGAAGGACCGCTATCGGCCGCGCGCCATTCTCGATGACAACTTCCGTTCCCGCGCGCGCGGCAAGTCGGGGTAATCCAGACGGCGGACGGCTCGGCGTAGCACCTTCTCCGATACCTGGCGCAGCGCATCATGACTTAAGCCACGTTTGGTTTGCAACAAGTGGACCTCGCCTACAGTTAACTTTCGCGCTTTGGCTATCTGGCGATCTGCGGCAGTTATTGGTCGCTCGCTATCAGTGTTTTTTGCGGCATTGGTGATGCGGGTGGTCTTCGTTGTCCTCTTCTTCCTGGCCATCGATAGATCCTCGGGTAAGTCAGCTATTGTCTAAGTGGCGGCCTTGGTGTTACCGGTTTCAGCGATAGGGCATGCTGCCACATTACTGCAATCTCGACGCTTTTGATGGCCGTGGCGGCAATGTAGTAGACGAAAGAATCCAACACGCAGGCTTCCGCAGCACCTCGTTCATACTTCAGGCGTGCGATCTGTTGTCCCCTCTCGACAGAGAACAGCCACCATGGGATGTCATTGCTTACGGGTAGCAAGGCTTGAGACTCGGAGTGAATAAGTAAATAACGCCCGTCTGGCGTTACATAGGGCACGAGCGCTTCACCATTAATTAGTGGTATCGGTGGGCGCAGCGCCGCGGTGGAAGGACTCCATTTCTCCAGCCGGAGAACCTGTTGGTCGCCGGCGATCTCGCCCACGATCACTGCAAGCTCATCACCGATGCTCCAGGGCTCGGTCATCACAGTGGCCGTTTCCAAAGGTGCGGGTAACTGCGTCTGGTCCGGATTTTCTGAAGAAGAAGTAACGACCGTGCCGGTAACCAGGTTGATCCGCAGCACTCCATTGTGCCGGACACCTGTCTGGGACTGGACATAGGACGGCGGAGCGGCGCCGCCGAGGTAGCGCGTATGCGCCGACCATTGGAAGACGTCGTTTCCTTCAATGACTGCGGAGTATTGAAACGCAGCGCCGGACACAATCGATGGAACTATCTGTGGAGGAAACGTAACCGGCTCGGATTGTCGCAGCAGCCGTCCGGCATCATTCGTGTCGAGCAGAACGAGTTGAAGGCGGTCCGGCGGTTCCGAAATCGAGCGCAGCGCAGCAAGACGCCCATTATGAACAATGACCGGACGAGCCGCGATCGGGCTACGCCATACAGAGTGCGAGTCGTCCAACTCAAACGCCTCAATTCCGGCTGCGCCGTCTTCAATATAAGCGACGCGCTTGTCCGGATCGGCGACGCCCGCAGGGAAATACAGAGGCTTGACTACATTGCTGCCGTGATTGTCCACGTCCTGGTCCATTCAGCGGAATTCGGTGTGCACTACCTCACAAGTATGGCGCGCGCCATCCGGAAAGGTACGCTCAAACTTGGTACCACAAAACTCGTCGTCCGCAATTAATCCGTTCGCTCCGTAAATTGGCGTGCGTCAGTGGCTTAGAAGCTATTGCACAACCCTCCGTAAGACGATCATGAAGCAGGCGATATGAAAAAAAGCGCCATAGATCGTGAGCGAACGATCGTAGCGCACGACCAAGCGTCGGAAGTTTCCCAGCCAGGCATTGGTGCGTTCCACGATCCATCGACGTTCGTAACGTCGCAAGGCTCGTCCGTCCTGGGTGGCCGGTCGAACGTGATTCCTCTTGTGCGGACAGATCAGTTCGATTCCGCGCTGCCGCAAGCGCTCCCGCAGCGGATCGCAGTCGTAGGCTTTGTCGGCAATCACGCGCAGCGGCTTTTGCCGCGGTCGGCTCGAGTGATGGTTCCGTCCTACTCGGATCGTCGCGAGCGTCGTCTCCGCGAGTTTGACTTCCGCCGGGGATGCAGAGTGAAGATAGTTTCCCAGAGGAAGACCGCGGCCGTCGACCAGCACCATCCACTTCGTCCCCTTGCCCCGCTTGGTTTTTCCGACTCCGCAGCCCCTTTTTTCGCCGGAGCAAAACTGCCGTCCAGAAACGCTTCGCTCCATTTCAATTGCTGGCGTTCGTTTAACTCCCTCAGAAACGTTCGCCAGATATTCAACCAAATGCCCCGCTCCTCCCAGTCTCGCAATCGCCGCCAGCGCGTCGAAGGGTGCGGGAATTTTTCCGGCAGGTCCTGCCAGCGAGCCCCGCCCCGCGGAATCCAAAGAATCCCTTCCAGCACACGGCGATTCTCGATCCACGGACGACCACCTTTGCGTTGTTTGGGCGGCTTGGGGAGCAAGGGCGCGATTTTCTTCCACTGCGCTTCGGTCAGCAACGGACCGGATCGCGCCATCGGCCCTCCTTCGGCGCTGCTGACTCTGCTTATCCCTCATTTCATCAAAGTCAACCATAGTCATTTCAGAGGCTTGTCCTCGGTTATGCAACAGCTTCTAGTAGAATTGAGCGATGCAACCGTTTCCGCACGTTATTGAGACCATTTTCGGCCTTTTCCTGGATGCTTTTGATGTTTTCTGCGGCTCTGGCTGAGGCCGACGGCTACCGTCGCTGCTGCTGCCCGCCCAGTGTGCTCCGCAAAAATTCAGTTGAGGCATAGAATCGACCATTTTGGAGAGCCAACTTCGCCAGGTCTGAGTCCGGATATCGCCGGAGTTCCTCGTGCTGTTGCTACTTTACTCGTCCGGGCCGCGGTGTTGAAGCTGCCTCATCGTCAATCCAGTCCTCTTCCGTATAGGTCATGCCGCGACGGCCACGAGCTTTGCGCGCCGGTCCAGATTTGTAAAAAGGACAAGAAAGAGGGCCATAGCAGAATGTCTCGGTTCGGTAGCGGCGTCGGTTCGGATTCCACTGATCAATGATCAGTTCGACCGCCATGAGGCAGCCCCACATGCAGCTCGTGCATTTTTCTTCGTATGCTCGCGCCGCCAGCCTCCTATGACCACGTTCGCGATAGACCGAAAGAGGCGGTGGAATACCGCACCACGGAGGTGGCTGGCTGATGCGATTCTCAAATTGCCATTTTACACCCGGAGATGCTCATGGCGCCTGGGACAAGCGTCTTCACCATCGAGAACGAAATTCTGCAGGATTCAACCGGAGCAGTTCTCAGCGACACGACGACGACTGGCTCGGTGAGGGTGCAAGGGACAACAGCTGTGCCGGAGCCATCTAGTCTTCTGCTACTTGCTGTTGGCGCACTCGGATTAGTAGGGCTGGCGCTGAAAAAGACCTCGGCATAATCCAAGTCAACCGTCTGACTCCTGGACTCCTGAACACTCGCTCTTGCCCAATAAGGTACCTCTGCAACTCCGCTAACGGGAGGGCCAATTCTGCACATGATAGACTCCTGCCGAGTGGAGGACTCATGGGCGAAGGAGAGGAATATATCCGCAAGTTTATGGTGCGTTGGCTGTCAATTGTGCTTTGTTGCTTGGTGCTTGCTGCAACTTCCCCAAGTCAAACAGATGCGCCGAAGGAAGCGCAGAAACAAAGCATTCAGGGAAAAGTGGTGGAAGCGAAAAGCGGACAGCCGATCCGCAAGGTAAATGTCGAAGTATTCGGTGGAACGGGGCAATCAAACGGACGCCATTCGGCGACGACAAGCGCGGATGGCACATTCGCTATCGAAGACATGATGCCAGGAAGATACACCGTTACTCTGGAACACCCCGGATTTGTGCAGGCGGTGGCGAGCGGCGGACAAGGGACGTTCACGTTGCAACCGGGCCAGAGTCTGAGCGGATTGGTGTTTCGAATGCAATCCGCTGGGGTGATTTCGGGAAAGATTGTGGACGCGGATGGAGATCCGATGGCGGGGGGCAGCGTTAATGCCACGATATCAGGTACGAGCGCAGTAGCTGCACAGCGCTATCGTCCCGGCTCTGGCACAACAAACGATCTTGGTGAATACCGGATTGCCGATTTGCGACCCGGGAAATACCTGATTTCGGCCCAACCGCCGCAGCGGGCGACGGCGGTGCCTGTTGAGGAGAAAGAAAACGCAAAGGAGCGGTTGGTTTACACGTCGACATACTTTCCGGGCACGTTGGACAAGAGCCAGGCCGTTGTTGTCGAGGTACGCTCTGGCGAGGAGGCGGCTGCGAATTTTGGCGTGCTTATGAGCCATGTGGGCCATTCGTACCGAGTGAGCGGAACCGTAGCAGGAGTGCCAACTGGAGCGATGGTACAGCTTATTCTGTTCTCGAAAAGTGGCAATGAGGAGGTGTCCAGCGGAGAGCTGTTGAAAGAGGGGAATCGGTTCGAATGCCAGAATGTTTTGCCGGGCAATTATGAAGCGATGATGATCGTAGTTAAGGGGATGTTGAATGGAGGGCAGCAGCCGGACGTGCAGATGGTGCAGTTAACTCCGTCAATTGAGGTGGACAAGACAGATGTGGGGGGAGTGCAACTGCAAGCCGTACCGGGCGGGCAAATACGCGGCAAATTCCGGCTGGATACGGGAGAGAAATTTGATTGGAGACAATTAAACGTGAGCTTGCGCCCCGTGGAGGAAAATGCATCGGAGATGTTGTCAACGAGCAGAGCGATGGTCGCTGCGGCATACTCTCAGAGGAGTACGAATTCGGCGGTGAACAGTGACGGAACGTTTGAGATGAAAAACGTGCCACGTGGGAACTATCAGTTGGTGGTTGGGGCGCATTCGGATAACTTGCGCGACTACTACACGAAATCGGTCATTGTTGGGGGCAGGGATGTGGCGGATTCCGGATTCGGGATGGATGGGGATGCGTATTTGGATGTGGTAGTGAGCGCGAAGGGCGCAATGATAGAGGGTAATGTGGTGGATAGCAAAGGGCAACCGGTGGCGTATGGCATGGTTGCGGTGGTACCAAATTTGGAGCATCGAGCGCGTCCCGATTCGTACCAACAAGAGCCGACGGATGAGCATGGGCACTTCATCGCGCGGGGGCTGAATCCCGGTAGCTTTGTAGTGTTGGCATTCGAGGAGTTACAGGAAGACATGCGGCAGCCGGAGTTCTTGAAGATGTACGGAGGGAAGGGCGAAAAAGTCGAAGTGGAAGAAGGCACTCGAAAAATTGTGACGGCAATAATTATTCCCGCGGAAACGGACGCACAGTGAGGACAGGAAATCGCCTTTCCTGGATTCAGCCCCAAACGGTTGCAGGAGCGGACACGCGAACTTGAGTGGCAGCGGTTAACAGCGCTGGAGGACTAGGTTGCCAAGGTAGCCTTCCGCATTGGTCGCCAACGAGCGATGGTCAGACGATCCAATATTTGGAAACGCAAGGCACCGGTGGCGTGCGAAGCGTTCCCATCAAAAACTACCTGGATGAACACAAAGTGGCATTCTGGGCGTCTCTGTCTTCGTCGGCTGCTGCAAAGAGCTCGGGCACCTGATCGGTCGGTTTCTGCCGCCACCGAAGGAAATAGCCTAGACCGAACGTAGCCAAAGTTGTACCAAGCGTCAACGAACCAAGAGTTGAATCTCGGCGTGTACCTATTGGGTGATCCCACTTAGTTAGCGTCATCGCCTTCTGGTGTGTGATAGCAACCGCGTTTACCTGGTTCCTAGCCGCACTTTCGCAGTTAGGAGCGATTTTCTGCATTTTCGCTATCATTTTCGCAGCTAAGTTGTGTGTTTCTATCGCCGCGCTCTGAAAAAACGGTAGAGTGAAGACCAAGGGTCTTCCCTTATACCCCGGAGTTCTGGCAGTCTGCTGTCAGCATGTTTCTGCGCAGCATCCATCGCAAAAAAGACGGCAAGGATCATCGCTACTTCAGCATCGTAGAAAATCATCGCATCGCGTCCGACAAAACGGTGCAGCGAACCGTCCTCTATCTCGGCGAGATCAACGATCAACAACAAGCGGCTTGGCGCAAGACGCTGTCCGTATTTGATGAACAAGAGCAAGAGTATGCGAACTTGAGTTTGTTTCCCGATGACCGCGAGATTCCCGCCGATGCCATCGACAGCCTGCAAGTGAAACTGAGCGGTCTCGAACTGCGTTGCCCTCGGCTGTTCGGTAGCTGCTGGCTGGCGTGCGAGTTATGGCAGCAACTGGGCTTGCATGAGTTTTGGGATGCTCGCCTTGCTGGAACACGGGAAGAAGTTCCTTGGGAAAAAGTGTTGCAGCTATTGGTGGTGAGCCAGCTGCTGGATTCGGGCAGCGAGTTTCGTGTACATCGCCAGTGGTACCTGACCACCGCTATGGATACGCTGCTGGGAACAAATTTCTCCGTGGCCGAAAAGGATCGCTTGTATCGTTGCCTGGACCGTGTGCTCGAACATAAGCAGGAACTCTTTCTATGGCTGCGCCAGAAGTGGGCCGATTTGTTTCAGGCGGAATTTGAAGTGTTGCTCTACGACCTGACGAGCACGTACTTTGAAGGTGCGATGGAAGAGAACCCCAAGGCCAAGTACGGTCACAGTCGCGATAAACGGACAGACTGTTTACAGCTGGTGATTGCACTGGTAATCACCACCGATGGTTTCCCGTTGGCCTACGAAGTCCTGGACGGCAATACCAGTGATCGCACCACACTCCGCGATTTTCTTGATCAGATTGAGAAGACCTATGGGAAAGCAAGACGCATGTGGGTGATGGACCGCGGCATTCCCACCGAAGAGATCTTGCAGGAGATGCGCGATCCGGCACGCGAGATTTTCTATCTGGTGGGAACACCAAAAGGCAAGATCCAGCAGTGTGAAAAGAAGTGGTTGGATCTGCCCTGGCAGAAGGTCAGAGAGTCGGTGGAAGTGAAACTGTTTGAGCAAGACGGCGAACTCTATGTGCTGGCCAAGAGTGAAGGACGAAGAGCCAAAGAGACCGCCATGCGCCGCAAACGTCTGGCTCGCTTGCTCAGAAAACTCCGTGCCATGCGGCGCAGCCTGCCCTCTCTGGTCCAGTTACTGATGCGTTTGGGCGCCGCGAAAGCAGCCGCGGGGCGCGCCTTCCAGTTCGTGCAGATGCAAGTACCGGAGGAAGGCCAGCCGGTCACCCGCGAGACCTTCCAGTTTCGTGTGGACAAGCAAAAGCTCCAGGAGGCGGAATGGCGCGACGGACACTACTTGCTGCGCTCCAACCTTACCGCCGGAGATCCCAGCGCGCTGTGGACCCGCTACGTGCAGTTGACACAGATCGAATCGGTATTTAAATCACTCAAAAGCGAACTTTGCATCCGCCCGATCCGCCATCAATTGGAGCATCGCGCCGACGCACACATTCTGATCGCCTTTCTTGCCTACTGTTTACAAGTGACGCTGAAGCAGCGTCTGTTGCTGCACGCCCCAGGGTTGACGCCTACGGCGGTGTTGGAGAAGTTAGCGGAAATCAAAATGATTGACGTGTGGATTCCTACGGTCGATCAACGTTGGTTGATTTTGCCGCGCTACACACAGCCTTCTCCCGACACCAAGGTGCTGATCGAGAAGCTGAAATTGCAGTTGCCGAGCCAGCCGCCACCGCGCTTGGTGGCGCAAAAACAGAGCTTCGAAATCGAGGTATCAACCGTACGGTAGGAGGTTGTTTTGTGGTGAAGACCTTTCCCTAACCCAGACTGAATCCAAAGCACTTAACCGAATCAGGTGTGCCCAAGTGCGAAAGTTCGGCTAGTTTTTGCGTGGACATCCGTTCGTCGCCATTCCTGATGTCGCCGTCATTGCGGAAAACGTAGGCCGCATGCTCAGTGGACGTGTAGTGGCGTACTCGGGCAAGGATGTTCAGCCGCGACATCCAGTTCCTCGGCACTGTCAGCATGAGGGGCGCTATGGCTTCGCGCCTGAAGAAGGGCGCGAATCAGGTCGGCGTGAAAGTCAAGGAGAATTACGGCGGCTGGGCCGCCGCGGCCGAGTTGGCCGATCCGGCCGCGCTCAGCGGGCCGGCGCTGGCGGCGGAGGGGCGCTGACGGGCGGCGACTTCGATCCCGGCCGGGCGAGCGCGTACATCTCCCATGCGATGGCCTTGTACAGGCCCCAGCGGTCGTCGCCCACGGTGTAGAGGTCGAAATGGCCGCGCCCTTCGACGTAGCGGAAGTCGGTCCTGGCCCCGAGCCCCTTCATCGTCGCTTCCAGCAGGTGCGCCGAACCGTCGAGATAGAAGGTGTCGGCCGAGCCGACGGTCAGGTGGATCTTGCCGTCGAGATCACGCTTGAGCTCCGGCCAGTGGCGGCGGAGGCGCTCGGCCACGTCGTAGTGCTCCTTCCAATAGGCGATCACGGCCGAGTCCACCGCGCCTGTCGTGCGGTCGAACATAGGGACCGGGAGCCCGCCGGCGCCGCGTGGGGAGAAGTCCCACTCGCAAGAGGCCAGCTGGCCGCCATACTCCCCGACCACGACTTCCCGGCGCGTGTAGTCCTCGACGGCGACCAGCATTTCGCCCTTGTCGCGCGCCAGCGGCCAAGGCGTCCCATCGGGTTTGCGATAGACGTTGGCATTGGGGGCGTAGAGGTTGATGCCCAAGAAGTAGTGGAAATCGCTGGGGTCGGGCGAGGTGGGCCAAGCGCCGCCGAACAGTTTAGGATAGGTCACCTGCAGCCACAGCACCGCCCAGCCGCCGGAGGAGTGTCCGGTCAGCAGGCGGCCCGAGGGCTTGGCGTCCATGCGGTATTGACGTTCCAGGTGGGGGATCAGCTCGGCCGTCAGCGCCTGGCCCCACGGCCCATTGTTGACGCTGTTGACGAACTCACTCGTGCCGGTGGGGCTCGACTGGTCGATCCCCACCCAGATCATCGGCGGCGCCTTGCCCGTCTTCATCTCATCCCACCGGGCGACGGCGGTGTCGTGGAGGGAGCGCAACGAGCCGCCGAAGCCCTGGGTGTAGTAGACCGTCGGATAGCGCTGGCCGGGATGGGCCGCATAGTCCGGCGGGGTCACCACCCAGCCGCGCAGGGCGACCGGCCGGCCCCAGAAGCGGCTGAGCGCCGGGCTGGTGAAGTCGATCGGGTGGATGTCGGCCTTGGCCGCCGCATAGACCTCCTTCAGCGCCGCCGGCACGTTGAACAGGGGCTGGAGGGGATCGGCTTCAGGGATGGCGGTCGCAAGCGTCAGGAGCTGGGCTGCGTCGCCGGGCAGGTCCATCTCCACGACTCCGCTCACGAGATCGCCAGGGCCGCGTCCGGTGTAATTGTAGCTATGGTCGCGATCGAGCACCGCCTGCACGGCGTAGCGGCCGGGCTTGAGCTGCGAGAAAGGTGTAGGGAAGGCCGTGACGTCCGCGTCGAGCTCGACCGTGGCGCCGGGCTCGAGGTGCGCCACCTCCTGAGCGGCGATGGCGGTCGCGTGGGTATCGATCTGGTCCATGTCGACCGCCGCGACGGGCCTCTTGTCGGCGGGTCCGAGCGGCTTGGCGAAGACCAGCAGCCGGCCGGAGACCGACGTCGCCGAGGCTTGGCCCAAGCTCACATGAAACACCACCTGCGCGGGCAGGGCCGTCGTGGCGAAGACGGTCGCCGCGACGGCCAGCAGGATGTGCGCGCGCAGCCAAGGATGAGCGCCGGTCGAACGGACGGCGAGCTTCATGATCTTCCTCCAGAATCTCCGGGCGCGGGTCTATCGCCTGACGCGCGCCCTACAAGTGAAACATCAGTAATTACTTCGATGAAAAGGTTGGCCGCCGTCCCTTGAATGAAACTGTGGTTGCCGGTCCCCTTTTCAGAGTACCGGTCGAAGATTTTATTGAACTGCCCGCCTCCGGACTTGCTCGCTTGGGAATAGCAAAAGGAATCGTGATCCTGAATAGAGTTCCAGTCTCACTTCTCGCATCCAGGTAGATCTCCCCGCCATGATCCTCGACAATCTTCTTCGCTATAACAAGTCCCAGTCCGGTGCCCTCGACTTTTCCGTAACTCACAAATGGTTGAAAGATGGAATCCTGAATCGACGGGGGGATGCCAGGCCCGTTATCCCAAACGCCGATTTCCAAGCAGGTCCGATTCCCGGTGGTGGTTATGACGATCTGCCCCGAGTCCAGAGGAACTGCCTCGCAAGCATTCAGTACGAGGTTGGCGATCGCCCGTTCGATACGGTTGGAATCGAACCAGCCCGCGGACAAGCCATTATGATGATGCTCGATGGTGATGCCGCGGAACTCCGGTCTCACACTTATCATGCGGACCACACTGGCCGATTGTGTCAACGATGTTTCCGGCAGCGGGCCGCAGGGTGTCACGCCCTTTGGACATCTCCAACAATGACGATACCAGCTCATCCATCCTGTCGATGGCCCAATGGATTTCCTGGTAAGAATCGCCTCTTTGCACCTCGCTGATATCTGTCCGGGTGAGAAATTCCGCATTTGCCAGAATGGCGGTCAAAGGTTGCCGAAGATCGTGGGAAATCAAGGCAACCAGACTGCACACGCCGGAAAGCGGCTCCGGAATTGAGGGACGCCGTCGCATACTCCCAAAATACCCGGCCGGGAGTAACCGCTTGGAATCAGCTAGGTACAACATAGAGACCCCCTTCCATCTGTATGGCCGAAGTTCAGAAAGGAAGGGCCATTTCCGGCCCAGCATCAGCGTGCACCGTTGAGAATCTACGTCTGGTCCGATGATGCTCCATCTTTGAGCTGTTCAGTCATAAACAGGTTGGCGTCCATAAGACCAACACCACGACTTCGCAGTTCCTTGAGGAGTACGATCCCCGCGGCATCGGCGAATGAGACGTCCGCAAGATTAAGCGACAACTGAACCTCACTAAGAGAAGTATGCACATCGCATGCTCTTCGGAGTTCCTCAACCGACGAACCTATTATCCGACCTTCTACCCGGAGGGATACAACACTCCTTGATGATTCGACAATCGTGATCTTGACCATCGCAGCTCACCTGATCTTCCTCGGTACCCGATAATGCAATCGACAGGCCCTTAACAAAACCGGCTAGGTTGGATGCCACCTTCCGGGACACACACCAAGATACCCGGCCAATA
>CAWIUU010000027.1:0-114308 GCA_963839315.1 Candidatus Acidiferrales bacterium
GCGATTACAAACGACACTACGTCCCCCAAACAACGAAGACGCCTGCTAGGCCCAGCCCCAACAACACACCTCGTAGGAGCAGATTGTATCGCGATCCCGGCACGCCATTGCGCGTTTGGCAGAAGTTTGCGCTGTATCAAACGAACGCGAGCCAGCCCGGCCCAAGCCTGGTACCGCGGCGAGTCGGCCCGACCTACCGTAAGCTCGCGCTGAGCGCCGGCAAGTCCCAATGGGACGCCGGGAATTGTCGAGGAACTCGGCCGCAACATTATCGATCACTTGCGCGGTGCGGGCTTCGAGCCCAAGGCCCTCCTCACAGGAAGTTTCGCCAGATTACGCCGGCCCCTGTGTGAGGAATCCGGCTCAGACGTGCATGGAGACGTACTGACAGCACTATCCGGCGGACACTCCTGCGCCTGCCCTCGGTCAGTGCGATCGCAGGAAGCCGGTCTCCGCGCGTAAGAGACGATGATCGCCGCGCACGCGACCAACCACACGATCGGCACCAGAACCAGCGTGGTGACGACGAGCGGCCGGGTACCGACTACCCCGATGACTCCTGGCTGTCCCAAAATTTGTCCGAAGACCGGTTCGGGGACCGGCCGGCTTGGGACGGCGACCTGAGCGATGCTAAGCGCTACGGCCAAGCTTACGCAGATGCCGACCGCACGACGGCGGCCCCCGTGGGTCGCAAGCCTGGTCGAAAATCCCTGCACCAGGCGGGCCATCGGGGTCTCGGACAACGAGCGCAGCGACCGGCAAAACGAATACCAGATAGTAGTGAAAGACCAGAGCGGGGAAAAAGCGAGGCACGTGGCCAGCAGCATGACCCCCGTCAGGACAGGGGGGATGCGCGGCCCTAGAGCCAGCACGGCGACGACGATGGCGAGCAGGACGGCATATCCCGCCAGCGATCGCGGACCAGCGAGGAAGCCGTCGGGTATCTTGCCGCCCGTTTGGTAGACCTTTACCCCATCTGGAATCAAGCGGCTGCAGCAGGTAGTCGAGAATCATGGCCCAGCCCGCGAGAAAACCCAGGTGCGGGTTGAGCCCCCGGCCCACGTACGTATAGGCCGAGCCTGCGGTCGGATATAGCGCCCCCATGCGTCCATAGCTGACTGCGGTGATCAACATGGCGAACAGGGCGATCAGAATGATTGTGACGAAGTGACCATCAGAAAGTTTCTGGGCCACGCCATACAGCGGCACAGGCGCGATGGGCTGGATGAGAACGATGCCGTAAAAGATCAAGTCCCAAAGCGTGAGCGTGCGGCGAAGACGTGGCGCACCAGGAGCAGCGGCAGGAGCGGTTTCCATGGGTCCGGCTATGTTAGCCTATGCTGCGTTTGAACGAAATGGACTACCCGAATCATCCACAAGCCCTATCCCCCATCTCTTCGTCAACTGTCGAAACCAGCGATTACACTCATTGAGGAGTGGATGCCGAGCAAACCCGAATTGTTCCAGTCCATAAGTCGGCCTGAGGGAAGGTTCACCCGATTCGTACTGGGAAACCGCCTTTCTTCAGTGCTTGATTTCCTGACAAGATACCGACTTCCTAATCTCCCCATGGTGGGACCGGACTTCCTGCTAGCACCAATCCAGAAGTCGGCAAGTTCGGTTTGCACCGCTGTTAGGCTAGGCAATAAGCGGGGCGGTTTAGTTCATTCCTGCCCCTCCATGCTCGAGAGCCGCGCACCCTGCATGAGAAGATAGTTGCGTTCTGGTAGGCTCGATGTTTTGCTTGCTGCCGCCCGATAGTGTTTAACCGCGCCATCGCGGTCGCCGGCCATTTCCAACAAGTGCGCACGCACCGCGTGCAGGCGGTGATGTCCAGAGCCGCGGATCTTCGTCGAGGGCGCGAAGCAGTTCCAATCCCCTGGCCGGCCCGTGCACCATGGCCTCGGCGATCGCATGATTGAGAACGACCATGGGATTGTCGGACATGCGTTTAAGGAGGTCGTACAAGCGCGAGAATTTGTGCCCAGTCGGTATCCTCCACTCGAGGCGCTTCGTCATGAACGGCAGCGATAGCAGCTTGCAATTGATATGCGCCGACAGAACCTTTTGAGAGGGCCGCGGTAGACGAGCCCGATGCCCTCCGCTATTTCGGATTGGTCCCACATCGTACGATCCTGTTTGGTCAGCGGAATCAACTCTCCTTCCGGTCCGGTTCGCGCCATGCGGCGCGCATCGGTCAGCAGCATGAGTGCCAGCAGGCCTGCGACCTCGGCATCGTCCGGCAAGGAAGTGCGCAGCGCTCGTGTCAGGCGAATGGCCTCGCGCGCCAGTTCAAGCCGCTGCAATTGCGGACCGACCACTGCTGGTGTAGCCCTCGCTGAAGATGAGGTAAAGCACGTGCAGAACCGTGCGAAACCGCTGGGCCTGTTCCTGCCGGGTTGGCAGGGCGAAGGGTACACGCGAGGTTTTGATGCTTTGCTTCGCGCGACTGATACGTTGAGCCATGGTTGACTCGGGCACCAGGAAGGCGTGTGCGATCTCGGCAGTGGTCAACCCTCCGACGGCTCGCAGGGTCAGGGCAATGGCTGATGAAACCGTAAGCGCAGGATGGCAGCACATGAACAGCAGGATGAGCGTGTCATCGTGTTCCATGCCGACCTCGACACCGGCCGACTCGCTTTCCACTTCCGAGGCCATGGTAGTTTCCCTGCGCTGACGAGCGATGTCACTGCGCAGTTGATCCATCATGCGGCGGGAGGCAACCTGAATCAGCCAGCCGCGCGGATTCTCAGGCAGGCCCTCTGCGGGCCATTGCAGGAACGCCGCAATCAGAGCTTCCTGAACCGCATCCTCGGCGGAGGCGAAGTCGTGAAAGCGTCGAATGACAGCGCCGAGCACCTGCGGCGCCAGTTCGCGCAACAGGTGCTCGTCCGTACTGTTCCAGGATCTCTGCGTCACGGTGTCTCCGTTACACAAACTCCGGGGACGGTCCGCTGACGATCGGCCGCACTTCGATTGGCATGTTGAGCGGTATACCCTTGGGTCCCGGCGCCGCGGACGCGCGGGCCGCGATGGCGTAGGCTCGTTCGGAGTGTCAACATCGACGATCCAGTAGCCGGCAAGGAATTCCTTGGATTCCGGGAAAACGCCATCCGTATCCGGGACGCCGTTCGTCCCTGCCCGAACCAACCTCGCCTGATCGGGAAGACTCAGGCCTTCGGTGGAAACCAACTCGCCTGATTCCCCCAGGGACTTCGACAAGCTTTTCATGAACACGATGTGCGCCTGGATGTCCTTATTTTCCCAGCCAGACGCGCCTCCGTAGACGTCTCCCATGGTCATGGCATTCATCATCAGCATGTACTTCATGTTTATTTCTCTCCTTTGAGGGCTTTGGCCTTGCGCCTTCATGGGATAGTCGGGGCAACGTCGAACTTTCGACATCCGGAAAGCAAGTGGGAGAATCGGGTTTAACAGCGTGCGGGGTTAGCGCGCCGTCGAGGAGTTAAACGAAGTCCGGAGGCGGCCCGCTCATGACCGGGCGCACTTCAATCGGCATGTTCAGGGGCTGACCGCCGCGGCCGGGGGCCGCCGAAAGCGCGGGCGGCGATGGCGTAGGCTTGCTCGGGGGTGTCGACATCCACGATCCAGTAACCGGCGAGAAACTCCTTGGATTCCGGGAATATGCCATCCGTGATCGGGGAGCCGTCTTCGGCTGCTCGCACCAGCTTCGCCTGGTCGGGAAATGACAGCCCCTCGGCGGAAACCAACTGTCCCGCCCCGCTGAGGTCCTTGCAGAATCCGATCATGAATGCAATGTGACCTTCGATATCCTTCTTGGACCAGCCGGGAAATGCGTCGCTGCCTGCCTTCATGGTGTTCATCATCAAAATGTATTTCATGTCCTTTGCTCCTTTCTCGTCGTCATAGTGCGCGATTCTGCGCTTTCATCGTGTAGTCGGAGCAGGTCAGGTGATTCTCGACATCTTCGTCAGGGATATTTCGTGGGCCAAAAGTCGGGCCACCCGTATGTCGATTTCGTGCCACCGAGACCGACATACACAGTGGAGGCAAGAATGACGACCAATGAAATGGTAGTGGACGTTAGCCAGGACTGGGTACTGGCCTGCGACGTGCAGCAGGGCTTTATGCAGACGCCCCGCCACGATTGACGCTCTGAGCTACAGCGCGCACTGCCGGCAAGTTCGTGCCTTAGGCGGTGATTGCTATAATGTCATGCCGCTTTCGGCCCAATCGTCTCGCCCTGGCCGTCGGGGACGCCTCGGGCAAAAGCCTCGCTGCCGCGCTCATGATAGCGAGTGTCCAGTCCTCGCTTCGTACCGCCGCTTCCTTTGCCGGAAACGACGCGGCCGCTGTCCTTCGTGTGGTAAATTCTCAGGTACACGCATCGTCTCTCGCAGGACCGATATGCAACATTGTTCTACGGCGTATTCGACGGAAGTCGACCCGGATTCTGCGCTCCGTAAATGCCGGACATAATCCGCCAGATAGTCATTCGGCGGGATCGGTTCGATGATCGGCTTCGAAACCGGCGGCGCGCCAGTCGGCATTTTCCTGAGTTCGAATATGAGGAGGGCCGGTTCAGCTCGCACCTGATGATCTGGTGATCGCCTACACGGACGGAGTCATCGAAGCGACAAATCCGGCCGGCGAAGAATGGGGCGTCCAGGGCCTCCGAAAGGCTGCGGACGAAAGCGCCGCGCAATGCCCTGACGACATTGCCTGCGCAATCTTCACATCGATGGATGAATTCTCACGAGGACGCCAGACGGATGACGCCACTGTCATAGTTGCGCGGGTCGACTGATTCGCTGTCCGCCACCCAAGACTGGTCTCCTCCGATCAATCCTGGATTGTGTACAAAAGTAGCCGGCGCACGCATCGACTGTTTCGGATGAGCAATACAAAAGCTGGCTGCATTTTCGGGATTCGTACCGAAACGCGCTTGTGTCCACGAATGGAGTAGTTCCCGGCTTGTCGGTTAATAACCGGCCTTACCCGGATTATCGAAGGGTTGCTCGTCATCCGGGAAGTAAGGCGCAGTTTGAAGCGATAAGGGAGCCGAGTCACGTTCGACAACCGGACGTGCGGTGACTGAAAACCAGGAGATGATTTTTCGCTCGCCTATGCGAGCGTTCGCTGTGCACTGTGGCGGATTCTGTCGCGGTTCGGTTCTGTATCTCCCCAAGACGCCTACTTATTCCCCTCAGTTAGCTTCTTCAGCGTGTCTTGTATGCCCTGACGGATCTCGGCGCGGCGTTCCGTGGTATCGGACCAGGAGGATAAAGGGGCTGTGTGCGAATCCAGCAGCGCCAATGCCTTCTCAGCATATTGGCGCGCGAGGTCTTTCTGTCCGTCCTTCAGGTACGCATCGGCAAGGTTGAAGTGCGCGTCAGCGGAATCGGGATAGGCAAGGAGGTTGAGCTGGAAGACCTCGATGGCCTCCTTGATCTCGCCCTCGCGCAAATGGCCGCTGCCGATGATGTCGGCGCTGACTTCTGGCCATAATTGCGCTTGGGGATCTTTTCTTCGGGCTTCGATCAGCTGCTGTTTGACCTGCGCGGCTTCGCTGGGCATTGTGAGCTGATTGAGGATGGCGGCGGCGGCCAGTGGATCGGCAGGAGCATGCCCTGGAGTTTTGATGAGCGTGGTGCCAAACCACTGCACGATGATGCCGGGCAGATCGGGATGAGTCTTGAAGAGATCGGTGCCGTGGCTGCCAGTGTCAGGAACTTTGCTAGCATCGCTGGTCTCGTACCAGAGCCAAGGGGCTTCCTGCGCAGCGGAATAGTGGATCAGCTTTCTGCTGGGACTGGAGGCTCTGGCGTAGAGCCAGAGCATGGCTTCAACGGTCGGAGGATATTCGTCTGTGTCGGCAACCACGAAGAGTTCGGGCAATTGAGAAGCTTGGTGGAGAAATTCGATGCCCGGACGAAGGGTCTCGCCAGACATCATGACGAGGGACTTTATGTCGGCGGGATGCAGGCGGGCGGTTTCTACGGCATTGATAAGTCCGTGGCTGCCGGCGCCTGCCAAGCCGATGACATCGCTCTTGACGCCGGGCTGCGAGATCAAGAACTGGAAGGCAGTTTCCAGGTCGGCGTGCTTCTTCTCCCAGGCGCCTTCGTGTGAGCCGCCGCTTTCGCCGTAGGCGCGATCGTCGACTGCAAGCGTGTTGATTCCAGCGGCCGCCAGTTGGCTGGCAACGTCGTCCCAAGATGTGCGTGTGCGGTTGCTCTGATGGAAGAGCAAGACGCCGGGGCCCGGCTTTCCAGCCGCGAAATAGGTGGCCTTAAGCAAGATGCCGTCGGAGGCCTTCAGATCGACGATGCGTGGACTAGGCGGCTGCGATTGTTGCGCGCGAGTCGCGCTCAGCGATGCGGCAGAGATGAGTACAGCAAGGATCAATGAGATTCGTAGGTGCTTCATTCGTGTGACTCTCCTCGATTTGAGTGCATCGACCTGCGGCCATTCGCTATCACTCGGATTTCGCGCGGCTGGCGGGCGGGACAATTCCATTCATGCGGAGATATTCGATCATTTGGCCGTAGTGGTTGTAGGCATGGGAGACGCCAAACTCGGCCAGACGCAGGCGCGTGGATTTGCTGGTCCCCGGAGCTTGCAGCATGTTTTCCGTCGTCAAGGTGGCAGCGGCGCGGTGGCCGAGGGCAAAGGAGTCTTTGAGGAACTTGATGATTTCAGCTTTGGTTTTTTTGTCAGCAGGACCGTTGCCGTCGTCGCCCAAGCCTTCGGGAAGCTTTTCGCCGGTGAGCGGAGACCAGATGAACCAGTTAGAAGCAGCGACGTGCTTAACCTCGACCGCAAAGGAGCGGACGCCTTTGTAATCGCCGCCGGGAATGTTCAAGGTTTCGGGAGAGAAGTTGAATTTGTCTTCGGGCATGGCTTCGGCGACGTCCACAATCTGTTTCTCGACGGCGCTGATATCCCCATCGACCACGGAAGCTAACGTTGGCGCGGAATGCTGCGCTTGTAGCCCGGTTGCAGCGGCCGTCTCCGTGGCGTGGCGAAAATCAACCCTCGGAACGATGAGCACCGCCAAGAGAGTGCCTGTGATTGCTGCGCTCATGAACAGCACAAAGCGAATTCTTTTCATTAGCGTGCTCCTTTCAACTCGTTAACATCCGTTACGAGGGTTGCGCCCGCGGCCGGGGCTCACCGCGTGAAAGATCGTTCCTGACGACTTCGCCGCCTTTCATCACCAAGCGAACGCGCTCGAGTTCGGTGATGTCGGCGAGGGGATCGCCAGAGACCGCGACCAGGTCGGCAAATCTGCCGGCCTCAATCGCTCCAATACGGTCCTGCCAGCCCAGCATTTCTGCAGCGTTGGTAGTCACCGCCCGAAGGATTTCGAGCGGCGGCATTCCGGCGTGCGACGCCGATCGGGCGGCAGGTGCGAGGACATTTCCGGCACACGGATCCAGCAATCGGCTCGCTTCGATCAGAGTCACAGGAACTGCAGATTGGCCGGGCGTCTGCACAGCCGAAACCACCGCCACCAGCCCTAAAACGAACGATATGCCCAGCTTTCGCATCCGACTAAACGCTCCTGAGAGATGAACGCAAACGGCTGCGCCCTAGAGATTCGCTCCTCGCCTGTCTACTACATATCACAGTTATGCTACTACAGTGCCAGTATGAGTCAATTGGACGCACTTAGCGGCAGGAAGTGAGCACTTCGCCGTGGTTATCGCTTCAGGACGAAACAGCAGGCCGTATGTGCGACGGTTTGAAAGATGCCGGCGGCGATGACAGTGGCAAACAGTGATGTCAATAGCAGGCTTGCTGCGCGGTAGGTCGTTTGGGCTGGACCACACAAGCGTGCCAAGCGATAGCTCAGATGCGATGAGGCTGTTGCTTGCAGAATTCCCCCTTGCTCGCAAACCGCAAGCTTGGCGAGCGCTGAAACCAGTGCTGGCCCATGAGAACGCCTGACCACAGATTCATCGCAGGAGAGTTCGCGATAGAGTGCAATCCGCGCTCCAGCGAGCCAGATGAGCGGATGGAACCACAAGACGCACAAGGAAACCTCATAAAGTAAACGGATCAAATTATCATGCCGTCTTGCATGGGCCAGTTCGTGAATCAGGACAGCGCGGAATTCACGTTGACTGAGCAGCCGATCGATGCCGGTGGGAAGCAGGATACAAGGGGAAAGGACTCCCCGAACTGCGGGACTCGGGTGGCTGTCGCCAAAGCTCACGGGAATGCCGTCTGTTACAAAATTGGACGTGTCGCCGCCATCGTTCAGACCGTCCTGCACTTTCGTTTCGCGACGCTCTTTGCGTATGCGCGAGATCAATCGCATGAGCATAGAGAAGGCCCCGGTCAACCATATAACTCCGAGGATCACGGCCGTCCGGCCCTGTGTCATGTCCCATACTGGGTCCCCAATAACAGCGAGCGGCCTAGCCCACGTCAAGTGCGGCGCCCAAAGCCTATCGATGAGTGCTCCTGAAGGCAGAACGAAATTGAATGCGGTGGCAACCCAGATCCAATATTTTGTGGTGGCGCTCGCGCGCAGAATTGATGTTAACGTCCACGCCGCCGAGGCGACAATCGAGGCAAACAGCAGGTGAACGCTGAAGTAGTACATCGCGCGTGCGATATGCTCATGCACGTTTGCCTCCGCGGGTGCGGCCATTTTTATCACTGCGCGCCGCACTCTGCAGCGCCTTCAGGTCTCGTAAGGTAAGGGCGCCATTTTCGAGCAGATTAGAGACGAGCAGTCGCGGCGAGCCGCCGAACAGATCGAGCAAATCGCGCACGAGTCTGCTGCGATGTTGGGTTTCGTTGATGGCCGGCTGAAAGAGCTGGGCATTGCCGATCTTCTTTACCTTTCGCAACGCACCCTTCTCCTCCAACCTGTAGACGAGCGTCTGCACGGTTGTGTAAGCAACGCGTTCGTCCTCAGGCAGGCTTTCCAGGATCTCGCGCACGGACGCGGTCCCGAGTTTCCAGTACTGCTCCAGAATGCGGGTTTCGGCTTTGGAAAGACGCGGCTCTTTCATGATCTCCTACTCATCCCAGCAATGCTACTACAACAGGCGGCGTAGTAGCTATCCTGCGTCTTTTTGATCAGAGATGAACTCGTGGTTCGGTGTCGATGAATGCCATGGTGACGATCAACTCCCGAATGGCAAACCTTCCCTTACTGGGATTATGGAAGGGTTGCTCGTGATCCGCCCAGAATTGGCGGCAGGCGCGATCGTCGCTTCCTACGAACCGGACTCGGGAACCATCCAGGTGACTTAAGATAGGTCTACGCGAACAGAGATGGCGAGTACAACTGTCAACGCGACAAACGTAATTTTCTTTTGGAAGAGTCCTTATCACGATACAGGGCACGGTCAGCGGCCAAAAACAGCTCATCAATTGTTTTCCCATCTTGTGGATATACCGCTATACCTATGCTCACCGAGATGGACGGCTCGTCGCCATCACTGTTCACTTGCTCGGAAATGCGCTGCGCAACCTGGACAGCCGCAGCGGACTCGGTTTCAGGGAGAATGAGCACGAATTCGTCCCCTCCGTATCGGGCCGGGGTATCAATTGAGCGGCAATGAATCCGGAGAGTGGTTGCCACCCGGCAGAGCGCGCGGCTTCCCACGAGATGGCCATGGGCATCATTGATCTTCTTCAGCCTGTCCAAATCAAGCAGCAACACCGCAAAGGATCGCCCGGTGCGGCCGTGCCTTTTGATTTCCGAGTCGAGGATGTCGAGAAGCCGCCGGTAGTTGGCAAGCCCGGTGAGCGGATCGGTCACGGCGAGATGGCGGATCTGTTCTTCGGCTCGTTTGCGCTCCGTGATGTCAACAATCGCGCTCATGACCAGAAGCTCGTCATCGGTTTCGATAGGATTGAGCCCGATCTCGACGGGAAACTCGCTACCATCCTTCCGCACGGCATAGAGGTCCCGGCCCGCGCCCATTGGTCTGGCTTGGGGCGAGGAAGAAAATTCCATCCGGTGCCCTGGGTGTCCGCCCCGGAACCGCTCGGGGATAAGCACCTCAACAGGTTGCCCGATTAGTTCTTCCCTGTTGTAACCAAACATTTTGACTGCCTGAGAATTCACCAAGGCAATCCGGCCTTGTCGATCTATCATTACCATGGCGTTCGGGGCGGATTCGACGGCAATCCCGAACCTCTCCGCCATGTGCTTCGCGCGTTCATCCGAGCGCTTGTGTTCCGTAACTTCGGCAGCGAAAACCAGACTCAACACGGCCATGATGCCGACAAAGGCTTGCAGCAACAGCAGAGATGTATTGTGAGACTCTCTTGCAAATGGGCCAAATCCGTGCAGAGTGCCCCAAGCGGCAATCGCTGCCAAGACGCAAATTGCCGTTGCCGTCTTTCGGCGGCCAAACCGGAACGCGGCCCAGATCAGAAATGGAATGCAAAGGTATTCCAATGGATAATTCTTCAACGCGGAGTGAAAACGGCCGCCGAATACAATCCCGGCGGTGAAAAATAGTCCCGGAAACAAGACGGCGAGCTCAATGGCCTGCCTGCGGGTCCAGTTCAGGCGGGGATTCTCCCTCCACAGGAGTAGGAAGGGAGTGACGACTACCGCGCCCACGGCATCCCCCAGCCACCACGTGAACCAGATGGCCCCGTACATCGTCCAGTCAGCGAATCCACCAACGGCCAGGGTCGTGACGCCGACCGTTGCGCTTACTGTCGTGCTGACCATTCCTGCAAGGAAGGCGAATTTGAAAATATCCTGAGCCCTCTCAAAGGCGCGCTGGCCGCCGGCAAAGCGCGTTACCAAGTAGCAGCCGACTACACCTTCGAGAGTGTTTCCAGCGGCGATGCTGATGGAAGTCGCGACGGACCCTGCGGTGGTCAAATTCACCAGCAATGCACCCGTAAAGATCACGGGCCAGACGCGGTACCCGAAAATCAGAAACGCAAAAAGTGCGATACCGGTGGAAGGCCAGATCGCGGTCGCGCTTGCGTGGACGAAGGCGAGCTTTAGACCAAGTTTTCCAGCCACGAAATAGACTCCGCACAGGGCGACTAGAGCGAGAGCATCTTTTGGAGATCGCAGGCGGATCATGTATGGCTCTCTGATTCGCAAAGACCAGGCGCTGGGGCGAAACTAACACTGAAGCGCGCTCTGGCCGAGCCTTTCGTTCTGGGAACCAAGAGCAGCATTTCCTCCAGCCGATTTTACGAGTGTTTCCGGGAGCGAGGACAGGCGGAAAAACGGCGGGTTGCTATCTCAGTAAGCCCCCAAATGCAGGCATGGCAACCGCAAAGTCACGAAGTATTTACGAACGGGTGGGCGCGCTGTAGAAGTGCCGCTCGCGCCCGCCACGTTTCGGGTGTATCGTCCGTAATCCGATCGGAATCCCGGAAACGTCCATCGCTAAACGGTGGGTGACAAGCCGGGAGCCACATTTAGCGCCCGATCGGAGGTCGCGGCCCCTGTGAACCCGCCGACGTCAGTGTCTTGAATAACCACGAAAGGATGGTCATCATGGGTACATGCAATCTGTCTTCGAGGCAGCGGGTGGCAAGGACGGCCTGCGCCGTCTTGCTGACGCCTGGCATAAGCGGGTGATGGCCGACGACGTCGTGGCCCATGCGTTCAGCCATGGCTTCCACCCCCAGCATGTCGAGCGACTCGCTGCTTATTGGGCCGAGTCACTCGGTGGCCCGACTACGTATTCCGATTCCTGTGGTGACGAAACCACCGTCGTCAGGATGCACAGCGGGAACGGGGAGCACGATGAAATGAATCGCCGTGCGATTGTCTGCTTCGATCTGGCTCTGGCCGATGTTGGACTAGCCAACGACGATGTTTTGCGACAAGTGCTGCACGACTATTTCGCCTGGGCGACCACGACAACGATGTCCCGCTACCACCAGTCCGCCGATGATGTGCCTAACGGCCTCAGCATCCCACACTGGTCATGGGACGGACTCCAGAAGTAACACTCCACCGCCCCAACTTCGAACCTTCATGTTGACCATTATGGCGGAACACCCTACGAGCCGAAGGCATAAATCTCCGCTGACTAGCGTTTACCATCGACTCCAAGTGGATCGTCGGCAAACAGGAAGCTATCCAGAACGGTGTTGTAGGAAGCCAGTGCCGCATCGGACCAATACACAGGGACCGAGAAGCAAATTTCACTTGCCTCTTCACGTAGAGTCTCAGTCAGCAGAATCAGAAATTGGACTTGGAGGGCGGCTGCAACGCCGCAAAATCTCAGGACTTAGAAATGTGGGGGCTGTCTTCCGCTTGTCGAAGACTCTTGAGGAACTACCTTCTCTGTTGCAGGCTGCGGAAAAGGTCAACAACAAGAGACTGAATACGCTGGACGAACGTCGACAGTACTCGGTTGAAAAAAGTCAACAAGACTAAGTACATGCAAACGTGATGCGCAGGGCCAAAATGCAGTGTTAGAGTGCTGACTCAAGCAGGTGGGGTTCAGCAGACTCTACTTCCTTGTGATTCTTTAGGCGGTCAATAATTTCCATGACGTCAACGTTCTCTGGTAAATCGACCACTACCCAGCCTAGTTTGTTGGGAGGCTTTTGAATGGAAGCCTCCTCGGGGAGAAACTTGAGAATCCTAGATTCGTTGTTATGCCGGTAGGGAGCTTTCAGTTTCACGAAAAGTTGGCCAGCCACGTACCGAATTCTGCGGCCCTTATAACTCGTTTCCCGGACCGGGTGACCCATGAATTCCATTGACGACTGGCTCATTCCAAGGCCTTTCTAGCGTTGATTATACCACTTCCCTCGTCCTCCTGGTTACCCGTAACCTTGTCTGCCGTATCGGTTAACCTCCGGCGTACCTGCGCGGCCGTCATCCCGGGCGACTTCGACCAGATGAGCGCAGCAAGGGCCGCAACGAAAGGGGTGGCCATGGAAGTCCCCGCCCACCGGTCATATTTCGTCTGCTTGCCGCTTGCGTTCGCCGTGACATAGTAGTCCGGCATCGTAGATAGGATGTCCACACCGGGGGCAACCACCGTCATCTCCGGCCCGCGGTTGGAGAAATCGGCGCGCTCGCGGTTTCGGTTGACTGCGCCCACGGCGATGACGCTGTCGAATTCGCTGGAATACGCAGCCGGGTGACGGATCGAGGAGCCGTAGTCATTTCCTGCGGCGGCCACCAGGAGAGCGCCGCTGTCGTAAGCGCGCTTGACTGTGTCATGCTTGAGGTCTCCTGGGGGCCCGCCGCCACTATAGTTGATGATGAGCCGTTTGCTGGACTTCTTAGCGTACTCAATGGCGGAAAGCACGCCGTTCATGAAGACCTCATTGCTTCCGTCGAGCCTATTGTTGAAAACCTTGATGACAAGGACTTCGGTATTCCAGGCCAGGCCAGCGACGCCGACTTGGTTATCGACTTGAGCAGCGGCGATGCCGGCGACGTGGGTGCCGTGGCCGTGATCGTCAGTTGGGTCGTCGTGATTGTTGACGAAGTCATGCCCCAGATGGAAGCGCTTTGCGTTGTCCAAATCGGCATGCGAGAGCTTCTTGTTTTGAAGAGGAATCCCGGAATCAAGGATGGCCAAAATCACTTTCTCGCCCGCGCCTTTCCACAAATCCCAGGCCGATTCCGCTTGAATCTCCTTTAACGCCCACTGTTGCGAGAAGAACTGATCATTGGGGGTTGCGAAGCCGTAATCGAGCATGACCGGCTCAGCCCAAAGCACGTCTGGGCCAAGTATCTCGGGGGCTGCGAGAGCACGTTCTTCAGCGAGAGATTCCCCAAAGTCGAGAATTCCTATACCAAGGGCATTCAGCTTTCCACTACGAACAACTGGCGCCGCTAAAACCTCACTAGCGAACCCCGTTTCTAACTCCTTCTTCTGCTTGGGGCGGTAAGCCAGCAAACCCTCAACCACCTCCACCTCAACTCCTTTCCAAGTCGTGC
Source organism: Candidatus Acidiferrales bacterium (assembly GCA_963839315.1). GTDB lineage: Bacteria > Acidobacteriota > Terriglobia > Acidiferrales > UBA7541 > Acidiferrum. Next base: position 13,898 of record CAWIUU010000027.1, read on the forward strand.
GCTGCAATTTGCGACCTTGGAAGGTACGTGCTTCATCACGCTCCTGAATAGCGGAAGCCGCTAGAGAAGTCGGACTCATACGCCCTCCTCTTAGTTTCTGTCGACACGAGACCGCAAGACGGTATTGCCTGCGGATCTCAGGACCGCCCCGACCTCAACTTGGCAAGGACTTGCGAACCCGTTTGTGTGAGGCCCACGGACCAAAAGAAAACGTTGATGTAATCCTGTAACGTCCCAAACGAAAATTTGCCGAACAGGAAAGTCAGATAAGCCGTGCCGAAAACTGCCACCCAGACGACACCACGTTGCAGCCATTCCATCACCCGCATCTTCCTTTGAATAGCGGCCAACTGTTTCGCCACGGCTGCCGGATCAACAGCAAGCGTGGTCGCGGACAGCGCCGCTGCTGCCTCTGTTGAAGCAGCAGATTTCTTGATGGTTTCTTCGAGGGCCTTCCGGTAGGCTGCCAAATCTGAGCCGGGCTCGATGGCATCAAGAGCCTTCACGGCTGCCAGTCGATGGGCGCGGTCGTGGAATCTCTCGGTGGCAACTTCCACTGCGCGCCACAGCGCCTCGTAGAAGGGAAGGGCCTGCTCGGCGCGCGAGGCCGCTTCCGTCAGTTGGCTCTGCGGAGAGCCATCAGCGCGCAGCAAGAGCCCGGAAATCTCTTTGGCGAGCAGGGCGCGCCGATCCTTTGTCACAGCAAACGCAGCGCCATTCTCACTTTCCCAGTTCCGGATCTGTTCCGCCAACCCTTCAAGCGCGCGAAACGACCCATCCAATGAGCGGATTGCAGTCGCCCGCTCAAGTCCACCGCCGGCAAACCAACTTTCCAGAAGAAGGGAAACCCCGTAGCCGGCAAACAGCACGAGCGCGAAGAGCAGAACAGGAAGCCACGGCATGTAGTCAAACCATAAAAGGCGCGAAAGAAGAGGAACGCAATTCGGCCCGCGGGTCCGCACGGTCAGCGGTACCGTTTTCGGGACGCGGCCGTTAACTAGCACGCACAACTGGCCTGCATAGGCGCCAGCCATCACCGGGTGTGGAAGGGAAAAAGAAAATTCTTTTTCTTCTCCTGGTGCGATCGGGACGATTGTGAGTTGTTGTTTAGGAACGTCAAAGGACCCGACACTGGCTCGCGTGGTAGGGTCCGTGAGACCAAGGCTCGAGGCGCTAACGTCCCGAATGGCTGTTCGGCCTGTATTGCGGATACGCAACCGGGCCTCTCCGGGCATGCCGGGCCCGACCACGATATCCAGGGTTTCGGGGGACATGCTGAAGTCTGCAACCGGTTGCGGTTTCACCTTGAAGCTGAAGTCCACGCTGGGTGTGGATTTGCTCCAAAAGCAAAGCACCTTGCCGGCATAATCCACGCCAGGTTCGGTGAAGGTAGTTGTAACAACCCGTATCTGGAGACTAGCGGGGGTCCGTTTAGCTGTAGATGGGAACCCGCCCTCCCAGGTCAATACCACATCCTGCGCCGGAATGGCATTCAGTTGCCCAGCGGCTTCCGTCGCAATGCACCCGGGCTCAGCAGTCTTCGCTTCTACGAGGAAGGGAACACGACTAGATCCAGCGCCGTCTGCCAAGGGAACGATAACTTCTTCCGATGAGATCCGAGTGAGAGGAGATTGAGCACTGGCCAAGTCCGGGCCAACCCATAGGACCACCAAAGCGAGCAGAGAAGCGCGATGTGACATAGGTTGGTACCTGACGCACAATACTTCGTGCGGTTACCTTACTTTAGACGGGTCCGCAGATTCGATAAAGCTTTGTTTGTCGCTAGAACCGACAGGATTGTCGCACGTGAATCCCTGGCGCGAGTCGATACTCGAAGCCGCCTAATCAGACCACAGGCGGCTAACATTGTCGATGTTCGATACAATATCCGCCGAGAATCGCGTGCGTGAGTTCTCGGGTCTCAGCTCGATTCTTGTCACCTCAGGCCCCGAATCTTAATACCAACAACTCGATACCTCGGTACCAGGATGCGAAAGCGACGGAAACGACCGATCCAAACGGACCCGTAAACATTCCATGAGTACCCCATTGTGGGGAAGTGTGCATCAGTTACCGGACGCCTAGCAACAACACGAGTACAGTGGGAAATCGATGTGCCAGTAATCATTGACGGTGAGCATTGCGCGCTTTCGCGTAACGAACTGTGGCGGCTGGGGAAAGGCGACGGATCACCAGACTTGGAGTTGATGCAAATAAGGAACGCTGGCGCGCATCTTCTCCAGATCCATTTCGACGAAATAGTTCTTGATGCCGCCGATTTTTGCCGCGGTGAAGATTTTCTTCCAGTCCAGCGTGCCTTGTCCTACCGGCACAATTTTCTTGGTTTCCGCCGACCAGCCCTGCACATGCATGGAAATGAAGCGGCCGGGATACTTGGTGAAATATTCCGCGGCGTCGTAACCCTGGCCAATGGTCGATACCTGGAACTGGAATTTGACGAGTTTCGGATCCAGAAGCTCGAACAAAATATCGTAGGTTCGTTTGCCGTTCACGGTCGAAAGCTCGAACTCTTCATTGTGAAGACCTTGCTGGATGCCCGCTTTCGCGGCGCGTTCGGCCATTTTGTTGTATTCGTCGGCGGCACGCTTCACGTCGTCCATCGTGGGATTCTTTGGGCCGTCGAGGGAGGGCACAAGCATCTGCGTGAGGCCGATATTCTTTGCCCACCCGATGCTGCGCTCCTGGCTCTTGCGCAGCTCGCCAATGCCGAAATGCGAGCTGATGCAGGTAACGCCCGCATCGCTCAAGATTTTGCGAAGCTCCGCCGGGGAATATTTCGCAAGTCCGCCGAAGCCGAACTCCTCATAGCCATACGGCGAACACAGCTCGATCGACTGGAAACCAGCGTCAGCAAGTTGCTTGATGGTGCCGGGGAAATCCTTGGCGATCGACGCCCGCACCGGCCAGGTCTGGCAGCCGATGGGCAAACCAAGTGGGTCCGCAGATAGCTCCAACGGATTAGCGCCCAGGAAACCAATTGCCGCAGCGGACGTCGCTGCTGCGCCTAGAAATCTTCTTCGCGATAGTGCGCACATGGATGCCTCCTAAAGTTCCCAGCCGGTCCGACGGTCGGGGCGAACAAACTTCTGAACCTCGTCGGAATTGGTGACTTTCATGCTGGCACGATCCCAAGTCAGCTTCTCGCCGCAGCGAATGGCCACATTTCCAAGGAGCAATGTTTCCGTAACCACGCCCGAAAATTCGAAATTGCCACCGGGTTTTGTTTTTTCGCCTTTGCAGGCATCCAGCCATTCGCGTTCGTTCCCGGGCGAACGCAGAAGCGTTTTCGGCGGCGGCTGGAAGCTGGCCATTTTGGACTCGGGGATCAGTCGCGGGTGCGCGCCATTGAAGCGGCAGAGAATTTTGCCGCGATCGCCAATGAACAGCAGGCCTTCGTTGTCCTCTTCGCGGTCGCCCGTCGGCGCAGGTGCATTTTCCAATTCTTCAGGCAGCGCCGGCTTCAGGCCACCGTCGTACCAGGTGAATTTCACCGGAGGCAGGTCGCCGCGTGCGGGGAAAGCGAAATGGATGATCGAGGCCATGGGATAGGTCTCGTCGTAGCGATCGGTGGAGCTGGCTTCGACACTCACCGGCGCTTCGAGCTTCAGCACGCGGAAGATGGTATCGAAACTATACGAACCCATATCACCGAGCGCGCCGCAGCCGAAGTCCGTCCAGCCTCGCCACGAAAATGGCAGATAAATCTGATTGTAGGGACGTTCAGGAGCAGGGCCGAGCCATTGGTTCCAATCCAGGGTGTCGGGAACGGGCTGCGTGTCCTTGGGGCGCTCCAACCCTTGCGGCCAGAAGGGCCGGCTGGACCAATTGACCACTTCGCGAACGGGGCCAATGGTGCCAGCCCAAATCCATTCGCAAAGTAAGCGCGTGTCTTCGGACGCCTGATTGGCAACAGCGATCTGCGTCGCCACGCCAGTTTCCTTAGCGATTTCGGCGATGCGCCGCGCTTCGTAAATCGTGTGCGTGAGAGGCTTCTGGCAGAAAACGTGTTTGCCCTTCTTCATCGCTGCGGCAGAGACGGCCGCGTGTAAGTTGTCGGTGGTGCCCACCACGACCGCATCGAGATCCTTTTGCTTCTCGAGGAGTTCGCGAAAATCGACATAAGCCGCGCAGCCGCGAGAAGACCCGGAGCGATTTTGCGTGCCGTTATAGGCATCGACGATCTTTTGGCACGGCTCTCGCCCGGCGACGCCACCGGTCACGCGAAGCGTGTGTGTCAATTCAATGGGCTGGTCCGGGCTCAGCCAATCCCAGCCACTATCCACGCCAAGCAAGCTGCGCACGGATTTGCAAAACTCGTGCGTATCCCATTGCGGATAATTGTTGCCGGACTTGTTCACGTCACAAACGGCAACGCCCTGCACATCGGGTTCGCGCAAAAAGCGAAGCATCACGCGCAGGCCCTGAGCGCCAACGCCGACGAAAGCCATATTGATTTTGTCGCTGGGTGGAACGTAGCCGGCGCCGCCGAGAACGCGACGCGGCACGATGCAGAGTCCAAAAGCCGCGGCAGTCGATTGTTTCAGGAATTTCCGCCGCGATGAGGTGTTTTGCGCGCCGGCGCGAGACGGAAGCAGGCTTTTCACAATCCCTCCTTCGCCGCAGCTCGCTCATGCGGCGGGATCCCTCGTGCTTTTGGGATTATGCCGGTGTATCACAATGCAACGCGGTTTGGTTAGCAAAAACGCATGTGCTAGTATCCGGAGACACGGAAATTTTGCAGCAATTCCGCGTCCTGAACAAAATCAGCAACAGTCAATACGATTGCATTGAAGCCTTTCGAATATATCCTGCTGTTCGCCACAGCGATTCCGTTCATCTATTATTTTCTGGCCATCTACAGTTCATCGAAGTTCTTTTTGCAGGGCCGCCGCGATCCGGAGCCGCAACCCGATTTTACCCCGCCCATGAGCAATCTGAAGCCGGTAAATTCCTCTACAGCTCGCTCCAAGAATCAACACGGCCCTTCCCATCGAAGGTGACGCTTCCGCCCGAGTAATCCCACGATTCAAAGAACCTGGAGACAGAGACTCTATCGGGCTCCGCTAGCAACTTCCTTACTTCATCCTTTGACAGGCGTCTTTGCAACATACGCCATTGGCTCCTGTCTTTTCCGGCAGTCACCTCCGGCAGCGGTGCAAACGCGCAGGTCGCGAAGCCGCTTAAGCTACCCTTGCTCGCTGATCATTGCGGTTATAACGCATTTTCCAGCGCGATGCGACCAGGTATCGGCGCGAGGGGAGAACCGAGACCCACTTGGCAAATCGTCCCTATGGGTACCGGGGCCCACTTTAACATATGACCATGGTATCATGACTATGGTGGTGTAGGAGGTTCTTCATGAAGAAGATGGCAGCGGGTTCCTTCAAGGCAAATTGTCTTGCCGTCATGGATGAGGTTCAGGCCAAACACGAGACCGTTGTCATTACGAAACGTGGCAAGCCGGTGGCGAAACTCGTCCCGCTGAATACGGAGACGGACGAGATTTACAATTTTCTCGCAGGCAAGGGCACTATTACAGGTGACATTGTTTCACCCGCGATTTCCCCTGAAGAATGGGGCGCGCTCAAGTGATTCTCGTGGATACACATGTCGTCATTTGGCTGGCGTTTGAGCCAGGCCAACTTTCCCGAAAGGCCAGGGTTGCCATCGACGATGCGCGCAAGAAGGCGGCCGGCTTAGCAATCTCGGATATCACTTTGCTTGAGTTGGCGACACTTGCGAGTAAGGGCCGGATCCACCTCGACATCAGCCTCGAATCGTTCCTTCAGGAAGTCGAGTCTCGGTTCGTTGTTCTACCTATGAGTGGCAAGGTGTGCGCGAGGGCAACGGGACTTCCAGAGATGTATCCCAAAGATCCAGCGGATCGCATTATAGCAGCTACGGCACTGGTTGCGGGACTCCCTCTGCTGACTGCCGACCGCCAGATCCGTCGGTCCAAAGCGGTTCAGACGGTTTGGTAAGAACCCTGGGAAATAGGGAATGGAAATAGCTCCCCAAATAGCCTTGGCATGCCTAACATTCAAGTTTAATAACGCGGTACTTTTCCGCCGACCTACTGTCTTGCCAAACTTGGCCGTTGGCGTCAGACGGTCGCAGGCAGATTTTGCCAGTCGGATCGGTGCTAGCCAAAGTTATCTGTCTGCAGTCGAGCATCGGCGTAACTAAATGGGGGCGGAAGTTTTGCTCGCCATCACTCGAGAATTTGATAAGCCATTGGAATGGTTAATCGCGGGTGGGGAATAGTTCCATTGGACATCTGTAGTGAATCGAGAGTGTCGGGTACGCAACAGCGCAATAGGCCAGTGCGTTTTTCGAATGACGCCGTGGCTGAATTGTTTGGCTTCGCGGAGTTCTCCGAGTCTTTGACCGATTTGCATTGCGAGAGGATATTACCCGCAGAGCGGATTGGGGTATAGTGGCGTTGTGGAAATGCTCCTTCTGTGCGGGCGCAAGCTATGGGTGGTCAGCGACCAGACCGGAATTTTCGTTCCAATCTCTTTCCCCACTTACCTTTGCGATTCAGCGGGAAGCACGAGTGCCCCTATTGCAAAAGTCACGCCATCTCCCGGGAGAAACGTCACGGCATCTTCCAACGAATGGTCTGTACTACGCTAGGCTTGCGACCCTATCTCTGTGGTCATTGTGACAAAGTCCACTACGCTCGCTCTCACAAGTCTTCCAACAATTGACTAAGCGACGCCTCCGCTCCGTCCACTCCACCCGTGCTAGCATCGAATGATGGCAAGCGACCACAGAAAGAAGGCCTGTCGCCGCGACCACGGCAAGACCATGCACTACGTTACCCACATCGAACTTGGGAAGAGAGGTCAAAACTACTGCCGCTTTCCTGATTGCGACTACCGCAACTATGGCCTGTTTCCCTCCCCAACTGAATTCCTAACCTAACCGACATCAAATTGCTGTACAAGTACATTTTGAAAGTTCACACTCCAGTTGACCCAGTGGCTCGCGACCACCAACCTGCTAGCGGGGCATTTTCACATCGGTTTTCGGGCCTATCAAACTCAGGTCATGCCCCGTTTGTCTTCCTGATTGGCGAGGCTGTAGATGTCCGACAAAATGTATTGGGCTGCGAAATGCACGAGATGCAGCGGAATGGTCGGGTATCGAGATGTCAGATACGTACTCGATGCACGAGGAGCGCAAGTTGAAGAGGAACTTCCCGAAGGGACGGTCAATCGGCGGTGCGACCACTGTGGAACGGTTGACGTTCTCAGCTTGCGCCAGCTTCGGCCAACTTCTGTAAAGCTTCTTATCCCCAGGCTGCCTTAGCTATCGTGGCTGCAATCGCTGACGCTGTTGCCCGTGCAGCTCGTTTCGTTTGTTAGATAGAAACCCTTCCAGCCGTGGAACTATTCTCTTGCGAGTTTTCTAATCTCATTTGTCAATTCCTCGCGTCTCTTCAGATACTCCTCACTGCTGAAATTTTGTTTTGGATGGACAAAAAGGTCCTTCCAGCGTTGTTGAGTCTTCAGCCTCTGCAAGTCATCGGCACTGAAAATCGCGCTTATGAATGTCCGAGTCAGTTTAAACTGAGTTACCTCATCTTCATGCGAGCCTTTTTGACCGACTCCCTGTTCATATATTGCGTCTAGTAGTTCACGGCATTCCTGTTTCCTGTTATCCCTAATCCACTGTTCCCTCTGCCATCGCTTCGCAAGTTCTTGTCCGTAGCGGACTCCGAGGGGGATGAGGGGGTAAGGCCAAGCACCCGGCGATAGTATGGTGAAAGTGATTTCTGGGCATTGATAGTTCTATTACCTCTAAAACCATTTACTTGCGTTTCATGCGTCCTTAACAGAGCAGTCACCAGGAAGTTACATAGTCGATCAACACTGGCGGCGATCTTGTCGTTGTCCTCAAGCACTCCACGGTCGTCGACAGTGTTTGAGCTGTGTTTTTCAGAACCGCGCGGGTGACTGCGCGGCCTCTGTCAGAAGCACCAGTTGTGCGCCCGCCTCTGGACGTCTACGCTGCCCAGCGATCAAGAGAGTTTGCCTGACGACACGGGGAGAGGTATGCAGGAGATAATTCTATGAGCGCTCAAAGAATCAAAACTTTTTGCCTAGTGCTTGGCGCAACGGTTTTGCTCACCTCGGTTACCTTTGCGCAAAACGCGAAGCCAGGAAAACTGAAGATGTCGGTAAGCCCAAAGCAGGCCTACACGTTTGTTGATGGCAAGGCCATTGGTCCCGGCAAGCGGACCATCAAGCTCGATGTCGGCACCCACCATGTGGTTGTGGCCAACTACGGGTACAAGTTTGTCGAGCAAGATGTCTCGCTGGATTCGGACAAGACGGTACCTGTGGACATAAAGCTGGAACCCGTTGGCGCAACCGTGTCACCGCCGCGTGGTCGCATTCAGATTGAAGCAGGATGGCTCCACGGGGCAACAGCCGCCGCCGTTCTGCTGAACGGCAAGAAGCCCCTGTACTTCGTAGGCCACGTGGATGAGTTCGATAACGACCTTTTTGGTTACCACCAGGAACTGATTGTGCCACCAGGAACGCACCAAGTGACGGTCACTCGGGATGGCAAGGAACTGTGGTCCGGCTCGATCACGGTCGCGGCGAACCAGCGCGTGATTGTTAATATTAAGGATGGAAAAGAAAAGACCACCCCCTGGACACGTGGCTTGTCGTGCAAAGTAGATTGCGACCTCAGCGAGCTGCCCTGGTTGGCGCCACGCTTTACGGCCGGCATTGCAAACGCCACCGTCGTTGTGGCGCCTGTCAGCGGATCGGTCTCTGCCAATCCGTCGAAAATCGATTGCAACCAAAGTACGCAGCTAGCCTGGGATTCCAAAGAAACTGTCGAAGCCGATATGAGCGGCATGAGCCCCGTTCCGACGTCGGGCGAGAAAACAATTTCGCCTCGGCAAACCACCGTGTATCAGCTTACAGCTTCTGGACCAGGGGGCGTGACAACGCCGAGCACGACGGTGGAAGTCAACCCGGTGGTGCAATCGTCGCTGAGTGCTTCGCCGATGGAAGTTAAGTACCACCGCATCGGCGACAAGGTCATCGAGCAAGGGACCACCACTCTGACTTGGTCGTCGTCCAACTCTGATGCGGTTTCGCTGGACCCAGGTGGCTCCGTTGAACCCAGCGGGACAAAATCCATCACCCTCAGCCCAACGCAAAGCGGCAGCGGCCCGCTGGACGAAGAGTTCAAATACACTCTGAAGTCGACGAATGTGTGCGGTGGCACGGACACCAAGACGGTAGCGGTACACCTGAAGGGCTCCGTCGATCCCATTCCCACAGTGCTGCTCAACAGCGTTTTCTTCCCGACCGCCTATCCTACCGAGGAGGACCCGACCCTGGGACTCCTTCGCAGTCAGCAGGAAGTATTGACAACCCTCGCCACCGGATTCAAACAGTATCTCGAATTCGACCCTGGCGCGAAGTTGTCGCTTGGTGGATACACGGACGAGCGTGGCGCGGATAAGTACAACGATTCCTTATCCGAACTCAGGGTCCAACGCGTCAAGGATTTCCTGGTTTCACAAGGAATCTCAGCGGAGAAGATTGACAGCTCCGCGTACGGCAAGCAGAAGCCGCTGGACAAGGCCACGGTTAGCAACCTGCAAACCGAAAATCCCAACAAGCCTCCTGAACAGTGGGTGCGCGATTCCCGTGCGACCTGGCTGGCTTACAATCGCCGCGTTGACATCGTTCTCCTGCCCGCCAACGCCGAGTCGGTGCGGTTGTACCCCAATCAAGCTCCGGATTCCCAAATCCTTTGGCAGATTCCCAAACCGGCCCGCAGCACGGTGGAAGGGTACAACTGAGCGCTCCCGGGAAGTACGCTGAGTGTGTGACACTCATACGTGCAAGAAACTGAGTGAAAAAGGACGGTTGCATATTGGTTCCACAATCGCCTCAATCCGGTTTTCCCGGCTGCATGGCCTCTTCCAACCGCTTCATCGCAGCGATGGTATCCCCGCCCACACCTTTGCCCGCTTCTGATGCGTGGCTCAATTACGATGGACTTGCTCTCGATACGACGGGAACTCTTGTCCTACGTTAGGACGAAGTGTACGGCGAATCGCCGCATCTGTTCAAAAGCAATTGTACGGCTAATGGGCGGACGCATAGAAAAGGGGAGGGACAACGCGGACCGCCCGACACTCAACATAAATGTCTCCACATGATTGAATTCTAGAAATGGTGCCGTCCGCTTCCTAGAAGAGGTCTGAGGAACAACCGACTTGTTATAAGATTGCGACAGGGTATTGAAGTGCTGGGACCCGCAAGGTCGAAAATACGAAGATTGCAAAACGAACTGCAGCTAAGCCCTTTAGAGCCTGGGAGTTGATGTCCTAGAGAATGATCGGTTTAGGGTCTTTTTGTAAGTGAAGGCGAATCAGCGTCTTCAGAGAGCACCGGTTTCACCACTTTCGCGCCAGCACTTCCACGATTTTGCTCAGTGCGTCCAGGTCCTTGGTATCGATCACTTCCCCCGGCGAATGTGAATAGCGCAGCGGCCATCCCAGCGCCACGTCCACCGATCCATATCGCAAGAACACCGCTCCGTCATTCCCGCCGCCCGTCACTCCATACTGTGCGGGAATGGCATTTTCCTTTGCCAGCGCTACCACGCGGTCCACATACTGCAACGGCACGACGTTCGAATTGTCCACCGCGCGGACCACAAATCCTTTTCCTATTTCCGCATCGCCAAATCGCTTCGACTCCAGCGGCGAGTCCGAGCTGACAAACGTATCAATCGCAAACACGAAGTCCGGCACACGCCCTGCCTTCGCCGCTTGTTCGGCATACGCCGCCGCTCCCTTCAATCCCACTTCCTCTTCTGTCGACCACACAAACGTCACGTCTCGCCCCGCCAAATCCGGGCCCATGGCATTTGCCGCCGCAATCAGCGCCGCGCATCCCACGCGATCGTCGAAGCTTCGCGCATTCGCCCGCGTCCTCAGCAGTGGACGGTACTCCTTCGGGACCGTCACGAAGTCTCCTACCGCAATTCCCAGCTTCTCTGTCTCTTCCTTCGACCGCGTCCCCACATACACATGCGCCGGCTCATCCATCGACCGTGGCCCGCTCGGCCACACATATCCCGCCTTCTCCCATCCCATCGGTAGCTCCAGCACGCCGCCCGTTTGACTCCCATCCTTCTTATGCAGCAGCACAACGTGTCCCAGGAAATATTGCGTGTATCCGCCTCCCACTACATCCACCTGCAGCCGCCCGTTGTCTTCGATTTTTTTCACTTCGTAGCCGATCTCGTCCATGTGCGCCACGATCGCGATCCGCGGCGTCTTTTCATCTTTCTTTCCATTGCCCAGGTGCAGCACCAGATTCCCCACCGCATCTGTTTGCACCATCTTCTGTAACCGTGGGTCCAGGCGATTGACTACTGCCTTGCGCACCGCTTCTTCATGCCCACTGGCCCCGTATGCCTGGATGATTGCTTCTAGCGTTGAAATCTCACTGCGACCACTGATGATCCCCCCACCAATCCCTCCGGTCTGTTTCGGGATTTCCAGATAAGCTTCCAGAAGTCTCTGCAATTGTGCGACGTCGCTCAACGAAACATACTCCCCTGGCGTTACTGGCCAGAGCGTTGGCACACCCAATTCCACCCAGCGTTTCGGAATCGATGCACCTTTCACGTAACCGGGAATTTGCGGCCCTTTTGAAGCGACCACATGAATGGGAATCTGTTCTTTCTCTGCGATTGCCTGAAACTCTGCCGCAAGTGTCTGTTCAGTTCCCGTTGTGTCTGCCTGGCTGCCTACCAGAACGCCCGCTCCTGGTCTCGGTTCGTCGGCAGGTGTAGTTCCGGCCGCATTCGTTTCTCGCGCTACTCTCCCCACATAAATCAGTTCGTCTGCCTGCATTTCCGTCAGAATTCGATTCAGCCCTCGAGCGCCGATCCACTGCTGCGTCAGAAACGCGATGGTCGTCGTGCCCTTTGCCTTCAGTCCCTTCACCTGCTCCAGCACATGTACCAGGGCGTCTGCGCCAAAACGATCCCCGGCGGCTGGTCCGGACTCGCCATCTTTTCCAACGGGAAACCATTTTCTTGTCAGGACCAGCGGATCCAGCACCTCGACTCCTGCCGCTTTCACCTCTTCCGCGTTCTTTGCTCCTATGTCCACATACAATTCTCCAATATCGTTCATCTTTGGCCCGTTTACCCTGCCAGGCTGCAAGTGCACCGACAGTCCAGCGAACACGCCGAAGACTTGCTTGCCACCACGCGTCACGACCGTCACCGGCTGAGCAAACCCCAGCACGTCAAACACATCATTCGGTGCGCGTTGCGGCAACCTGTGCACGCGCAGATATCCATCCTCCGTAATTTCGCTTACCACATAGCCGGGTTCATCAATCGGCGTAACGATCAGACGGTGCGGCGCGCCGCTGCCAACGGTCACAGAAAGATTTCCTAGGTTGTCGGTTGTCGGTGAGAGCTCTTTCAAGCGTTTGCGGATTTCCTCCACCAGCAACTGCTCGTGGCCGCTGACCGCTGGCATGCTGAGCACCGCTGGCCAATCCGGCGAAGCCGACTTCATCTGCGCATGACCGACAGAGCACAGCCACGCTAACGCCATTGCCACCATCGCCCCTCGAATTAACGCGTTCATCCCTGCCCCTGTTCTCTCCGTCAAACATACTTGTGCCTGATATCTTCAATTGTTTCTTTCGAACTTTGAAATTGTCTCTATCTTCTACCGGCAGAGCGCCTCGATCAGCAACTCGCGCTTCTGCTCCGCGAGCCGGTCCATGGCCCCCAGCGATGCCATATACCCGCCTGCGGCCGCCGCGGTCAGCCCCGTAAACGCCATTGCCGGCAGCCACGGATTCCCCGTCCACTTTCCCGCAAGCAGAATTATTGCGCAGATTCCGCCAATCGTAATATTCGCGCCAAACGCGGTCCACACCGCCACGCCGGAGTTGCGCTGTCCCTTCATTTTCCCAATTTCCATTTTCTTCGGGAACATCAGCGACGACCAATTCGCAATCGACAGTTGCCCCACCACCGCGAACGTCACCGCCGTCACCGTCGAGACAAATGTCGCTGGGCTGGGCCAGCCTACCCGCCAGATCATCACCCCTACCGAGATCGACAATTCCAGAATCACCAGGCCCGCCAGCGTCAGGTTCTTCCCCAAAACCACATCTCGGAATCGCACCGGCGTCATGAAGTAGGTTTGGATTCCTTTGCCGTCAAAAGCAAACGAATTGTAGGCCGGCGAAAGTAAAATCATAATCAGGTAAGCCATCAGCCCCGGAAAGAACACCTCCACCGAAACGGAGTGCCCCTTTAACGCCGAACCAATTCCGGCAAATTGCATCGAAAAAAAGATCACCATGATCGGTGGCAGCAGAAATGTGATGAACGCCAAGCCATTCCGCGTCAAATACCGGAACTCTTTCACCACCACGGCAGCCACTTGTGGCGAAATGAACCGCGGCAACTCACTCGAAGCTCCCCGCCGCAATTGCCTTTTCTTTACCACTGCCGGCGCGCCGCTTTCGCCCAGCTCTTCGCCAAAATATTGCGCTCGGAATCGCCTCCACAAGAATGCGCTCGCGGTTCCAATCCAGACCAGCAGTCCCGCCGAGCCCAGTAGGAATCCCCGTAAATCGCCATGTACCGCCCCACCCACTGCGTTTCCCGCCAGCGAGGCTGGTGTCCACCACAGGTACGCCCAGAGTTGAATGAATTTCTGCGCCGACCCTCCTCCCCAGCGGTGAAGTCCCGGATTGAGAAAGTTCAGCGACACCATGGACAAAATGAACAATCCCACAAAAATTTCTCGGGACTTTCGTCTTGCCATTACTTTCTCCAGCCACGACCCAATCAGCCGCTCAATCGTCACGTTCAACACGATGAACAGTGCGCTCACCAGGAGTAGCACCGGCACAACGCCGGGCCGCGCCGCCAGCGCTCCCGCCAGCATCGAGAGAATCCATGCAACCGATGCCAACGCCGCAAAGTCTGCCAACCCATAACCCAACGCCAACAAGTAAAACGCGCGCATGCTCAGCGGAAATCGCAACAGCTTCTTGAATTCGAAATTCGCGCCGAATCCCGCCACAAAAATCGGAAATACCTGCCACCACACGAACAGACCCCAGAATAGCAACGCCATCCATTGCGGACGATTCTTCACCAGAAACGCATACGTCCCCGAATAAAATGCGAAACACAAACCCAGCACCAGCAGAGCGCTGAAAAATCCCGCCCACACCATCCCGATCAGGTCCCAGCGGTTGTTCTTCCGCCGCAGACCATTTCGCAAAATATGCCAGCGCAACTCGCCAATCAGCTTCAGTTGCTGCCACACCCCCGGCATTTGCGTTATGTCAGCCACGTCAACTCCTCAAATTTCGCCTGCTCTGCCCCGCTCTGCCCCACAATCGAAAGGAAGATCTGCTCCAGTGTTTTTTGCCCCTCTTCGCCTTCCGCTCCAGGCACGCCGGCGCGCAGTTCTTCCAGCGATCCTTGCGCCACCAGTTTTCCTTTGTGAATGATCGCAACGTGGCTGCACAGCCGCTCCACGATCTCCAGCACGTGTGTCGTCAGAAAGATCGTCACCCCGCGCTCCGTCATTCTTCCCAGCAGTGCCTTCAGCGCACCTGCTGCAAGCGCATCCACGCCTTCGAAGGGCTCGTCCAGGAACAGAATGCGTGGCCCGTGAATCACTGCCGCTGCCAGTGCTAATTTCTTCTGCATTCCGTGCGAATAATCGGCCACCAGCGTTTTTTCACGGTCGGCCAATTGCATGAATTCCAGCAATTCTTCGCGCGCGTTTTTCTGTTGTTCACGATCCAGTCCGTACATCCGCCCCACGAACCGCAAATACTCCATCCCCGTCAGTCGCTCGAACAAGCCCATTCCTTCCGGCACCACCCCAATCTGCCGCTTCACTTCCACGGGATGCGCCGTGAAATCCAGTCCCAGCAATTCCATTCGCCCGGCGGTCGGCGCCAGCAAACCGGTCAGCATCTTGATCGTTGTCGATTTGCCCGCGCCATTCGGCCCCAGAAACCCAAAAAATTGACCAGCCTCGACTTGCAGGTCGATTCCGTCCACCGCGGTCAGCCCTCCAAACCGCCTGGTCAGCTTTTCTGTCTTGATCGCGATTTCGCTCATGCATTCAGCCCTTTCGCAGACACCCATGCGCCAAACTCTATCATGAGTATCTACGCATTCCCCCCGCTGCAAATATCAGTATTAGGATGAGCGTATACGAACGCTCTACTTGTTCAGCGGAACTGGCGTGATCCCGGAGGCGGATCCGCCGCGCGTGGGCAACGCCGCCAACACAGCGGGAAGCTCCACACGAAATACCGCGCCGCCATTCTGCCCGTTGTAGCAGCGAATATTGCCGCCATGCTCCTGAACGATTCCGTAGCAGATACTCAATCCCAGCCCTGTGCCCTTGCCCACTGGCTTCGTGGTGTAGAACGGATCAAACACCCGGTGCGGCTCGCGTATCCCGGGACCTGTATCAGAAAAGAGAACAACCACATTCGCGCGGTCGCGTAGTGTCCGGATCGTCAAGACTCCCGCCGCCCGCTTCGGCCATTGCGTCCAGCGCGTTGTTGATGATGTTGAAAAATACCTGCATCAACTGATTGCTGTCGCCGCGCACGCCCGGCAGCACGGATTCCAGTTGCTGCTCGATCCGCGATCCGCCACTGTGCAGATCCAGTGCGCGCAATTGCACCGCGTTCGTCACCACGGTATTGATATCCAGGAGGGTGCGCTCCGCCGGCACTTGCCGCGCGAAACTCAAGAGATTTTGCACCAGGTTTTTCGTGCGCCGTGCCTGTTCTCGAATCTTTCCCGCCGTGGCGCGAGTGCGTTCCGGTAAATTCTGGTCGTCGGCCAGAAGATCGGAATAACCCAGAATTGCCGTCAGGGGATTGTTGATTTCGTGCGCCGCTCCGGCCGCCAACTGCCCCAACGACACCAGTTTCTCCGAATGCACCAACTGAGCTTGTAGCCGCTGCAGATTCACGACCGAAGATTCTGACTGTGCCAGCAATCGCGCACGGTCCGCATCCGCCAAATGCGTTCTCAAAAAAACCATCAATGCCAGTGGCAATGACGCGAGCAGCGTGACCGTCAGTCGAAAGTCCCTCACAGCTTGCGTGTCGTGCTCGACCCGCAGGGCATATAGCGCAAACAAGGGCAGCGAAAGCACTGCCGCCATCGCGAATCGCGTGGCCCAAACGTTATCTCCCAATACGACTTCTGCATCTGCCGCCGGGCTTGTTTCCATCGGCGCATCCAGTTGCGTTCCGCTTCTGAAACGCAATGGCGCCTGCCAGTGCATACCAGAAAAACACCGACATCAGCGGCAGGTCATACCAGCTCCCCGTGTAGTACGTTCCTCGCGCTCAGCGCCAGGTTCGTCACCAGCGAAGTCGAGCGTATACAACGTGGACGCACCAAACAGATGCGCACACACAATCCGCCACGCGCCGCGCGTCTGCGCACCAGAAAGCCGCGAATCCCGCGATGATCACGACGTATTGGATATTCGCCAGAACATAGTAGTTATAGTCGTAATATTCCAGTGTGGGCGTCGCATACATCCAGGGCAAAACTACGTAAACATACACGAACGTCCACCACGTCAAAAGCAACGCAAAATCCATGTACCCCAGGCCGATGCGCAGTTCCCCGCGCTTCAGATAGGGCCGCAGCGCCAACGCCGCCATCAGCGGGATGCCCCGCAAGAAAAAAATGATATCCCATGCAAACAAGCTCGGTACGTGCTCGCTGCAGGTAAACTTCGTAATACGTCCATTGAAATTGCCCGACCATCCACATGTTGAGCTTAGCGCCAGCAGCATCCAGAACAAGTTGCGCCGCCAGTGGGGTGTTCCCGCGTTGATCAATAGTCCGGCATTGGCCAGCAATGGCACGCAGCACTGCGCGATATCGCCGAACCTATTCAGCGACCGCCCTGGCCCAAGGAAACGAGACACCAGGACGTAGAAGCCCAGAAAAAGGATCCAGGCAGCAATCCAGATACTTGTGCGCGGTTTTGCCATTATTTTGCTAACCCCATTCTAGGCGTTATCGTCGCTTCTCGCGGAATCTGCCTCATCCTCAGATAGCCAAAACATCACCGCCTCAGGCCCCCGCTTCGGGCAGTGGTCTGACGGGGAAGGCTATGCCGCACGTAGATCGTTTTCCGGAAAACGTTCTCCGTTGCCTTCCGTCCTACTAAGATAGACTCTGTCCTTTAGCACTGCGCCAGCGCCACTGCCTCCCGGAGGATTCGACTCGATGGACACCCTCTTTCGTGATTTGCGCTATGCGGCAAGGCTCATCGCAAACAGTCCCCTGTTCGCGGGTGCTGCCATTCTGACGCTCGCCCTCGGGATTGGCGCGAATACCGCGATCTTCAGCGTCGTCAACGCCGTACTTCTCCGTCCGCTTCCCTTTAAAGATCCTTCGCGCCTCGTTCTCGTGGTCGAAAAAAGCTCGTTCCCGATCACTTCAACTTCCTACGAAAACTACCAGGATTGGCGCGATCAAAACCATTCCTTCGAGTCCATGGAAGCCACTCGCGGCACCGCCATTACGCTTACCGGGACCGGTGAACCCGAGCGCTTGAATGCCCGCATGGCCACCGCTGGTCTCTTCCCGCTTCTCGGCGTGAGTGCAATTCTCGGCCGCACCTTCTTGGTTGAAGAAGACCGAGCCGGGGCCACTCCCGTTGCAATCCTGAGCTACGGTCTCTGGCAAAGACATTTTGGCGGCGCTCGCGATGTTATCAACAAGACGGTCACGCTCGATACCGTCCCCTACAACATCATTGGTGTCATGCCCCCCAACTTCCAGGTTCTCCAACCCGCAGGTGTTTTCCTTCCCTTCCATCCCTGGGCGAAAACTCTCCCTGACGACCGCAATTGGCATCCCGGCATCGTCCCCGTCGCTCGCCTTAAACCCAGCGTTTCTCGTGAACTGGCCAACACCGAAATGATTGGCATCACCAAGCGTCTCGAGCAGCAATATCCGCTTTACAATACCGGAGTCAGCGCCGGTGTTGAAGACCTTCAGCTTCGCATAGTCCAATCCGTCCGGCCCGCGCTCCTCCTGCTTTTGGGAACCGTCAGTTTCGTTCTTCTCATCGCCTGCGTGAACGTCGCCAATCTTCTTCTTTCTCGCGCTGCCGCGCGCCGCCGCGAACTCGCCATCCGCACCTCCTTGGGTGCTTCGCGCTGGCGCATCGTTCGCCAATTGCTGACAGAGAGCGTTCTCCTCTCTCTTGCCGGGGGCATCCTCGGCCTGCTTCTGGCTTGGGCTGCGTTGGGGCCACTGCTCAAACTCTCCGCTGGCAGCGTTCCTGAAGTCTTCACCATCGGCTTGGACGGCTGGGTGCTCTTCTTCACCTTGGCTGTTTCCGTACTCACCGGTTTGCTCTTCGGCATCGTTCCCGCGTTTCGCACTGCAAAGCTCGATCTTCGCGAGGCTCTCAACGAAGGCTCCCGCGGCTCTACTTCTGGCCCCGCGCACCATCGCGTTCGCGGCTTTCTTGTCGTTACGGAAATTGCTCTCGCCATGCTTCTTCTTGCCGGGTCCGGCCTTCTCCTCCGTAGCTTTTCGCGCCTTCAGGATTCGGCTCCCGGTTTTCGTCCCGACCACTTGCTCGTTGCGGACATCCCTCTCTCTCAAGTGGCCTACGCAAAGCCGGAACAGCGTTACGAATTTTTTGACCGCCTCGTCGATCGCGCTCGCCAACTCCCGGGCGTTACCGCTGCTGACGCTGCGTCCTTCCTGCCAGTCAGCGGCGGCGGCTCCATTATTCATTTCAACATCATCGGCCGCGCCCCCAAGTCTCCCCACGACTTCATCGCCGCCGGTTATCGCACCATCACGCCTGGCTATCTGGAAACGTTGAAAGTTCCGCTCCTTCAGGGCCGCTGGTTTACGCCGGCAGACAAAGAAAAGGCTCCGGCCGTCGTCATTATCAACGCCACCATGGCCCGCACTCATTTTCCCAACGAAAACCCCATTGGCCAGCGCCTGCAGCTTGGTGCAACTCCCGAACCTGCAACCGAAGTCCCCATGATGGAAATCGTCGGCGTCGTCGGCGACGTCCGCCCGGGGCTTGGACTCGATCCACAAACAGAAATGTATCTGCCGTACCGCCAGGCGGATGCCGTCTTGCCCGTCTTTCAACTTTCCCTTGTCTTGCGCACCGTTCGCGATCCCCAGCTTGAGACCTCGGCTCTCCGCAGCGCCCTTAAGGAAATTGACCCCAACCAGCCGCTCGTTCGCGTTAGAACCATGGAAGAAAATATTTCCGCCAACGTGGCGCAACCTCGCTTCCGCGCTTGGCTCCTCGGCATCTTTGCCGCCTTGGCCTTGGTCCTTGCCGCCGTCGGCATCTACGGCGTCATGTCCTATTCCGTAACCCTGCGCATCAACGAGATCGGCATTCGGATCGCCCTCGGCGCCAGCCCCGGCGACGTCTTTCGCATCGTTGTTGGCGAAAGCCTTCGCCTCGCCTTGATCGGCGTCGCCATCGGCATCGCCTTCGCATTTGTTCTTACTCGGACCTTGCGCGGTTTCCTCTTCGGCATCAGCACCTCCGATCCGCTCACATTTATCAGCACCGCTGCGTTGTTGACTCTCGTTGCCATCGCCGCTTCCTACTTCCCAGCGCGCCGCGCCACACGCGTCGACCCCATCGTCGCCCTTCGCTACGAATAAGGTTTCACTTTTTCAAAGGCTGGAAGCGAAAGGTAACGTGAAGGGAAGTCTGCGGATCCCAACAATTAGGCCGTGGAGTTGAATTCCAGTTAATTTCAGAGGATCGATGGCTGTATCTAGTTGAACTGTGTTCAGTACGTGTTAGGGAAGTTCGAAACCCGGAAGCTTCAGTGCCTTCCGGTCGAACGTCAGGGTGCAGGAACAGCCCATTCTCGCGCCCAGAGCTGCGATTACGGCGTCGGCGAACGAGCCTTGTCCATCCTTCAATGCAATCATGGCGGTAAAAACCTCCTGCTCGTGCTCCACAACGAGGACATCGGTTTGCAACATGCGTTCGACGGTGCCGACGATTTCGTGGGGTGTCAGGCCGTAGGCTCGTTCGAGGACCCACACGGTCTCGACCATCGCTACAATGCTGACGAAGCCGGGACTTTCCTCAGTTAGCCGCCGCTCGATTATCTCTCTTGCCTTCGGCGACTGTATTGGATCGTCTTGGGTGAGATAGCGGACGAGAATGTTCGTGTCGAGCCCGATCATCGACGTCCAGCGCGTGGCGCGACGCCAGCAGAGCCTTCAGCAGCGGCCTCGGTCATCTCGCCGATCGTCACAGGCCGCCGACGTCTGGATTTGATAATGCCCCGCAAGGCTGCCGCAGGGAGTTTCGGCAAGAGAACTACGCTGCCATCGGGATGCACAAAGAACTTGACTCGATCCCCCGGTTTCAACCGAAGATGCTCGCGAATCGCCTTCGGGATTGTCGCCTGACCCTTGACGGTGATCGCAGACTCCATGGTGGCCTCCATTACTTTTGTATTTATGTAATACCAAACGGTTTGACCAGTGTCAAGATATCTTTGACAAGCTCGTGAAGCAGCATGGCGGAAGATTGCGTGCAAGTGTGGGCCGGATGACGACAGCGGCTAACCGTGATCATCACATTGAGGAGCACTCGGTGAGAGTCACAAAGGGTTCGGGACAGCCGGAAACGCCAGTCTCGAATAGGTCTGCAGAAGCAAAAGACCACTGTTTTACTGCACTCTGAGAGTGGCGGAGGAGGAGGGATTCGAACCCCCGAGACCCTTTCGGGTCTAACGGTTTTCAAGACCGCCGGTTTCAACCGCTCACCCACTCCTCCGTTTCCAAGTATAACGTGCAACTGCTTTTAGCGGGACTTTTGGTGACACTTTGGGGGGCCGATTGCTGCATTTTGGTGCAGGGTGTCACCAAATTTTCACTAAAAGTGGCGCAAAACGGGCTAAAACGAAGCAAATCCAAAAAAACAGAAGTTCTCGCTATCTCACGGCTGACCAAGAAATTGAATTGAATTTTGTATTCGATAGCGAATCGGCGATTTTATTTTTAAAGACTGCCTAGTTCAACCGCTCTGGCCCACAACCTCTACTGTTCTTGCTCAATATTTTGGCCGTGGTTCTCTGGTGAACGGACACCATATAAACTGACTCTCGGATTGTGGGCCCAAACCTCTTTATAATACCAAAGCTCGACACTTTCGAGGACGCGACCTTTACCGTGCAGGTCGATAACGTAGCTTTTTCCTTCGGGTAAAATTCGATCACTAACCGCGAACTCCTCTGAAGTGCCATTGCCGAAATGAATGATCAGACGATCAAAGAAAATCGCGTCACCGCTGACCCGCAACTGAATCGTTTGAAAAAGCCCATTACGACGGGTGACCTGGATCTCGCCATGATCCTGACCGCCGTCTACGTGGGTGTAGCCCAAGAAATCCCAAAACTGCCCGCTGGCAGACAAAGAGCCAGCAAAGCCCAAGCTCAGCAGCATGGGGACAAGGAATCTAAGGCGCTTTCGTGGCATGGTCAGTAGAGTTCTAGTACTTCTAGAACTATACTGCCATCCTATCTGCGTCCCCAACCCCCAAACAATGAGGTTCTAGGTCATCCTTGCGCAATTAATCATCAATCAAAGTCGGCACCAGTCTCGACCGTAACATAAGGTGTGCCGTCGTCGTTCCGCTGTGATTTCGGGAGCGTCATTAGTTTCGTTGCGCGGCGCCGTTCATGCTGTCAGAATCTCCAGCGTGCGGACCCTCAGTAGACGCCAGATGGTGCGCCAACAGTCGGCCTGATATGGACTGAGGGCGTGCAGAGAGTGTCCAGGAGGTGGTTTTATGAGCGCTCAAAGAATCAAAACCCTATGCCTCGTGGTAGGCGCCACAGTTTTGCTCAGCTCGGTTACCTTTGCGCAAGGCGCGAAGCCAGGAAAACTGAAGATATCGGTAAGCCCAAAGCAGGCCTACACGTTTGTTGATGGCAAGGCCATTGGTCCCGGCAAGCGGACCATCAAGCTCGATGTCGGCACCCACCATGTGGTTGTGGCCAACTACGGGTACAAGTTTGTCGAGCAAGATGTCTCGCTGGATTCGGACAAGACGGTGCCTATAGACATAAAGCTGGAACCCGTTGGCGCACCCGTGCCAGGCCCGCGCGGTCGCATCCAGATTGAAGCAGGATGGCACCACGGGGCAACAGCCGCCGCCGTTCTGCTGAACGGCAAGAAGCCCCTGTACTTCGTAGGCCACGTGGATGAGTTCGATAACGACTTTAATTGGCACCAGGAGTTGATTGTGCCACCAGGGACGCACCAAGTGACGGTCACTCGGGATGGCAAGGAACTGTGGTCCGGCCCGATCACGGTCGCGGCGGACCAGCGCGTGATTGTTGATATCTCGAATGGAAAAGAAAAGACCAAGCCTTGGGCACGTGGCTCGTCGTGCCCAAAATATCGCCCCCAATGTGAACTGCCTAAACTGGCGCCACGCTTTACAGCCGGTATTGCAAGCGCCACCGTCGTTGTGGCGCCTGTCAGCGGGTCGGTCTCTGCCAATCCGTCGAAAATCGATTGCAACCAAAGTACGCAGCTAGCCTGGGATTCCAAAGAAACTGTCGAAGCCGACATGAGCGGCATGAGCCCCGTTCCGACGTCGGGCGAGAAAACAATTTCGCCTCGGCAAACCACCGTGTATCAGCTTACAGCTTCTGGACCAGGGGGCGTGGTAACGCCGAGCACGACGGTGGAAGTCAACCCGGTGGTGCAATCGTCGCTGAGTGCTTCGCCGATGGAAGTTAAGTACCACCGCATCGGCGACAAGGTCATGGAGCAAGGGACCACCACTCTGACTTGGTCGTCGTCCAACTCTGATGCGGTCTCGCTGGACCCAGGTGGCTCCATTGAACCCAGCGGGACAAAATCCATCACCCTCAGCCCAACGCAAAGCGGCGCCGGCCCGGTGGACGAAGAGTTCAAATACACTCTGAAGTCGACGAACGCGTGCGGTGGCACGGACACCAAGACGGTAGCGGTACACCTGAAAGGCTCCGTCAACCCCATTCCGACCGTGCTTCTCCGCAGCGTTTTTTTCCCGACCGCCTATCCTACCGAGGAGGACCCAACCCTGGGACTCCTTCGCAGTCAGCAGGAAGTATTGACAACCCTCGCCACCGGATTCAAACAGTATCTCGAATACGACCCTGACGCGAAGTTGTCGCTTGGCGGATACACGGACGAGCGTGGCGCGGATAAGTACAACGATTCCTTATCTGAACTCAGGGTCCAACGCGTCAAGGATTTCCTGGTTTCACAGGGAATCGCCGCCGAAAAGATCGATACCTCAGCGTACGGCAAGCAGAAACAGCTGGACAAAACTACGATTAGCGGCCTGCAGACGCGCAATCCCAACCAGCCTCCGGAAAAGTGGGTGCGCGATTCCCGGACGACCTGGCTGGCTTACAATCGCCGCGTTGACATCGTTCTCATGCCTGCCAACGCCGAGTCCGTGCCGTTTTATCCCAATCAGGCTCCGGATTCCCAAATTCTTTGGCAGATTCCCAAACCGGCCCGCAGCACAATGGAAGCGTACAACTAAGCTCCCAGGTGAAGTAGCAGGCCAAATGCCTGATAGACCATCCAACTTAGCAGACATGTTCGGAATTGTATTTTCACAGGTCTAACGTACATCCCGAGCGATTCGGGCGCAGCTATAGTTGGGAACACCGTTGTCGTTGAGCGTGTGACACTCATGTGCGCGAGAGGTTGAAACGTTCGAGTGTCACCAAATTGTCACTATACTCAATGCATCGGAAATCTCACATTTCTGGTTATGATGAACAGAGTAAATTAGAATTTTCGGAGCCGCCCTGATGAACACGACCCTGCCTGCCCGCCGCTGTTTCCTTTTCGCGGCAATCTTTGCTCTTCTGTTCGTTGCCTTTCCCTCGTTCGCTCAGCAGCAACCCTGGATGAATTCGCAGCTTTCTCCCGATGCCCGTGCAGATCTCGTCTTGAAGGAAATGACTCTCGACGAGAAGATCGATTTGCTACACGGAAACGGAATGCCTGGTTGGGGCAAGCCACGCCCCAATGCCTATCTCGGTAATGGTGGCGCCGGCTTTGTTCTGGGGGTTCCGCGTCTCGGAATTCCCATCATTCAAATGAGCGATGCTGCCTACGGCGTTCGCAGCAGCGCACAAAATGGACGCTACTCCACCGCGCTACCCTCAAATTTGGCTGCGGCGGCTAGCTGGGATACGCAAGCCGCCTGCGATTACGGCGCACTCATCGGCCGCGAACTCCGCGCTCAGGGTTTCAACATGACGCTTGGTGGCGGCACGAATCTCACGCGCGAACCGCGCAATGGCCGCACCTTCGAATATCAAGGTGAAGATCCAATTCTCGCCGGCACGCTCGTTGGTAATCGCATGAAATGCGAACAGGCTCAGCACGTCCTTGGCGACATCAAACACTATGCCGTCAACGATCAGGAAAGCGGCCGAAACGAAGTAAACGTCATCATCAGCAAACGCGCTCTCCACGAAAGCGATCTCTTCGCCTTCAAGATTGGCATTGCCATCGCCAACCCCTCTGCCGTCATGTGCTCCTACAACGCTGTGAACGGCGATTTCGCTTGCGAAAACAAATACTTGCTCACCGACGTTCTCAAAAAAGAATGGGGCTTCCCGGGCTTTGTCGTTTCCGATTGGGGCGGCACCCACAGCACCGTGAAAGCCTCCGCCGCCGGCCTCGATAACGAGGAGCCCCTGGACGATTTCTTCGGTGGAAAATTAAAAGAAGCCGTGCAGTCCGGCAAAGTCCCTCTCTCAGAACTCGATGATCATGTGCGTCGCATCCTGCGCTCGGAGTTCGCCGCTGGCCTTGTGGACTTCCCTGCGAAAAAAAGCGTGGTTGACGTCGAGGGCGGTTTTGAGACTTCCCGCCGCATCGCCGAGCAAAGTTCCGTCCTCCTGAAGAACGACCACTCCGCTCTTCCCCTCGATCGCAAAAAATTGCACTCCATCGCCATCATCGGCCCCAATGCGGATATCGGCATGATTTCCGGCGGCGGTTCCGCTCAAGTCGACCCGCCCGGCCAGCCTGAACCGAAGTGGCTCGCGCACGTGTGGTTCCCCACATCGCCGCTGAAAGCGGTCAGCGCCAAAGTCCCCAACGCCACCGTTGCCTTCGCTTCCGGTGCAAACGCCGCCTCGGCCGCTGAACTCGCAAAAAAATCAGATGTCGCCCTCGTCTTCGCCTATCAATGGATCAGCGAAGGCATGGATCTGCCGAACCTGTCGCTCCCCGATAATCAGGATGCGCTCATCGCCCAAGTCGCTGCCGCTAATCCGCACACCATCGTGGTCCTCGAAACGGGCACCGCTGTCACCATGCCGTGGCTCGATAAAGTTGCCGCTGTCCTCGAAGCCTGGTATGCCGGCAGCAAAGGCGCCGATGCTGTCGCCAACATTCTCTTCGGTGACGTCAATCCCTCCGCCAAACTGCCCATGACATTTCCTCGCGGCGAAGCCGATCTGCCTCATCCGAATCTTGTGATTCCTCCGCCGGAGGCCCAAGGCCGCGCCGCCGTGATGAAATCTGGCGAAGCAAAACCTACGTTTGCCGTGAACTACGACGAGGGACTCAAGGTCGGCTACAAGTGGTACGACGCCGAAAACAAGCCCGTACTTTTTCCCTTCGGATTCGGTCTCTCCTACACCACCTACGGCTATTCCGGTCTGAAAGTGAATCCCGGTAAAGAAACCGTCGTTACTTTCACGGTGAAGAATACCGGCTCCCGCGCCGGCGATGAAATCGCGCAAGTCTACGCCGCGCTTCCCGCTAGTGCTGGCGAGCCTCCAAAGCGCCTCGTGGGTTGGAGTAAGATTCACTTGAATCCCGGTGAAAGCCGGGAAGTAACCGTAAAAATCCCGGTCGAATATCTCTCCATCTACGGGGAAAACCCTGATGGTTGGAAGCTCGTCCCCGGCACCTATACCTTCATGGCCGGGCCTTCTTCCAGGGACCTGCCCCTCACCAGCAAAATGGAACTTAGATAGGCTGGAAAACGAGCGGCTTTTTCGCCAAACTCTTTTGTAACCTTCACAGGCTGGCGCACTCCTATCGATAAGCCGGGAAACCGCCGGTGGGCCGTGCCTGCATCTAAATATCTAGTTGCTTGCTGGTACCCGGAGTCGAACCAAGGGGACGCAAAATGGAGACTCGCAAAGATCCTGAGCTTACTTACGCGGATGTCACGTCGAAGTCTGTTTATCTCAACCGGCGACAGATTCTCCGCGGCATGGGCATCGCCGGAGCCGTTGCCCTCGGCGGAAAGCTCGTCTCCAATCTCGCCTTGCCGCAAACCACTCTGTACGCTGGCACCAAACTCAATGTCGCCTCAAAAAGCCCCTTCAGCACCACCGAAAAACAGACCAGCTACGACGACGTCACCCATTACAACAATTATTATGAGTTCGGCACCGACAAGGGTGATCCCGCGAAGTACGCCCAGAAATTCCGCACCTCCCCTTGGACCGTCTCCATCGAGGGCGAAGTTCAGAAGCCTGTCAAGCTCACCATGGATGACATCCTGAAACTCGCTCCGCTCGAAGAACGCATCTACCGCCATCGTTGCGTCGAACGCTGGTCTATCGTCGTGCCCTGGATTGGCTACTCTTTCAACAATCTCATAAAACTTGCGCAGCCTACGGAGAAGGCCAAGTACGTTGCCTTCACCACCTACTTCGATCGTTCTCAAATGCCGGAAGCCAGTCATGCCGGAATTGAATTCCCTTATGTCGAGGGCTTGCGCATCGATGAAGCCATGCACCCGCTCACTCTTCTCTGCGTCGGCATGTATGGCGAAACTCTCCCCAACCAAGACGGCGCGCCCGTCCGCATCATCATTCCCTGGAAATACGGTTACAAGAGCATTAAATCCATCGTGAAAATCCGTTTTGTGAAGTCCGAGCCGCCCACAACCTGGGGTCTCTACTCCTCCACGGAGTATGGCTTCTACTCCAACGTAAATCCCAACGTCGATCATCCCCGTTGGAGTCAGGCCAGCGAACGGCGTCTCGGTGAAATCTTCATGCGCAAAACGCTCATGTTCAATGGCTACGAAGACCAGGTCGCCAGCCTCTATTCCGGCATGGACTTGAAGAAGTACCACTGAAGTGAGTCTCTCCTTGCGAAAGCTCCTCACCAGTAAATGGACCAAAGCCGTTGTTTTTCTTTGTTGCCTCGCGCCGCTTGGCGACCTTGTGTATCGCGGTTTCAACGCACGGCTCACCGCCAATCCCGTTGAATTTATCCAGCACTTCACCGGCGACTGGACTTTACGTTTTCTGCTTATTACTCTCGCCATCACCCCATTACGCAAGTTTCTGAATCTCCCGGACCTTATCCGGTTTCGACGTATGTTCGGCCTGTTTGCCTTCTTCTACGTGTCCCTGCATTTTCTTACCTACATCGGCCCGGACCAGTCCTTTAACCTCGCTGGAATGTGGAAAGACGTCGAAAAACGCCGCTATATTACCGTCGGCTTTCTCGGTTTTGTTCTATTGATTCCTCTGGCCATCACTTCCACAAAGGGCTGGATTCGCCGCCTTGGTGGGCGCCGCTGGCAAACTCTTCACCGCGCAATATACGTCGCGGGAGTTTGCGGCGTGATTCATTACTACTGGCTCGTGAAATCCGATGTTCGCAAGCCACTCATGTACGCTGCCATCCTTGCCGTCCTTCTGCTCTGGCGCCTCGGCACCTGGCTCGTAAACCAAAGGGGCACGTTAGCTCCAGCCGCCGCGCCCAAGCCGTTGTAGTGGCCGGCCTTCAGCTCGGTTCCAGATAGCACCGGCTTCAAGGCGCAGCGCTTTTTGCTGCGCCGCAGTGGAGGGATCGTGGCTTGATCGCGCTTCAACGCCGAACGTTGCCACGCCGAATCACTCCTGCGCTTTTGCTCCTCGGTTGCTGTTTCCACACACCACCACAAACCTCAGCGGGAATACACAAAGAATCCTAACCTCGAGTATTTCCAAAATCCTATTTTCGCGTTGTTTTCTACCGCTCTACGAAGAACTTCCCGCGCCGCCCGGCCCTGAAGAATACTTCGCCTCGAAATCGATGCCCCAGAAATGCGGAGCCGGCGTCAAAAACTCCACGCCAACCCGGATTCCTTTGCTCCCGCTTTCACCCGTAAACACGATTCGGCACTCTTGCTCATCCTGCGTCAGGGGATTCACCAGCACGATCGTTTCCCCCTGGTCCACTTCGTTGCTCAAAAGCAGCAACCCGCCGTGCGCGTTGACCACCACCGTTTCGCACACTTCCCGGAATTTCCGCCCATCGTGCCCGCGACCCTGCGCCTGCAGCCGCATCTTGTGGAAGACGCGTTGGCTCCGCCGCGAGGTAACAAAGGTCGTTTCGCTCATGTGCTCATGATGGCGGTTCACCCGAAAACCCGTCAATTGCCCTTTGGGACAGGTGTCCCCTATTGTCTAGCAGTGCTTCCGCCACTCCACTGTTCAGCACGGCTGCTTGGGACTCGCCACACCCGGCACCTCCATTTGCACACCAATTTGTCTACCGCCTTTCCCCTTGCATGCCTTGTACGCCGCCCATCGCTAGCCGTAATATATCAATAGCGGCTACAGCAGCATTTGTTCGCTGTCGCTCCTTTCCGCCGCCCGCAACTTTCGTTGAAATTTTACGTACCCATACTCGGAACCGAACAGTTGTGCCTGAGGCCTTAATATGAATCTTGCTGAAGTTATCGAAGGTCGCCGCGACCAGCATCTGAACGAGCTCTTGGAATTTCTTCGCATTCCTTCCGTTAGCGCCAAAAGCGAACATAAACCCGACATCGAGCGCGGTGCCAAGTGGGTCGCGGATCATCTCCGTTCCGCTGGTTTCAAGACTGTCGAAATTATCCCCACCAACCTTCATCCTCTTGTTTATGCGGAATCCCTCGAGGCTCCCGGCAAACCTACTGTCCTTTTCTATGGCCACTACGATGTGCAGCCCGCGGAACCCCTCGCACTTTGGACCTCTCCCGCCTTTGAGCCCACCGTCCGCAACGGCAATCTCTACGCCCGCGGCACGGCCGACGACAAAGGTCAGGTTCATATTCACCTCAAGGCGCTCGAATCCATCTTTCAGGTAAATGGCAAATTCCCCATCAACATCAAGGTTCTTATCGAAGGTGAAGAAGAAGTCGGCAGCGTCAGCCTGTGGGATTTCGTTCAAAAGAATAAAACGAAATTGAAAGCGGATGCCCTCATCGTCTCCGACACTTCCATGCTTGGCAAAGGCGTCCCTTCCATTACTTACGGCCTCCGTGGTCTCAACTATTACCAGATCGAACTGACGGGCCCGGAGCGTGATCTTCACTCCGGCGTCTATGGGGGTGCCGTCCCCAATCCCCTTACCATCCTCACCGAACTTTTTGCCAAGCTCCACGACAAAAATTTCCGTGTCACTGTTCCTGGCTTCTACGACGACGTTGACACCGTCCCCTCTACCGAACGCAAAGCCCTCAACGCGCTCCCCTGGAAAGCCAAGGACTTCAAGATCGCCGTCGGCGCCGCCGAATATTGCGGCGAAAAAGGATTTACCACCGTCGAGCGCCTTTGGATTCGTCCCACCTTCGAATTGAATGGCATTTGGGGCGGCTATCAGGGCGAAGGCGCCAAGACTGTTATTCCTTCCAAGGCCTACGCCAAGTTTTCCACCCGGCTCGTGCCCAGCCAGTCTCCCGCGAAAATCGCCAAGCTCGTCGAAAAGTACCTGCGCAGCCTGCTTCCCAAGTCTGTGCATTGCAAGTTTGAAGTTCTAAGCACCGGCAAACCCTGGGTGGCGGCTTATCACGCTCCCATTTTCCAGGTTGCCCAGGCCGCTTTGCAGAAGGGCTTCGGCAAAAATGCCGTGTTTATCCGCGAAGGTGGCTCCATCCCCTTCGTCACCCAGATGCACGACACCTTCAAGATTCCCTGCGTCCTCATCGGCTTCGGCTTGCCCGATGAAAACGCCCACGCACCCGACGAGCATCTCGACCTGGAAAACTATTACGGTGGCATCAAAGCCATCGCTCATCTCTATCAGGATCTCGCTTCTCTGTAGCTTCGTAGCCACGGGGATCTTCTGATTCTGTGGCGCAGACACTCTTGTCCGAGCTCCTTTAGGTCTGCCTTTGTAGTGGCCGGCATTTAGGTCGGTTCCTGGGTTTATCTTCTCTTCTTTAGCTTTCTTCGTTCTTTGTCATCCCGAGCAAAGCGAGGATTTGCTTTTCTCTGCCTCTCGGTTGCAAGGGTATCAGGTGCCCCTTCCTTTTCACGCGCGGTCCAACCGAAACAAATAGCAACCCGCTTCGGTACTTCGCACGTGAATGTATTTCACCGCCGGATTTGCGAACAACCGTTCCACCATCTTTTCTTCCTCGCCACCACTCAATCGCACCTCTTTCACCAGTGCGCGATCTTCCCCGTACGCATCCAACGTCAGCAACTTCCCCCGATATTCTTCTGGAAACGATCCTCCCCTTTCGTGCCGTTCGCAATCCCGCGCATGGACGTACACTGGCCCAGGCAATGGCGGCACACCCAACTCCTGGAATGGGTCGTAATCGAACAAATACAACTCTTCTTCGTTGATCTTGATCAGCCTCAGGCAATGGCGGCACGGCGCGCGCCCCGAAGCTACTTCCCTGTGCGCCGGAAATCCGTATCCAGGCGCCTTTTGCGTGTTTCGCACTGTCTCGGCAATCGCCGTCGGAATCGCCACGACCCGAAATGTCTTCATGATTCACCTCGCTGGTATTTTCCTGCCAGGTGAATTCTGCCGGCTTTCCTGGAACCCTTCTATCCGCCAAACACCGTCAAACACCTATACCGTCGAGAGCTGTTCTCGCCGCCCCTTCGCATAATCCTGCAGTGCCACGTTCGCCCTCACAATCGGGCCCAGCGCATCCATCACACTTGTCAAATCCTTCCCGCGCATCACTACGTACATTTCATCTTCCTCCAGCCCCGTATACACGCGGTTACCGATGCATCCCAGGCTGGTGATCGTCCCATGCTGCAGCGACGCTGGCAGCGCCATGCACGTCGGCCTTCCCAACGTTGGCGCTCCCGTTCCCACTCCTGCGCGATTCGCCGCTTCCTGCAGCAGCATGGCCCACGCCGGCTTCACCGCGAACAGCACCACGTCCGGCTCGCCCGGCGCATCCCCCAGTGGCGAATACACAATCGCCTTTGGCCCTTTCGCCAGCCGCGGAATCTGCGGCACCTCTTCCGGCTTCACATACCCCAATTCGAACATCATCTTCAACGTCTGCTCCGTTTCCTTTTCTCTTTCTGGCGAAAGCGCGATGTTGTGTGTGTAGGCCCCCACCGCGCAGTTAAAGTGATTTTCTGGCACTGTATAAAATGTCCGTCCTGCTGCTGCCAGCCTCCAGAAACTGCACCCTGAAGGCTCCACGCCTTCGAATTTCTCCACGCCCGCGGGCTCCTCGTCCCGAAAACTTACCGCCACCGCCCGCCGGCTTGCCTTCACCATTCCCGCGAACTTTTCTTCCAACGTTTTCCAGTCTGTTGCGCCGCTCATTTCGGACTCTCCATGCCGGATTTCAAATTCAGAAGCATAGCATAGCCCTTCCGTGCCCCTCTCGCTCCGCAACGCCCGCAACCCGCATAAATCCTACACGTTTTGCACATCCCCTGAAAAAAACTGCGTTTTTCCGGCCTTTTTTGCAGTTTCCCCCTTGCGTTCCTTCGGGAGCTTGGTTATAGTCCTTTCGGCCCGAGTTTTTTCACCGAAAAATAGGGGTTTTTCGCTCGTGGCTGGCCTCGATTCGTTCGGGGCGGATAGATAACTTAGGAGGATAGGCAGAATAAATGGCAGCTAAGCCACTGAGTAAAACAAAAATCGTTTCGCATATCGCCGAGAAAGTCGGCACGTCCAAGAAGGCTGTCGCCACTTTCTTCGAAGAGCTCCACAAGCTCGCGGTGAAGGAAGCCAAGGGCGCCGCCGGCAAGTTCGTCATTCCCGGCATCGGCCGCGTTGTGAAGGCTCATCGTAAGGCTCGCATCGGTCGCAATCCCCAGACCGGCGAACAGATCAAGATCAAGGCCAAGACCGTCGTTCGTCTGCGCCCGGCCAAGGTGCTGAAAGACGCCGTTCTGAAGTAGATTTTTCTCCCGCAAGGGAGTGCGCAAAATTGTAAACCCCCGGTCCCTGCCATTCGCAGGCCACCGGGGGTTTCTCTTTTCAGAACTTTCAGGTCTTACAGCGTCTTCACGTACGCAATCACATCCTTAATCTGGCCTGGTTCCAGCACTTCCTTGAACGGCGGCATCAACTGATCCCCGTTCTCAATCCACGTTTTCAGGCTTTCATCCGTGATCTTCGCTCCATTCACGCTGAACGTTCCGCGCTTTGAGATGCCTTTCAGTCCAGGCCCGATCTTTTTTTGATCGCTGTTATCGTAGTGACAGACCGCGCACTTCTGCTGAAACACCGATTTCCCCCTCGCTACCGCTGCCCCTGGGCTCGCGCTCCCACTCTTCTTTCCGGAATCCTGCGCCAACAATGCTCCCGCGCCCAGCACCGCAGCACAACCTGCAACCACTGCGCAATTCCGCAATATGCGATTCACTTTTCCCCCTCGTTCCTCATGAAAGAACGCCTCCATTTTCCCTTTTCTTGCAAGCAATTTCCACTCGTTCCCCGTCAATAAGGTACAGGTTGCGCTTATGCACAGCTAGCACTTTCGTACCTTTGACCTCCTTCATTCTTCCCTCCACAATGGCTCCATGAATCAGGAGACCCTGACTCGCGCCTGGGAAGTCCTGCAAGACGCTTATCAAGCCCAGATGGAAGGCGATTACGATCGCGCCGTTGAACTTTACCAGTCCTCTCTGGAACTTCATCCCACCGCCGAAGCCCACACCTTCCTCGGCTGGACTTATCATTTCCAGGGCAAACTTCTCGACGCCATCTCCGAATGCAAGCGCGCTATCGAACTCGACCCCGACTTCGGCAATCCCTACAACGACATTGGCGCCTACATGATTGAACTCGGCCAATTCGATGAAGCCATTCCCTGGTTACAGCAGGCCGTCGAAGCTCCTCGCTACGAACCGCGCCACTTCCCTCACTACAATCTCGGCCGCGCTTATCTTGGCAAGGAAATGTACGGCCAGGCCATCCGCTGCTTCCAGGAAGCCCTCAACTTCGAGCCGGGATACACTCTTGCCCGCCAGGCCCTCGCCTCTCTCCGCCGCATGGTCAACTGATTTCCCGTGGCCCAGTCACTCTTGACTGTGCTCTTCGCTCAACTTTTCCTTCAGGGCACAGCTTCCGTCGTGCCGTAGATGATTCCAAATCTATACTGCTTCATCCGCTGAAGGTTCCGTTCCCTCCAATGTCGCATGGATTCTTCAGCCCAGAACAGCCCTGTTCTTACGTCTCCCCTCTCTCCGGCGGCCGCACAATCCGGTCATACACCCACAACAACAGCGTCGTCACCAATCCAATCACCGTCATCGCCCACAGAAACAATTTCGGCTGGTGCCGCACCTCTCCAAAATGATGGAGCAGCGCGCCGCCAATCGGTCCACCGATAAACGAACCGATCCCCAACGGCAAAAACGCAAATCCCATGTACGTTCCTTGCTGCCCCGCCGGCGCCAGCCGCGAAATGTAATCGTAATAGCGCGGCGATTGAATCAGTTCGCCCACCGCAATCACCACCAGCGTTGCATACACCGCGAAGATCGTCGAATGTAGCGCCAGAATTGCAAACGCCGACATCGCCACCAGTGTCCCCAGCACCACCGCGCGAAACGCCGTCATCTTCTGCGTCATCACGCTGAACACCACCGTGAACGCGATCACCACCAGCGGCCCCGTCGACAGCATCTTCTCGGTGTCCGCCGTCGAGTCCACATAATCATGCACGTACACCGGTAACGTGATGAACTCCTGCCAGTACACGATCCAGTACCCCGTAAATATCAGCAGGAAAATCATGAACGCCGGGTTCGTCAGTACTTTCCAGAAATTGCGCGCCGTTACCGCAAGGCTTTCCGTTCGCCCTTCCCCCGACTTCTTAGGCTCCTTGAAGAACAGCAGCACCGCGAAGAACATCAGGAACACGCTCAACGCCGACATTCGAAACACATTTTCCACGCTCATGTGCCGGTGCACCCACGACGATACATAAGGCCCCAGCGCTCCTCCTATATTCACCAGCGTGTAGTAAATCGAATACCCGATCGACCTTACATTTTCTGACGACGCTCTCGCCGTTGTTCCCACCACGCACGGCTTCACCAACGCCACACCCAGTGCCGGCAGCATCAGCACCACCGTCACCAGAACCACCAGCGGCACCGCGTTCCGCACCGCCGCCAGCCACGGCGCTCCAATCGACCCCAGCAGAAAATATGCCCCGGCTAGAATCAGGTACGCCAGCGACAGCGCTCGCCGGAATCCCAGCCGGTCGGCAATCGCTCCTCCAAAGATCGCCAGGAACCACACCAGCCCACCGAACAATCCGGAAAGTCCCGCGGCCCTTTCCGTCGGAAAATTCAGTGCCTCGTGCAGGTACCGGGTCAGCGACGCAAACACCGCATAGTACGACAGCCGCTCAAACAGCTCGCTGATATTCGCAATCCAGAACGACCGCTCAAATCCTATCCGCACCTCATCGATCCGCTGCGCCAGGCTCATCCGCCCTCCGCACCTCTTCCGGCGCACATCATATCAATATTTGCCCTCCTTGCTTCTCTTGGCCCGTGTCCCTGCCAATCTCCGGTCACCCCTTCCGTCTGTAGGGGCACAATTAGGGATCGTGGCAACCAACTTTGCCTGCTCTCGACCCTGGTGGCACCGGCAGCAACACACCCGTCTTCAACTTCCGTTAGCGCGGGCTAGTCATTCACAGCAGTCCATCGAAGCAATAAATCGGCAATAAAACTGCACCAAAAAAAGTGGCGACCAGCGGTTTCATCCCGCTCGGTCGCCACGTTCTTCATGAGATTGGCCGTGTGGCCGGTTAACTGTTCTGCGGCGCTACCCGCACGCACAGATTCTGTCCACCATCCATAGGCTGATAATCCACTGTTACTACCGTTCCCGCTCTCACTTGTCCCGCCACTTGGGTATTTTTATCTACAACGAATTGCATGGTTTGTTTGCTTCCCCCATTGTCGACTTCCACCGCGAACGATTTTCCCTGGTCCCCAATGGTCGTCACTTTACCGGTCACCGATTTTGTTGCCTGTTTCGTTTCGTTTCCCTGAGACGGCGTTTGCGCTGAAGTGCCGTAGGTTATCGCCGGCGCACCCACCAGCAACAAGCTGCCCAGCGACGCCGACAGTAGAATTTTCCTGTTCATTGCACGTTCCTCCTAATGAATTGGCCGGTGGGCTGAATACAGCACTATTGTCTCCACTCCCTGCAAACATTCCTCTCTATCCCTCTATATCTCTCTCCCTCAACCACTTATCTCTCAACCCAGCATTCCGGCTCGTGCCACGCACTCTCCGCCCGCGCACATTTTTCTCTCCACCTGTCATTCTTTCTCTCTGATTGGGGGCAACTCGCTGTTCACTGCCCGGGCTCACTCCTTCGGCGCCGCATTCCACATCTCCTGCTGCACCTTCCACTCCCCCTGCGCACTCTGGTGCAGGATCAGCAGGATCTTCCCCCGGCTATCGATCACCGGCTTCCCGTCCGGAGGCTGCACCACCTGACGCTCCATCCCCCATTCCGACGCCCAGTCCCCCGACACCTGAATATCTCGAAAGTCGATCTCCTGCTTTGTCACCTTATACCCCGGCATCTTCGCCACCACATCTTCCACAAACTTCGCGATCGCCGGCCTGCCCACTAGCGGCGCCATCTCCGGCAGCAGGCTCACGCCATCCTCTGCCCAGAACGACAGGATCATCGGTGTGTCCATCCGCAGATGTGCATCAATATATTTCTTGTTAAACGCCTCAATCTCCGCCCGCCCCGAAATCACCTGCCCCGCGCGTCCTGCCAGCGGCATTCCCAGCGCAACGATGGCACATACCACCCGCAACACCTTCACTCGCACGTCAGCCATGCCACCTCCATTCGTCTGAAAGCTTAGCCTCTCAGGCCCGGGGGGTCGGAGCTTCAGCTCAGACAACACCGCCGTCTGCCGTTCCTAGGCTTTAGCCCAGCAGGACTCCGTATTCTCTGTTCATTGTCGGCGCGCCGACCTTACCGTTCGGCTTCTTTTCTATTTCGGCTTTGCCGCTTCCTGCTTCTGCCGCTCTTCCGTCCACGGTGGAACGATGCCGATTTGACGCGCATACGCGATGGATTGCCCCAGATGTTCGCCGAGATGGCCTGTAATCATGATGAACGCACCATGCACCGTTGTCTGGCGGCCAAACATCTTTTGCGCCTTATCCAGGTCAGAATCTTTAATGGCCAGGATGGCAGTGCGGAAATGCGCGAAGGAGTCCTTCAGTCCCTGCACCACTTTAGCCTTGTCACCGGCGCTGGCTAGCAGCGCTTTCGGATCCACCCCCGCCGGAATTGGCGTGCCCAACGCGTTGGCGATCCCGTAATTCGCGGCTACCACATGCATGTACACTTCCCCGATCGAGCGCACGCCCTCCGCTGGTCGCCAGGAAAATTTGTCCGCGGGAATCGCCTCGGCCAGCTGCGTGAACCTCTGTTCGTAATAAGCGACCTCGCCCAGAAATTCCCCACGAATCCCGGCAACCGGATTTGTTGCGCCAGCGGCCGGCTTGTCCTGCGCTGAAGCCAGTGCAGCCACTGCACAGAAAAAAGCGCCGAACAGGAACATTTTGCCTGTGAATCGGGACATCGGAATCCTCCTGCGTCTAGTCTTAGGGAAGAGGCGAGCATTCTACACCCCGAATGCCCGGCAAAGAAGCTCACCTCACCGCGTTCCCCGGTGATTAAGCCTACGTAACTACCGGGTGAGAAATTACAGAAAATTGTGTAACATGCCGGGCTAATGGAAGGGTGATCCACTCTCCCAATACAATGTCCCGAACCGCGCCACCCGTACCAGCCCGGGTGGTTAGGCTTTGTTTGTATCACTGTCCCGGGAAATATTTGGAAGCGAATACCAGCGATGCAGGCAGATGCTCGGCGAAATATGCCGCATCGTGCCGCCCCGCATACAAGTGGAATTCGTGGGGCACGTGCCGCGCCGTCAGGATTTTATCCAGCGCCGCGGCCCCGGCCTCAAATCCATAGTCATCACGATCCCCGCAATCGAAATAAATGTGCAGTCCCGCAAGGTTTGCTGTGCGCGCCAGTGTCAGCGGGCTGTTCTGCTCCCAAAACGCTTCATCCGGAGGCGCGCCAAAAACTGCGCCGAGCACGCGTGCCCGGGGGGATTGCGGCGCGTTGCCCAGAAAAGCGGGAAGCTTCTCGATCAGCGCCGCGCTGTGCGCACTGACCGATACAAAAAGCTGTGGATGCCGGAACGCCAGATGCAACGCGCCATATCCGCCCATCGACACACCGGAAATCGCGCGATTCACGCGGCCGGGCGCGGCGCGGTACCGTCTTTCCATGAACGGAAAAAATTCCTGCAACAAGAATTCTTCGTAGCGATCCTTCCCATCCTTTGAATTAATGTAGAAACTCACCCCGCCATCCGGCGTCGCAATCAGGAATTCTTTCAGCTCCCCTTTCTCCCGCATGTCTTCCACTAGATTCCACAATCCCGAATGCACGAAGAACTGCTCGTTGTCGCCCAGTCCATGCAATGAATACAGAATCGGAAAGTGTTTCGTTTTGTCCGCGTCAAACGAAGCCGGAAGAACGATGCAGTAAGAAACGCTGCGCGACAGGATCTTGCTCTGCACCTGATTGCATTCCACTCGTCCCGTCGCCCCGCGCGTCAGCACTGGAAAGGCACACAACAGGACAAGCGCTAGCGGAACAGAAACTCTACTCATAACGCAGCGCATCAACCGGATTGAGTTTCGCGGCACGAGAAGCAGGATAAAGTCCGGCAGCGAGGCTGACAAGCACCGCAAACGCCAGCGCTGCCAACATGAGCCAGATCGGCACCGACGACAATTCAATGGGATTCAGATTCTGCCGCTTTAAATAAAGATTCGTGCCAATTGTAATCGCGCGTCCCAGCATCCAGCCGAACAACACCCCGAATATTCCGCCGAAAAACCCCATCACGCCCGCTTCCACAAAAAACAGTTGTTGCACGTCGGAATCCGCCGCACCCAGCGCCTTCAGCACGCCGATTTCCCGCCGCCGTTCCAATATCGCCATCACCAGCGTGTTCACAATCCCGAGCGTCGCCACCGCCAGCGCCAGGCTGCCGAAAATCCCCAGCAGTGAATCAAACACCGAGAAGAACGTGCGCAAGGATTTGGAAGCATCCGGCAGCGAGAATGCTGCGAATCCCATGCTCTTGATGGATGTTTCGATGGCCTCAACCTGCGAAGGAGACTTGGCGCGAACGGTGAGCGAAGGATAGGTGGTTTTATTTGCCGCACTGTCGCGCACGATGTCGCGCAAATCGTTCACTTGCGCCGCCCGCAGCATCGCAGCGGTTTGCAGTGGCATCAGCAATCGCGCGTTGCCGTAGCCGCCGTAGCCCTGTGCGGGCTCGGTTTCCACCACGCCTACAATCTTCAGGCGAAGCTCTTTCGGAACCACTGAAAATCCACCGCCCGCCGTGTCTGATGTTGTCCCACCGGAATTCTCGGCTGGAAGTGCCTGGCGCTCCGCATATCGCAAAACAAGTTCTTGTCCAATCAGTGACGCTGGCTTGTTCGAAAGATCCTCGGCGAATTCGATTTGCAGAATGGCTTCATTCGCCATCGGGGAAGAGAAGAAGTTGCCTTGCATCCCGTCGAACGATCCTGAGTTCTTGGCCGAATCCGGCATGCCTGCGACGACCGTTGCGAACGGCTTATTGTTGAAGCGCACTTCCGTGAAGAACCTCACCTGCGGATAAACTTCTATCACGTTGGGTAGCTTTTCAAGCTGCTTGCGCGCATCGTCATCCAGTACGCGCACCGGTTTGTCCGATTCCGGCTCGCGCTGCGGACGGCCCATTCCCCGGAAGTTGTTCTTCGGCGTCACCACGATCGTATCGAACAATCCACTCTGCGAAAGCCGTTTGGATGCCAGTTGCTGAAGCCCAACGCCCAGCGAGAGCATAGCAACCAGCGAGGCCACACCGACGGCCACTCCCAGCGTCGTAAGCGTGTTCCGAAGAATCGCTTCACGAAGATTCCGCAATGCCAGGTCTGTTAGATCGCGGGGCTTCATCAGGCAGGCCCTCTCGTGGACGCGGCCGTCGACAGCAGCTTGCCATCGCCCATCGTCGCCAATCGGTCTGCAAATCGTTCGGCAAGCGGGCGCTCGTGCGTAACCATGACGATGGTCATCCCGAGTTGCTGTTGCAAATCGCGCAAAAGCCCAAGGATGGATTCTCCCGTAGCGGAATCGAGATTGCCGGTTGGTTCATCCGCGAGGAGAATCTTCGGGCGATTCACCAGGGCTCGCGCGATGGCCACACGTTGCTGCTCTCCGCCGGAAAGTTCCGTGGGACGGTGGCCCATGCGATGTGTTAAGTGCACGCGCTCCAGGGCTTCACGGACTCGCCCCGCGCGGTCGGCTCGCTCGACCTCTGCGAGCCGGAGCGGAAGCTCAATGTTTTCTTCCAGTGTCATGCGAGGAAGCAGATTGAAAGATTGAAACACCATGCCGATGGTGTTGCGGCGATATCGCGCTAGCTCCAGGGGAGAAAGCGTAGCCAGATCCTTTCCCTTAGCAAAAACCGATCCGCAAGTGGCGCGATCCAGCCCGGCAATGAGATTCAAAAGGGTGGATTTCCCCGAGCCGGAGGAGCCAAGCAGGGCTAGGAATTCGCCCTCTGGGACCGATAGCGAAATATCATCCACGGCGCGGACGCTGCTTTCGCCCATACAGTAATAGCGGGAAACGTGTTCCAGATGGATAGCGGGATCAGCGTTGGGCATGTGCTTAATTAATGATACGTCGAAACGAGCAAAAATCTTTCAGTGGAGTTGCAGCTGAAGAGAGTAGATTTCCTGTGAGCTGAGGTCTTGCACATACAGCCGGGAATTGTCGGGTGTCAGTCCTCCCCAGGTTCCCGAGGCCGTTCCCGAAAATCGACGAAGTCCCGACAAGCTAAACAATTCTTCCGAATGCGTGTCGCCAAGCTTTACCCGCCGGGAGGTGGGATGGTCCGTCATGAAATTGTCGAAGTAGAGATACTGGCTGTCTTTTGACCACGTGGGGTACGCAATGTTGCCGGGCTCGGTGAACCAATCTGTCCATTTCTGCGTACGAAAATCATAGAGTTTGAGCGTGCTGGAATCCTGCGACAGCGCGGCGAGATAATGGCCATCGGGAGAAATGCGCGGGCTGAACAGGCCTTGTGAACCGGGGAACTCGGAACGCTGTTGCGTTTTGAGATCCAGAATAAAGATGCTGACGGGTGGATAGTTTGGCCCTTTAGAAAAAATCATTTGACTACCGTCGGGAGTCCAATTGAAATCCACGCCACCCGCGCCGCCCGGGATGGCGTCCTCCGACGGACCGCCCTGGAACGGCACAGACTGCGCTCTCCAATTTTTCCCCATCGCATAACTTTCATAGAGAATTTGCGCGCCATCCGGTGACCAAACCGGAATCAGCGCTTGCGTAGGCGGGTAAGTAAGCTGTAACCGCTCAGACCCGTCTAGCCGGCTGCGCCAGAGGTTGCCTTCCGGAACCGTAACGTAGGCGACCCACTGGCCGTCTGGAGAATAAGCTAAATCAGTTGCGGAGACGCCTGCCATGAACGGAACAAACTGTTTGATTTTGGCGTCGTAACGAACCAGTTGCGTGCGGGGCTGCGTGGCATGGACAAACAGCTTTCCCCCGTCGCTCGAAGGAGTCACCGAATGGAATTGCAGCGGTCCCGCGGTTAGTTGGACGGGGGCCAGCGAAGGCTTACGGAACAAGCCCGACCGTTCTTCTACCACATAAACGTCGCTCGCCGTCTCCGTGAAACTGATAAAGAAGTAATAACGCCCGTCATCCGACCACTGCCCACAGCATTCCACGGACGGATTCCGCCACCCAGTGAGCAAAGGATGCAATTCCTTTCCGTCAGAGCGCACCTCCCATATTGCCGACGCAATTCTGTTTTGTTCGTTAAGGGTGAAGCGGATGCGCTGTCCGTCCGGTGAAAAACGCGGATTTAAGGGCGTGCCCTCGACGGTGATCAGAGGTCGCGGATCGCTGCCGTCGGCATTTGCCAGGTAGAGTTCGGAACCCTTGGTGTAAACGACTTGTTTGCCATCGCGCGACCACGAGGCCGAAGCCGCAAGGAAATTTCCGATTCGACGCGGAGAGCCCGAGGGAAGTGGGACAGCCCAGAACCTGGCTTCGTTGTGAGTGCCTTCCCCTGTGCCAACAAGAAGTTGCGAATGATCCCTCGAAATGTCCTCGACGATGGGGTTGCGAAATGGCGTGGGAATTTCGACGGTTTCACCTCCCGCCGTCGAAACCTGCGAGAGAACATAATGACCACCGGAGACTTCGGCAAAGTACAGACGAGATCCGTCTGTAACTATGGAAGTCTTGGCCAATCCGTCCGAAGTGATTTGTGTGGACCCGGTGACTTTTGGCGGTACAGGTGTCGAGAAATACCTGAACAAACCAAAAGCCAAAACAATAATCGCAGCGGGCACCGCGGCCCACATCCAACGAAGTTTTGCGCTTCCAACCTGCAGCACTTGTGCGGTGACCCCGCTTGCCCGATCGGAACTGGTGTCCCGCTTGAGACGCTTCAGATCGGCCTGAACTTCTG
Source organism: Candidatus Acidiferrales bacterium (assembly GCA_963839315.1). Classification (GTDB taxonomy): domain Bacteria; phylum Acidobacteriota; class Terriglobia; order Acidiferrales; family UBA7541; genus Acidiferrum. Next base: position 55,854 of record CAWIUU010000027.1, read on the forward strand.
CCGCGGTCTGATAGCGAACCTCGCGATCCTTCTCCAGTGCTTTGCGGATGATGTGATCAAGCTCTTCGGGGAGGGCCGGGTTCAGATGCAGCGGCGACACGGGATACTTATTCAGGATGGAATCGAAGATCGCTGCAGAGGTAGTGCCGGCAAAAGGCACCACCCCCGTGGCCATCTCGTACAGCACTGCTCCAAGCGAGAATAAATCGCATCGAGAATCGATTTCCTTGCCGAGCGCTTGCTCCGGGGACATGTAACCGACAGTACCAATCACGCTATCCGGGCTGCTGAGGGGGCCCCAAGTGACTGTTGAGCCTTCGGCGGCGCTGGCAGCGAAATTCGCTCGTTCGCTGGTGATTTTCGCCAGACCGAAATCAAGCAGCTTCACCTGGCCGCGAGGGGTAAGGAAAATGTTCGAGGGTTTAATGTCGCGATGGATGATGCCGCGGGCATGTGCGGTTTCCAAAGCGTCGGCGATCTGGATCCCTATGTCGAGCAGAATTTCCAGCCGAAGTGGTCGGCCTGCAATGTGATCGCGAAGATTAGTGCCTTCAAGCAACTGCATCGCAAGGAAAGTGCGCCCTTCGTGCTCACCAACTTCATAGATGGTGCAAATGTTGGGATGATCGAGGGAAGAAGCAGCGCGCGCTTCGCGTTCAAAACGTTCCAGCACTTGAGGATCATTGGAGACGGATTCGGGGAGAAACTTAAGAGCGGCGTGGCGGCCAAGGCGCAGATCCTCGGCTTCAAACACCTCTCCCATCCCGCCCATGCCTATCTTGTGCAGGATGCGGTAGTGGGAAATGGCGGGGGCATGCATGAGACCCTCGTAGCCCTACAGCCTACTCTCAGCCCATCCCCGGGTCAGTGACGGGGAACACATGGAAGGCGAGGAGAAAGGGTCGCGGGTGGACTTCTCGCGAATCTAAAGGACGGCGCAAGTTACCCGCTTCGCTGCGCGCGATCAACAATCCTCGGGAAATCAGCATAGAATGCAGGTTGCTTTGCTGGGTGGTGGCGACAGGAAGGAGGGGCCTTGCTGGAAGGGAAAAGCGCTCAAGAATGGATTGACACGTACCTGGATGGCAAGCCTCCGGAGCTTGCGGATGTTGCGGAGAAATTGCGCAAGCTGATGAACAAGACGGTGGCGGAACCCGGAGCCGAGCAAGAGTCTCTTTTGGTGAAGTTGGTTTGAGAAGGAGAGCGATGAAAAGGACTGCGTTGACGTTGACAGGTTTACTGATGGGTGGTGCGGCGGCGTGGGGGCAAAAGCCACCGCTGCTGCCGGAGAAAGAGGTGCTGGCGATCGCTCAGGAGATCAGCGGAGAAACGGCCAAGCGCAATCTGGAGGGAATTGCGCGGTTTCACAGGCAGCGCGGATCGGCTGGATTTCATGCTGCGGCCGAATTGGTGGCGGAGCGCCTGCGGGCCTATGGATTGAGCGATGTGGCAATCCTGCAATTCCCCGCGGACGGAAAGATTTTCTACGGCACGCAGAGGTCACGTCCGGCGTGGGACGCGGAGTTCGCTGAATTGTGGGAGATGAAGGACACCGGCGCGGTGAAGCTAGCGAGTTTTGAGTCGGAGCCGGTTGCGCTGGCCGAGGACAGCGAATCGGCTGACGTGACTGCGGACTTAGTGGACGTCGGAGAAGGGACGAAGGAGAGTGATTACGCGGGAAAGTATGTGCCGGGAAAGATTGTGCTGGTCAGCGCGCAACCAGGCGCGGTGCAGGATCTAGCTGTGAAAAAGTTCGGAGCCGCGGGGATGGTGAGCTATGCGCAAAACCAGAAGACGGCCTGGTCGGGCGAAAACCAGGATGCTATCCGCTGGGGGCATCTGGAGACATTTTCAGCGAACAAGACATTTGCGTTTATGGTTTCGCTGAAAACCGCACGAGAATTCAAGGAGCGGCTGGCCAAGGGAGAGAGAATCACCCTGCACGCTGTGGTAAGAGCGGGGCAGCATCCCGGGAACTATGAAGTCGTCACCGCGACGATTCCGGGCGCAGATCCGAAGTTGAAGGACGAAGAGATTGTTTTCTCCTGCCACCTGGATCACCAGCGGCCCGGAGCGAATGACAATGCCAGCGGCTGCGCCACGATCCTGGAAGTGGCCCGGACGTTACAGAAATTGATCGAAAGAAAGCTGCCGCGGCCTGCCCGGACGATCCGCTTTGTGTTTCCTCCAGAAATTGAAGGAACGATGGCGCTGCTGAATGGCAGGCCGGAGCTTGCCAAGCGCATCAAAGCGGTGATCCACATGGACATGGTGGGCGGCGGTTCACAGACGAAGGCAGTGTTCCACGTGACACGCGGGCCGATGAGCCTCCCTTCGTTCGTGCAGGATGTGGCATGGGCGTTCGCCGAGTGGGTCAACGAAGAGTCCTACGCTTATGCGGCCACAGGTAAGGCGGCCTACCCGCTGGTATCGCCGGAGGGCGGCAAGGAGCCGCTACGCGCCGAATATTCCTCGTACACCATGGGGAGCGACCATGACGTGTATCAAGACTCGTCGTTTGGAATCCCCGCGATTTATCTGAACGACTGGCCCGATCGCTACATCCACACGAATTTCGACACCGCCGCAAACGTCGATCCTACAAAACTAAAACGCGCCGGCTTCATCGGCGCCGCCAGCGGTTTTTTCCTGGCGCTGAACGAACCTGACCTTCGATTTGCTGTGAAGGCACTTAACTGGCATGCGCGCGCGGTACGGGACGCTCAGACTCGGCCGCGTATGTTTAATTTATCGCTTGACCGAGAAGCGTGCGAATACATACGGCACAATCTCGCCTTTGAGCAGGCTATCGAGGCAAGTGCTGACGTAGTTCCGTCGCGAGCGTCGCCGCTTTACGAGCCACCACGATATGAGGAACCATATGAGAAATTCGTATGTTCTGCCGCTGCCAATGTTTCCGCCAAGAAAGGGCTGAACAGCACCAGCGATTCGTCAAAGTTTCGCAGGAACGCCAACCCAAAGGGGCCGCTGGCGGTGTTTGGGTATGACTATTTCGAGGTGCAGTGGACGAAACGCGGCCACGCGACGAAGCCGAAATTGCTGGAGTATGAAGGACTGTGGGGCGGTGGAGAAGAATATGCCTACGAGGTGTTGAACTTTGCAGATAGCAAACGGAATGCCCAGGAAATCTGCGACGCGGTGTCGGCAGAGTACGGGCCTGTGCCTCTCCCGCTGGTAGAGGAATATTTGAACGCGCTAGAAGAAATAGGCGTGGTGGAAGAGTTGAAGCCGCCCGTTAAGCACTAAAGACGCAAGAAGCAATGAACGAATGAGGAAAAGACGTGCCTTCAGTCGCGCAACTTAGCGCGGCAGCGCAAGCCAGGATGGAGCCCGTGTGTTAGCATGGAAATCTGCAACCAGAATGGCCTGCCTGACTGAGGAGCCTGCCTAAATGCCTGCAACCATGAAGGCGTTGCGAAAGACAAAAGCAGCGAAGGGATTGGAAATTCAGAAGATACCTGTGCCCTCGATTGGCGCAACGGAAGTTCTTGTGCGCGTGAAAGCCACCTCCATCTGTGGAACGGATTTGCACATTTATGGCTGGGATCGCTGGTCGCAAGGCCGCATTAAACCGCCTGTAAGTCTGGGCCACGAATTCTGCGGCGTCGTCGAGCGTGTTGGGGAAGACGTGACCGCGGTAAAGCCCGGCGATTTTGTGAGCGCAGAGATGCACGTGAACTGCGGGCATTGCCACCAGTGCCGGCTGGGAGAGGCGCACATCTGCCAGAACCTGAAGATCATCGGAATCGATCTCGACGGCGCCTTCGCGGAATTCGTGAAAATCCCCGCAACGAATATCTGGAAGTTGGATGCGGCCATTCCCGAGCACTATGCCGCAATCCTGGATCCTCTAGGGAACGCTGTTCACGCCGTGTTGGCCGACGCAATCGCAGGGCAAACGGTTTTGGTAACGGGGTGCGGGCCGATCGGGCTGATGTCAATCGCCGTGGCGAAAGCCTGCGGCAGTTCAACCGTGTTTGCCACGGAAACCAATGAGCATCGCCGCGCAATGGCCAAGGAAATGGGCGCGGATTATGTGTTGAATCCCGCTGCCGAAGATCCCGTGAAAAAAATACTGGAAGCGACAGGCGGCACGGGGGTAGATGCGCTATTGGAAATGAGCGGTCATCCCGCGGCGATTCAGCAAGGGTTCAAGGCCCTGCGCGCTGGGGGCCGGGCATCTCTGCTGGGTATCCCGACAGAGAATGTGCCACTCGATCTGGTCCAGGACGTAATTTTCAAGGGTGCAACCGTTCAGGGGATCTACGGCCGGCGCATGTACGGCACTTGGGTGCAGATGACGGCGCTGCTGAAGGCTGGTCGCGTGAACCTCGAACCTCTATTCGGCGAACGCATGGAGCTGGACAATTTTGAAGCGGCCTTCGCCAAATTGCAGAGCGGCCTGGCAGGTAAGATCCTGATGTATCCGAACGGCATGAAGAAGTAGGAGCAAGAACATGAGTGATCCAGGAACGCAGACCACGAAACAGAATCCGCTGCAGTATGTGAGCGACACCCTGCAGGATTTGCGCAACAAAGGAGTCGCGCCCAAGTTGCGCGTGCTCGACGGTGAACAGAAACCCGTGTGCATATTCGACGGGCGCGAAGTGATCAATCTGGCGTCCAACAATTATCTGGGACTGACCTCCCACAAGGCTTTGCGTAAGGCTTCCCTGCACGCAGTGCGCACACTGGGCGTGGGCGCGGGAGCGGTGCGCACCATCGCAGGCACGATGAAGCTGCACATGGATCTGGAAGAGCAGATAGCAAAATTCAAGCATGCGGAAGCGTGCGTAGTGTTTCAGTCAGGGTTCACGGCGAACGCCGGAACCGTGTCTGCCGTGTTGGGCAAAGACGACTTGATCATTTCCGATGAACTGAATCATGCCTCCATCATTGATGGCGCGCGGCTTTCAAAAGCCACCATTAAGGTCTTCAAGCACAAGGACGTCAACGATTGCGAACGGATCTTGCAGGAAAACGCGGCCTTCCCTGGCAAGAAGCTGATTATTTCCGACGGCGTTTTCTCCATGGATGGCGACATTGCACCGCTGCCCGATCTCTGCGACCTCGCTGAAGAGTATGCTTGCATCATGATGGTCGACGATGCCCATGCCAGCGGCGTTCTGGGCCGCTCCGGCCGCGGAACTGTTGATCATTTCAATTGCCACGGCCGCGTGCACATCCAGGTGGGAACGTTGAGCAAAGCCATCGGCTCGATGGGTGGTTATGTGTGTGGTTCCCGCGACTTGATCGACTTCCTGTATTTGCGCGCTCGCCCCTTTTTGTTCTCCACGTCGCACCCGCCCGGCCACTGCGGCTGCGTGCCAGGCGGCGTTCACGCTCCTGGATTCCGCCGAAGGCGAAAAACTGGTGAAGAAGTTGTGGGCCAACACCAAGTATTTTAAGAAGGAATTGAAGAAACGTGGCTTTCAGTTCCAGGCCAGCGAAACACCTATCATTCCCATTCACGTCGGTGACGCAGCGAAAGCTTTTGAGTTTTCGCGAAAACTGTTTGATGCCGGGGTATTTGCGCCGGCCGTCGGCTTCCCGACCGTTGCCGAAGGTAAGGCTCGCTTGCGCGCGATTGTCAGCGCAGCGCACAAACGCGAGCATCTGTTGAAGGCCGCAGACACTCTGGCGGATGTGGCCAAACCACTGGGAATCGTGTTAACTGAATTTCACGGTTGTGGCAAAAAGTAACCTGGGCTTCCCGCTTTGCTATACTCGCCGGGATGCCCCGACAGAACAGAAAAAGCTCTTCCTGGTCGACGCCATGGCGCACATCTACCGGGCGTTTTATGCGCCGATGGTGCGGATGAATGCGCCCAGCGGGATTCCCACCAAAGTCCCCTTTCTTTTCCTGAACATCGTGCGGCGCATCCTGAAAGATTACAAGCCGGACTACGTGGGCATCGTCTTCGATACCAGCAAACCCACATTTCGCGACAAATTGTTTGAGAAGTACAAGGCGCAGCGCCCTCCCATGCCTGATGAAATGAGCGTCCAGTTGCCCTATGTGCGGCGCCTCTGCGAAGCCATGAACCTGCCGATCCTGGAACTCGACGGCTATGAAGCGGATGACGTGATTGGCACCATGGCAAAGCTGGGAACGGCAAAGAAACTCGATGTTCTGGTCATCTCGAACGACAAGGACATGATGCAGTTGGTGAATGGTGGAGTGAAGATTTTGCGGACGGGTTCGGGAGGGGCGAAGGCAGACACGATCGTCGACGCAAAAAAGGTTGAGGAAATCCTGGGTGTGCCTCCGGAAAAGGTGATCGACCTCATGGCGCTGCTCGGCGACACCGTGGATAACATTCCCGGAGCAAAAGGGATTGGCGAAAAGGGCGCGACGGAGTTGATTCAGAAATATGGCAGCGTTGAGAGCGCCCTGGAGCATGCCGCTGAAGTAACCAACAAGCGCTACCGCGAAGCGCTGCAGCAACAGGTTGAGCAAGTGAAGTTAAGCAAGCAGCTAGCGGCCATCGCGATGGACGTCCCCCTGGAACTGGACACGGAGAAACTGAAGGTCCGAGCACCCGACACGGTTGCGCTGGCGGCGCTCTATCGTGAACTGGGATTCAATTCCCTCCTCAAGGAACTGCTGGCCAGCGGGGCGTCCTTGCAGGAAGGCGAGACTCGTTCGGCAGTTAAATTCGGCGCGCCGGAAAATAGTGCTTCGGCCACCAAAAGCAAGAATTACGTACAGTTCGCGAATGCGGAAGAGTTCCGCGCCTACCTGAAAAAACTTGCGGCGAAAGACTCTCTGGCTATTTGGCTGAATCTCGAAACAGGAGAGCGCGAGTCGGAAGGCTTTGGCACGCGAGTCGCCTCGATTGAGGTCTCGTCAAAGGCAGGAGAAGGGCGCGCGGTGTGGGCGGATGAAAAAGGGGAGGCGCTGAAGGCGCTGGAACCGTTGTTGCGCGATGTCAAGCGGCGAAAAATCGTCCACGACCCGAAACTGTTCCAATTACTGGCGGGAAAAACAGAGAAGATCGAGCACGCCACGCAGTTGTATTCCTATTTATTGCGTCCCACGACCGCGAACCACAATTTTGTCGACGTTATTTTCCGCCAGTTCAACCTTCCCATGGGTGGCGGGCCGGGAGAGCGCGCCGATTACCTGCAACAGCTGGCGCCGGCCTTGCGTGAACACGTGGAGGCACAGGAATTACTGGACGTCTACGAAAAGATCGACTTGCCGCTGGCCGGTGTGCTGGCCGAAATGGAACGAGCGGGAATCCGCGTTGATCCCGCAGCACTGGAGAAAATGTCGCGGTCCATGGAAAAGGAAGTGCGCCGGATCGAGAAGGAGATTTGGGTACTGGCCGAGGTGGAGTTCAACGTGAACTCGCCTACCCAGCTTGCGGAGATTCTTTTCGACAAACTGAACCTGCAGCCGCCATCACGCCGCGGCAAAGGAAAAGTGCGCTCTACGGCCGCGGATATCTTAGAAGAGATGAGCGGTCAGCACGAATTGCCGCGAAAAGTGATCGAGTACCGGGAAATTGCAAAACTGAAATCCACCTATGTGGATGCCTTGCCGAAGCTGATTCATCCACAGACGGGTCGGCTGCATACCAGTTTCTCTCAGACCGGAACAGCAACGGGCCGGCTCAGCTCCAGCGACCCCAACGTGCAGAATATTCCGATTCGGAGCGAACTGGGCCGCGAGATACGCGCAGCCTTTGTAGCGGATAAGGGCAAGATTCTTCTCTCGGCTGATTATTCGCAGATTGAATTGCGCGTCATGGCGCACTTCTCGAAGGATCCCGTGCTGGTTGAGGCATTTCGCAATGGCGAAGATATTCATGCGAGAACGGCGCAGGAAGTCTTCGGCGTGGGACCCATGGCGCAGACCGCGGAGCACCGTCGCGCGGCCAAAGCCATCAATTTTGGAATTATCTATGGATTGTCTGCATTTGGCCTTGCGCAACAATTGGGAATCGAACAGCGGGAAGCGGCGCAGTTCATCAACGCGTATTTCGCGCGCTACAAGGGTGTGAAGGAGTATCTGGACCGCGTCCTGGTGGAAACGCGGAAGACTGCTTTGACAAAAACGCTCTTCGGCAGGATTCGCCCCATCCCGGATATCGTGTCGCCGCAGGTGCAGTTGCGCAATTTTGCGGAGCGTACCGCCCTGAACTCGCCGTTACAAGGAACCGCGGCGGACCTGATCAAGCTGGCCATGATCGCTATCGACAAGCGCTTGGCAAGGGAAAAGTTGGAAGCGCGAATGATCTTGCAGGTCCACGATGAGCTGCTGTTTGAGGCCCCAGTCAAAGAGCTGAAATCTCTCGAGAAACTGGTCAAGGAGGAAATGGAAGGCGTACACCAGCTTGCGGTGCCCCTGGTGGTGGAAATTGGTACGGGAGCAAATTGGCGCGACTTGGATTGAAGCCTAATAAGACGCTCCCAGCTGTTCTTCCGTGAACGCCTTCGCGCAGATGCAATTGCAGAAACAACTCGTGGATATCCAGCCTGTCCGGTGGGACAGGAATCCGATACGTCAAGTTGGATCCCAGCTAACCACAAGTAAAGAAAACCACGTGCTACCCTGAGGCGCGTGGTCAAACTGAGGGAGCACATGCGCCGACCCACCGGTATTCTTCTGATCCCAATTCTTCTGGCAAGCCTTGCGGGCTGTAGTGGACTCACGGATTTAAAGCACACGAGTGGTGGCGGTGGCGGTGGCACGCAGCCTTCGAGCGTAGTCATCTCGCCGGCGACGGCGTCTCTCCAGTTGTTCGGCTCGCAGACATTTACCGCAACAGTTTCCGGATTGTCGAGTAACGCGGTCACATGGCAAGTGAATAGCGTCGCCGGCGGCAGTCAAACCACTGGATTCATCTCCACCACTGGGGTGTACAAAGCTCCTTACAAGATCGCGCCCAGCCTGATTCCCGCGAGTGGCGACAACGTCTCCGTCACCATCACTGCGATCTCCCAATCGAATTCGACATTGACGGGATCGGCGACCGTCACCTTGCAGACGCAACAACAAGCGGCACAGACCGGAGCCGTTAAATTGGGGACTTCCGGCGGAAATATTAATGATACCGGCACCCATGTTTGCTGTTCCGGCACGCTCGGGTCCCTGGTTACTTTAAGTGGCACGCAATATATTTTGAGCAACAATCATGTGCTGGCCAGGAGTGACAACGGAATTACCGGAAGCGGTGGAACGGGCGATCCGATCAGCCAGCCGGGATTGGTCGATTCGAATTGCAGTGTCTCCGGAACCCAAACGGTGGCGAACCTGTCGCAGTTTTTCAATCTAGAGACAGGACCCACTCCCAAGGTAGATGCGGCTTTGGCGCAAGTGGTGAACGGACTGGTGGACTCCGGCGGCAACATCCTGCTGTTGGGCGCAACGCAGACGAACGGCGTTCCCGATCCGGGCGCACCGGCGCAAGGCGCGGGCATCACTCCTACGCAAGCCATGGCGGCACCGCATAACGGGTTGGTGGCTAAGAGCGGACGCACGACAGGTTTGACGTGCTCCACAATTCTGGGAATGAATGTGGCGTCGAGTGTGGACTATTTTAAGCACTGTGGCGACACCACGGCTGCCTTTACAACCAGTTTCACCGACCTGGTTTCCGTCTCAGGCGGAGACTTTAGCGGCAGTGGTGATTCTGGCTCGTTGATCGTTACGCAGGACACAGCCGAGGCGGTGGCGCTCCTTTTTGCCGGTTCCGACACCGACTCAGTTGGAAATCCCGTGGGCGATGTTCTTAACTCCTTTGCTGGCAACAGCGGAACGCCGACCTTTGTGGGTGGGTCGACTCATCGGGTCATCGGGTGTAGTTTGACGCTGACGCCTTCGGTGGCCAAGGCTGCAACAGCGCAAGTATCTGCGGAAGTTGCCTACAGTGCTTCTCGGGTACGCGATCTGCGCGCACCGGAATTGCTCGGCAATGTTTCGGTTGATGCAGTTGGCCTCGGCCGCAGCTACGACCATCCTGGGCAGGCCGCTATTCTGCTGTTCGTGAATTCGCGAGCAACGTTGACGGGGCTGCCGCGGAGTATCGATGGCGTTAGCACGCGTGTGATTCAAGCAGAGTCCTGGCCGCTGCGAGGCTCTCTGACCAGCGAGGAAACCGCGCAACTTCTTGGCACTGTTGCAGAGCCGCTGATGGTGCACACCCTCCGCTCGGGAGAAGTTGAGCGGGCGAAGGCGGTGCAGAAAGTTCATCAGGCAGAGTATTTGAGCCGGCCGGAAGTTCTGGGAGTGGGGATCACCTCCAGTGTTGATGCGCCGGGTGAAGCCGCGCTGCTGGTGTACGTGAAACGCGGCACTTCCGCGAGTGCTATCCCTTCAGAGATCGATGGACTGCGGACGCGCGTCCGCGAGACCAGCCGGTTTATCGCCGGGCGCGACTTCAGCGGTACATCGCAAGGATGCCGTGTGCCCACAACCAACGCACAGGCCGCTACGTTCAAACCTTAAAAACCGTGAATTTTCGGGGTATGACGAAGCTCGGTTTGGGGTGACTACTCCGCCGCTTCCGCCGGTACGGCGGCGCGTAGCTTCTCTCCAGACGCGCTGGGCAAAGGGAGAACGGGACGCAGCGATATCCAGCGCGCAGGCATTCTCCAGGGCCGCTGAATAGGTGACCGATCCTTCATCGCGGACGGGGCTGCCTTGTTCATCGCGCGATAGCGCACTCCGAATGGTGCAGAGTTTCACCTCGCTGGTCTTGGCGGATCCGTCCGGTTGTTTGCCAGTACGGCCAACGAGTTCCTCTGCTCGAAGGGGAATCTCAGTTCCGTCCATGCCGAGATACAAAATCCGCGGCAGAGGAAGAGCATCCAGGGGTTCGCTGTGCAAGAGTTCGTCTTCGGCGACTTATTTTCCCAATGCTTCGGCCGTTCTCTCGACCTGCTTGGCATCGACTGGCACGCCGGCCAACTCGCGCAGCAACGCACTGCCCTCCTGGAAGCTGACCATGGCCCCTACGGTGCTGGTCATGCGCGTGAGGGCAGGAGAGAGTGAACTGTTTTCTAGGCCCAGTTGCTGATCACGAGGGCAGAAGCCCTGGCCGCAAGATGAGCAATGATAGTAAGCGCGTTCCAGGCGCAAGGGACCGAGTACACAGAGGAAGTTTTTGGCCCGGCGTCCGGCATAGCGAGCTTCTTGTCCACAGCTACACCGAATTCGCGAGCCTCGCTCATCGCTGGTGTCAGCATTGAGACGTTGCTCGACCGCAGCTCCGGCCAGTCGCAGGACGCGTTGTCGCACGAGGAGCTCCAGCGCTTCCAGATCCAGCTCTTCCACCGCCTGACGACCGAGGAGCGTCTCAATCTCCTGAACGACGTCGATGGCCAATAGATCGGCGAAGAGGTTTTTTTTTAGCCTCGCTCGCAGGGAGCGCTTCCACTTCCCGCACCTGGGCGGAGCAGATTTGCTCACTCACGAGGATTAGTTCCCGCACCAGTTTCCGGAAACGGTGATATTCCGCGATCTGTGCTTTGGTGCGTTCGACGGCGGGGCCCTGGGGAATCATCTGGGTGATCGTCTTTCCCGCAAGGCGATGAGACAACGAATAGGATGGGCCGTGTCCCGGGGAATCTTCTGAGCGCAGTGACAGTTGCGCTTGCCACATTACGAAATGGTCGTTCCAGCCACGGCCCTTTTTTTGCGCCTCTTGCAGGCGTAGAATTCACTTAGATACTATCTACCTCGCTCCATAGACAGTTCATTCCCAGGGGGTATACATGCGACGTATTGTGTTGTTCCCCAGTGCAGTCCTCCTTTTTCTCGCTTTGGGCGTGGCTCTCGCCCAACAGAAAGATCCGAAAGCAAAAGATGCGCAGTCAACAGAAGCTCTGCCACCTATTTCAGCGGCCGACGCAGAAAAAAAGAATCCAGTGAAGCCGACACCGGAAGGATTGGCGGAAGCCCGGAAATTGTATGGATATCACTGCGCGATGTGCCATGGAGCAGATGGAGATGGTAAGGGAGATCTGGCGGTACAGATGAAGCTCGATCTGAAGGACTGGCGAAATCCCGATTCGCTGGCGAAGATGACGGATGGCGAATTGTTTTACATCATTACGAACGGGCGCGGCAAAATGACAGGCGGCGAAGGAGACCGCACGAAGGAGACGACGCGCTGGAACCTTGTGAACCTGGTGCGTTCCTTCTCGAGCAAACCCGCGAAGTAGAGCTACGCTCCTCTTCACCGAATCTTTACTACAAAAGCGTTTGTCTTCGGGCGTCCCGAAAGAGAGGGGCGCCCGATTGATTTGCCTACCGTTCGCGGTATGCTTGGGATTCAATAGCCAGGAAGAACGAGGGAGGAGAATATGGGTCATGCGCCGAGGTTTCTAGGACTGGTGAACGACGCAAAAAAACGCGTCAAGGAAACAAACGTCGCCGATGTGAAACGCCGTATGGATGCCGGAGAAAAGTTCATCCTCGTGGATGTGCGAGAAGAGAGCGAGTGGTCAAGGGGGCATTTGCCCGGCGCGATTTATCTCGGCAAGGGAATCATCGAGCGGGATGTCGAGCAACGCGTACCAGACACCGGAGCCAAGATGATCTGCTATTGCGGCGGGGGATTCCGATCCGCGTTAGTGGCGGATAATCTGCAGAAAATGGGTTATAGCAATGTGGAGTCGATGGATGGAGGCTGGAAGGGCTGGGTGACCGCGGGGTACCCCACACAAAAAGACTCGTAGATATTGTTACTGAAAAAACGAGAGATAGCGGCGAACTGACTCTCCATTCGTTTCATCACGAAAAAGTGCGGTGGGCCGCAAGTTCTGCCAAACCGTGCTGGTCCTTTCCATGAGAACCTTCCGAAGAATCCATCCATGGTGCCAATTTTTACCCATACGCTACTTGCATGGTATTTTCGTGCGCAGCGTAACCAGATGATTTTAGAATCAGCTCTTAGCGCATTTCAAATTCAGGGAAGCGAGTGTGACTGGAAGCTGCCAGACGGTTCTCGGCGGGGGCCACCTTGGGGTTGTCAGCTCGGCCAAGTCCTTCCGATTTCTCGCGCTTTCGTTTCTTCAACTCCCTGGACGGACTGCGCGGACTTAGCATTCTGGGAGTCCTTTGGGCGCACGTCTGGTATGTGAGCGGCTTGGACTATTTCACCCGGTTGGAGCTCCTTCCGATTTTGAGAATGGGTTCCTTTGGCGTGGATGTTTTCTTCGGGATCAGCGGTTTTTTGATCACCACCCTGTTACTCCGCGAGCGCGAGAAAAATGGCAAAGTCTCCCTGCGAGATTTCTACATCCCCGGAGATCGTTGCGCATCTGGCCCCTTTATTACGCTGTATTGGAGTTGTACGTCTTTTAGTGGTTTTTCTGCAAAAGGGAACCGGCAGAGACCACGTTTTCTTCCACTTTCTCCGCGGCTATCAGACGTATACCAACACGTGGTTCGCAGGTTGGGCAGCGGCTGGCGCGATTTTTCATTTTGCCTGGTCGCTGGCGGTCGAAGAACGGTGTTACCTTGTATGGGCCTTGGTCTTGCGTCTGCTTCGTGGAATCCTCCCGGCAAAATGGTCCGCGCCTGTGTGCCTGCTGGCACTACTGCTGATGTTGATTCCGTCAAACCCCGCCGGGCATCCCCTGCAGTGGTTCATGGTGGTGGCGTTGGTGGGAAGCTGATGTCATCTGTGAAGACAACGGCTTGGCCATGTTTCTCAGGTTGCGGCCGCTCGCCTACATCGGAGTGGTGAGCTACGGAATGTACCTGCTGAATACATTGGTGATGGATGGTCTGAATCCCGTCATGAATCGCCTCGGCATTCATCATCCCTTGTTGAATTTCCCCATTTTGGCTGGGGTGACGGTGCTGGTTGCTGGGTTTAGCCACGAATTTTTCGAAACACCATTCCTGCGACTGAAAGATCGCTTCTCTAAACTTCGCGCAGCTCCACCGGTCCCAACGGACGCGGTTGTACCGCCTTCCACATCCGCACAGCTCATTTCAAACACGTAAGCGCAGGACTGCTACCTCTGAAGCAAGGACTACCCCGAAACATTTCAAATGCTGGTGTCCCGCGATGCTTCCAATTTCATGTGCTATTAACATGAGTTTGCAGGCTGCCTCGCCGAGGTATATGCGAAGCATCGAACCATCGAAACGGCCTGAAACGCAACCTTGGAGTGGAAAATTGGCTGGGGCGGAAGGATTCGAACCTTCACCGTCCTCATTAACAGTGAGGTGTCCTACCAGTTGGACCACGCCCCAGCGGAGTTGTAGAACTGCTCGCGGCAAACACCGAAGCAGGTAGGCTCCGCCGCAAACTGGGCGACGGAAGACATAGGAAAGGATAGCACGCAGCTTGCCATCACCAAAAGCTGAATGGTTTTACTCTACAGATAAGAAATGCTTATCGAATGATGGCTATCATCTGCTTCGGACCGATCAAAATGTCCTTCCATCTTGCGTGTGAATCAAAATCTGAACGCGTTTTCTTTTTTCGAAATCTTCGAAACTCCAGCCATTTTTGCAATTTTCAAACCCGCAACTGCCTCGAAACGAACGGCTTTGAGGTTGCAATCCGGAACAATATGTTGGAAACTATCCGGTCGCATCTTGACTCGGACTCGCGCTGTCCGGCATAAGAGTCTACAACTCTCCGGAGATTGACGGCCCCGTGGAGAGCTTGTACCCTCAGGCGCAAAGTTGCCATGGCCCAAATTTTTCACCGTAGTTTCAATTTCATCTCGAGGCTTAGTTTGTTCGCAGTCGTGTTCCTATCCGGGCTCGCCTTGGCTGGAGTCCTGGTTGTGGCCAGGTCGCCGTATATCACTAACCAGCGCGTGACCCGCGATCAACCCGTTCAATTCAGTCACAAACATCACGTCGCTGACGACGGAATCGACTGCCGTTACTGTCATACCAGCGTGGAAACTTCGGCTTACGCGGGAATCCCGCCGACGAAAACCTGCATGAACTGCCATTCCGTTTTATTCAACAATGTGGGTTATCTTGAGCCCGTTCGCGAAAGTTACCGGACCGAGCAATCGATTCAGTGGGTGAAGGTGCATCGGCTGGCGGATTACGTGTATTTCAACCACAGTATCCACATCAACAAGGGCATTGGCTGTTCCTCCTGCCATGGGGCGATCAATGAGATGCCACTTGTATTTCAGGCATCACCCTTGACGATGCAGTGGTGCCTGGATTGCCACCGAAACCCGCAGCCGAATCTGCGCCCAAAGGAAGAAATCTTCAATATGAACTGGACTGCTCCGCCTGATCAGGAAGAAGTCGGGAAGAAACTCGCCGCCGATTACAAATTGCGCACCACGACTGAGCTGACCAGCTGCTCAACGTGTCACCGCTAACGGACGATATGAACGATCAGACAAACGATAAGGAGTTTCGCATAATCCAGCCCGCGCAAAGTCACGACGCGGTGCATGAACACGATCACCATCCTGAGGATGAACCGGGAGATTCGGTTTTCCGCGAGCACAAGTTGGATCTTGCCGCCCTTCGCGAAAAACTCCGCGAAAAAAGCGGGAAACAGTACTGGCGGACGCTGGAGGAACTGGCGGACGACCCTCATTTCGATGAGCTTTTGCATCGTGAATTTCCCCGCCACGCTTCGGAATGGGACAACGCCGTCGACCGCCGGGACTTCCTGAAACTCATGGGTGCTTCGCTGGCGCTGGCAGGGCTCGCCGGCTGCGGATTGCCGGATCAATCCCACATCGTACCCTACGTAAAGCAACCTGATGGCGTGGTTCTGGGCAAGCCGAATTTTTTTGCGACGGTTATGCCATTTGGAGCGGACGCCGTCGGCGTCCTGGTGGAAAGTCACGAAGGGCGCCCCACGAAGATCGAAGGCAACCCGGATCATCCTTCGAGTCTTGGTTCAACGAGCGCGATTGTGCAGGCGTCGATCCTGAACCTTTACGACCCGGATCGAGCGCAAACCACCTCGTACACGGGCGAAATCCGTTCATGGTCGGCGTTTTTGGACGCCGCACCCGATTTGACCACCTCTGTTAAAGCTACGAACGGCGCGGGCTTTCGTATTCTGACAGGAACAGTGACTTCTCCGACGCTGGCTTGGCAGATCAAAAAGCTGCTGGCGCAATATCCGCAGGCAAAGTGGCATCAATGGGAACCCGCCGCGGGAGACGGACCGAAGGAGGGCGCGAAACTTGCCTTTGGCCGCTACGTGAATACGGTCTACGCGCCGGGCAAGGCAAACGTCATTCTTTCGCTGGATGCGGATTTTCTCGCAAGCGGTCCGGGGCATATTGCCTATGCAAAACAGTTTGCGCGGCGACGCAAGCTGGATGGAGCGAATGCTACACTGAATCGCCTGTACGTTGCGGAGCCCACGCCAAGCGTCACGGGTTCTAATGCGGATCATCGCTTGCCTCTGCGCGCCGCCGATATGGAATTGTTCGCGCTTGCGCTCGCCGGCAAACTCGGGATTGGTCCAGCGGTCCAGCTTCAGGGTGAAGCCGAGAAGTGGCTTGAAACGGTCGCTAAGGACCTGCAGGCAGAGCGTGGCTCATCGTTGGTGATCGCCGGGGAATACCATCCGGCTTCCGTGCATGCGCTGGTCCATGCGATCAACGCGTCGCTCGGCAACGTGGGGACTACGCTCTATTA
This sequence comes from Candidatus Acidiferrales bacterium, assembly GCA_963839315.1. Lineage (GTDB taxonomy): Bacteria > Acidobacteriota > Terriglobia > Acidiferrales > UBA7541 > Acidiferrum. The sequence goes on from CAWIUU010000027.1 coordinate 72,481, forward strand.
CACGGAGCCTGTGGAAGCGGAACCAACCAACAACCTGGAATCCTTGCGTGATCTCTGCGCCGACATGAATGGCGGCAAAGTGGATTTGCTCCTGATTCTAGGCGGCAATCCGGTTTACGACGCGCCGCACGATTTCGATTTCTCCTCAAAATTGAAGCGCGTGCACACCAGCATTCACTTGAGCCCTTATTTCGATGAAACTTCAGCCTATTGCCAATGGCACATTTCTGAGTCGCATTACCTGGAAACCTGGGGCGATGCGCGGGCCTACGACGGCACGCTGAGTATTGTCCAGCCGTTGATCTCGCCGCTCTATTACACCAAATCCGCGCATGATGTGTTGGCAGCGTTCAGCGACAAACCCGGCATGCCTGCCTTTGAAGCCATCCGCGCCTATTGGACGGAAGCTTCCACCCGTTCGGGAGCGTCGCTCGACGCCGCCTGGCGCAAGTGGCTAAACGATGGCGTGATCGCAGGATCGAAATATGCACCGATCACTCCGGAGCTGAAATTCAGCGCACCAAGTCTCCCGACACCTAAACCGGCGCCTGCCGATCAGGTTGAATATATTTTCCGGCCAGACCCTACAGTGTTCGACGGGCGGTTCGCGAACAACGGCTGGTTGCAGGAATTGCCTAAGCCGGTAACCAAGTTAACGTGGGATAACGCAGCGCTGGTGAGCCCGAAGCTTGCGCACAACATGGACCTGACGCACAAAGTGGTTTCGCGTGGCGGCGAACACGGGCAGGTGCGCTCCGCACTCCTAGACCTTGCCCTGAACGGAAGCAAGGTAACGGCAGCCGCTTGGACGTTGCCCGGACAGGCAGAGAATACGGTGGTTCTGCCGCTGGGTTATGGCCGCAGCCGCGCCGGCTACACCGGGACAAATAAGGGTTTCAATGCCTATGTTGTGCGCACCTCAAACGCTCTCTGGACATCTTTCGACGGCACGATGACTTCGACCGGCGGCAGTTATCCGCTCGCCTGCACGCAATATCACTTCAATATGGAAGGCCGGCAGATTCTGAGCACAGGGACCTTGGAGGAGTACAAGAAGAATCCGGGGTTTGCGCACGAGGGCGCGGAACTCCCGCCGAAGGATATGTCGCTGTACAAGGAATTTGCATACCCAGGTTATGCCTGGGGCATGGCCATCGATCTGAACAAATGCAACGGTTGCAACGCTTGTGTAGTCGCGTGCCAAGCGGAAAACAACATTCCGGTCGTGGGCAAAGACCAGGTTATGCGTGGCCGCGAAATGCACTGGATTCGTATCGACCGGTATTATGCCATGCGGAGTCGCCGCCACAGACGATGCTTCTTCCTATAATCCATCGCTGGATAACCCGCAGACATTTTTCCAACCCGTGCCGTGCATGCAATGCGAAAACGCGCCCTGCGAGCAGGTTTGCCCTGTTGGAGCCACGGTTCACAGCGCGGAAGGCTTGAACGACATGGTCTATAACCGTTGCGTTGGCACACGTTATTGCTCCAACAACTGCCCGTACAAAGTGCGGCGATTCAACTTCCTGCGTTTCCAGGACTGGAATACACCGCAACTCAAATTGATGCGTAATCCGGAAGTGACCGTGCGCAGCCGCGGGGTCATGGAAAAGTGCACTTACTGCGTGCAGCGGATCAACAACGTGCGCATCGATGCGGAAAAGCAGAACCGCCCCATTCGCGATGGAGAAATCGTCACCGCGTGTGAGGCTGCTTGCCCCTCGGAAGCCATCGTCTTCGGAAACGCCAATGATCCGAACAGCCGCGTGTCGAAATTGAAAGCGCAGCAGAGAAATTATTCGATCCTGGGTGAACTGAATTCACGGCCGCGTACCACGTATCTTGCGGCGGTGCGCAACCCGAACGCGGAGCTGGAGAAGGCATGAGCACCACGCCACCTGCTGGGGATCTCCCTGAAATCCGCCGGCTGGATCCGGTGCTGGAACCCGGGCATACCTATGCATCGGTTACCGACAAAATCGCCGCGGTAGTTTTAACGCGCCCCCCCACCACGGGATGGATCGTGGGTTTCGCGGTTAGCTTCACCCTGGTCATGCTGCTGTTCATCTCGTTGGCCTGGCTGATCATAAAAGGCGTCGGAATTTGGGGCATCAACATTCCTATCGGCTGGGGCTTTGCGATTGTAAATTTCGTTTGGTGGATTGGTATCGGCCACGCCGGCACGCTTATCTCCGCGATCCTGTTCTTGTTGAATCAGAAGTGGCGCACCTCGATCAACCGCTTCGCCGAAGCCATGACGCTGTTTGCCGTGGCTTGCGCCGGCATTTTCCCGCTCATCCACACGGGCCGTCCCTGGATGGCTTATTACATGATGCCGTACCCCAGCACCATGGGAATTTGGCCGCAATTCCGTAGCCCCCTGATCTGGGACGTTTTTGCGGTTTCTACTTACGGTACTGTGTCACTGATGTTCTGGTTCGTTGGGCTGCTGCCGGACCTGGCGACGCTGCGGGATCGTGCGAAAAACAGGACGCAACAGGTTATCTACGGCATTCTCTCGATGGGTTGGCGCGGTTCGGCGCATCATTGGCACCGCTATCAGTCGGCCTATTTACTGCTCGCGGGTTTGGCCACGCCCCTGGTCCTTTCCGTGCACACGGTGGTAAGCTTCGACTTCGCGGTCGCGATTGTCCCCGGCTGGCACACCACGATTTTCCCGCCTTATTTCGTCGCCGGCGCCATCTATTCCGGCTTCGCTATGGTATTGACGCTGGCAATTCCCCTGCGCAAAGCGTATGGCCTCGAGGATTTCATCACCATGCGCCACTTGGACAACATGGCGAAGGTCATGCTCGCCACCGGCATCATCGTGGCCTACGGCTACTTCATCGAGTTCTTTATGGCCTTTTATAGCAACAACAAGTTTGACGTATTCTTGGCCAACCAGCGCCTGCATGGGCCTTACTCCCATTTTTACTATGCGCTGATCTTCTGCAACATTTTGACGCCGCAATTACTCTGGTTTGAAAAAATGCGGCGCAACGTTGCGGTACTCTTCGTGATGTCGCTGGTGGTCAATACCGGCATGTGGCTGGAGCGATTCGTGATCGTGGTGATTTCTCTCACGCGCGACTTCATGCCATCCGCATGGGGACGCTATTCGCCCACCTTCTGGGATTACTCCACGTTTATCGGCACCATCGGACTGTTCGTCATGCTGATCTTCCTGTTCGTTCGGGTCTTGCCCGCGATCGCCATTGCCGAGATGCGGGAACTCGTGCATGAACGGCAGTCGGACGAGGAAAGGCCATGAAGGAACATCGCTACGAAATCTACGGCGTGATGGGCGAATTCCAAACGCCGGAACAGATCTTGAATGCAGCGTCGAAGGCGCGCGAAGCTGGGTACAAATACATTAGTGCCTACACCCCATTTGCAGTAGAAGGACTGGCGCATGCCATCGGTTTCCCCCGTACAGGCGTGCCGTTGCTGACGCTCATTGGTGGCTTGGGTGGAGGCTTGACGGGGTTTGCCCTGCAATACTGGTGCTCGGCCATTACCTATCCCCTCAATATTGGTGGACGGCCACTAAACAGTTGGCCCGCATTCATTCCCGTTACGTTCGAGTTGACGATTCTTGGGGCAGCGACTTTTGCGGTGATTGGCATGTTGGCATTGAACAGGTTGCCGCAACCCTATCATCCGGTATTTAACGTCGAACGCTTTTGCCGCGCATCGTCGGACCGTTTTTTCCTGTGCATCGAGTCACGTGATGCGAAGTTCCACCTGGCGGATACGGCGAAGTTTCTGCAGAGCCTTCAGGCACATCACGTTCACGAGGTGTCCAATGCGGAGTAGCGCCTCGTTTACCGCCGCCTTGCTCTTCTGCCTCTATGCAATCGGGCTGGCCGGGTGTGGCTCGCTTCGCCAGGACATGGCCAATCAGCCACGGGAAAACCCGCTTTCCCCATCGAGTTTTTTCCCGGATGGCCGGTCTGCAAGGCCGGTGACCGAGAATACCGTGATGCGAGGCTCGCTGGAAGAAGATGCCCTGCTTGTACCGAAGGATTCGAATACCTTTCCTCTGCCGCTGACCAAGGAATTGCTACAGCGCGGGCAAGAGCGTTACGGAATTTTCTGCCAGCCTTGCCACGGTATCCAGGGCGATGGACAGGGAATGGTGGCGATGCGCGGCATGAAGCATCCGCCCAGCTTCCACCAGGAGCGACTGCGAGCTGTGCCACAGGGATACATTTTTGACGTGGTCACCAACGGATTTGGCGCAATGTACGGCTATTCGTCGCAAATTCCTCCCCGCGACCGCTGGGCTATCATCGCTTACGTGCGCGCTCTGCAGTTGAGTCGGAACGCGCCTGCGAATGAATTGCCGGCAAATTTAAGGGAGAAGCTGATGGGCGGAGGAACTTCAAAATGAACGCGCAAGATTACAGGGCGCCTGAAAGCGTCAGCCGCGTTCAGAGAGGCGGGTGGCTGGTTGGAGGAGTGGCGTTGATCCTCGCGATTATCGGAGCGTTTACGTCGCCCGACAAATTTTACCAGTCCTATCTGTTCAGCTACCTCCTGGTGCTTGGACTAACGCTGGGTTCGCTCGGCATGCTGATGCTGCAACACCTGACCGGTGGCAACTGGGGAATTATCATCCGGCGTCCCCTGGAGGCAGCCGCGCAGAACATCTGGCTGGTGTTCCTCATGTTTCTGCCGGTTGTATTGGGGATGAGTTCGCTCTACCGTGCGTGGATGGATCCCGAACACCGCAAGGCTGATCCCCTCTCACCGTTGCAACAGTGGTACCTGACTTCCACTGGATTTCTTATCCGTGCGGCGATTTATTTTGCGATCTGGTCCGCCTTGATATGGATCTTCAACCGTTGGTCGCGGATGCAGGATGTCGATCAGGAAGATCGGGCATTGCGCCGTCATTTCAAATTGCTGGCCGGACCCGGGATAATCTTATACGTGCTGGCCATGACGTTTGCTTCAATTGACTGGGCCATGTCGCTCTCTCCCCACTGGGCATCGACGATTTACGGTTTCATTTTTGTGGCCGGGCAGGCTATTTCCGCGATTTCGCTGATGATTGCCGTAGTGGTATTGCTCTCCGGTTCGGAACCGTTTTCCGGCGTCTTGCAGAAACGCCATTTGCACGATCTGGGCAAGCTGCTCTTCGCCTTTAACATGCTATGGGCGTACTTTGATTTTTCACAATTGCTGATTATCTGGTCAGGAAACCTGCCGGAAGAAATCACCTTCTATCGCACCAGGCTCAGTGGGGGCTGGGGTGTCATGGCGGTGGTGGTCCTGGTGTTTCAGTTCGCGGTGCCGTTCCTTCTGCTGTTGTCTCAAGACGTTAAGCGGAATGCCAGTCTGGTTTCAAAGATTGCCCTGTGGATGATTTTCATGCGACTCGTTGACCTTTTCTGGATGACGCGGCCGGAATTGTCTGCTCGGGTATTGCCCACGTGGCTGGATATTGTGGTTCCGGTGGCCCTGATCGGCTTGTGGGTCGGTTTTTTTGCGAAGAACCTGAAGCAGCGGCCGTTACTGCCTCTGGGCGATCCTAAACTTGCGGAGGCCATTGCGCACGATGAGCACTGATCCTCACAAGCACAGCCACGATGAGCTGCGCCTGCCGGTGCACGACGATATCTCGTTTGAGACGAAAGACGTGCGCGTCACGGCGATCACAAAGTTCCTGGTGTATCTGGGCATTGGTACGCTGCTTTCCTTCGTGATTGCCTTGTTTGTATATCGCGGGTTGAGAACATACTGGCTGGACACCTATGCGCCTCCCCCGCCTTCTCGCGAAACCGGAAAAGCGACGATGCCCCCCGAACCAATGCTGCAAGGCATGCCGGGCCACTTGATGGACCCGCAACAGGATTGGCGCAACATGGTTAAAGAAGGCCATGCCGCCAACCATGAACTGAAGTGGGTGAACCAGCAAGCCGGGATCGCACAGATCCCTGTGAAAGATGCGATGGATTTGATTGTCGAAAAGGGATTGCCGGTGGTGCCTCCCCTGCCGGCAGAAAAGAAGTAGAAGATGAAAGTGCTGAGTACGATTCTTGGAACATTTTTGCTGCTGGCGGCTTCTGCCATGCAGGCACAGATGATTCCCGACAATGTGGGCCAGTCCTCAAACGGATTGCCGCCCGCACTGGTGAACGTTGGGTTCGACCCCCAGTTGAACAAACAGATTCCGCCCGGCATCGCTTTCACTGACGAATATGGGCACCCCGTCCAGCTAAAGGACTATTTCGGCAAGAAGCCCGTTGTGCTGGCATTTGTGTATTTCACCTGCCCGATGCTGTGCAATCAGGTGGAGCAGACCTTAGTGGGCACGTTGAAGATGATTTCATTCCATCCGGGGACAGATTACGATGTTGTCTTCATCAGCTTCGACCCTTCCGACACTCCTGACGAGGCGCTGAAGAAGAAACACGAAGCCATGTCCCGATTCGCGCGTCCAGGCACAGAACCGGGTTGGCATTTTCTGACCGGCTCCAAAGAGGCCATTGACGCCGCGACGACCGCCGCCGATTTTCGCTTCAGCTACGACTCCAAGACCAGGCTCTTCGGCCATGCCAGCGGCATCCTTCTGTTAACGCCAGATGGCCGTATCTCACGCTACTTCTTTGGTGTGGACTATCCCCCCAGCAATGTCCGTCTGGGACTGGTGGATGCTTCCTCCGGAAAGATCGGCACTCCGGTAGATCATCTTTTGCTGTTTTGTTATCAGTACGACCCCACCAGAGCTCGCTACAGCGCCACCATACTTTCGGTCATCCGCATGGGCGGAGTGGTGACGTTGTTCTGCATGCTCCTCGGGTTTGTGATTTTCCGCCGGCGCGATCATCGACTAGACGCTTCCGGGAAATCGGGACAGGGTACGCCGATGCAAGGAGCAAATTAGAGCCGTGCAGTCAACGCTTCCATTCTTTCCAGAGCAGGCGTCCAATTTCGCGGGCAACGTGGACGCGCTCTTTTCCTTTATTCTCCTGACTTGTTTATTCTTCTCCGTCTTGGTAACGCTGCTGATCATCCTGGCAGCGGTTAAATTCAAGCGGAAGTCCGCGGGCGAAGTGGGCAGCGCGGATCACGGCAATATGCTGCTGGAGGTAGGTTGGACCGTGATTCCGCTGGTGATTGCCCTGGCCATGTTCGCCTGGGGCGCCGCGGTTTACGTCAATTACCGCACGACGCCGAAAGACACCCTGGACGTCTATGTGGTCGGCAAGCAGTGGATGTGGAAGCTGCAGCAGCCCAACGGCCGCAAGGAAATCAACGAGCTGCACGTTCCGGTGAATCGCAACATCAAGCTCATCATGGGTAGCGAAGATGTGATTCACGATTTCTACGTTCCCGCGTTCCGCGTAAAGATGGACGTCGTTCCCGGCCGCTACAATACCCTGTGGTTCCGCCCGACAAAAATCGGCAAGTATCATTTTTTCTGCTCGCAGTATTGCGGCACCAATCATGCCGTGATGGGCGGCTGGGTAACGGTTATGGATCCCGCGGAATACGCCGCGTGGCTTTCTGACGAAGGCGGCGCTATCAATCCGGTGGCAGCGGGCGAGAAACTTTTTTCGCAGCTCGCATGCAACACCTGTCACATTGCCAATGGCACGGGCCGGGCCCCTTCGCTCAACGGTGTCTATGGCGCCAAGGTTCTCCTCGCCGACGGCTCGACGGTAACCGCGGATGAATCCTACATCCGCGAATCGATTCTTCTGCCCAAAGCAAAGATTGTTGCCGGGTATCAACCGGTGATGCCCACGTTCCAGGGTTTGGTGACCGAGGAGCAGATCATGAATCTCACCTCGTACATCAAGTCTCTGCAGACGCAACCCGTGCCCGCCAAGGGCGCCGGGATTGCTCCAGCAGCGACGGGGAAAAAATAGTATGAGCACGAAACCAATGACGGTAACGCCGCAAATTCCGGAAAAGCACTACCTGAACGAAACCTATGGGATTCGTTCCTGGTTGCTCACCACCGACCATAAGCGCATTGCGCTGCTCTACCTTTTCTCCGTCACCCTCTTTTTCTTCATCGGCGGCTTTTTCGCCATGTTGATTCGCCTTCACCTGCTTACCCCCAGCGGTTACCTGCTCTCCGCCGATACTTACAATCGCATGTTCACTATGCACGGCGTCGCCATGATTTTCTTCTTCCTGATCCCTTCCATTCCGGCCGTTTTGGGAAATTTTCTCGTTCCTTTGATGATCGGCGCAAAGGATCTTGCTTTCCCCAAGATCAATTTGCTTAGCTGGTATGTTTACGTCGTTGGCGCCGCCTTCACCCTGTATTCCATGGTGAACGGCGGATTGGATACGGGCTGGACGTTCTACACGCCTCTGAGCACGGTGTATTCGAATTCGGCCGTCGCGCCCGCGGTGATGGGTGTTTTCATCACCGGGTTCTCGTCTATTCTCACTGGCTTGAACTTTCTGGTGACTATCCACACCATGCGCGCTCCGGGAATGACCTGGTTCCGCCTGCCTCTATTCATCTGGGCGCAGTATGCAACATCCGTCGTCATGATTTTGGGCACTCCCGTGATCGCCATTACTCTGGGACTCGCCGCCATGGAGCGGGTCTTTGGCCTGGGATTCTTTAATCCCGCGATGGGCGGCGATCCCATCCTGTTCCAGCATTTGTTTTGGTTCTATTCGCACCCCGCCGTGTACATCATGATTCTCCCTGCCATGGGTGTAGTCAGCGAGCTGATTGCGACATTCGCCCGCAAGAAAATTTTCGGATACCATTTCGTCGCGGCCGCAAGCCTGGCAATCGCCGTCATCGGCTTCCTCGTCTGGACGCATCACATGTTCGTCACCGGGCAGTCCACTTACGCCGCTATTGCGTTTTCGTTTCCTCACTTTCCTGGTGGCCATTCCTTCCGCCGTAAAAGTGTTCAACTGGACGGCGACGCTGTTTGGCGGTTCGATCTCTTTCGATACTCCAATGCTGTACGGCCTCGGGTTTATCGGATTGTTCCTTATCGGGGGATTGACGGGTTTGTTCCTCGGCAGTCTTGGCACGGACATTCACATCCACGATACCTACTTCGTCGTTGCCCACTTCCATTACATCATGGTGGGTGGTGCCATTATGGGCTATCTGGGCGGGTTGCATTTCTGGTGGCCCAAAATCACCGGCCGCATGTATTCGGAATGGCTCGCGCGTTTGGCCGCGGTGATTCTCTTCGTCGGTTTCAACCTCACTTTCTTTCCTCAGTTTGTGCTTGGCTATCTTGGCATGCCTCGCCGTTATCACGTCTATCCACCTGAATTCCAGGTCTACAACGTCATGTCCACCGCCGGTGCCTCTATCCTGGCTCTTGGCTATCTCTTGCCGATGATCTACCTTGCCTATGCGGCCTTCTACGGAAAAGTCGCGGGTCCTAATCCCTGGCCCGCCACCGGCTTGGAGTGGAAGACCCCCTCACCGCCACCGACCGAGAACTTCCGCGTTACTCCGGTGGTGACCTGGGATCCTTACGATTTCCATAATCGACCGGATCTTGGTTTGGATGTGCTCGGCGGGGTCTGCGCATGCGCCAGCTCACGGGGACGATTGAAGGCAGCCGGACTTCGGTCCGGAGACCAGGCGCAAGGCTCGCGCCTGAAACTGAATGTTAGAGGAGTGCGGAGTGCATCGCACCGGAGAACTGTACGGACAATTTAAGACTCTCGAGCAGCAGAAGGACTCTGCCAATCTCGGGATGTGGATCTTCCTGGTCACCGAAGTGATGTTTTTCGGCGGCATCATGCTCGCCTACACCATCAACCGGCACATATACTTCCCCGCGTTCGCCATGGGCAGCAACACCCTGAGCCTGAAGCTGGGCGGCATCAACACCATCGTCCTGCTGGCCAGCAGCTTCACCATGGCCATGGCGGTGTGGTCTGGCGCAAGTTGGCAAGAAGCAGCTCATCACCATGTTTCTGGCCCTTACCATTCTTTTGGGATTTGTTTTCTTTGGCATCAAGTACGTGGAATACGCGCAGAAGTTCCACCACCACCTGGTTCCCGGCAAGAGTTTCGATATTTTTTACTGCTCGAACAATCCCGATAAATGCAGCGACATTAATGCCGAAGAGATGGAAACCGAGCGCGAGGAGCTGGAAAAGACCAAGTCTTTGGATCCCGACTTGAACTCTCACGCGCAACTCTATTACTCCGCATATTTTGGAATGACCGGATTGCATGCGCTGCACATGATCATCGGCGCGGGACTGTTGTTCTGGCTGCTGAAGAACTCGTTCGCTGGAATATATACCCCGCGGTGGAATACCCCGGTTGATACCGTGGGCCTCTACTGGCACTTCGTCGACATTGTATGGATTTTTCTGTTTCCGTTGTTATATCTGATTGACCGGCACAAGTAGGGAGTGACGCGCGTGTCTGAAAATAACGGCAGTCATCATATTGTTTCGCCGGGGACGTACCTGGCCATCATCCTCACGCTGATGGCGTTGACGGGGATCACGGTGTGGGCTGCGTTCGTAGACCTCGGCCGCTTCAACATCGTTGTGGCGTTGGCCATCGCTACCTGCAAGGCCACCCTGGTCGTGCTCTTCTTCATGCATGCCAAATACTCGCCCACAGCGCACGCAACTTGTGATTGTTGCGGGTATCTTCTGGCTCGCCATTCTTCTGTTCATGACCATGAGCGACTATATTTCGCGTATCGACTACCGCGGCGTGCGCTCTCCATTCACGCAGGTCACCAGCAAGGGAATCCATCCCTTGTCTTAAGGATAGGAGCCGTTTGGGTAGGACTCTTGGTTTGCGCGCCGCTCATCTTAGTAGCGGGTACGGCTTACTCCCCGCTCTTGGCCAGTTCCGCTGCTTCCTCTCGTTCACTCTGCTCCTGATCTCTCTTCCGCGCATACTGTTGCGCCATCCAGATCCCCAGCGTCATAACTCCCACTGGCGGAACCAGCAACACCAGCACCCCTTTGTGGATGGCTCGCTGCCCATCCTTCGTGGTGGCCTGGGCAGAGCTATAACACATGGCACAACCCTGGGCCAAAGCGGGTGCTGTCCACCCCAGCAGCATTACGATCAGAATCGCCAGTCTGCGTTTCATCGCACTCCCAGGGAAAGAATTCGAAAGGCATCTGGAAAAAAGAAAACGGTCATCAAAATCAGGCAGCCAATCACGGAACACATGGTCAGCCACTTCATCCGGGAAACTTCATATTTCAAGATGCATAAAGAAGCCTATGATCAGCGCCGCTTTGATCAGCGACAAGCCCATCAATATGGTTAGCATACGCTTGGGCTCCATATTTTGATAGGTCAGGTAGACTTCGAGGGCGGTCATCATCAGCAACGCACCCCAAACCCAAAAAAACAACGCTTTCTTGTGGTGGCGATGCTGTTCGGCAACGTTCTCTTCAATGGCCAGTTGAGTTGCGTCCATGGGTTTCGCGCTCCTAAATCTTGGCAGACATCAGATAAACCAAAGGGAAGATGAACATCCACACCAGATCCACAAAATGCCAGTACAACCCGGCCACTTCCACGTCCGCCGAATCGTATACCTTCGGCTTCAGCCACAGAATGATCGAACATGCAATCGCCGCGAGCAACAGGATGTGCACTCCGTAGTGAAAGGGGCTATAAGCTGGCGTCAGCAGCCAAGCCGCTAGCCAGCAAACCAGCAGGATGGGGATGAATTTGCGCCGCAAGGCGATCACGCCAAGATAGATCACGCCGAACGTCACGTGCAGCATATGCATTCCGGTCAGGCCGAAAAACGTTGCGGGGAACTGGGGCACGCTCTTGGCAACGTCGGCAAACTCACCGGCCGCTTTGTGTCCGGGATACGCTGGAAACGCCGGAAGGGTCAAGCCTTCTCTGATCAAATTGCCCCACTCCGCCGCGTGCAGAATCAAAAAGCCCGTTCCGCAAGCCATGGTGGCCAGCAAGAACAACCGCTGCAGTTTCACGTTCCCTTCTGCCGAGGAGCGCACCGCGAACACCATGGTGAGCGAACTGGTGAGGAGAAATGCCGTCATGATGGTGGCGTTGACGATACTTGCGGAGTGGAATGGTGTCGGCCAATCCGGCGTCGATATGCGTCCGTAACTGTAAGCGTAAAGCAGCGCGCCAAAGGTCAACGAGTCGGAAAGCAGGAACAGCCACATGCCAATTTTCTTGGAGTAAGTTCCAAAGAGCGACGGTTCGTAAACCGAAGGTGCGTTCGGTGTCAGCGCTGATTCAGCCATGCTCTCGGCCTCCTCGTCAGATGCAAAACGGTCTTTAATCGTCAATCCTGGTTCAGTGCGCGAACTCCAGCAAACACAAGATGTAAATCCACAATACCGCCATGAAGTGCCAATACCAGGCGGTCACATCAACCAGAATGCTTCTTGTCCCCGCCGGACGCCGCAACAGCGCCGCTCCACCCGCGACAAAAAGAGCAAGTATTCCGCCCATCAAATGGATAGCGTGTGCCCCGGTCAGCAAGTAGATAAAAGAACTGCTGGGGCTGCTAGCTACATAAAAGCCGCGACCAGCAAGTTCGCGCCAAGCCATCCACTGGCCCGTCAGGAAACAGACCCCGAGCAAAATCGTCAACGCCAGCCAAGGCATGGCCTTCTCATTGTTGAAGAGCCCCCCGCCAGAGCGGCGGTGGGCGAACTTACGGCTTCACGCTTCATTTGGCGCCGCGCCAACTCCATGCTTACGGTACTCAGAAGCAGCACGCAGGTATTTGCCAGCAGCAGAAGCGGCAGTTTAATCGGAATCCAGTCACGAACCATCTGGTTGGTGCGCGGGTCAAGGGTTGGCAATCCCTGGCGTACAACGTACGCGCTCGTGAACGAAACAAAAAGCATGAGCACCGGTGTCAGCGCCACCAGCAGCCCCAGCCGCGCGCGTCGCAGGCGCGTGCGGTAATCTGGCGAACCGGGCCGCCCAGAGGGACCGTCAACGCCGCCGCTTACGGGCGGCACAATCCCGTGGTCGTCCAGTACAACACTGGGACCGTTAACCGAAGCTGTTGGACTGAAGGTAGCCATGCTCCCCTGCCTAGTGCGCCGCCAGGATTTCTGGATCGGTCTGCATTACGTAGTCGCGAGGCGCGCCAGGCACGCTGTATTCGTAAGGTCCGTTGTGCACCACGGGAGTGTGCCCTCCAAAGTTGTCATGGGGAGGCGGTGTCGCGGTCGTCCATTCCAGCGTGGTCGCTTCCCACGGATTGTCGCTGGCTTTCGCGCCGTACTTGAGGCTCCAGAAGAGATTCACCAGAAAGATGAACTGCCCGGCGATGGTGACGAACGCCGCATAAGTGATGAATTTCTGAAGAGGAATCAAGGGATGCAGATAAGCGACTTCGGTGAGCTGTGAATAGCGCCGTGGATGCCCGGCCATTCCCAGATAGTGCATGGGCATGAAAATCGCATACGTCCCGATAAAACTGAACCAGAAGTGCCAGCGCGCCAGCCTTTCATTCATCATCCGCCCATACATTTTCGGAAACCAATAATACGTTGCGGCAAAAATGCCGAAGATCGACGCTACTCCCATGATCAGGTGAAAATGGCCCGGAACGAAATAAGTGTCGTGTAATTGGATGTCCAGCACGGGCTGGGCCAGGAAAGGGCCGCTGATTCCGCCGGATACGAACAGGGAGACAAATCCGATCGCAAACAACATGGGAGATGTAAAGCGGATACGCCCCCGCAGCAATGTTCCCAGCCAGTTGAAGGTCTTGATCGCCGATGGTACACCGATGGCCATGGTCAGAATGGAGAAAGCAAAAGCCGAATAAGGGCTCATGCCGCTCATGAACATGTGGTGGCCCCACACCATGAAGCCCAGGAAGCCGATGGACAGCATCGCATACACCATGGCCTTATACCCAAAGATCGGCTTGCGCGAAAACACCGAAAGCAACTGCGACGTCAGACCCATGGCGGGGAGAATCGCGATATAAACTTCCGGATGGCCAAAAAACCAGAACAAATGCTGCCATAAAAGCGGCGACCCGCCCTTTGTGCCCTGTGAGCTGGCCGTTAACCGTTACCAACGGCACGAAAAAGCTCGTACCCAGGTTGCGATCCATCAACAGCAAAATACCCCCCGACAAAAGCACCCCGAATGCCAGAAGACCCAGGATGGCGGTGATAAACCACGCCCAACAGGTCAGCGGCATGCGCATCAGCGACATCCCTTTGGCGCGCATGTCCAGTGTCGTCGTGATGAAGTTCAGCGAACCCATCAGGGCGCCCAGGCAGAAAATGGCGATGCCGATGATCCAGAGATCCGCGCCCGTTCCTTCCCCCGGCCCCGCCGATTGCAGCGCACTCAAGGGGGCGATAACCAGTCCAGCCGTGCAGTGGCGCACCTCCCGGCACGATGAATGCGCAGAGCATCACCACGAAGGCAAGGAACGTCGTCCAGAAAGAAAGCATATTCAGGACCGGAAAGGCCATATCCGGCGCGCCGATTTGAATCGGCAGGAAATAATTTCCGAAACCCCCTTGCGGCGCCGTGGTGAGCACAAAGAAAACCATGATCGTGCCATGCATCGTCAAAAGAGTCAGATAAGCTTCGGGCTTGATATCGCCCAGCAACGGCAAAACCGCGGTGGGCCAGATGAGGTGAATACGCATCAGCAGCGAGAGAAACATTCCGACAAACACAGCCGTAAGCGCCAGGAAATAATACTGAATGCCGATTACTTTGTGGTCCAGACTGAAGACGTACTTGCGAATGAATCCTTGCGGGGCCGCGTGCGCATGAGCTGCTCCAGCCGCGAGTTCGTGGGTCGCCATGTTATTGCTTCTCCGCCTCCCGTGAAGCCAACCATTTATCGAATTCTTCCTGGCTGACAACCTTCAGCATTCCGTGCATCTTGTAATGACCCAACCCGCACAGTTCCGCGCAGGCGATCTCAAAGTCACCGGTTTGCGTCGGAGTGAAATGCATGTGGATCGCCAGGCCCGGGACCGCGTCCTGTTTGAAGCGCATGGCAGGCACGAAGAAGCTATGGATTACATCCTGCGCGCGCAGGATGACTTCCACTTCGCGGTTCACCGGGACGAGCATGGTGCCGCTGACGATATCGTCTTTCGAAGCGGGGTCCTTCGTATCCAGACCCAGCGCACCTTCCCCGCCTGAGGACGCATCCTCCAGCTCCGGCTTTGTTGCGCCGAACTTCCCGTCGGCTCCGGGATAACGGAAATACCACGCGAATTGCATGCCCGTGACTTCCACGCGCACCGCTCCTGGATCAGCGGGCCGGAATCGTTCCGAAGCCCAGATGGAGCTGCTCATCAGGTTTAACCCAACAAACAAGACGGCCGTGAGTATTGTCCAGATTATTTCCAGCTTAAGGTTCGCCGTGCGAGTATTCCACACTCCGAGCACCCTTGTGGTCACGGTACATCCACACCAGCGCGCCCAGCGATAGTTGCGCCGCGACGAACACAATGCCCATAAGAATGTAAGTGGTCGTGAAATGATGGTCGATAGCCGGAGCGAGCGCAGAGGCCCCCGCCGGCAGCCACCAGGTCTTCGCAATGAAGAAATAGGTGCTTAGAATCGTGATTAACCAGATGACGATCAAAAGAACGAGGCCCATTGCGCGAGAACCCCCCCAGGTCAGATTTCCGACCTTTCGCACTCAGAACTCGTGAAATTTCCGCAAAACGGAAGAGCAGGTGCCTGAACCATGCGGAGTCTATCACAGCTTTTTGCGCGCGCAAGCAGCTTCTTCTCTTCCTTCGATTCCTCGCCGCCAGCCGCGATGCTCGGAAGCGCTTACTTTTAACGTCTCAGACACGCAGAAACACGCATTGACGAATTAATTTCATTTAAGTAAGATGCGTTTCGTTCTGGGGGTCCGTTGATAATGTTGGGGATCTCGGGAAATTGTACGTTTCTGTTCCAAACTGATGGCCCCCGGATGCTGGCCGGTGCCACGCCGAGCCGATCCTCTATCCGTAGCCACTCCAGGAAATACAATCACGCCGGCAAAGCGCGAAACTTTGATTCTTGCATTAGCGGTGTTGCATCTCTCGCCCACTTCTACGCCGCTGATTTATCTGTGTCTGCCACGTCTCCAGAATCGCTAATCAGCCTGCGAAGGCCGCGTGCGTTTTCTGTGAACGAGATTCGGCTTTGCATGTGAGATTGCTCACTCACACAATCACTGCAATGGGATTCACGGGCCGGGCTGTAGGGAGAACTCTATAGCTCATACCACGGCCACGGACTGACTTCGCGACACGCTCATCTAGGAGGCAACGCATGGCGGGCCCGGAATCCGGATCGGACAAACCGATATCCGATGCGGCGAACTCATCCGCTGCAAAGGGGAATCAAGCAACCAGTTATGTTGGCTCCCCGGCGGTGGGCACTTCAAAAGCCGCTGCGGCTGCCGGCCTGGGAACTGTCGGGCCACAACCGAGTGAAGTCAATGAACATCGCCGTCGCCTGGTATGGTGTGGCGTCGCCGGTTTTCTTACCGCTTGGTTCCTCGCCTTCCTCCGCTTTTTCCTGCCGCGCACTCTATTTGAACCGCCCACCATTTTCAAGATCGGTTATCCCTCGGACTATGCGCTGGGCGTAGATACCAAGTGGCAGCAGAAATATCGCATTTGGGTGGATCGCACTCCCGATCGCCTCTTTGTTATTTTCGCACGGTGTACTCATCTGGGTTGCACGCCTGACTGGAAATCCAGTGAGAACAAATTCAAGTGCCCCTGTCACGGCAGCGGATACGACAGTGAAGGCGTTAATTTCGAAGGACCGGCGCCGCGTCCCATGGACCGCGCGCATGTGGAATTAGCTCCCGACGGACAGATTATCGTGGACGTTTCCCGGCTTTATCAGTGGCCCAAGGGGCAGCCAAGCCGTTTCAACGACCCCGGAGCGTTTTTGGCGGGATGACGTCTCGACTGCCGATGGCGTAAGTCGAGAAGCAAATTCAGGTACGGGACGAGCCACGCGGAGAACGGGAGCAAACGAAATGCCAGATGAGAAAAACTCAACCCCCAAGAACGGCAAATCCGTGGGCTTGGTTGAACGCGTCAAAGTTGGCGTTCAAGAGGATCTCGAGTCTCTCAAAACCGACCTTCCTGCAAAAGCCAAGGAGCAGGTAGAGCTGCTCAAGAAGCCGACCAAAACCCAGGTCTATACCTCGATTTTCCGTCACAAGCACGACGACACGCCGCGCAATCGTGCCTTGGGTGTTCTCTCCAACGTTTTCCTCCATCTGCACCCCGCAAAGATCAACCGTGACGCGGTCCGCTACAGCTACACCTGGGGGATGGGCGGCATCACCTTCTATTTGTTTATTGTGCTCACGTTCACCGGTGTCCTGTTGATGTTCTATTACCACCCAAGTAAGGTGCAGGCCTTCCGCGATGTGCTCTACCTGGAGCACGACGTGCCTTTTGGCAAGCTGCTGCGCAACATGCACCGGTGGGCCGCGCACTTGATGGTAATTG
Organism: Candidatus Acidiferrales bacterium; assembly: GCA_963839315.1. GTDB lineage: Bacteria > Acidobacteriota > Terriglobia > Acidiferrales > UBA7541 > Acidiferrum. The sequence continues at coordinate 89,938 of CAWIUU010000027.1, forward strand.
CTGTTGAACTTCACATGTTCCGCGTGTTTCTCACCGGCTCCTACAAAAAACCTCGCGAATTCAATTGGAACGTTGGCGTCATCCTTCTCGTTCTTACCTTGCTCCTCTCTTTCACCGGATATTTGTTGCCCGACGATCAACTCGGCTTTTGGGCAGTGACCGTGGGGACGAATATGGCGCGTGCCACACCACTCCTTGGCCACGAAGGGCCGTTCGGCGCGCAATTAGGTATGACTCCCTACAATGATGTGCGCTTCGGTTTGCTCGGGGGGATCGATCGTGGATGCGAACGCTCTCTTGCGCTCCTACATCTGGCACTGCATCGGCATTCCCATCGTTGCTTCAATTTTTATGATCTTGCACTTCTGGCGCGTTCGTAAAGACGGCGGCATCTCCGGCCCTGCCGCGGTAGTGCTCGACTCCGAAGTTAAAGAGGAAAAGCGATAGCCATGGATTGGAAACAATTGTGGGAAATCCTCTCCGCGCCTGACAACGTGCCCATCATCGCCATGATTCCCCTGCTTGCCTTCTATATCTATCTTGCCTGGAAGCAGGCTCATGCGAACGACCTACTCATCGAGCAACTCGAAGGCGATGCGGCCTTGGCGAAGACTCATCATCGAAAGACGTGGCCGTTCCAGGCCGGTTGGCAAAAAGAAGTGCATGTATGGCCTTTTCTGCTTCGCGTGGAATTCCTTGCGGCGATCATCGTCACCATCATCTTGATGATCTGGTCCATTACCTTGAACGCTCCCCTCGAGGAGCCGGCCAACCCGAACTTGACGATGAACCCGGCAAAAGCCCCGTGGTATTTCCTGGGATTGCAGGAGATGTTGGTCTATTTCGACCCGTGGATCGCTGGCGTGGTCATGCCCACGCTGATCATCATCGGGCTGATGGTCATTCCCTATATTGATACCAACCCGTTGGGTTGCGGCTACTACACCTGGAAGCAGCGCCGGTTTGCCATCGGGACCTTCCTTTTCGGCTTCATTATTTTATGGGTCTCCATGATTTTCATCGGAACCTTCATCCGCGGTCCCGGCTGGCAGTGGTTCTGGCCAGGACAGACCTGGGATCACAACCGCCTGATTTATGAAGTGAATCGCGACCTGCCCGACCTTTTCGGAATTACTTCGAATTGGGGAAAGGCATCTTCGGCGCGCTCATCGTCGGCGGCTTTTTCACAGTCGGCGGCCTGGGCGTGCATGCCTTCTTCCGCAGACACAATGCCAAGGACTACAAGCGCATGAGCTTGCTGCAATATTCCATCCTGATGGTGTTTTTACTGACCATGCTTGGATTGCCAATCAAGATGCTCTTACGGCTTCTGTTTCACATTAAATATGTCTGGATCACGCCGTGGTTCAACGTGTAGGGGGAACTGGTGCCCGATAAGCCCATTCTCGAAAATGATCCGGTAGTCAGCAAGTCCCTCGCACCTCATTACGTCGTGGCGATCGTTGTCTTAATGGCCTCGCTATTCTGGGCTCTTTGGGACGAAGATTTCGGCCAGCGCCCCTGGAAAGCCTTTCAACACGAGTGGAAATCCCGCTACTCGGCATTCCTCAAGAGTGCGCGTTTGGAGTCGCGTGACCTGCAGAAGGAAATTGAAAGCAGCGCCGACTATCAAAAACTGAAGCAGGATTACGAAACTACCAGCCAGATTGCCGCCCCGCACATCAAGGAAATCAACGAAAAACTGCGTGACTTGAGCGCCAAAATCCTCGCCGTCCAAAACGTCTTTACCGACCGGCGCGCTTATGTCAGCGCTCTCACCTATGAAATCGAAACAGAAACCAGCGCTTCTTCCCGGCAGCGGATGCAAAAAGATCTCGAGAAATACAAACAGGAAGTTACTTCGGCCATTTTCCCTGACGGCACCAGGCAGAATTTCAACTATCGCCAGCTGGAAGAAATTTACAACGACTTGAAAAACCAGCGGACCACCTTGAGCGTGGAACTCGGAGACGCCGTCAAGCCGGTCAACGATCAAAAGGAAAAGCTCGATGCTTATATCTCTGACCACATAACGAATCTCACGCCTTCGCAACTTGCCGGCTTGCAGAACAAGACCGAGGAATGGACCCCGGCAATACTGCAGATCAACGTTCCGGACGCCAATATCGTCGACCGCTGCGAGTCCTGCCACATGGGCATTCGTGAGCCCGTCAAGCTTTCACCGGCAGCGATGTCTCTTAAGGGCAAGAAACCCGACGAATACGCGCTGGCCTTTAGCAGTCATCCTGAGCCCAACTTGTTGCAGATTCATGATCCGGAAAAGTTTGGCTGTTCACCCTGCCACCAGGGAAATGGGCGTGCCACTACCAGCGTGGAGAAGGCGCACGGCACCTATGAACACTGGCTTTGGCCACTCTTCCCTAAAGGAGATGTCGAAGCCGGCTGCCAGACCTGTCACTCCGCGGATATGGTGTTAGTAGTTGACGACGTCGGCTGGGTTGTTAGCGAAGGCAAAGATTTGTACCGTCAACGCGGTTGCATGGGATGTCATCGCTATGAAGGCTATGACAAGGAACCCGAGGAATTGCTTTCCATCGGCCAGCAGATTAAACAATTGGAGCAGCAGAAAAGGGACAACTCCAAGGAAGCCGCTTCCTTAATGAAGCAAGCCGATGCCGCCACGTCCAACGAGGAAGCCAACCGCCTCAATGACCGTGCCGTCGCTTTGAAGGTCTCCAATAGTAAATCGGATTTACGCATCGTGCAGCTCGATCGGACCACCAAAAGCTTGCTGCAGGACATCAAGAAGGTCGGACCGAATCTCAAGGACGTGCGGCTGAAGCTCAACAAAAACTGGATCCCCGTGTGGCTCAAAAAACCGACCGACTTCCGTCCCACCACGAAAATGCCGAACTTCCGGCTCACGGATGAACAGATCAAGGCCATTTCCGCCTATCTTTGGCAGTCCGCCTTAACGGATCCCTTGCCCAACCATCCCGCGGGGAACGCGGCTCATGGTAAGGAGCTGTTCGAAGCAAGAGGTTGCCTCGCATGCCACTCTATCGGCGAGGGCGATCAATTGCAGGGTGGTACCTTTGCCGCGAATCTCACCCGCGTCGGCGAGAAAGATAATTACCAATACCTCGTGCGCTGGGTTCACAATGCTCGCGAGCGCACGCGCCCCTATTGCCTCTTTGAGAAAAAAGACATTGGTGCTGAGGATTACAAGAAGAAAGGCTTACCCTTTGCTTTTGACCTGGACCATACCCGCTGTCCCAATGATGGTCATGAACTCCAAGTGCAAAACATGACCGTGATGCCCAGTCTCCGCCTTTCTCCGCAGGATGCCGAAGACGTTGCCAGCTATCTGATCACTCTCAAAAAACAAGAGCCATCCAGCTATCCCGAAGCCGCGTTCATGGATGACCCCAATTTGCGGGATGAAGGCAAACGCTGGATTCGCCACTATGGCTGCGCAGGGTGCCACGAGATTTCCGGCCTGGAAGACGAAGGCCGCATTGGCACTGAATTGACGTTTGAGGGCAGCAAGCCGGTGGAGCGGCTGGATTTCGCTCTCTTGACCGAAGTTGCGCAACGCGGCGGCAGTGAACCCATCACCGACCCCGACGACCTTGCGCGATTGCCCGAAGGCCCAGCCAAGCAACCCTGGTACGGACACAAAGGCTTTTTCGAGCACAAACTCGCCGAGCCTAATATTTGGGATAAGGGAAAGATCAAGCCCGACACGGAAAAATTGCGCATGCCGAATGTGCACCTTACCAAGGAACAGGTTCGTGCGCTCACTACTTTTCTGATGGGAAGTCAGGAGAACCCTCTCCCACCGAGCTATCAGTACCGCCCGCTCGATTACCGCCGCGACATTCAAGAAGGATGGTGGGTCGTCAAGAAATATAACTGTATGGGCTGCCACCAGCTTCTTCCAGGACAGCGCACCGCGCTCATGTCCATGGCAGGCTATCAGGGGCCGGACGGCCAGGAACAACTGCCTCCCAAACTCCTCACCGAAGGCGCACGCGTGGATCCCAACTGGATGCTCCATTTTCTGGGCAATCCCGCTCTGAATGATCAGAATACCAATCGCAACGGATTGCGATCTTATCTGCAGGTGCGTATGCCCACATTCTCTTTTTCCGAGAATGAACTGGGCAAGCTTGTGCGATTTTTTCAGGCGCTTTCGCGGCAGCCCTTCCCCTACATTCCAGAGGAAGTCCCGGTGTTGACCGCGAAGGAAACCGAAATGGCGCGCAGCCTGTTTACCAGCAACGCCGCTCCATGCTTGAAATGTCACGCCACGGGCGATCCCGTCCATGATCGGACGGCAACTGCGCCCAACTTCCTGCAAGCCAAAGGACGATTAAAAGCGGATTGGATGGAGCGTTGGATCATCGACCCACAAGCCATCAGCCCGGGTACCTCTATGCCTTCCGGCCTATTTAAGCGCGATAATAGCCATTGGGTATTCGCCGGCCCGACTCCCGCATCTTTCCAGGGGTACGAGAAGGATCACACGAAGTTGTTGGTGGAATATATTCTGCAGCTTACCCCGGAAGAACTGCGTCGGGTGAGCTCTGCGATGGGCCGCTCTCCAACTGCGAGTAGCGGCCACCCATCGCAGGGTGGGACGGCCAATCAAACGGGGCGGAACGGTTCCCGTTAGGGTTTAAATTTGTAAGAGCTTTTCAATCTCAAGAGAGGTAGAGCGACATCATGACAACGACGATTCGGTTGAAGCACTGGTGCTTGCCCTGCATTGTAGGGCTCGCGCTTCTTGTGGGATGCAGCAAAAAGGAAACTACCGAAGAACAACCTGCGGCACCCGCTTCGGCAACACCTGCGGCTACGGCCACCCCAATTGATCCCGCCACGGCGGCCAGTGTCAGCGGCACCGTAAAATTCGATGGCGCCCCTCCAAAGGCGGCGACGATCGACATGAGCCAGGATCCCAATTGCAAGGGGCAGAACACCGCGGAAAACATTGTGGTGAGCGGTGGTGACCTCGCCAACGTGTTCGTATACGTGAAAGAGGGACTTGGCAACCGCACCTTCGATGTGCCGAAAGATCCTGTAATGGTGGACCAGCACGGCTGTAAATACCATCCGCACACACTGGGTGTAATGGCCGGTCAAACCGTCAAGATCGTCAACAGCGATCCCACTACCCACAATATTCATCCCACTCCAAAGGACAACCGCGAGTGGAATGAATCGCAGGCTCCGCAATCGGCTCCGCTGGAGAAAACTTTCGCGCGCGAAGAGATCTTGCTCCCGGTGAAGTGCAACCAGCATCCTTGGATGAGGATGTTCATCAATGTCGTGAAAAACCCCTTTTTCGCGGTCAGCGGGCCAGACGGCAAATTCGAAATCAAAGGCCTGCCGCCGGGCGACTATACGCTGGCATTTGTGCAGGAAAAACTTGGAGAGCAGGACGTGAAAGTGACCCTTGCCGCCAAGGACAGCAAGACTGTGGATGTCACCTTTAAGTAGTAAAGCTGGAGTTATAGGGCCGGCGGGGTCTGGGAACATTGTGGTCGCAGCCCCCGCGGATGCCTGTGTTTAGGAACCGGGCTCTGGTACAGTCTGGCTGCTGTTTCCAGGTTGTTCGTTGTAGCAATGGAGTCAAGAATTGAGACGACTAAAGGAGGTCTCTTGCGTGCCGCGACATTCTTGATTTCCATCCTTTTTTGCCTGGCCCCTGTTGCGGGAATTGTTTGGATCTTTACTGCAGGTTCTATCACGACGGTCGACGGTCTGTTCATGAGCCTTATCCTCCTTTCCCTTTCGGGGGTATTCTTCCTGAACGCTGTCTGGGAGCTGAAGGATCGCGGCCTCTTGTCGTTCCTTCATAAGGAAAAGAAAGCGCCCGGCAAAGAACCTGCGTCTCGTCAGCCGAGCTAGCTTCCGAAAGAATACATGGCCAGTCAACCCACTTCTTTAAACCCGGGCCATAGTCCTGAAATCCTCGCGGGAGACACCCCCGCGCCAACGGCACCCCACCGCATGTCCACGCGAAAAAGATTGCTGTTTTTTCTGACGGCCTGGCTGATCGTGCTGATGCCCTTCTTGTTCTGGTGGAGCACCTGGTTCGGGCGCCATCTCTCCGACCAGCAGATCACCGAATACTTAAGCGATCAGAAGCATCCGCGACACATCCAACATGCGCTTGTACAACTGGGTGAGCGTATGGGCCGTCACGACGCCGGTGCCGTACGTTGGTATCCCGACCTCGTGCGCCTCGCCTCCGATCCAGTGGAAGAGGTGCGCAACACAGATGCGTGGGTCATGGGCCAGGACACCTCAAATCATGCTTTCCACGAAACGCTTTTGACGATGCTGGGAGATTCTTCCCTGCTCGTGCGGGGAAATGCGGCGCTTTCTCTGGTGCGCTTTGGCGATGCGTCGGGTCGTGGTCAGATCCTCGCGCTGCTGCAGCCGGCTGTAATTACTGCTCCCTCAGCCGGCATTGTAACGGATACCGATAAAATTGGTACGCCGATCCATCAAGGTGGCGTCATTGCCAAACTGAACGATGGACAGCAAACCAGCGAAGTCCGCTCGCCAATCAGCGGACGCATCCGCACGGTTAACGTGCAAAAAGGAGCGAACGTTACTTCGGGAGCCGAGATCGCAAAGGTGGACCCTGCCGACGAACAAGTTTGGGAAGCCATGCGGGCACTTTATCTTATCGGCCAATGGGAGGACCTGGCTGCGATCGCACCCTATGAACGTGAACTGCCTGAGATTTCTGATCGCGTGCGACAGCAAGCCTTGTCCACGGAAAAAGCCATTCGGGAGAGGGCAGCACAGCGTCTTCCGGACTCTGGTCCATCTCCGGTGCCCGAATCAGAAAAGAATTCGACTCCTGAAATAAGAAAACGCGCGCTTTGGGCGCGCGCTTTTCAAAAGATGAGTCTGTCGGAACCGCATCCTTTAATAGGTCATTGGCCCGACTTCTTTTTCTACTTCAGCGATATCGACCATCACGATGGCGTCCCAGGGACAGCCATCCAGGAAGCACCCGTCCGGACCTTTGCTGAGGCACTTCTTGCAGCCAATGCACAGAAGAGGGTCAATCTGAATCCGTCCGAACGGAGGATTGTCCTCATCGTACACCCAGAACATGCAATCCTCGACCGGGCAGTACTCCACACAAGCGGGTGAACCCGCGCAGCCCGTACAGCACTCGGTGATTACCGCAAGCTCTTTCGGCTTCTTCTTTCGCGCCGTAGTTATTCCCTTGGAGCGGGGCTCGTTCTTTTGCTCATCGGGGACCATCCCGGGGGCTCTCGTAGTTGTCGGTTCCGGTGTCATGAGCTGAGATTATATCCTCGAAGTCAAGATTTTGTTACTTCAGCCTTCGATCCCTTTCCAGCAGAAGAACCAGTTGACCTTCCGGGCAGTCTGCGGTGGTTCAACCGTGGATAAGCGCGATTTTTGATGGCGTTACCCGCATCCAGTAACTGCAACCATTCGCCGATCTCTTTGCAGAAGGAAGTCACGTCAACGCCCCCAAAATACCCCGGATAACTCTGCAGGCGGGCTTGCGCCCTGTGCAGTAACGAGCGAGTACCACGGCGATTTCCACGTTGCAGGTGATGAAACGCAGCCGCGACTTGAATGAGTCCCTGTAAGAATGCTTTCTCGGGTTCTTCCAAAGCCAGCCAAACACTTTCCCAATGTTCGTGCGCAGCAAAGAACTCCTGCTCGCGATAGCAGCGCAGACCTTTGCGAAGTTCTCCTTTTTGTCCAAATCAGTTTCATCACCAAGCCCTTCCTCACGAGGGAGCGTTTGCGCAGCCGACCTTTTCTATTTCACTTAACAACGAGACCAGAAGCGACACAAAAAGAATTTGCCAGGATTTTCATTCTGGAAGATATGGCGTCAGCCGAAGTCAGACCGGAATCAACTAGCTCTTAATGTTTGGATTGGCTGGCAGTAGAAGTGAGGGGAAGTACGAGCCGGCCCAGCCCTCAATCCCCTAAAGGGATCCTCGGCTCGCCTCCCCCACAGTCCGGAAAGAGTGCACGCCGTGGACCAATCCTAAACTATTTATTTTCAGTCTATTGAAGAAATGCCCCTTGGTAAAAATGCGCTACCCCCGGGGAAAAATTTACTCTTAGGACAGTGCCTAGGCAAATGGTAAAAGAATTCTCATACATCTGGCCGCCTCGCAACCTTGCCGCCTTGACCTCACTGCGCGCGAATTGCTATGGTGGACTATATTGGGCTCATTCTACCCATTGAGCGCCAAGGCTGCCGTGGGGGGCTGCCACGAATTATGGGACTGACGAAACTGGTTGTGCGCGGGGCACGGCAGCACAACCTGAAGAACATTAATATGGAGATTCCTCGGAACTCGCTCACAGTGATCACGGGCCTGTCCGGCTCGGGCAAGTCATCCCTCGCATTCGACACGATTTATGCGGAAGGACAGCGAAGATATGTCGAATCTTTATCCGCTTATGCCCGGCAGTTCCTGGATCAGATGGAGCGCCCGGAAGTCGATGTCATCGAAGGGCTTTCCCCTTCCATCGCCATCGAACAGAAGACCACAACGCGTTCGCCCCGTTCCACGGTCGGCACCATCACCGAAATCTATGATTATCTGCGCGTGATTTACAGCTCCGTGGGGGTCCCCCACTGCCCCAATTGCGGTAAACCCATTACCCGGCAATCCAGCGAGCAGATTGTCCAAGCTATCCTCAAAGGCGAACTCTGCAAGCCCGATGACCGCATCATGATCCTCGCGCCCATCGTGCGGGGCCGCAAAGGCGCGTACCGCAAGGAACTCGAAAAGCTGGCGCAGGATGGCTTCGTTCGCGTGCGCATCAATGGAGAACTCTATCCCCTCGACGAGCCACCCGCGCTCGACAAACGCAAGAACCACACCATTGAGGTGGTGATCGACCGCCTGCTGGTGAAGCAGGGCGTGGCTTCCCGGCTGGAGCAGTCCATCGCCACGGCTTTGAAGTTGGCGCAAGGACTTGTCACCGTTGCCGTCGTCGGCGGCAAAGAACATGTCTTCTCTGAAAAACTCGCCTGCCCGGATTGCGGTTTATCCGTACCACAACTGGAGCCACGCTCGTTCAGTTTTAACTCGCCTTACGGCGCTTGTCCCGCCTGCAACGGACTCGGATCGAAATATGATTTTGATCCAGCGAAGGTGGTGGTGGACTGGACGCGGCCCTTGTTCGATGGAGGACTGGGGCCAGGCTCTGGCTCCGCAATATTGAAGCGCACGCTGGAATTGGCGGCATACGCACATGGATTCCATCTCGATACGCCCTTTGAGAAATATCCCGCGCGCGTGCAGAACTTGCTCCTGTACGGCTATCCCCCTGCCGGAGCCAAGCGTGGCGGTGAAGCATCCGCGAAAACAACGAGCGGTGAGAAGGGATTCCGCTTCCAGGGAGTCCTGAAATTTCTTGAACGCAATTTTGAGGATTCGAATTCAGATTCTTACCGCGAGTGGATGACCCAGTACATGTCCGCCACGCTCTGCATTGCCTGCCTCGGCAGGCGGCTGCGCCCGGAATCGCTGGCGGTCAAGCTGGCGGGATGGTCGATTGCCGATTTCACGGCGCTGTCGCTCAGCGACGCTCGGCCCGCTGTCGACAAGATTCTTTCCCAGCTCACCCCCGGCAGAAAGAAGTTGCCGGCCGGCCCCTGGCTGAAGTGGGCGAGCGGATTGATTTTCTTCTGGCCGTTGGCCTGGGATACCTGAGCCTGGAGCGTTCCGCCGCGACGTTGTCCGGGGGCGAAGCCCAGCGCATTCGGCTGGCCACTCAGATTGGCTCGCGACTCCGCGGCGTGATGTACGTCCTCGATGAACCTTCCATCGGCTTGCACGCTCGCGATAACGACCGCTTGCTCCATTCGCTTGAGCAGCTTCGCAATCTCGGCAATACCGTGCTGGTCGTGGAGCACGATGAAGACACCATCCGCCGCGCCGATTACGTCGTCGATCTCGGGCCTGGCGCGGGCAATGCCGGCGGTTACCTTGTCGCGAAAGGCAAGCCGGAGGAAATCGCGGCCTCTGCGGAATCGTTGACGGGGCAATATCTTTCCGGGCGGACGAAAATCCCCGTGCCCACGAAGCGCCGCAGCCCAAACGGAAAAGCGATTCAGATTCTCGGCGCACATGCCAATAACCTGAAAGATGTGGACGTGAGTTTTCCGCTGGGACTTTTCACCGTGGTCACTGGCGTCTCGGGCTCCGGGAAATCCACCCTGGTGAACGACATTCTCTATCGCGCTTTGGCGCAAAAACTTTACCGCTCCATGGAGCCGCCCGGAGCGCACCGCATGATTCTGGGCATCGAGCACATCGATAAAGTGATCGAAATCGATCAGGCGCCCATCGGCCGTACGCCGCGCTCCAATCCCGCCACCTATACGGGCGTTTTCGCTCCCATTCGCGAGCTCTTTGCCATGCTCCCGGAAGCCAGGGAGCGCGGCTACCGTCCCGGCCGCTTCAGCTTCAACGTGAAAGGCGGGCGCTGCGAAGCGTGCCAGGGCGAAGGATTGCGGCGCATCGAAATGAATTTTCTGCCGGACGTGTATGTTACCTGCGAGGTGTGCCGCGGGCGCCGCTACAATGCGGAAACGCTTGCCGTTCGTTACAAGGGGCACTCCATCAACGATGTCTTGAACCTGCCCGCCAGCGATGCCCTGAAGGTACTTGAGAATATTCCGCAGATTCAGCAGAAGCTGGCCACCATTGTCGAAGTGGGTCTTGGCTACGTGCAGTTGGGCCAATCTGCCACAACGCTTTCGGGCGGCGAAGCCCAGCGCATCAAGCTGGCTCGCGAACTCTCCAAACGCCAGACCGGGAGAACCATCTACATCCTCGATGAGCCGACCACGGGATTGCACTTCGACGACGTTCGCAAGCTGCTGGATGTGCTTCAGCGCCTGGTCGAGCTTGGCAACACCGTGCTGATCATCGAACACAACCTCGACGTGATCAAACAAGCGGACTGGATAATCGATCTTGGCCCGGAAGGCGGCCAGGGCGGCGGCCGTATTGTGGCGCAGGGAACTCCCGAACAAGTGGCGCGCGTGAAGAAATCGTACACCGGCCAGGCGATGGCACGCTCTTTGGGGGTAAACGGCTCCTCCAACAGCAGCGAAAACGGACTGCGAAAGGGCGCATGACTTGGCTTTCCTTTCCGTTATCCCTGCCACTTGCGCCTCGTTCGGCTTCCTCGTACAGTGATGTCACTCGCATGAGCGTATATTCAATTCATCCATTACGTTCTCGGTGGTGTGCGCACCTACCCGCTTGCATCGCGCAAGAGCAAAGTAAGCGTGCGCGCAATTTGCGAAGGCCATCCGCGAAGCGCGCCACGCTGGTCAAGTTCCTCGACACTCTGCCGGAAATTCTGGCCGCGCAGGATCTGCGCGACTTGCTCTCTGCCGTTCATCGCGCAAAGAAACAGAAGCGGGCCATTCTCTGGGGAATCGGCGGCCACGTCATCAAGGTCGGTCTTGGGCCGCTGCTGATTGACCTGATGAAGAAGGGCTTCATTTCCGGCATCGCCATGAACGGCGCGGCGCTCATTCATGATTTTGAAATCGCCATGGTGGGCAACACTTCCGAGGATCGTGGAAGCGGGAATCGGCGCGGGCGAATTCGGCATGGCCGAGGAAACTGGCAAAGACCATCAATGAAATCGCCAAACTCGCGTATCGCCTCCGCATGGGCTACGGGGAAGCGGCAGGGCAATACCTGACCAGCGGAATCCTTTCGCCGAAATATGCGAAGCTGCCAGCGTTTTGATGGAGGCTTACCGGCTTCGCATTCCCGTCACCATCCATCTGGCCATCGGCACGGACATTCCCCACATGCATCCGGCGGCAGAAGGCGCAGCGCTTGGCGCCGCAAGCTTCAACGATTTCCGCCTGTTCTGCGCGCTCGTCCAGCAAATGGATGCCGGAGGGGTTTATCTCAATTGGGGTTCGGCCGTGCTCTTGCCGGAAGTGTTTCTGAAGGCCGTTTCCGTAGTGCGCAATCTGGGTGTCGCCCTGCATCCGATCACCACGGCGAATTTCGATTTCATCCAGCATTACCGGCCGCTTGCAAAATGTAGTGAAGCGTCCGACGGCAGCATCGAAAGGAAGTACTGGCAAGGAATCGCGCGGTTACGCGATCACCGGCCACCACGAATTGCTTTTGCCACTGGTTGCTGCGGCACTTGCGGGGGTTGGCCAAATTCCGCGAAGAGCAGGAGAGCTTGATCTTGTTTGACGACTACCCACCGGTATCCCCCGAACCGGCTCCCGATTCCAGAGAGCCGTCTTCTGTTACGTCCAAAGTCGGAACCTTCTCCCCAGGTTTGGGGAGCGTCTCCAGTATCTGTCGCACCCGGCGCTGCTCCAGGAACTCCTTACTACGATTTGCGCTATCCTGCTGATCTCCAGATCAGTTGGTCCTGGCCTCATTTGGTTCTTTTCATCCTTTTCGCGGTCATCAGTCTCACGGTGATTCAGGGAGTATTGCTGGTGTTTTATGCGCCGCACCAGTCCATGTCCCCGCAACAATTGGAAACCTACCTGCTCTCGAAGCCGCAGTTTGCTTTGGGCAGCATGGTGATCTGGTATGCGGCGATTTTCTTTTTTCTCTATGTGACGTTGTCTTTGCTCCGGGGTCATTCGTTCTGGGAGTGTCTTGGCTGGCGAAAGATTGCACCTCCCCCGGGCCGGAGCTCCAGAAACCCCATCGTCTATTTTTTTGCCGGATGTGGTTTGTCGCTGTTCGTCGCCATCCTAAGTTCACGGCTGAAAGCGCCGGAAAATTCTCCTATGGAAGAATTGTTCAAGAACCGCCAGACTGCTCTGCTGTTTGTCGCCATGGCCGTCTTGATTGCGCCGTTGGTGGAGGAGACGCTCTTCCGCGGCTATCTGTATCCCCTGTTTGCCAGATCGTTTGGGGTTACTCCGGGTATTCTCATCACTGGCGTTCTCTTCGGGATGATGCACGGCGCGCAGCTTGGTTGGACATGGGGACTTGTGACCATGCTGATTCTCGTCGGAATCGTTTTCACGCTAGTGCGCGCGCGAACAGGTAGCGTTTTTGCCAGTTTTCTCATGCACTTGGGATACAACTCCCTGATCTCGGTGGCCGCCTTGATTGGCACCCACGGATTCACGCAGACGCCCGTGGGCAACTGATCGATTCTCCTCCGAAACTGCCTACGCTAAAATAGATCGTGGAGAGGATACGAGCAAGAATGTACGTCGCACAGCCAATTGAATGGACCGAGCACGGCGTAGTGATGCTGGACCAGCGCCGCCTTCCTGCCGAAGAGATCAGCCATACCTACACCGATTACATTGGCGTGGCCAAGGCGATTCGCGAAATGGTGATTCGTGGCGCTCCCGCGATTGGTGTTGCGGCCGCGATGGGAGTCGCAATTGGCGTGCAGAAATCGAAAGCCACCTCCGTAGATCAATTGCAATAGGAATTCGCACAAATTTGCGACACGCTGGCGAAAACCCGGCCCACAGCTGTGGACTTGTTCTGGGCTTTGCAGAGAATGAAAGTGCGCTTCGCGGAGATCACGCTAGAATACTTGCGATCTGGACGAAATCCGCAAAGCCATGATTGCCGAGGCGCTTGAAGTCCATCTTGAAAAGAAGGCCACGGACGAAGCGATTGGCAGATTCGGCGCCGAATACATGCCCAAGGAAGGCCAGGTGATGACCCAGTGCAATGCCGGCGCGCTGGCAACCGCGGGCATCGGCACGGCCCTCGGCGTGATTCGCGTCGCATACGAGCAGGGACGCAAGATTCATGTTCTCGTGCCGGAAACGCGGCCGTACCTGCAGGGCGCCCGGCTGACAGCGTGGGAACTTCATCGAGGCGGCATCCCGCTTACTTTGATTACCGACAATATGGTCGGGCATTTCCTGAAGACTGGAAAAGTGGGAGCCGTCGTCACGGGAGCAGACCGCATCGCGGCGAATGGAGACACGGCCAACAAAATCGGCACGTATCAGATTGCCGTGCTCGCGAAAGAAAACAACGTGCCGTTCTATATTGCGGCGCCAATCTCCACGTTTGATTTGTCGATTCCCGATGGCGAGCACATTCCCATCGAAGAGCGCAGCGCCGAAGAGGTCACGCATATTCAGGGGGTGCGCATTGCGCCAGATGTTCATGCAGCCCACCCGGCCTTCGATGTCACGCCGCACAAATACATCCATGCCATTTTCACGGAACGCGGCGTGGCCAAAGCCCCCTTCACGGAATCCCTGAAGAAACTTGCTGCCGCGCAGCCGGTTGCGGCGGCTCAATAGCTGCATCGTTTCTCTATTCGTAACGAAGTGCCTCGACGGGATCAAGTCGCGCGGCTTTCCATGCGGGATAAACTCCGAAGACAATTCCGATCAATGCGCACATGATCAGCGCGGTGGAAATCCAGAAGAACGACAAGCACAGCGGGAAAGTGCGCGCCATAACGCAGCAACAGAGACAATCCTGCGCCACCCAGTACACCAATCACGCCACCTAGCGCGCTCAGCGTGACCGCTTCCGTCAGGAATTGCAGCAGAATGTTCCCTCTTTTTGCTCCGATGGCCTTGCGCACACCAATCTCTCTGGTCCTCTCCGTAACCGAGACCAGCATGATATTCATCACGCCGATTCCGCCAACCAGCAGGCCCACGGATGCAACAGCAAACATGAGCACAAATATCAGGTAGCTGATCTTGTTCCACAGGTCCAGAAAATAATCGGAGGTGAACAGCGCGAAATCGTCCGGCTTATCGTTGCTCAACCGCCGCTTGCGCCGAAGCAGATCGCGGATTTCCTCAACGGCCTCGCCCACAACTTTGGGATCGCTGGCCTTCGCGAAAATCACATAGTCCTTTTTGTTTGGATAGAGCTTCCGAAGCGTAGTTACCGGCATGAACGCAATGTTGTCTTCGGGATTCGAGCCGCCGGATACGCCTTGTCGCCGCTTCAGAAAGGTGCCGATTACGGTAAAAGCTGCCCATCAATGGTAACTTCCTGGCCGATCGCGCTGGTAGCCCCTTCGGGAAACAAAATATTTGCAGTATCGTATCCTAGCATCACTACGGGCGCGCGACGTTCCGAGTCCGTATCGTTGAACATGCGTCCTTGATCGAGCGTGATGTCGAAAATCTGCGAGATCGAGGGTGAGTTGCCCTGCAGAATTACGTTCTTCGATCGCAAATCTCCGCGACGCACATCGGACGTTCCGGAACCAAACTGCGGTTGAAAGATGCGCAGCGAAGGAGACGCCGCCTTCACGTGCGGTAGCCGCGCCATATCTGCCGCCCATTCTGGTTCAAGCTCCTTGCGCGTAAACCATTCGCTGGGCGGGCGCGAAAGCGAAGCCCAGGGAAAACGGTAGCAGATGATGGTGTCCGACCCGAGATCGCGAATTCCACCGAGAACATTTTCGTTCAAGCCATTGATCACGGAACTAACCGTAATCACCGTCATGATGCCAATCACAATGCCGAGAATCGTGAGCGACGACCGTAGAGGATTTAAGCGTAAAGTATCGAGCGCCAGCACCACTTGCTCGCGGAACTCCATGGACTTTCCCCGCGATACCAACCCGCGCAAGGGCATTAACCTTGCTTGCGAAAGTGTTTTTCCAATCGACGCCATAGTCAGTTCATCACTCCGATCGAATGCTTCCACCGGATCGAGCTTCGCTGCTTTCGATGCCGGATAAGTCCCGAAAAACAGTCCAACACTCAGAGCCACGGCTAGGCCGCCCAATACCGACCAGAGTTGCACTGCGCTGGGCAGTGGCGACACAATCGACACAATCTTGGCCACCAGCACGCCCAGGATCACTCCAATGACGCCCGCCAATCACCGCCATAGTCGAAGACTCAATCAAAAATTGCAGCAGGATGTCGCTGCGACGCGCTCCCATCGCCTTGCGAATGCCGATCTCTCTGGTTCGTTCTGTTACGCTAACCAGCATGATGTTCATGATGACGATGCCGCCAACTACCAGAGAAATCGAAGCGATCGCGATGGTAACCATAAAGAACGATTGGCTGATGTCTTTCCACAACGAGAGAAACGAATCGCTGGTCTCTATCGCGAAATCATCTTTCGCGCCGTACGCAAGGTGATGACGCCCGCGCATGATTTGCCGCACTTCGTCGACGCTGTCTTGAATTCTTTCTGCGGATCCTGCCCGAGAGGTGATGCGGAGAGAATCCTGTTGCGAGCCGAATTCTTTCAGATAAGTCGTCAGTGGAAGAATGATCCAATTGTCGAGCGAATTGCCGAGCGTGGAGCCTTCTTTCTTTCCGACGCCGATCACCTGGCAACCCACATTGTTCCAGCGAATTTCCTTTCCCACTGGATCCACACCGGGCAACAGGTTTTCGACAATGTCCGTTCCGATTACGCAGACGGGCGCTGTCGTGCGCAGGTCTGCATCGGTTATGTGTCGCCCTTCAACTAGGTCTACGTCGTAGAGTTCGGGCATCTGCGGAGTCCACGCGCGCAGATTTGTGTCCTTCAGGGAATTAAGCCCGCTCCGTATCTCCACGCGGCCGCCCAGCGATGCGCCAACTTCCTTGCAGGATTTGCAATGGTCACGAACCGCTTCGTAGTCTTCCATCGTCAAGCCGCTTGCGTTTTTGGAATTCCAGGAAATCGTCTACATTGGTAACAATGGAAGGTTGCTTGGCCAAGCCGAATACGTCCGCGCCTAAATTGAACACCTTCGTGGCCACGTAGCGATTGGCGCCGTTGATCAAGCTGACGACGGCAATGACCGCCGCCACGCCAATCACTACGCCGATCAGCGTAAGCACACTTCGCAACTTGTGAGCCCACAGGCTCGAAGTGGCGATCGAGACCGCTTCCGTCAATTGCAGATTCGATGCGCGGGCCATAGGCCTTTCGGATTCTCGGTAGTCTACTACCTATACGCCCGGGTGAGTGCCTAAATAACAGAAATGGGCCTAGCCGACTTAATTGCCTCTGTCATTCTAACCAACATTGAATCAGCCAGTTGTGACGGGGCGGTCCAACGGATAGGACTACGCTGCGTCAATAAAAAAAGGCGGCCGGAAAGCCGCCCTCTTCGCCCGTGTTTTTGCAAGAAAAGATAGGTTAGAACGTAATCTTGGCGGTCAGTTGCGCCATTCTCATATCCGTTGCGGCGGCCGCAAACGCCCCGTAGGGAGAGGTCGGCGGCGACTGCATGAACACGGACTGCTCGAAGAATGGGGCATTTGTGCTCGGATATGGCGTGCCGTAATTGGCATGGTTCAGGAAGTTGTAGGCGTTCAAGCCGATCTGGAGCTTGAACCTCTCGGAGAGCGAGAAATCTTTCCGAACGCTCATGTCGTCACCCAGGAAGCCAGGCCCGCGGAAAGCGTTGCGCCCCACGGCGCCGGCAAAGTTCGTGGCGGTCGTAAACAAATACGGCGCCGTCGAACCCGTTCCCGCTAACCCGAAACAAGATGTGGCGACGCAGGAATCCACGTTCGTGAAATCTCGCTTAATGAAGAGCGGTTGCAGCAAGATGGTGGCGTTGGTGGTAGGCGTGCCGCCGCTCAGGTTGTTACCTGCGAGG
This sequence comes from Candidatus Acidiferrales bacterium, assembly GCA_963839315.1. Taxonomy (GTDB): domain Bacteria; phylum Acidobacteriota; class Terriglobia; order Acidiferrales; family UBA7541; genus Acidiferrum. The sequence continues at coordinate 107,500 of CAWIUU010000027.1, forward strand.
CTCCCGAGAGTTGCACCGTCGAGAGCGCTAAAGGGGAACCCGGTGCGATAGAACATTGTGCCAGAGACCTGCCACCCTCCAATCACTGTGTTTAGGAGCCGATTGCTGCTCTTGAAAGGCAGTTGGTATATGTAGCTGGCTGTGATTTGATGCCGAGCGTCGTAATCGGAGGAAGCATAGTTCGCTCTTAAATTGTAGGGATCAATCTGGGATTCGACGCTGGTAATTACGATCACTTCTCCTCTATCAGGATGGGAACAGGACTCACACCTCCAAGCTGTCGATCATGCTCGGCGTACCAAAAAAAAGGAGCCGGTTTCCCGGCTCCCTAGCTCCCTTTGGTTAAAGTTGAATTACCTTAGAAGGTGATCTTCGCCGAAAGCTGAACGATTCGCGGTGAAGAGTCAAACCCAAGGAAGTTGCCGTATGGGCTGGTTGGCACGCCTACGCCGGGCCCGCCAGTGATTGTGCCGAAGGTCGTGTCTCCAGTGCTGAAATAGTTGTTCGGGAAGGGCATATTTGGATGATTGAGCGCATTGTACGCCATCATGCCAATAGCCAGATTTAGACGCTCTTTGATCTGGATATTCTTGAAGAGTCCTAGATCGAGGTCGAAGTAGCTCGCTCCGCGAAATTGGTTTCGCGTCTGGTTCGGGAACGTCGTGAGAAGGTTGTTAAAAGTATCGAAGAAGGCCCCGGCATTCAAGCAGGGCGTATTGATGGCGGATTTTCCGCAACTGCTGGTCTGCACTGGAGCACCAGGATTAATCGTGGCGAGAAGGGTCTGTCCCCAGTTACCAACACCACCGGCCTCGTTGCCGTCACTAATTGAATATGGCATACCGGTGTGCCAATAGATCTTGCCAGAGAACTGCCATCCATTGATGAGGTGCCTCATTAGGCCATTCTCGGGGTGGAACGTCGGGGTGGCCACGAAGTCTCCGCTAATCAGGTGACGAATGTCATAGTCAGAGTTTCCGTAATTGCCTGCGCGGAGGCTGGTGGGATTGAGCTGGCTCTGGATTGATTGTCCAGAGGCGAATCCATAAGCGAAGATACCGCCGTTGGAAGTTTCGTCCAGGCTGTGTCCGTACGTGTAGTTCAGGTGCGCAACGATCCAGGATTTGTACTGTTCGCGTAGCGTCACGTTCAGACCATTGTAATTGCCGATTGCACCGCTCTGGACCTGGTCGATCGTTCCATAAATTGGATCTGGAGCGGCAGCTGGAATGACTCCAGGCGCAAAAATGCCGAACTGATTATAGGCATTCCCCCACTCCGTTCCGTACGGCACGCGAGAGACGCTGTTTCCAACGTAGTTCACCAGGAGGGCTGCGTTTCGTCCGATCTCCTGCTGGATCTGGAAGTTCCATTCATAGACTCTGGGGGCGTGAATTGTCCCGATAACAGAGTTAAACGAGGGCGCCGTGAAGCTCACACCTGGCGGCATAGAGGACTGGATCTCGTTAAAGCTCTTGGTTATGTCGAAGGCTGCTGCTGCCGCATTCCACGTAGCTGCGCCGCCGTTCGGATCGAAAGGAAGCACGCCCGCTGCCGGACGCACACGGAATGTCACGGAGACAGGTGGGTTTGCGAGTAGATTATCCACAAGCCCCGCTGCTGGGTTATCGTAAAAAACTCCGAATCCACCGCTGATTACGGTCTTGCCGCCGCCGGAGAACCACGGGAAGTGATTGTTTGCCCCGGAGCCCAGCTGAAGGCAATGCGTGGGGACCATACGGCGGAGTCAACACCTTGGAAAGCCTGGTGCTGGTTGTACTTGATATCCTGGCTGTAGGGCACGTCCTTTGCGGCTGCGCCACCTGCTTGATAACTCGCGAGAGAAGAAAAGTCTCCCGTAAAATTCGCGAAGCAGTCCTTCTGGCAGACTGGGTTGGAATTGCGCTCGGCCCGCAGCGCGAGAGTCAGGGTGAAGTTGCTCGTCACTTTGATCTGGTCCTCGGCATACAATCCCAGACCCCACATCGCAACTGGCACGTTATCTGCCAGGTTATCCGCTTGCCGGTACTGGTATGCCAGTCCATCAACGAACTTCTGCAAGCCGCTCGAGACGTAGCCCCAGTATACAGTCGGGTAGTTATAGAAGAAGTTGTGGTCACTTACATCATAACGACGGAAGTTCCCACCGAATTTAAAGCTGTGCTTCCCCTTATTCCAGGAAAAGTCATCAATAAATTGGTATTGCGTAATGTTCCGGCCTTGAGGGAACGAACGCATTGGATTCATGCTTGTGAAATCAACGGCGGTTCCCACCCCGGAAGTTTCAATGTCGTAGGGGAGGGTCTGGAAGGCAAGAGCATGATTCTGAGCAAACTGCGCTACGTAGTGGCTTCCCGCGGCGGTAAACACGTTTGTCTTTGTGGCGCCGAAGACGTGAGATTCATTCACCTGCACATCCCAGGAGGGCTGATTAGACAGCGCGCTGAAATTCGGGCTGATGGGTGAAAGATACGTTGGCTGGAGGCCATGGTCGATTTTGAAGCGCCCGTACAGATTGTCCTTATCCCCGAGCTTCTGGTCCACGCGGGCCGCTAATATCCATTCGGTCGCCAAACCTGTAGGGTTCGCGCTGAATTGCTGCATGCAGCTCTGAGTTGTTGGATCAAATCCCGGCAGCACTATATTGTTGCAGTAAGGAGAATTGGGCTGCGTCACCGCCGTGTTAGCGCCATTTGCGTTTGCCCATAGATTGAAGATCTGCTGATAAGTTGCAACTTCCGACGGCTGAAGTGCCTGGACGTTGTTCAAAACCGCGGTGGCAAATTCTGGTGTGGGAATGCGGACAGTCGCCGCGCTGGGCAAAACAAAGCGCATTCCTTCGTAATCGACAAAGAAGAACGTCTTGTTCTTAATGATTGGCCCGCCAACGGAAGTCGCCCACTGGTTCGCGTTTCCGAATGGTGCTGGGTTTGCAACGCCTGCCGGCGTCTGCCACTTATTGAAGAAATCGTTCGCGTTCAGGTACCGGCCGTTCCACCAGTATTGCGCGTTCCCATGAAAATCGTTTGTGCCAGACTTTGTGATGTAACTGACTTGCGCTCCAGACAGTTGGCCAAACTGTCCGGAATATGGGTTAGTGGTGACTGTTGCTTCCTGAACTTCATTGCTGCCCAACGTCAGGTTCGTGGCCCCGCTGTTGTTAATGTTGAAGTACGGGTCCATGGTGTTCTCGCCATTGGTGGTGTACAAGTTCGAGGTCGCGGGTAGCCCGTTAACCGTGAAGTTTCCGTATCCGTTCATGCCTGATTGATTCGAGGCCACGAGTACGCCAGGTGAGGTGAAGGCAATGTTCGTGATGTCGCCGCCTGGGCTCGGAAGCAACGAAACTTCTTGTTGTGTGAAGGTTGTGCTCACGGCTGTGTCCGTCGAAACCAGTTCCGGCGTTGTAGTGACCTCAATCGTGGCCGTCGTCGACGATATTTCCAGCGCAATCACCACCGATGTGGTTTGTCCTACGGACACCGTGGCGTTTTGAACCACCTTGGCAAAACCGCTCTTGTTCACCGTTATTTCATAGGTCCCCGGTTTCAAGAGTGAAAACCGAAAGTATCCATCCGCGCTTGTCTTGCCCTGCGCGGTCGCTCCTGTTTCCGTGTTCTTCAGACTGACATCCGCATCTGCCACCATGGCTTTGCTGGGATCGATAACTTGTCCGGCGATGTCGCCGGCGATCAGTGATTGGCTTCTCGTCTGAGTTGCAAAAAACGAAACTAAAAGGAAAGCGAGCATGGCGGCAAAACACGACCGCCGCATGATCACAAAAAAGCTATTTCTTAGGTGCACAAAAAACCTCCTCTAGATTTCCACTTTGACTGAAGCGTTGCGATTGACCACCGCGCCAAACTCCGCCGGTTGTCGGCAGCGAGAACCCCTTAAACTAACAGATGCCGGCATTCTCCTGGTAATGTCCAATACCGGTTTATGCCAAGAATTGACAACCGTTGCCCCATGCTAGGGCACGTTTTATGCCATAGTGAACTCAGGGGCTCATTATAACCCGTTTATTTTTATAAATATACAGGGCGTATCTTCCCCGAATCTACATCTATTTGCAGTTATCCATAGGTTCCGGAACTTTCTACTAAAAACCATAGGGGACTCGTTTATCCTTCTTATCGCGTTTCATCCAAGTCAAATTAGGTAGGCTAGATTCGACGGTGAGGTGGCTAGACTTCTGGCTCTGCTAAATTCCCGTGTGCCGGATCCGCTCTGCAAGCGCTCTGGCTCTCTGTCGCGCGATGTCCACGAAGCGCGAGTCTCCTGCAATTTGCTCCAGCAAAGGAAGGGCTCGTTGAGGTTCGGGCAGAACTCCCTTGTTTAGGTCCGTCTCGAATTGCATCAGAGCGTCGTTCACGCCCAGGCGGTCGTACTTCATGCGTCGCTGCAACAATTCCAGAAGCTCCTGCTGGCGCGCCAGTCCTTCGCAAATCTGCAAAAGCTGCACGGCCGCGGTATTCAGCGTGTAGTTGAATTTAACCTCGAATGATTCCGCGCCATTCTCCCAACGAAACGTTTTTTCACCCAGGTTGGCTATCTTGCGATGCACATCCAGGTCTAAACCCTTGAAGTGATTCAGTTGGCTGACCAGAGTGAAAATCTTTGAGCGCAACGCCGGACTGACCTCGAAGGCCGTGGCACCGGGCTCCTCGTCCAACTGCCGAATCTCGAACGTCGGGTTCCCGGAACTCTCCGGGACCTTGATCTCGATGTACTCCGGCACACTCTCCTTGAATATGCGCTTATAAATGAAAATGGGTTCGGCAAGCGCTGTGAGCGCAAAATTAGCCGTGCCGAATAGCGCAACCAAACACGAGGCAATCAGAATTTTGCGGCGAAGAGAATTCATCGGTTTGTTTGGATGCTGGAACTGCGAACAGGTGTTGCGTCGCTCGGTGACACTGCGCGAACATCCATCCGCGCCACGGCCGTTTTCCCTTTTTTCGCTCGCGTTAATCCATATCGCCGTTCCAGCACTTCTGCCTGCAGGTGGCAGAGCGCCACTGCCAACGCGTCTGCGGCGTCCGCTGGTTCCGGCAATTCTTTCATCCGCAGTAAAGCGCGGACCATCGTCTGCATCTGGCGCTTGTCCGCATGGCCGTAACCGGCTACGCAGGCTTTTACTTCGCGTGGTGAGTAGCTGTGGACTTCCACGCCATTGTTCTGCGGCCAGAAGCACAACGCCACGCACCTCCGCCAGGCGAAGGGCCGTCCTCATATTCAGCGCAGTGAACACGGATTCCACGGCAAGACATTGCGGCTTAAATTCTTCCAGAACTGGCAGAGCAAGGCGTGCACATCGTGCAGAGCCGCTCCTGGAGAGTCTTCTGTCGTTTGGCCGCGACCCGAAAAGCACCATAGTGGAGCACGCGGTGGTCCCGCCCGTCGCTCTCGATGATGCCATACCCCGTGGGGCCGGCGGCGGCGGGGTCCACACCGAGGACGCGGAGCAGCAATTCTTTACGGGGAGTTCGCGAATCGGACTCATTGCCGTAGTCTACGGCGAAGCGCCCGCCTTCCAATGAATTGTGCTAGCAATGCCCGCAAAAAAAAAAACGGCCATCGGCGTGCCTTCGATGGCCGTTTCGAAAGAACCGTGAAAACTTAGTTGGCGCTTACCGCTGCCTGAATTTCAGACTCATCGATATCGAAATTGGCGTACACGTGCTGCACGTCGTCGTGCTCTTCTAGAGCTTCCACGAGACGAAGCATCTGTGTCGCCTGCTGCCCGGTAAGTTTGATGTAGTTTTGCGGAACCATGGCGACCTCTGCGGAGGCGGGCGTAATCCCGGCCTTGATCAAGGCTTCCTTAACGGTTTCCAGGGATTCGGGCGGGGTGACGATATACCAGGAGGAGCCATCATCCTTCATGTCCTCGGCGCCGGCTTCCAGAACCAGATCGAGAAGCTTGTCTTCCGATGCGGCTTCTTTCGGAACGTTGATCTCGCCCTTGCGATGGAACATCCAGCCCACTGCGCCAGCTTCCGCCATATTGCCGCCGTTCTTGCTCATCAAGTGGCGGAATTCGCCCACGATGCGGTTGCGGTTGGTGGTGACGACCTGGATCAGGAGGCCAACTCCGCCCGGGCCGTAACCTTCAAATGTCGCCTCTTCGTACTGCTCGCCTTCCAACTGGCCGGTACCACGAAGAATGGCGCGCTCAATGTTTTCGTTCGGCATGTTCTCGTTTTTGCCGGCGAGAATGGCGGTGCGCAAACGAGGATTGGAGTTGGGGTCGCCGCCGCCGATACGTGCGGCGATGGTGATTTCGCGAATGACGCGGGTGAAAACGCGGCCACGCTTTGCGTCCGTGGCGGCCTTCTTATGCTTAATGGTGGCCCATTTTGAATGCCCAGACATGACAATTCCTCTTTGTTGCTCGTGACCGCGGGTCCGGCCAGCAAAATTTTGGTTAAATGGCACCCCGCCACTGCCAAGGAATGGACTCGTGGCTCATTCAACCTGCATTGCGGGGTCACCAGTGCGGAGACCTTCGGTGCGCAACAGAGGAGTCGCTACTGCCCGCCACTCTTCCGCCGAACTCCCTAACTCTAGCATATTTACCGGCCCTCCGAAACTGGCACTCCCCGGCGCCCGGCGATTGGGTTCTGTAGGAGTCACGCCGTCTCGTAGCTTGCGCAGAATGGCCGCGTGCTCTTGTCTTCGGGCTCAGTCAGTTGTTGAAAGAAACATGGCGGGTGAGACGCCGAAAACAGTGCGCAATCACGCGATTGATTGACACCGCTGTTCGGCCTCGTTAAGATTCCTTAGTTACTAGCTTGTCCTACCTT